>NZ_JBLWTL010000043.1:0-5013 GCF_048270095.1 Maricaulis sp. | reverse complement strand
TGAACCAGAAGACCGAGCGTAGCTGGCGGCAAAACATCGAGCAGTGGCGAGCCGACTGGGACCAGACGCTGGAAAAACGCGCCATGGTCGCGGCCGATCCGATCAATCCGCAGCGGGTGGCGTTCGAGCTGTCGCCGCGCCTGCCGGATGCGGCTATCGTCACCAGCGACTCGGGCTCCTGCGCCAACTGGTATGCGCGCGACGTCAAGCTGCGTCGCGGCATGATGGGTTCGTTATCCGGCGGTCTGGCCTCGATGGGCGCCGCCGTGCCCTACGCCATCGCCGCCAAGTTCGCCCATCCGGAGCGTTCGGTCGTGGCCATGGTGGGCGATGGTGCGATGCAGATGAACAACATGGCCGAACTCATCACCGTCGCCAAATACTGGAAGGAGTGGCAGAACCCGCAATGGATCTGCTGCGTGTTCAATAACGAGGACCTGAACCAGGTGACCTGGGAGCAGCGCGCGATGGAAGGCGATCCGAAGTTCGAGGCCTCGCAGAACATCCCCAACGTGCCCTACCACCGCTTCGCCGAATCCATCGGCCTGAAGGGCATCTACGTCGACCGCGAAGATCAGGTCGCCGCCGCCTGGGATCAGGCGTTTGCCGCCGACCGGCCAGTGCTGATCGAATTCAAGACCGATCCCGACGTGCCGCCGCTGCCGCCGCACATCAAGCTGGAGCAGGCCAAGAAGTTCGCCACCGCGCTGCTGCACGGCGACCCGAACCAGGCCGGCATCATCAAGCAGTCGGTCAAGCAGGTGATGAGCAAGGTGATGCCGGCGCGGGACAAGGATTGAGCCGGCGCCGGTCGGCACGTCCACGCGCCGACCGGTCAGCCCCCGCCGAGCTGCGGCTTACCGTCCGGCGATCAGGACTCAAGAGAACGCCTGTCTAGCCGAAAGCCTTGTGTCCGTTGTCGCCCTGTGCGGCGCGCAACATAGGTTCAAGGGGCTTGCATGACCATCAAACTTCGCCTGATCGCGCTGGTGTCGATTGCTTTGCTATCGCTGTTCGCCGTCGGCGCGCTGGGGCTGATCCAGCTACGAAAACTCGACGCATCGGTCGCGCATATCACCAGCAATGAGGTTCCGCGCCTGGTGGATGCGAAGACCTTTGCCGGTCGTTATCAGGAACTGCGCGGCATCATCTTCCGGCACATCGCCGACCCCGATTCCGCGCGCAAGCGAACGCTCGATGAGCAGTTGCAACGCAAGGGTCGTGAGTTCGATGAGGATCTGGCTCGGGCCATTGCCGATGCCGACTCGGAAGAAGCCACCCGAGCGCTGGAAGAATTCCGCAAGACGGTCAAGGCCTACCTCATCGTCGGCGAGACGGCGCTGGCCCGCTCACGCCAGAACCAGACCGAGGCCGCAATGGAACTGGCCTCAAGCCCATTCATCGAGGATGCCGCCATTCTCACCGGGCAGCTGGCGGATCAGCTTTCCGCCGATGCCACCACCGCCCTTAATGCCACCCAGCAAGCCTCTGCCGAGGCCTACCGCACATCGTTCCGGCTTCTGCTGGGCATCGTGCTGGCGGCGCTGGTGGTGATGATGGGCTTCGGCCTTACCCTGGGCCGCTCGATCATGTCGCCCTTGCAGGCGATGCGACGGACTGTCATGACCATCGGTGAAACGCTCGACCTGACTCGCCGCGTCGGGTCCCGTTCGAACGATGAGATCGGCCAGACCGTGCAGGCCTTCGACACCATGATCGAAGCCCTGCAGCGCAGCTTCAACGACCTGGCCAGGAACGCAGAGGATGTGGGCCGTGCCGCCGGCGTGCTGCGGGTCAATGCCAACGAATTCTCCGGCAGCTCCGTCGCCCAGGCCGACGCGGCGACGCAGATGGCCGCCGGCGTCGAGGAAATGACCGTCAGCATCGACCATGTGGCCGAACGCGCCGAGGATGCCGCCAAGCTGTCGACCGAGGCGGGCAACCGTGCCGCCGAAGGCGTCGCGGTGGTGCAAAGCACCATTGACGACCTGGGCATGATTGCCGAAGAAGTGAACGGCACCGCCGAGAGCGTGCATAACCTGCAACAGGAAACCACGCGCATCTCCACCGTTACCGGGGTGATCGGCGATGTCGCCGCGCAGACCAACCTGCTTGCCCTCAACGCGGCGATCGAAGCCGCACGCGCCGGGGAACAGGGCCGCGGTTTCGCCGTGGTCGCCGATGAAGTACGCAAACTGGCGGCACGCACCGCCGAATCCGCCGCAGAGATTACCGGTATCGTCGCGGCCATCGAACAAGGCGCCAGCGATGTGGTGAAGCGCATGCAGCAAGCCGTGCATACGGTCCAGCAGAGCGCCAGCCGTGCGGAGGAAACCGGCGTAGCGGTACAGGCGATCCGCAACGCTTCGACCCAGACCGTAGCGCTGGCCTCCGAAATCTCATATGCCATTCGCGAACAAAGCGCCGCCAGCAACCTGATCGCTGTACAGGTGGAGAAGATCGCCTTGATGAGCGAAACCAATACCGGCACCGCCAACCAGACCTCCAGCCAGGCCGACGATCTGCATGCCCTGGCCGAGCGGATGCTCACCGATATTTCACGTTACCGTTACTGAAGCAGGGGCCAGCCATGCGTTTGAAATCACTCACAGCCCTATTGCCGGCGTTGCTCGTCTGCTTGAACGTTTCTGCGGCCGAGCCGGGCAAACTGCTCATCTGGATCAATGCCGACAAAGGCCACGGCGGCCTGCAACAGGTCGCGACCCGCTTCACCGAGGCGACCGGCATTGCGGCCCGGGTCGAACATCCCGACGATCTGGCGAAGAAATTCGAAGAAGCCGCCCGCAACGGTAGCGGGCCGGACATCATCCTCTGGCCGCAGGACCGCCTCGGCGATTTTATTGCCAAGGGTCTGGTCGTCCCTGTCGAGCCACCGCAAGCATTGCGCGAAGCACTGGTCTCGGTGGGCTGGGATGCCTTCACCGTCGGCGGACGGACCTGGGGTTATCCGGTCGGCGCCGAAGCCATCATGCTGCTCTACAACAAGGCACTGATCACGGCTCCCCCGTCCTCGTTCGAAGAAATCGAGACGCTGGATAGCGAGCTCGGCAAGCGCGGCATCAAAGCCATCGGCTGGGATTACACCAATGCCTACTTCAGCTGGCCACTCTTGGCAGCCAACGGCGGCTACGTGTTCAAGCGTCAGCCCGATGGCAGCTACGACACGGCAGATATCGGCATCGATAACGCGGGCGCTCTGGCGGGTGGCCGCCTGTTGCGCCGTTTCATCGACAGCGGCGTACTGCCGCAAGGCGGGATGCCCGGCGATGCCGCACAGCAGGCGATGCATGCAGGCAAACAGGCGATGTGGATAACCGGCCCCTGGTCATGGGAAGGGCTGCGCCGGGCCGGCGTCGATTTCGGTGTCGCGCCCCTGCCCACCGTCGACGGTCAACCGGCGCGCCCCTTCGTTGGCGTCATGGGCGCGATGATCGCCGCGCAAAGCCCGAACGGCGCGGCTGCCAAGCAATTCATCGAAGGCTATCTGTTGGATAGCGAAGGGCTGCGCACAGTGAACGCCGACAAGCCCATCGGTGTGCCGCTGAACAAGCGGCTTTTCTGGGACATGGTCACGGATGAGCACCTGCGGATATCGATGGATGGCGTCACCTTCGGTCGCCCAATGCCTTCGGCACCGCAAATGAGTTCGTTCTGGGAGGCTGCCAACGCCGCGCTGCTGGACATTGCTCAAGGCACCGACGAGGCAACCGCGCTGGGCAATGCGGCACGGCAAATGCGCGGCGAAGAGATTGCGGCGGAGCCTGCCGCTGCGTCGAGTACCGAGCCTGACGAGGTTGTTTCCGAAGAATTGGAAGATATGCCGGAAGCCGATCCGGAGGCGCTTTGACGGCCGGTCGGCCTGCGCCGGTGACCTGCATTAGGTATTTAGATCAACCCTGGCGGCACTGGCGCCGCCAGGGTAGCTGATGTCTGCTGCAAGGCCCGCCGTAGCGGGCCGCGGCGATCAGTCTTCCTTGTCGTGGGTGACTTCGCCGGTCTTGCCGTCAATCTTGAATTCCCAGGTTTTGCCGTCGGCCTTGGTGCCTTCGCCTTCCCAGGAATTGTTATCGGCGTCGATCGAATGGAGCGTGGTGTAGCCGGCGGCCTTGGCCTTCTCGACAGCCTGTTCGAGGGTGATCCAGTCAGCGCCCGGCTTGTCCGCCAGAGCAAAGCCGCTGGCGCCTCCGAGAACGGCGATGGCAAGAGCGGCGGTCAGTTTCTTGTGATACATGCGCGTGATCCTCTTGATGTTTCATCGATGCGAGCCGCAACGCGGCTTCTAATGAATACGAGGCCCGCCATCAGCAAGGGTTCCTTGCATCCCGTCTGCCATGGGCATCGAGACTGTGTCAGCGCTTGTCGATGGAGACGATCGCCGCCTCGTCGCCCTCGCTCTGGAAGCCGATGCGGACCGCGTCGCCCACTTCAAGTCCTTCGAGCTGCTGCTCTCTGACCTGAAACTGCATGGTCGAAGCCGGCCACTTCAGCGCCGGGACCGGGCCATGAGCGATAGTTACCACCTCCCGCTCGCGATCCATGGCCTCGATGGTACCGGTGGCGCGGATGACTGGCTCGGAGACCATTTCCGTAGCGGGCCCGGCGTCGATATCCGGCGAAGGCGCCGGCGTAGTCGGTTTGAGTAGATCTTCGGCCAGCGCAGGCTGTGCGAGCAGCGCCAGGCTCAGCGTGATGCAATGAAGCGCTTTCATGACAGACCTCCTGAAACAGGTGGACGTACGCGTATTGGACAATACGCCCGCATCTATTGCTGCCGGTGAATGTTTGTCCGCGTTCAGCTTGGCGTAAGCCGCGACTCGTAACCTGTGAATCGTCGAAACCCACACAGGAAAACGAACCATGAAAACACTGACTACGCTGATCACTGCCGCCACCCTCGCCCTCGGTGCCAACCTGGCCATGGCCAAGGACATCGGTCCCGACGAAGCACTGAAGCTGCGCGATGCCGGCACCATCCAGTCGTTCGAGAAGCTC
>NZ_JBLWTL010000042.1:0-7113 GCF_048270095.1 Maricaulis sp. | reverse complement strand
GACCGCTTCGCGGCCACCTCTTCCATCAACGAAGAGGAGGTGATGATACCCACCGCCTCGATTACCGCCCTCCTCTTCCTTGATGGAAGAGGTGCGCCGGGCGCAGCCCGGGGCGGAGCTGGTGACGGCCTCGCCCTTCCCTTGCTTGATCCACGCCCCCACTGCCCCCACACTCTCCGCCCCCACACTCTCCAACGGGAAGTGGCCGCGTGAGGCAGAACATGAAAACCAAGGACTGGTACGCGCAATTGAAGAAGCCGGCCTGGGCGCCGCCCGCCTGGCTGTTCGGCCCCGTCTGGTCGGTGCTCTACCTGATCATCGCGATCAGCTTTGGCTTTGTGTTCTGGCTGGCCTTCACCGGTTCGGTTTCGGCCTGGCTGGCGCTGCCCTTCGCATTGAATCTGGTCTTCAACGCCGCCTTCACGCCGCTCCAATTCGGACTGCGGAGCAATGCGCTGGCGGCCGTCGACATCACTCTGGTGCTGGGCACGCTGATCTGGGCCCTGGCCACGATCTACCCGATCGCGCCCTGGGTTCTCTACGCCAATATCGCCTATCTGATCTGGGTCTGTTTCGCGACCGTGCTGCAATACACCATCACCGCACAAAACCGGTGACCGATGCCGTTATTTGCGGCGGCATCTTGTAGCCCCATCGTCTGATCCACATTTTGGCACCGTGTGCCGCATCTGCGGGCCAACCGGGGAAATTCAATGGATTATGTCTTCGTGATGGCCGGGCTGATCGGCCTGTTCTTTGGCGGTGAAGCGCTAGTGCGCGGCAGTGTCGGGATTGCCCGCCGGATGGCGGTTCCGCCCCTGCTGATCGGCTTGACAGTGGTGGGGTTCGGCACCTCGACGCCGGAATTGCTGGTCTCGGTGGATGCGGCGCTGCGCGGCGTTCCCGATATCGCGGTCGGCAATATTATCGGCTCGAATCTCGCCAATATCCTGCTGATCGTCGGGGTCTCTGCGCTGGTCTGGCCGATCCGTATCAGCGGCGCCACGCTGCGCCGCGATACCGGCGTCATGATGGCCGCAACGCTGATGCTGATCCCCGTGCTGGCGCCGGGCGAGATCGCGCGCCTGTCCGGCCTGGTGCTATTTGCAGGCCTGGTGATGTATCTGTCCTGGGCTTATTTGCGGCCGGGCGAGGTGGAGCCCACCGCCGAAACCGATGCCCCGCCACCCTCCAACCTGGTCTCGCTAGTCTGGGTCTTCGCCGGGCTGATTGCCCTGATGGCAGGGGCCAGAATGCTGGTCGATGGTGCGGTCGCCATCGCGCGCGGCTATGGCGTTTCCGAAGCCTTCATCGGTCTGACAATCGTGGCGGTCGGCACGTCTTTGCCGGAATTGGCGACCTCGCTGATCGCCGCGCTGCGGCGCCAGTCGGAAATCGCGATCGGCAATATCGTCGGCTCAAATATCTTCAATATCCTGGGCATTCTTGGCGTCACCGCCATGGTCACGCCGATCCCTGTGGCGTCGCGTTTCCTGGGCTTCGACCTGCCCATACTGATCGTGGCCTCGCTCGTCCTGACAGGTTTGCTGGTCACGCGCCCGGCCATTGGCCGCGGTATCGGCGCGATCATGCTGGCGAGCTATGTCGCCTATATCTGGTTTGCGCAGGGCTGATCGCCCGCAGCGCCCCCCCTAGCCGCAGGTCAGGCTCTCCACCGTATCATCATCGGCGATGCGGATGGTGAGGCGCTCGGGGATGTATTCCATCGTGACGCGGGAATAGCGGCCAACGACACGGTAATTGGCCGGCAAGGTGCGGCTGTCGACCTCGATACGGGGCTGGCCGACATGGTGCTGGAAATTCTCCATGCCACACGAGCCGGTGATCGGGCGCTGAAACGCAGCGGTGCCGATATCCTGGACCGCGCCCATTGAGGGCATGTCGGAGGCGGGCTCGCTGACGACCGATGCCTGCGGCTGCGGCGCGGGCATGGCGGCCCGGGGCGCAGGCGCGCCATCGAAGGCACAGCCGGTGAGCAGGACGCCCGCAGCGAGGCCGGTGAACAGGGCAAGGACAGGCTTCATCAGATCAACTCCAGGCGGTCAGCCACACCAGAGACGGACGATGGCCCCGTCGCCGTCGAGGTCAATATTGAGACGGTCCGGCCGGTGATCCATGGTGACCGGCTGGCCAGGATGGATCGGGCGCACGATGCGCGCCAGGCTTTCCAGATCAACTTCACGGATCGGCTGGCCGATCAGATATCCACGCGCTTCGGCGCCGCACGGGTCGGCGGCAGGTTCAAAGCCGGGCAGGCTTGTCACCGGCGGCTCGCCATTGCCGGTCGCGGCGCAGGCCGAAACGGCCAGTGCGGCCAGAACGGGTAACAGGATGCGTCGGGTCATGCTTTCTTCTCCCAGCGGCCTTCCGGTGATTGCCGCCAGTATGAGACAGTTCGCTGCGGTGTCGACAATTGTTTCCAGAGCCGGCGTGCCGCATTGACGGCACTCTCATCCTGGCCATCAAACATCACGATGACGCGCTCGAACGCATCGGCATTCTCCGGCACTGCGCCGTCGAGCAGGAAGAGGCATTGCGCCTGATTGGGATTGGCCTCGTCGCTGGCGAGCAGGACGGGCTGGCGCTCGGCTTCGGCCTGGTCGGCGCGGCCGTGCGGCAGGAAACTGGCCTCGCGCCCGGTCCACAGACTTTGGTCGAGCGAAGCCAGACGGTCCCCATCGCCTGAACGCACCAAGGCCCGCCAGCCCTTGGCCAGCGTCTTTTCGAGCAATTCCGGCAGAACCTCTTCCGGCCCGGAACGCTCGAGATGATAGAACCAGATATCAGCCGGCATCCACAAAAAGGGCGGCCCGAAAGCCGCCCTCTCCTGTTTCGAAGGCTAGCCTTCGTAATTGTCGCGCACGAAACGGTCGAGCATGCGCACGCCCCAGCCTGTGCCCCAGCTCGGCTGACGCGGATCATCCTTCATGCCGCCCATCGCCGTGCCGGCAATGTCGATATGGCACCAGGGCTTGTCATTGACGAAGCGCTTGAGGAATTCCGCGGCCGAGATCGAACCGGCCAGACGGCCTTCGCCGACATTGCGCATATCGGCATTCTTGGTCTCGATATGCTTCTCGTAATCAGGGCCAAGCGGAAGACGCCAGACCGGCTCGTCAGACGCATTGCCGGCGGCGAACAGACGGTCGGCGATCGTGTCGTCATTGGAGAAGATCGCGGCGCGCGTATTGCCGAGCGCGATCAGGACGGCGCCGGTCAGGGTCGCCAGGTCGATCATGAGTTTCGGATCGAAGGTCTGCTGCGCATACCAGAGAACGTCGGCGAGGACGAGACGGCCTTCGGCATCGGTGTTGAGGATTTCAATCGTCTGGCCGGACATTGAGGTGACGATATCGCCCGGACGCTGGGCATTGCCGTCGGGCATGTTCTCGACCAGGCCGACAATACCGATCGCATTGACCTTGGCCTTGCGGCCCGACAGGGCGGTCATCAGGCCGACCACGGCAGCGGAACCGCCCATATCGCCCTTCATTTCGTCCATGCCGGCGCCCGGCTTCAGGGAGATACCGCCCGAATCGAAGGTCAGGCCCTTGCCGACGAAGACCAGCGGCTTTTCGCCCGCCTTGCCGCCATTCCAGCGCATGATTGCGATATGGCTCTCGAATTCCGACGCCTGGCCGACACCGAGCAGGGAGTGCATGCCCAGTTCGAGCATTTGCGCCTCGTCGAGGATTTCAATCTCGAGACCGAGCTTGGCCATGCCCTGGATCTGCTTGGCATAGGTTTCGGGGTTGAGGATGTTGGGCGGCTGGTTGAGCAGTTCGCGTGCGGTATCGACACCATCAGCGACCGCGCCCCAATTGGCCCAGGCCGACTTGGCCGCATCGACATCGTCAACGGCGATCGCGACCTTGGTCAGCGAGGGTTTCTTGTCGTCGGAAAGCTTGGTGCGGTACTGGTCGAAACGGTAGGCAGCCAGGCGGGCACCAAGGGCAGCGCGGGCCGCGCCCTCGCCATTGGTCTCGCCATCGAGGCGCAGCGTCACCGCGGTTTCGCCACCGGTCAGAAGCTTGGCGACCACGGCGGCAGCGGCTTTCTCCAGCACGCTCTCATTCAGCTTGGCCTTGTCGCCAAGGCCGAAAATCACGACGCGCCCCGCATCAATGCCGGCCGGTGCGATGATTTCCAGTGTCTCGCCAGCGCCGCCCTTGAAGCGCGATGCAGCAATAGCGCGGCCGAGCGCGCCCGAAGTCGCGGAATCGACCGACTGGGCCGCGGCCGAGAGCGAGGCCTTGTCAAAGGCTGGAACGGCGATGGCTCCGGTAGCGGAAGCGGCAGTGATGAATTCGATCTTCATGGCTTGACCTTCTCGAAAAGCGGGGGCTCCAAAATGCAGATGGAACCGAAAAGATGGATTGCGGAAGTGGTATCCGATCCAGACGTGAGATAGAAGGCGCATCACGCAGCGAAAATTCGGTCATGATTCTGGTTCAACGCTATTTCTTCCGGCAGATGCTCTGGCCGTTCATCACGGCGGTCTCGGCCCTGGCCGGTCTGGCGCTGTTGACGCAGAGCCTGTCGAATGTCGATCTGGTGTCGGGCTATTCGCAAACCGCCTTCACCTTTCTCAAGGTGACACTGCTGGCCCTGCCGCAATTGACCGCCCTGCTGGTGCCAATCGCCATCTTCATCGCCATCCTGTCGGGCATGAACCGGCTCGCGGCCGATAGCGAGTTCGTGATCGCCTCGGCCTCGGGGATGAGCCGGCTCGCCGTCCTGTCACCGCTGATCAGGCTCGCCGTCTATGTCATGATCTTCAATCTTGCGATCAATCTCTTCGTCCAGCCGCTGGCCTACCGCGAAATGCGCCGCAGCCTGCACGATCTGCGCTCTGATGCCGCCGCCAGCCTGATCACGCCGGGCGCCTTCACCCAGATCGGTGCGGGCGTGACGCTCTATGCCCGCGAGCGCGGCCGTGACGGACATATGCAAGACGTGCTGATCCACGATACCCGCGTCGCCAATGAGCCGATCACGATCACGGCGCGCGAAGGTTTCATCGTGCGGTCCTCAACCCAGTCCTCAATGGTACTGGCCGACGGCAACCGGCAGCAGATCGATGCCGCCGGCGAACTGGGCTATGTCACCTTCGACCGCACCGAATTTGACCTTGGCGAGTTTATCGGCCCGATCGACGCGATGTTCTTCAAGGAAAGCGACCGTTTCCTGCACGAGCTGATCTGGCCCGATGCCAGCACGATTGCCCGCAGCGGCGGTCCGGAGCGCGCCTGGGCGGAAGCGCATTACCGGCTGTCCTCGCCGCTCTATAATCTCGCCTTTGTGCTCATCGCCGCCGCCGTTTTCCTGGCCGGCGATTATTCGCGTATGGGTTATGGCCGCCGCGTCATGGTGGCCGTCGGGCTCGGCCTGTCCCTGCGACTGACCGGATTTGCGGTCCAGTCGGCCAGTGTCGTCGATGGCGCGGTCAATGCCGGCCAGTATCTGGTGCCCTTGCTGGGTTGTCTCGGCGCCGTGACGGTCATTTACTGGCCCACGCGCGTGCGCCCGGCCCGCCATCTGGCCGACGGAGCCTGAGCCCATGCTGCTGAGCCGCCTCAATCGCTATATGATGGTGCAGACCCTGGTCGGGCTGTGCCTCGCCCTGCTGGTGATCAGCACGGTCATTATCCTGGTCGATTTTGTCGAGCAATCCCGCGCCATCGGCACCCGGGTCGATATCGGCTCGCTCGATCTGCTCTGGCTGACCCTGCTCAAGACCCCGTCCCTGATCGAGACCACCCTGCCCTTCGTCTTCCTGTTTGGCGTGTTGACCTCGCTCTTCCGGCTCAATCGGTCCAGCGAGCTGATCGTGATGCGCGCCTCCGGCATGTCGGCCTGGCGCATTCTGTCGGCACCGATCGGCCTGGCGCTGGTCGGCGGGCTGCTGGGAACGCTGGCGCTGAACCCGCTGGGCTCGGCCGGCAATGCCGAGTTTGAACACCGCCGCGACGCGCTGATGGATGTGCGCCGCAGCGCCAATGTCGAGGAGCCGGTCTGGCTGCGCGAAACCAATCTGGACGGCTTCACGGTCATCGCCGCCCTGGCGCTCGATGAAGGCAGCCAGCGCCTGATGACCCCAGCCTTCATGTATTTCTCGGTCAATGCCGAAGGCGTTCCCCAACTCGAGCGCCGGATTGATGCCGCCAGCGCCAGCCTGCGAGACGGGTTCTGGGAAGTCACCGAGGCCGTCGAGCGGACGCCGAACAGCGCGGCCCTCGATCTCGGCCTGGTGACGATTCCAACCCTGATCAACCGCCAGGCCCTGTTCGAGCGGGCCCGTTCACCGGATGGCGTTTCGGTCTGGGACCTTCCCGGCCTGATTGCGTCGGCGAATGAGGCGGGCCTCGCAACCGAGCGCTATGAGCTGCGCCTGCACCGGTTGCTCGCCCTGCCGCTGACCCTGCTCGCGGCGACCCTGATCGCGGCGGCAGCGACCCTGAGACTGCACCGTCTTGGCGGCGCGGCAGCTTTCGCACTGGCTGGCGGCCTGGCTGGTTTTCTGATGTTTTTCCTGCAGGAAGTGCTTGGCTCGCTCGGTGCGACCGGCGCCCTTCCCGCTGCCACGGCCGCCTGGACAGCACCGGCGCTGACCGCCCTTCTCGCCATGAGCTACATCGCCTCGACCGAGGACGGATGACGCGATGGACGACTGCGGCGGCTTCCGTTAGTCATAAAGCCCGGTATTCGAACCTGACCGGATCAGACAAGGAGTGACGCATGGCGTCGCAGTTTAGCCGCCTCGCGGCTGCATTGATGGGCTCTGGCGTGCTCGTCCTGTCGCCTGCGGTCCTGGCCCAGACTGCGGAGACCGATGACGCACCCGTCTATCTGGAAGCCGACAATCTGGAAGACCTGGGCGACGGCGCCGGGTTTCTGGCGACCGGGCACGTCCGCGCGCGCCAGAGCGACCGCACGCTCTATGCCGACGAGCTGGAATATCATCCCGATCTGAATCGCATCATCGCCCGCGGTAATGTGATCATCCACGGTCAGGGCCCCCATCCGCAATATGCTGACGAGGTCGAGCTCGACTCTGAAATGTCAGCGGGCCTCGCGCTCGGCTTTGCCACC
>NZ_JBLWTL010000041.1:0-9039 GCF_048270095.1 Maricaulis sp. | reverse complement strand
CGTGTGGGACGTCACGGATGTCACACTCACTAACCATAGCGCTTAACGGCATTCGCCGGCGTCCCACACACCTCCCATCCGGGAGGCCCACTCAAACCTCCAGCGGCACGCCGCGTGGAGATTTTGGTGCGGCCGCTAGATATCCAGCGTGCTGATTTCCGGGGCGTGTTCCTGGATATAGGCGAAGCGGAGTTCCGGCTTCTTGCCCATCAGGGTTTCCACCAGCGCCTCGACCGTCGGCAGACCGCCCTCGGGGATGGTGACACGGGCCAGGGTGCGCACGCCGGGATCCATGGTGGTGGTTTTCAGCTGTGCCGGGGTCATTTCGCCGAGGCCCTTGAAGCGGCCGATATCAACCTTGGCCGAGCCCTTGAACTCGTCGCGCAGGAGTTGGTCACGGTGGATCTCATCGCGGGCATAGAGCGTGTGGCTGCCCTGGGTCAGGCGGAAGAGCGGCGGCTGGGCCAGATAGAGGCGGCCGGCATGGATCAGCTCGGGCATGGCGGTGAAGAAGAAAGTGATCAGCAGGGCGGCAATATGGGCGCCGTCGACATCGGCATCGGTCATGATGACGATGCGCTGATAACGCAATTCCTCGAGCTTGAATTTGGAGCCTGTCTGGCAGCCGAGCGCCAGTTGCAGATCGCTGATCTCCTGATTGGCCGCGACCTTGTCGCTGGCCGAGGAGACGACATTGATGATTTTGCCGCGCAGCGGCAGGATGGCTTGTGTCTTGCGATTGCGCGCCTGCTTGGCCGAGCCGCCGGCGGAATCGCCCTCGACCAGAAACAGCTCGGTGCCATCGGCATCGGCGCGCGAGCAATCGGCGAGCTTGCCGGGCAGGCGCAGGCGGCGCGAGGCAGACTGGCGCTTGACGGTCTTTTCCTTGCGGCGGCGCAGCCGGTCCTCGGCGCGCTCGATCGCCCATTCGACCAGTTTGGTGGCTTCTTTCGGAGAGCCCGCCAGCCAGTGATCGAACTGGTCGCGCACGGCCATCTCGACCAGTTTGGCGGCTTCGGGCGAGGCGAGGCGCTCCTTGGTCTGGCCCTGGAATTCCGGTTCGCCGATAAAGACCGAGACCAGCGACCCGGCACCGCCGAGCACGTCATCGGGTGTGATCAGGGCCGCTTTCTTGGCGTGGCTGTGATCGGCATAGGCGCGCAGACCCTTGGTGATCGCGGCGCGGAAACCCTGTTCATGCGTGCCGCCCTGCGGCGTTGGCACGGTGTTGCAAAACGTCTGGCAAAATCCGTCGGCTTCGCCGCCGAAACCATTGCTCGACCAGGCCATCGCCCATTCGACGCCGCCGCCATCATCGGCGCGCTCGACCTTGCCGCTGAAGGCTTCGGTCGTGACCAGAGCGGATTTGCCTGTCATCTCCGAGAGGCGATCGGCCAGGCCGCCGGGGAAGCACAATACGGTCTCGGACGGGATGTCGGTGCCCTCGACCATGGATTGAGGGCAGCGCCACAAGATCTTGACGCCGCGGCGCAGGAAGGCCTTCGAGCGCGTCATCGCATAGACGCGCGCCGGGCTGACTTTCATCTTCTCGCCGAAAATCTCGGTATCGGGCAGGAAGCGGATCCGGGTGCCACGGCGATTGGCGGTCGCGCCGACGCGGACGATCGGGCCCTGCGGCAGGCCGCGCGAATAATTTTGCGACCACAGCACTTTTTCGCGGGCGACTTCGACTTCAAGCACCGAGGAGAGCGCATTGACGACGGAGATGCCGACGCCATGCAGTCCGCCAGAGGTCTTGTACGCCTTGTCGGAGAATTTGCCGCCGGCATGCAGGATGGTCAGCACGACTTCCAGCGCCGACTTGTCGGGGAATTTCGGGTGCGGGTCGACCGGGATGCCGCGGCCATTATCGGTGACGGTGATATAGCCGTCCTCATCGAGCGAGACCTCGATCCGGTCGGCCCAGCCGGCGACGGCTTCATCCATCGAATTGTCGAGGATTTCAGCGAACAGATGATGATAGGCGCGCTCGTCTGTGCCGCCGATATACATGCCGGGACGTCGGCGCACGGCTTCCAGGCCCTCGAGGACCTCGATCTGGGCGGCGGAATAGCCTGCCGGCGGCGTCGCATCAGGGATGGGCGCAGGCGAGGCGGAAAACAGGTCGGATTGCGAGCTTGGTGATGACATCGGGTCAACATGCCCGAGTCGGCGCCACTAGGGGAGATTCAAAACAGCCAAAAACGGTGGGAAAGCCGCCGCTCACAGCCATTGATCTGTGTTTGATAGCGCTGCGCGTCGCGGGCGACGTCGGCGGCAACATTCACCAGCCAGCCCTTGGAGCGATACGAGCCGCGATTAAAGCCGCCATGGCCCTCATGATAGGACAGGTAGAGGTCGCGCGCATTGTCGGAAGCGATGCCCGATAATTGCCGGCTCTTGGACGCGTACCAGCCGACGAAGTCGACAGCATCGCCGAAATTATTGCGATTGGCGCCGCCGCGGCCGGTGTCTTCGCGATACCAGTCCCAGGTCCCGTCGAGTGCCTGGGCGTAGCCATAAGCGCTGGACGGGCGGCGCCCGGGGATAATCCCGAACAGGCGATTGCGCGCTGGCCGGGCATGGGCGTTGAAGCTGGATTCCCGCTTGAGGATGGCCAATTGCACGCCGGGCGGCACGCCCCAGCGACGCTCGGTACGCTGGATCGCCCGCCACCAGGCGCGATTATCCTCGAGGATCAGGCACACATCCGCTGTCTGAGACGGGGTTGGCGTCGTGCAGGCAGACAGGCTGGCAAGGGCCAGGCAAACGAAGAGGGCGGCAGGTTTCATGCCGCGCAGTCTGGCCTGTCAGGGTTAATCGAGTCTTGCCGGAGGATCGCAGTCCTAGAACACCATCCGCATGACGAGCCGGGCCGTGTGGCGAATGAAGTCTTCGCGCAGATCGGCGTCATAATCGAACGAGAAGACCGAATAGCCCGAGCCAGCCGCGATGCCGAATCCGAAGATGAAACCGGTTCCGGGGATTTGTTGCGAGCGCAGGGTGAAGGTCTCGTCATAATCGACGAAATGGGCATCTGTTTCGGTTTCGCCGCCGCTGAACTCATTGCGGAAACCAGCCTGGATATGCGGTGACCACCAGCTGTCATTGCCGGCATAGCGCGCGCCGAGTGTCATCAGGGCTGTGGCCGAGAAACTGCTCGATTCGCGGTCAGAAACGACCAGGTCGACGCCGGAACCGCCGCCGGTTTCCGTGTAGGAACCTTCGTAGAGACCAAGGTAATCGATCGATGCCGAGGGCCGGAGATAATAATTCCCGGCGCTGAAATCGCGCCCGACACGGGCCGAGGCGGCGAGGTGGTAACCGCTCCAGCTGGCTGTCGGCGAGGCCGAATAGCTGCCGATCACGATGCGGCGATTATGCTCGAAACTGTCAAACCCGACCGCGCCATAGATATCCAGCGTGGTTTCACCGAAGCGGGAGCCCGCATAGGCACCGATCTGGCCCGACACGGCGGACATGGGATCGTCAAACCCGTCGACTTCAGAAATTTCGCTGGCCGAACCAACGAAATTGACGCCCGCGGCATAGAAGGGACCGAAGGGTTGGTCGAAACCGACCGCCAGGCCGATACCATGGCCGCGATAACCCGGGCCGAAGGATGTGCCGGCACGGTCAGCGTAATAGCCGAATTCCTGCACCCACAGTCCACCGGTATCGTCGGGGCTGCGGCGCACGGCATCGAGCCGGTTGGAGAGGGCGCCCACAGCGCTGTCATTGGTGGCAAGCGCAAACTGGATCGCGCTGGCTGCATATTCCGGCAGAAGCTGATCATAGGCCTGGAAGAAATCGCGTTCTGTTGTCAGCGACGCGATGGCCGCACCGAGTTCGGCGTCATTTTGCCAGACCGAATAGGTCGCCTCATAGGCGCCGGCCTGATTGGCATTCATGCCAAGTTCCTCGGCGGAGCGGCGCTGCAGGGTCAGCGTGAGCGAATTGGAATCATTCGGATCGAAATTGAGCGCAGCCTCGTAGAGATAAGGCGCTGTGGTGTCCTGGAGCACGTCCAGGGCTTCCTCGATCACCAGGCTGTCGGCGGTCAGCACGACATAGGTCGCGCCTTCGCCAATCAGATTGGTCAGGGTGGATGTGATGCGTGAGCCCGCTTCAAACGTGACCGTGCCGGATGCATTGACGAAGGCTGCAATGTCGAGCGTGTGATCAATCTGGAAGCTCAGGACGGCGCCGTCGCCGAGCCGCGCATCGCTGATCCCCAAATCGGTCGCGGCCCCGAGGACCAGGCTGGCATCATCGACACTGATCTCCAGATTGTTATCGGCATCGTCCAGTACGCCGGAAACAATACTGCCGCCGGTGATGACGAGCTGGTCGGCGCCATCGCCGAAGCTGATATTGCCGGTCACCTGACCGGCTTCGACCTGGAGCACATCATCGCCGCTGCCGAACAGGACATCGCCATAGATCGCCAGGCTGACATCTTCATCGACGCCATCGCGGCGGTATTGGCGCACCAGGGTTGCTGTGGTCGCGTGGGACAGGTCGAGGGCGACGGTTTCGTAGGCCACGGCATCGGCCGTGGTCGGCGCGCCGTAGAGAGCGGAAATGACGCCGGAATTGACCACAGAGGTCAGGCTGCCGGAGAGATCCTGGACGGCCACGCCGCTGGCGCCCTCAACGGCGTTTGCGAAAATCGTGCCTTCATTGACCAGCGACGGGAGATAGGCGTCGGCATCGAGCATGATGACGCGAGCGGTAGCGCCGGTGCCGACGGCTGTCGCGCGCATTTCACCCAGATTGGTGAGGAGGGGAATGATGGCGCCTGCTCCGACGCTCATCGTTGTTGCCACCGCTTCTTCGCCGGGTACGCCATAGGCGAAGGCGCTGATCGTGCCCTGATTGAGGAATCCGCCAGTCAGGGTCGCGGTCGTTCCTGCGCCGCCCTCGACGCGGATGGATGTTGCGTCGACGCCGTCAAGATCGCCGCTCGCCATCACCTGGCCGCGGACGACAAAGCTGTAACCGAGATGCTGGGCCGCCTGGCTCTCATCGACATCAGCGGTGTCGGGATCGTCGGCAATCGCCGGGATCACGACTTCGCCGAGCACGATATCACTGGCACCTGCGAAAATGTGCATGGTCGGCGCGTCGCCGCGCGTGGTCAGCACCGAAGTCGTCTCTGAGGTAGTGTCCGCCGTTGGTCCGCCGACATAGAGGCCGCCGCTGACATTGCCGCTGAGCACGACGGCGCTGCCGCCCTGCAACAGGTCGTCGGCTTCCAGCTGTTCCAGGTAGGTTTCGGTCGGGCGCGACTGGAAACGATAACCCGTGGTGGCGATATTGCCGCGCAGTGTCATGGCACCGCCAATATCGCCGAGCACCGAGACACCGGCTGCCGAAGCGCCATTGGCGGCAATCGCGCCACCAATATTCAGATCACCGGAAATATTGTCCTGGATATCGATCGCCGTTGAGCGATCACCGGCAAGCGTGAGGCGGCCGCTATAATCGACCGAACCGTCAATGCCGGTGAGGATGCGGATGCCGGCAGAATCATTGCCGCGCACGATCATCTGGCTGGTATCAGAGAAGAGTATGTCGCCGGTGAAAACGGCGGCACCATCGACGAGGACCGCGATGCGGTTGCCCCCGACTGCGCCGGGCCCGTCAATATCGCCATCGCTATCTTCGTCGGTCGGGACGGTTTCGCTGGTCACCACGATCTGGCCGCTACTGGTGAAGTCGCCGGTATTGCCGCCGATGATATGAACGCCAACGCCGCCATCATCGTCCGAGGTCACGGTGATGTTGCCAGCCTGGGTAATGTCATTATCGCTGTCGAGTGTCAGGGCTGGTGTCGCGACAGTCGTCCGCGTGACGCGGCCAGAGCTGGTGATCACGATATTGTCGGCGACCCCGCCATCACCCGCAGTCGAGGTGGCGAGAGCGTCGGTGATCTCTGTGGTCACTTCGCGATCCGCGAAGGCGGCAGGGGCAGCAACGGTCAGCGATACAAGGGCGCTGGCAAACATAAAACGGCGACGCATACCGACTCCTGATCATCATGGCCGAAAACGGATCGGCAAACTCGACGTGATTTGTAGCGAATGCAAGACGACTCGTCGACCGTTCTGGAGACCTAAACGCATACAGACACGGCCGGGATTGCTCCCGGCCGTGCTGTATTGCCAATCCTGGGGGGCAGATTGCCGCCTAGCAGGAGTAATACATGTCGAATTCGACCGGATGCGGATGCATCTCCAGACGCAGGACTTCTTCCATCTTCAGATCGATATAGGCGTCGATCTGGTCGTCATCCATGACGCCGCCCTTCTTGAGAAAGTCACGGTCGGCATCGAGAGATTCGAGTGCTTCCCGCAGCGAGCGGCAGACAGTCGGGATACCTTGCAGCTCCTGCGGTGGCAGGTCGTAAAGGTCCTTGTCCATCGGATCACCCGGATCGATGCGGTTCTCGATCCCGTCCAGGCCGGCCATCAGCAGAGAGGCGAAGGTGAGATAGGGATTACCCGCCGGATCGGGGAAGCGGGTTTCAAGACGCTTGGCCTTCGGCGAGCTGACCCAGGGGATGCGGATCGAGGCCGAGCGGTTGCGGGCCGAATAGGCCAGCAGGACCGGAGCTTCATAACCGGGTACAAGGCGCTTATAGCTATTCGTCGACGCATTGGCGAAAGCATTGATCGCGCGGGCATGTTTGATGATGCCGCCGATATAATGCAGGCAGGTCTCCGAAAGGTCGGCATAGCGGTCGCCGGCGAAGACCGGATTGCCATTCTTCCAGATTGACTGATGCACATGCATGCCGGTGCCGTTATCGTTCCACATCGGCTTGGGCATGAAGGTCGCGGTCTTGCCATAGGCATGGGCGACCATTTTGACCGTGTATTTGTACATCTGCATGCGGTCGGCCATGGTGGTCAGCGTGTCGAACTTCATGCCGAGTTCGTGCTGGGCCGGGGCGACTTCATGGTGGTGTTTTTCCGGCTTCAGGCCGAGCTCTTCGAGGACGGAGAGCATTTCTGTGCGCATGTCCTGGCAGGTATCGACCGGATTGACCGGAAAATAGCCACCTTTTGGGCCAGGGCGGTGACCCATATTGCCGCCTTCATAATGGCGGCCGGAGTTTTGCGACATTTCCTCGCTATCGATTGAATAGCTCGTTTCAGCCTGGCCGGCCGTGTAGCGGACATCGTCGAAAATAAAGAATTCCGCTTCCGGGCCGACATAGGCGGTGTCGCCGATACCGGTCGAGGTGAGGAAGGATTCGGCTTTCTTGGCGGTGGTGCGCGGATCGCGATTATAGGCTTCGCCGGTGCCCGGCTCGAGGACATCGCACAACAGGATCATGGTCGGCTGCTGGTAGAAGGGATCCATGAACATCCCGCTTGGATCGGGCTTGAGGACCATGTCGGACTCGTTGATTGCCTTCCAGCCGGCGATCGAGGAGCCGTCAAACATCACGCCGTCTTCGAAGAAGTCCTCATTCACTTCTGAGCGGTCGAAGGTGACATGCTGCAACTTGCCGCGCGGATCGGTGAAGCGCAGGTCGACATACTTGATGTCTTCATCGTGCAGTTTCTTGATAATTTCGTGGGACATGGGCCAGGCTCCGAATTTGCTGGGCGGCGACAGGGGAGGGATTAAAGCGCGTCGAGGCCGGTTTCCCCGGTCCGGATGCGGATGACATGTTCGACCGGGCTGACGAAGATCTTGCCGTCACCGATGCGGCCGGTCTGGGCGGCGTTCTGGATCGCCTCGATCGCGGCTTCGACCCGGTCAGCGGGCAATACCAGCTCGATCTTGATCTTGGGCAGGAAGTCGACGACGTATTCGGCCCCGCGATACAGTTCGGTATGGCCTTTCTGGCGGCCAAATCCCTTGGCCTCAATGACGGTCAGGCCCTGCACCCCAATCTCTTGCAATGCCTCCTTCACGTCATCAAGCTTGAACGGTTTGATGATGGCTTCGATTTTCTTCATGACCGACTCCGAATTCCTGAGGATGACGCTAGTGATGCGCTTGTGCGTTACAAGAGGCAAATGATCCGGGTTAGTATTCGCGCTCACAATTGCCACACGAACGGGCAGCCGTGCTGCACAATGGAGCGATCATGCCTCTCGACGTGCTCAAGACCGCCGATTGTGGCGCCTGCGATGGTTTCGCCGCCAGCGTCGGTGTGCCCGGCCCGGTATTGATGGAGGCCGCCGGCCTTGCGGTCGCCCGGGCGATCACGAAACGGTGGGCCCGCCGTCCGGCCCTGATCCTGTGCGGACCGGGCAATAATGGCGGCGATGGGTTCGTTTGTGGCCGGATATTGCGCCAGGCTGGCTGGCCGGTCCGGATCGCGCTGCTCGGCGAGCCGGGCGGTCTGAAGGGCGATGCGGCTGCAGCGCTGGCGCTCTGGGATGGTCCGGTCGAGGCAATGACCGCTTCATCGCTGGGTGATGCCGGCCTGGTGGTCGATGCGATGTTTGGGGCCGGGCTGAGCCGTCCGCTGGAGGGCGTCGCGGCGCAGCTGGCCGCGATCCTCTCAGAACGCTTGATTCCGGTGATTGCGATTGATCTGCCCAGCGGGATTGGCGGTGATCAGCCCGACCCCGGCGGGACAACTCTGCGCGCCGATCTCACGGTGACGTTTCACGCCCGCAAGCCGGCGCATTGCCTGGAGCCGTCCGCTTCGCTGTGTGGCGAGCTGGTGGTGGCCGATATCGGGATCCCCGGGGGCTGGCGCGAGGTTGTCACACCGCTGGGCCGTATCAATGAGCCGGCGCTCTGGCAGGGCGCATTGCCGGCGCCGAACGCGGGCACCCACAAGCATCAACGCGGGCGTCTTGTGGTGTTTTCCGGCGGCGCATCCTCGACCGGCGCGGCGCGGCTGGCGGCGATCACCGGCCTGCGCGCCGGCGCTGGTCTGGTAACGCTGGCCAGTCCAGGCTCGGCGATGCTGGTCAATGCCGGCGCCCTGACGGCGGTGATGCTCAAGCGCTGGGATGGCGAGGCGGATAGTGGCGCGTTTCTCACCACGCTGCGGGCCAGTGCGGC
>NZ_JBLWTL010000040.1:0-10097 GCF_048270095.1 Maricaulis sp. | reverse complement strand
TACGGCAATGACGGGCGCGACGAAATCCATGGCGATGCCGGCAATGACTGGCTTGACGGTGGTTCCGGGGCGGACTGGCTCTATGGCGGCGAGGGCGATGACACAATTGATGGCGGCTCCGAGAACGACCAGTTGTGGGGCGGGCTCGGCGACGATGTCATTGATGGCGGTGAGGGCACTGACACGGCAGTCTATTCCGGCAATTACGCAGACTACACGGTCGAGATTTCGGGTTTGACCGCGACGGTCATTGGTGCCGATGGCGTCGACACTCTGACCAATATCGAAGCGCTATGGTTTGACGATCAGCTGGTGCATATCGTGCTGGAACCGGTCAACGACAATCCACCGGTGATAACGTCGGCCGCCGCCGCGGACGCCGCTGAAAACCAGACCGCAGCCTATACGGTTACCGCGACTGATGGCGATTCCGGGGCCGCGACGCTGAGCTATGCCCTGGCGGGCACCGATGCGGCCTTCTTCAATATCGACTCGGCGACGGGTGTCGTGACCTTCAAGGTGGCGCCCGATTACGAGACGCCTGAATCCGCTGATGGTGATAATGTCTATAATGTCGTCGTCAGCGCCAGCGATGGCCGGTTTACCACCGAGCAGGACGTGGCAATCTGGGTGTCGAATGTAACCGACACCCGGCCGGTCATTACCTCTGATGCCGATTTTACCGTGCCGGAAAACCTGACCGATGCGATCACGATCCAAGTCTCCGACAGTGACCCGGAAGTTCACACCTACACGCTGTCCGGACCGGATGCCGCGCTGTTCAGAATGGCGGGTGACTGGGGCGGCCTGTTATTCTTGGCACCACCGGATTACGAGGCCCCGGCCGATGCTGGCGGCGATAATGTCTATAATGTCACCGTCGATGTCTCCAACGGCGTCTTTTCCACCTCGCAGGATATCTCGATCACGGTTGAAAACGTGAATGATGTTGCGCCGGTCTTTACGTCTCCGGATGCGGTGTCGGTGGAGGAGAACCAGATTGCCGTTGGCCGGGCACGGGCGACCGATGCCGAGGGCGACACCCTGAATTTCTCGCTCGGTGGCGATGATGCCGGCCTGTTCCGGATCGACAGCACAACCGGGATTATCCGCTTTTTGTCGGCACCCGATTTTGAAGCGCCAGGCGATGCCGATGCCGACAATGTCTATGATTTGTCCGTTGTTGCGAATGACGGATCCAACAATACGGTCCAGTCCCTGGCCGTGACAGTGACCAATGTCGTCGAAACGGTAGAGGACGTGCCGGCCGATCCGTCGACCCAGGTCGAGATCGCGGTCGGTGGGACCTATATTGGTGAGTTGGAGACTGTCGGCGACCGGGACTGGATCCGGGTCGAGCTGACGGCCGGGCAACGCTATGCAATCTCGCTTGATGGCACGGGTGGTGACGCGCTGATCGATCCGCTGGTTCGGCTCTATGACGCGTCCGGCGATTTGGTCGCCACCAATGATGATGGTGGACCGGGCCGGAACGCACTTCTGACCTACACCGTCAATTCGACCGGGACCTACTATATCGAGGCTGCAGCCTGGGACGATGGCTATACCGGTGATTATAGCCTCGGGGTTGAAACGGCTGCGCCGCTGGAGTTCTACACCAATGACCAGATCGCGGACTTTCTGCAGACCGGCTATTGGGCCGGCAATGGCCAGACGGCCCGGCAGTGGAGCGTCACCGAGGGCGGCACGATCACGGTCAACCTGGTCGGCCTGACCTCGGGCGGGCAAACCCTGGCGCGAGCGGCGTTGCAGCTCTGGTCGGACCTGACGGGCATTAATTTCACCGAAGTGTTCAGCGGCGGGCTGATGGTGTTTGATGATGACGAAGAGGGTGCGTTCTCGACCTCCGTCCTGTCCGGGTCCACCATCCAGTCATCCACCGTGAATGTCTCGACAGACTGGCTGAGTGATTATGGCACCGGTCTCGACACATATTCCTTCCAGACCTACATCCACGAAATCGGTCATGCGCTCGGACTGGGGCATGCCGGTCCGTATAATGGTGCAGCCGATTACGGGGTTGATGCGGCCTATCTCAATGATTCCTGGCAATCGACCGTGATGTCCTATTTCAGCCAGGTCGAAAACACTTATGTCGAGGCGTCCTATGCCTTCGTGGTGTCGCCGCAGATGGCTGACATCATCGCCCTGCAGAACATGTATGGCAGCGCGAGCAGTATCCGCGGTGGCGACACGGTCTACGGCTTCAATTCGACTGCCGGAAACGCGATCTATGATGCAGCGTCCTTCCAGACGATCACGAGCTATACGATCGTGGATACGGGCGGCACGGATACGATGGATTACGGCCTTTCCAACGCCCACCAGACATTGGATTTGCGCGCCGAACATTTCTCCAGCGTGCAGGGTGGCACCGGCAATGTCGGTATCGCGCGCGGCACGGTGATCGAGAACGCCACGGGCGGCAATGGCAATGACACGCTGATCGGCAATAGCGCCGACAATATCCTGCGTGGCGGTGACGGCGTCGACGTCTTCTATGCCAGCGGCGGTTCCGACGTTCTCTATGGCGGCAGCGGCGCCGACCGGGTGATTTTCAGTGGTGTGGTCAGCGACTACACGATCACCACGAATGGCGCCGGAAACCAGGTTGTCACCGATAATCGCACCGGATCACCGGATGGTGTGACGGAATTGGTGAGTATCTCGATTATCGAATATGGCGTTTCGGCGCCCGACCAGGGACCGGTCGGGGCCATGCCGGCCGGCGAAGCGGCCGAGCTGGCATCCTGGCCATCGCATGTCAGCGGGTTCGGGGTGGATATCAGGACGGATTTTGTCCAGATCATGCCCGAGATCGACGCCTCGCACAGGCCCGGCCTGATCGATACGGCGCACAAGGCCGGCCCTGATGTCATGGGCGCGGCCGAGGGCTGGCAGGATCTGGTCGGTGCCGTGGTCGGGGCCGAAACCGGTCTGGCCTCGCTCTCGCTTGAGGACGTGTTTGACGACGCCTGGACGGATTTCCATGATCTGCGCGATCTGGCCCGGCTGACGGATGAGGCCGGTAACCGGCATATCCGCGTCGAAACCTTCACCGTCCTCGCCGCTGATGGCGGCGGGGCGCTTGCCCGGATTTCGCAATTCTCCGGCATTGATGACGGGCCGACAGGCCTGTTCGGAGGCGTCACCTTGCCGGCCGGCCCCAACGTGCAGGGCCCTGACGCGCAGGGCCTCCCATTGCTGGGCGATGATGCGCTGCCTCTCAATCTCGGCCTGACCGATGATGAATTGCTCGCGGATATCGACCCGCTCGGCGATGCGCCCCTGTGGGTGCAGGATCTGCCACGTCCGGTCTGGGTCGAGGACGTGCCGCTGCCGGCCGAGATTATCGATCCGCTGGTCGGCCTGGATTTGCCAGACGGCTGGTAAGGGGTTTAATGCCTGGCCTGGCGCCAGGCGGCGGTGATGACAGAAACCGGGCCTTGTTCTAAGGCTCGGTTTTGACCGTCACCGGGGCCGTCACGCGGGCAATTCCCGGATGCCACCAGGCCAGGGCCAGGGCGGCGATGCTCAGCACAGCCGCTGCGATATAGGGGCTGTGATGGCCCAGCTGGTGATACATCATCAAGCCACCCACCGGCCCGATGATGAAGCCCAGACCGGCGGTTGCCGTTGTCAGGCCCGCGGCTCGGCCCTGTTCTTCCGGGGTGACGGCGATCGAGGCGCCGCCGACGAAGCCGGACCGCGCCAGCCCGAAGGCGAAGCTCGTCATCAGATAGGCGAAGACAATGCCGGCATAATTCGGCGCGATCAGCATCACGCCGCTGCCGAGCGCGGTGATCAGTCCGCCCAGCGACATCAGCACGCGCGGAGAGGCTTTCAGGGCCGGGATGACAATCAATTGCGCCACGATCAGCGCGCCGGCGCCGGCCGCCAGGGCGATGGCTGACATTTGCAGCCCCTGGCTTTCATCCAGCCCGAGGGCATCCATGATGAAGAAGGACAGGGTCGCCAGGCTGAGCGATTGGGTGATCCAGATCACGGCGCCATACATCATGAAGGGTGCGATCCGGGGATCGGCGGCGAAACCGAATTGCCGCAACGGGTTGAGCGGGCGTTGCTGGGCGCGGGGCGGGGTTTGCTCCGGCAGGAATTTCCACACCGCCAGGGCGCTGACAGCGACCGAGGCTGAGATCATCACCATGAAGATCGGGACGCCGACAATATCGACGAAAGCGGCAGCGAGCGTCGGTCCGATCACGGCGCCAAGCCCGAAGGCCGCGGTCAGTCCGGCCAGGGCTTCGGTGCGTTCTTCCGGGCTGGTGCGGTCGGCGACATAGGCCTGGGCCGCCGGATTGGTGGCCGAGCCGAGCGAGCCGAACAGGGTGCGCGCCAGCGCCATGGCGAAGATCGCGGCGAGCGGCGGTACCCAGCCGGATTCGCCGGCCCAGGCCGCGCCGCCAAACATCAGGGTGGAACCGGCAAAGGCGCAGAGGCCGAAAATGATCAGTGGTTTGCGGCCGCGCCGGTCCGACAGCGCGCCCCAGATCGGCGTCATCGTCATGAAAAGCGTCGCCGAGACCGTATAGATCGCCCCGACCCAGTATTCCGGCACTGCCAATTGCCGCGCCAGCGGCGGCAGGATGGCGAACAACATGTTATTGCCGATTCCCGTCGCCATCAGACAGATGAAGAGCAGGCGGAAAGCCGCCGTGCGCTGTCTCGGGCCGGATGGATTGGTGGGGTCGTAGAGCGGGGTCATCGGATGGCAAGCTTCAGGAGCTTTGCATGAATTGGCAAGCGACTGTTCCGTAAACCTCAAGATAACGCCTGTTCAACCGGACATTAAGCTTAACGCGTCATAGTGCTCTCAAATCGGGCGGCATCAATGTCCGGATATGGAACGGGTGGACGTTTAAATGTTTCAGATTATCGGCATTGTGGTCGTGTTCGTGATGGTCTTCGGAGGGTTTACCCTCTCGGGCGGTCATTTCGACGTCATCCTGCACTCGCTGCCCTATGAGATGATGATGATTGGCGGCGCCGCGACCGGGGCCTTCCTGATCGGCAACAAGCCGAAAACCGTCATCAAGACACTGGGCGATCTGGGCAAGGTTTTTACCGGCTCCAAATGGAAGGCGTCGGACTATACCGACCTGCTTTCCCTGCTCTTCCTGCTGACGAAGATGATGAAGACCAAGGGCGTCATCGCGCTGGAATCGCATATTGAAAACCCGAAGGAGAGCGCGATCTTTACGCGCTATCCGCGGATCATGAAGGACCATTTCGCTGTTGATTTCATCTGCGACACGCTGCGCATGATGACGATGAACCTGGAAGACCCGCACCAGGTCGAAGACCATATGGAAAAACAGCTCGAGAAGCACCATCACGAGGCCGCCGATCCGGCCCATGCCATGCAGACCATGGCCGATGGCCTGCCGGCGCTGGGCATCGTGGCCGCCGTGCTCGGCGTGATCAAGACGATGGGCGCGATCGAGAGCCCGCCCGCCGTGCTCGGCGGCTATATCGGCGGCGCGCTGGTGGGAACCTTCCTCGGCGTGTTTATCGCCTACGGCTTTGTCGGCCCCTTCGCCGCCTATATGACGGCGATCTATGACGAAGAGAGCGGCTTCTACAAGATCATCCAGTCGGTTCTCGTCGCCCACTTGCACGGCAATGCCGCCCAGATCTCCGTCGAGATCGGCCGCGGCGGCATCCCGAGCAAGATGCAGCCTTCCTTCCTGGAAATGGAAAAAACCCTCGACGAAATCCCCGCCGAAGTCGGCTAGGGCGCTTTACGAAGCGGATCGAATGCAGGCGCGCAGCTCTCAGGGCTGCGCGCTTTTGCGTTGGGGCAGACTCTACTCCAGCGTGAGGCGGGTGGTGTCGCCGGCGGTGATTTCCGCGGTCGCCTGACGGTTCTGGCCCCACCGGATCAGATAGGTGCCGGCCTGCAGGGTCAGCAATTCGCCCGGACGGCCACTCGCCATGGTGTCGCCGCTCCCGGTCTCGTGCACGGTGAACGGCCCGGTCACGGCGCTGGCGAGCGCCCCGGCCAGCTCGGCCTCATCGGCGGCAGCGAAATATCGTCCGCCACCGATCGCCGCCCAGGATTGAAAGACCGCCTCGAGGTCCGCATCGCCAATCGCCAGGCCAACAATATTCACCCGGATGTCCCATCCGCGGTCACGCAGCGCCTGGATTGCGGCGGCGGCATCGCCGTCACATGTTTCCTCGCCATCCGTCAGCACGATGAGGACGCGTTCGCCCGCGACGTCTGCCAGGTCGCTGGCCATCAATTCGATTGAGTGGCCCAGCGGCGTCCGCGCGAGATTCATGGCGTTCACATTGCGGATAATCGCGCTGGCGGAATCCGGATCAAGCGGACCGAGGGGGATCTCCAGGTCGGTGCGGCAGCTGTCGGGCTCGCGGTGACCGAAGACGCGCAAGGCAAAGCCGGTGCCGGGCGGGATCGTGTCGCCGACAAGACCGGTCAGCCTTTCGCGCGCAATGGCGATGCGGCGCTCATCGCCGATCCGCTGCAGCATCGAGCCGGAGGCATCGAGGATCACGCCGACCGCATCGTCCGGGCCGAGCGCAGCGCGGCTTTGCTCCACCAGCAATTGTCCGGGCTGTGCCGGTGGCGGCGAGACGGAGACCGGCCGGCGCGCCATTTCACGCCCTGCCCGGGTGAGATAGACCAGCGTGTAGTCGCCGGGCTCGCCGGGTGCGCCCAACGTCACGAAGTCCTCATTGGGGTCGATGTGCCGGTAGGTCGCGAGCGTGCCGGCGCCGTCACGCATTTCGACCCTGTCGCCATAATTGCCTGCACCGTCCCAATGCGCCGCGAACTGGGTGTGGGCCGTCACTTCGTCGGGGGCGTCCAGCGCGACGGAGGCTTCCACAACGTTGATCGGCGTGCGGCCGATGATCCGGCCGCTGGAGATATAGACAATGTCGTAGGCACCGAGCGTTTCCGACGCGGTCAGATTGGCGCCGCCATCCTCGCCCGCATTGCCGACATAGTGATAACTGGCAGTGCCAATGTGATCGCCATCGCGTGCGGCGAAGCTGATAAGGTCCTGGCTGTTTTCCGGACCCTCCCAGAAGACGCGCACCGTGCCGCCCTGGAAGACTTCGGCCGGGGCTGTCAGCGTGGCTTCGATCCCGCTGACTTCAATCGGTGTGCGGGCCAGGATGGTCTCGCCGCTCACATAGACAAGGTCGTAGCTGCCGGCGTCTGCGGGCGCGCGCAATGAGGCCGGCTGGCCGCGCAAGCCACCGACATAGGCATAGCTTGCTCCGCGAATGCGATCGCCGTCGCGCGTCGCAAAGGTCAGAAGATCACTGCGGCTGACCGGACCGGTCCAGGAGAGTTCGAAGGTCTCGCCGGCGCCGACCGAGGCGGGCCCGGAGAGTGAGGCGTCCGGGGTGAAAACGGTCAGCGGCTGGCTGGCGCGCACTTCATTCTCGGCGACATAGACCAGCAGATATTCGCCCGGCGCTTCCGGTGCCATGATCATTTTCGGGTTGGTGTTCGGATAGGCGTAGCTGACCCGCCTCCCTTCCCCGCTTGCAGGCCGGATCTCGATGATGCTGCCGCGCGCCTCCGGTGCCGTCCAGTGGACTTCGATATCCTGGCGGATATGCGCCTCACCGGGCGCATCGAGGCTATAGGACTGCGCCAGCACCGGGCTGAGGCTCAACGCGATGAGTGAACAGGCGACGATCAAGAGACGCATGGCTGGCTCCTAGGGTTCGACCATTGTGTAATGGTGATGGCTGCGAAAGCCTGCGCCATCCCAATAAAGGCTGTAGGCGGATTTCTCGATCCGCTCGATCGTGATGACATCGCCGGGACCGGCCGGCAGGCCTGTGTCGCCGAAATATTGCGGCAGGTCGGCGCGCGACCCCACGCTCCAGGCCTCGACCTGGTTGAAATAACCCGGCGCCAGATCACTGCCCGGCGGGATCGCGTCAGCGCCGAAGACAGACGTCCACGTCCCGGCGCGGCAGACGGCGATACCGTGCTGGCCATCGGCTTCGCGGATAACCGGGACGGCGTAGTCGTGCGCGTCGTCAGCATCGAAATCACCGCCCAGCAGGCGCGGCATCACCCAGGCCTCGGGGCGCCAGGCGAGATCGAGCCCGCAGGTCCGGATCAGTTCCAGCTCTTCGTCGAGATAGACCGGACTGATCAGGTTTTCATCCCGAATGCGCTCTTCTTCCGTTTTGGGGATCATCACGCAGGCATTGAAATTGAGATAGACCATGCGTGCCCGTTCGCCCGGCTCCAGACCGGCCAGGCCATAATCGCGCATATTGAGCCAGCCGAGGCCGATGCCCCGGAAGGCGCCGCGCGGGTCGTTGAGCATGAAGCGGCGCATGGTTTGCGGCGCGTTGACATCGCCCTGATTGGGACCGGTATTGGCCGCATTGCGAAAATGCCAGCCATAGAGCATTCGCGGATTGGTACCGCCATGAACGGGCAGGGTGGCGAGGGCGAGATTATAGCCGGTCGCGTCGAGCACCTGGATGTCCCAGCCATGCGGTGCCGGCGCCAGATGGAGCGTCCAGTCATGTCCCAGATCAGCGCTGTATTGATGCTGGCCGGCCACTTCGCCACTGACTGTCGCGGCGTAGTGCGTGGCGGTGGGCGTGCACGCATCGGCGTGCGCCGTGCCCGGCAGCGCCGCCGCGAGGCTCCATATAAACAGGCCAATCAATCGTCGGAGCATGGCGAGGTCTCATCGTTTGGAGTGTCGCTCCCGGGGCTGGCGCATGCCGGCTCCATGGCCTGGGTGCTCGTCCGGGGCGTTTGAAGATTGCGGATCTGCGCCTCGCGCTCGGTCTCGGCCTTGCGCATGGCAAGGGTCAGGCTGGTGGCGAGCGCGAGGCAGACGAGCAGTCCCGCCATGGCCAGCAAGCCGAGCGCCTTTACCGGCATTTTCATGGCAGCGAAGGTCGCGATCACGAGGGCGATCAGCGCCGCAAGCAAGCCATATCCCATCGCCTCCGCCGGTGCGGCAAGTCCCTGGCCGGGCGGGACGAGGAAGTGGCCACCCAGATAAGTCCCTGCACCAAAGGCCAGTGCCATCACGGCAAGGACAAAGGGCAGGCCCAGTCCGAACCGGGTCAGGAAGCGGGTCGGGCGGCGCGGCATGGCGGGCCCCTAGTTCAAGGCCGTGATCGACAGCGTCGTATCATCGCCATTGGGTATCAGGTTGAGCGAGATCGAGCGTGCACCTTTCTCGAAGCGCAACATCTGGCCCGGCCCGTTCGGTGCGTTGGCGGCTTCGGTCCAGCCCAGCTCCGCCATCTCGCGTGAATAGAAGGCGGCGACCTCTGCCGGCGAGCCTTGAGCCAGGGCGGCGAGCGTGTAGCCCATATTCGGGATCGCGCTGGCGCCATAGATATTGAGGCCGGGATAATGCGCCACATCCTCGGGGAAGCCCGCGGGCAGGTCCAGATTGGCGCCGGCCTGCGCATGCATGCCGCCATTATTCTGTTCCATCACCACCATTGGCTCACCATCATCATCGCCGCTGGCAGTGGCGCCTGGAGGCGTGGTGTCGCCACCGCAAGCCACCAGAAGTGTGGCGAGAAGGGTGAGTGGAAGTCCCGATTGCACGCATCGTGTCATATCAGCGTCCTTTGCTCTGGCCGCGCCGCCGGGCACGGCGAAGTTCCGTGTCAGACCTGTCGAGGTGAGCAAGAACACTCAACCCTGTGACCGCCCCGCTTGATAGCGGGACAGCCGGAGAGCAGGCGTGACCGGGGCCACGCTATACGCCAGGGACGAAATGGAAAAGTGTTTCAGCGAATTTTACACCCGGAGGACTCGCTGGCGGGCGGACGGCGCGGCAATCTGATCGAGTTCGGCGCCGGGCGGCGCCACATGATTCCCCGAGCACTCGGGGGCTGTCAGAATAAACCGGGGCCGACACAGTTATTCCCCACTTCCCCGTTTCAATTCACACATCTGCGCCTAGGCGCACATTCTACCATAAACGGCTTGCCAGCACCGGGGCCTGCGGGGTTTAGCGGGTCAAGGCCCCCTTCGGCGCCGCCTCGCGGGCATCCTCCTTGACACGCCGAACCCCCCAGGG
>NZ_JBLWTL010000039.1:0-14229 GCF_048270095.1 Maricaulis sp. | reverse complement strand
CGACCCCGGCCGCCCAGCGGGGGCCAGGGGGGGGGCGCCGCTGGGGCGCGGCGCCGGCGCGCCATTATGGCAGAGCCGCTGTTCGGTGACTGTCTTGTAGGCCGGGCCGAACAACATCCGCGCTTCACGCCCGGCCGTGACGGTCAATCCTGCCGCAGCGATATCGCCCTCGCCATTCGCGAGCGCCGCCGTGAGCGCAGCGATCGAGGGCCGCGTCTCGAATTGCGCCTCGACCCCGAGATGCGCCGCGAAGGCCCGCACGAGATCAACCTCATAGCCGCCGGGACCGTCATCGCCGACAAGATAGCTGGTCGGACCCTCCAGGGTCAGAACCACAAGACTGCCCCGCGCTTGCAGGGCCTCCACGGATTCCGCCGCAACGGGGCGGGTGGCCTCGCTGCAGCCAGCCAGGACAGAGGTGATCGCGATGAGGCGAAGAATATGGCGCAGGGTCATCCCGGCAAAGATAGGCATTCGGCGTCAATCCGCCAAGTCGAATGCAGATGCGTGCCCATTCGTTCCGTTTTGTTAACCATAAATGTTCCACTTGTGTTCCGGAACAAAACTGGTACGTTGTGTCTCGGTTGCCCGTGACCGAGGGGCGTGAAATAAGGGAATATTGATATGAGCAAGGGCGCGATTCGACTCGTGAACGATTCAGGTATGGACAAGAAAAAAGCGATCGAGGCCGCGCTGGGCCAGATTGACAAGGCCTTCGGCAAGGGTTCGGTCATGAAACTGGGCGCCAAGCCGGCGATGGAGATCGAATCGATCTCGTCCGGTTCGCTCGGGCTCGATATCGCGCTCGGCATTGGCGGTCTGCCCAAGGGCCGGATCGTCGAGATCTACGGTCCCGAGAGTTCCGGCAAGACGACGCTGGCGCTGCACACGATCGCCGAGGGGCAAAAGCTCGGCGGCGTCTGCGCCTTCATCGATGCCGAACACGCGCTCGACCCGGTCTATGCCGGCAAGCTGGGCGTTGATGTTGCCGAACTCCTGGTCTCGCAGCCCGATACCGGTGAACAGGCGCTCGAAATCGCCGATACGCTGGTGCGCTCCGGTGCGATTGATGTGCTGGTGATCGATTCGGTTGCCGCCCTGACCCCGCGCGCCGAGCTCGAAGGCGAGATGGGCGACAGCCTGCCCGGCCTCCAGGCCCGCTTGATGAGCCAGGCCCTGCGCAAGCTGACGGGCTCGATTTCGAAGTCGAAATGCATGGTCATCTTCATCAATCAGATCCGCATGAAGATCGGCGTCATGTTCGGCAGCCCGGAAACCACCACCGGCGGGAATGCGCTGAAATTCTACTCGTCTGTCCGCCTCGATATCCGCCGCATCGGTGCGATCAAGGATCGTGATGAAGTCATCGGCAACCAGACCCGTGTCAAAGTCGTCAAGAACAAGGTCGCACCGCCCTTCCGCGAAGTTGAATTCGACATTCTCTATGGCGAAGGTATTTCGAAAATGGGCGAGCTGATCGATCTTGGCGTCAAGGGTGACATCATCGAGAAGTCCGGTTCCTGGTATTCCTATAATTCCGAACGTATCGGTCAGGGTCGTGAAAACGCCCGTAAATTCATGATTGCCAACCAGGCCATGGCCAAGGAAATCGAAGCGAAGGTCCGCGCCAATGCCGGTCTCATCGCCGATGTCCTTCTGGTCGGCCCAGGTCTGGAAGAAGACGAGGCCGCCGCTGGCTGACCGGGATCATGGCCTGGTGGCGGGCTCGCGCCCCGCTGCCGCGCCTCCCACACCTGCTCAGCCGGTAGATGGCATTGTCCTGATTTAGGTTGGACCTTGCAAAGGTTTGGTCGTAATTATCGGTGGACCTTTTATCGGCGGGGCTGCTTATCCCAGCGGCTGGCCTTGACCTCTTGTTGTGGGCGGACACTCGATGCCAATCCGGATGATGCGGCACCAACAACGCGAACTGCGGCTGATCGAGTTCAGCGGAACGATCATGCATGAGGAGTTCGAGCCCTTTTCGCGATTCTATCTTGACCGCGACTTCTACCGTTTCGCTGACCGGGAAGTCGTATTGTTTACGCCCGATGTCTCACTCGCGGCCGTTGATGTCGAAGATATCAGCATGCTGGCTGACTCCTATATTGAGGCCCTGCGGCTGCGCGGAGATCAGACGGCGGTTTTGTCGGCTTGGGTTATGGGCGATCATGTCCGTGCTGAAACGCGTCTGTGGTGGGAATTTACGCGTGATCATTCGCGATTGCGGGAACCGCGCCATATCGTGGAGACCGTTGAGGCAGCGCTGCATGCGCTCGGCTGTCCACAGGAGTGGGCCGCGGATATGCGGACCCATAGCGGTTTCAAGGTGTTTGAGGCGGGTGATCGGGCCGTACCCTGATGGGCGGCCGGGCGCTGGCGGGGCGGTCAACTCTGAACAAGGGGGGCGCCTTGCGCAGGGCGCCGCGTTTCCATATCTCCTGAAAACTGCTAACGCAGCGGCTTCGGCCGGGCGCCGCAAAGACGATGCGATACAGGATGATATGATGGCCAGCTTGCGCGATATCCGGGCAACATTCCTCGACTACTTTGGCGGTAATGATCATGAGATCGTCCCGTCCAGTCCGCTGGTGCCGCAAGACGATCCGACCCTGCTCTTCGTCAATGCCGGCATGGTGCCGTTCAAGAATGTCTTCACCGGCAAGGAAAAACGCCCCTATAGCCGCGCCACCTCCTCGCAGAAATGCGTCCGGGCCGGGGGCAAGCATAATGATCTCGACAATGTTGGTTACACAGCGCGTCACCACACCTTCTTCGAAATGCTGGGGAATTTCTCTTTCGGCGACTATTTCAAGGAAATGGCGATCCATCACGCCTGGGAGCTGGTGACGAAGGAATATGGTCTGCCGGCGGATCGTCTCCTGGTCACGGTCTATTCCGAGGACGAGGAAGCGCGCATCCTATGGCGCAAGATTGCCGGCCTGTCCGATGACCGCATCATCTCGATTTCCACCTCGGACAATTTCTGGTCGATGGGCGATACCGGCCCGTGCGGCCCCTGTTCGGAAATCTTCTTTGACCACGGCGCCGACATTCCCGGCGGGCCTCCCGGCTCGCCTGATGAGGATGGTGACCGTTTCATCGAGATCTGGAATCTCGTCTTCATGCAGTATGAGCAGCTCTCCGCGGAAGAACGCGTCAATCTGCCCAAACCCTCGATCGATACCGGCATGGGGCTGGAACGCATCGCGGCGATCCTGCAGGGCAAGCATAATAATTACGAGATCGACCTGTTCGCCAATCTGATCCGGGCCGGAGAAAGCGTGCTCGGCGTCAAGGCTGAGGGGGCCGCCCTGGCGAGCCACCGGGTGATCGCCGACCATTTGCGCTCGACCTGTTTTCTGATGGCCGATGGCGTCAGCCCGTCCAATGAGGGCCGCGGCTATGTGCTGCGCCGTATCATGCGCCGCGCCATGCGCCATGCACATTTGCTGGGCGCGACCGAGCCTGTGATGTGGAAGCTGGTCGAGGCGCTGAAAACCGAAATGGGCGATGCCTATCCGGAGCTGGTCCAGGCCCAGCCCATGCTCGAAGACACGCTGCGCATGGAGGAAGAGCGTTTCCAGACAACGCTCGGCCGGGGGCTCGGCCTGCTTGAGGAGGCGACCGCCGGTCTGGCCAGCGGCGCCGTGCTGCCGGGCGATACCGCCTTCAAGCTTTACGACACCTATGGCTTCCCGCTCGACCTCACCCAGGACGCTCTGCGCGCCAAGGGCATGACGGTGGACGAGGCCGGTTTCGAGACCGCGATGGACAAGCAGCGCAGCGATGCCCGCGCCAGTAAATTCTCTTCCGGCCAGGCCGCGCCTGCCGAGGTCTGGTTTGCTGTCCGCGACAAGGCCGGCGCGTCGAAATTCCTCGGCTATGACGGTGAGGACGGCCGCGGCAAGCTTGTCGCGATCGTCGCTGATGCCAAACAGGCCAAGGCGCTCGGATCCGGCCAGGCTGGCGAGCTCGTGTTTGATGCGACGCCATTCTATGGCGAATCCGGTGGCCAGGCCGGCGATAGTGGTCTGGTCGAGTTTGAGAATGGCGCCATTTTCCGCGTCACCGATACGCAAAAGCGCGGCGGTGACATGCATGCCCATATCGGTGTGCTCGAACGCGGCGAGATCACGCTCGGCGACAGTGCTGTGCTCAAGGTCGATGCCGCACGCCGCACCACAGTGCGGGCCAATCACTCCGCCACCCACCTCCTGCACGCGGCGCTGCGCGATGTGCTCGGGCCGCAAGTCTCGCAGAAGGGCTCCTATGTCGGGCCTGACCGGCTGCGCTTTGACTTCAGCCAGAACAAGCCGATCAGCGCCGCCCAGCTGGGCGCTGTGGAGGCCCAGGTCAATGCGGTGATCCGCCAGAACCTCGCCGTCTCGACACGCGAAATGAGCCCTGATGCGGCGATCGAGGCCGGAGCGCTGGCCCTGTTCGGCGAAAAATATGGCGACACCGTCCGCGTCCTGGCGATGGGGCAGGCGCTGGATGGGGGCGACAAGCCCTATTCGGTCGAGCTGTGCGGCGGCACGCATGTGGCCCGCACCGGCGATATCGCCTTGTTCAAGATCGTCGCTGACAGTTCAGTCGCCTCCGGCGTGCGCCGGATTGAAGGCCTGACCGGCGAGGCCGCCCGGCTCTATATGGAAGAACAGATCGGCTTTGGCCGTGCCGCCGCCGACGCGCTCAAGACGCCGCCAGCCGAATTGCCGGCCCGTGTCGCCAGCCTGATCGATGAGCGCAAGAAGCTTGAACGACAGCTGGCCGAGGCCAAGAAGCAATTGGCGATGGGCGGTGGTGCCGCTGGCGCTCCGGCCGGGCCGGAGGAGATTGCCGGGATCCAATTCATCGGCCGCGTCGTCGAGGGCGTTGGCGGCAAGGATTTGCGCGGGCTGGTCGACGAGGCCAAGGCGCAAATGGGCTCGGGCATCGCCGCCTTCATTTCCAATAATGAGGGCAAGGCGGCGCTGGCCGTCGGTGTCACCGGTGATCTGGTCGGGCGCTTCTCGGCGGTGGAACTGGTGCGCGCCGGTGCAGCGCCTGTCGGCGGCAAGGGCGGCGGTGGCCGCGCGGACTTCGCCCAGGCCGGCGGGCCCGATGGCGACAAGGCGCAGGCCGGACTGGACGCGATCCGCGCCGCCCTGGTGTCCTGATGGCCAGGCCGTCGCGAACCGCGCCTGGCAATGATGTGCAAATGCTGGGCGACAAGGCTGCGGCGCGCGCTGTCGCTGCGGCGCGGAGTGATTTCAACACAGCCCTGGCAGAGCGCAACATGACGGCGATCGCCGCGATCCTGGCCGAAGCGGCGACGCTGGTGCCCGGTGATGATGCGGTGTTGATTGAGGGGCGCGAGGCCCAGCTGGACGCCTGGCAGTCGATCTTCACCAATATGCCCGATGTCGCTTATGTCCGCTCGCCGGCGCGTATCGAGATCGGTGAGGATGGCGAGCTGGCCGCCGAGACCGGGCGCTGGCGCGGGGCCTGGTCGAGCGAGGGGTTTTCAATCCGCTATACCGGTCGCTATTTCGCCAAATGGCGTTTCGATGGTGTGCACTGGGTGATCGAGGCGGAAGTTTTCGTGACGCTGAAGCGTCAGACCTGACTGGCGAGCCAGGCGCGGGCGGTCTTCTCGTCGGCGAAGGTCCGGTTTTCCCCTGACATGCCGGCCGGGGCGCGGCGATCCCAATAGCTGAGCAGAGCTCTGCTGTCGGGGTCTGCACAGACGACGGCGGCGAAGAAGCCGTCGCCGACGCCATTCTTGGCGGCCGCAATGGCCATGAAACGCATCAGTTTTTCCGCTTCGCCGGGGCTCAGCAAGTCCAGCCGGGTATCCGTCATGATGCTCAGATTGCGGATTTCGGGCCACCAGCCGGGCAGGTCGAAACGTTCCAGATACGACGCCTGAAGGGCTTCCAGGTCGGCGCGGCCATTGACGCGCCAGACACACAAATTGCTCTCGTGTTCGATCACCGTTGTCGTGTGCATGCCGTCCCCAAACGAACTCGACTCCACCGCTATTTATGAGCGAGTCCGGTGAGGGCGCAAGCCTGTCGCCCGGATATGCTGGTGGCTGAAGGGATTCAAGCGTCGCGCTGGGCCAACCAGGCCCGGGCATCGGCCTCGGATCGAAAATAGCGCTCGTCGGTCATCCGCTCGGTCCGGGAGTGAAGCTCGTAATAGGTCAGCAGGCCGGCCGCCATTTCATCGCTACACACGACCGCAGCGCGCTTGCCCTTGCCGTCTGTGCGCGGCGTGTCGAGTTCGGCGAGGTGATGGACCAGCTCGGCCGTGTCCCGGGCGGAAACATCGCCCAGGCTGGCATCGGTCATTACGGTCAGAAAATCATAGTCATTCGACCATCGTGGATCTGCACGGGCGGCCCGGACGCCGGCGATCATCGCGTCGACGGTCAGCCGTCCGCTCATGCTCCAGACGCAGAGCTGGTCCTGGGGTGAAAACTCGTATGATACGGTCAAACTTGGCACCTGACTGTTGATAGCGCATCGATTTTTGCCCGATGCCAAGGCTTTTGACAATGCAAAACGGGCGCCGCCACCAAGGTGTCGACGCCCGTCCAGGAATTGATATTTTCTAGTTAAGTCAGGCCATTGCCGCCTTGAAGCGCTCATCGACCTTGTCAAGGAAGCCTTCGGTCGACAGCCAGCCCTGGTGATCACCGACCAAAAGGGCGAGATCCTTGGTCATGAAGCCGGCTTCAACCGTCTTGATGATGGTGGATTCAAGCTTGGCCGCGAACTCCATCAGCGCCTCATTGCCATCCATCCGGCCGCGATGCGACAGGCCCTGGGTCCAGGCGAAGATCGAGGCGATCGGATTGGTCGAGGTCTGCTCGCCGCGCTGATGCTGGCGATAGTGACGCGTGACGGTACCGTGAGCGGCCTCGGCCTCCACGACAGAACCATCGGGCGACATGAGCACGGAGGTCATCAGGCCCAGCGAGCCGAAGCCCTGGGCGACGGTGTCGGACTGGACATCGCCATCATAATTTTTGCACGCCCAGACGAAGCCGCCGGACCATTTCATGGCCGCGGCGACCATGTCGTCGATCAGGCGGTGCTCGTAGGAAATCCCCTTGGCAGCAAAGGCGTCCTTGAACTCGGCATCATAGACTTCCTGGAACAGGTCCTTGAAGCGGCCATCATAGGCTTTCAGGATCGTGTTCTTGGTGGACAGATAGACCGGCCAGCCGCGCTGCAGGCCGTAATTCAGGCTGGCGCGGGCGAAGTCGCGGATTGAATCGTCCAGATTATACATGCCCATGGCGACGCCAGCGCTCGGGAAATCGAACACTTCGCGCTGGATCGGCTCGGAACCATCCGATGGCTGGAAGGTCATGGTCAGCTTGCCGGCGGAGGGAACCAGGAAGTCGGTCGCCTTGTACTGGTCGCCGAAAGCGTGACGGCCGATCACGATCGGACGCTGCCAACCGGGCACCAGGCGTGGCACATTGGAGATGACGATCGGCTCGCGGAAGACGACGCCGCCAAGAATATTGCGGATCGTGCCATTCGGCGAGCGCCACATTTTCTTGAGGCTGAACTCCTCGACCCGGGCTTCGTCCGGCGTGATCGTGGCGCATTTGATGCCGACGCCGTATTTCTTGATCGCCTCGGCCGAGTCGACGGTGATCTGGTCGTCAGTCTCGTCGCGCTTCTGGATCGAAAGGTCGTAATATTTCAGATCAATGTCGAGATAGGGCAGGATCAGCTTGTCCTTGATCAGCTGCCAGATGATGCGGGTCATCTCATCGCCATCGAGTTCGACGACCGGGGTATCGACTTTGATCTTCGCCATGGTGTTGTGCTTTCTTTTCGGACGGGTGTGTAAGGCGCTAGGTATGGCGCTGTACTCTGATTTGCGCGCTCTCTAGCATTGGCGCGCCGCAAGGTGAAGGCCCCGATCCATGACCCGACCAATCGCCACCCCGTCCTTCATCCTTGTTCATCCTCAGCTGGGCGAGAATATTGGTGCGGCGGCGCGGGTTATGGGCAATTTTGGTTTGTCTGACCTGGTGCTGGTAGCGCCGCGCGATGAATGGCCCAATCCCAAGGCGGTCTCGATGGCGGTCGGTTCGCCGGTGCTGGACAAGGCGCGGCTGGTCGACGATTTGACGGCGGGTGTTGGTGGTTTCACAAGGCTTTACGCCACCACGGCGCGGCCGCGCGGCATGGAGAAGCCGGTGATGACGGCGCGCGAGGGCATGGCCGATGCCCGCGCCGCAATCAACGCCGGCGAGACGGTCGGCATCCTGTTTGGCGGCGAAAAGGGTGGTTTGCTCAATGATGCGGTCGCCCTGGCTGACGCTATTATTACCCTGCCGGTAGACCGCAGTTTCTCGTCGCTTAACCTGGGGCAAGCCGTCGGTATTCTTGCTTATGAGTGGATGGCGGAGGAGGGCGCGCCGGCCGTGTTCGATCCGGTCTCCGATGTCGCCTCGCGATTCGACCTTGAGGGCATGTTCGAGCATTTCGAAGCCGAGCTGGAAAAGTCCGGCTTCTTCTACCCGCCCGACAAGACGCCGCTCATGGTGCAAAACCTGCGCGCCGCATTTGTTCGTGGCCGCTGGACGACCCAGGAAGTGCGGACATTTCGCGGTTGCGTGAAGGCGCTGGCGATGGGGCGCGGCAAGGCGCGAACCGTGCGGGACGACTGAACCGCTAGCGCTCCGCGCTGTGCCGCTCCTCGATCCGTCGCACATCGCGCTCCAGCTCGACCTGATCGCCGCGTGTCAGGAAGGCGCGTGGCCCGGCCTCGGGAGGGGGCGGATTGGCATCGAAGCCGTCAAAGGCCTGAGCGGCGTGTAATTGCCAGGGCGTCTGTGATTGCAGCCAGTGCTCGCGACCGGCTCGCAGGGCGGCGAGATTGGCCTCCAGGGTCTCCGGCGAGAGCGGGCGCCCGAAATTTCCATCCACAGGCAAGGTGCCATCCTGTCCGGCGAGACGATCCAGAATCGCCTGACCCAGGGCGGGGCGGTAATGCGAGGGCACGTAATACCAGGGGCTCGGAGCCGAGCCATCGGCGGCGGGCGGGGCGGTTTGCGCTGGCGCCGAGAAACCACCAAAATCCCACGCTTGCAGGGCCGGCCCGTCGAAACAGGCCTGATCGGCCGCGGCCATTTGCCCGCGCGCTGCCAGCTGGGCGGCAATATCGCGCCGCAGCGCAATCTCGGCCGGTCCGGCGCCGGCGCGCTGGCGCGCTTCCTCATACCAGGCATGGACGGGATGGATGAAGACGACGACCTGCTTGCCCGAGGCGAGCAGGGCATCAATACCGCGGAACAGGAAGGCGACGCGCTCCGGATCGTATTCATAGGAGGCGTAATAGCGATAGCGCTTGGCCAGTTCCTCCTCGAAACGGTCCGGCAGGCCGGCCTCGTCATAAGCCTGTTCCCAACGCGTATCCGAGCCGCCGGAGATATTGTCGTCGACGGTCTGGAGGGCGCGGGCAAAGGCGCTGGTCGACAAGGCCATCTTGGCCAGCGCCGCCAGCCGTGATCCGCCGGCCATCGGCGTGATCCAATAGGTCGCCTGGGTATTGGTGTCAGTCGAAAATTCGCGCAGATCGACGCCGATCACGACGCAATTGAGGGCGTCATTGCGCGCGGCGAGGGCGCTGGCACGCGCCAGTTCAAACGCCGAAGTGCCGGCCATGGCGAGATTCTCATAGCCGCCGGGCCAATCGGGCAGCTCACGCGGGAAACCGTCCATCACGCGTGAACTGCCCAGCGTGATCGTGCCGGCATCGCTGGTCAGCAGGCGATGGCCGACATGGACCCGATAGCCGTCCTCATGCGCGCGGGTGCGCCGCGCATTGACGCCCTCGATCGAAATCCATGGCGCGATCTCATAGGGATCCACCACCAGGGTGAAACCGCCAAAGCCGACAAGCCAGACGATCAGCGTGACTGCGAACAGCCGCGCATAGCGGACCAGGCGCCTGGCGGCACCGGCATTGGGGGCGTCAGAAGCGGTAATAGATGAACTCCGCGACGGTCCATGAATTGATGATAGCGATGAAGAAGAGGCTGGCGATCAGGATTGCGCTCGTCGTGCTGGCTGACCAGCGCCAGCCCTTTTGCAGATTATTCTCCTGGCCCGCCAGCGTGCGCGGGTCGAGATAGCGCGAGACCACCGAGATCGTGTCCGGCAGGGCCCAGATGATCGCCAGGCTGACAATGATGGCAATGAAGGGCTCGTCGCCGACATTTTCGCCCAGCCCGTTCAGCCCGGCCATGCCGGCCAGCATCTCGCTGGCGGCGGCAAAACTCTCGGCGCGGAAGAAAACCCAGGCGAAGGTCACAAAGGCGAAAGTGAGCAGGGGCGCGAGGAATTTCAACGGTTTCGGGAACAGCCCGTTCGGGAATTTGCTGTCGATCCAGTGGCACCAGGCCAGGCCCAGCCCATGCAGTCCGCCCCAGACGACGAAGGTCCAGGCGGCGCCGTGCCAGAGCCCGCCGAGCAACATGACAATGAAGAGATTGACCCAGCGCCGGGTCTCGCCCTTCCGGTTGCCGCCAAGCGGGATGTAGAGATAGTCGCGCAGGAAACGCGACAGGGTGATGTGCCAGCGGCGCCAGAAATCGACGATGGATGTGGCGCGATAGGGCGCGTTGAAATTGGCCGGGATGTGAAAGCCGAACATCCGCGCCAGACCGAGCGCCATGTCGGAATAGCCGGAGAAGTCGAAGAAGATCTGGAAGGCATAGCACAGGGCCGAGGTCCAGGCCGCCAGCGCGCCAACCTCGCCGCCATGAGCGGCCATATCGAAACCGCTCGAGGCGAAGGGCTCGAGATTGTCGGCGAGCAGGACTTTCTTGGCCAGGCCGAGTGCGAAAATCGTGAAGCCGATGCCGAGATTGTCGGACAGCTTGTCCTTGCGCCCGGCGTCGTCGAACTGGTCGGCAATCTCGCGGTGGCGAATGATCGGACCGGCGATCAATTGCGGGAAGAAGGAGACGAAGAGCGCGTGCTTCACCACACTGCCGGGGCTGGCATGATTGCGCGCGACATCGACCAGATAGCTGATCTGCTGGAAGGTGAAGAAGGAAATCGCCAGCGGCAGCGCCAGATGCGCCAGCGGCAGATCGAGCCCGGTGACGGCATTGGTATTGGCGACGAAGAAGTCGGCGTATTTATAGACGCCGATCAGGGCCAGGTTGAAGACAATGCCGATCGCCAGCCAGGGCTGGGAGCCACGATGCCGGATCGCCATGCCGAAGCCGTGATTGACGATGATCGAACTGAGCAGCAGCGCCAGATAGCTGGCATTCCACCAGCCATAGAAGACCAGCGAGGCCAGCGTCAGCAGCGCCAGCGCTGCCTGGTGTCCGCCAAAGCGCCGCGCGGTGTAATAGATCACCAGCGTGACGGGCAGGAACAGGAACAGAAACTCGATCGAATTGAATAGCAAAGGCCGTCTCCCCAGGCGCTATTCAGCTGTGTGCCGCATTTGCGGCGTCGGGGAAAGTGGCTTTGTCGGGAGGGGGTGGTGAGTGGCCAAGCCCCCCGCCGCCTACAGCCATTGACATTCACCCCCACACCGCTAGAACCCCTTTTCCCTCGCCGGAGCCTTGCTCTGTGTGGATCAACCCCAACGGGACGATGCGTGGACCGCCGTTTTAATCGTGGACCTTGAGGGAGGTGCACCGGGCCGCATCGATAGAGAGAACATGTCAAAACGTCATAATCAGAAGTATAAAATTGACCGCCGTATGGGTGAAAACCTTTGGGGTCGTCCTAAATCTCCTGTCAATTCACGTTCTTACGGTCCTGGCCAGCATGGTCAGCGTCGCAAGAGCAAGGTCTCCGAATTCGGCCTTCAGCTGCGCGCCAAGCAGAAGCTGAAAGGCTATTACGGCAATATCACCGAAAAGCAGTTCCGCCGCACCTTTGACGAAGCTTCGCGTCGCAAGGGCAATGCTGCCGAGAACCTGATCGGTCTGCTGGAATCGCGCCTCGATGCGCTGGTCTATCGCGCCAAATTCGTCCCGACCGTGTTTGCGGCCCGCCAGTTCGTCAATCACGGCCATGTCCTGGTCAATGGCAAGCGCGTCAATATTGCGTCTTACCGTTGCAAGGTTGGTGATGTGGTTGAAGTGCGTGAACGTTCGCGTTCGATGGCGCTGGTGCTCGAAGCCCTGGAAAGCGCGGAACGCGATATTCCAGACTATATCGATCTCGACACCAAGGCGATGAAGGTGACCTTCGTACGGGTCCCGGAATTCGCTGAAGTGCCGTATCCGGTCCAGATGGAACCCAATCTCGTGATCGAGTTCTACTCCTCGTAAGCGATACCATCATCGAATGATCAATCAGGCCGTCCGGTTATCCCGGGCGGCCTTTTTGCTGGGCGTTGGGGCACCCCCGGCAGGCCAACGGGGCCCCAAGGGGTATCACATTGTTTTGGCCCCGATTTTGCGAATTATGAACAAAGTGTTTCAGTTTGGTGCTGGATCGGGCGCGGCGGATGCCGGTGCCGCATTGTCCTGGGGGGATATTCCATGCGCATGCTTGTTCTGGGGGTCATCACGGCCGCACTGTCCTGTGCCGCCTGTTCCACGGTTCGCGAACCGGAGCCGGCGGCGCGAACGGGCTTCATGGCCTCGCTTCCCGCCATGCCATCCCTGCCGACCATTCACATGCCCAACGTCAATCTGGCCGATATTCACTTGCCGGGCACCAATCGCCAGGCGCCCCGGGTCGATCCCGATCTGGAGGCCGTGGTCTACTGGCGGGTGATTGATGATGATATCCTGGTGGTCCATGCCGACACGCATGGCTGCACGGTACGCTCCGACTTTACCGTCGATGTCGAGCAGTATGACGGTGATATCTATACGGTGCGCCTGACGCGCGATGAGCCGGACCGCTGCAGTGACAGCCTGCCCTGGGGTGTCCAGCTCGGCTTCGGCTTCGAGGAACTCGGTGTGCCCAATGGCGGCAGTATCATCGTGCTCAACCCGATCGACCAGCGCGCCTGGGACTGGAATGAGCCCGGCCGCACGGCCCAGATGCAGCGCTAGGCACAAGCCGCCTGGAGCAATTCCACGCTCACCTTGTCGGGATAGAAGGCCAACCGGTCCTTGATGGCGGCGACATGGGCGAAGGGGCCTTCATAACTCCAGGCCGCGTTCTCCAGCACGGTGCCATCCTTGAGGCGGATGTGGAAATAGCTCGCCTTGCCCTTATAGGGACACCAGCTGGTCTGCAGGGGCCGCTGCAGGAAGCGCGGCGCAATATCGATGCGGCGGATGTAAAGCACAGGCGGGTAGACATGCTCGCGCAGTTCCAGCGCCTCGGCCCGGGCGGCGAGCCGCTCCTGGCCGATACTGATGCGAACGGGCTGGTCGATCTGCCGCAATTCCAGCGGATGATCGATCCCGGGCTGCAGGACGGGACGGTCTGGATTGTCTGTCATGGCGGCCCTTTTCGTGTGATCAGGCGCTTTCAAGCACGCCTTTGTCCTTGAGATAGGTCTGCAATTCGCCGCTCTCGAACATTTCCTTGATGATGTCGCATCCACCGACGAACTCGCCCTTGACGTAAAGCTGCGGGATGGTCGGCCAATTGGAAAAGTCTTTGATACCCTGACGGATATCGGCATCTTCGAGCACATTGACGCTTTCGAAATCGACCTGGAGATGGTCGAGGACGCGCGCAACCACCGAGGAAAATCCGCATTGCGGGAAAACCGGTGTGCCCTTCATGAACAGCACGATGTCGTGATTTTCGACAGTGGCCTTGATGGCGTCGTGGGCGGGGGTGGTCATTATTGCGCTCCTGGTAAATCCCTGCCGGAGAGCTGGGGGCTCACCGATCGTGCTTCAAGTCCTGCCAGCCGCGCATTCGCAGCCAGATTGGTGGATCTCGTGGTCAGGCATACTACCGCACTCACGCTGCTCTGATCGAGTGTCCATTTCAGCGCACCCCCGGCCGGCCCGGCCCGGGGCCGGGTGCGCGTGCCGGTCAGGGCCTGCTTGGCGGCGCGGGCCAGATACCACAGATCGGCGCGTGAGCCGGGCAGGCGCAGGCCCGGCCTGGCTGCGGTGCTGATTGCCTCGATCGCGATCACTTTCATTCCCGCCTGGGCTGCGCGCGCAAGACGGCCGAGGGCGCCATCGTCGAGGCCTGAATTGACCGGCGCCATCACCACATCGAAGACGCCGGCATCGGCCGCCGCATCGGGTTCCGGCCCCCGGCC
>NZ_JBLWTL010000038.1:0-14847 GCF_048270095.1 Maricaulis sp. | reverse complement strand
TTGGGGCTGCTCTACGCAGACCCCGCACTATAGACCCGGAGCGTGACCAGCCGCGATTACGGCCATGTCCCGACTTGCGCAGGTCCGGGCGCGACGCCTGCCGGACTGATTGGCGGAGGCGCGACGCAGGCGGGTGGGCTGGCTATCTCACCGAGTCGGGACACGCACCGGCTGGACGCCGGAGCATGTCCCGGATCCGCGCGAAACTCCGGCTCGAAATGCCGCATCGCCATCTCGGCTCCGATCGGGCAAACAAGCCGTTCCTGCCCGCAGCATTTGGCCCGCCCATGCCCCCGATCAAGATCAGCTATTATTCCGACCTCCTCTGCGTCTGGGCCTGGCTTGGCCAGAGGCGGCTGGATCAGCTGGTCGCCGATTTTGGCGACCGGATCGAGATCGAGACGCATTTCTGTTCCGTCTTTGCCGATGCCTGGGGCAAAATCGAGGGCGGCAAGGGGTTTGACGGCTTCAATGCGCATCTGCGCGACGTGGCCGCGCCATTCCCCCATGTCGAGCTGCACCCGCGGGTCTGGCTCGATGCGCGGCCGCGCTCTTCGGCCAGTGCGCATCTCTTCATCAAGGCCATCGAGCTGATCGAGGCCGAGGATGGTGCGGCGCTGGCCTGGGCGGATCGTGCGTCAACGAAAGCCGCCTGGGCGCTGCGCTGCGCCTTCTTCGAGCACGGGCGCGACATTTCCAGCTATGAGATCCAGTGCGAGTTTGCTGATGAATTCGGTGTCGCGCGCAGCCGCATCGAGGAAAAGCTGTGCTCCTCCGAAGCGATCACAGCCCTGCTGCGTGACTACCACATCTGCAGCGAGCACGGCATCAAGGGCAGTCCGACCTTTGTCATGAATGAGGGCCGCCAGCGCCTGTTCGGCAATGTCGGCTACAAGTTGATCGAGGCCAATGTGCAAGAATTGCTGCGCAATCGGCCGGTCGACCAGGCCAGCTGGTGCTGAGGGGGAACTGCAAGGCCGTCACCAGCTCCGCCCCGGACTGAGGTCCGGCGTACCTGGTCGATCAGGGAAGAAGACGGTGTTTGATCTGACGGGCCTCGAAAACCTGCAGCCGGAACCTGACGTGGAGATTTTCGTGCGGGCGCAGGCGACCCATTCCCCTTATCCGTCAAGGCATGCTAGACGGGTTTCATGAGCCAGACAGACAATCCTTTCGAAGCTGATTTCTCGGGTGAAGCCATCCTGGAATTCGGCGATGCCGATTTTATCATCCTCAAGCCCGGGGCTTTCGTGCGCTGCGCCGTGACCGGTGATCCGATCACGCTGACGGATTTGCGCTATTGGAGCGTCGATGATCAGGAGGCCTATCGCGACAGCATTATCGCGACGCGGCGCTGGGCCGAACTGAATGGCGAGCGCGGCCAATGATCGCGCTCATCGCCGCCCTCGCCCTGCAGAGCGCTACGGCGCCGCTTGATCCGATCGCTGAAATGATCGCGTCACAATCACCCGACGCCCGGGAAGCGGTGGCTGACGCCGCACCGGCCGTCCGCGCACCAATCCAGGGCTGCGCCGGCGAGTTCGCCGAGGGTGGGCTGTTGATCTGTCAGGTCGGCCCGGGCAGCCAGGTGACGCTTGGTGATGTCAGCGCGCAGGCCGATGCCTCCGGCTGGGCCGTCATTGGCATTCCGCGTGATGCACCGCGCGAGCTGCGATTCACGGTCGCCAGCGCCGCCGGTGAGATTGATCGCATGCAGCCCATCACCCAGCGTGAATTTGCCATTCAGCGTATTGAAGGCGTGCCGCAATCAACCGTAACACCGGATGCCTCCACCCTGCCGCGGCGCCAGCGTGAATATGCGCAAAAACAGGCCGCCTTCGCGACGAATTGGGACGGGGCCGGTTTCATCGAGGGCTTCATTCGTCCGGCCGAGGGCATCACCACCGGTGTTTATGGCTCGCAGCGCATCTATAACGGTACGCCGGGCAATCCGCATTGGGGCCTGGACTGGGCCAATGATCCGGGCACGCCGATCGTGGCGCCGGCCGCCGGCCGCGTCATCCTCGCCGAGCCGGACATGTATTATGAAGGCGGTCTGATCTTCCTCGATCACGGCCAGGGCCTGGTCAGCTGTTTCCTGCACATGAGCGCGGTGCATGTCGCCGCCGGCGACATCGTCGAGCAGGGGCAATTGATCGGCGAGATCGGCGCGGGTGGCCGTGCCACCGGTCCGCATCTCGACTGGCGGGTGAAATTCCAGAACAGCTTCTATGTCGACCCGGCGCTCTTGCTCGAGCTCGATCTGGCGCAGCTGAACGCCGTCGAATAACGCGGCGATCAGGCCTGTTGCCGGTAGACATCCTTGGCCCAGCGGCGATGCACCCAGAACCATTGTTCCGGTGCGCGGCGAATCTCGGACTCGACCCATTGATTGATGCGCGTCACGGTCTCGATGATGGCGGCGGGCTTGTCGGGATTGGTCGAGATCTCGATCGGGTCATGGATCTCGATCCGGAAGCGCGCGCCCTCGAGCCGGCGTACCGAGAGCGGCACCAGCGGGCAATTGAACCGCATGGCCAGCTTGGTCGGGCCGGGCGCGGTCATTGAAGGATGCCCAAAGAAGGGCGCCTCGACGCCGTCATTCATTTTCTGGTCGTTCATCAGCGCCACGGTCTGGCCACGCTTCAGCGTCTGCAGCAATTCCTTGGCACCTTCGCCGCCCTTGGCGGTCATCAACTTGATGCCGTAATCGGCGCGGGCGGCGAGAATACGCTCATCAATCAGCGGATTATTGGCCGGCCGGTAAGTGATATAGCAGGGCAGGCCTGTCTTGGAGATCGCGGTCCCGGAAATCTCCCAATTGGCGCTGTGCGTCGAGATAATGACCAGGGGCTGATTGGCATCGCGGGCCGCCTCGAGCTTCTCGCGGCCGATGAATTCGACACGCTCCTCGAAGAAGGCATCGTCCTCGAACAGGTGCATATGCGGCATCTCGCCGGCGAGGCGGCCGAAATTATCCCACATGCCGCGCAATAGCCGGTCAATCTCCGGCTCGGCAGCCTCCGGGAAACAGCGCTGCATATTGATGCGGGCGATCTTGTGGGTCGAGGTCAGGGGCCCGAGGCGCTGCAACAGCTCGCCGCCGGCGTCCGATGCGCGGTCGAGCCCCTTGGCGCGATACCAGGCGTTATAGCCATCCCAGGCGAGCGCCTGGAGCTGCCAGCCGGCGCGGGTCAGGAGGGAGGCATTGCGTTGCGCTTCAATCATCGAACGGATTTAGCGGCCCGGCGCGCTGGCGTCCATCATGTCCCGCAACAGACCATCCAGTGCCGCCGGATTGGCAAACTCGGCACGGACCGGCCAGGCGGTGACTTCGGCCTGCACAGCGGCGGGCAATCGTACCCAGTCCTTCTCGGTCGTGATCAGGGCTGATTTATGGGCTTTGGCCAGGCGCTGCAGGCGTTTGAGGTCACCCTTTGAATAGGGGTGATGGTCGGCAAACTGGCCGGTCTCGGACAGGTCGGCACCGGCTGCATTGAGGGCATCGAAGAATTTCTGTGGCCGGCCAATCCCGGCGAAAGCGACCAGGGATCCGCGCGGCGGTCGCTGGGTCGGGGCCAGCCAGGCATGCAGGACAGGAATTTCCAGATCGGCGAGGCCAAGGCCGCGATAATCGGGCAGTGTGTCAGCATTGCGGGTCATCACGATCACCGCATCGGCGCGGGCCAGACCGACAGTGACCGGCTCGCGCAGCGGTCCGGCCGGAAATACCTTATTGGCACCCCAGCCGGTCTCGCCATCAATCACGACGAAGGAGAGTTGTTTGCGCAGGGTCGGGTTTTGATGCCCGTCATCGAGCACCAGAACCTCGGCTGTCTCCGCGACAGCGGCACGCGCACCCGCTGGCCGGTCATGGCTGATCCAGGCGGGCGCAACGCGGGCCAGCAGAAGGGGTTCATCGCCGACTTCGCGGGCCGTATGCGCCGCCGGGTCGACCCGGACCGGCCCCTTCAGCGTGCCGCCATAACCCCGCGACAGCGCATGGGCGCGATAGCCCATATCGCTCAGGCGGGTCAGTATCGTCTGGGCGACCGGCGTCTTGCCGGTGCCGCCCAGGGTGAGATTGCCGATACAGACCACCGGAATGCCGGGATCGAGCGGCTCGGCTTTGCGGATCCGCCGCGCTGTCGCCCAGCCATAGATCCAGCTCAGCGGCGTCAGCAGGGCGCGCACGACACGGCCTGAACTGCGCCCGCCATCGGTGCGCCAGAAGACCGGCTCTCTCATGGTGCGATCTCCGCGCCCTTGCCGTGTTCCAGCAGTGTTTCCAGAGCCGCCAGACTGGTCGCCATGGCGCCGCCCGAGGCCTCGATGATCGCTGCTTTCGCTGCCTTGAGAGACGGCCCGCGATGCGACCAGACCTGTTCCAGTGCCGCCGCAATCGTGGCGGCACTGCTCACCGTGATCACGGCCTTGTGCTGACGATAGACAGCATAGAGATCATCGAAGCTGGCGGTGTGCTCCCCGCTCAACACGACGGCCCCGGCCTGGCTGGCCTCGATCGGGTTATGGCCACCAATATCGGGCAGGAGGCTGCCGGCGATCAGGGCAAGCCGGGCCGCGCCATACCAGAGTGGCATTTCGCCCAGCGTGTCGGCCAGCCAGATCTGCTGGTCGGCGGACGGCAACTCGCCGGCTGAACGGCGTGCGAAACGAAAGCCTTGCTTGTCGATCAGCCGCGCCACGTCTTCGCCGCGCTCCGGATGGCGTGGCGCGAGGATCAGCAGGGCGTCGGGATGCGCCTTCAGTGTCAGCGCATGGGCGTAGAGAATGATTGCTTCCTCGCCCGGATGGGTCGAGGCCGCGAGCCAGACAGGCCGGTCGCCGATCTGTTTGCGGATCTGCGACAGCGCTTGCGGGTCCGGTGCTTCGGCGCGCGCTTCCAGTTTGAGATTTCCCGCCAGGGTGACGGCCTGGCCGGTCAGGTTCTCCAGCCCGTCGCGGGTGCGGCTGTCGGCGGCGCCGATCCAGTCGAAACAGCCCAGCAGGCAACGCGCCGAATCCGGCCGCTTGTGCCAATTGGCCAGCGAGCGGTCATTCATGCGGGCATTGACCAGCGCCATCGGGATGCCGCGCTGCGCCGTCTCGATCACCAGATTGGGCCAGAGTTCGGATTCGGCAAAGACGGCGAGGTCCGGCTTCCAGTAGTCCAGGAAACCCGTGACGGCCGAGAGAGTGTCAATGGGAAGATATTGGTGGCGCGCCACCGGCGGCAGCCGTTTGGCCATCAGCCGGGCCGAGGTCATGGTTCCGGTGGTGACCAGAAAGCGCAATTCAGGGTGAGTGGCGGCGAACTCGGTGACAAGGCTGGCCAGGACCAGGCTCTCGCCGACGCTGGCCCCGTGCAGCCAGACCAGGCGGCCCGGCGGGCGCGGGAAGGTGGGGCGGCCCAGGCGTTCATTGCGACGTTCGCGGTCTTCCTTGCCGGCCCGGGCTCGCTGGATCAGCAGCGGCACAGCCAGCGGCGCAGCGCACCGCATCAGCAGGCGATAGGCCGTGAGCGCCGGAGGCAGGTTCACGGCGTGGCCTCCCTCGCCCCGGCGAGGGCCCCCGTGCCCGGCCGCACCTCGCTGTCCGGCTCGACAATCTCGCCGCCGACGGCCTCATCGGCTTCGCGGGTCATCTCATTGAGCCGCGTCTCCAGCAGAAGGCGGGCGGCTTCCATTTCTTCAGCCGTCGCCGTTTTGGCGACATGGATCGGATCACCCCAGATGATGACGCCGCGGGTGAAGAAATGCGGCAGGCAATGCTTGTCCCAGGCCTTGTGCAATACGGTCTTGCGCCGGGTCGACCAGGTGACGGGAACGATTGGAACGCCGGTGTCGCGCGCCATTCGGATCGCCCCATAGCCGGCCCGCATTCTCGGTCCACGAGGCCCGTCGGGCGTCACGGCACCGCTGCCGCCCTGGCTGAGATGGTTGACCATGGCGCGATAGGCGGCTTCCCCGCCCTTGCTGGCTTCCGGTTTCCTGGCATTGCGCGAGGACCCCCGCACCAGGCCGACCTTGTACCAGCGCGCAAAGCGCGAACCGATATCGCCCTCTCGCGAGCGCGATGCCAGTGCGACCATCCGGTCGTAATGCTGGTTCCAGGCCTGCAGTGCCATCAGGACACGGCCATGCCAGACACAGCCGAGAATCGGCAGGTTTTCGTCCCACACCCGCTGGACGTATTCGCCATTGCGCACTTCCCAGCGAATCGAGCGGCGCACCGACTCCACATAGAGCAGTGCGAGGAAGGCCGCGATTTCCTGGCCCCAGGGCTTTGACAGCAAGCGTTTCAACATCGTGTTCCCTTGCTCGCCCTCACCGGCTTAAAGGTCAAGCACGGCGCGCGGTTGCCTCACTGGCCCGGGCATCCTAAATCCCGTCGCAGCAAGAAAGAAACCGCATGGCCTATGATCTTACCGATCCGAAGGATCGCAAACGCGCCTGGAGTGACTATCTGTGGAAGGATCATGGCGTATTGCGCCTGCGCTTTCACAATATGCACGAGGTTGGCGGGGGGCTCTGGCGGGCCAACCAGCCTTCGCCGGACCGTATCGAATGGCTGGCGGCGGAAGGCTTCAAGACGATCCTGAACATTCGCGGTACCCAGCCGGGGGTCTGCTATTATGATTTCGAGCGCGAAGCGTGTGAACGGCACGGCTTGGCCATGCACGACATGCCCTTCGGATCACGCGAAGCGCCCTATGTCGATCGAATCCAGCGCGCGGTGAAGATTTTCGAATCAATCGAGTATCCGGCCCTGGTGCACTGCAAGTCCGGCGCGGACCGGGCGGGACTGATCTCGGTCTTGTTCGCGCTGACGCATCTCAACCTGCCCTATGAGCAGGCGATCGAGCATTTGTCTCTGAAATACCTCCACGTCAAAGCCGGAAAGACCGGCGTTCTCGACTATTTCTTCGAGACCTATCGCGCCTATAATGAGGCTCATCCGATTGATTTCATGGAATGGGTCGAGACGGTCTATGACCGTGACGCGGTCCAGGCCGGCTTCATGTCGAGCTGGTGGGGCAACCTGCTCACAGAGCGTCTGCTGCGCCGGGAATAGTCGGGGCCTGATTCTTTATGCAGGCCCGATTCATCAGATATGACGACTCTTTCCCCAACTTTGCTGCAAGTTAATACCCGTTAACCACGTTGAACTTCCGTCCGCACGGACAGGTCACGTTGGGTCGGGAGCTTGAAAATGCATGACAGGGTGATTGCCGCGCAAAGGACGGATCAGCTGCTGGACGGGCTAAACTCCCGTCTATCGCGCGAATCCGGCCAGGCATTCCTGTCAGCCTTCGTCAGCCTGGTCGCCGATTTTTTCGACGCGGACAGCGTCTATCTCGGGCGAATCGATCCTGGACACCGGCAGATGCGGACGCTGCACGTTGCCTCCCAGGGCGGGGTTGGCCGCAATTTCAGCTATCCGGTCGAGGGCACGCCCTGCGCCCGGGTAATCCAGTCGGGAGCACTGGTTTTTGAGGACCGCGTCGCCCAGGAGTTTCCGCATGATTACATGCTTGAGGAGATGGGAATTCGCGGCTTTGCCGGAACGCCACTCTATCACGGCGCCCAGTCGATCGGTGTCATCGCGGTCTTTTTCAAGCGTCCGATTGACGATGCCGATAGCCTGCTCAAGGTCATGCACCACTACCGGCGCCGGCTGACGGCCGAGATTCTGGCCATCGAAACCGGCGAACGGGCCAGTCTGGCGATCCGGGGCATGTCGGACGGGATTGTCGACTGGTGCCTCGAGACTGACCAGGTCTATACCTCGGCGCGGTGCCGCGAATTGCTCGGCGACAAGCCGCGCGAATCGACAACGCCAGCCGATACGCTCCGCGCCTTGTTGCACCGCGAGGATCGCCCCCGGGTCGAGTCGGCGCTGCAGGCCCATTTTCGCGCCGGCCGCCCGTTCGACATGTCCGTCCGGTTCAAGGTGGCCGGTGGCGCTCATCGCTGGTTCCGGCTGCGCGGCGAAGCGGTGCGCACTCCGGACGGTGAACCGACCCGGCTGGTCGGGGCGCTGACCGATGTCCATGATCTGCTCGAGGCCCGGCAACAAGCGACCGAATCCAGCCGCGCCAAATCGAAATTCCTTGCGACGATGAGCCATGAAATCCGCACGCCCATGAATGGCGTGCTCGGCATGTCGAGCCTGTTGATGAACACGGATTTGCAGGAATCGCAGCGCGAAATGGTCGAACTCATCCAGAAGTCCGGCCATGCCCTGCTCGATATTCTCAACGATATCCTTGATCTGGCGCACATCGAATCCGGTCGCTTTGAGGTCGAGGCCACCAGTTATTGCCCGGCCGACCTGGTTCGCAGTGTGCTCGGGCCCTACCGTATGAAAGCGCTGGAAAAGGGGCTGGCCCTGCATGTCGAAATCGACCCGTGTGCCGAGGGCGAAGCCAGTGGTGATCCGGCCCGGATCCGGCAGATACTTTCCAACCTGCTCTCCAATGCCGTCAAATTCACCGAACGGGGCGAAATCCGGGTGCGTTGCCGGGCCAGTCAACACGAGGACGGACGCCATGTTGTCAAATTCGACATCAGCGATACCGGTATCGGCATGGACCAGGCGCTGATCGGACGGGTCTTCATGCCCTTCACCCAGGGCGAGTCGGCGATGTCCCGGAAGAGCGGCGGAACCGGACTCGGTCTGGCGATTTCCAAGAAACTGGCTGAACTTATGGATGGCGATATTGAAGTCGAGAGCGCGCCCGGTGCGGGCTCGGTCTTCTCGGTGCGCCTTCCCATGGCGGATTTGCAGCCCAGCGTGCTGGCTGCCAGCGCTGGTGCCTAGCCCTGGCCGGCGTCCTCGCCGAATTGCAGCCGGCAGAGTTTGGCATACAGGCCATCTTGCGCGATGAGTGTGTCGTGCCGGCCTTCTTCCTGTACGCGGCCATCCTGCATCACATAGATCCAGTCGGCATTGCGCACGGTCGAGAGGCGGTGGGCGATCACAAGCGTGGTCCGTCCCGCTGAGAGCCGCTCCAGTGCGGCCTGGACGCGTTGCTCAGACTCGGTATCAAGCGCGCTCGTGGCCTCGTCGAGCAGCAAGATCGGCGCGTCCTTCAAGATGGCGCGGGCAATCGACAGACGTTGGCGCTGACCGCCGGAGAAATTGCTGCCGCGCGGACCCACCGGGCTGTCATAGCCCTCAGGCAGCGCAATAATGAAATCATGGGCATCGGCGGCCTTGGCGGCGGCGATGATGGCGTCGCGATCGGCATCCAGCTGGCCAAACCCGATATTCGCCGCGACGCTGTCGTCGAACAGGGTCACATCCTGGCTGACCAGGGCGATCTGGCGTCGCAGGGAGGCCAGCGATACCGAGCGGATATCCGTGCCGTCAAGGTTCACCGAGCCGGTTTGCGGGTCATACAGACGCGGGATCAGGTTGAGAATGGTCGACTTGCCCGAGCCGGACGGTCCGACCAGCGCGATGGTCTTGCCGGCGTCGGCGTGCAGGCTGACCTCGCGCAGCGCCGTGGTGCCATCGGCATATTTGAAGCTGACACGATCAATATCGATCCGGCCCGACTTGACCGCAAGGGCCGGAGCTTCCAGCGCGGCGGCGACCTGATTGTCTTCATCAAGCAGATGGAAGACGCGATCGAGCACTGCGAAGCCTTCCTGAACGACGGCGCTCAATGTGCCAATGGCGCGGATCGCCGGTGACATCACGCCAATGCCGGTCAGAACGCCGAGAATATTGCCGACAGAAGTCTCTCCGCCGAGCAGGCGCCAGCCGGCAAACCCGACCAGTCCGGCGAAAGCAATGCCGCCGACGACTTCCAGGATCGGATCGACGCGGGCCTTGTTCTCGGTGATGCTGAAGAGGAATTTCAGGCGCTCGAAAAAGGATTTGTCGGCGCGCGCTGCTTCATAATCCTCGAGCCCGTAGGTCTTCACCATCCGGGTGCCGGAAAAGCTCTCCTCGAGCTGGCTCGTCACTTCGCCCATTTGCGACTGGGCCTGGGCCGAGGTCTTGCGCAGGCGCTGGCCGATCTTGATCACCGGCCAGGCCGCGAGGGGATAAACCACCAGCACCAGCAGGGTCAGCATCCAGTCGAGATACAGCATCCAGGCAATCGCCCAGATCACGGTCATCGTGTCGCGCAGGAGATTGTTCGACAGCCGCACCAGGGTTTCGCGCAGCAAGGTGATATCATTGGTGAAGCGCGACACCAGGCTGCCGACAGGCTCCGATTGCAGGCGCGCAAAATCGGCATGCACCAGCTTGGTGAACATGGCGTTCTGCAAATCCTGCATCACGGTCAGCGCGAGGCGATTGGTCTGCAGGGTCTGGAAATAGAGGCTGACACCGCGCACCGCGGCCAGGCTGATCGCGGCCAGTGGCGCGATCGGGAAAAAGCCCGGATCGCGTTGTTCCAGCAGGTTGAAGGTCCATCCGACCAGACCGGCATAACTCGCCGCCGCCGCCGCCGTGATCACCGAGAGCAGCATGGCCCCGATCCACAGGCCCGGGCGCTTGGAGACCCAGTCACGCCAGAGCCGGCGTCCGAGCGCGGCAGTGGATGGGTGGGGTTGGTCGGTCAAATACTGGGTCCGTCAGGTCTTGCGTTTGTCCGAATGCGGGTCGAGCAATTGATGGGCGTGGATGATGAAATAGCGCATGTGCGCATTGTCGACCGTGCGTTGCGCGGCATTCTTCCAGGCCGCCCGGGCGTCCTCATAACTCCCGTAGGCGCCGACGAAATCGACCGCGTCGAGGTCCTTGAACTCACAATTCTGCGGGTCGACGCAGACGAGTTCGCCGCCGATGACGAGGTGCAGGAGCTGCTGATTGATTTTGGTGCTATCCATATTTCCTATCCCGAAGAAAGTGGGGCCTGGGCCGGGTCTAGAGGCCACCAACCGAGAGTTTGTCGACCAGAAGGCTGGGCGAATTGACGGATCCGCGAAATTCCAGATCGCTGGCTGGAATTAAGCGCGCAAAGATGTCCATCAGATTACCGGCGACGGTGATTTCGCTGACCGGATGGTCGATCTGGCCCTTGGTGATCCGGTATCCCGAGACACCCACCGACCAGTCACCGGTATTGGAATTGAGCGAAGGTCCGAACATTTCCATCACCAGAACGCCGGACTCGATCGCGCCGATCATGGCCTCGCGGCTCTCGCTTCCGGCTTCCAGATGCAGATTGGTCGGGCCGGCACCGGGCGCGCCGCCCATGCTGCGCCGGGCATGACCGGTTGGCGCCAGCTTCAATTGCCGTGACGCCGCGCTGTTGAGCAGCCAGGTGGTCAGACGGCCATCCTCGATCAAATTGGAGCGGTGATTGACCGTGCCCTCGCCGTCAAAGGCGCAGGAGCTGTGGCCCCAGTCACGATGCGGATCATCGACGATATTGATGCCTGGCGCGAAGACCGGCTGACCGAGCTTGTCGCGCAGGAAGGAAATGCCGCGCGCCACGGCCGGGCCACTGATCGCGCCGCACAGGGCCGACAGGAAGGTCGTGGCGACACGGCGGTCGAAGACGACCGGCTGCACGCCGCTGTCAATTTTTTGCGGCCCGACACGCCGGGCTGTGCGCTCGCCGGCCTCAGTGCCGATATCGAGTGTGGTGCGCAGATCGCCCGGGCGCCGTGCAGCCGTGGCCGCATAGTCGCGCTCCATCGCGCCATTTCGCTCGGCGATGACGCTGGCGCCATAGCTGAACATGCTCTTGCGCCAACCCTGGTTGAAGCCGGTCGTGGTCGCATAGGCGGCTGCGCCCTGGCCGAAACTGGCGAAGGCCGCATCGGTCTTGGAGACGCCGTCAATGGCACGTGCGGCCTGCTCGACCTCGATGGAGCGTGCTTCCAGATCTTCCGGTGACCAATGGGCCGGGTCGAACATCGCGATTTCAGGCGGGTGGGTACAAAGCCGCTCGGCCTCGGCCAGCGCCGAGAACGGGTCTTCCGGCGACAATCGGGCCATCGCGACAGCGCGCTCGATCGTCAGGCTGCGGCCATGCTCGGACAGGTCGGAGAAGGCGACGCCGGCCTGTCGGGTGCCGACGAAGACGCGCACACCGGCGTCGAGAGACTCAGAGCGCTCGATATCCTCCAGGGCGCCATCGCGGACGGAGAGCTCGGTGGTGCGCGATTCGCTGACGCTCGCCTCGGCGGAATCGGCACCGGCACGCCGGGCACGAGCGATGAGGTCGGCCGCGATATCCTGCAGTTTTTGCGGGTCGGGGGCAGAATTGGTTTGGGTCATGTTGCGGCTATAGCTCCCGGCGGTGGTCCGCTGCAATGGCTCAACTGATTGCCTTGGCCAGCAGAAGCAGTGCGCTGGCCAGCAGGACGAGCCAGGTCAGCGCGGTTCCCGTGACACGTCCCATGCTGCGGCCAGGGTCGGTGAGCAGGCCATAGGCGTGCAGGCCGCGGCCCAGGGTCAGCGCGATCCCCAGGATGTGAAGGATGAGTGTGCCGGTGCCCAGCATGCCCAGTAGAACCAGGGCGATCAGCGCCGGCGGCAGGTTTTCCGCAGCATTGCCATGGGTGCGGCAGGCCTGTTCCAGGGATGCATCATTGCCAGTGCCAAGACTGATTTTTGCCCGGCGGCGATTGAGGCTGACATTCGCTGCGAGAAAGACAAGCAGCAGGATATTGAGGCCGGCATAAAGGGCAACGGCTTGCATGGCGGTCATGGCGAGACTCCGTGAAAATTCCTGCTGAAACCTAGAAGCTGCGACGGCGCCGCGAAAGCCTTATTCCGGCTCGGGGGGCTCCTGCGCGGCCTGACGGATCGCATCGGCGAGGATTTTCGGCTCCTGGGCGCCGGACACGGCGAAGCGGCCGTTGAAGATATAGGTCGGCACGCCGGTCACGCCGAGCTTGCGGAAGAAGGCTTCTTCCTCGCGCAGTGAGGTTTCATCCTGGTTCGAGCTGAGCAGTTCGGCCGTCAATTCGGCATCAAGGCCGGCGGCGCCGGCGATCTGGCTGAGGGTCTGGATATCGCCAATATCGCGGCTGTCGGCGAAGAAGGCCCGGAACAGGCCTTCGGCGGCGGCATCCTCGACACCCTGGCCGGCCGCCCAGCGCAGGACGCGGTGAGCATTGAGCGTATTGGGCCGCGTCGGGATGGCGTCAAACTTGAACTCAATCCCGGCTGCCGGTGCGGCCGCTTCGAGATAGGCGCGCATCTGGGCCCAGCGTTCGGTATTTTCGCCGGAGAATTTGGCTTTCATATACTCGCGATAGGGACGGCCACCGCGCGGCAGATCCGGGTCGAGCTGATAGGGGCGCCAGACGGTCTCGACCGGAATTTCCGGCACCAGCTTGCGGGCGGCATCCCAGTTGCGTTTGCCGAGCCAGCACCAGGGGCAAACGAGATCGGCAACAATATCTACGGAAACTTTATCGGTCATGGACCCCAGATAGGGTAATTCCCCGCCGATTGCGAGAGCCTGGCCCGCCAGGCCTGTATTTTCGCTGTGGCGATGCCGGTTCGTCATCCCCCGCCTGACGCAACACGCCAATGGAGACAGCCAGTCGCGGGGGATGACTCCCACCGGCCACCCGCCGACTGACGCGAGCTCAGGCGATAATGTCGAGCAGGGTTTTCGTCATGTCGTCAGCGACCTTCACCATGGCTGCGGACGCTTCGTGCGTGGCTTGTGCACGCTTGACCGCAATCACGGCTTGAATAATCCCCTCACCCTTGGCCGCGGCTTGGACGAGGCTTTCGGACGCCGCCCCGGCCTGGACCTGGGCGTTCAACATGCCGGAGACGGCGGTATCGAGGGCAATATTCATGATGCCAGGCTAGCAGAGGCCAGCCGGCTTCGCGCGGCACATTTGTGACCAGGGTTAGCCGGGCATTAACACGCCGCCATGGCCCGCCCGGCGCTGTTTTATACGGCCCCGGCCGGCGTGACGGGTGTGCGGGGGGATTGGAATCGAGCCAATTCCGGTTGCACGAATTCCGCCTTGTGTGGAATGTTGCGCGTCATCGGGGCCCCGTCGGGCGCTTCGATCGGGCCTTGCCGACCGGCCCGTTTTTCAAGGTTGGCTTATAATGAGGTTGAATTGATGTCCGCTCCTGTCCAAACCGCGCTCAAGGTCGAGTTCGAGCTGAGCGAGTCCGATCTGGACTTCTTCCGGGCCCGTCTTGCCAAGGCGCGCGATGCGCGCATCGCCGATGATGAAGCCGTCATCCTCGAGGGCGTGGCAGCCATGAGCAAGCAGGCGGCAGCGGCCAATCCTCCGGCCTTTGTCCGCGAGCGGCTCGAACAGCTCGGCCCGCTGGTCGCCATGCTGCGCGATGCCGATTGGCGCCTGGCCGGCGACGACCGCAAGCGCGTTCTCGATGCGCTGGCCTATTTCGCCGATCCTGATGACCTCATTCCCGATTCAACGCCGGGCATTGGCTATATCGATGATGCGATCATGATCGAACTGGTCGCGAATGCGCTGGCGCCTGAACTTGAGGCCTATGATGACTTTGTCGCTCACCGCGACGAGATCGCTTCGGGTGCTGCGGATCTGCCTTCACTCGACGATGCCCGTGCGGTGATGCAATCGCGCATGCGCCGCCGCCGCTCCCGGTCACGGGCTGGCGGGACCTGGTCGCATTCGACCAGCATCACCCACTACTTCTAGGTCGCTCAGACCGCGCGGATGGCGGGTTGGCGGGGTTTCAGGAACTCGCCAACGCTGCGCCCCGCCTGGCTGATGCGTTGTTCATTCGCGGCCAGGGCGAGGCGCACAAAGCCCTCGCCATGCTCGACAAAGCCGATGCCCAGCGAGACGGCGACGCCGGCTGGTTCCAGCAATTGCTTGTGGATATCCAGCGAACCCAAAGCCCCGCGCC
>NZ_JBLWTL010000037.1:0-15776 GCF_048270095.1 Maricaulis sp. | reverse complement strand
GCAATACGCTCGACCTGGTCGATCTCGGCGCCGATACGCCCGAAGCGCCGCGTCTGAAGTCGGGGATTCCCGTGCCCGACCGCGTCTGTGGCGGCGGGCGGGGGGGCGGTTCTGCGATCCTGGGGGGCCGGGCTCCCGCAGGTGGGTGGATTTGCCGATCCCGGGTCCCCCGTCGACCAGGATGGCAGAACCGCGCCCCAGCCCGCCGCCACAGACGCGGACGAGCTCGGGAATGCCCGACTTCAGACGCGGCGCTTCGGGCGTATCGGCGCCGAGATCGACCAGGTCGAGCGTATTGCCCTTGCCGCGGCGCTTGGCGCTGGTCGCCTGGGTGCCCAGCGGTGCGGCGGGCGTTTCCTCGACCAGGGTGTTCCAGCTGCCGCAGGCATCACAGCGCCCGGCCCATTTGCTCTGGGAGGCGCCGCAGCTCTGGCAGACATAGATGTTTTCAGCACGGGCCATGGCGAATCGTCTTCTGTGAGTGAGTGCTCAGTTCACACTCTGTTCCGCCTGGCTGCAAGTTTACTTTGCTGCGGGCATGCCGGGCAGATAGGTGCGCTGGAAACGCTGGCCGAGACGGACGAGGAATTCATAGGTGATGGTGCGTGCTGCCTGGGCCATCGGCTCGACATCCTCACCGAGGAAACTCACCCAGTCGCCCGGTTCGACCGGTCCGCTGACCTGGCTGAGATCAACCGTCGTCAGGTCCATCGATATCCGGCCGATAATCGGGACCTTGACGCCGCCGATCCGTCCATAGCCGCCATCGCCGCAGGCGCGCACCAGGCCGTCGGCATAACCGGTGGCGACGGTGGCGACCTGCATGTCGTGTGTGGCCGTGAAAATGGCACCATAGCCGGCGCAATCCCCCGCCGCGATGCGGCGCACCTGAAGCACCGGCGCCTCGATCCGCACCGACGGCTCGAAAGGATTGGCCTGGCCGGGCGCCGGGTGGCCGCCATACAGCGCCAGCCCCGGGCGCAGAATGTCGAAATGATAGCGCGAAGCGAGCATGGCACCGCCGGAATTGGCAAAACTGGCCGGGATGCCGGGCAGGCGGGCGCGGACCGCGGCAAAGCGTTCCAATTGCCGCCCGTTGAGCGGGTGCGCCGGTTCGTGGGAGCAGGCCAGATGGCTCATGATCTGGCGCACATCAAGGCCCGTCAGCCAGTCGGGGCTATCGAGCAGGGTCTGCGCCGCATTCGGCCCGAGGCCGAGCCGGTTCATGCCGGTATCGAAATGTATGGCGCAGGGAAGGTCCGGCGCCAGGTCGCGCAGCTGTTGCAATTGATGCAGATCATTGATGACCGGAAAGAGCCGCGCCGCGCGCAGGGACTCCAGTTCGGCGGGCCAGAAACCGTTGAAGACGAAAATCTCGGCCTCGCGCCCGGCCAGCGCTTCGCGGGCCTCGCGGCCTTCGGCCGTATGGGCGACATAGAAGGTGCGGCAACCGGCATCGGCGAGGGCGGGGATGACACGCGACGCCCCGAGGCCATAGGCATTGGCCTTGACCACCGCGCCGGTCCGCGCCGTCGGGGCGAGGCGTTGCAGGGCCGCGAAATTGCGCTGAATCGCAGCCAGATCAATGACCAGGCGTGGCGCGGGCTGCGCTGCGGGGTCAGCCGGGTCCGTCTTCGTATCGTTCATCAAGATCGCTAAACTTCGTGCGGGCCCCGTCAAAGGCGAGTTTGGCCGTACCGATGGCGCCATGGCGTTGCTTGCCGATGACCACTTCGGCCAGTTTTTCAATAATGCGGAATTCTTCCTGCCAGGCGAGATATTCCGGCGTGTCCTCGCGCGGCTTTTCGCGTTCCTTGTAATAGGCTTCGCGATAGACGAACAGCACGACATCGGCGTCCTGCTCGATCGAGCCGGATTCGCGCAGATCGGAGAGCTGGGGCTTCTTGTCTTCGCGGCTTTCGACATTCCGTGACAGCTGGGAGAGGGCAATGACGGGAACCTCCAATTCCTTGGCCAGGGCCTTGAGATTCTGCGTCACTTCGGAGACTTCCTGCACCCGGCTATCGCCCGGCCGGTTGCGCGAGGATGTGACCAGCTGAAGATAGTCGACGATGATCAGGTCGAGCCCATGGGTGCGTTTGAGACGTCGCGCGCGGGCGGCCAGCGCCCCGATCGGCAGGCCACCTGTATCGTCGATGTAGAGCGGCAGGGACTGGATCTCGAGCACCGCGTCGCGGATTTCCTCGTACTGGGTCGCGTCGATCGTGCCCTGGCGGATCATATAGCCGGGGATGCCGGTGTAATCGGCGATCAGGCGCATGGCGAGCTGTTCGGCCGACATTTCCAGCGAGAAGAAGCCGACAACGCCGCCCTTGGTCGTCTTGGTCGTGCCGTCGGGCTGTTCCTCAAACTCGTAGTTTCGCGCCACATCGAAGGCGATATTGGTCGCCAGCGCGGTTTTCCCCATCGAGGGACGTCCGGCAAGGATAATCAGGTCGGACGGGTGCATGCCGCCGAGTTTTTCGTCCAGCGCCTTGAGGCCCGAGGAAATTCCCGACAGGCCGCCATCGCGCTCATAGGCAGCGGCGGCGGTCTCGACCGATTCGGTCAGCGCCTGTTTGAAGCTGACAAAGCCGCGTGAGGTCGAGCCGGCCTCGGCGAGGTTGAACAATTGCTGCTCGACCGCTTCGATCAGCTTGCGCGGCTGGGTTTCCGAATCGGTGGTGGCGGTCGCGGACAATTCGTCGCCGATGCGGATCAGATCGCGGCGCAAGGCGAGTTCATAGATCATGCGCGCGTATTCGGTCGCGGCCGAATTATTCGCGGCGCTCTCGATCAGCACGGCCAGATAGGTGGTGCCGCCGATCTCGCGCAGCCCGTCATCGCGATCGAAATGGGTTTTCAGGACCACGGCATCGGCCAGCGAGCCGCGGCCGATCAGATCGGAGGCGGTCTCGAAAATACGGCCGTGGACGGGATCATAGAAATGCTCCGGCTTCAGCCAGTCGGCGATGCGGTGGAAGATTTCATTGTCGTACAGCAGCGCACCGAGAAAGGCCTGTTCGGCCTCCAGATTGTGGGGCGCGGTCTCCAGCGTTGCCGGAACGCCGGAATCGAATGTCATCAGCTCAGTGGTCATGCAAAGGGGATACAAGCTTGCGGCCAGAGAGACGACCCCTCAATCCCTCCAGAGTGAATCTTTACCACAGCATTTCCCCCGGCCTGTGGAGAAGTGTGGAAAACTCTGGTGGCAAACAAAAACGGGCGGGTCTTGCGACCCGCCCGTTTCCGGCTGTCAGCCTGAGCTGAAAACCTAGTCTTCGTCGGCTTCGTCTGCTTCCGAATCGTCGGCGCCTTCGGCGCGGCGTTCGGCCAGTTCTTCGCCTTCTTCGCTGGCTTCGAACAGATCGGCAGCCTGGGCTTCAGCGATGGCGCGATCTTCGTCAGCCTGGGCTGCGATCACATCTTCACCGGAGGCCTGGCGTTCGGCTTCGTCGAGCGAGCGGGCGACATTGATCGTGACCGTCACCGAAACATCGGCGTGCAGACGGATACGGATGTCGTGCAGGCCCAGCTTCTTGATCGGCGCGTGCAGATCGATCTGCGAGCGCACGACCGTTGTGCCGGATTCCGAAACGATCTCGGCAATGTCACGCGAGGAGACAGAACCGTAGAGCTGACCGCTTTCGCCAGCGGAACGAACCATGACGAAAGTTTCGCCATCGATCACTTCACCAGCGGTTGCTGCTTCAGCAGCCCGTTCGGCATTGCGCGCGATCAGGGCTTCTTTTTCCGCTTCGAAGCGGGCCATATTGCCTTCATTGGCGCGCAGCGCCTTGCCTTGTGGCAGAAGGAAGTTACGGGCGAATCCCGGACGGACCGAGACAACTTCACCCATGACGCCGAGGTTTTCGACGCGTTCCAGGAGAACCAGTTTCATCGTGCGCTCTCCTTAATCCATCACATAGGGAAGCAGTGCCATCTGGCGGGCGCGCTTGATGGCGCGGGCCAGTTCACGTTGCTTCTTGGCGGATACCGCCGTGATACGGGACGGGACGATCTTGCCACGCTCGGACATGTAACGAAGCAGGAGCTTCGGGTCCTTGTAGTCGATCGCGGGTGCATTCTCGCCGGAGAATGGGCACACCTTGCGGCGGCGCATGAATGGGCGGCGAGCGGGCAGGTTTGCAATATTATCGGATGACATCTTCTATCTCTCCTTACGACCGGAAATCGCGGCGCGGACGACGGTCATCCTTCTTCGACAGAATCGCCGAAGGCTGATCGGTGTGCTCGTCGACACGAAGGGTCATGAAACGCATGACGTCTTCGGACAGGCGCTGCAGGCGCTCAAGTTCGTCGATCACGGCGCCATTGGCGTCGATATCGATCAGGCCGTAATGACCCTTGCGCGACTTGTTGATGCGGTAGGACAGGTTACGCAGGCCCCAATATTCGATCTTGCCGGTCGTGCCGCCATTGGTCTCGATCAGGGTCTTCGTTTCTTCCAGAAGAGTTTCCATCTGGGCCGGAGAAACGTCCGGGCGTACGATGAATACGTGCTCGTAAAGTGCCATCTTGGCTCCCTTCGTAAGCGGTTGCGGCGCAAGCCTCGCCGAAGGGGCGGGCAGGCTCGCGGTGGCTCCTGTGCCGGTCCGCCACACCATGTGACGGGAATAAAGGAACAGGACCGCAACCAAGCGAAGCGCGCGTTTAGCCCATAGCGATCGGCCGCGCAAGCCGCATCCCCTCTTGCGCGTGCGGCGTGACAAGGGGTATCGAGCGTTCGATTCAATTCGCGGGAGGCGTTCCGATGGCGTTTGCATTCGTATTTCCCGGCCAGGGCAGCCAGGCCGTTGGCATGGGCCAGGAACTGGCCGCTGAATTCGCTGCCGCACGCGCGGTGCTGGCCGAGGTCGATGAGGCGCTCGGGCAAAATCTCTCCGGCCTGATGGCAAACGGTCCGATCGAGGATCTGACCCTGACGGAAAACGCCCAGCCGGCCCTGATGGCGGCCAGCCTGGCGGTGATGCGCGTGCTTGAAGCCGAATTCGGGGTTGATGTCAGCGCGGCGCAATTCGTGGCCGGTCACAGCCTGGGCGAATACTCGGCCCTGGCGGCGGCCCGCGCCCTGACGATCAGTGACGCTGCGAAACTGCTCAAATTGCGCGGCCGTGCCATGCAGCAGGCCGTTCCGGTCGGGCTCGGCACCATGGCTGCGCTGCTCGGCGCCGATGAAGACATGGCCCAACAGGCTGTTGATGCCGGTTCGCTGGTCGGGGTCTGCGCGATTGCCAATGATAATGCACCGGGTCAGATTGTGATCTCGGGCTCGACTGTGGCGATCGAGGCGGCGATTGACCGTGCCACGGCGCTGGGCGTCAAGAAGGCCATGATGCTGCCGGTCTCGGCCCCTTTCCATTGCGCCATGATGCAGCCCGCCGCCGATGCGATGGCGGCAGCCCTGGCTTCCGCGACAATCCTGCTGCCTGCCGTGCCTGTGGTCGCCAATGTCACCGCCCGGCCGACCGCCGATGTTGAAGTCATCCGCCGTCAGCTGGTCGAACAGGTCACCGGCCGGGTGCGATGGCGCGAGAGCGTCTTGTGGATGGTTGAAGAGGCGGGCATCACGACGCTCGCCGAAGCCGGTGCCGGCAAGGTGCTGACCACCATGCTCAAACGCACGACCAAGGATGGAAATGGCGTGCCGCTCAATGTGGCCGCCGATCTGGAAGCCTTCGCGGCTTCGCTGAAAGAGGATAGCTGAGAATGTTTGATCTGACCGGCAAGAATGCGCTCGTCACTGGCGCGACAGGCGGCCTCGGCCAGGCAATTGCCAGGGCCCTGCATGCGCAAGGCGCGACCGTGGCGCTCTCGGGTACACGTGAAAACGTGCTGCAGGAGCTGGCCGCCGAACTGGGGGACCGCACGCACGTGCTGCCCTGCAATCTCTCCGATGCCGACGCCGTCGACGCGCTGCCGAAACAGGCTGCCGAGGCGATGGGCTCGATGGATATTCTCATCGCCAATGCCGGCATTACCCGCGATCAGCTTTTGATGCGCATGAAGGATGATGATTGGGACATGGTGTTGCGGGTCAATCTGGAAAGCTATTTCCGGCTCTGCCGCGCCGCCCTGCGCGGCATGATGAAGGCCCGTTGGGGCCGCATTGTCGGCATTACCTCGGTCGTCGGCGTCACCGGAAATCCGGGCCAGACCAATTATTGCGCCTCCAAGGCAGGCATGATCGGTTTCTCCAAATCCCTCGCCCAGGAAGTCGCCTCGCGCGGCGTCACCGTCAACTGCGTCGCACCCGGATTCATTGCCTCGCCGATGACCGATGTGCTCAATGAAGAACAGCGCAAAGCCATCCTGACAAAAATTCCTGCTGGTGATCTGGGTACCGGCGATGATATTGCTGCTGCTATTGTCTATCTTGCCAGCCAGGAAGCCAATTATGTGACCGGCCAGACACTTCATGTGAATGGCGGTATGGCAATGATTTAGTGTAACAACTTGCCAGAGTGAGCACGGTTGCCCATTCTGGTCAGCGCTCGGGAAGTGTGTTACTTGCCCGCGCATCTTGGTGAAGGCGGCCCGGTTTTGGGGCGCTATGCCTCCTTTCCTGCGCCGTCGATTTCCTGCGGCGAATTACCATGAGGGTCTGAAATGTCTGACGTTCTCGAGCGCGTTAAAAAGATTGTTGTTGAGCATCTCGATGTCGACATCGAAAAAGTTACGGATAATGCGAGTTTCATCGATGATCTGGGCGCTGACAGCCTGGACAATGTTGAACTCGTGATGGCGTTTGAAGAGGAATTCGACATCGAAATTCCCGACGACGCTGCCGAGCATATCCAGAAAGTCGGTGACGCTGTGAAGTTCATCTCCGAGAAAGTCGGTTAAAGACCAGTCCATGCGGCGCGTTGTCGTCACTGGAATTGGTCTGGTCACACCGCTTGGCTGTGGCAAGGATATCGTCTGGGGACGTCTTCTTGCAGGTCAGTCGGGTTTGGGCCTGATCGAGCATTTTGAAACCGGCGATCTGGCGTGCCAGATCGCCGGTCTCGTGCCGCGTGTCGATGGCCGCGGCGGAGGCTCAGCTGACGATCCCGGTGCCTTTGCACCCGATAGCGTCATGAGCCCGCGCGACCAGAAGCGCGTTGATGATTTCATTCTCTACGGGATAGCCGCGGCCGATTACGCGATCGCCGATAGTGGCTGGATCGCGACGTCCGAAGAACAGCGCTGCCGTGCCGGTGTGATGATCGGTTCCGGTATTGGCGGTCTGGAATCCACCTATAACGCCTCCATCGACCTGCATGAAAAAGGTCCAAGGCGGCTCTCTCCCTTTGTCATTCCCGGCCTTTTGATCAATCTCGCCTCGGGCCAGGTTTCGATCCGGCACGGACTCAAGGGCCCCAATCATGCCGTCGTGACGGCCTGTTCAACCGGTGCCCACGCGATCGGCGATGCGGCGCGGATGATTGCGCATGGCGATGCCGACATGATGGTCGCCGGCGGCGCCGAAGCAGCCGTTTGCCGCCTGGGCATTGCCTCCTTCATCGCCTGCAAGGCACTGTCCACTGGTTTCAATGATAACCCCACTGCCGGCTCGCGCCCCTGGGACCGCGACCGCGACGGTTTTGTGATGGGCGAGGGCGCCGGTGTCGTCGTGCTCGAGGAGTATGAGTGCGCCAGGGCGCGCGGCGCGACGATCTATGCCGAGGTCAAGGGCTATGGGCTGTCCGGCGACGCCCACCATATCACCGCGCCCGCCGATGATGGCGATGGCGGTTTCCGGGCGATGTCGGCGGCGCTGAAAGATGCCGGCCTCGACCCGTCCGAGATTGATTACGTCAATGCCCACGGCACCTCGACGCCGAAGGGGGACGAGATCGAATTGCGCGCCGTAGAGCGCCTGTTCGGCAGCGGCGATGTCGTGATGTCATCGACCAAATCGGCGATCGGGCATCTGCTCGGCGCGGCCGGGGCTGTCGAGGGGATATTCTCGATCCTGGCGATCCGGGACGGAATTTGTCCGCCGACCCTCAATCTCGACAATCCATCGGTCTCGACCTCGCTCAATCTGGCCGCCCACACGCCGGTCAAGCGTCCGGTCCGCGCGGCGCTATCGAATTCTTTCGGATTCGGTGGCACCAATGCCTCCGTGGTATTTGTCGCGGTCGACTGAGTGCGCCGCTAAACTTCGGGGTGACCCCAATGAGTGATGTCAAAACGCCCAAGGCGACGCCTGATGCCAATGTCAAAGCCAAGGGCGGTCTGGGCCGGCTGATTGCGTGGCTGTTTGCCGGCTTGCTGGTACTGGCTTTGCTGGCGGCCGGGTCGGTCTATGGCGGCTATCGCTGGCTGCAGGCGGAATTTATCGCCCCCGGTCCGGCGATGGAGGAAACCGTCATCCTCCTGCCGCGCGGCACCGGTCTGGTGCGGATTTCCAGCCAACTCGAATCGGCCGGTCTGATCGAGGATGCGCGCCTGTTTCGCGCTGCTGTGACACTGGATGGCGGCGATCGCTCCCTGCGGGCCGGGGAATATGCCGTGCCGGCCCGGTCGAGCATGGCGCAGATCTATGAATTGCTCCGCTCCGGACGCACGATGCAACACCCCGTCACGTTCGCAGAAGGTCTGACGAGCGCGATGATTGTGGCGGTGCTGCAAGAGGCCGATGTGCTGACCGGCGAGATCACACAGACCCCGCCCGAGGGCAGCCTCCTGCCGGAGACCTATCTGGTTGACCGGGGCACACCGCGCCAGGTCGTGCTGGATCGTATGCTGGCAGCCCAGCAGACCCTGCTCGACGAACTCTGGCCGCACCGCGCCGAAGACCTGCCGTTTGAAACCCGGGAGGAGGCGATCATTCTCGCCTCGGTGGTGGAAAAAGAGACCGGGATTGGCGCCGAGCGCGCCGAAGTCGCTGCGGTCTTCGTCAATCGCCTGCGCCGCGGCATGCGGCTGGAGAGCGATCCGACCATTATTTACGGCATCAGCCGCGGCGAGCCGCTCGGTCGGGGCCTGCGCCGGTCCGAGCTCGATAATGCGGCCAACGCCTGGAATTCCTACCAGAATGACGGCCTGCCACCGACGCCGATCGCCAATCCGGGCGCTGAATCCATTGCTGCCGTGCTCAATCCGGCCGAGAGCCGGGCGCTGTTTTTTGTCGCTGACGGGACCGGCGGTCATGCCTTCTCCGCGACCTATGCCGAGCATCAGCGACATGTCGCGCGCTGGCGTCAGATCGAGAGGGCCCGCCGCAATGCGGGCGATTAATATGGCTCAATTGTCCGGCATGACAGGTTTCGCCCGTACCGAGGCCAGCTTCGAACATTTCAGCTGGGTCTGGGAAGCGCGCAGCGTCAACGGCAAGGGGCTGGAAGCCCGTTTCCGTTTTCCCGCCGGCTATGACCGTCTGGAAGCCGGGGCCCGCGATCTGGCCAAGGCCCGTTTCGCACGCGGAAATATCCAGGCCAGCCTGACCCTCAATCGCGAGACGGCGGGTGCGGCGCTGCGCCTTGATACCGCGCGCATCGAGGCGATTCTCGCCGCCGCTGAACCCTATGTTTCCAGCGGACGTGTCCGTCCGGTGAGTCTGGACGGGCTGCTGGGCGTGCGCGGGGTGCTTGATGTCGAGGATCGCAGCGAGCCGGACAATGCCGATGATCTCGATGCCGCCCTGCTGGAAAGCCTGGCGCTGGCGCTCGACAGTTTACGCGATGTCCGGCTGGTCGAGGGCGGTGAACTGCAAGCGCTCCTGAACGGCCATGTCGACATGATCGAGACCTTGACCCATCAGGCCGAAACCAGTGCAGCCGTGCGCCTTGATGCGATCCGTGACCGGATTGCCGCAAAATATGCCGAACTCCTGCCCGATGGGCTCGATCCGGACCGCCTGGCAACCGAGGCTGCGGCAATGGCGGTGAAGATGGATGTCCGCGAGGAGCTTGACCGGCTGCATGCGCATATCCGCGCTGCGCGGGAATTGCTGGCCGCCGGTTCGCCGACCGGCCGCAAGCTCGACTTCCTGTCACAGGAGTTTAATCGCGAGGCAAACACTCTATGCTCCAAGTCCTCCGATTCTTCACTGACCCAGATTGGCCTCGCCATGAAAAACGCGGTCGACCAATTCAGGGAGCAGGTACAGAATGTCGAGTGACGGACATCCCCCGATCTTTCGTGGCGGCCGGCGCGGCGTGCTGCTGGCTTTGTCCAGCCCGTCCGGCGCCGGTAAGACCACATTGTCCAAGCGGCTGTTGAGCCAAAATCCTGACATGGTCCTGTCGGTTTCGACTACGACGCGCCAGCCGCGCCCCGGCGAGGTGGACGGGCAAGACTATAATTTCGTCACGGTGGAGGAATTCAAGTCGCAGATCGAGGCTGGCGATTTCTTCGAATGGGCCGAGGTGTTCGGCCGCTATTATGGCACGCCGAAGGCCCTGGTCCTCAATGCCATCGAAGACGGCCGCGACGTGATTTTCGATATTGACTGGCAGGGCGCCCAGGCGCTCGCCGCACAGGCACAGGAAGACACGGTTCGCGTCTTCATCCTGCCACCCTCACTCGACCTGCTCGAGGACCGGCTGAGCAAGCGCGGCCAGGACACACCGCAAATCATCAAGGACCGCATGGCGCGGGCCAAGGATGAGATCAGCCACTGGCATGAATACGACTATGTCATCGTCAATGATGATTTTGCCCGCGCCCTCGACAAGCTCAACCAGATCCTGCACGCCGAACGCCTCAAGCGGTCGCGTCACCCCTGGCTGAACGGCTTTGTCGACGCGCTTATGGCTGAGTAGCCCGAGCCGCTCGCCAGGCTCTGGCGAGCGCCTGGAAGCCGGCGATGTCGATCGTCTCCGCCCGGGCACCGGGCTCGAGGCCCGCCGCAGCAATCAGGTCTTCTGTAGACGCCGTCGTCTGGCTCGCCGCCTGACCGAGACTGCGGCGCAGGGTCTTGCGCCTCTGACCAAAGGCCGAGGCCGTCACAATGCCCAGCGCCTTGAGATCGTCGAAGCGTTGGCCGTCCGCCAGCGGATCCAGCATCACCACCGCCGATTCGACCTTGGGCGGCGGCGTGAAGGCCTGGGCCGGGATCTTCATCACCAGCTGGGCACTGCAAACGGACTGGGTCAGAATGGCCAGGCGGCCATAGGCCTTGTCGCCAACGCGCGCGACGACCCGGTCTGCCACTTCACGCTGGAACATCAAGACCGCGCGCCGCCACCAGATCGGCTGCGCCTGCAGCCATTTGATCAACAGGATGGTGCCGACATTATAGGGCAGGTTGGAAAGAATGACGCGGTTTTCGCCGTTCAGGATGCTCGCCTCATCAATCGTCAACCCGTCGGCTTCCAGCACAGTCACCTTGCCGGGCCAGGCTTCGCTGATCTCTTCCAGTGCCGGCAGGAAGCGCGAATCCTTTTCCACGACCGTCAGGTGACGGGCGCCGGCACCGAGGATGGCGCGCGTCAGCCCGCCCGGACCGGGACCGATCTCGATCGCATCGCTGTTTGACATGTCACCGGCAAAGCTGGCGATCTTGGCGGTTAGGTTGAGGTCCAGCAGGAAATGCTGGCCGAAGGATTTCTTGGCCGCCAGGTCATGGCGGGCGATGACATCGCGAAGCGGCGGGAGTGGATCAATCATGCGCGGTGTCCGGCGATATGGGCCGCCGCGTCGATCGCGGCGAGCAGGCTTTCGGCGCGGGCCACGCCCTTACCGGCAATGTCGAAGGCGGTGCCGTGGTCGGGTGAGGTTCGCACGATGGGCAGGCCGAGCGTGATATTCACGCCGCCATGAAAGTCGAGCGTCTTGACCGGGATCAGGCCCTGGTCGTGGTAAAGGCAGATCGCGGCGTCGTAGCCGGCCCGCGCCTCGGCGTGAAACATCGTGTCGGGCGGCAAGGCGTCGGTGATGGCAATACCTTCGGCGCGCAGGCGGGCAGCAGCAGGGTTGATGATGTCGATCTCTTCGCGCCCCAATGTGCCAGCCTCGCCAGCATGAGGATTGAGCCCTGCCAGGGCGAGACGCGGCTCGGCAATGCCGAAATCGCGGCGCAAGGCCTGATGCGTCAGCCGGGCAATCTGTTCGATCCGGTCCGCCGACAGTGCTGCGACCGCGCGGCCCAGCGGTTCATGGATCGAGGTCAGCACGACCCGCAATCCGCCGCCGGCCAGCATCATCGCCGGGCCGCGCGGGCCCGGGACGGGATGGTCGCGGGTGAGTTCGGCGAGAAATTCGGTATGGCCGGGAAAGTTGAAACCGGCCTCATACATCACGGATTTGGCGATCGGGGCGGTCACAATGGCGCGCGCCTGGCCGGACAGGCACAGCGCGACCCCGGTTTCGATACTGGCCTTGGTGGCGGCGGCATGGCGCGGGTCGGGACTGCCGGGTGTGAGCGGTGCGGTGATGCCGGTCGCGGCAGACAGGACCGGCAGGGCATTCGGAAAACAGTGCGCGGCCGCTGACAGATCGGCAATCTCGACCGGCGCAGGCAGGCCAAGCAGCCCGGCACAGGCGCGCATTACAGCAGGATCGCCGATACAGGCAAAGAGCGGGCCTGAGGTCCGCCGGGTCGTCCAGGCCTTGAGGATGATCTCTGGGCCGATGCCAGCCGGATCACCCATCGAAATAACGACAGGTGAGGCGTTTGGCATTAGTCGCGAATCTCGACCGTGCCGTCGCGGCGCAAATCTCTCAGCCAGCGGCGCGAATGCAGCGAGAGCTGCTGGCCACGCAATTGTGCCTCCAGATCATCACGGCTCGGAACGCCCGGGCCGGCGATGGTGCGGTCGCAGACGATCAGACTCTGCAGGCCGGCTGCAGTCTGCAGCACGCCGGTATTACCGTCCTGACGCAGGGGCTCCAGCGCTTCGCTGATTTGCGGGAGCAGCGCGTCGGCACCAATCGCGCCGAGGGGCGTGACGACCGCGCCGGGAATGCGGGTGGCAACGGTTTCTGCCTGTGAACAGGTTGGATTGTCGGCCAGCGCCCGGGTGAGAGCGGTGCTGGAATCCGGCTGCACAGCATTGGCAGGGACGGTGATCTGGACCAGATCGTATTGTAGGGTCGTGGTGCCATCCCGAGCGGCGACCAGTGCAACAATCATGAAACCGCCGGGAACGCGAACCGGGTTGGACAACGCTGCGCCGCCCTGGCTCTGCCCGTATTGCCGCATGAGCTGCGGGATAATCGCGGCGACCTCAGGCGGCAATTGCGAGGCGACGATCCAGCCGATATCGCCGCCATTGGCAGCCGATGGTGCGTCTGAATACTGGCGCGCCAGTTCCGGGAAGGGCGCGCCGCGCTGCAGCTGGTCCATCACGGCGATGACGCGCTGCACGGTTTCCTCTTCACGATTGACGCTTGGGATTTCGAAAAACAGTTCGAAAATCCGGTATTGTGGCTGCGATGCGCTGGCGGCCAGGCGCTCGAGCGCGAGCTCGATCTGTTGGTCGCTGATACGGATACGCGAGCCATAGCGGCCATTCACCAGGACTTGCCAGGCGATCTCGGCCTGAAGCTGGTGCCGCAAGGTCTCGATCTCGACCCCGGACCGCTCCAGATCGCCAATGATCGAGTCGATTGTTGTGTTGTTGCGGTCTGCAAGGTCTTGAATTGATTGATCGACCTCGGCCTCGGTGACCTCGATTTCGTATTCCCGGGCCGCCTGCAATTGCAGGTATTCGTCGACCAGGCCGCGAATCGCCTGGCCCTGGATCTGCTCCAGGGTTGCCGCATCAATCTGGGTCAGACCGGTCGACGCGATGATGAGGCGCATACGATTGCGCACATCCACCGTTGTGATCGGTTGATCATTGACGAGCGCAGCCACGCCCTCTGTCGTTTGCGCCATGGCACCAGGCGCCATGAACAAGAGCAGGGACGCCGTCAGCGTCATCACTAGGTTTTTAACGGGTATCATCAACATTCGCTATCCGGTTCCGCGCGGAACATTACCCAAAGACGCTGCTGGTGCAATCGCCCGGCACTGTTGTTTAGTCAGGAGTCACGCCACCCAGCGTGAACAGGGTGATGCGTATCTGTATCGATTCGGACGGGCCGAGCCGCGCGATCTGGTTGTCCTCGCGCTGATAGACGATGTCCAGTTCGGTACATTCATCGGCAAAGCGGAAGCCTGCAGTCGTCAGCCGCGATGTGCCGCGATCAAGATCGCGGACCGTGCTGCCAATGGCGCTCCAGCGATCCGTCAGCCGGGCCGAGAAATTGGCCCTGGCTTCGCGCTGGTCGCTGCGGGAGCTGTCGTCATCGCTGACTTCAAGATAGCTGATCCTGCCGCTGAACCGGTCGCTGACATAGCCGAATCCCAGATCAACCCGATTGATATCGCCGTCCATGGAGTCGAGCCGGGTCTGGAGGTCGGCGGTGAAGCCGGCAATCTCGAGCGAACCGGCCACGATGTAATCGGAGCTTTCCTCGAACAGCCCGCTTCCCGCTGTGAAGGCCGGGTCGCCATCGATCCTGTAGCTTTGCCCGACAAAGATACTGGCCAGACCGCTTTCGCCCCATTGACCGGTTGTGCGCACGCCGTAGCTGATGCGTTGTCCCGGCTCCCAGACATCAAAGCCCGAGGCCCGGATCGGAGCGAAGAGCAGGCTCTCGTCAAGATCGAGCGAGACGCTGTCTTCATTGTAGATGCGAGCCGATTCGGGATCATCCGTGGCCGCGACCGCGGAGAAAACCGGCTCGACGATCCAGTCCACCGTGCTGCCCGGCCGGTAGAAAGGCCAGCTGACCTCGGCGCCGACCAGTCCGAGCTGCCGGGAGAAACTGTCTTCCGGCACGGCATAGCTGGCGGGGAGGTCCTCGAAGGAATAGCTGTCACTGCGGGCGTAGGCATAGGGCTCGACGACAATGCCATTGCCGGTCACCCAATGGGCGCGCCAGTCGGCGGTGACGCTGGCGCGGGCATAGTCGGTGCCGGTCTCACGCTCGAGCATGACGGCCTGGCCGCTCAGATTGATGCGTCCCCAGGCGCCGGGCGCGTTGAAGACGCGCTCATAGCGGATCAGGGGGGCGATGGTCGGTATGGTGTCGTCGTCTTCCAGTTCGCGCAGGCTTTGATACTCGGCGGCGACGACCGAGCCATAGCTGTTTTGCGTCCGGCCCTCGAGATAGAGCTGGCTGACCAGCCGGCGATTGCCGGCCTCGATCAGGGCACCGCGATCCCGGTCGATTTCCGAAAAGCCGTAGCGGCGCAGATGCAGGTCATCGGAGGCGCGCTGCACACCAAAACCCCAACGCCAGTCAGGATTGATTTCCCATTCGCCACCGCCGAACAAATGCCAGCGCCAGGTGTCGTCGCCGAAACGTTCGCCATCGCTGTCGATCTCGGCTTCATGGGTCAGGCTGCCTTCAAAGGCCATGGCTCCGGACCAGAAGCGCTTGCGGTATTCAGTGAAGAGGAGCGGATTGACATTGGTCATCACGCGCGGCGCCAGCGTGATGTCTTCGGAGGGCGAGATCGCCCAGTAATAGGGCTGCTGGTAGGAAAACCCGAGCCTGGAGGAAACGCTGAAACCGGGGAAGAGCAAACCGCTATGGCGGTCTGCCGACGGGTCCGGGTGAGCGAAGACGGGGGAGTAAAGCACCGGCACGCCCATCACTTCGAACTGGGCGTCACGGTAATAGATCATCTGCTCGTCGGGATCCTGGATCACCTGACGGGCGCGCAAGCGCCAGGTCGGCTCCTGGTCGCCATCCTCGCACAATTCGCAGGCCGTGTAATAGGCATCCTCGAGCTGCATGGCGCCATTACTGCGGCGAATCGCGGCGGC
>NZ_JBLWTL010000036.1:0-17499 GCF_048270095.1 Maricaulis sp. | reverse complement strand
AGCAGCCGGGCGGCCCCCAGCCCCATCACGGCCCGCCCCAGCCTCCCCCAGGGCGGGGGGGCGCTGATATAACGCGCGGCGGCGGCCAGTGAGCCGCCAGCGGCGAAGGCGGCGAAGGCCCGGATATGGCCGATCTGGCGGATTTCCGCCGGTGCCATGCGGGCCCCGACGACGAATCCGAGCGCGTAGCTGGAGGCGATGGCGCCGATCGTCCAGGTCGAGGCGCCCTGGGCAATCAGAGTCAGTGGACCGACCACAGAGATCGCACCTGTGGCCGCCTGCAGAAGCGCCAGCGCTGCAACGATCGCTGCGATATTGCGGTATTCGTCGATCAGATTCCTGTCATCGCCGGGGGTCGTCATCGCAATAGGCTCCTTACGCGCGTTGCTCGTCGGCACAGGCCCTCGGGGGCTGGGCAATCAATCCCGTTTGGCACGATCCGGGGGCGGACGACAATCGCAGGCGTGAGATTGTCGTCCGCCGTGCCGGATGGGCCCCGCCTCATGCGCATGCCAGTCATGAATAATACAACTCATCGAAATTTAACGGCTGTTCGGGCTTTATCGACCCACGACATGGGAGACCTCGCTATTCTTTGGAAACGCCTCGACAGGATGATCGGCGTCGATGCCGATACCGGCTTCGACCATACGATCCGGTATCGCGTCGCATTGGCGTTTACCACCATCATGGTCGCGACCGCCTTGATCAATGTCGCCGTTCTCGTCGCTTCCGGCGAGGGGCGTCCCGGCATGGCCGCGCTTGGGTTGACCTCCGGTCTTGTGTTTGCGGCGATTGGCCTGGTCGGCCTGAAGCTGCGCCGGCCAAATCTGACCATTGCGCTTGTCCTGGCGGCCAGCGCCTTGACACTGCTGGGCGCGATCTGGGGCAATCGGGGCGGGTTTCCGCCCGCCATGATCTACCTGCCCGGCATCGCCCTGGGTGTCTATATTGCCTGGGGTGGCCGCGCCGCTGCGGCCGCGGGCACTATTGCCGTCCTGCTGCTGGCATTGGTCGTGTTCGCCAGCCAGCGCCTGACCGGTACGCCGCTGGAGGTGCTCGCGCCGGAGCTGGTGGCCGTTCTGTCCATCGTTACCGGCTTTGCCACCCTGTGGGTGGTCTTTCTGGGCTCGACCTTCCGTTCGGCCATGCACACCGCCAATGCTGACCTCGAAACGGCCAATGATCGCCTGCAGAGCGCGCTGCGGGCCGCCCAGGCCGCCAATCATTCAAAATCCGAATTTCTCGCCATGATGAGCCATGAAATCCGCACGCCGCTCAATGGCGTTCTGGGCATGACCCGCGTGATGCAGGGCGATGGCCAACTGACGGAGCGACAGGCGCACAGTCTTGCCGTGATCAATGAGTCCGGCGAAAACCTGCTCGAATTGCTGAATGATATTCTCGACCTCTCGAAGATCGAAGCCGACGCGATCGCGATCGAGGAGATTGAACTGGACATCGTGGCGCTCGCCGCCAGTGTCACGCGTCACTGGCAATTGCAGAGCGAGGCCAAGGGGCTGAGCCTGAGTTTTGCCGACCACGATATCGCTTGCCCCGCCCTGCTGGGCGACCCGTTGCGGATCCGGCAGATTCTCAACAACCTGCTCGGCAATGCGGTGAAATTCACCAGTTCCGGGCAGATTACTGTGGAGTTGTCGCAGGCGGCGCCCGATGCCGATGGCTGTATCGAGACCATGCTGGCGGTTGTCGATAGCGGCGACGGCATTGCGGCCGACAAGCTCGCATCTATCTTTAACGCCTTCAGCCAGGCCGACAGCTCGACGACCCGCAAGTTTGGCGGCACCGGGCTGGGGCTCGCGATTTGCCGCAAGCTGGCCGACCGCATGGGCGGCCGGATCAGTGTTGAAAGCGAGACCGGGATCGGCTCGCGCTTCACCTTTGCGCTGCGCTCACGTCCCGGCAAAGGCACGCTGCATGCCGAGGCCGCAGAGGTCGTGCCGCCCTTGCGGCCGGGCCGTCCGGTTTCAATCCTCGCAGTCGATGATGTGCGCACCAACCAGCTCGTTCTGGCGGCGATGCTCGGCCAGTCCGTGCTGGGCGAGGATATCCGGATTGACTGCGCCAGCAGCGGCGTCGAGGCAATCGCGGCGGCGAGTGTGACCCGTTATGATGTCATCCTGATGGATATCCAGATGCCCGAAATGGATGGCTATGGGGCGCTCCGGCGGCTGCGCGAAAATCCCGCGACCGCCGGGGTGCCGGTCATGGCGGTCACGGCACTGACGTCCGGGCCGGATCGCCGCAAACTGGCCGAAGCCGGCTTCTGTGACTATCTCTGCAAACCGTTCGAGGTTTCCAGTTTGCGCGAGGCCCTGGCCCGCCAGCTGATGCCGGTCGAGGTCGTGCCGGTCGAGGCCGGGCCGGGGCAGCGTCTCGCCAGTGGCGGGCGCTGAACGCCGGATCCCGATCAGATTTCCGCGACGATGACCTGCGGGCCTCCCGCCTTCATGGCGGCTTGCAGTGCGGCATCGAATTCGCCGGCGGTGCGGGCGCTGCGGGCCGGGACGCCGAAACCTTCAGCCAGTTTGACCCAGTCCATTTTGGGATTGTCGAGCGAGAGCATTTGCTGGGCGGCCGGTCCCGGCTCGCCGGCACCGACGCGGGCCAGCTCGAAATTGAGCACCAGATAGGAATGATTGGCGAAGACGATATTGATGATGTCCAGGTTTTCGCGCGCCTGGGTCCACAAGGCCTGTAGCGTATAGGCAGCGGCCCCGTCGCCGCACAGGGCGAAGACCTGGCGCTCCGGACAGGCCATCGCCGCGCCCACCGCTTGCGGCATGCCGGCACCGATCGCGCCGCCGGTCAGGCAGAGCCAGTCATGTTTCGGGCCATTATCGGTCCAGGGAAATACGCCCATGCCCGATGTGGTGGCGTCATCGCACAGCACCGAATTTTCCGGCATGTGGCGCGCCATCGCAATGCCGACATAGCCGGGATTGAGGGGTTCGTCCGGGGAGATTTCCGGCATTTGCGCGCGCTCGGGCAGCGGCATCGGGTCAGCCGGTCCGAGACGGTCCGCCAGTGCATTCATCGCGCCAATAATATCGTCGGCCGGGCCGCCCAATGTGAGGGTTTGCGCGCCGTCGGGCGTGAACTCGCCGCGCTCTCCCGGATAGGCAAAGAAGGCGACCGGTGCCTTGGTGCCGGCGATCAGCAGGAGGTCGCAATCGGCCAGTTCCGCCATCGCCTCGCCGCCCAGATAGCTCAGGCGTTTCGGTGAGACGCGGCCATGACCGCGGGCAATGCGCGGGACGAATGTATCCATGAAAAGCCGCGCGCCACTGGCGGCGGCGATCCGCGCTGCGGCTTCAAGACCCGCCTCGAGGCAGGCCTCATTGCCGAGAAACAGGATGGGTGATTTGGCGGCGCTCAAGGCCTTCGCCGCGGCCTCGATGGCTGTATCCCCGACCGGACGCAGCGGGGGCAGATCGACGGCCTTGATCACGTCCGGCTCCTGATCCGACCAGGCGCAATCGGCCGGCAGGATCAGGCTGGCGACGCCGCGCTCGGGACCATAGGACTGGCGCACGGCTTCAACCGCCATGCTCGATACTTCGGATGCGAGCTTTACCGTTCCGACCCAGCGCGACATCGGCGCGCAGACACCGGCGACATCGCTGGTCAGCGGCGCATCGAGTGCGGCGTGGGCGACAGCATGATCGCCGACAATATTGACGACCGGCGCGAAGGCGCGCCGCGCATTGTGCAGATTGGCGAGGCCATTGCCGACGCCGGGGCCGAGATGCAGCAGGGTGCAGGCCGGCTTGCCGGCCATGCGCGCATAGCCATCGGCGGCCCCTGTCGCGACACCTTCAAACAGGCACAGCACGGATTTCATACCCTCGACGCGGTCGAGGGCGGCGACCATGTGCATTTCCGAGGTGCCCGGATTGGTGAAGCAGACTTCGACGCCCTGATTGATCAGGGTGCGGACCAGGCTTTCGGCAGCAAACATGGTTGGATCTTTCGCTTGAGAGGGATCTAAAGGGGCGGGCGGCGGACGAAATCAGGACCCAGCTCGCTCAAACGCCTTGCCCCGGTCAGGGCCAGATCGCGCTGCAGGCTGGTTGTGAGGAATTCCAGGGCACGGTGCACGCCGGCTTCGCCCGCGGCGCCGAGGCCATAAAGATAGGGCCGGCCGATCGCGACGGCGCGTGCGCCGAGCGCGAGGGCCTTGATAATGTCGGTGCCGCGCCGGATACCGCCATCGAGGATCACCTCGGCCTCGCGGCCGACTGCGTCGACAATGTCGGGCAGGGCGTCGATGGTTGCTGTCGAACCGTCGAGCTGGCGCCCGCCATGATTGGAGACCCACACCGCATCGGCGCCGATATCAACGCAGCGCCGCGCATCATCGGGCCGGACAATGCCCTTGATCGCGAAGGGTCCGCCCCAGACCTGTTTCATCCAGCGCGCATCATCCCAGGTGACGGTGCGGTCAAACTGACGGTTGATATAGCCCATCACGCCGTCGCCTTGCGGGTCGGTATCGGCGAAATTGGCCGGCGAGATCTTCGGCATCGTCAGCATGTCATAGAGATAGCCGGGCCGGGCGAGGACCTGGGCGATGGTCGTCGCGCTGATCTTGGGCGGGACGGTGAAGGCATTGCGCAGATCGCGTTCGCGATTGCCGGCCACAGGCACGTCGACGGTCAGGATCAGCCCGGTATAGCCCGCGGCGCGTGCGCGCTCGAGTGAGGCTTCGACAATGGCGCGGTCCTTCCAGACATACATCTGGAACCATTTCGGCCCCGTCGTCTCTGCTGCGATGGCCTCGATCGAGGTCGAGCCGAGCGTGGAGAGGGAGTAGATCAGGCCATGCGCCGCTGCCGCGCGCGCCACAGCCGTCTCGCCGCCACGCGGATGAAACAGGCGCTGGGCGGCGGTCGGGGTGACGATGATCGGTGCGGCGCAGGGCGAACCCATCACCGTCGTCGTCATGTCGATCGAGGCGATATCGACCAGCGCCTTCCAGTTCAGCGCGTAAGCATCAAAGCGCGAACAATTGGCCCGCAGCGTCACCTCGTCATCGGCGCCGCCATCAATATAGTCGAACACCATGCGCGGCAGACGCTGTTTCGCGAGCGCGCGCAAGTCATCGATATTATGGGCGGAGGCGAGTTTGTTCATGGCGGTGAGCGTTGCTCGCGCCGCGCGGGTGGTCAAGCGGCGGATTGGCGCAGGCTTTCCGGATCAACACACTGTCACCAGGTTAGTTGCTGGATGGGTGGCGCACCTGGAGGAAGGGCGGCGCCAGAATTGGAGCGGTCGCAGCGGCCCGCCTCATCCGGCCTTTGGCCACCTTCTCCTCACGGAGAAGGAAAACGCGCGCCTTGCGTCCCTCTCCGCGAGGAGAGGGTGCCCCGCAGGGGCGGGTGAGGCGGGCCAGCGCAACGCTGGCGAACACCCGGCATGAGGGTTTTGGTGGAGGCTGCGCGCGCCGGCCGTCGAATTCCTGCTCAACCACCAATCCACCTTCTCCCGGAGGGTGGAGGATATTCGCCGCATTCCGGCAGGCCCCGGCACAAGGCCGGGAGCAGGGATGAGGCATAGCCGATCAACCCTTCGATCCCGGCACCGGTCCTGTGCGACGGAATGCGACATTTCGATCAGGGTTGAATTCGTTAGTCTCCACGATGAAAAAAGGAGAGTTCATAATGCGATACGCGATTTCAGCATGGGTAGCGGGCGGCTTGTTTCTGGCCGCCTGTTCGGACGCACCCGATGCCCCGGTCGCCGAGGCGGCACCGGCAGCCACAACCGGTGAAAGCCAGTTCCCGGCGGACGGTCCTGTTGAAGCCCGGGTCGAATATTATGTGACGCGGCTGGGGCCGCAATTGCCGATGCCCATCAATGCTTCCGTGGTGATGGACCGGGTCAGCCGCAACGGGCTTGAAATCGAACTGCACTACACGGTTCACGATTCAACGATCACATCGCAGCAGGTGGAAAGCTTTGCTGACCAGACTGCGCCAGGGCAAACTTGCAATAATGCGATGACGGCCGGGATGGTTCGTGATGGTGCCGCTTTTCGCTATAGCTATGACGGCCCTGGTTTGCAGCGCCCCGTCAGCGTTGTGATCGATCATTGCTGAGGCCCGCAGCGCGGCGGCTGTTTCCACCACTGACGGGACATGGTCCCGTTTCAGTGGGGCCGGTGGGTGCCCCCGCCGGGATGCTTTATCCGCCCCTGTGCCGATGCGGCTATAATCACGGCAGTCACGCTCTTTGACATCGTCGATCCATCACCACAGGCGCCCCCCGCAGCTCGGCCGGGCGCCTGGCATCGCCGCGCTGCCCGGACCCTCCCGGCAATGGCAGACTGACAGGCCCTGCCATCAGCCCTGTCACGCCGTCCGGCCCTGTCCGGACAGGCCTCCAGCCCCGAAATGGCAGACTGACAGACTGGCAGAGTCCTTTTCGCGCCCAAAATGAAACCCCCGGCTTTAAAGCCGTCAAATGCCCGCCTTGCCTAGTGGAGGCGTGGACGTGTCTGACCTAGATACGTGCTTGATCCAGGCGGCGGGCGGCCGCGCTATTTTCAGGGCGGTTCTCCATGTTATTTCTGCGCACTCTCGTGGCGGGCGGCCTTGTGGCCGGCCTGTTGAGCCTGGCCCCGCCGGCGCAAGCCTATGGCCGCGATGGTCACCGCATCGTCTGCGATCTCGCCTATCGCTATCTCAGCGATGATGCGCGCAGCGAAGTCGACCGTCTGGTTGCGCTTGATGCCGAGTTCGAGCATTTCCGCGATATCTGTTCCTGGGCTGACGAAGTGCGCGGCACGACCCATGAATTCACCCGGACCTGGCACTACATCAATCAGGACCGCAATGATCCGCAGGTCGATGCCGAGGATTGCGCCGAGGATGGCTGTATCACTTCGGCCATCGATCTGCATGCCGGCGTCTTTCTTGATCGGGCCCGCAGCGATGGCGAGCGGCTTGAAGCGCTCAAATTCCTCGCGCACTGGCTCGGCGATATCCATCAGCCGATGCATGTCTCGATCGAGGGCGATCGCGGCGGCAATGATATCGACGTTCTCTGGCGCGGCGAGCGTCACACCAATCTTCACCGCGTCTGGGACAGTGAAATCATTCTCGATTATATGAGCGAGCAATGGGGCTGGGCGCCGGAAGCGACACGCTGGTCCTATTTCGCTGACGAACTGGCTTCGGAAATCCCGCTCAACGGGGTTGAGGTCATCACCCCGCTCGATCCGATCGCCTGGGCGCAGGAAAGCCATGACATCGTCCGCTCACGCGATTTCGCCTATTACTGGGCCCGCGCCGACCAGTTGATCGCGCCCGGCGATGCCTATTATGAGCGCGGCTTGCGCATCAGCCGCCAGGAATTGAAACAGGGCGGCGTCCGTCTGGCCGGCCTGCTCAATGATCTGGTCGCCGAACGCCAGCTCGCCGCATTGGGCGGCGCCCCGGTCGCGGCAGCACTGGACGATTAGACTAAACGGTCGGGGCCGGGGCTGGCGCAATTTCTGCCTTCCATCGCCGTCTTGTCGCTTGTCGCATCCTGTTCACAATGGTTAACATGCTCCCCGGCGAGCCCCGTTAGCGGGCATTGCAGCCTCCGGGGGGAGATGTGTTGGATTTCGCGGACCAGACGACGGTGATTGGCGCCGGCATGGCGGCCCTGATTGTGGTCTTGCTGATCGTGATCGTGAGAATGCTCACATCGCGGCACCAGCTGGCCTCGGATGAGGATCAGCTCGCCAGGCTGCGCCGCAAGCGGGCCGCCGCCTATCAGGAGGCCAAGGAGGATTATCGCCGCTTCCGCTCAAAATTCGAGAAATCCAATACCCTGCTGATCGAGCTCATCCATGATCTCGGCGACGGCTTTATCGGTCGCGACAGCGCGCCACAGCAGATCGTCTTCGACGAGGCCTTCGAGGCGATTGCGCTGATCCGCCAGGCCAATCCGCGCTCGAAGATCGTCATCGTGCTGCATACCCTGGGCGGTTATGCGCGTCCCGCTCACATGATCGCGCTGGCGATCAAGGAGCATTTGCGCAAGGCAAAGCATAATTCCCGGCGCGATCCGCACGTGATCGCCTATGTGCCCTATGTCGCCATGTCCGGGGGCGCGATGATCGCGCTCGCGGCGGAGAAGGTCGCGATGGACCCGACGGCCTCGCTCGGCCCGATCGACACGATCTATGGCGGCTTCCCGACCGAAGCCTATCGCGATCTGCTCGAGCAGAAAGGGCCGCTGGCGACCCAGGACCTCGTGGTCATGCTGGCGCATGAAGCGGAGAAATATGACCGCTATGCCGATCGTGTTGCCCGCGAAATCGTCCACGAGAACCACAAGTCCGAGGACAAGGATCCCGATTTCCTCGCCGATTACCTGTCCTCCGGAAAACTCTCCCATAGCGAGGCGATTTCGCCGGATGCGGCGCGCAAGCTGGGGATGAATGTCGCGACCAAAATCCCGTCCGAGATTTACGGTCTGGTCGATGCCCGGATCCGGATGATCCATACACGGCTGGAATATGAAGAGCGCCGCACCGCATCGGGCGATAACCCGTCCGGTGAGGGCGAGGAGGCTGACAAGGCGATCGAGCGCGCGATCCGCGAAAGCCTGCGCGGCGGGATCCGTCTCTGATCCGGCTCATTGGCTGTTATTGGGACTTGAACAGGCCCGCTACGCACCTGACTTATCCGGTGTCAGTCAGGGATGCCCGAGATGAGTGAAAAAGCCAAAATCTACGCGGATGTGCGCAAGCAGATCGCCTCGGTGGTCGCCGGCGAGACCAGCGTGACGGCGCGCTATGCGACCGCGGCCTGCCTGTTGCGGGACGCCTTCGGGGCGCGCTTCTTCTGGACCGGCTTCTATGTCGTCGACCCGCTCAAGCCAGCCGAACTGGTCGTCGGTCCCTATCAGGGTACGCTGGGCTGTCTGCGCATTCCTTTTGGGCGCGGCGTGTGTGGTGCGGCTGCCGCGACCGGCGAAACCCAGCTGGTCACCGACGTCCACGCCTTTCCCGGTCACATCGCCTGTGACAGCCGCTCGAATTCGGAGATTGTCGTGCCGGTGTTCGACCGCGATGGCACGCTGGTGGCGGTGCTCGATATCGACTCAACGGATTTCGGAGCCTTCGACCTTGAGGACAAGGCCGGGCTCGAAGCGATTTGCGGCGACTTGCTGACCGCCTAGCTTCATCAATAGCCGCGCGATGGGATGGCACGTGATTGCGCGAAGCCCGCGCGCGAGCCGCGCGCTCTTCGCCGATGGAAAATATGGGTGGCGGCTCGATCTGCTTGGGGCAAGGAGGCCGCCACCCGACCCGCTTTTGGGGAGCGGGATTGTGTTGTGCCGTGCCGGACTGTTGGTCGTCGCTCGAGAGTGTTCCACGACACCGCCAACGGACTTGATCCTGCGAGGATAGGTTCGTTGAAAATTAATTCAATGAAAATATTTTCACGCGATTATAGTGCATGAAGTGAGAGTTTGATTTGGCCATCACCCGCAAGGAAATGAAGGATGCGACGCGGCAAAGGCTGCTCAGCGCCGGTGCCAAAGTGTTTGCCGCCGACGGTGTGCAGGGCGCGCGTATCGCCGACATTGCCCGTGAAGCCGAGATCGCAATGGGCACACTCTACTCCCACTTTCCTGACAAGGATGCGCTGTTCCGCGAGTTGATGCGCGCCGGGAAGGCGATGGTGATCGAAGGCCTTGTCCTGGCTCGCGAGTCCGCCCCCACGCGCGCCGGGCGCGACCGGGCGGCCATGGAGGGCGTGGTCGCCTTCGCCCAGGTCTACGCGCCATTCTTCCGGCTTCTGCTCTCGCGCGGTGCCGGCGATCCCATGCAGCGCGAAGTGGTGGATGCGATCGCTGATTTGCGCGTGCCTGAACTGCTTGAGGGGCAGGCCGAAGGCCGGATCCGCCGCGACATTGACCCAAAGGCAGCGGCGCGCTGCGAGGTCGGGGCGGTGTTTCACTTGCTCGATTGGTGGATCGATAATCCCGACCAGTACACGGCCGAACAAATTGTCGACCAGCTTTGCATCGCCAGGCGGTTCGGCGTGGAGGGGGGCGGGGCTCTCTCTGATGGGGGCAGCTTGCCGCCTGCATCGGCAGCGGGCAGCATGACGCCATGACCCAGACCAGCCGCATTCGCCTCGGCGACCAGGAAATTCCCTATGCACTCCGGCGTAGCACACGCCGTACCATCGGCTTTGTCGTCAACCGCGATGGCCTCGCCGTGACGGCACCGCAACGCCTTGGCGTCCGCGATATCGAGGCGGCGCTGCAGGAGAAGTCGCACTGGATATTGAGCAAGCTCGCGGCCTGGGCCGAGCGGCCGCGACAGCGTGAGCTCGCCTATGTGACCGGCGAGACCCTGCCCTGGCTGGGCGGTGAGCTCAAGCTCCAGGTCGAGCCGCGCGGTATTCGCACCACATTGCGCCGGGAAGGCGACCGCGTCCTGGTGACGGTGGATCCCGAAGCCCGCGGCGAACTGCGTCGGCGGGCGATCGCCGGCGCCCTGATGCGCCACTACAAGCGCGAGGGTGAGCATTTCATGCGGCCGCGGGTCGAGGCGTTTGCAGCCCGGCTCGACCGTCCCGTGCGCAAAGTGGTGGTCCGGGATCAGAAGCGCCGCTGGGGATCGTGCGCGCCCGACGGCACAATCCGCCTCAACTGGCGTCTGATGGGGTTTCCCGAAATCCTCGTGGACTATGTTTGTGCCCATGAAGCGGCGCATCTGGTCGAGCCCAATCATTCGCCAGCATTCTGGAGCACTGTCGAACGCGTGATGCCCGATTGGCGGATGCACCGCGATGAAATGCGGCGTGCAGCGGATATGTGGACATGGGTTTAGGGCCGATGGCGATGCAGGCTTGCAGGTCCGGGTTTGTTCATATTGATGAACAGACTGGCGTTTTCGTCAATCAACTGGTTAGCTGAAGAAACTACATTGATCGCAGGGGGATAGTCTGATGTCCGATGGATTTGCATACACGCTCAGCATGGTTCTGGACGACAAGGCCCTGTCGATCCAGCTCCATGGCGGCTGCGATCTCGAGGCGAGCCTGGTCTCCTTGCATGCGCTGGCCGAGACGCTGGCAAATAATCCGATTGAAGGCTTGTTGATGGACTACAACAAGTATGACCTGACCTTTGAGATGGAGGAGTTTTCCAAGGTTGCAGACGCGTATTGCACCGACTTCCCCGAAAAATTTCCGGTAGCCTTCGTGTATCGGGAAAGCCAGGTCGGACGGGCGATTTTCATGACCCGGCGGCTTGAAGAGACGGGTCGGCCAAGCCGCGCGTTCGAATCGGCGGAAGCGGCGCTGGCCTGGCTTGAAACCCAGCTTGTCCCGCGCGTCCTGCCGCCCGCCGGCGGGACGGGTCAATCGGGCGCGAGCCTGGGTGCCGCAGGCTAGCCGCGGCCGAATTTCCCGGTGCCGTCCTTGGCATTGCCGCCCGTGCGCCCCCATATGGAAGCCAGCAAACCTCGCATCCGCCTGCGAGCGCCTTGTCTGTCCCTTCCCGGTGAATTGCCATGACCGATACATTCCACATCATCTGCCCGGCTTGCCAGGCGAAGAACCGCATCCCGACGGCACGGCGCTCTGCGGGGCCCACTTGCGGTGCGTGCAAGGCGCCGCTGTTTCCGGATGCACCGTTCGAGCTTGATGAGGCCAGGCTCAACAAGCATCTGAGGAATGACGAGGTGCCGCTCGTGGTGGATTTCTGGGCCCCCTGGTGCGGTCCGTGCAAGATGATGGGGCCGATGTTCGCCGACGCATCCAGGCGGATGTCGCCGGGCGTCCGCTTCGCCAAGCTCGATACCGAGCAGCATCAGAGCGTCGGCAGCCGCTTCCAGATCCGCGGCATTCCGCTGATCATCCTGTTCGACAAGGGCAAGGAAGTGGCCCGCCATGCCGGCGCGATCAATGCCGATCAGATCGCCGGTTGGGTCAGGCAAAGCCTCAAGGGGTAGGGGGCATCGGCGCGGGCTGCTGAGATGTCTGCGGCACGCACCTGGTCTGCCGGACCATGCCCGGCGCGCGCGGACTATTTGACCGGCGCTACTGGCAATCGGCTCCGACCATGCCCATCTCCAAGGCAAGACACCATCCGCCGGATGCTCCTTCATCTGACCTCGTGCGCTGCAGCCGCGTTGCCCAATGCGCGCCGGTCGGCTAAAGGGAGCCCAGCTTTTACCCCCTTTGTCGAAGAGACCGTCCGCCCATGTCCGCCTATCAATACGTCTATCATATGGACAAGCTGTCCAAGACCTATCCCGGTGCCTCCAAGCCCGTGTTCGAAAACCTTTCGCTCCATTTCCTGCCCGACGCCAAGATTGGTGTCGTCGGGGTCAATGGTTCGGGTAAATCCACCCTGCTGAAAATCATGGCCGGTATGGATACCGAATTTGGTGGCGAAGCCTGGGCCGAGAAGGGCGTCAAGGTCGGCTATCTGGCCCAGGAGCCGCATCTCGACGAGAACAAGACCGTCTGGGAAAACGTCATTGAAGGCTCGGCGGCCAAGAAGCTGATCGATGATTTCAACGCTGTCTCCATGAAGCTCGCCGAGGATTATTCCGACGAGCTGATGGAAGAAATGAATACGTTGCAGGAAAAGATCGACGCTGCGGACGCCTGGGACATTGATTCCAAGATCGAAATGGCGATGGACGCGCTGCGTTGCGCGCCCGCCGACTGGGGCGTCAAGGATCTCTCCGGCGGTGAACGCCGCCGTGTCGCGCTGTGCCGCCTGCTCTTGTCCGAACCGCACATGCTGCTGCTCGATGAGCCGACCAACCACCTCGATGCTGAATCGGTGGCTTGGCTGCAGAATTATCTCGAGAAATTCGCTGGCGCGGTTCTGGTCGTCACCCACGACCGTTACTTCCTCGACTCGATCACGACCTGGACGCTCGAGCTCGATCGCGGCCGCGGCGTGCCCTATGAGGGTGGCTATTCGTCCTGGCTGGAACAGAAGACCAAGCGCATGGCCCAGGAAGGCCGTGAGAAATCGGCCAAGGAACGTGCGCTGGCGCGCGAGCTGGACTGGATCCGCTCCTCGCCGAAAGCCCGCCAGGCCAAGTCCAAGGCCCGTATCCGCTCCTATGAGGAGCTGCGTGAGAAGGCCGAACGCGCCGATGTCTCGCACGCCACCATCAATATTCCGCCAGGCCCGCGCCTGGGTGGTGTCGTTGTGGAGGTCGAGGGCCTGAAAAAGGGCTATGGCGACAAGCTGCTGATCGATGGTCTGGAATTCAAGCTGCCGCCGGGCGGCGTGGTCGGCGTGATCGGCCCCAATGGTGCCGGTAAATCGACCCTGTTCCGCATGATTATCGGCCAGGAAACCCCTGATGAAGGCTCGATCCGTCTCGGTGAAACGGTGAAGCTGGGCTATGTCGACCAGTCGCGCGACAAGCTCGACCCGAAGAAGACCGTCTGGGAAGAGATCTCCGAGGGCAATGACATGCTCAATCTCGGCAATCGCGAAGTGCCAAGCCGGGCTTATGTCGGGGCCTTCAATTTCAAGGGCGGCGACCAGCAGAAGAAGGTCGGCCTGCTCTCGGGTGGTGAGCGCAATCGCGTCCATCTCGCCAAGATGCTCAAAGAGGGCGGCAATCTCCTCCTCCTCGATGAGCCCACCAATGATCTCGACGTTGAAACTCTCTCGGCTCTTGAAGAAGCGCTGGAAATCTATCCCGGCTGCGCCGTGGTCATCTCCCACGACCGCTTCTTCCTCGACCGGATCGCCACCCACATTCTCGCCTTTGAAGGCGACAGCCATGTGGAATGGTTTGAAGGGTCCTTCTCCGATTATCTGGAAGACAAGAAGCGCCGTCTCGGCGCCGATGCCGACATCCCGCACCGGATCAAATTCCAGAAATTCGGTCGCTAGATTTCGCTACGTCACAATGCATCAGGGTCCGGCGCTTGCGCCGGGCCTTTTTGTATCAGATCCGGCTTGCCGCGAAGGGTGCCGGATCGACCGGCGGTGTCTCGCCGTCGATCAGGGCGGCAAGCAATCCGGCTGAGCCCATCGCCTGGGTCCAGCCCAGATGGCCATGGCCGGTGGTGAGCCACAATCCCTTCGCGCGGGTCTCGCCGATAAAGGGACGGCCATCGGCACTCATCGGCCGGAAGCCGGCCCAGGCATTGATCTCGCCGGCCAGAAGGCGGTCGGCAAATTGCGGGTAGATGGCGCGGACCAGGGATTTCAGGTTTTCCACCCGCTCCGGCCGCAAGCGTTTGTCATTGCCGGCAATCTCCGCCGTGCCGGCAACGCGCAACCGCTCCCCCATCGGCGTGACGATGGCGTGCAGCGCCTCGTCGCAGACGGGGATGGCGGGGCGGGTCTTGAGATCGGACATGTCGAGGGTGAGGGAATAGCCCTTCACAGGACGTACCGGCAGATGCAGGCCGAGCGGCTTCAGTAGCGACCAGGCCGTATGACCGGCGGCGATAATGACGGTATCGGCCTCGATTTCTTCGGTCTCGGTGCACACGCCCACAATCTGGCCGCCGCGATCCAGCAGTTCGGTGACGCGGGTGCCCCATTCGAAACTGACCCCGGCGGCCTCGGCCGCAGCGGCCAGCGCAGCGGTAAAGCGGTGGGCATCACCGGATTCATCGTCGGGATAGTGGATCGAGCCGGCGATCGCATCGGCAATCGCGGTCAGGCGCGGCTCCAGTGCCAGCGTCGCGGCGCGGTCGAGGAGGCGATAATTCAGGCCGAGCGGCACCAGTCTTTCGGCGGCGAGGACGGCGGCGTCGATGCCGGCCTGGTTGCGGCAGAGCTTCAGCGTGCCGGATTTGAGGTTGTCGAATTCCAGTCCCAGCTCGTCGCGCACCGCCTGCGTTGCCGCGAGGCTGTAGCGCGCGAGGGCGAAATTGGCCCGGCTTGCCGCCCCATAGCGGGCGTGGGTCGAATTGCGCAGGAAGCGCAAGCCCCAGCCGATCAGGCCGGGCAGGGGCGCGAGCCGCAATTTCATCGCCGCGTGGGGGTCAAATAGCGAGGCGAGCAATTGCCAGGCGATGCCGGGCTGGTTCCACGGCTCGGGCTCCGAGGGCGTCAGCGCGCCGGCATTGGCAAAGCTCGTCTCCAGGCCGGGTCCGTCCAGCGCATCCAGCACCGTTACCGAATGACCGTGCCGTGCGAGGGTCCAGGCGGCGCTGACTCCGGCCAGTCCGGCTCCGATAATGATGATCTCGCGGCGTCTCACATCGCTCTCCAGGGCGCGGCCTACATGCTGCCTTTGAACTTCGGCGCGATGCGGATAAAAGCAAGGGACATTCCGCACTTACAGGCAAGAATTTCATGGATGCACTGGTCACACAGCTGAAGGCAATCGGCGAACCGACGCGTTTGCGGGTGGTGTCCTTGCTGTCGCGCGGTGAATTGACCGTCTCCGAACTCGTGCATGTGCTCGGCCAGAGCCAGCCGCGCGTCAGTCGCCACCTCAAACTCCTGACCGATGCGCGTCTCGCTGAACGCCTGCCGGAAGGCGCTTATGTGTTTTATCGACTGACCGAGTCGGGGGGCGGGCGGCGGCTCGCGGACATCCTGGGCGAGCTTCTGCCCGAGAATGATCCGGTCCTGACCCGCGATATCGCCCGGCTGGAATCGATCAAACAGGCCCGCGCCCTGGCGGCGCAGACCTATTTTGAAAGCGTCGCCGATGACTGGGACCAGATCCGGCGTCTGCACCTGGCCGATGCCGAGGTCGAAAAGGCCATGCGCAAGCTGGCCGGGCCTGGCCCGTTCGATCTGATGATTGATGTCGGGGTCGGCACGGGCCGCGTGCTCGAGCTGTTCGCCGACCGGGTCAAGCGCGGTATTGGCGTCGACATCAACCACTCCATGCTCAATGTCGCCCGGCTCAATCTGGCCAATGCCGGCCTGAATAATTGCTCGGTGCGCCATGCCGATGTCGGCGCGCTACCCTTCGAGAATGCCGCCGCCGATCTGGTCACGGTGCACCAGGTCCTGCACTATCTCGACGATCCAGCCGGCGCTGTCGCCGAATGTGGCCGCCTGCTCAAGCCGGGCGGGCATCTCCTGATCGTGGACTTCGCCCCGCATCAGCTGGAGGCCCTGCGCGAGGACCATTATCATCGCCGCCTCGGCTTCTCCGACGAGGAGATGCAAGCCTGGATCGAAGGCGCCGGCCTGAAACTGGCGCACCAGACCTCGTTGCATCCCGATGAGCCCAGCGGGCAATTGACGATGAAGATCTGGGTCGCGGTGCCGCAATAACCGGCGGCCTGACCGATATTGGAATCGGTTGCCGGACCGTCTGCTACTATGATTATTACTATAAGCGCGGCCGGGTTTTTCGGGGTCAGACTGTCACTGTTTTCGGCGAGTCTGCCAGTCTGTCACTCTGCCATTACGCGGATTAAGTTGCTGTATTGGCACGTGATTGGATCGTCGCGAGGGAATGGGAGACTGTCACGCCCTGGCATCGGCTGTCACGGGATGCGCCTTGGCAAAGCCGGACGCGGACGCATTCCGGGCGATGGTTTTCTGCTTGGGTCAACACTGTCAAAGAGCGAAATTCGCCCGATTATAGCGCTGGCGGGCCGGGGGCGGATAAGCTCCGTCGCGCGAGCGAGACATGCAAGAGGGGACACGTATTGACCACCCAAGTCGGGACACGCACCTGCCCTTTGGGACAGGAGCATGTCCCGTTCGACGTGTATCTCTGGTTGTAATTCGATCATTCGCGGCTTACGATGCGGCATGCCCCGCACGGCCCGCCATGTCCTGCCGCATTATCCCCACCACGTGACCCAGCGCGGCAATCGGCGCCAATCGACCTTCTTCCGTGACTCCGATTATCGCCTCTATCTTGAGCTGATGAATCAGGCCTGCTCGGCAAACGGCGTGCTGTGCTGGGCTTATTGTCTGATGCCCAATCACGTCCACCTCGTGCTGGAGCCGCCTGAAGAGGGCGCTCTGGCGGCGACACTTGGCTGGGCTCATCGGGCTTATTGCCGCGCCATTAATCGCCGCGAGGGCTGGACGGGGTCGCTTTGGCAGGGGCGGTTCTCTTCCTGTGCGATGGATGAGACCCATGCGCTGGTGGCGGTGCGCTATGTCGAGCTCAACCCCGTTCGCGCCGGATTGCGGCAGCGGGCGCAGGACTGGCGATGGTCGAGTGCCGCGTCGCGCGTGTTTGGACTAGAGAATGCCTTGCTGTGCAGGCCGCCGATACTCCGCGGAATAGCGGATTGGCAGGCCTATCTCGACGCCGGTCTGACGGCGGCGCAGGAAGCGCAGCTGGGCTATTTTACGCAGAGCGGCCGCCCAATGATACAAGACACGTCCCCGGGACATGCTCCGGCTTTGCCGGTGCGTGTCCCGTTTCGGTGACAGGCAATGCGCAACAGGACGCGCAATAATTCCCCAGGTCGGGACATGGCCGTAATCGCGGCTGGTCACGCTCCGGGTCTATAGTGCGGGGTCTGCGTAGAGCAGCCCCAATGG
>NZ_JBLWTL010000035.1:0-17770 GCF_048270095.1 Maricaulis sp. | reverse complement strand
CCACCGCCTCGATTACCGCCCTCCTCTTCCTTGATGGAAGAGGCGCGCCGGACGTCAGTCCGGGGCGGAGCTGGTGACGGCCTCACGACTGCCCTGCCTGGGTTCAAGCACCGCACGCCCGTCATCCCCAAAAAACAAAAGGGGGCACCGCAACGCGGTGCCGCCTTTCACATTCATGCCGGCCAGACCTATTCCTGCGGCTGGGCGGCTTCGTGCATGTCATGCTCGCCATGCGTCATGTCTTCGTCGGCGGGTGCCGCGTCAGCATGGTGGTCGGCATGCATCCCGGCGTCGGCATCATCGGGATGATGCGCGGCGTGGATGATGTCGTGGCAGGCATTGAAGCTGGCGCGGGTCTCGTCGTCGAGATTGGCGAGAACGGCGTCATGCGCGGCCGTATCGCCTTCGGCGATATCGGCCATCATGCCCTCATACAGCGCCATGCAGGCTTCATGGTTTGGCGCGGCGGTTTCGCCGGCCATGTGGTGGTCGATGGCGAATACTGCGGTCCCGAGCAAGCTCAGGCTCGACGCTGCCATCATGGCCAAAACGAACTTATTCATGGGGGTCTCTCTCCTGGATGACCATCGGGGCTCACGCCCCGTGTAACGGCCCTGACAGGCGATGACGCGCGGTCCGCGCGGTCGTTCAGGGCATCTCACCATGCGCCCGCTCGCGACAGACTGGCAAGATCGACACACACACCAGGCAGGCCGCCCGGTCGAATTCTGCGCGTGTAAGTAACTATTCACTTGCGCCACCCGGAAAGCTGTGACAAACAGCATGTGAATGAACACTTACTTCCATGTCGCGGGGATAAATCAATGACCGGAAAACTGAGAGACGACCTGTTTGAAGGCTCCGACCCGAATGTTGGTGTCACGGCACCGCGGGGCACGACCAAGGCCCGCATCGAGCGCGCCGCGCTGCAATTGTTTGCGCGCCACGGCATGGACGGGGTCTCGATCAAACAGATCGCCCAGGCCTGCACGATTTCGGACGGGGCGATGTATCGCCACTTCAAGAGCAAGGACGACCTCGCCCGGCGGATGTTCGAGGCGATCCATGCGCGTCTGCTGCAACTGGTCGACGCCAATATCCGGCCCAATGCCAGCCTGGAAGAAACCGTGCGCGCCGTCGTCACCGCCTATTGCGAACTGGCCGAGAGCGATCCGGCGCAATTCACCTACCACCTCACCCACCGCAATTACTTCCTCGCGGCGTCCGGCGATGGCGGGGCCAACCCGTCAGACGTGATGAGCGCGCGCGTGACCGCGGCGATGGCGAGCGGCGAAATCCCGGCCGGTGATCCCGAACTGGCCGCCGCCATGGCGCTCGGCCTGGTGATGCAGCCGGCGGAATACCGGATTTTCGGCCGCATCCAACAACCCATGACCGAGCTCATCCCGGTCTTCACCACCGCCATCATGGCCGTCCTGCGCGCCAGCTGAGCGCCCTGCCCGGCCCAATCAGACCAAACTTGCGGAGATCATCATGCGCTCGCTCATCTTCAATATCGCCTACTACACCATCTCGGCCGTTTATGCGGTGGTGTGCGCCATCCTCGCACTCCTGCCCGGACGCCGGATATTGATGCACGGCATCCGCTCCTATGCGCGTTTGACCGTGCTGTTGATGCGCTGGATTTGCGGGATCCGGGTCGAGGTTCGCGGCACGCCACCCAAAAACCAGCCGGTCATCCTGGCTGCCAAACACCAGTCCTGGGGCGATGGTTTGGTGATGATGGCCAAGTGCGGCGACGTCAATTTCATCTGCGGCGACCATATGCTGAACTATCCGCTGATCGGCTGGGTCCTCAAGCGGTGCGGCGCCATCGTCGTGTCCAACCAGGGCGGGGCCGAAGCGAAAGCCAGCCTGCAGGCCGGTGTGGCACGCTCCCAGGGTGAGGGCCGCCCGCGTCCGATCCTGATCTATCCGGAAGGCCATCTGACCCCGGTGGGTACCGGCCTGCGCTATCGCTCGGGCGCCTGGTTGCTCTCCTCACAGCTGGACCGGCCTGTCGTACCTGTAGCGACCAATCTGGGGCAGTGCTGGCCGCAGCAGAAATGGACGAAGTTTGCCGGTGTTGCGGTGATCGAATTCCTCGAACCCATGGCACCCAGCCGCGATCGCGACGGTTTTCTGGCTGAACTGGAAACCCGGGTCGAAACGCGCTCACGAGCCCTGGAAGCTGAATATTCGGTCCGCCGGGGAGAATCGGTCTTTCATCCCGACACTGCGGTCTGAACCGGCGCAACGACGCGTAAACGCTTGGTTTAATTGAGCAACCGAAAGCAGGAGTCGTGCGATGCGATCGCTGGTTTTCAATATTATATTCTGGGGCCTGTCCGCCCTGTTTGCGCTGATCTGCTATGGTGCGGCCTGGTTGCCGCGCCGGGAGCCGCTAATGGCCGCCATCAACGCCTATGGCCACGCGACGCGCTTCTGCATGCGCTGGGTCGCCGGCATTTCCGTCGAGGTCCGCGGCGAGGTGCCGCGCGGCGAACCGGTGATTATCGCCGCCAAACACCAGGCCTATGCCGACGGCCCGCTGATGATGGCGTTCGCCGGCGACCTCAATTTCGTCATCGGCAACGGGATTGAGAAATTCCCGCTGGTCGACCGGATCGTCCAACGCGCCGGCGCCATCATGGTCGATGCGCAGGGCCATGCCCGCGCCCAGGGCGCGTTGCAGGAGAGCATCAGCCGGATCGCCGATGATCATCGTCCGGTCCTGATCTATCCCGAAGGCGGCATGGCCGCAGTCGGCGTAACACGGCGTTACCGCAAGGGCGTGTACGTGCTCTATACCGAGCTCAACCGGAGCGTTGTCCCGGTCGCGACCAATCTGGGCCTGCGATGGCCGGAAGAGGAATGGGCGAAGCATCCCGGACCGGCCGTTGTTGAATTTCTCGAACCGATTCCGCCCGGCCTGCCGCGCGAAATCTTCATGCAGCGCTTGCAGACAGTCATCGAGACGCGAAGCCGTGAACTCGAAACGGAGGGACGATCATGAGTGCCAAGATTGCAGCCGCGCTGATCACCCAGCGTCGTTTCCTGCCACTCTTGCTGGCCCAATGCCTGGGTTCGCTCAATGACAATCTGTTCCGCTATGCGCTCGTAACCATGGTGACCTATAGCGGGCTGAGCCTGTTCGGGCTCGAGCGCGACATCCTGGTCCCGATTGCCGCCTCGATGATCACCTTGCCGATCTTCCTCTTCTCGGCGATCGCCGGGCGCCTGGCCGACAAGTATGATCGCACCTGTATCATGCGCGTCACCAAGCAGATCGAAATCTGGATCATGCTGCTGGCCGCGCTCGCCCTCTTCCTGCGCCAGCCCCTGCTGCTCCTGCCGACCCTCTTCCTGATGGGAACGCAATCGGCCTTCTTCACCCCGGCCAAAAACTCCGCCCTGCCATCGCTGATGGCTCCGCACGAGCTGGTGCCGGCCAATGCCCTGTTGAGCGGTTTTCTCAATGTCTCCATCCTGATGGGTGTTGCTTTGGGCACCTGGCTCGCCGTGCGGCCGCTCGGCCCGGAAATCATCGGGGCCGGCCTGGTGATCATCGCAATCTTCGGCTGGCTCTCGGCGCGGCAATTGCCGCGTGTCGAAGCCGCCAATCGCGACCTGCCCGTGACTTTCAATTTCATCGCCGAGACCTTTCGCGTCCTGAGCTATGCGCTCAAGGCCCCTGACGTGCTGCGCCCGCTGCTCGGTGCCGCCTGGTTCTGGATGCTGGCCGCCTCGATCATCACACTGATGCCGGTCTTCACCGCCTCCATCCTCGGCGCCGACGCGACCGTGGTCCTGTTGTTCAGCGCCCTGTTCACGATTGGCGCGGCCGTCGGCGCCCTGTTGTGCGGTGCGCTCAGCGGCAAGGGGGATGCACTCCCCTTCTCCATCGCCGGCGCGATCGGACTGGTGGTTTTCACCAGTGATGTCGCCCTGGCCACCTGGTCCAATCCGATCGTCCCGCACGGGGCAGCGCTGATCGGTGCGGATGCATTCCTCGCCGATCCATCGAACTGGCGCCTGTTGGCCGATCTCGGTTTCGCCGCCGTCTCCGCAGGCCTGTTTGTCGTCCCCCTGCAAGCGATGGCACAGCGCCGCGCGGCGCCGGAAATGCGTGGCCGCCTGCTGGCCGCCGGCGGCATCATGAATGCGGCAACCGCAACGCTGGGCCAGTTCACCCTCGCCTTCATTGCCCTGGGCCACCTGCCCATCCAGACCGCCTTCCTGCTGATCGCGGCCGGCAGCCTGCTCGCTGCGGCGGTCACCGGCTGGCGTCTGGCGCTGCGCCGCAAGCCGGCAAGTGCGCCTTCGTGATGGTCAAACCGCAATGCAGGCGCTAAAGGGCCAAGGCATGAACATTATCACGACAACAGACCAACTCGCCCGGGCCTGCGATGCCCTCCTCCAGGCCGAACATGTGGCGGTCGATACAGAATTCATGCGCGAGACGGTTTATTGGCCGGCCCTGTGCCTGATCCAGGCTGCCGGCGGCGAGACCGAAGTCATCATCGACCCTCTGGCCGAAGGCATTGATCTGGAGCCATTCTGGGAGCTGATGGTCGATGAGCGCGTGATGAAAGTCTTCCACGCCGCGCGCCAGGATCTCGAGATCTTCTACAATCTGGGAGACGGGCTGATCCCGACGCCGATGTTTGACAGCCAGGTCGCTGCGATGGCGATCGGTCTGGGCGACTCGATTGCCTATGACAATCTGGTCCAGACCCTGCTCAAACGCCCTGTCGACAAGGGCTCGCGCTTCACAGACTGGTCGCGCCGGCCGCTGTCAGACAATCAGCTCACCTATGCCATGGCCGATGTGACGCATTTGCGCGACATGTATCCGATCATGCGCGAGCGGCTGGAAAGGAAAAATCGCACCGCCTGGCTGCAGGACGAAATGGCGATCCTGACCAGTCCGGATACCTATCGCATGGACCCGGAAGACTCCTGGAAACGCCTGAAACTGCGCAAGACCCATCCCAAATGGCTCGCCGCCCTGCGTGCCGCGGCCGCATGGCGCGAACGCGAGGCGCAGACCCGCGACATGCCGCGCCAGCGCGTCATGAAGGATGATGCGCTCTACGAGATCGCCACCCTGGCACCGACCGAGGAAGGCCAGATGCAGGGCCTGCGCGCCGTCCCGCGCGGCTTCGAACGCTCAAAGCCGGCTGAACGGCTCTATGCCGACATGAAAGCCGCCATGGCCAATCCTGAGGCCTATGCGCCCAAGGTCGAAAAACCCGCCCCGACACCGCAAGGCATCGGCCCGACGATTGAATTGCTCAAAGTCTATCTCAAACTGGTCGCCGACGAAGCGGGCGTCGCTTCACGCCTGATCGCGACCGCCCCGGATCTCGAGAAAATCGCCTGTAGCGACACGCCCGATGTCCCGGCCATGCGCGGCTGGCGCCGCGAGGTCTTTGGCGAACCGGCGATGGGGCTCAAGCGTGGCGAGATTGCGCTGGTGCTCGAGGATGGCAAGGTTGCCGCGCGTCCGGTCGGCGGCAAGGTCTAGAGATACCGGACCTCACCCTTGCGACCGATCGCGCCAGCCAGGGTTCCCAGCAGGGAGACTGAGCGCTCGACATAAAGGTCGCGCACGCTCTCATCGACATCCAGACAGACAAGCCCGGGCTCGACCCGTAGCGTGAAGCGATCCAGCAGGCTGGCTGAACGCCCGGACAATTTCGCGCCCAGCCGCAAGGTGCAGCCGAGCATCTGGGCGACATCGTGTTGGGCCTCGTCGATGAGATGGAAGACCGCGAGGTCGTCCAGCGCGCTTCGGCGTCCGCCATACCGGTAATGCATCACGGCGGCGAGGAAGGCCCGTTCGGCATGATTGATGCCGGCGAAGGGCGCGTAAAGCACGCTGTCACGGGTCAGTTCCAGGCGGTGGTCAGGATGGCGCCGCGCGCCCAGATCGGCCAGCCGCGCGGCGGTCTCCTGCAGGACCCGGTCGCGGCGCGGCGTAAAGACCGTGTCGACATTGGCCATCGCCGGGGCGATCCAGCGGGCCAGGGAACGACCAAAATCCGGCGTCGGCGAGACCGGTCGCGCTAATGCTTCGGCCCCGGCAATCAGGGGGTCTATCGCACGCACAGACTCAGGCAGCCCCTGCATCAGCACGCCTTCGCGCAAGCCATAGGCGGAGAAGACGACGTGGGAGAATTTTCCCATCTCGACGATGCGGCTGAGCAGGAGGGCCGCATAGGGAATGCTCGGGGCCCGGCGCGAGGAGATGCCGGGAATTCCGGCCAGCGAGGCGGTGCTGAGACGGCTCGCCAGCCGCGTCAATTCCCGCACGCGTCTGGCATCGATGCGGAACTGGTGTGCGACGCGCAGGGGATAGTCGGAGCGTGCAAAGGCCAGCTGGGCCAGCGAGCGCCATGCGCCGCCGATCGCATAGAATTCACCGCCCTGCCCCCGCAGGACACCATCCTCGCGCAAGCGTTCATCGATCACCGAACAGACCGCATCGGCATCCCATGGCCCCGGCGGGATCGCTTCCTGGGGGCCGAGTGCAAAGGTCTGGCCGGCACCGAGCATGCCGTGATCGAGCGGCGTCAATTCAAGACTGGAGCCGCCCAGATCCCCCATCATTCCGTGCGCACCAGGGATGCCGGTCACCAGGCCGAACGCTGACAGTTCGCCCTCTTCCGGACCAGACAGGACACGCAGCCGGAAACTGGTTTCCGCCGCAACCCGGCGCACGAAGTCCGGCCCGTCACTGGCATTGCGCACCGCGGCGGTGGCGACCGCGTAGCGCTCGCTGACGCCCTTGGCGTCGAGCAGGCGCTCGAAGCGTTTCAGGGCCCGCATGGCGATATCGATATTGTCGGGATGCAGCGTGCCCCGCTGGCGCAGACCGCGTCCGAGCCCGGCCATCACCTTCTCATTGAAGACCGGCCAGATCGCCCGCCCCTCGAGGCGGAAATGCACCATGCGCACAGTATTCGAGCCGACATCAATCACCGCGATATCACGTTCGACCGCGTTCTCCGCGAAGGCCTGATGTGGGATATTGACCGGATCCAAGAGCGCTAACCATCCCCCGTGAGAACGGGGGGCTGGTCATTCTTGAGGGCGTGGCCACGGCCGGACAGGCTCGGATTCGTCATGAAATAGGCATGGGCGCTGAAGGCCTTTTTCATGCCCGAGGTATCAACCCGGCGATATTCGCCCTGCCCGTCCATATACCAGCTCTGGGCGGTGTCATTGAGATTGGCGACCATGATCTGATCAAGCACCTGGCGATGCACGGTCGGGTTCTGGATCGGGCAGAGTAGTTCGACGCGGCGGTCGAGATTGCGCGGCATCCAGTCGGCCGAGGAGATAAAGACCTTCGCCGCCGGCGACGGCATCTCGCTGCCATTCGCGAAACAGGCGATCCGCGAATGCTCCAGGAAGCGCCCGACCAGGCTCTTGACGCGGATATTCTCCGACAGGCCGGGAATGCCCGGGCGCAGGCAGCACACCCCGCGCACGATCAGCTCGATCCGAACCCCCGCCTGGCTGGCGCGATAAAGGCCGTCGATGATTTCGGGATGGACCAGCGCATTGAGCTTGGCCCAGATCGCCGCCGGCTTGCCGGCCTTTGCATTGGCGATCTCGATTTCCATATGCGCCAGCAGGTCTTCCTTCAGACGCAAGGGCGAGACCGAGAGGCGTTCGAGGTTTTCCGGGCGCGCATAACCGGTGACAAAATTGAAGATCCGCCCGGCATCACGGCCAAAGGCCGGGTCCGCGGTGAAGAGCGACAGGTCCGTGTAAACCCTCGCCGTGATCGGGTGGTAATTGCCGGTCCCGAAATGCGCATAGGTCCGCAGGGCAGTCCCCTCGCGGCGGACCACCAGCGAGATCTTGGCGTGGGTCTTGTATTCCATGAAGCCATACACGACCTGCACCCCGGCGCGTTCCAGGTCGCGGGCCCATTTCAGATTGGCTTCCTCGTCGAAGCGCGCCTTCAGCTCGACCAGGGCGGTGACATTCTTGCCCGCTTCGGCGGCCTCGATCAGGGCGGCGACGATCGGCGAGTTTTTCGAGGTCCGGTAGAGGGTCTGCTTGATCGTCACGACATCGGGATCGGCGGCCGCCTGGCGCAGGAATTTCACCACCACATCGAAGCTCTCATACGGGTGGTGAATGATGATGTCTTTCTCGCGGATGGCTTCGAAGCAATCGCCGCCATGGTCGCGAATGCGTTCCGGATAGCGCGGTTCATACGCCGGGAAGACCAGATCAGATCGATCATCGGGGATGAGCTGGTCGACCTGGGCCAGGCCCAGAAGTCCGGGCATCGGGACCACATCCTGTTCTTCGGCATGCAGGTGGGCGACGATGAAATCGCGCAGGCCGGAGGGCATTTCCGCATCCATCGTCAGGCGCACAATGACGCCGCGGCGGCGCTGTTTCATCAGCCGTTCGAACTCGAGCACGAGATCCTCGGATTCCTCCTCGATCTCGATATCGCTGTCGCGGATAACCCGGAACGCGCCGCGCCCGAGCATTTCATAGCCCGGGAAAAGCTCGTCGACATACATCGACAAGACGGTTTCCAGCGCCACGAAACGCCGCGCCGGACGCCCGCGGTCGCCATGCGAGCGCGCCGGCAATTCGACGAAGCGTTTGACGCCCGACGGCATCGGGATCAACGCATTCATGATCTTGCCGGTGCGATTATCGCGCAATTGCAGCGCCAGCGCGAAACCCAGATTGGGAATGAAGGGGAAGGGATGCGCGGGATCAATCGCCAGCGGCGTGATCACGGGCAAGGTGTGGGAGAGAAACTCGCCGCGCAACCAGGCGATATCGGCGCGCGACAAATCGGCCTCGGCCAGAACACAGACGCCGAGCGCGGCGATCTCGTCGCGCAGGGCGCACCACAGCGCCTGCTGCTTGCCGATCAGCTCGCTGGCCAGGACATGAATCTGTTCGACCTGTTCGGCCGGCGTCAGGCCATCCAGACTGGTCGCGGTGACACCATTTCGGATCTGCGCCCGCAGGCCGGCGACCCGCACCATGTAGAATTCGTCGAGATTGCTCGCCGAAATCGACAGGAAGCGCAGGCGTTCGAGCGCCGGGTGATTGGGGTTTTCCGCCTCGCCAATGACGCGCCGGTTGAAGCGAAGCCAGGAAAGCTCGCGGTTCAGGAAGCGCTCGGGCGAGGTCATCAAGGCAGCGATATCTGGCGGGTTACCGGTTGTGGCGGGCGAACTCATTCACTGTCTCCATCCTCGGGCCTGTCTTCGAGTACCGCACGCGCAACGGCGCGATTGACCGGTGTCTGCCGGGCCAGGGCGAGTTTATCCATGCGGTCGACCAGGCTCCGCACCGCCGAGACCGAGCGTTCCATCCGGGGAAGCATATACTCGACCACGCCCGGGCGCAGCGGCGCACCGCGATCCTGGAATTGTTTCAGCAGCAGCCGGGTCAGCAATTCATCATCAGGCTCGCTGAGTTCGACATGCGGCAGGGCCCGCAGGCGCGAGACCAGGTCAGGCAGGCTGGCGCGCCACAAGACGGGCGGCGTGCGCCCGGTTATCAGCAGGCCCGGGATATCGCCTTCGGCTGCGCGATTGATCGCATGAAACAGGGCTGCATCATCAATCCCCTGGTCGACATCCTCAACCAACAGGCTGACGCCGGAGGGCAAAACGGCCAGACAGGCGGCCAGGCTGGCGGCATCAGTGGTGCGGGCACCAGCCCGCTGAGCCCAGATGGCCGCGAGATGGGATTTACCGGCCCCGCCCGGTCCGGTCAGCGCCATGACAGCACGCGGCCAGTCGCGCCATCGCGACAGGGCCGCAACGGCGTCCGCATTGGCGCGGCCCTCAACAAAACTTTCCGCGCTGAAATCCACCCGTACAGGCAGGTTGAGCACCAATTGCCCGGTCATGCGTTCAACGTCCGATCCTGGCTCAAAAAGCGCTGCGAACGACCCAGCCCAGTCCGGGATGCTCTTCCAGCGCCGCACCGCGTTCGGCAAGCTCGGACATCAGCTGCTCAAGCGCACCGCGATGACTGACCGTCATCAGGGCACCATCGCGCGAAATCGCATCGAGTCGCGCATTGCTGACCAGCGACGCGCCGGTCACAGCCGCCTGCAGGGATTGCCACTCGGTCAGGCCGCCATAAATCACGGTAATGCGCATTTCCTCGGTCGAGGTGTTGCGCACGATCGCTTCGCGCTTCCAGGCATTTTCGCGTCCGACCACAAAGCTCATCGCGCCATCGCGCCAGCTGCCATAGACGGTTTCCGGGCCCCAGGTCTCGACAGCCATTTCAGCGCCGGCGTCGAAGCTGACGAGAAAACCGCCCATGCGTCGCACGCCATCGCGTTCCTGGCCTCGCAGAACCGCAATCCGGCTGACACCATAAAGTGCGGCCATCTCGCGCAGGCCCGCCTCGTCCAGCGCCAGGGCATCGCGCGCCGACAGGATCGATCGCGCCGCACTGTCGCCCGGCACGATCATCGGCGCCAGCGCATGGGCATAAGACCGGCTCGTCCAGGCCGACAGCCAGGGATTGGAGTCCCACAGATAAAATTGTCCGCCCGCATCATAGACCGGCAGCACCAGGGTCGGCCGCGCCTGGGATTCAACGAAGGGCACGCCATAGCTGGTGAGCAGACGGACCACCGCGCGGCGGTCGAAATTCACGTCCAGCTCGCCAAGATAGCGCGTCGCGCTGCGCTGCTCGTTATCAATCTGCAAGCCGGAAATAAGCTCGGCAATTGCAGACGCATCGAAAATGGAATCGATGGCGCCAGCCGACCCGAAATCGAGTGGCGTGCCCGCGCGATCCTCCGGCAGGGTCATGCGTTCGATCAGGCGTTGCGCCGCCATCGCCTGTCCACGCCGCATGGCGATGGTCTGGGCATCCAGCGCATTGCTGCCGGTGGCATCAATGGAGACACCGAGAATCGTATAGGGATCATCAGCGACCGCGAGGGCGGGGCTGACGAGAAACAGGCAGATTGCGGCAAATATCGGTCGCACAGGCACGACTCCTTGGTATCGATTGGTCTTTAGTATAGCCAGACACAGTCGCGCGTGAAGCCCGTGACTTGCTTCTCAGGCAGGTTTCGACTGTACTCCGCCGCGTTTCACACAAGGCTTGGAAACCAGCATGACCGCCAGCGATGACAAAAAACACCCGAACGGGCTGACCTATGCCGCCAGCGGCGTCGATATCGATGCCGGCGATGCACTGGTCGACCGGATCAAACCGCTGGCCAAATCGACCCGCCGCCCCGGCGCAGCGGCCGATCTGGGCGGGTTTGGCGGCGCCTTCGATCTCAAGGCTGCGGGCTATACGGATCCGATCCTGATTTCCGGTACTGACGGTGTCGGCACCAAGCTGCGCCTGGCCATCGATACAGGCAAGCTCGACACGGTCGGCATCGATCTTGTCGCGATGTGCGTCAATGATGTCCTCGCCCAGGGCGCCGAGCCGCTGTATTTCCTCGACTATCTCGCCACATCCCGGCTCGACCCGGTGCGCGGTGAAGCGATCATTGCCGGTATTGCGGCCGGTTGCCGCGACAGCGGCTGCGCCCTGATCGGCGGCGAGACCGCTGAAATGCCCGGCATGTATGAGGGCGATGATTTCGACCTCGCCGGCTTCGTCGTGGGCGCGGCCGAACGCGGTGCGCTCCTGCCCGATCATGACCGGATGGCGGCTGGCGATGTGCTGATCGGCCTCGCCTCATCGGGCGTGCACTCCAATGGGTTTTCGCTGGTGCGCAAGGTCGTCGAACTGTCCGGCCTGACCTGGTCGGATCCCGCCCCCTTCGCCCCCGGCCTGACGCTGGGTGAAGCCCTGCTGGCACCGACACGGCTCTATGTGAAGGCCTGCCTGCCGCTGATCAAGGCGGGACTGGTCAATGGCCTAGCCCACATCACCGGTGGCGGCCTGGTCGAGAATCCGCCGCGCATGACGCCGGACCACCTCGTGCCTGTCATCGATTACGACGCGTTCGAACTTCCGCCCGTCTTTGCCTGGCTGGCAAAAACCGGCGGCATCTCGGCGCATGAAATGCACCGCACCTTCAATTGCGGGATCGGCATGTTGCTGTGCGTCGCGCCCGACGATGTCGATGCGACGATCAGCGCGCTTGCGCAAGCCGGCGAGACCGCCATGATTATCGGCGAACTCAAACCAGCCTGACCCAAGTCAACACCCCCTGACGTCAACCAAAGCCAAGGATGCACACAATGGCGAAAACCAAGATCGCTGTGCTCATTTCCGGGCGCGGTTCCAATATGCAGGCGATCATCCAGGCGGCGAAATCCGAGAGCTATCCTGCTGAAATCGTGGTCGTCGTCTCCAATAACCCCGACGCCGCCGGGCTCGAATATGCCCGCGAGGCCGGGATAGAGACCGAAGTGGTCGATCATCGCGAGTTTGAAACCCGCGAAGAGTTTGAACAGGCGCTCGACGCCGTCCTGAAACTTTACGATACGCGTATCGTCTGCCTCGCCGGCTTCATGCGCATCCTCACGCCCTGGTTCACCGAACGCTGGCGCGACCTCCTGCTCAATATCCACCCCTCGCTTCTGCCCGCATTCAAAGGCTTGCACACCCATGAACGGGCGCTGGAAGCCGGCGTGCGCATTCATGGCTGCACGGTGCATTATGTGCGCCCGGAAATGGATGATGGTCCGATCATCGGGCAGGCCGCCGTACCCGTCCTGCCCGATGACACGCCATCGACGCTGGCCGCCCGCGTCGTCGCAGCCGAGCACAAGCTTTACCGCCAATGCATCGCCCTGGCCTGCGCCGGCAAGGCCCGCGTGGCCGGCGGACGCGTCCGCTTGCAAGTGCGTGAATACGGTGCCGAATTGCTGATGAACCCGCACGACTAGGATTGGAGAGGGGGCGCGATGCAAATCACCGAATCCCTCGAAATCGACGAAGCCGAGCTGGATGAGCGCTATACCCGTGCCTCCGGCCCCGGCGGCCAGCATGTCAACAAGACCGAGAGTGCCGTTCAGCTGCGCTTCAATCTCGCCGCCTCGACCTCCCTGCCGCCCGCGGTGAAGGCGCGGCTGGTGCGGCTCGCCGCCAGCCGTCTGACCAAGGAGGGCGTGCTGGTCATCCGCGCCGAGGAAACCCGCTCCCAGGAACGCAATCGCGCTGCCGCGCGGGAACGTCTCAAGGCGTTGATCATCGAAGCCCTCACCCCGCCGAAACCACGCATCAAATCACGGCCCAGCCTGTCCTCGATCAAGAACGTCAAGGCGGCGAAAGCGATCCGCGGGACGCGCAAATCCTTGCGGCAAAAACCGGGCGCTGACGATTAGGCTGACACCTCAGCCACCGCCGCATCAATCTCGGCCAGACGCGCCTCGATCTCGGCCGGCTCCAGGAATGAACCCCGGAAGCTATTCTTCGCCAGCTCGATGATCTCGCCTTGCGTTAGCCCAATCGCATCGGCGGTGCGGCGGTAATTCTCGTTGATATAGCCGCCGAAATAGGCCGGATCATCGGAATTGATCGTCGCGCGCAGGCCGAGCGAGAGCATGGTCTTGAGCGGGTGATCCTCCAGCCGGTCGATGACACACAGGCGCAGGTTTGAGAGCGGACAGACCGTCATCGTCATCTGCTCGCGGCCAAGCCTAGCGACCAGCGTGCCGTCTTCCAGGGCGCGATTGCCATGGTCGAGCCGGTCGATATCCAGCATGTCGAGCGCTTCATGGATATAGGCGGGCGGCCCCTCCTCGCCGGCATGGGCGACGCGCTTGAGACCGAGCGTTCCGGCCGCGGCAAAGACCTGGCGGAATTTCGAGGGCGGATGGCCGAGCTCGGAACTGTCGAGACCGACGCCATCGATGCGGTCGAGATGCTCCGACGCCATTTCCAGCGTCTCGAACGCGGCCTCTTCTGACAGGTGACGCAGGAAGCACAGGATCAGCTTCGACGTGATGCCCCACTTCGCCGTGCCCTCATCAAGCGCCGAGGTGATGCCATTGACGACAGTGGCGAAGGCGATGCCGCGGTCCGTATGGCCCTGCGGATCGAAGAAAACCTCGACATGGCGGACATTGTCGGCATGGACCCGGGCGAGATAGGCCAGCGTCAGATCGTGGAAGTCCTGTTCGGTGATCAGCACATTCATCCCGACATAATAGATGTCGAGAAAATCCTGCAGATTGGAAAAGTCATAGGCGGCCCGGATATCCTCGACCGTCTTGAACGGGATCTCGATACCGTTGCGCCGGGCCAGTTCGAACATCAATTCCGGCTCGAGCGAACCTTCCAGATGCAGATGGAGTTCAGCCTTGGGCAGGCGTTCGATCAGGGCGTGAAGGGAAGACATGCCGGGCCTCGCTCTTGCGGTGGGATGAGTCGAGCGCAAACTGACGCGCGCCGGGCCTGTCGGCAAGGCCTATTGCCGAGAGGCCGGCGGTGATGCCGCGCCCTCACCGCGCCGCCAGGATCATTCCGACGGTGACGATGAAAACCGCGCCAATGGCGAAATTCAGGATACGGGCATGGTGATGATGCCCCATCACCCGCCGCAACATGCCGCCAGCCAGCACATAGATCAGGCCGCAGGGCGTGCCGAACAGGGCAAACACGCCGACCATCGAGAGCGCCCGTTCGCCCGATGTCTCGCCCATTGCGGAATAGCCGCCGACGATCGACATCGCCAGCAACAAGCCCTTCGGATTGACCCACTGGAACAGCATGGCCTCAGGCACATTCATCGGACGCGCACTCGTCTTCGCTGCCTCGGCCGCGTCGATGACACCGCCGCGAATGCCCGCCCGGATATAGGTCCAGCCCATCCAGCCCAGCCACGCCGCACCGCCAAGACGAACAAGCCAGGCCGTCCAGGCGAAGCGCTCGAACAATTCACCGAGCCCGAACACCATCGCGATCAACAAGATGGCAAAGCCGAGATTGGCGCCAATCCAGTGCGGCACGGCGGCACGCGATCCGTACAGCGCGCTCGAGGTCAGCAGGATGAGATTATTCGGTCCCGGCGTGCCCCACATGGCGAGGATCAACCCGCCCAGGCTGGCCATCAATGCGATATCCAGAACATCTCTCCCCTGGCTGGAGGCAGCCTTCAACAAAAAGGCCCGGCGTTTCCACCGGGCCTTTCGTCTGCGTATCGGCTGTTCAGCCTTAGCCGACCAGTTCGATACCGGCGAAGAAATAGGCGATCTCTTCAGCAGCGGTTTCCGGTGCGTCGGAGCCGTGAACCGAATTGGCTTCGATCGACTCGGCGAATTCCTTGCGGATCGTGCCGGCTTCAGCCTGCTCGGGATTGGTGGCGCCCATGACGTCGCGGTATTTCGCAATGCCGTTCTCGCCTTCGAGCACCTGGACCACAACCGGGCCGGAAATCATGAAGGAGACGAGGTCGTTGAAGAAGGGACGGGCCTTGTGGACGCCGTAGAACGTCTCGGCCTGGGCGCGGCTCAGCTGCATGCGCTTTTGCGCGATGATGCGCAGGCCGGCGGCTTCAATCTTGGCATTGATGGCGCCGGTCAGATTGCGGGCGGTGGCGTCAGGTTTGATGATCGAGAAGGTGCGTTGCAGCGCCATGATGTGATTTCCTTGGATTGGGGAGATGAGATTGACCGGCCTGGCCGGGATGGAGATGTTGCGCGGGCTTATAGCGGCGCTTGCGCAATCTGTGAAGCCGGGGTACGCGCCTGCCCATGCTACACATCAATGATCTGACATATCGTATCGAAGGCCGGATGCTGTTCGACCAGGCGACCTTTCACCTGCCCCCCAAATGCAAAATGGGGCTGGTCGGACGTAACGGGACGGGCAAGTCGACCCTGTTCCGGCTGATCCGCGGCGAAATCCATCCGGAGGGCGGCGACACGACGCTGCGCAAGGGTGCCCGCGTTGGCTGGGTCGCCCAGGAAGCGCCGAGCGGTGATGAAAGCCTGATCTCGGTCGTGCTCGATGCCGATCTCGAACGCGCCGCCCTGATGACCGAGGCGGAGACCGCGACCGATCCCAACCGGATCGCCGAGATCCAGATCCGCCTCGCCGATATCGATGCCCATACCGCCGAGGCGCGGGCCGGTTCCATCCTGTCCGGTCTGGGTTTTACGGCCGAGGAACAGCTTCGTGCCTGCCGCGAATTCTCCGGTGGCTGGCGGATGCGTGTCGCCCTCGCCGCGACCCTGTTTGCCGAACCAGATGTGCTTCTGCTCGATGAGCCGACCAATTATCTCGACCTTGAAGGCGTGATGTGGCTGCAGACCTATCTCAAGAGCTTCCCCGGCGCCGTGCTGGTCATCTCCCACGACCGGGATTTGCTGAACGGCTCGATGCAGCGCATCGCGCATCTGAAAGACGGCAAGATCAGCGTGTTCGAAGGCGGCTATGACGACTTCGAAAAGGCGCTGGCCGAACGTCAACGCCTGCAAGTGAAAATGGCCGACAAGCAGGATGCCGAGCGCCGCCACTTGCAGGCCTTCGTCGACCGCTTCAAGGCCAAGGCCTCGAAAGCCAAACAGGCCCAGTCGCGCGTCAAGCGGCTGGAGAAGATGCAGCCGGTCGCCACCATGGTCGCCGACCCGGTCGCGCCCTTCCTTTTCCCGGCCCCGAAGAAAGCGATGGCCCCGCCGATCGTGCGCATTGAAGAGGTCGATGCCGGTTATGCGCCGGGCAAGCCGGTGCTGCGCAATGTCAATCTGCGCATCGATCCGGATGACCGCATCGGCATTCTCGGCCGCAATGGCGCCGGCAAGTCGACATTGGCCAAGCTCCTGTGCGACAAGCTGATCCCGCTGTCCGGCCATATGCGCCATCACAAGAAGCTGGAAATCGCCTATTTCGCCCAGCACCAGATTGACGGTCTGCACGCCGACACTTCAGCCTATCAGCATGTGATCGACCTGATGCCGGACGCGACCGAGGCCCAGCGCCGCGGGCGCCTGGCCCGGTTCGGCCTGCCGCGCGACCGTCAGGAAACGCCGGCCGGATCGCTCTCGGGCGGCGAGAAGGCGCGGTTGATGTTCAATTTGATCACCTTCCACGGCCCTCACCTCCTGATCCTCGATGAGCCGACCAATCACCTCGACATGGACAGCCGCTCGGCCCTGATCATGGCGCTGAATGATTATGAAGGCGCGGTGATCCTGATCAGCCACGACCGGCATTTGATCGAGAGCTCGGTCGACCGTCTCTGGCTCGTCGCCAATGGTTCGGTGACCGCCTATGACGAGGATATCGAGACCTATCGCCAGAGCTTCTCCGGGCGCCCCGCCAAGGCGGCGAAGAAGGAAAAGGCCCTCCCCCAGGATGACAAGAGCGTCAAACGCCGCAATCTCGCCGCCCGCCGCGACGAGCTCAAACCCCTGCGCACCGAATCCACCCGCTGGGCCAAGGAAGCCGACCGCCTGCGGGGCATTCTCGACGTGATCGATCGCGGCCTCGCCACGCCGGGCCTCTACAAGAAAGACCCCAAGGCCGCCAAGGATCTGCAGATGAAACGCGCCAAGGCGGTCGAGCTGATCGATGCAGCGGAAAGCAAGTGGATGGCGGCGGAAGAGAAACTGGAAGCGGCCCGGGCCGGCTAGACGACGCACCAAAATCTCCACGCGGCTGGCCGCTGGAGGTTTGAATGGCCCTCCCCGGTTGGGAGGTGTGTGGGACGCCGGCGAATGCCGTTAAGCGCTATGGTTAGTGAGTGTGACATCCGTGACGTCCCACACGTGGAGATTTACTCGGACGCCTTGCGGCCCCCGCCTCGAAACCGGAGTGGAGTAACGGTCGAGCT
>NZ_JBLWTL010000034.1:0-20177 GCF_048270095.1 Maricaulis sp. | reverse complement strand
TCGGTGCCGCCGAGGATGGCGGTGTGCGCGAGCTGCGCCTTGAGGCGCAATCGGTCGGGCGGATTGCCGCATTGCTGGGAGTCGAAGGCTATGCCCGCGATGGCCGGGTCTCAGTGCTCGGCGAGGCTCCCCCCCTGGGCACGGACGGCCCGCTGACGGCGCGGGTGGAAATCCGGGATTTGACTCTCGTGCAGGTGCCGATCCTGGCGCGCATCCTCGCGGCGGGCTCCTTTGAGGGCCTCTCGGCGCTGCTCAATGGCGAGGGAATTGAATTTGATGCCATCGATGCCAGCGTGATGTTCGAAGACGGCTTGTTGACGATTGGCGAGGCGCGGGCGCGGGGTAGCGCGTTGGGCGTCACCGCGAGCGGCACGGTGGATTTCGCCAATAAGAGCGCGGCGATCGACGGCAATCTCGCCCCCTCCTACGTGCTCAATTCCTTCCTGGGGGAATTGCCGCTGATCGGCGACATGCTGGTCTCGAGGCCGGGCGAGGGGATTATCGGTATTGTGTATTCCGTCGAAGGCCCGTTCGACAGCCTGACCGTGTTCGCCAATCCGCTTTCGGCCCTGGCGCCCGGATTTCTGCGGCGGATCTTCGAGGGGAGTGCCGCGGCTCGGGCGGCACGCGAACGGGAGGAGGCGCAGGGCGGGGCGCTCCCCGACATTTTGCCCGATAGCGTGTTGCGCGAATTTATACCGGCGCGGGAGGCGGCGTCAGAGCCTGAACCGGAACCTGAGGCCGGGCCAGAGACCGGGCCAGAGGCCGAAGCCGTCCCGCAGGCCGAACCGGATCCGGGCTAGCCGGGGACCGGCTTGGCGAGAGCGTGGCGCTTCTTGCCGATCGACAGCTTTATGGCCCCGTCCTGCACCATGTCAGCACGCGCCATCGCCATCGGGTCCGCAACCGTCTCGTCATTCACCTTGGCTGCGCCGGCCTTGATATGGCGGCGGACTTCGCCGTTCGAAGCGGCCAGGCCGGCCTCGACGAACAGGCTCACCAGCGAAACCTCGCCGCCCTCCAGACCCGCAAATTCAATCGTCGGCAGGCCGGCCCCGGCCCCGCCCTGGGCGAAGGTCTGTTGCGCGGTCTGCTCGGCCTCGCGGGCCGCGGCGGCACCGTGCATCAGGCTGGTCGCCTCATTGGCAAGGCGGATTTTCGCGGTATTGATGTCGGCGCCTTCGAGTGCTTCGAGCACCGCGATCTCGGCCATCGGGACATCGGTGAACAGGCGCAGGAATTTGCCGACATCGGCATCCTCGGTATTGCGCCAGAATTGCCAATACTCATAGGCACTCAGCTGATCGGCATTGAGCCAGACCGCGCCTTCGGCGGTCTTGCCCATCTTGGTGCCCGAAGATGTCGTGATGAGCTCGGTGGTGAAGCCGAACACTTCTGCCTGATCGACGCGGCGGCACAGCTCGACGCCATTGATGATATTGCCCCACTGATCGGCACCGCCCAGCTGCAGCGTGCAGCTATGGCGGCGCAGGAGTTCGAGGAAATCCACGGCCTGCAGCAGCATGTAGTTGAATTCCAGGAAGGTCAGCGGCTGTTCGCGTTCCAGTCGCAGCTTGACTGAATCAAAAGTCAGCATGCGGTTGATCGTGAAATGCGGCCCGAACAGACGCAGGAAATCGATATAGCCGTATTGCGACAGCCACTCATCATTGTCGACGACGATCGCATCGGTCGGACCATCACCGATTTTGACCAGCGCATCGAAGGCGGTCAGGATTGAGGTTTTGTTGGCTTGGATCTGCTCCTGGGTCAGCATGGAGCGCGTCTTGTCCTTGCCGGACGGGTCGCCGATCTTCGTCGTGCCGCCACCCATCAGGATAATGGGTTTATGGCCGGCCTGTTGCATACGGCGCAACATCATGATCTGCACCAGGGATCCGACATGCAGGCTCGCACCGGTCGCGTCGAAACCGATATAGCCGGTCACAATCCCCTTCATCGCGGCCTCATCAAGGCCGTCGAGATTGGTGGACTGGAAGTGGTAGCCGCGATCGACCAGCGTGTTGACCAGATCGGATTTGTATTCGCTCATGACGTCTCTCCTGCTACATGGGCTTCTAGGTCGACATTGGATGCGAGAAAAGAGGGGCCGCGCATGAAATACGTGATCGGATTGATGAGCGGCACCTCCCTGGACGGCGTTGACGCGGCCCTGATCCGGACCGATGGCGAACGGATTGCGGAATTCGGCGTCGGGGAAATGTACGCTTATACCGAGCCCGAGCGCGCGATTCTTCAGGCTGCGGTGGATGCGGCCCTGGTCTGGAATTTCGAGGGTGAGGAACCGGATTTTACCGCCGCCGAGGCCGTCCTGACCACGAGCCATGCCAAGCTGGTCGCGGCCGTGATCCGTGCGTCAGGCCTGACAGCACGCGATATTGCCCTCATCGGCTTTCATGGGCAGACCGTTCTGCACCGGGCGCCGGTGGGCCGGCGCAAGGGCAAGACCCGGCAGATCGGCAATGGCGAGGCACTGGCGGCCGAGACCGGCATTGATGTCGTTTATGATTTTCGCAGTGATGATATCGCCGGCGGGGGCCAGGGCGCGCCGCTGGCGCCGCTCTATCACGCCGCGCTGGCGGCGCAGGACCAGCTGGAATTGCCTTTGGCTGTGGTCAATCTTGGCGGTGTCGCCAATGTCACCTGGCTGGCACCGGATGCGGACCCTGTTGCCTTCGATACCGGCCCGGCCAATGGCTTGATTGATGCCTGGTGCCGGCAGCGGCTCGGGACCAGTCATGACAGCAATGGTGAATTGGCGGCCCGTGGCAAGATTGATCCGGCGGCGTTGAAGGTGTTGATGAAACACCCGTTTTTCGCCAAACCCCCACCCAAATCGCTCGACCGCTGGGACTTCTCGCTCGACCCGGTCCAGCATCTCGGTGACGCCGATGGCGCTGCGACCCTGACCGCGTTTACAGCCCGCACGGTCGCAGCGGCGATCGACCAGCTGGGCCAGCCTGGGCGGATCCTCGCGACCGGTGGCGGGCGGCATAACCCTGTGTTGATGCGGATGATGGGCGAGGCGATGGGGGTGCGTCCCGAAGCGGTTGAACGCGTCGGCTGGCGCGGCGATTTACTCGAGGCGGAGGCCTTCGCCTGGCTTGCCGCACGTGTTGCTGCTGGTCTGCCGACCAGCATCCCTTCGACTACGGGAGTGTCACGGCCCACTTGCGGTGGACTCATTGCTCATCCCCGGTTGTGAACCGGCCCATGAAAAAACCGCCGGCCCGGAGGCTGGCGGTTTCGTCAATTCTTCGATCTGTCCGAAAAACGCGCCTCAGCGCTTGCCGGTGATCTGGCGTTCGGAGCGCTCTTTCTCGACCAGCGGGATGCGCTCGTCGAGATAGGTGTTCATCCGGCGCTCAAGCTCGGGCAGGTGTTCGGTGAAGAGGTGGTTGGCGTCGGGGATGATATCGCGTTTGATCTCGATCCCTTTTTGCACGCGCACTTTCGACATCACCCGCTCGACATCATCGGCCGGCACGATCTTGTCGGCACCGCCATGGACGATGATGCCGGAAGCCGGGCAGGGCGCCAGGAAGGTGAAATCATACATATTGGTCGGTGGGGCGACGGAGACGAAGCCGGCAATTTCCGGACGCCGCATCAAAAGCTGCATGCCGACCCAGGCGCCGAAGGAATGGCCCGCAACCCAGCAATAGCGCGCCGTCGCGTTATAGCCCTGCACCCAGTCGAGCACGGTGGCCGCGTCGGACAATTCGCCCAGACCCTGGTCATAGCTGCCCTGGCTGCGGCCGACGCCGCGGAAATTGAAGCGCAGGGTCGCGAAATTCCGCTTGCGGAATGAATCATACATCATCTCCACCAGCGGGTTTTCCATATGCCCGCCGCCGAGCGGATGGGCGTGGAGAATCAGCGCGACTGGCGCCGTCGGGTCTTCGCTCGGGCTGTAACGCCCTTCCAGCCGGCCGGCCGGGCCGGGAATGATTACGTCAGGCATTCAGTCTCGCCTTCCTGGGTGGTACCACTGATTTTCGCGTGACCATGCGGCAAAACGCGCCTTGTAACGGCGCGAAACCGGGGCCATATACTTGACTAACCTACTCGGATATTGGACTCGCATGCTCACCAATGAGCGCGCGTCCCTCCGAAGGGCCGGGTCTTAGCATGATCGGCGTGCGAGATGCGAGTGTTTAAGGAGGCAAACGCATGAAGCTGAGCACCAAGGGGCGTTACGCCGTCATGGCGATGGCCGACCTTGCAGCCGCGAGCGGTGGCGGTCCGGTGACCCTGGCGGAGATTGCCTCGCGCCAATCCATCTCCCTGTCCTATCTCGAACAATTGTTTGCCAAACTGCGCCGGGCCGAGGTCGTGTCCAGCGTGCGCGGGCCGGGCGGGGGGTATCGTTTGAGCCGCGAAGCCGGTGAAATCCGCATCTCTGACATCATCACAGCGGTTGATGAGCCGCTGCGCGCGACGCGCTGCTCCAATGCCAAGGGTTGTCTGGCCGATGGCCGCCGCTGCGTCACCCATGATTTGTGGGACGAGCTGGGCCGGCATATTTTCCTCTTTCTCAGTTCGGTGACGCTGGCAGACGTGACCGAGCGGCGTTTGCTCGGCTCGGCCAGCGGCGCACTCGGACGGCTCGATCGCGCGCCCGAGCTGGATCTCAGTCAAGAAGCGGCCCAATAGCATCATGCGCCTCTATCTCGATCATAATGCCAGCACGACGATCCGGCCGCAGGTGATTGCGGCGATGGCCGAAGCGATGGCGCATACGGCCAATCCGTCCTCGGTGCACCGCGATGGCCAGCAGGCCGCGCGCGCCGTTGAAGATGTGCGCCGTGTCGTTGGCCGGCTGCTTTGCGCGCGGGCCGAGGATGTGATCTTCACATCCGGCGGCACCGAGGCGACCAATCTGGCGCTGCATTCCGCCATTGATGCCGGCGGTGCCAGGCGGCTGATCGTTTCGGCGCTGGAACATGAAGCCATCGCCGCCACAGCGCGGGCCTCCTGCCTGCCAGTCGAGACCTTGCCGGTGACACCGGCCGGGCTCGCGGACCTGGCCTGGCTGGAAACGCGTCTGGCAAGCTGGGACATCGAGCAGGACGGCCGTCCGGTGCTGGCCTTGATGCTGGCCAATAACGAGATCGGCACCATCCAGCCGGTCGCGGCGGCTGCGGCCATGATCCACGAGCATGGCGGTCTGATGATTGTCGATGCGATCCAGGCTGTCGGCAAGATTGCTGTCGATTTCGCGGCGCTCGGTGCCGATTACATGGCGATCTCGGCGCATAAATTTGGCGGGCCGCAAGGCATCGGCGCGCTGGTCGCGTCCTGCAATGCCCCGCTGTCGCGCCATCATCATGGCGGCGGGCAGGAGAAGGGCCGCCGTGGCGGCACGCTTAATGTCGCCGGCATTACCGGTCTGGGCCGGGCGCTGGAGCTTTCGATCGCCGATCTGGATCAATTCGCATCCCTGGCCGATTGGCGCGACACCCTGGAGGCCCGACTGAAGGCAGCCGCCCCGGAGATCAAGGTCCTCGGTGAGGGCGCGCCGCGTCTGCCCAATACCTTGTCCATTGCCCACCCGTCCTGGAAGGGCGAGACGCAAGTGATGGCGATGGACCTGGCGAATATCTCGATCAGTGCCGGTTCGGCCTGTTCGTCCGGCCGCACGCGCGGCTCCAAGTCGGGCCTGGCGCTCGGCCTGGACAGCGATGCGTCCGAAGGCCTGATCCGGATCAGCTTCGGCTGGACCTCGACTGAATCCGATATCGATGCGTTTGCGCGCGCCTGGACGGCTGCGCACACCCGTATCGCCCCGAAAACAGCAGTGAACGCCTGAAGGCGGTAGGTAAAATGGCAGCGATCAAACAAACCATCGACGATGTCCGCGAGCTGGAATCCGGCAAGTACAAGTATGGCTTCACGACCGATGTCGAACAGGACATCGCGCCGAAGGGCCTGAATACGGACATCATCCGCTATATTTCCGCCTCCAAGGACGAGCCGCAATGGATGCTCGACTGGCGTCTTGCGGCCTATGAGCGCTGGCAGGAAATGAAGAATCCGGAATGGGCCAATGTCCGTTTTCCGGAAATCGATTACCAGAATGTCCGCTATTATGCCGGCGCCAAGGGCGGCGTGAAATACGAGTCGATTGATGATGTGCCCGAGGAAATCCTCGCCGATTTCGCCAAGCTGGGCATTCCCCTGCGCGAGCAGGAGGTCCTGCTCGGCGTCAAGGGATCGGAAAACAAGGTCGCCGTCGATGCCGTGTTCGACAGTGTCTCCGTCGTCACCACTTTCAAGGCGGAACTGGCCAAGGCCGGCGTGATCTTCTGCCCGATCTCCGAAGCCCTGCGCGATCATCCCGAACTGGTGAAGAAATATCTCGGCACGGTGGTCCCGGCCTCCGACAATTTCTTCGCGACGCTCAATTCGGCGGTCTTCTCCGACGGAAGTTTCGTTTATGTGCCGCCGGGCGTGCGTTGCCCGATGGAGCTCTCGACCTATTTCCGCATGAATGCCGAGGGTACCGGCCAGTTCGAGCGCACTTTGATCATCGCCGACAAGGGCTCCTACGTCTCCTATCTGGAAGGCTGCACGGCGCCGATGCGCGACGAGAACCAGCTCCACGCGGCCGTGGTTGAACTGGTCGCGCTCGACGATGCCGAGATCAAGTATTCGACCGTCCAGAACTGGTGGCCCGGCGATGCTGACGGCAAGGGCGGTGTGTATAATTTCGTCACCAAGCGCGGTGATTGCCGCGGCAAGAATTCCAAGATTTCCTGGACACAGGTCGAAACCGGCTCGGCGATCACCTGGAAATACCCGTCCTGCGTCCTGCGCGGCGAAAACTCGCGCGGCGAGTTCTATTCCATCGCCGTCACCAATGGTCATCAACAGGCCGATACCGGCACCAAGATGATCCATCTCGGCAAGGGCTCGACCAGCCGCATTATTTCCAAGGGCATTTCGGCGGGCAAATCCGACCAGACCTATCGCGGCCTGGTGTCGGTGCATGCCAAGGCGGAAGGCGCGCGCAATTTCACCCAGTGTGACAGCCTGCTGATCGGCGATACCTGCGGTGCCCACACCGTGCCCTATATCGAATGCAAGACGCCGAAAGCCATTCTCGAACACGAGGCGACGACGACGCGCCTGTCGGAAGACCAGCTCTTCTACGCCCGCCAGCGCGGCCTCTCCGAGGAGCAGGCCACCGCGCTTCTGGTCAATGGTTTCGTGCGCGATGTGTTGCAGCAATTGCCGATGGAATTTGCCGTCGAGGCGCAAAAACTCCTCGCGGTCAGCCTTGAGGGGAGTGTGGGATGAGCCTGAAAAACCGCATGATGTTGGCGCTTGGCTGCTCTGTCCTGCTTGGCGGCGCGGCCTGCACCCAGGATTTCGAACAGGCCGACTTCGTCCATGATGAAGGCCAGCCCTGGTGTGACGAGCTGGAGGCGGGCAGTGGCTCTACCGATTGCGCCCTTCTGCTCGGCGAGGACCACCTCATTTTCTTCGAATACGCGCCGAGCGCGCGCGGCACGCGCCTGATGGTCAAGCTCAACACGCTGGAGGGCCAGGAAGTGCAAAGCTTCGGCCCGATCGCAATTGAGGATTCTGTGGCCAGCCCGGCCTTGCGCGACATCAATAGCGATGATCGCGAAGAGCTCTTCATCCCGTTGATGACCGGCAATGTGAACACGCTCTGGTCGCTCTGGCAGCAAGATGATGAAGGCTTGTTCCATCGCGCCGGCGAGGTGTCGGGCTTCGACGTCGACGGGTTTGAGTTGCGCAATGGTCTGATGATCACCCATTCGCGCGGCGATGCGGCAACCTCCTATGAAACGGCCAGCCGTCTGACCGCCGACGGGTTGGGCACCGTCTATGAAATGCTGATCGACTATGCCGCCCGCGATTGCCGTCTGCTCGACCAGAGCGGGGTGGCCGCCATGCGCCTGAACGCAGCAGCGGTCGTCGCAGCCTGCGAAGCGCGGGATTGGGAGTAGGGGGTGTCGAATGAAGCCATGGTTTCACCGTACCGTCCGATTCAACCTGGTCGGGGTCCGCATGCCGGGATATTCCCGGCCTTCCGGCTTCGTCATCACTTTGCGGCCAGCGACCCGCGAGGGCTGGGTTCTCAGCGTGATCATGGCGGCACTGATATTGTTTTGTTTCACCGCCCTGCCAATGCTTGTTGGCGAGACCATCCAGGATGCTGGCCGGGAATGGCCAACCGGCCTGACCTTTGGTCTGGCGAGTCTTTTTATCACAATTGTGACCGCGTTCGCATTTTCGGGCCCGACGCCGAATGGGACCGATGAGGAGAATTAAAATGCTTAAAATCAACAACCTGCACTGCAAAGTTGAAGCTCAGGATGGGGCGGAGAAATTCATTCTCAACGGGATCAGCCTCGAGGTTCCCGCCGGCGAAGTGCATGCGATCATGGGGCCGAACGGTTCGGGCAAATCGACGCTCTCCTACGCCGTCACCGGCCGCGATGGCTATGAGGTCACCGAGGGCGCGATCAATTTCAATGGCGAGGAGATCGGCGAAATGGCGCCGGAGGAACGCGCCGCGCGCGGGCTCTACCTGTCCTTCCAGTATCCCGTCGAGATCCCCGGCGTGCCGACCCTGATCTTCCTGAAGGAAGCGCTCAATGCCCAGCGCGTGTCGCGCGGCGAAGCGGAAATTTCGGCGCCGGACTTCATGAAGCTGGCACGGGAGAAGGCGAAGCAGCTCTCCATCTCGATGGACATGCTTAAACGCCCGGTCAATGTCGGCTTTTCCGGCGGTGAGAAGAAGCGTCTGGAAATCCTGCAGGCCCTGATCCTGGAGCCCAAATTCCTCATTCTCGACGAGACCGATAGCGGGCTCGACATCGATGCGCTCAAAGTCGTCGCCGACGGGGTGAATACGCTGCGTGCGCCGGACCGGGGCATGCTGGTCATCACCCATTACCAGCGCCTGCTGGACTACATCAAACCCGATGTCGTCCACATCCTGGCCGCGGGCCGTATCGTCAAATCCGGTGGTCCCGAGCTCGCCCACGAGCTGGAAGCCGAAGGGTATGACAAATATATCGGCGAGGCGGCCTGACCATGGGCGTGATCAAACCTGTTGCGGCTGAAACCGCCCTGATCGACGCCCTCGACGGTGCGACCGGCTGGCTGGCGCAATTGCGCGAGGCGACCCGCACGCAGGGCCTGCCGACGCGTCGCCACGAGATGTGGAAATGGTCGGATTTGCGCCGCGCCGCCGCCGAGATCACAGCGGCCGGCACCATCACCGTGACCGGCGCCGCAAGCGGCGTGCTGGAGCCCGCTGATGGCGAAACCGTCGAGCTGGGCGTGTCGGCCAGCGCTGGCGTCAGTGCGGCCGCGATTGGCATCGTCGTGAAGTCTGGCCGCTCCGTGACCCTGGTCGAACGCTATAGCGCCGAGGCTGGCTCTCTGGGCCATATCCATCTCGACATCCGGATCGAGGATGGCGCACGGCTTGAGCGCATCTGCATCCAGGACGAGGCGGAGGCGGGCGTATTGGTCGCGTCCTCGAGCATTGATCTGGCGGTGAATGCGCATCTCACCCAGATTGCCTTTTCCTTTGGCGGCAAGCTGGTGCGCAATGAGACGCATGTCCGTCACGCCGGCGAGCATAGCGAGGCGCATCTGCACGGCGTCTACCTGCTCGATGAGGGCCGCCATAATGATTATACGAGCTCGGTCCACCATACCGGCCCGGGCGGTATTACCCACCAGCTGGTGAAGGGCGCCGTCACAGCGCATGCGCGCGGTGTCTTCCAGGGCAAGTTCAAGGTCGATCGTGCCGCCCAGCTCACCGATGCGAAAATGACCCATCGCGCTCTGATGCTCGATGACCGCGCCGAGATCGATGCCAAGCCCGAGCTGGAAATCTATGCCGATAATGTCCAGTGCGCCCACGGCAATGCGATTGGCGCCCTCGACGAGACGGCGCTCTTCTACATGCGCCAGCGCGGCATACCGCTGGTTCAGGCGCGGGCCCTGTTGATTGAGAGCTATCTCGCCGAACCGCTGGATTTCATCAGCGATGAAGCGCTGCGCGAGCAATTGCGGGCACGGCTGCGCGACCGGTTGAGGGCGATCTCATGACCGCTCAGCCGAAAACCTTGACAGCGCCGCTCAACATCCCGGCGATCCGTAATGAATTCCCGATCCTGCAGCGCGAGATCAATGGCAAGCCGCTGGTCTATCTCGATAATGCGGCCTCGGCCCAGAAACCGGAATTCGTCATTGAAAGCGTCGCCGGTGTGTATCGGGCCTATTACGCCAATGTGCATCGCGGCCTGCACACACTCGCCAATGAATCGACCGAGGCGTTTGAACTGGCGCGCGATGATGTGCGCCGCTTCATCAATGCCGCCCGCAGCGAAGAGATCGTGTTTACCCGCGGGTCGACCGAGGCGATCAATCTGGTCGCCCACTCTTTCGGCCAGGGCCTGGTCGCCGGCGATGAGATCATCATCAGCCGGATGGAGCATCACTCCAATATCGTTCCGTGGAGAATGTTGTCTGATGCCAAAGGCTTGACCCTGAAATGGGCCGATGTGAATGCGGCCGGCGAGCTCGATTATCCACAGCTGGCAGACATGGTTAATGGCCGCACGAAACTGATCGCCATCAGCCATATGTCCAATGTCCTCGGCACCATCAACAACGCCGAGCGCATCATGGAAATCGCCCGCTCTGCCGGCGTGCCCGTCCTGTTCGATGGCTCGCAATCGGCGGTCCATATCCCGGTCGACATGCAGGCGCTGGGCTGCGATTTCTTCGTCTTCACCGGCCACAAGCTCTACGGGCCATCCGGCATTGGTGTGCTCTACGCGAAGGGCGACTGGCTCGATCGCCTGCCGCCTTTCATGGGCGGCGGCGAGATGATTGCCGATGTCTATGAGGACCGGCTGACCTTCGCCGACCCGCCGCACAAATTCGAAGCCGGCACGCCGCCCATCGCCGATGCGATCGGGCTGGGCGCCGCGATCCGCTGGCTCGAACGCCATGACCGCACAGCGATCATGGAGCATGAACGCGCCCTGATGGACCGCGCTGTCACAGGTATGGCCGCCATCGAAGGTGTGCGCATGATCGGCACGGCCCAGGACAAGGGCGCCATCATCAGCTTTGCGATGGAGGGGGCCCACCCCCATGATATCGCCCAGATCCTCGACAAGTATGGCATCGCCGTGCGTGCCGGGCATCATTGCGCCCAGCCGCTGATGCGCCATATGGGTGTCAGCGCCACGGCGCGCGCCAGTTTCGCCATCTATAATACAATTGAAGAGGCCGATGCGTTCGTCGACGCATTGAAAAAGGCCCGTGACTTTCTCATCTAGGTACGACCATGACCGATAGCACAACACGAGACGTGATTGATCTTTCCGGATCGCCCGCCATGACGCAGCCCGAAGCGGTCGATGCCGCACCGGTCGATGCCGATGCGCCAAAGCCCGAGCCGATTCCGGCCGAGGAACTGGCCCGGATAACCGATGAAATCATCGTCCAGCTCAAGACCGTCTATGATCCGGAAATTCCGGTCGATATCTATGAGCTTGGCCTGATCTACAAGGTCGATCTGGAAGATGACCGCACCCTGAAAGTGGTGATGTCGCTGACCGCACCGGGCTGTCCCGTGGCCGGTGAAATGCCGGGCTGGGTGCATGATGCCGTGGCGCGTGTTGAAGGCGTCAACAAGGCCGAGGTCGAACTGACCTTCGATCCGCCCTGGACCCCGGACCGCATGTCCGATGAGGCCCGGCTTTCCCTGAACATGTTTTGACCGACGGAGCCTTCAAGATGACACGACGCGAACGCCCCAAAGCCGTCAGCCTGTCCGAGGCTGCCGCCGCCCAGGTCAAATACATCATGGCGCAGCGCGGTGCCGGTTTCTTGCGCGTTGGCGTCAAGAATGGCGGCTGTGCCGGCATGGAATATGTGATGGACTATGTCGACGAAGCCGAGCCACTCGATGAGCGTGTCGAGGACAAGGGCGTCGAAATCGTGCTCGAATCCAAGGCTTTGCTCTTTCTGCTCGGCACCGAGCTGGACTATGAGACGACGCCCCTGCACTCCAAATTCGTCTTCCGCAACCCCAATCAGACCGATGCCTGCGGCTGCGGCGAGAGCGTCACGATTGTGCCTGTGCGCGAGAACTGACCATGCTCCAGCTGATCTATTCGCCCACCTCGCCCTATGCCCGCAAATGCCGCATTCTGGTGCGCGAACTGGGTCTGGAGCCGGAGATCGGCGAGACGGCCGCCAATCCCTTCGAGGATGACGATGTCCTGCTGCGCGCCAACCCGCTCGGGCGCGTGCCCTGCCTGGTGATGGAGGATGGCCGCGCGCTGACCGAGAGCGCCCTGATCGCCGCCTGGCTCAATGCGCGGGCCGCCAATCCCTGGCTCTGCGACTGGGATGACCGCCGGCTTGAGGCCCTGGGCCATGGCCTGCTCGATCTGACCGTGGCCCGCCGGGTTGAGATGGTCCGTGAATCCGGCCTGTTCTGTGATTTCTGGATTACGCGCCGCGAGCGCGGGATTTTGCGGGCGCTCGATGAGCTTGAGACCGAGACGGGTGCGCTGCCCAGTCCGGTCAGCCTCGGTGCGCTGACGATTGCTGTGGCGCTCGATTACCTTGATTTCCGCTACCCGGAAAGCAATTGGCGCCAGCGGCATCCAGGCCTTGTGAGCCTGCACCGCGACTGGTCCGGGCGTGCGAGCTTTGTCGAAACGGCGCCGCCTGCGGATTGATGCGCACATGGCAGGCCGATACGACAACGCCGCCCGGAAGGGGGCGGCGTTGTCAGTTTAGATCTGGGTCCGTTCTGGTTCAGGCGGCGCTGCGTCCAAGCTGGTTTTCGGCGCCATCCGTGGTCGTGCGGTTGCGACCCTCGGTTTTCGAGCGATAGAGATGGGTGTCGGCGCGTTCGATCAGCGTCTCGATTGATTCGCCGGTTTCGAAACTCGCAATGCCCATCGAGATGGTGATATTGCCGAGATCCTCATTGGTCGATTTGCGCAGCAATTTCTTTGATTCGACCGTGCTGCGAATCTTTTCGGCGATCGCATAGGCTTCCTGCGGTGTCGCTCCCGGCATGACGATGCCGAATTCCTCGCCGCCATAGCGCGCGACGACATGGCTTTCCGGCGCGTGCCGGGTCAGACAGCCTGCGACGAAACGGATGATCTGGTCGCCGGTCTGATGGCCCCAGGTGTCATTGAAACGTTTGAAGAAGTCGATGTCGCAAAGGACCAGGCTCAGGGGCGTGCCCTGGGTATCCGATTCGCGTCGGGCCTTGCGCAGGCTCTCGTCAAAGCGTTTGCGATTGGCGATGCCGGTGAGGGCATCGGTCATGGCCTCTTCGCGGACGCGCTCGAGATTATCGCGCAATTTGGTGACTTCCTTGGAAGTCGCCTGCAATTTGCTTTCGAGGTCATGGCTGCGTCGCTGCATTTTCGCGGTCGCGCTGACCAGGGATTCAACGAGCTTCTTGATGCCCGGGTCTGTGGCAGCGCCGTCGAGCTGTGATGTCGCACCGGCCAGGGTTTCGCCATAGGCAAGGGTGTCGGCTTCGGCGGCGCGCAGGGTTTCGCGGACATTGCCGAGCTCTTCGCTCATGATGCCGCCGCTTTCCAGAATCGCGTTCTGGATGGCATGCCACTGGAAATACTGGTCGAACAGGTCCGAACTGACTTCAGGGGTGAAGGTGGATGTCGACTGGATGTGACTGCGAACAGATTCGCAGAGTTCGGGATTGGTGTCGCTGGCGAAACTGACCCAGACGGCGTAATTTTCAGGGGTCGGCGGAACATCAAACTGCTCCATAAGGTCCAGCGCTTTTTGCGCGAACTCCTTGCCGTCCTTACCCAATAAACGTCCGTTCACGAGAAACCCTTCCCTGCCGAGGCCCCCGATGGCGTCGGTGACCTTTCAAGCAAGCTAACCGGGAAAGGAAAAGAAGAGGTAAAAATTGCTCATATGGTATGAGTATTCTGGATCGGGTGAAGCCACAGGCATTCTCCCGATCCGCTCTCGCCTTTGGTCAGCGTCCGGTTTGCATGAATCCCGGCACGTGTTCGCCAAAGCCGAGGACATCGCGGTCCGGGCCGTCGCCCTGGCCGCGGCGAGAGCCGGATTTGCGTTCGCGTGAACGGCTATTGCGGGTCTCGTCCGGCTGGGCCGCGCGAGGTGGGGTGCGGGGTTCTGGCGTGACCGGTGCGGGTTGCGCCGCGGCGGGCGCCGGGGTCGCGGGTGCCACGGGTGCGGCCGGATTGGCTGGTGCAGCTACCGCTGCCGGTTCGGCTGCCGCAGGAGCGGCCTGCGCCTTTGGCTCGCGAGGTTTGCGCGTCGAACGGCGGCCGCGTGGCGTGCGCTGCGTGGTGGACTCTTCACTGGCTTGCGCCGGCTCGGCGGGCGCGGCGGTATCAGCGGCCGGGGCCGGTGCAGGCGTCGCGGCGGCTGACGGGGCTGCGCCTTCGAGCGGAAGGTCAGGGATATCCTGACGGATCAGCTTGAGGATGGCGTCGAGATTTTTCTCATCGCCCGGTGCCATGATGGTGATCGAGGTACCCGCCTTGCCAGCGCGTCCGGTGCGGCCGATGCGGTGGACATAATCATCGGCATTGTGCGGCATGTCATAATTGAAGACATGGCTGACATCAGGAATGTCGAGCCCGCGTGCGGCGACATCACTGGCGACGAGAAAGCGGATGCTGTCATCCTTGAATCCGGCCAGCGTTGCGGTGCGAACCGATTGATCGAGATCGCCATGGATGGGCGAGGCGGGGATTCCGAACTTGGTCAGTTCGCGCGCCACCGTATCGACATCACGCTTGCGATTGCAGAAAATAATGCCGTTCTTGACGCCGGTCCGGGTCATCGCATCGCGCAGCGCGGCCCGCTTGGTCTTGGGCTGGGCATCGCGAACGCGCACCATATATTGTTCAATATTGGCGCCGGCCGTAGCGGGACGGCCAACTTCGACACGGATCGGATCATTGAGGAAACGGTCGATCAGGCTCTTGATCTCGTTCGGCATGGTGGCCGAGAAGAACAGGGTCTGGCGGCGCGGCGGCGTCAGGGAGAAAATCTTCTCGAGATCGGGAATGAAGCCCATGTCCAGCATGCGGTCGGCTTCATCGACGACGAGGATCTGCACGCCATTGAGCAGCAGCTTGCCGCGGCCGAAATGGTCGAGCAGCCGGCCCGGGGTGGCGATCAGCACGTCGGCACCGCGATCGAGAATGGCTTGTTGGGGTCCGAAGGCGACGCCGCCGATCAGCAGGGCCATAGAGAGCCGCTGCCCCTTGGCATAGGCTTCGAAATTCTCGGCGCATTGCGCTGCAAGTTCACGGGTCGGTGCAATAATCAGCGAGCGGGGCATGCGGGCCTTGGCCCGGCCGCGCGAAAGCAGTTCGATCAGGGGCAGCACAAAGGCCGCTGTCTTGCCGGTGCCGGTCTGGGCGATGCCCAACACGTCGCGCCCGGTCAATGCTGGCTTGATGGCGCCGGCCTGGATCGGTGTGGGTTCTGTATAGCCGGCCGCGGTGATTGCGGTGAGCAGTTTCGGGCTTAACCCGAGGTCTTCGAACGTCATGGCGTCCTTTAAAATCTGAAGCAGCAATAGCTGGAAGCAAAAATGACGTGGCCGCGCCGAAAGGGCGCGGCCACGAATGCAGGGGCAAAATACGTTTCCTGTGCGTTCTGTCAACGTACAGGCGGTATTTCATCAACGACGATAGGCGAAAGGCGTCTCATCAGTGATATTGATGTAACGGTCGCGCAGCTGGGTTTCACGCGATGTCATCGCGGTGGGCTCCCCATTGATCAGAATCGCCACCGGCGCGCTCATCACTTCGAGTGGATCGCCATCCCAGACCACGACATCACCGGTATAGCCGGCCGCGAGGGCGCCGAAGCGATCCCCGACGCCATAGATTTCCGCCGGGGTCAGCGTGATCGCCCGGAAGGCCGCATCCCACGGCACGCCGTGTGCGACGGCATTGCCGGCATGCTGGGTCAGAAGGCGGGCGTTGAAATACCCGTCCGCCGATTGCGTGGTGTAGGCCACCGTGACGCCGGCCTCCTGCAGGCGCTGGGCGCCGGCCAGGGTTGATCCGAGTGCGTCGAAGGAGCTTGGCAGATTGCGGATCGGGTCGATCAGCACCGGCACGCCGGCCGCAGCCAGTTCGTCGGCCACCATCCAGGCTTCGGCGCCGCCGGCGATCACCAGCTGCATCGGCGCATGTTCGGTCCTGAAACGCAGCGCGCGGCGGATATCGGCCGCACGATCGAGTTCCATCACCAGCGGTACGCGTCCGCGCACCACCGGCACCAGGGCTGCCGCATCATAGCGATTGAGGGCATCGCCCTGATGATCACCACTGAACCGGCCGGGATAGCCCCGGGCATCGGCGAAGGCGGCGTCCAGGTAGGTCCAGGCCGCCGAGCGCGAGCCGCCCGCCGTCGAGGCGCCGGACTGGCTGAGATCGGCGACGACGAAACTCCCGGTTTCGAACAGCGAGGTATGGGATCCGCTGGTATCGATCAAACCGCCCTGGCCGGCAAAGATATTCCAGCCCGTTCCCGGATAGAGGGCCGCCCGCGTGATGCCACCGAGCCGGTTGGAATCGATATGCATCCCGGCCGGATTGAAGCTGTCGGCCACGTCGAGGGCAACCGAATAGGGCGATTCATCCGCGCTGGTATCATTGGTCGAGCCTTCCAGCGCGACCTCGATCAGGCCCAGCTGGGTGACCGGAGCGAAAATGCCCGGCGTGATCCAGCCGCCATTGGCATCGATCACCGTGGTGCCGACCGGGATGGTGACATTGCCGCCCACGGCGACGATCGAGCCGTCGCGGACAAGAACCGTTCCGTCCTCAATGATTCCGCTGTCGGTATTGGTGACGACGCGGCCATTGGTGACGGCATAGGACTGGGCGAGACCTGGCGCAGCCAGGGCCATGCTCAGTGCAATAGCAGAGATAAAGCGTTGCATTATTGATCTCCCTCACCGGGTTGGCCGAGCATGAAGTCGCGGACGGGCTGGACGTCCTCATCGCGGCGGTCATAGCTCAGGGCACCGTCGATCCAGACGCGGTCGGCGCGTGCATAGGTGCTGAACGGGTCGGCTGACCACAGCACGATGTCGGCGCGTTTGCCGACCTCAAGCGAGCCGGTTTGATCGGCAATACCCAGCGCGGTGGCCGGATTGGAGGTCAGCCAGCGCCAGGCTTCTGCGTCGGAGATATCAATTCCGGCGCGGCGGCCATCGGCCAGGGCCTTGGCGACTTCCTGGTTGAGACGCTGAATGCCCATATCACTATCGGAATGGATCATGGCGCAGGCCCCGCCTGCATGCACCATTGGGAGGTTTTCGCGGATGGAATCATAGGCTTCCATCTTGAACCCGCCCCAATCGGCCCAGACCGCGGCACAGGTGCCGTTTTCCGCCAGCAGATCGGGGATTTTATAGGCCTCCACGGCGTGGTGGAAGGTTGTGACCTGATAGTCGAACTCGTGCGACAAATCGATGATCTGCGCCATCTGGTCGGCGCGATAGCAATGCATCTGGACGAGAATCTCGCCGTCGAGCACACCCATCAGCGTGTCGAGTTCAAGATTGCGGCTCGGCGGTGAGGCGTCTTCACCGGCCTCGGCACTTTCCCAGTAATCATTCCAGCTGGTGCGGTACTCCACCGCGCTCTGCCAGGCAGCGCGATAGCCGGCCATATTGCCCATATCGGTGGCCGGTGACTGGCCGCGCCCGCCATAGACGCGCGACGGATTTTCGCCGCAGGCCATTTTCAGTGTGTAGGGCGCGTCAGGAAATTTCATGCCCTGGACGGTCCGTGACGGGACGTTACGCAGGGTGATGCCGCGTCCGCCGAACAGATTGGCCGAACCGGGCAGGATATTGAGCGTTGTCACACCGCCGGCGAGGGCGGCTTCAAAACCGACATCCTGTGGCCAGACCGAGTGCTCGGCCCAGACTTCAGCGGTCACGGGCGAGGTGGCCTCATTACCATCATTATGGGCATTGACGCCCGGCGAGGGATAATCGCCGAGATGTGAGTGAATATCGATGATGCCCGGCGTGACATAACGGCCGGCGGCATCGATCACGGTGGCGCCGTCGGGCACTTCCAGACCGGTTCCGACTGCGCTGATGCGGCCATTCTCGACCAAAACATCGCCATCCTCGATCCGGCCGCCAATCCCGTCAAACACGGTGGCGTTCTGGATCAGGGTGACGCCGCTCTCGCGGGGCACATAGGTCGAGGGATAGGGATCAAGGCTGTAGCGGACGACATCACCGCTCTCGCTGCTGGCCGATTGTGTATCGCCGCCGGAAGGTCCGGTTTCGCCGCTACACGCCGCCAGCGCAAAGACGGCGGCTAGCGCCGTTGCTGGCATCCATGCTTTCAAGGTCATTGTGATGGCTTCCCCAATAGCGCCCGCTGAATCACACGCAGGCAAAGTCGGGGGAATAGAGCCCGTTTGCGGGTCTTGCGTCAAATTAACGATTTGGTCATGTGCGGATCCGCCCCAATGGCTTGGCACAGCACAGCGCCGTCGATCCGCGATGCATTCTCGGATAAGTCTGGGCCATGACCCAGCCGACCCCCTTCGATATCTTTCTCGTCACGGCACCCGGCCTTGAAGCCATGTTGTGCGCCGAACTGGTGGAGAAGGGATTTTCTGACCCGATCGCCGAATCTGGCGGCGCCACGATCAAGGGCGGCTGGCCGGACGTCTGGCGCGCCAATCTGGAGATCCGCGGTGCCAGCCGTGTCCTCGCCCGCATCGGATCCTTCCACGCCGTGCACCTGTCCCAGCTCGACAAGCTGGCGCGCCGTTTTCCCTGGGGCGAGATCTTGCGCGCCGACGTGCCGGTGCGCGTCGATGCCAGCTCGAAGCGCTCGAAAATCTATCATGCCGGCGCCGCTGCCCAGCGCATCGAGACCGCGATCCGCGAGGAGCTCGGTGCCACGATCGCCAGCGACGCTGCCGTGCAGGTGAGGGCCCGGCTCGAGGATAATCTGTGCACGCTCAGCATCGATAGCTCCGGCGAGCTCTTGCACAAGCGCGGCTATAAACAGGCCGTCGCCAAGGCGCCGATACGCGAAACCCTCGCCGCGCTCTTCCTGCGCCAGTGCGGCTATGACGGCAGCGAGCCCGTGCTCGACCCGATGTGCGGTTCAGGTACTTTCATCATCGAAGCCGCTGAAATCGCGGCCGGCCTGGCGCCCGGCCGCGCCCGCGACTTCGCCTTCGAGCAGCTGGTCGGTTTCGACGCGAAAGCCTGGGACGCGATGCGAGCACCCCGTTCGCTGCGGACAACCGATCTGCGTTTTTACGGCTCCGACCGCGATGCTGGCGCCATCCGCGTCGCCCGCGACAATGCCGAACGCGCCGGCGTCGCGCATCTGACCCAGTTTCAGCAATGCCCCGTCTCCGAGCTCGAGGCCCCCGATTGCAAGCCCGGCCTGGTGATGATCAACCCGCCCTATGGCACCCGCATCGGTAATAAGACCGCCCTGCAAGGCCTCTATCGCGGCCTTGGCAAGACATTGATGACGCGCTTTGCCGGCTGGCGGGTCGGGCTTGTCACGACGGAGGTCTCTCTCGCCAAGGCGACGCGCCTGCCGTTTGGGCCACCGGGACCCCATGTCGATCATGGTGGGTTGAAGGTGCGGTTGTTTGTGACGGAGGCCTTGGGGTAGGGGCGTCCGCCCGGGATAATGAGGGTTCGTCTTTCAGGCGTGCACGGAGCACCGCAAACGCAATCGCGAGGCCGTCACCAGCTCCGCCCCGGACTACGTCCGGCGCACCTCTTCCATCAAGGAAGAGGAGGGTGTTTGATCTGACCGGCCTCGATTATCGCCTTCCTCTTCCTTGATGGAAGAGGTGGCCGCGAAGCGGTCGGAGCTGGTGAGGATGACGGGCGCGACGGTCAGCGATTGGTGGCTTATCCCCCACGTCTCACAACTACCTCACGTCATCCTGACGAAAGTCAGGACCTCGACGGTACAGGGTCGGAGCCCGTGATATCGAGGTCCCGGCGTACGCCCACTGCTGTCCGGGATTTATTGATTGGGGGTGATGTGCACGGCAGACCCGGCTTGCAAATCAGGCCAGAAATCAAG
>NZ_JBLWTL010000033.1:0-21637 GCF_048270095.1 Maricaulis sp. | reverse complement strand
GCCGTGGTCAACGTGACCAATGGTCCCGATGTTCGCGTGCGGCTTGGTGCGCTGAAACTTTTCCTTCGCCATGGTCTAGCTCCGAAATCTCTCGTTCGTTTTCAATAGGTATTGAAGCGCGGCCTTAGGCCGACTTCGCGATAACTTCCTGTTCGACCGCTTTAGGCACGGCCTCGTAGTGGTCGAACTGCATGGTAAATTGGGCACGTCCCTGGGTCGCAGAGCGCAGATTGCTCACATAGCCAAACATGTTGGCCAGAGGCACCATCGCGTTCACGACTGTGGCATTGCCCCGCATCTCCTGGCCGGCAATCTGGCCACGACGCGAATTCAAATCACCGATCACGCCGCCGGTGTATTCGTCCGGCGTCACGACTTCAACCTTCATGATCGGCTCGAGCAGCTTCGGTGCGCAGTGCTGTTTCGCTTCGCGGAAAGCGGCACGGGCCGCGATCTCGAATGCGAGCACGCTGGAGTCGACATCGTGGAAGGCGCCGTCAACCAGATTGGCGTGAACATCGATCACCGGGAAGCCGGCAATCAGACCGTTATCCATCACGGACTTCAGACCCTTTTCGACGCCCGGGATATATTCCCGTGGAACCGAACCACCGACGATCTTCGACTCGAAGACGAAGCCCGAACCTGGCTCACCTGGCGAGAATTCAATCTTGACGCGGGCAAACTGACCCGAACCACCGGACTGCTTCTTGTGGGTGTAATCAACGAGGCCGGCCTTGCCGAGCGCTTCGCGGTAAGCCACCTGCGGCGCGCCGATATTGGCTTCAACCTTGTACTCGCGACGCATACGGTCGACCAGAATGTCGAGGTGAAGCTCGCCCATGCCGGCGATGATGGTCTGGCCGGAGTCCAGATCAGTCTTCATGCGGAAGGACGGATCTTCAGCCGCCAGACGCTGCAGCGCAACGCCGAGCTTCTCCTGGTCAGCCTTCGATTTTGGCTCAATCGCCAGCTCGATAACCGGCTCAGGGAAGACCATGCGCTCGAGGATGACCGGATTGGCGGGATCGCAAAGCGTATCACCCGTGGTCGTATCCTTGAGGCCCGCAATAGCGACAATATCGCCAGCGAAACATTCCTTGATGTCCTCACGCGAATTGGAGTGCATCTGCAGCATGCGGCCGATGCGCTCTTTCTTTTCCTTGACCGTATTGAGCACGGTCGTACCCGTTTCCAGGTGACCGGAATACAGGCGGCAGAAAGTCAGCGAGCCGACGAATGGGTCATTCATGATCTTGAAGGCAAGCAGGGCCATCGGCTCGGAATCCAGAGGACGACGAACGATTTCCTTCTCGGTCTTCAGGTCAATGCCGCGGATCGCCGGAATATCCAGCGGGCAAGGCAGATAATCGACAACAGCATCAAGCAGGGGCTGAACGCCCTTGTTCTTGAACGCGGTCCCGCAAAGAACAGGATGGAAGGCGAGCGAAATCGTACCCTTGCGGATCAGCGCCTTCATCGTTTCGATGGTGGGCTCTTCGCCTTCGAGATAGGCTTCCATGGCTGCTTCATCGAGATCGACAATGGTCTCGATCATCTTGATGCGCCAGGCCTGGGCCTTCTCAACCATGTCGGCCGGAATATCTTCCTCATGGAAAGCAGCGCCGAGGCCCTCGTCTTCCCAGACGATCGCCTTCATAGTCAGCAGGTCGACCAGACCCTTGTATTCATTCTCGGCGCCGATCGGCAGCTGGATCGCCAGCGGCACGCAAGCCAGACGCTCTTCAATCATCTCGATCGAGCGATAGAAATCCGCACCAAGCTTGTCCATCTTGTTGATGAAGAACATGCGAGGCACTTTGTACTTGTCGGCCTGACGCCAGACGGTCTCGGTCTGCGGCTCGACACCGGCATTGGCATCAAGCAGCGCAACCGCGCCATCGAGCACGCGCAGGGAACGCTCAACCTCAATCGTGAAGTCGACGTGACCTGGCGTATCGATGATGTTCAGACGCTTGCCAGCCCAGAAACAGGTGGTCGCAGCAGAGGTGATCGTGATTCCACGCTCCTGCTCCTGCTCCATCCAGTCCATCGTGGCAGCCCCATCATGGACTTCCCCGATTTTGTGGGATTTGCCAGTATAATAGAGGACCCGCTCAGTCGTCGTCGTCTTCCCGGCATCAATGTGAGCCATGATGCCGAAATTGCGGTAGTCCTCGATCGTATATTCGCGGGCCATTTCTGGAGTCCTTGGGTCAGGTCGGTATGTGCCGGATTACCAGCGGTAGTGCGAGAATGCGCGGTTGGCTTCCGCCATCCGGTGCGTGTCTTCACGCTTCTTGACGGCGGTTCCGCGATTGGCGGACGCATCCATCATTTCAGCAGCCAGACGCTCACGCATCGTATTTTCATTGCGTCCGCGCGCTGCAGTCGTCAGCCAACGAATGGCCAACGCCTTCTTGCGCTCCTGACGCACTTCAACCGGGACCTGGTAGGTCGCGCCACCAACACGGCGGGAGCGAACCTCAACTTCCGGTGCAACATTCTCAAGGGCTTCATGGAAGACCTTGATTGGCTCGCGCTTCAGCTTTCCCTCGACAATTTCGAGAGCGCCGTAGACGATCCGCTCGGCGACGGATTTTTTGCCGTCGAGCATGATGTAGTTCATAAATTTCGTGAGATCACGATCCCCGAATTTCGGGTCCGGATTGATTTCACGTTTTTCTGCGCGGTGACGACGAGACATGGACGCCTCTCCTACTTAGGACGCTTGGCGCCGTACTTGGAACGGCGTTGCTTGCGATCCTTGACGCCCTGGGTATCCAGAACGCCGCGAAGTATGTGATAGCGAACGCCGGGAAGATCCTTGACGCGACCGCCGCGAATGAGGACCACCGAGTGTTCCTGAAGATTATGCCCCTCGCCCGGGATATAGCTCACAACTTCATGACCATTGGTCAAACGCACCTTCGCGACCTTCCGCAAAGCCGAGTTCGGCTTCTTTGGGGTCGTCGTATAGACACGCGTGCAAACACCGCGACGCTGAGGGCAAGCCTGAAGAGCCGGCACCTTATTGCGCTTGGGCTTGTCCTTCCGCGGCTTGCGTATGAGCTGGTTGATTGTGGGCATCCCGCTCGTTTCCGTTTCTGATCTCAAGAAGCACGTCCCGCAAAACCCTAAGGGCCTTGCCGGACGCAAACAAAGACCCCGACGTCCGGGCTAGAGCCCGCACGGCGGCGTCAGGGGTTTTACGTTACCGTGGATGACGTCTAACCGCGTGGGTTACAGCTCATCCTCAAAACGAGGCCGGAAACTACGCACGCGACTCGGATACGTCAAGCCGTCGTTCACACTTTTTGTGAACCCCGTACGGTAAACCGGAGGTAACAAAAAAGGGCCGCCAGAATATTGGCGACCCTTTCAGTATTCCAAATGTCGGAAAACCTAGCCTGGATTGGTGTCGGCACCCGATGCAGCCGCCGTTTCAGCCGCTGCTGCTTCGGCGATTTCGCTTGGCAGCCCTTCGGATTCAACAGCAGTCTGGCGTTCGGCGAGCATGACATCGTCACGCTCATCGGCGACCCGCTGGTACAGGCGCATCATCGCGCCGGTGCCGGCTGGAATCAGACGCCCGACGATGACGTTCTCCTTCAGGCCTTCCAGGGTGTCTTCCTTGCCCTGTACCGCCGCCTCGGTCAGTACCCGGGTGGTTTCCTGGAAGGAGGCCGCCGAGATGAAGGACCGCGTCTGGAGAGACGCCTTGGTGATGCCCAACAGAACCGGGTCGCCAATGGCAATACGCTTGCCTTCGGCCTCGAGACGCTCGTTGTTCTCGATGAACTCGATCTTGTCGACCTGCTCGGCCGCCAGATAGGCGCTCTCGCCCGGATCCTTGACTTCGATCTTCTGCAGCATCTGCCGGACAATGACCTCGATATGCTTGTCATTAATCGGCACGCCCTGCAGGCGATAGACTTCCTGGATCTCGTCGATGAGATATTCGGCCAGGGCGGAGACGCCCAGAATGGCGAGAATATCGTGCGGCGCCGGGTGACCGTCGAGCAGATATTCGCCCTTCTGGATGAAGTCGTTTTCCTGGACCGTGAGGTGTTTGCCCTTCGGCACCAGGTATTCGACCTTCTCCTGATCATCACCTTCGGGAACGATGGCAATGCGGCGCTTGTTCTTGTAGTCGCGGCCGAACTCGACGCGACCGCTGATTTCGGCGATGACCGCGTGATCCTTGGGACGGCGGGCTTCAAACAGCTCGGCAACCCGTGGCAGACCACCGGTAATGTCGCGCGTCTTGGCACCTTCGGTCGGGATCCGGGCAACGATGTCACCCGGGCGAACCGTATCGCCGGAATTGACCGAGAGAATCGCGCCAACGGCGAGCATATAGCTGGCCATCGACCCGGTCGGCAGCTGGATCGGCTCGCCGCTCTCGTCCTGGATGACGATGGCAGGCTGAAGCGCATTGGCCTTGGCACTGCCGCGCCAGTCGATGATCACCTTGGAGGCGATACCGGTGGCTTCGTCGGTTTCTTCCTTGACCGAAACACCTTCGGCGATGTCGACCAGGCGGACCGTACCGCCGACTTCCGAAACGATCGGTGCGGTATACGGATCCCACTCGGCGAGACGCTGGCCACGATCGGCCTTGTCGCCCTCCTTGACCTTCAGCTTGGTGCCGTAGGTCAGCTTGTAGGATTCGCGTTCCTTGCCTTCGGTATCGGCAATCGCGACCTGCATATTGCGGCTCATGACGATCAGATCGCCTTCCGCATTGGCCACGATGGCCGGGTTCTTGAAGATGACCTTGCCCGGGTGGGTCGCTTCGATGAAGGACTGCTCGGACACCTGTGCGGTACCACCGATGTGGAAGGTCCGCATGGTCAGCTGGGTACCCGGCTCACCGATTGACTGTGCCGCGATGACGCCGACGGCCTCACCGATATTGACGCGCGTACCGCGCGCCAGGTCACGGCCATAACAGGTGGCGCAGACACCGATACGGGTTTCACAGGTCAGCGGCGAACGCGCGAACACGCTCTGGACGCCGGCTGTATCGATTTCGACCGCGAGGTCTTCGTCGATATAGCTGTCGGCCGGACAGATGGTCTCGCCGGTCACCGGATGGATGATCGCCTCGGCCGTGGTGCGGCCCAGAATGCGCTGCTCGAGCGAGACGACGATATCACCCCCATCGACAACGGCATCAATCTGGAAGCCTTGCGATGTGCCGCAATCCTCTTCCGTGACGATACAATCCTGGGCGACATCGACAAGGCGGCGGGTCAGATAACCCGAGTTCGCCGTCTTCAACGCGGTGTCAGCCAGACCCTTACGGGCCCCGTGGGTGGAGTTGAAGTATTCAAGGACGGTCAGGCCTTCCTTGAAGTTCGAGATGATCGGTGTCTCGATGATCTCACCCGACGGCTTGGCCATCAGGCCACGCATACCGGCGAGCTGCTTCATCTGGTTCTTAGAACCACGCGCACCGGAGTGGGCCATCATATAGACCGAATTGACTTCCGAGGTCCGGCCGTCTTCCCCGACATAGGTCTTGGAGATCTCGTCCATCATCGCATCAGCCACGGCGTCGGTACACTTGGCCCAGGCATCGACGACCTTGTTGTACTTCTCACCCTTGGTGATGAGACCGTCGACATATTGCTGCTCGTAGTCGGAAACCAGCTTGCGGGTATTGCCAACCAGCACGGCCTTGGCATCGGGAACGAGCATGTCGTCCTTGCCAAAGGAAATGCCGGCGCGTGCCGCTTCCTTGAAGCCGAGCGCCATGACCTGGTCGCAGAAAATGACCGTCGCCTTCTGGCCGCAGTGGCGGTAGACGTGGTCGATCAGCGCGCCGATCGCCTTCTTGGTGAGAATTTCACCGAGCAGGTCTGGCTGCATTTTCTCGTGCTTGGGCAGAAGGTCGATGACCATTTTGCGGCCCGGCGTGGTTTCAATCACGCGGGTCACTTCATTGCCATCGGCATCAATGCCTTCCCAGCGCGCCTTGATCTTGGAGTGCAGGGTCACATAGCCGGCGTCGAGCGCCGCTTCCATTTCGGCGCGGGTGGCGAAGGCCATGCCCTCACCCGGCTCGGAATCATTGGCAATCGAGAGATAATACAGCCCCAGGACGATATCCTGCGACGGCACGATGATCGGCTTGCCATTGGCCGGCGAGAGGATGTTGTTGGTCGACATCATCAGCGTGCGCGCTTCAAGCTGGGCTTCCAGCGAGAGCGGCACGTGAACCGCCATCTGGTCACCGTCGAAGTCGGCGTTGAAGGCGGCGCAGACCAGCGGGTGAAGCTGGATGGCCTTGCCCTCGATCAGCTTCGGTTCAAAGGCCTGGATGCCCAGACGGTGCAGGGTCGGTGCACGGTTGAGCATGACCGGGTGTTCGCGGATGACCTCGTCGAGCACATCCCAGACTTCCGGACGTTCTTTTTCGACCAGCTTCTTGGACTGCTTGACCGTGCCGGACAGACCCTTGGCGTCGAGACGCGCATAGATGAAGGGCTTGAACAGCTCGAGCGCCATCTTCTTGGGCAGACCGCACTGGTGCAGTTTCAGATCCGGACCAACCACGATGACCGAACGGCCGGAATAGTCGACGCGCTTGCCGAGCAGATTCTGGCGGAAACGGCCCTGCTTGCCCTTCAGCATGTCGGACAGCGACTTCAACGGGCGCTTGTTGGCACCGGTGATGACGCGGCCGCGACGGCCATTATCGAACAGGGCGTCGACGGATTCCTGCAGCATCCGCTTTTCATTGCGGATGATGATGTCCGGCGCGCGCAGTTCGATGAGGCGCTTCAGGCGGTTATTACGGTTGATGACCCGGCGATAGAGATCATTCAGATCGGAGGTCGCAAAGCGACCGCCATCCAGGGGAACCAGCGGGCGCAGCTCAGGCGGGATGACCGGAATCACGGTCATGATCATCCACTCGGGACGATTGCCGGAGGTCATGAAGTTTTCCATCAGCTTGAGGCGTTTGGCGTACTTCTTGAGCTTCAGCTCCGAACCGGTTTCCTTCATGTCGGCGCGAACTTTTTCGCACTCGGCAGCCAGATCCATATTGATCAGGATTTCGCGCACGGCTTCAGCGCCGATGCCGGCGGTGAAGGCATCTTCGCCATACTCGTCCTGGGCTTCCATATATTCTTCTTCGGAAAGAAGCTGGAAGGGCTGGAGCGGCGTCAGACCGGGCTCGATAACCACGTAATTCTCAAAGTAGAGAACGCGCTCGACATCCTTCAGCGCCATGTCGAGGATCATCGAGATCCGCGATGGCAGGGATTTCAGGAACCAGATATGGGCGACGGGTGCCGCCAGCTCGATATGGCCCATACGCTCGCGCCGGACGCGGGCCAGGGTCACTTCAACGCCGCACTTTTCGCAGACGATACCTTTGTACTTGATGCGCTTATACTTGCCGCACAGGCATTCATAATCCTTCACGGGCCCAAAGATGCGGGCGCAGAACAGGCCGTCGCGCTCCGGCTTGAAGGTCCGGTAATTGATGGTTTCCGGCTTTTTGACTTCGCCGAACGACCAGGAGTGAATTTTCTCCGGGCTGGCAAGGGCAATCCGGATCCGGTCGAAGGCTGGGCCTTCGGCTGCCGGATTAAAGATGTTCATGACATCATGGTTCATGTCGGCGTCTCCCAAAAGGGTAAACGGGACGGGCCCAGAGCCCGCCCCGCGTATAGATTGCAGCCTTAGCCGTTCTTCAGTTCGACGTTGAGGCCGAGCGAACGCATTTCCTTGACCAGCACGTTGAAGCTTTCTGGAATGCCGGCTTCGAAAGTGTCGTCGCCGCGGACAATGGCTTCATAGACCTTGGTCCGGCCTGCCACGTCATCCGACTTCACAGTCAGCATTTCCTGCAGCGTGTAGGCTGCGCCGTAAGCTTCCAGTGCCCACACTTCCATTTCGCCGAAGCGCTGGCCACCGAACTGTGCCTTGCCGCCCAGCGGCTGCTGGGTCACGAGGCTGTACGGCCCGATGGAACGGGCATGGATCTTGTCGTCCACCAGGTGATGCAGTTTGAGCAGGTGTTTGACACCGACCGTAACCTTGCGGCGGAACTGCTCACCGGTGCGCCCATCATGCAGCGTCACCTGTCCGGACGGGTCGAGACCCGCCTTGACCAGCATTTCCGTCACATCGGCTTCGCGGGCACCATCAAAGACTGGCGTCGCGAATGGAACGCCGAGTTTGAGATTCTGGCTCAGCTCCGCAATGCCCTCATCGCCCTCCGGCATGTCGGCATCTTCGCCATAGACACGCTTGAGCTCGACCTTGAGCGCTTCGATCTTGCCGTCGCGCTTGTAGGCTTCATAGGCTTCGCCGATCTGGGCACCCAGACCACGGCTGGCCCAGCCAAGGTGGGTTTCCAGGATCTGCCCGACATTCATCCGGCTTGGCACGCCAAGTGGATTGAGCACAATGTCAACAGCTTCGCCGTTCTCAAGGAAGGGCATGTCCTCGATCGGATTGATCTTGGAGATAACACCCTTATTCCCGTGACGGCCGGCCATCTTGTCGCCGGGCTGAAGCTTGCGCTTCACGGCCACGAAGACCTTGACCATCTTCATCACGCCTGGCGGCATTTCATCGCCACGCTGAAGCTTGTCGACCTTGTCCTCGAAACGACGGTCCAGACGGGCGCGACTGTCATCGAACTGCTTTTGCAGCGCTTCGACTTCGGCCATCGCCTTTTCGTCATCGAGACCAATACGCCACCACTGGGAACGCGGGGTCTCGTCGAGGGATTCTTCGGTGACCTTGCCCTTCGGGAAACCACGCGGCCCGGAGACCGAGTTATTGCCCAGGAGCACTTCACGGAAGCGTTGGTAGATATTGCGCTCGAGGATGGTGAGCTCGTCATCACGGTCAGTGCCGAGACGTTCGATCTCTTCACGCTCGATCGAGATCGCGCGCTCATCCTTGTCGACGCCGTGACGGTTGAAGACCCGCACTTCCACCACGGTGCCGGTGGCACCCGATGGCATGCGCAGGGAGGTGTCACGAACGTCGGACGCCTTTTCACCAAAGATGGCGCGCAGAAGCTTTTCTTCCGGCGTCATCGGGCTTTCGCCCTTCGGGGTCACCTTGCCGACGAGAATGTCGCCAGCGGCCACTTCGGCACCAACGGCCACAATACCGGCTTCGTCGAGATTGCGCAGGGCTTCCTCGCCGACATTGGGAATGTCACGCGTGATTTCTTCCGGCCCGAGCTTGGTATCGCGGGCTGCGACCTCAAACTCTTCGAGGTGGATCGAGGTAAAGACGTCGTCGCGCACGATGCGCTCGGAGATCAGGATCGAATCCTCGAAGTTATAGCCATTCCACGGCATGAAGGCGACGACCACATTGCGGCCGAGCGCCAGCTCGCCGAGATCCGTCGACGGACCGTCGGCGATGATGTCACCGGTGATCACTTCATCACCCACACGCACGATCGGGCGCTGGTTGATACAGGTCGACTGGTTGGAACGCTGGAACTTGGACAGACGATAGATATCGACGCCCGACTTGGCGGCATCGAGGTCCTCGGTTGCCCGGATAACGATACGCGTGGCATCGACCTGCTCGACCACACCGGTCCGGCGGGCCGCAACGGCAGCTCCGGAATCGCGGGCCACGACAGCTTCCATGCCGGTACCGACCAGCGGGGCTTCCGCCTTCACCAATGGCACGGCCTGACGCTGCATGTTCGAGCCCATCAGGGCGCGATTGGCGTCATCGTTTTCGAGGAAGGGAATCAGCGCCGCGGCGACCGAAACAACCTGTTTCGGCGACACGTCGATATAATTCACTTCATCGCGTGGAACCAGGGTCACATCGCCGGCAACCCGGCAGTTGACGAACTCATTGTCGAGCTCACCGGTCTCGGTGACGTGGGCATTGGCCTGGGCAATCGCGTAGCGGGATTCCTGCATCGCCGAGAGGTAGTCGACCTGGTCGAGCAATTTGCCATTCTCGACGCGGCGATACGGGCTCTCGATGAAGCCGTATTTATTGACGCGTGCGAAAGTCGACAGCGAGTTGATCAGGCCGATATTCGGACCTTCAGGCGTTTCAATCGGACAGATCCGGCCATAATGGGTCGGGTGCACGTCGCGAACTTCGAAGCCGGCACGCTCACGCGTCAGACCGCCAGGCCCAAGCGCCGAGAGACGCCGCTTGTGCGTGACTTCGGAGAGCGGGTTGGTCTGGTCCATGAACTGCGACAGCTGCGAGGAGCCGAAGAATTCACGCACCGCAGCAGCGGCAGGTTTGGCGTTGACCAGATCGTGCGGCATGACGGTCTCGATATCGACCGACGACATGCGTTCCTTGATCGCGCGCTCCATGCGGAGCAGGCCGATGCGGTACTGGTTTTCCATCAGCTCGCCGACCGAGCGCACCCGGCGATTGCCGAGATTGTCGATATCGTCGATTTCGCCGCGGCCATCGCGCAGACCCACGAGGGTCTTGAGCACGGCCAGGATGTCTTCCTTGCGCAGGGTGCGCATATCGTCCGGCGCATCCAGATCGAGACGCATATTCATCTTGACCCGGCCAACGGCGGACAGGTCATAGCGCTCTGAATCGAAGAACAGGCCCTGGAACATGGCTTCGGCGGTATCAGCCGTCGGCGGCTCACCCGGACGCATGACGCGGTAGATATCGACCAGCGCCTGCTCACGGCTGTCATTCTTGTCGGCCGCCAGCGTGGTGCGCATGTAGGGGCCGATGCCCGTCGCGGGATCGATGTCGAGGATGTTGAGAGCCTTGACGCCGGTCGTCTTGAGGATTTCCAGCACTTCTTCGGTCAGCTCGTCACCGGCTTCGACGAAGATCTCGCCGGTATCGGTGTTGACCATGTCCTCGGCGATATAGCTGCCCAGGATATCGGCATCGGAGACGAGGAGGAGCTCAAGCCCCTCTTCCGCCAGCTTGTTGGCCGCGCGTGCGGAGATCTTCTTGCCGGCTTCGGCAATGACATCGCCAGTCTTGGCGTCGACGAGATCCCGCGCCGGCTTGGTGCCGCGCCAGCGTTCTTTCACATAGGGGACAGTCCAGCCCTTCTTCGTGCTCTTGTAGCTGATGGTCTGGTAGAAGGTGGAGAGGATCTCCTCCTTGTCCATGCCCAGGGCGTAGAGCAGCGTTGTCGCCGGCAGTTTGCGGCGGCGATCAAGGCGCATATGGACCACGTCCTTGGCATCGAATTCGAAATCGAGCCAGGAGCCACGGTAAGGAATGATACGGGCGGCAAACAGGAATTTGCCGGAGGCATGGGTCTTGCCACGGTCATGATCGAAGAAGACGCCCGGCGAACGGTGCATCTGGGAGACGATCACGCGCTCGGTGCCGTTGACGATAAACGTGCCCTTGTCCGTCATGAGCGGAATATCGCCCATATAGACATCCTGTTCCTTGATGTCCTTGACCGAGCGGGCGCCGGTTTCCTCGTCCACATCAAACACGATGAGACGCATCTTGACCTTGAGCGGCGCGGCATAGGTCATGTCGCGCTGCTGGCATTCTTCAGTATCGAACTTCGGCGTTTCGAATTCGTAGGACACGAAATCGAGCACGGCGCGATCGGCAAAATCCTTGACCGGGAAGACCGATTTGAAAACGGTCTGCAAGCCGGTGTCAGGCCGTTCGCTGGCCCGCACATCCTTCATCAGAAACTGCTCGTAAGAGCTTTTCTGAACTTCGATCAGATTCGGCATCGCAACAGTTTCCGGAATACGACCGAATGATTTGCGAATCCGCTTCTTGCCGGTGAACGATAGACCCATGTCGGCTCCCTTCGCAGACAGCACTGCGCATCTGATGCGGGGAAAATTCCCGCGCTGCGTCGTTCCAAGGCCCCGACTGACGTCGGAACCGTTCGTGCGCCTCCCCTGGAACGGCAGTAGGGGAACGCCAATTCTCAAAGACGGGCTAACGGACGCGCAGGTTTACCCCACGCGCCCGAGAGCACCATACCCTGTCACGCGTGAGCGTGATTATTTAAGCTCGACGGTCGCGCCGGCAGCTTCAAGCTTCGTCTTGATGTCGTCAGCTTCAGCTTTGCTGGCGCCTTCCTTGACGGCTTTCGGTGCGGCTTCAACGAGGTCCTTGGCTTCTTTCAGGCCGAGACCCGTGATACCGCGGACTTCCTTGATGACGTTGATCTTCTTGTCGCCAGCCGAAACCAGCATGACGTCGAATTCGGTCTGCTCTTCAGCAGCCTCGGCAGCACCGCCAGCGGCAGGACCGGCAGCGACAGCAACGGCCGCAGCCTTGATGCCTTTTTCTTCGAGAAGGTCGTTGAGTTCCTTGGCTTCCAGAATGGTCAGGGCCAAAAGTTCGTCACAGAGTTTAGCTACATCAGCCATTTGTTCAATTCCTTGTAAAAGTTTGGTTTGTCGGTTCGAATGCGGAGAATGACGTTATGCGGCGGCTTGCTCGCGAATCGCCTCGACGGCGCCCGCAAGACCTTGCCCCGGCGACATGAGCCGCTGGGCCACCTGAGAGGCTTGACCCGTAAGACGGGCGGCAATGGTACCGATGAGTTCTTCGCGCGACGGCATTTTGGAGAGTGCGGTAATGCCAGCGGCATCGAACACATTCTCTTCCATGAACCCGCCGAGAATCAGGAATTTCTCATTGGTCTTGGCGTACTCGACCACAACCTTCGGCGCCGAAACAAAGTCTTCCGAGTAAGCGACAGCGACCGGACCTGTAAACAGATCGGCAGCGCCCTCACCTGGCTGGCCTTGCAGAGCGATTTTGGCGAGGCGGTTACGCACCACCTTGAACGTGCCACCAACTTCGCGAAGTTTGATGCGCAAGTTCGTCATTTCCGCAACGGTCATACCCGAATACTGGGCCATGACCACGGATCCGCTACCGGCGAAGATGCTCTTCAGCTCTTCAACGGATGCTTCTTTTTGCGTGCGATCCATATGCGGACTCCCTAGTCTGAGTCTCCCACCATGGGAGACCCGTTGAAGACGCCCCGACACGATCCACTCCCCTCACGGGCACGGCTCACATCGCGGCGTATTCCTGTCCCAGGGCTCGAACCGACGGCCTTGAACAAGGCCGGAGGTATCTCGCTCTGTCTCACACAAGGCCTGGATTGGATTAAGACCCGACGCGAACGCCGCACCCCTTGTGATCTCGGACAGGTAGGCCCGTACATGCACAACACGCATGATACAGACCTGATCGGTCCGACCGGCTACAGCCTGTCGGACCGAAATTCAATACTCTTAAGCTGAAGCGGCATCATTGGCATCGATCTTGAGGCCAGGCCCCATCGTCGAGCTGATACCGATACGCCTGACATAGGTCCCTTTGGCACCGGCCGGCTTCGCCTTCATGACCGCGTCCACGAGGGCGCGAACATTTTCAGCCAGCGCCGCTTCGGTGAAGCTCGCCTTGCCAACGCCGGCATGAACGATCCCGGCCTTCTCGGCACGGAACTCGACAGCGCCGCCCTTGGAGGCTTCAATCGCCTTGGTGACATCCATGGTGACCGTGCCGACCTTCGGGTTTGGCATCATGCCGCGAGGGCCGAGCACCTTACCCAGACGACCGACGATCGGCATCATGTCAGGGGTCGCGATGACCTTGTCGAAATTGATATTGCCGGCCAGGATCTGTTCCATCAGATCCTCGGCACCGACGACATCAGCCCCCGCCTTGGTCGCTTCATCGGCCTTGGGGCCGCGTGCGAAAACGGCAACGCGGACCGTACGGCCCGTACCGTGTGGCAGATGACAGACACCGCGGACCATCTGGTCTGCATGGCGCGGATCAACACCGAGATTGATCGCCACTTCGACGGTTTCGTCGAATTTGGCTTTCGCATTGGCTTTGACGAGCTTGACAGCGGCGTCGACCGAATAGGCGTCTTCGCGCGAAAGACCTTCACGCGCAGCAGCCAAACGTTTTCCCAGTTTCGCCATCGTTCTACTCCGTAACCTGCAGACCCATGGAACGGGCAGAACCGACGATGATCTTGGTCGCCTGGTCGAGGTCGTTCGCGTTGAGGTCTTTCATTTTCTGTTCGGCAATGTCACGGCACTGGGACATTGAAACGGTACCGCCCGAGGTCAGGCCAGGCGTTGTGCTGCCCTTGGCGACCTTGGCAGCCTTCTTCAGGAAGAAGCTGGCCGGTGGCGATTTGGTGACGAAAGTGAAGGACTTGTCGGAAAACACGGTGATGATCGTCGGGATTGGCATCCCTTTTTCCATCTCCTGGGTCTTCGCATTGAAGGCCTTACAGAATTCCATGATATTGACGCCGCGCTGACCCAGAGCCGGCCCGATGGGCGGCGATGGATTGGCTGCTGCCGCAGGCACTTGCAGCTTGATATAGCCGGTGATCTTCTTGGCCATGTTCCCACTCCTTTAAGAGGCGTCAGTGACGCCCTGTGGTTTCGCGGTACGGCCCGGCATGGTCTTGCCGCCGGCACCTCCCGCAATCTTACGGATCAGCCGATTTTCGCGACTTGCCCGTATTCGAGTTCGACCGGGGTAGCCCGGCCAAAGATATTGATCGCCACCTTGAGGCGGGCATTCTCGTGATCGTCTTCCTCGACAACACCGTTGAAGCTGGCGAAGTGACCGTCGATGACATTGACGGTCTCGCCGATCTGATAGGTGACGGTCGGGTGTGGACGCTCCGCATCCTCGACCATCTGGCCCAGGATCCGCTTCACTTCGGTTTCGGACACCGGCATCGGCTTATTTCCGGAACCGAGGAAACCGGTGACTTTCGCGGTGTTTTTCACGAGGTGATAGGCGTCGTCGGACATGACCATCTTGACGAGGACATAGCCGGGAAAATACTTGCGCTCGGCATTGATCTTGCGACCCTTGCGAACTTCAACAACCTCTTCGGTCGGGACGAGGACTTCTTCGAAACAGTCCTCAAGCCCCTGGAGAGCGGCCTCTGCACGGATAGCCTCGGCGACCTTCTTCTCGAAGTTCGAATAGGCGTGCACGATATACCATTTGGCAGACATACAGCCTCCTCCTAAACGCCGGCGCCAAGAGCCAGCAGGCTCTGGACCGTGAACTGGATACCGAGGTCGACCATCCAGAAGAACAAGATTGCGATCGTGCTCAATATCAGCACCAGGATGGTGGAGACAATCGTCTCCTGACGGCTCGTCCAGGTGACCTTGCGGGCTTCCTGGCGGACCTGGGCGAGATACTGGAACGGATTGACGCCCCGCTTCTTTGCGGCTGCACCGTCCTGCTTGGGCTTGGCTGGCACCTTATCGTTCCTGTTCCGCGTCATAAAATTCCATCTGGCCCGTCAGGACCGCCATTTCAATCGTCCGGTTGGGACTATTTCCCGTCAGCGCGCCATGGCAGGGGCGGAGGGACTCGAACCCACGACCCTCGGTTTTGGAGACCGATGCTCTACCAACTGAGCTACACCCCTATATCGCGCACGCGAACCAGCGTGATGACATCTCCGCCACCACACCGCAAGCGCAGCTCTCTACAACCTGTGACGCCATATGAAAACAGCTAAAACGCAGATGTGAGTGCTTTCATTCCATGTCCCGCTGACAAGAGCGGCGGTATCGGCCTGCTCGCGCCCGATGTCAAGCCGCGCAAGCGCTCAGGGACCAGGCGAGCGGCTCGCCGGTATCGGCGGCTCTCAAAGTGCCGGTCTCGATCTGCCTCAGACCTGCATCATCAATCACGGCCTCCAGTTGGCGGAGCTCGGCCTCGCCCTGCCCGGCGGCCATCATGCTCTCCATCCGCAACCGGAAGGCGGTCAGTGCGCCCTGGTGAAAGTCCAGCCACTGGCAGGCCTGGTCCGGTGCATAGGCGCCGTGACGCCGGCACAGCATGGAATAGTCCTGCAACAGGCGTTCGGCATGCTGCCGCGCCCCGTCGCGGGGATAGACATCAAGCCCGGCCAGCAGGCCCGCGAGCTCGCGCCCGAGGTCAGCCGCGGCATCATCGACGACTTGCGGCAGGACTTCCCCGCGATCGCGCAGCCGCTGCAGGTCAAACAGCGCCTTGCCCTGCTTGAATACCCCGCTCTCGTCGATCGCGCTCAGCATGTCGTGATGGGCGCCGCACTCCTGATGGATCAGACCATGATCATGATGGACCAGCGCCATCAGGCGCCCACCGTCAGCGACCAGGCTGGCAGCAGCCGCAAACGCTTCAATGCCGGCATATTCGAGCCCGCACTGGCTGAGCACGCAATCGAACGAGGCCTCCGCATAGGGCAGCGCCTTTGCATCGGCGACGACCAGTGCCGGGTCGACCGGCAGTGACAGCGCTTCAATCGACGCCAGCGCCCGCTCCGAGCAATCTGTGGCGTGCAGTTCGAGCGCGCAATCGGGGTGGCCCTGCCAGATCTCGACGCACTGCCGCGTCACCGCGCCGTCACCGCAGGCGGCATCGAGTACTTTCAGATTGGCGCGCGCATCGAATTCCGCCTCCAGCTCATCACGCCAGAATTGCTCGAAGGCGCCGCGATAGCGTGGCCCGCCCACGGCACGCTGCTCACGGGCGCCGTCAAGCTCCCAATATTGGGACCATGCAGAACGGGCCTGATTTCCGGCGTGGGATTGTTTCATCATGCTGAATGATGCCGTGCCGGGGTTTCACAAGCAAATTTGCCGCTCAGCGCCGGGCAGGACGGCGCTGCCGCCGGAGGTCAAGGGCACGTCAATCCTCGAGCCTGACACAAGGAAGAAGGGCACAAAGAAAAAGGGCGGCCCCGAAGGACCGCCCTTTCCCCATCAAACGCGTAAGCGTTGATTAGAAGCGCATCGTGCCGCCGACGAAGAGGCGACGACCCAGCGTGTCGTACGTTGCAGGCCAGGTGTTGCCCTGCTCCGAAGCCGTCGAACCAATGGCTGGAACGTCGGTGTCGGTGATGTTGGTAATACCAGTCGTCAACGCGAATGTGTCGTTGATGTCATACTGGAAAGTCACGTCGAAGTAGCTGGTTGCATCGATGTGGTCAGAGAATGTGCTGACCAGTGGTGCAGTTGCGGAATCCGCATCAACCGCACCGATATAACGCCAGCGCAGCGAGGTCGTGAACGGCCCCGTATACCAAGACGTTTGCATCGAATGCTTGTACTCAGGCGTAGGCTGACCACAGTTCAGGCCATAGACGCCAGCACACTCGACCGTCGGCGACGTTGCCGAGTTGGTCGTGTCCGCTACCATCGTGTAACCGCCATAATAGGTGATGGCGACATCACCTGGCAGGCCGATGACATCAGCGCTGAAGCCATAATCGACGCGGAGATCGATACCTTCAGCATCGATAACAGCAGCGTTGATTGCGGTCAGGCCAGGTGTGAAGCCGCTGGCTCCCATCTCGCCCGTCGCAGGGTTACGACCACCAGCCAGGGCGGCGCAAGATGCTGCGATCCCCGTGATGTGACACTCGTCCAGCAGGGTCTGCAGCGGGATCGTCGTGATCGCGTCTTCGATCGAGATATTGTAGTAATCCAACTGAACAGTCAGACCCTCAATCGCGTTTGGCGCCAGGACAACACCAATCGTGTAGGTGTCAGCCGTTTCAGCACCGAGAGCCGGGTTACCACCGAACAGCGCTTCCATCTGGGCATTGCCCTGGAAGTCAGCACCAACATTGGCAACAGGGACGCCGGCGGCGACGCAAGAAGCACCGATGGTCGCTGCGGAGAACGAACCATTGGCACCGCTGGAGCATGGATCAGCTGCGCCCGGGAAACCATTGGTCAACGGCGCGTACAGATCACCAACATTTGGTGCCCGGACGGCGCGGTTGAAGTTACCACGGAAGCGGATCTGATCATCGATTGCCCAACCGAGGCCAACCGCGAAGGTTTCAGCATTGCCGATCGTGCTGTAGTCCGAAGAACGGAAAGCAGCATTGAGCGACAGAGACTGGATACCAGGACGGTTCTGCACGAGTGGCAGTTCGACTTCAGTGAAGAATTCGGTGACGTCGAACGAACCGCTCACAGGCAGAGCCTGGTTGAAGCCGCGAACGTCTGGGCCGAGAACCGAGTCAGGCAGGGAATCTGCGCTGGCTTCACGGTACTCAACACCGAAGACCACTGCGAGAGGCTCTTCAGCTGCTGGCGACTGGAGCATTGGGAATGAACCGCCCAAGGTCGCAACAGTTTGGAACATCTCGATCGTGTCGATTTGTGCACCCGTACGGGAGACGTGATCGACTGCTGCCTGGGACATGGAGCCCGGGCCGTTGAAGATATCAACGTAAGGCGCGGTACAACCGCTGGCGAGGGCTGTTGGGCCACCGTCGCAGAGGATACCAGCTTCGAGAGCCGACACGGACAGATTGCCGGTCTGGATCTGCGAAACAGACGAACGCGAATAGTTGGCGAACGCATCATAGTTCCAGTTGGAATCCAGATTGCCACGGGCACCGAACACCATCTGGAAGGAGCTGGTATCACGCAGCGAATTGCGTGTTCCGACTTCTTCATAACGGCGGCTGGTGCGGATTGTGGCCGTGCCATCACCATTGTTGGAGCCTGGATCATTGACCATCAGGGCCAGCAGAGCGGCTGGCAAATTCGGATTGTCCAGATTCACGTCAAAGGTAAGACCAGCAGGCGATGGGGCCAGCTGCGAGTCGACGACGTTGTTGGCATAGATGCCACGGCCGTAGAGCTCGATGTGCTCATTGACTTCATAGGTTGCGAACGCCGAAATATTGTAGCGTTCCTGAGGCAGCTGCAGGTAGTTCGACGGCGCGTAGTTATACACGTCGTTCGGATTACCGAAGCGCATGGCCAGAACCTGACCGCCATTGTTGAAGAAACCCTGGCAAGAGTTCGTGGCACAACGTGGATCAGCCGCGATGATCGCGGAGCCGAAGGCACCAAAGTTGGCAGAGGTCGCGCCGCGGAAGAATGTCCCTGGAATGTTGGACGAACCACCAAGGGTGAAACCATCAGCTTCATTGCCTGGACCTGGATCCCAAAGGGTTTCGGACGAGAAGTCACGATCGCCTTGGAAGAGCGCTTCACGATTGGTGTAGCCCATCGAGATGACTGCGTTACCGCGGCCGCCGTCGAAATTGCCACCCATGGTGATGGCGAGCGTGGTGATCGCGCCGTCGAGATCGCCGAGGGACAGTTCATGCGTGGCATTGACTTCCACGCCTTCGAAATCGTCCTTCAGGAGGAAGTTGACAACACCGGCAACAGCGTCGGAACCGTAAACAGCGGAAGCACCACCGGTCACGATATCAACGCTCTGGACCATAGCGGCCGGGATGTTGTTCAGATCGACGATCTGGGTCACGCCCGAACCGACGAAACGCTGACCATCAACGAGCACCAGGGTGCGCGTCGAGCCGAGGCCACGAAGGCTGACACGAGCCGTACCATCGCCCGGGTTGTTCGAGGTCGAGTCAAACGACGGGACAACCTGTGGCAGGGTGTTGATGAAGTCTTCGGTGTTGACGGTGTTCACAACAGCAAGCTGTTCAGCCGAAACATTCGTGACCGGGCTTGGTGCGATCGTGTCGGTACGCTGAATGCGCGAACCGGTAACCGTAACCACGTCCTGTTCTTGTGCCATTGCCGGGGCCGCTACAGCCAGGCCGGAAATAAGCGTGCTTGCCATCAGGCAAGCCTTCAAAGAAGTGCGTCTCACTCTATATCCCTCCGAGTAAGGATGATGAAATGGGAAGCACGCCCTGATTTTTCATCAGGTTGGACTCCCCCCTCTCAACGGGGCACACGATTCCCCGCCTTGCTGCCAAAATAGGCGTGAGGCTCGTCAGGGGTCAATGACACTCCGCCGTCTCATCGCCCAGAGTTGGGCATTTCAGGGGCAGTGTGGCGCAATTGCCTCATTCTTCGTGACTTTAAGGCAGATTTGCCCCGGACCACGCACGCTGAGAGGGAAATCCGCCAGCCGGCCTCGCCAAAAAATGTTCCGTTTTTCCCTCGCACGGGGAAAACCGGCCGGAATCAGGCCGGAATCAGGTCAAAGGGCGCGGTGACGCGGATCTCGTCGGAGATGAAGGGTTCGACCCCGTGCCAGACATAGGAGGGAAAGAAGATCGCGGCGCCGGGCTCCGGCTGGATATAGCGCTCGGCCGGCAGATCGAGACCGGCGACGCCGGAGGCTCCCAGGCGCAGCCAGCCCGCCCGCTCGCCGGCCATCACGGTCTCGGGAACGGCGACATAGTAACAGGCGCTGATCCACCCGGCCGGATGGATATGATCGACATGCCCGCCGCCTGACCGCAACCGGACCGACCAGGCGCCGGTCAGTTCGAGGTCACGGCCCTTGCGCCGCAGAAACGGATGATCGGGATCATCCGGCAGGCCTGCAACAAAGCTTCGTGCGGCCTCCAGCAAGGCATCGGCAAGGGCGCGAATGACCGCGCTGTCCTGGTCCCACAATCGTCCTGATGATTGCGTCCCGCCGAACAGGGTCTGATCGAGCGGCTGGGCCCCGCTGGTGTGCAGACGGCCGATCTCATCGGCCAGCGCCGCATTGAATGCCTCCAGCGAGGCGTGGCCCGGCGGCGTGGCAATCATGCGCCTGGTGGTGAATCGGTCGTAATCGTAGAAGCGCCGGTAGCGCCCATCCCCCTTCACCCGCCAGGCCAGCGATTGAAGCGCAACGTGTTTCTGCAAATGCGCCGGAGCCGGTTCTGCGTCCAGCAGGCCCAGCGCCTCGTCGACCGCTCCGGTCGGCAGGAGGGCTTCGACGAGCTGATGGCGGATCGAGAAATCCGTCGCATCACCATCTTTTGCCGAGACCGCGCTATGGAAGGCCGCGCGCAAATCGTCCAGGCCCGCCTCACGCTTGCCCAGCCGGCCGCGCAATTCGCCGCGCAAGGCCCGCGCCCGGGCATTGGCAGGGTCCAGTTCCAGCGCCAGACCCGCCGCCCGCTCGGCCTCGTCCGGCTGGCCCGAGCGCATCAGGATTTCCGCGCGCACGAGCTGCAAGCCGGCATCCGCCTGTTGCTGCAAGACCTGATCGAGCCAGTGGGTCGCCCCTGCCCCCTCGCCCATTTCCCAGGCCAGGCTCGCCAGGTCGCGATGAATGTCGGCGCGCAGGGGCGCGCATCGCAAGGCATTGAGATAGCCTTGCCGCGCGGCGTCAAACCGGCCGAGATTGCGCAGGCTGTTGGCGCGCTGATAATGGGCCTCGGCGAAACCGGGGGCCAGCGTCACCGCCTGATCAAGGTCAGCGAGGGCGTCCGCAACCCGGCCGAGTGTGCGATAGAGGCAGCCCCGGTTTACCCGGATATAGGCGGCATCGGGTTGCGCGGCGACCGCCTTGTCGAACCAGTCCAGCGCGCGCTCCAGGGCCGACTGGCCGACCGCGAGATTGCCCAGCCCGTTGAGGCTGGCGGCATGGCCCGGCTGGACGGCCAGCACCGCTGTGTAGGCGCGCTCGGCTTCATCGACCTGGCCGGTTTCAGCCAGCGTCGCGCCGAGATTGAACCCGGCATCAACAAAGCCCGGCGCGCTTTGCGTGGCACGCTGATAGCTCGCCACAGCCAGGTCAGGCCGGCCCGACCGCCGATGCAGATTGCCCAGATTATTGAGCACCGCATGCGGCTGGGGATGGCGTGCCGCGGCCGCTTCCAGATCGGCGATACCGCCCGCATATTGCCCGGTCTTGCCGCGGGCCA
>NZ_JBLWTL010000032.1:0-26793 GCF_048270095.1 Maricaulis sp. | reverse complement strand
GAAGGCGGGGGAGGGGGGCGGCCGGCGGCGGCGTGCCGCCGCGGCTCGGGGGGGGTGGGGGCTAGGCCTTGCGGCGGCGGGCGCCGAGCAGGTAGCGCGGGCCGGGCCCGCGTGCGGCGATGCGGTCGCCGGGATTGTAAAGGGCGCAGGCCTTCAATGAGAGGCAGCCGCAACCGATACAGCCATCCAGCCGGTCGCGCATCGCGGTGAGCCCGGCGATACGTTCATCGAGCACCTGGCCGAAGCGGGCGCTGATCTGCGACCAGTCGGCCTGGGTCGGCGTGCGACCCTGCGGCAGGCTGGCGAGTTGATCGCCGATTTCCGCGATGGTGAAGCCAAGCTTCTGGGCGATCAGCACGAAGGCGATGCGGCGCACATCAGAGCGCAAAACCGTCTTTGTCCACCGGCATTGCGGCTCGCACTGACCAGACCTCGGGCTTCATAAAACCGCACGGCCGAGACGGAAACCCCCGTACGTTCAGCCAGTTGACCGATGGATATCGAGTCATTCGCCTGCATGAAAAGCCTCCGTCATTCTCGCTGCAACTTGCCGCTTGACCTCAACTTAGGTTGAGCAATTAGGCTTGGCAAATCAGAGCCCTTAGCGGGCGTTTTTCAGGCAGGAAAAATCATGCAAACCGGATTACTCGAACATGTGAATGTCACCGTCGCCAATCCGCAAGACACCGCAGATCTCCTGTGCCGTCTCTTCGACTGGCATATCCGCTGGAGCGGCCCTTCGGCGCTCGGTGGCACCACCTTTCATGTCGGCACAGAGGCTCAATATGTCGCCCTCTATTGCCCAGCCGCACTGGCCGCTGTCCGGCCGCGCGATGTCGCCGCGCCTGGGCATCTCAACCATATTGCCGTCGTGGTCGATGATCTGGATGCCGCCGAGGCGCGGGTGCGTGAAGCCGGGCTCGAGCCCGGCAATCACGGTGATTACGAGCCGGGCCGGCGCTTTTACTTCGTCGATGACAACGGGATTGAATTCGAGGTGGTGAGCTATACCTGAGGCCAGGGGCGGCGGCGCTACCGCGCCGCCCTCCGCCCCCTGGCTGGCGATCGCCTAGCGGTAGATCCGCGCCTCGCGCTTGCGCAGAAGGTCGAGCAGGAGCGCCACAACCGCCGGCGCCGCCTGGATATAGAGGATGGTGAAACTCGCCGTCAGCCCGCCATAAATGCCCGCCGCGATGACGCACAGCAGGAAGAAGCGCAAGAACTCACGATTGCCGCGGATCACGCACCAGATCAGCCCCGCCGCGAGGAAGCCGTTATAAAGCCCCTGATTGGCCGCCAGCACCGCCGTCTGCGCCGCCTGGGCCGCATCCTGGTCAAACACCTGCAAGCCAATCGGCCCCTGCCACAACACCATCTCCAGCACGAGAAAACCGATATGCAGCGCCGCGACGATCAGGGCGGCAAACAAGGCAAGATTTTTCATGGCGGGTGCTCCCGGCTGGTCGGCGCGATCTGGCGCTGGGGGCAAGATCAGCACAGGGCGCGCGGGGCGGCAAGGGGCCAAATCTTGACTTTTCGCACGTTTTGTCTATTTTGTGCGATCTATCGGGAGTTCTGAACATGACTATCGCCACCGCCACCCAAGTGAAGCAGAGCTTCGGCCGCTTTCACGACAAGGCACAACAAGAGCCGGTCTTCATCCAGAAGCATGGCCGCAATTCAGTCGTTCTGCTCTCCGCCGATCTCTATGCCGAGCTGATCGAAAGCCGTCAGGCCCTCGCCGTCCGCGATCTCGACCAGGCTACACTCGACCTCATCGCCGAAACCGAAATGCCCGCCGACCATGATCATCTGAACGCGCTGATGGACGAGTAACGTGCCGATCGCAAACCCCGCAGCGGGTCTTGTGATCGGGTATCATTATCTTTGGAAGCGCGAAGCCGATCAGGGGCTGGAAGAGGGCGCAAAGCCGCGTCCGGTCATGGTGCTCGCGACGCAAGCCAGCTCGACAATCGTGAAAGTCTGGGTGGTTCCCTTCACGACGCAGCAGCCCCACGATCCGGGCGAAGCCGTCGCCATCCCATCCGCTGTCCTGCGCATGCTCGGTCTGGGGGATGGGTCGTCCTGGGCCATCGCCAGCGAACTCAATCTGTTTGAGTGGCCCGGTCCGGACATCGCCAAGCTGAGTGCGGAAGCCGATTTCGCGTTGGGCCGCGTGCCACCGGCGCTCTTCATCCGCATCAGGCAGCGCGTGCTTGCGGTACATGCGGACGGGAAGCTGGCGAGCGTGGGCCGAACGTGAAGGTGGCATTCCAGCATGGTTTTCGGTGCGGGGAGCCGCACCGTGCGCTGCTCAGTCTCGTTCCGATCACCTGGCCGATTTCGAAGCCTGAGGTTCGTGTCCCAAGGACCGACCATTCCCCAAATCACCCAACCTCTTCCCCCGGACCTGTTCCGGGGCCTACCGGAGCCTGGAGATTATTCGCCGCCCTCCGGCAGACCCCGGAATTCGCTGCGCTCCTCCGGGGGAAGGCGTTTTCTTGAGTTTCGATGGCGGGTGCGGCGCCGGGGGAAAGGGGCACTGCCAGGCGGATTGTCCGCCTTATGGGCGTGCGCGCCGGCGCTTGATCGGACTACACCGTGATCGCGTAACGCCCAGCCAGCTCGTCCAGATGGCCAGACAACCAGCCTGGGGCCGCCTTCCGCCAATGGGCCCAGAGTTCCGGGTAGCTCATCGCGGCGAAACGTGGCGTGGCGCCGGCCACGCGGTCGGCGAATTGAGCGATTTCCCGCCGGTGAGCCTCGAAGATCGGATCGCACGCCGTATTTGCGGGCTCCCAGTAGAGGTATAGGAGTGTCACGGGTTGGCTGGAGAATGTGTGGGCCAAGCCGAAGGCATGTTTGATGAGCTGCGCTGCATCGAGCCAGGCATAGCTGGTTGGCGCGTCCATCAACCGAAGCATCTCCCGGAAATAGCCCTGCTCGCGGCGTCCGTCCCGGATTTGCTCCGGGTAGGCGGGCGAGAATTGGGCGCGGTGGCGAGTCAGGTATTCGGTCAGCTTTGATTCAATGCCCACCACGCCGTTCGGCCCCGAAAGCAGTGCGTCGAGGTTCGGGGCTCGCCCGCCCCGAAGCCCGGTCGGGCATTTTCGCTCGAATTGCAACTTGGAGAATGGTTCAGCAAACGGGGTGTGGAGGTCGGTTATGCGGCGGCAAAAGGGGGCAAAGCAATTGACTGCCAGCGCCGAGGACGAATGCGCAGCGCGAAACTTTGTCTCGAGCTCGTTTCCATCGCCCGCTCTGAGGTCAGTTTCGAAGTCCGCTGCCGATACCAGCGGCAGAAGGGCGTCCCGGAACGAGTTGACGTATCCCTTCTCGTCCACTGTTACGCCCGGGCGAGTAAGAACCAAGGCTTCGCGGAGCGCAGAGAGTGCGCGGGGCTTGATCGCGCGGTCAGAGGGTGATTCCTGCTTCATCGGACGAGCATAGCTCTGACGCTCGCGCGGGTATTCACAATTATCGGGTGGACTGCACGCCGCCCTCCGGTAGACCCCGGAATTCGCTGCGCTCCTCCGGGGGAAGGCGTTTTCTTGATTTCGGATGGCCGGGATGACAGTGAATTCCGATTGAACGACACAGAGCCCGGCTCCGCCCGCTTATCCGCCTGCCACCCCGGCAGCGCTATACTCACTCGATCCCCGCTCTTTGACATTGTTGGCCCCGGCAGAAAATCACAGCCGAAATGCGCGCCGGCGTGGCAGAGACTGCCATTCGGTGACAGTGTCTGTCACGCCCGGAATTTCCGGAATTACGAGCCTAAACAGGCCTTTACGGCCTGGAGTGACAGGGTGGCAGACTGGCAGAATGCCCGGTCGGGACCCGGGATTCTCGCATCGGCGTTCTGGAAACCGGACCCTGTCCCGGTTGTGGCGGGAGATTGTGAAAATTGCCGGAATTTATGAAAGGGAGTGCGTGAACATATTGAAGTAAAACATAAAACGATCAACGCGCCCGCAAACATACCGGTGCTGAACGCCAGCCCCACGGTCATCCTGCGGCAAGTCCACGCCCGTTGAACGGCAGACGAAGAGCAGACCAACGGCAGACATTGCGACCGGGGAGCCGCCAATCCGGCCCGATCCGCGCCTCTCCCCCGCACTGGACAATTGACCTCCCGGCCATACCTGTTATAGCCGCGCCGCAAGCAGCAAAAAGGAGTCTCTCATGGAGATTCGTGAAGGTCTGACCTTCGATGACGTGCTCTTGCAGCCCGGTCCATCCGACGTTCTTCCCGCCGACGCCATAGTCTCGACCCGCGTGGCGCGTGATTGCGGTCTCAATATTCCGATCATGGCTGCGGCGATGGATACGGTGTCCGAGGCGCATATGGCGATTGCCATGGCCCAGGCCGGCGGGCTGGCGGTGATCCACCGCAATCTGACCATTGCCGAACAGGCCGAGGAAGTTAGACGCGTCAAACGCTTCGAGAGCGGCATGGTGGTCAATCCGGTGACGATCTCGCCCGACGCGACCCTGGCCGAGCTGCGCGCCCTGATGGCCGAGCGCCGGATCTCCGGCATCCCCGTCGTTGAGGGCGCTGCGCCCGGCAAGCCGGGCAAGCTGGTCGGGATTATCACCAATCGCGATGTGCGCTTTGCCGATGATCCCAATGAAAAGGTTGGCAATCTGATGACGCGCGACGTTGTCACCGTGATGGCCGGCGCGTCCCAGGATGAAGCGCGCGCCAAGCTGCACCGGCACCGGATTGAGCGCGTGCTCGTCGTCGATGAAGAGCAGCGCTGCGTTGGTCTGATCACCGTCAAGGATATGGAAAAGGCCCAGGCCCATCCCACCGCCGCCAAGGACCGCGAAGGCTCGCTGCGCTGCGCCGCCGCGACCACGGTCGGGACGAGCGGTTTTGAACGCGCCATGGCGCTGATCGATGCCGGCGTTGATGTCGTGGTGATCGACACCGCGCATGGCCAGAGTTCATCCGTGCTCGACCAGGTCAAGGCGATCCGCAAGGCCTCGAACCTGTCGCGCATCGTGGCCGGCAATGTCGCCACTTATGACGGTGCCAAGGCGCTGATCGAGGCCGGCGCAGATTGCGTCAAGGTCGGGATCGGACCGGGCTCGATCTGCACCACGCGGATTGTTGCCGGTGTCGGCGTTCCACAACTGACCGCGATTATGGAAGCGCGCCGCGCGGCGCAAGGCTCGGACGTCTGCATCATCGCCGATGGCGGGATCAAGTATTCCGGTGACATGGCCAAGGCGATTGCCGCCGGCGCCGATGCCATCATGGTCGGCTCCCTGCTGGCCGGTACCGAAGAAGCACCCGGCGAGGTTTTCCTCTATCAGGGCCGCTCCTATAAATCCTATCGCGGCATGGGATCCTTGGGCGCGATGGCGGCAGGTTCAGCCGACCGCTATTTCCAGAAGGATACCGAGCGCATGAAACTGGTGCCCGAGGGCATTGAAGGCCAGGTCCCCTATAAGGGCCCGGTCGCGCCGATCCTGCACCAGATGGTCGGCGGATTGCGCGCGGCGATGGGCTATACCGGCTCCAAGACGATCGCGGACTTGCACGAGCGGGCGCAATTTGTCCGCATCACCAATGCCGGCCTGCGCGAAAGCCATGTCCACGACGTCAAGATCACCCGCGAAGCGCCGAACTATCCGACGCAGAGCTAGGTTTGGCGTCTGGCAAGCGATGGGCGCGTATGGCCTGTCTGCACCTTTGTCGATTGACCGGGAGGGGCGGTGAGCCTTGGCTCGCCACCCCGTTTGAACAAGGATCCAAGTGATGAATTACGCACTGCTCTGCCCGGTCTTCGTCCAGGTCGCCCTGACCTTTGTCCTGGTCTTCACCATGGGTGCGATGCGCTATCGCGCCGTCGCCTCGGGCAAGGTCAAACCTGCCGATATCGCGCTGGGCCAGGCGGGCTGGCCGGTCAAGGTGCAACAGGTTTCCAACGCCTATGAGAACCAGCTTGCCTCGCCGGTGCTGTTCTATGCCGGCATCGCCTTTGCCCTGATCACCGCCTCGACCAGTGTCCTGCTCGTCGTGCTGGCCTGGGCCTGGGTCGGTCTGCGCCTGTTGCATGCGCTGATCCATGTCACCAGCAATCATCTGCGCTCGCGCTTCATGGCCTTTGCCGCCGGACTTCTGGTCTTGCTGGGCTATTGGGTTGTGCTCGCCGTGGAGCTGATGACGCGATGATGCAGGACCAGCCCGCCATCGACACCGGCAAGGATATCCTGTTTTTGCTCACCGGGGCCTGGGACGGCGTTGACGGGCCGCGCCTGTGTGCCGATTGCTGTCTGATGGAAGGCGCCCTGCTGGGCAATCCGCACTGGACGGACGCCATCACTATTGTCCGTATCGAGCATCCCCGGCCACGGCCGGAAATCATCGCCCTGCTGGGTGAGGCGCATCAGAATGCCCCGACCCTGATCCTGGCCGGCGAGACACAGGCCCATACCCAGGTGGAGACCGCGAATGATCGCCGTTTCCTGACCGACCCGATCGCGATCTGCCAACAGCTCGCCACCACCTATGGCGGAGCACAGCCAAAATGAGAGATGCAGCCAAGATCGCCGCAGCGATTGAAATCCTCGACAATCAATTGCGCCAGCACACGCCGGTCAAGGACGCCGTGCGCGACTGGGGCAAGGCCAATCGCTATGCCGGTTCCGGCGACCGCGCCTGGATCACCGGGCTGGTGCTCGACGCCCTGCGCCACCAGTCCTCGGTCGGCCATGCGATGCAGGATGACAGCGCCCGCGCGCTCGCATTTGGTACCGTCGCCCGCGTCTGGGGCCTCTCGGTCGAAGAGATCGACGCGATGATGGAAAATGATCCCCACGCACCGGAACCGCTGACCAATGCCGAGCGCAGCGGTCTGGAGCGCGATATCTCCGATGCGCCGCTCCATATTCGCGGCGATTTCCCGCAATGGCTTGAGGCGAGCTTCCAGCGCGCCTTCGGTGACAAGGCCGAGGAAGAGGCCCACGAGCTGTGCTCACGCGCGCCGGTCGATCTGCGCGTCAATGAAGTCCAGGTCGGGTTTGACAAGGCGTTCAAGGAAGTCAGCTCCAAGCTGAAAACCGCGGAAGCCTCAGAGCTCGCCGCCATGGCGATCCGCATCCCGCAGCGCGATCCGCGCGGCAAGTCGGCGGCGGCGGAAAGCATTCCCGCCTATGGCAAGGGCTGGGTCGAGGTCCAGGATATCGGCTCGCAACTGGCGGCGCTCGCCTCGGGCGGCCGTGAAGGCATGCAGATCCTCGATTATTGCGCCGGTGCCGGCGGCAAGACGCTGGCGCTGTCGGCCTTGCTCAACAATACCGGCCAGATCCACGCCTGGGATATCGACTGGCGCCGTCTGCGCGCCATCTGGCCGCGTCTCAAGCGCGCCGGGGCGCATAATGTCCAGGTCCATGATGCCGAGGAAGACAAATGCCTCGGTGATTTGACGGGCAAGATGGATGTTGTCTTCTGCGACGCGCCCTGCACCGGTACCGGCACCTGGCGCCGCCGCCCCGACGCCAAATGGCGTCTGCGCGAGCGGGCCCTGGAAACGCGCACGGGCGAGCAAGACACCGTGCTGGAGCGCGGCTCGCGCTATGTCAAACAGGGCGGCCGCCTGGTCTATGTCACCTGTTCTGTCCTGCCGGAAGAAAATGAAGACCGCATCAATGCCTTCCTCGCCAGCCACGAAAACTTCAAACCGGTCCCTGCGATCAAGGCGATGCGCGCATCAGGCGGGCTCGCCAAGGGCGCCGAGGAAATTCTGGCGAAATGCGAAGGCCTGCACGGAGCCCTGCAACTCTCGCCGGCGCGCACCGATACGGACGGTTTCTATATCTGCGTGCTGGAACGCGTGGGGTAGGGGCGGTCCCGCCTAGTTCACGCCCGGACTTGCGCCTTCCGCGGACTTGCTCCGCGGGTGGCGCGAGATCAGGCAGGATTGACCGGCGCTAACGCCTCGTGCGGGAATCGGCCGCTGACCGATAGCCCAGGGTGCGCATTCTTCCCCGCACCGCCTCATTCATCAACCCGTCCAGTTGACGCCCGGCGCCGATCCGGTCCGCGCAAACCGGCGCATCGACGAGCGGCAGGCTGTCGCGTTCCAGCCCGATCAATTCGATCGGATTGCCGGAATAATTGAGCGTTGCGGGTTCGTATTCCAGCCCGAGAAAGCGCAGGAGGGCCGTGACGCTGCGCTTGGGCTTCTTGACGACGTCTTCATAGCGCAGACGCAGGAGGCGGCCCGGACCGATCGCGGTTTCCGCCTGCAGGCCAATCCCCGTCAGATCACACCAGTATTGCAGCGCCGCGCCCGGTTCGCTGACATGCGCGAAAGGACGGCCATCGGGACCGCGCCAGTCGCGTTGCAGCAGGGAGGCGGCGACGTCGCGGCCATCGCGGACGATGTGGACAAAGCGCGCCTGCGGCAGGAGCCGGCCCAGGCGTTCAAAGGCGAGGATGTTGAGACTGGTCTTTTCCACCAGCCGGTGCCCGGGCAGGCCATCGATCGGTTCGCCAATCAGCCCGGTCAGAAGTTCGGCCATATTGGCGCGTACCTGTTCGGCCTCAAGGCCGAAATCCTGGCTGTGCAGCTCTCCGAGCTGGGTCGCGAAATTCTTCCATTGCATGGCGATTGCCACGGGCAGGCCGGTATCGGGCCCGCAATGGATGCGCGAATGCCCGGCCAGCAGCCGGCGCATCACCGTCAGGCCGGAGCGCGGGCAGCCGCCGAGAAAGGCGAAGCCCGCTCCGCTGGCGGCCTCAGACATATCCCAGCCGGGACAGGGCCGGACCGGCGATCTCCATGACGGTGGCATATTGCGACGGGGTCAGGGTCTGGCGCCAGCGCCCGATCGCGCGTGTGTCGATGGGCTGGGCGACGCGGTCATTGCTTGTCTCATTGATTCCCGAGGCCCGGTCGAAGGTGCGGGCATGGTCGAGCGCGGCTTCAACGGCCTGTGCGTCCTCGCCGAGAAAGGCGAACAGGCCGGCGATGATGTCGCGTGGGTGGCGCGCCAGGGATTCATACCGAAGTTCGAGATAATTGCCGTCGCCGCGCATCGCCGTGCCGGCTTCGACGCTGGCGACCCAGAGCCGGGCGGCCGCGGCCGCGTCGCGTGTGATGGCCAGGGGTTGACCGGTCCGGCCGTCGGTCCACTCCATCGAGAGGAGCGAGGCGACAACATCACGGCCATCGCGAACGATGCCGACCAGCGGGCTGGCCGGGAAGAGGCGGCGCAGCTGGCCGAAATGCAGCACATTGGCCGGTGTCTTCTCGGCGATGCGTCCGCCGGACTTTGCCTGCAGCGGGGCGAGAAAGGCGTTGATACTGGCGGCGAATTTGCGGTGTAGCGCGTCGGTATCGAGTCCGTATTGCTGTTGCAACACGGGCATGTGCATTTGCTCGACCTGGGTGGAGAGCGCACACAAGGCGGGCACGATCCGGGATTCCGGGCCGCAGACAATCCCTTTTGACGTGTTGACGATGGCGCGCAGGAGCGTTGTGCCCGAGCGCGGCGCGCCGCCGATAAAGATCGGGGTCTGGCCGATAACTTCCTGCATGTCAGATGTCTCCCGCTGGCCTTATCAAGCCTTGGCGGAGATGGTCGGGCGCTTACCGGGATGTTACGAAACATCAATATATTACAGGAGGATGACGAGAGTCTTGGCAGGCGGGACGGGCGTCGCTTCAATCCCCTCTCGCGCCTCGTTTACGCCCTATTTCGGGCCAGATTACGCCTTGATTGCCGCGACGGGGCGGCGGACAGGAATCGGCCCGGCGCCAAAAACCGGATTCCTTGCTGGTCAAGGCGGCTGACTCGCGCTATCCGGCGCCATGCTGAAATCGAGCTCGGCCATAACCCCCACATTTCGTCCCCGGAAAGCCCGCGCCTGCGGGAGTGAGCGCCCATGACTGACACCCACGAAAAAGCCCTCATCATCGACTTTGGCAGCCAGGTCACCCAGCTGATCGCGCGGCGTTTGCGCGAAAGCGGCGTGTTCTGCGAAGTCCACCCCTATAACCGCGCCGACAAGGCCTTTATCGACGCCTATGATCCACGCGCGATCATCCTGTCGGGCTCGCCGCATTCGACCCATTGGGATAATTCGCCCAAGGCTGATCCATCGGTCTTCACGCGCGGTATTCCGGTCTTGGGGATTTGCTATGGCGAGCAGACCATGTGTTCCCAGCTCGGCGGCCGGGTCGAGGCGTCGGAAGAGCGCGAATTTGGCCGCGCCGATATCAAGCTGGTCGCCGACAGCCCGCTCTTCGCCGGCTTTGGGCCCATCGGCCATGAAGAACGCGTCTGGATGAGCCATGGCGACCGCGTCGCGGCGCTGCCGGACGGTTTCGAAGTCATCGCCACTTCGGGCAATGCGCCGTTCGCGGCGATTGCCGACGAGGCGCGCAAATTCTATGCGGTGCAATTCCACCCCGAAGTCGTGCACACGCCGCGCGGGGCGCAATTGCTGCGCAATTTCACCCATTTCATCGCCGGTCTGAGCGGCGACTGGTCAATGGCGGCGTTCAAGGATGAAGCCATCGCCAAGATCCGCGCCCAGGTCGGCAACAAACGCGTGCTGTGCGGCCTGTCCGGCGGTGTCGACAGCTCTGTGGCAGCGGTGCTGCTGCATGAAGCCATCGGCGACCAGCTGGTCTGCGTCTTCGTCGATACCGGTCTGATGCGGCTGGGCGAGGCCGATGAAGTCGTCGACCTGTTCCGCGAGCATTACAATATCCCGCTCGTCCACGCCCAGGCCGAGGACCTGTTTCTCACGGCGCTGAAGGGCGTCGAGGATCCGGAGAAGAAGCGCAAGATCATTGGCGGCCTCTTCATCGACGTGTTCGACGAGAAGGCGAAGGAGGCCGGTGGTGCCGATTTCCTTGCCCAGGGCACGCTCTATCCCGATGTGATCGAAAGCGTCAGCTTCGATGGCGGACCGTCCGTCACCATCAAGTCTCACCATAATGTCGGCGGTCTGCCGGCGCGCATGAAGATGAAACTGGTCGAGCCCCTGCGTGAGCTGTTCAAGGATGAAGTCCGCGCGCTTGGCCGCGAGCTCGGCCTGCCGGAAGCTTTCGTGCGCCGCCATCCCTTCCCGGGGCCGGGCCTGGGCATCCGGATACCCGGCGCCGTCTCCAAGGAAAAGGCCGACATCCTGCGCAAGGCCGACGCCATCTATATCGACGAGATCAAGAAGGCCGGCCTCTATGACAAGATCTGGCAGGCCTTCTCCGTCCTGTTGCCGGTCAACACGGTCGGCGTGATGGGCGATGAACGCACCTATGACGCGGTGCTCGCCTTACGCGCTGTCACCTCGGTCGACGGCATGACGGCCGATTACTACCCGTTCGAGCACGATTTCCTCGGGCGTGTCGCCACCCGGATTATCAATGAATGCCGCGGCATCAATCGCGTGGTCTATGATGTGACCAGCAAGCCGCCGGGGACGATTGAGTGGGAGTAGGGCGGAGCTGCTTGGTGGTTCCCAACAACAAAGAATTCGCGACGGTATTTGGTTCCGTTAGTTGACCCGAAAACCCGATTGACCGATGGTCTCGAATTATGAGTTCTGGCAGTCTCTTTCTTGACCTTTTGGCGGTACCAGCGGTCTCTCCGCCGAGTGATCGATTGGAGGCGCGGATGACGGCCTTCCTCCAGACCGATCCCGGAACTGAATCGCTGGATGGTCCACAATTCGCAACTGTGAACGGTTCAGGTGCAAAGGCAGATTTTCTGCTCGGTGGGAGACGCTTGATCGCGGAACTGAAAACTCTCAACCGTGACCCTAAAGACCAGACCACTCGAGTTCTTAGAGAGCGGTTATCGCAAGAAGATGCGCCGATAGTTTTTGGGTCACTTGGGGTGTCCAAAGTCATTGAGGGCCTGCACGATCACGACAAGGTATCCAAACAGATTATTGACCTGGCTGGCCGAGCTGTGCGCCGACACCTGAAGAAGGCGAACGATCAGATCGGCGCGAGTAAGGAACGGCTTTCCTTGCCGAATGCAGGCGGGCTTGTCATCTTGATGAACGACTCGGAGCCCATGATCGACGCTGCTGCCATTGGCTATGCCATCAAGAGCGCGTTTGATGCTGGGGGCAGTGGGTATCCGCACATCACAAACGTTTGGGCGTGTATCGAGAGCCATCGAATTCGCATGCAAGGTGGAAGGGAAGGATACCCTCAAATCCACGTGTTTACCTCGCTGGAGCGACAGCCTGAATTGGACTTCATGGGGCGAATGCTCGGCGCTTGGGGGAGTGCCAACGGTGCTCGTGTCGAGCGGCTAGAGCATCGAGGGGATTGGGATGTAATGCGTCCAATTTATGATGGGCCGCCACCAACTATAGAGCTTTCATGACCGCAGGGGGCATTCTGTTTGGCGTCTCTCTAATGTGCGTCCAGTGCCGTGCGACAGCAGGTACTCCTCAACACTGACGTCAGCGTGCGACCACAACTTCTCTATTAGACCTGTTATGGACGTGCGACACCAGCTGGCGCTGGGCTCCTTCTGGAAGCGCGGGTTAGTCTCACCGGCGCCCATTTTTTCGCCAAGCTGAACCTACCGAGGAGCCACCCATGACCCACCGCAATTCCAGCATCGCCATCATCGGCGCCGGCGATTTCATCGGCTCCGCCATCGCGCGCCGCTTTGCCGCCGAGGGCTATCATGTCCATGGCGGGCGGCGAGGCGGCGAGAAGCTGGCGCCGCTGGGGCTCGAGATCGAGGCGGCGGGCGGGCGCTTTACCGGGCATTCGCTGGATGCGCGCGACGAGACCTCCGTGACCGCCTTTCTCGATTCCGCCGAGGCCTCGGCGCCGATCGATGCGGTGATCTTCAATGTCGGCGCCAATGTGCAATTCCCGCTGCTGGAAACCTCCGAGCGTGTCTTCTCCAAGGTCTGGGACATGGCGTGCAAGGCCGGTTTTCTGACCGGGCGTGAAGCCGCGCGGATCATGTTGCCGCGCGCACGGGGGTCGATCTTCTTTACCGGGGCGACGGCTTCGATGCGCGGTGGCACGGGCTATGCGGCCTTCGGTGCCGCCAAGGCCGGGCTGCGCTCGCTGGCGCAATCCATGGCGCGCGAGCTGGGACCGCAGGGCCTCCATGTTGCGCATCTGGTGATTGATGCCGGTGTCGACACGGCCTGGGTGCGCGAGCGCATTGCGCAGGCGAAGGGGGATGAGGTCGCCGCGGCGATACCGCCCGACACGCTGATGGACCCGGCCTCGATCGCCGAGACCTATCTGATGCTGCATCGCCAGTCGCGCGATGCCTGGACGCATGAACTTGACCTTCGGCCCTATGGAGAAAACTGGTGACAGATCCCGCAAGCGACGCCGTCTTCTATTTCGATTTTGCCAGCCCCAATGCCTACTTCGCCCACCGCATCCTGCCGGGTGTCGAGGCGCGCACCGGTTTGAAATTTCGCTATGTTCCAGTCCTGCTCGGCGGGATCTTCAAGACGACCGGCAATCAAGCACCGATGATCGCCTTCGCCGGTGTGCCCGCCAAGCTGGCCTATGAATACAAGGAGATCGAACGCTTCATCGCCCGCCATGATCTCAAGGCGTTCAATTTCAATCCGCATTTTCCGGTCAATACCCTGGCCCTGATGCGCGGCGCCGTGGCAGCCGAAGCCGAGGGCGTCTTGGCACCCTATGTCGAGGCGATGTTCCACTTCATGTGGGAAAAGCCGCGCAAGCTGGACGACGGGGATGTCTTCCACGCGACCCTGACCGAGGCCGGCCTGCCAGCCGAACGCCTGCTGGAACTCATCGCGACGCCGGACATCAAGGCGCAGCTGATGGCGAATACCCAGACCGCCGTCGACCAGGGCGTGTTCGGCATTCCGAGCTTCGTCGTCGATGGCGAGCTGTATTTCGGCAAGGATCGGCTGGAGAGCCTGGCGGCGGCGTTAATCGCGCGGTCAGCATAATCCGGTTTCGCACCGGCTGCTGGCGCGCAAAGCTCTGGCCATCACGGCGCGGCTTGCCTAAAGAGGCGGCGAGAGATTTCTTACCGGCGGACCGACGCAATGACCGACCACGCGACCGATGATGTGAGCGACGACGTGACCGAACGGCTCGATTCGATCGAAGCCCATATCGCGCATCAGGACCAGATGCTGCAGGAACTCTCCGAGGTCATGAATGATCAGCGCGCCGAGTTCGATGCGATCAAGGCGCGGCTCAACCAGTTCCTCGACCGCATTCATGCCGTCGAAGCGCAGGGACCGGCGCCAGAGAGCCGCCCGCCGCCGCATTGGTAGGCAACCGCGCTGCGTCTACTCCGCAGCCTCCGCCAGAGCCGTTCTCACCTTCGGCAATATCCGCCGGCTGATCGGCACATCCATGCCGTTTGACAGGATCAACCGCCCGACACCGGAGGCATCGCGCTCCAGGGCGCTGACATAGCCCGTGTTCACGATATGGGAGCGGTGGACGCGCAGGAAGGTCGGCGGCAGGCTTGCCTCGAGGCCGGAGAGTGAGCCGGTATAGAGCGATGTCTGGCCGTTCTCGAAATGCACTTCAACATAGTCGCCGGCCGCCTTGAGCTGGGCGATGCGGTCGTTGGCGATGTAATCGGTGCGGCCGGCGCTGACGAGTTCGATCTGGACCGGGTGATCCTTCTGGCGGGCCTGGCTCAGCGCGATCTCGAGCCGGTCGGCGCGGGTGGCTTCGAGCGCGCGGATGCGGCGCTCATTGACCAGGGCGATGGCGTGCTGTGCGAACAGGAAGAGCAGAAGGCCGGCGATCGCCTGATAGAAGTAGCGATCAATGAAGAGCTCCGGGAAGAGCACGGCCAGCGCTGCCAGTCCGGCGAGGACGGCGAGATGGGCGCGGGCTCCGGGCTTGCGCTGCCAGACCCAGGCACCACACCAGGTCAGGCCGACCAGTATGCTGGCCTGGAAGGCGTAGAGTGTCTTGGCGTCATAGCCCGGATGCATCTGCACGACCGCGATCAGCAGGGCGCCGACGCCAAGCAGGCGCAGAAGACGCGCGCTCAGGGAGAAACCGGAGAAGCGGTGCAGGAGATAGGCGATCAGGGTGAGCCCGAAGGCGGCGGTGCAGGCGACGATCAGCACCAGACGCAGATCATGCATCGGATAGGGATAGGCATAGAGGCCACGGCTGGTCTCGATCAGCAATTGGGCCACGGCGATCAGGGACATCGCACTGATCAGGGCAGAACCCTCCCGGTCGCCGCCGCGGATCGCCATCGCCGCGAAAAAGATGAAGCCCAGCACCAACACGCCAAGTGTCACCAGGCTGGGCGCATAGGCGGCCGCGAGCATGCTGGTCGGGGGCTGGTAGCGCTCAAGCGCAATCCAGTGCACCGGCCAGCCCAGCTCCAGAAACCCATGCTGGGCCGACATCAGAAGAACCAGTTCATTGCGGCCGGCAAGCAGGCGCTCACGCGGGACATAGAGCACCGCATCCATACGGCCGGGAATTTCCGTTGCCCGGTCAGGTCCCGGACGGCCGTTGGAGCCCAGCTCATGGCCATTGAGCCAGGCCGTGCTTGAGGCCTTGCCGGAAATGAAAAGGCCGATCGGGCGATCCCGGGGCCAGTGCGTGTCGTCCCAGTCGATCTCGGCCCGGACCCAGATCTGCCGGCCCTGGGGGTCAAGCCCGTTCATGGCGATATTGGCGCAATCTTCCCCGGTGAAATCGGGAATCGTACCGGTCTCGCCATTGGTCGGGCATGTCCGCAGCGATGTCGCATCCAGCGCGAAAAAACCTTGCGCCGCCGCAGCGCCGGGCGGCAGCGCCAGCAGGAGGAGGGTGAGAAGCAGGGTGAGGGGCGTGCGGGTCATGGCGTCACTCTAGCGCGCAGGCGCGTGAACGTCCCGCCGTTCAACGGCCAAAAGCGACCATTGCCCGATTGGCGGGTGCATGGGCGTGCCTGGAGGGCAGGATGCGAGCGAGCCGGGGGGCTCAAGATTACGGAGAAAAACCTGATGTCCTGGAAGCAATCCATTCTGGCAACGGCGCTGAGCGTGCTGATCCTTTCGCCCGCCGCTTTCGCGCAAACGGCGTCTTCCGCCAGTGCCTATGGCGAGGAAGCCATCGAGTTCACCGCGCGCAGCGGCGACAGCGTTGCGGCCTTTCGCGGCACGGTCACAGTGCCGGAAAACCGGGCCGATCCGGCCAGCCGTATGATCGAGGTCAGCTATATCCGCTTTCCTGCGACCGGCGAGAATCCGGGCTCGCCCATTGTCTATCTCTCTGGCGGACCGGGCGGATCGGGCAGTGGCACGGCACGTGGACCCCGCTTTCCCCTGTTCCAGGAGATGCGCCAGCATGGCGATGTCATAGCCTTTGATCAGCGCGGCACCGGCGGTTCGACACAATTGCCGCGTTGCGTCTCTACGCAGCCGGTTGCCGAGACCCAAGCGATCAGCGATGCCGAATATGCGGCGGCCTATCGGCGTGCCGTTGAGGAGTGTGGCATCTTCTGGCGCGAGCAGGGCGTTGATATCACTGGCTATACGACGCGCGAAAGCGTGCAGGATCTCGCGGCGCTGCGGGCGCATTTCGGGGCGGAGCAGATCTCGCTGTGGGGGATTTCCTATGGCAGTCATCTCGCTCTGGCAGCGCTGAAGGATATTCCTGACCAGCTCGACCGGGTCATCCTGGCCAGCGCTGAGGGGCTCGACCAGACCGTCAAGATGCCGGCGGAAACCGACCGATATTTCAATCGCTTGCAGGCGGCCATCGACAGCCAGCCGGCGGCCCGGGCGCTGTATCCTGATGTCGCGGGACTGATGCGGCGTGTGCACGCCCGGTTCGAGGCCGAGCCCATGCTGGTGCAGGTGCCGCAGGAGAATGGCGAAGCCCGGCCTTTCCTGTTGCAGCGACACAATCTGCAGGAATTCTCCTCGGGCCTGATCTCCGACCCGCAATATGCAGCCCTGCTGTTAATGCTCTATACCGAGCTGGACGCTGGCCATAGCACTCTGGCAATCCTGCTGTTACAGCGCTTCTGGTCTATGGGTGAGCCGATCACGCTGAGTGCGATGCCGACGGCGATGGATCTGGCCTCCGGGATCGATGACGAGCGCCTCGCTGAGTTCGAACGCCAGGCTGAAACCGGTCTGATCGGCGGTTATCTCAATTTCCCGATGCCGCAGATTCGCGGCGCCTGGGACGGGTTCGATCTCGGTGAGGAATTCCGCCAGCCGCCGCAGGGCGACACGCCGGTCCTGCTGCTGACCGGGACACTGGACGGGCGCACCTATCCCGATGCCCAGGCTGAAGCTGTCTCCGGCCTGAGCCATGTCGAGCACATCATCGTGCGCAATGCCGGGCATAATCTCTTCATGACCACGCCGCAGGTCGGCGAGGCGATGCATCGCTTCATGCGGGGGGAGCCGGCGGCCAGCCGCGAGATCCTGGTCGATCTGCCGGACATGACGGCCAATCCCCTTGCCGGTCAGGACTGATCACCCGACTGTGCGAGCCGTCCTGCGACCGCAGCCACCCCGCGCTGCGGTCGCACACTGTTTTTGCACCGGGTCTGCATCCAACTCGCGCGGCAGCGGCGACCTGTTTATGAAAGCAAGATCGTTGACGCACGAAAGGACTGATCATGATTGACCTGTTTCAAAGTTACTGGTGGCTCCTCTTCCCGCTCTTCTGGTTCGTCGGGGCCGGCTGGGGCAGCATGATGCGCTTCAAGCGCACCCAGGCCAAAATAGATCTGCTCAAGACTTATGCAGCCGCGGGCAAGGAACCGCCGGCCGAGCTGATTGCCAGTCTCGATGCGCCAGACCCGGTCGACCGGGACGAGTCAGGGTATGAAGGCGAGCGTCATCGCGGCGGCGGGCGGGCCTTTCTGGTTGTCTTGTTTGCCGGCCTGGCCGCCGTGTTTGCCTATACGGGCTATGCGGGCTGGATGGGTGAGTCGCAGAGCGAATTCTACTTCATCGCCATGATTATGGGCGTGCTTTCCTTCGCCTTCCTGGTCTCGGCCATGTTCAAGAGCGGCCGCAAGGGCGGCTGATGTCCGGGCAGGGGACTGATGCCACGCTGGTCGCAGCGGCACGGGCAGGCTCGGACAATGCGTTTGCAAGGCTGGTGGACCGCCATCAACAGGCGGTCCGCAGCTTCTTGCGTCGTGTCTGCCGGCATGAGGCCGATGCTGATGATCTGGCGCAGGAGACCTTCCTGGCGGCCTGGACATCGCTGCGTACGCTGGACAAGCCCGAGCGGGTCCGGTCCTGGCTGTTCGGCATTGCCTGGCGGCGGGCCCAGGGCATGGCCCGGTCGATGTCACGCAGCCGGCGGCGCGAGACCGACTGGCAGGAGGAGCGGCCCGGGCATGACCAGCCGGGGACGGAGTTGAATATCGCCATGCAGCAAGCGCTGGCACAATTGCCGCCGGACCAGCGCGCGGCGGTCGCCTTGTGCCTCGCCGGCGACTGGTCGCATGCCGATGCAGCGCAGATTTTGGAAATTCCGCTGGGTACGGTAAAATCACATGTCTCACGCGGCCGGGCCCGGCTGGTGGAGATATTGGGAGTGCGTGATGATGAAAACTGATCCGCTCAAGGCGTTTTTCGAGGCTGGCGAGGCGCCGGTTATCGATCAGGCTTTCCGTGCCGCCACGATGCAGCGCATTGCCCGGCGCCGGCTGCAATTGGGGCTGGCCCGCGCCGCGCTCGCCGGTCTCGGCGTATTCGTTGCGCTCCTGCTGCTGCGACCCATCCTCGTGATCCTGGTGCTGAACCTGCCGGCAACAATCGGGCAGGCCGCCCTGATGCTGACGGCGACGGGGCTGGTGGCCCTGGCGGGCTATTATCTGGCGACGCGCACCGTCCACTTGCCGTCCTGGGTCCAGCGACTGCTCTAGCCAGCGGATCGTTTTGCAGGTTTTCCGTTTCTGAGCTGATGAATCGCCTATAGTCGCTGCGAAACGCGGGGGGCGACATGTTGATACTGGCAGCTGGACTGATCTTGTTTCTGGGCGTGCATTCGCTGCAGGTCATTCCCGGATTGCGCCCTCGGCTCAAGGCGGGGCTGGGCGAGATGCCCTACAAGCTGATTTACACGGCGCTGTCGCTGATCGGTTTCGGGCTTTTGATCTACGGCAAGATCATCGCCCATCCGCCCGTTGTCGTCTGGATGCCGCCGATCTGGAGCCGGCATGTTGCCTTCCTGGTGGTGCCGCTCTCGCTCATCCTTCTGATGTCGGCCTACGCGCCCGGCCATATCCGGCGTGTCGTGCGGCATCCCATGCTGGCCGGTGTCGCGCTCTGGTCGGGTGCGCATCTTCTCGCCAATGGTGAATTATCGGCGATGCTGTTGTTTGGCGGGTTTTTAGTCTGGTCGAGCATCACCTATGTCTCCGCCTGCCTGCGTGAAACGCCGCCGCCGGTGGTCAAGGGCTGGGGCGGTGACCTGACAGCGATCGTGCTGGGCGCCTTGCTCGCTCTGATAATCATCAATGTTCACATGTACTTGTTTGGTGTTGCCATCATTGGCTGACGTCTGTGCATCCGTTTGCGGGTCGGGATGCATCTTATCGATATGAGGCGGCGTGGTGCCGCACGGTTATGGAGGTTGATATGGGTGTAGAGATTATGGTCCCGCTGGGCATGTTTGCGATGGTGGTTGCCATTGTCTTCATTGCTATCAATGGCGGAACACAAAAACGCAAAGCCGCGCTCAGCACGGTTGAAGAGGCCATTCGTGCCGGCCAGCAGGTGACACCGGAACTGGTCCGGGCCCTGGGCATGCCGCGCAAGGACAGCAATGGCGATCTCAAATCCGGCGCAATCTTGCTGGCCGTCGCGATCGCATTCATCGCTCTTGGGTGGACAATCTCGGGTGTTGATGAAGATGCGCAGGAAGCCTTCACCGTTATGACCGGTATCGCGGCCTTCCCGGGCTTTATCGGCCTGGTTTTGATGGGCTTCGGCCTGTTCGGTTCCAAAAAAGACGCTGAATAGGGACTTTGGGGATGAAGGCGTCGGACGAGGAACTGACAGCTCTGGTGATGGCGACGAAAAACGTCGCCGCCTTCGGAGAGCTGGTCCGGCGCCATCAGGGCGTGGTGCGCGGCATGTTGCACCGCATGTGCCGTAATCACGCCCTTGCCGATGATCTCGCCCAGGACACATTCATCCGGGCCTTCGAGAAGGTCGGCAGTTTCCTTGGTACCGGCAGCTTTAAATCCTGGCTCTGCTCGATCGCTTATACGGAATTCCTCAAATCGGCGCGCAAGCGCAAATCGACAGACAGGGCGATGGAGCGTTTCGGCAGCGGTATGGACGATAGTGAGGCGCCCCGGGATATGGGCAATGTGGTTGATCTCGACCGCGCCCTCACCACATTGAAAGAAGAAGAGCGAGTGGCGGTGGTGATGTGTTATTCTTGCGGTATGTCGCATTCGGAAGCCGCCGAGGCGACCGGCATGCCGCTGGGGACCATCAAGTCGCATGTCAATCGCGGGCGTGCCAAATTGCAGGCCTATTTTGCCCAAGCGGAGGTGATCGCGTCATGACCATGAATGATGCCTTTGACCAACGGCTCAAGGCCGCCTTTGCGGAGGCTGCAGAGCCTTTGAACGAAACAGCCGAGGCCGATGCCTTCGCGGCCAAGGTTGTGGCCCGGCTCTCGCATCCTGATCGCAAGCGCGCCCTGATGCTCGGTGGTGCCGGCTCGATCGGTTCGGCGATTGCCGGAACCCAGCTGGAAGGTGTCTTCACCCAGGTCCAGATCCCGGCAGACGGGCTGATAGCGAACTTTGCCTTTCTGATGTCGCCGGAATCCCTGGCGGCGCTCGCCATGGCTGTGGCGCTGGGGATGGTGGCGCTGATCCTGCCGCGCCGGCTCGCCTGAAGCCTGACCGGCAAAGGCGGGAACAGGTTTTTCGGGCCGGAGTGCTCGAGACTTTTGCACTGCAGCATGGTGCGCTAGTCTCGCGGCAGTCCCAGCCCCCCCGAGAGGCCACCCCCATGTCCGCCCAGACCCAGACCCGACGTATCACTGCCGCCGATATCCGTGCGCGCAAGGGGGGCGAGCCCCTGGTCTGCCTGACCGCCTATGATGCACCGATGGCGCGATTGCTCGATCCGCATTGTGACCTGTTACTGGTCGGCGACAGTGTCGGCATGGTCGTTCACGGCCTTGCGAGCACGATCGGTGTGACCCTCGACATGATGATCCTGCACGGGCAGGCGGTAATGCGCGGGGCGCGCCGGGCACTGGTCGCCGTCGACATGCCCTTTGGCAGCTATGAGAAATCACCGCAGCAGGCGTTTGAGAATGCGGCCCGTATCATGAGCGAGACCGGCTGCCAGGCGATCAAGATCGAGAGCGGCACCTATGCCGGCGAAACGATCGAATTCATGGCACAGCGCTCCATCCCGGTGATCGGTCATGTCGGCTTGCGCCCGCAGGCGGCACTGGCCGAGGGCGGCTTCAAGGCCAAGGGCAAGACCGGCGCCGAGCGTGCCCGCGTCATCGAAGAGGCGGTCATTGCGGAGAAGGCCGGCGCCTTTGCGATCGTGATCGAGGGCGTCGATGAGGAATTGGCACGCGAAATCACGCAGGCTGTCAAAGTGCCGACCATTGGTATCGGCGCATCGGGCCATTGCGACGGACAGATCCTGGTGACCCAGGACATGCTGGGCGTGTTCGACTGGACGCCCAAATTCGTCAAGCGCTATGACAATATGGCCGAGCGCACGGATGCCGCTGTCGCGCGCTATGCCAGCGAAGTGCGTGATCGCAGCTTTCCCTCGGGCGACGAGGTCTACACGCTGAAGCGTATTGACGGTTGAGGTCTGTTGCCGCTTGGGCGCGTGGACGCTAGGGTCGCGCGGATATTATCCCATAAGCATGGAGCCGCTTCGACGTGGTCGATATTTTCGAAGAAGTTGACGAGGAACTTCGCAGGGACAAATACCAGGATCTGGTGCGCCAATTCGGCCCGCTTGTGCTCGGTGTTGCCGCTGCGATCATCGTTGGAACCGCTGGCTATCAAGGCTGGCACGCGTGGCAGACCTCAACGCGCGAGCAGTCCTCGGATGCCTATGAAGTGGCGATCAATGCGCTGGAGGCCAACCGGGCGGCGCAGGCCGCGTCCAGCTTTGACACCCTGGTTGAAACCGGAACCGGATCCTATGCGACCCTGGCGCTGATGCAACGTGCCGCCATGGCGCTTGAGGCTGGCGACAATGTCGCTGCGGCCGCCTTCTACGAGCAGGCCGCATCGCGCTCCGGCGAGCCGCTAATCCGCGATCTCGCCAGTCTGAGGGCTGTCTGGGCGCTGTGGGAGACGCTGAGCTTCAGCGATGTCGAGATTCGCCTGACACCTCTGACAACGGCGACCTCGCCCTATCGGCATCTGGCACGCGAGGCGATCGCGGTTGCAGCTCTTCGCGCCGGCGACAGGGAGCGCGCTCAGCGCGAGTACCAATTCCTTTCGACCAGTTTCGATGCCCCGCAGGGTGTGGCCCGGCGGGCCATGGAAGGCCTGGCATTGATTGCCGCGGACGGCGTGCCGGCGATCCCTGACAGCACGGCGCCTGCGCCGGCCGACGGCGCTGCTGGCAGCGAGACCGAAACAGTGACTGAACAAGCTAGCGCCGGGGATTCGGGCGATGATTGATGTAAAGCGTTTGCGTACAGCCGTTCTGGCCCTCGTTCTGGCCCCTTTGGCGGCCTGTTCTTCGGTGCCCAATCCGATGGACGCCTTTGATTTTCTCTCAGGCGGCAATGAGGATAGCGACACGGCACCGACCGATGGGCGCGTCTCGATCCTGAGTTTCGAGCAGACGCTGCAGATCAGTACCGATGCGGACATCCCTGCCGTCACGCTGCCGCCGGCCTACGTCAATACGGTCTGGCCTCAGCCGGGCGGTTATCCGACCCATGCGCTGCAGCACACCCAGGCGAGCGGCGATCTTGCTGTCGCCTGGCGCCAGTCTGTTGGCCAGGGTTCCAATAATGACCGCCGCCTCAATGCCCGGCCGGTTATCGCCGACGGTCATATCTTCGCTGGCGATGCCACGGGCCAGATCTCTGCGCGCGATGCCGAGACCGGGCAGGAAGTCTGGTCGGTGCGGCTGGAATTGCCCAATCGCTATGACCGTATGTCCTTCGGTTCCGGGCTGGCCCATGATTCAGGGCGTGTTTTCGCCCATACGGGGTTTAATTTCTTCGTCGCCCTTGATGCGGCCACGGGGGCTGAAGTCTGGCGCACCGAGACGCTCGTGCCCTTCCATGGTGCGCCGACGGTTGCCGATGGCCGCGTCTTTGTCACCAGCGATGACAATGAATTGCTCGCGCTTGATGCAGCGACCGGATCGGTCCTGTGGACCTATCAGGGCATCGTTGAGACCGCACGTCTGCTGACCGGGCCCAGCCCGGCTGTGCTGGGCGATATCGTCGTAGCCCCGTTTGCCTCCGGCGAGCTGGTGGCGCTGCGGGTGCAGAACGGCAATCCGGTCTGGTCCGACAGTCTCACGCGCGGCGCTGGCCTGACAGCCATGTCGGAAATCAATGACGTCGCCGGCAGCCCGGTTATCCTGGACGGCACCGTGTATGCGATGAGCCATTCAGGGACGCTGGTCGCGATCGAGTTGCGGACGGGTGAGCGCATCTGGACCCAGCCGGCCGGTGGTCTTCACACCCCATGGGTCGCTGGTGATTTCCTCTATGTCACCACCAGCGAAGCCGAACTGGTCTGCCTCAACCGCAATACCGGCGTGGTTCACTGGATCACCCAGCTTGATCTGTTCGAGAATCCGAACCGGCGCAAGCACCGCATTGCCTGGGCTGGTCCTGTGCTGGCGGGCGGTCGGGTTTTCCTGGCCTCAAGCAGCGGCGATGGTGTCCTGGTCAATGCGTATGACGGCGAAATTATCCGTCAGTTCTCGTTGGGCGCGACCGTCTTTGTGGCACCGGTGATTGCCAATGAGACTGTTTATGTGGTTACCGATGAGGCGCGCCTGCTCGCGCTTCGATAGGCCAAAAATCCATGACTGATTTTATACCCCGCATCGCCGTCGTCGGACGGCCCAATGTGGGAAAATCGACGCTGTTCAATCGCCTGGCGGGCAAGCCGCTGGCGATTGTCGATGACCGGCCGGGCGTGACGCGCGACCGACGCGAAGCCGTGGGCCGTCTGGGCGATATGGATCTGCGCCTGATCGACACCGCCGGCTATGATGACGAGAAGAAGGAAGGTCTGGAGGCGGAAATGCGCGCCCAGACCGAGATCGCGATCAAGGATGCGGATATCTGTCTTCTGCTGATCGACGCGCGGGCCGGCATCATGCCGCTTGACCAGACTTTCGCTGAAGTCATGCGCAAGGCGGGCAAGCCCGTCATCCTGCTGGCCAACAAGGCTGAAGGCCGGGCCGGGCAGGCCGGTCTGCTCGATTCCTACAGCCTGGGTCTGGGTGAGCCGGTGGCCATCTCTGCGGCCCATGGCGAGGGGATGAGCGAGCTTTATCAGGCCATCATCGATGCGATCGGTGAGCAGCCGCAGAAAAGCTCAAAGGCACGCCCGGATTCGCCGCCCCTGCGCATCGCCGTCATCGGCCGGCCCAATGCGGGCAAGTCGACCCTGATCAATTGCCTGATCGGCGAAAACCGTCTGATCACCGGCCCCGAGGCCGGCATTACGCGTGACGCGATTGCCGTCGACTGGCTCTGGGATGGCCGCCGCGTGCGTCTGCACGACACGGCGGGCCTGCGCAAGAAGGGCAAGGTCTCTGACCGGCTCGAGCGGATGAGCGTCGCCGATACGCTGCGCGCGATCAAATTCTCTGAAGTCGTGCTGCTTCTGATGGATGCCAGCCATCCCCTGGAAAAACAGGACCTCCAGCTGGCCGACATGGCCTTCTCCGAAGGCCGTGCTGTCGCTGTGGCGATCTCCAAATTCGATCTCGTGCCGGACCGCGAAGCCTATCTCAAGGAAGTGCGCGAGGAATTTGACCGGCTGCTGCCGCAAATGTCCGGCGCGCCGCTGCTGCCGATCTCGGCCCTGAAAAACAAGGGCCTCGACAAGATCATGCCGACCCTGTCCATCCTGCATCGCAATTGGGATGCCAAGGTCAAGACGCGTGATCTCAATGACTGGCTGCATGAGATGATCGAGCGGCACCCGCCGCCGGCCGTCAATGGCCGCCGCATCAAGCCGCGCTATCTGACCCAGACCAAATCGCGCCCGCCGACCTTCGTGCTGATGTGTTCGCGCGCTGCCGATTTGCCGGATAGCTATAAGCGCTATCTGATCAATGGCTTGCGCACGGCATTTGATCTGCCAGGCGTGCCGATCCGTTTGATCGTCAAGGCCGGCAAGAATCCCTATGTCGATAATGAGCCGGGCAATGAGCGCGGCGGCAGCGGGCCGGGCCCGAAGAAGCGCTGACTTCGAAGACACATCAGGCTGACAGCCCGGGCTTTGGCCCGGGCCAGGCTCAGGCTTTGACGATTTCGCGGTGACGCTGGCAATCATCCGAGACCAGCTCGGCGATCAGGGGCCATAATGTGCCCGGTTCCGGCAATGCATTCGCGTCCTCACCCGGGAAGGCCTTGGCGCGCATCACCGTGCGCACGGCGCCGGGATAGACCAGATTGATCCGCAGGGAATCATTCTTGTGCTCGTCAGCCCAGGATTGCACCAGCGCGTCGAGCCCGGCCTTGCTGGCCGCATAGGCGCCCCAGAAGGCACGCCGTGATGTCGCCGCACCTGATGAGATGAAGACGGCACGTCCACCGGTCTCCGACTTCATGAGCAAGGCTTCAAAGGCGCGGATCAACCGGGCTGGAGCCAGCAGATTGACGCCGATGACCTCATTCCAGGTCTTCGCCTTGATTTGCGCGGCCGGCGTCAGAACCCCGAGCTGGCCGGCATTGGCCAACAGGATGTCGAGCTTGCCCCAACGCTCCTCGACAATCGCGCCGAGTTGCTCAATCCCGTCGCTCGACATCAGGTCGAGCGGCACCAGGGTCGAGGACCCGCCGGCAGCGCGGATCAGGTCATCGACTTCTTCCAGGGCACCGGTGGTACGGGCGGTGGCGATCACGTGGGCACCGGCCTTGCCGAGTTCGAGTGCCATGGCGCGGCCAATACCACGCGAAGCACCGGTCACCAGGGCGACGCGGCCGGTCAAATCAATTGCGGTCATGCATCCACCAATAGGGAGAGTTGGAATTCCTTCGCCGACAGCGAACGGTCATGATCCATCAGACGCGTCGGGTAATCGCCGGTGAAATAGTGATCTGAAAGCTGTGGCGCGCGATCATTGCGCGGGCCGCCGGTGATCGCCTGATACATGCCGTCGACGGTGAGGAAGGCGAGGCTGTCGGCCTCGAGCTTGGCTGCCATCTGCTCGACATCCATATTCGCCGCGATCAATTCCTTCTGACCCGCCATGTCGATACCGTAGAAGTCGGGAAACTTGATCGGCGGGCAGGCCGAGCGGAAATGGACTTCCGTGGCACCGGCCTCGCGCATCAGTCGCACGATTTTCAGCGATGTGGTGCCGCGAACGATCGAATCATCAATCAGCAGGACCCGCTTGCCGCGAACGGCTGCAGCATTGGCCGAGTGCTTGAGCCGCACCGACATGTCGCGCCGGTCCTGATTGGGCTGGATAAAGGTGCGGCCAACGAAGTGGCTGCGGATAATGCCCAGCTCGAAGGGGATGCCGCTGGCTTCCGAATAGCCGAGTGCGGCCGGTACGCCGCTATCGGGCACCGGGATGATGACGTCGACATCGACCGGCATTTCGCGGGCGAGCTGACGGCCCATTTCCTTGCGGGCTTG
>NZ_JBLWTL010000031.1:0-27146 GCF_048270095.1 Maricaulis sp. | reverse complement strand
GGGGCAGCGCCCCGTGCGGGGCTGGCTCCCCCCTCTGGGCCGGCGCGGCCCGCGCTCCCCCCTGCCCGTGGCCACAAGTCCCTCGGCGCCACTGGTCCTTCGCGCATGGACGCCAGAGACGAAAATGGAGCGCGGCGTCTGGAATATTCCTGTGCCCGCGCACGGCCCCGACATTGTCCCCGACATTATCCTGTCGCCGCTGGTCGGCTGGGACCGCGGCGGCTATCGGCTCGGCTATGGCGGCGGCTATTTCGACCGGACCCTGGCCGCCCTCACCCCGCGCCCGCTGACAATCGGCATCGGCCTCGACGCCGCACGGATCGCGACGATATTCCCGCAACCCCATGACATCGCCATGCAGGTCATCGTGACCGAGACCGGCATGGCGAGGCTGGAAGGCGCCGGGTGAAGCTCAGCTAGAGCGGAATATTATCGTGCTTTTTCCAGGGGTTCTCGAGCTTCTTGTTCTTCAGCGTCCGCAGCGCCGCGATCAGGCGTTTGCGCGTTGAGTGCGGGCTGATCACATCGTCGATATAGCCCCGGCCCGCAGCAATGAACGGGTTGGCGAAGCGGTCCTCATATTCCTTCACGTGACCGGCCATTTTCTCGGCATCGCCCAGATCAGCACGGTGGATGATTTCGGCAGCGCCCTTGGCGCCCATCACGGCGATCTGGGCGGTCGGCCAGGCGTAATTGACGTCGCCGCGCAAATGTTTGGAGCTCATCACATCATAGGCGCCGCCATAGGCCTTGCGGGTGATGACGGTGAGTTTGGGCACGGTCGCTTCGGCATAGGCGAAGAGGAGTTTGGCACCGTGTTTGATCAGTCCGCCATATTCCTGTTTCGTCCCCGGAAGAAAGCCGGGCACGTCGACGAAGGTGATGATGGGGATGCCGAAGGCATCGCAAAAGCGCACGAAACGGCCGGCCTTGCGGCTGGCATCGCTGTCGAGCACGCCGGCCAGGCTCATCGGCTGATTGGCGACAAAGCCGACAGGCTGGCCGTCGAGCCGGCCGAACCCGGTGACGATATTGGCGGCATAATCCGGCGCGATCTCGAAGAAATCGCCCTCATCGGCAACCTTGTGGATCAATTCCTTGATGTCATAGGGCTTGTTGGGATTGCCCGGCACGAGGGTGTCGAGGCTCGCATCGATCCGGTCGGGATTATCGAAGCTGGGCCGAACCGGCGGTTTTTCGCGGTTGGACAGTGGCAGGAAATCGATCAGGCGGCGCAGCTGGACGAGCGCTTCAAGATCATTCTCGAACGCGCCATCGGCGACACCGGACTTCCTGGCATGGATGGAGGCGCCACCAAGCTCTTCATGGGTGACGGTCTCATTGGTCACCGTCTTCACCACATCGGGGCCGGTGACATACATGTAGGACGTGTCCTTCACCATGAAGATGAAGTCGGTAATGGCCGGCGAATAGACATCGCCACCGGCGCAAGGCCCCATGATCATGGAGATTTGCGGCACCACGCCCGAGGCCAGCGTGTTCTGCAGGAAGATGTCGGCATAGCCGGCGAGTGAGGCGACGCCCTCCTGGATGCGCGCGCCGCCAGCGTCGAAAATACCGATGATCGGGGCGCCATTTTGCAGGGCGGCCTTCTGGATCTTGACGATCTTCTGGGCGTGGGTCTCGGAGAGCGAACCGCCGAAGACGGTGAAATCCTTGGAGAAGACATAGACGAGGCGGCCATTGATCGTGCCATGACCGGTCACCACGCCATCGCCGGGGATCTTCTTGTCGGCCATGCCGAAGTCGACGCAGCGATGCTCGACGAAGATGTCCCATTCCTCGAACGAACCGTCATCGAGCAACATCTCGACGCGCTCACGGGCGCTCAGCTTGCCTTTGGCATGCTGCTTCTCGACCCGGTTGGCACCGCCGCCCGCGCGGGCGCCAGCCCGCTTTTCGATGAGTTGTTCGAGTACATCCTTCATGGACGACAATCCTTCCGCACCAATCACTCCCGGTTCGATAGCAGAGGTCGCGCCGCAAGGGCAATCAATCGACCTGCGCCCGGCTCAGCTTCTGCTGTGCGTGAAGCGGTGCGCTTCTTGCAGTTTGACCGGTCCGAGCAAATGAAAAGGCGAACATGGCACACCGCGCCATCACCACTGAACTGGTCCCGATCTCCGGGTTGACGACGGCGCAGCGCAGCGCGTGGCGCGGCATGCGTGCCGAAAACCCGACGCTGGCCTCGCCCTATTTCGCCCTCGAATTCGCCGACCTGATCGCTGACCGGCGCCCGGACGCCCAGGCGCTTGTGCTGACCTGCAAGGGGCGCACGGCCGGTTTCCTTCCAATGCAGCTCTCGAGCCTGGGCGTCGCCCGCCCGCTCGGTGGCCCACTGGGCGATCATCATGCATTGATCACCGAAGATGACAGTCTCGACCTGGGTGCCGCACTTCAGGACAGCCCCGTTTCGGTATTCTGTTTTCACGGCGCGTTGGTCAGCCAGAACACATTCGCCGCCGAAGCGTCGCATATTGAACCATCCTGGTCGGTCGATCTGAGCCAAGGGTGTGATGAATGGCTCGAAAACAGGCGCCTGGCCGATGCCAAGGCGATGCGCAATATTCGCGCGCGCCAGCGCAAGCTCGCGGAGTCCGGTCTGGAGGTCATCTATCGTTTCGACGATCGCCGCCCGGAAGCCCTTGCCGCCAGTTTCGCCAACAAGCGCGAGCAATACCGTCGTACCAATGCCTTTGACGTCTTCATCGCCAAATGGGCCCGCGACCTGATCAATGATCTGTTCGAGCAGCAAACGCCACAATTGCGCGGCTGTCTGTCGACGCTCGAAATCAATGGCCAGCTGGCAGCCGCGCATTTCGGCATGCGCTCGGAAACCGTGCTGCACTACTGGTTCCCGGTCTACTGGCCGGAATACTCCAAATTCGGCCCCGGCCTTCAGCTCTTCATCGAGATGGCGCGCGAGATGACGACGACCGGGATCGACAGCATCCACCTGGGTCCGGGCGATATGGACTTCAAGCGCAAGCTGGCCAATGCCTCTTTTGACATTGCCGGTGGACGTATCGAACGGCCCTCCATGGCGGCCAGCCTGATCGCCGCCGGTGCGAGCATGGATGCCTTTGCCCGCAGATTGCCCATTGGCCGTGTCAGCCACTGGCCCGGCAAGGCCCTGCGCCGGCTCGACACGCTGGCTGCTGCCTACGGCATCTGAGGCGCCGTGCGGTCCGTTTTGAAATGACGGAGACCCGAGATGGAAATTCTCTCTCCTGACGGAGAAATCGGCTCACCCCTTCAGGCCATCGGCTTGTTGCTGGTCGCGCTCGCAGGCGGGCTTATCCTGCTGCGCGGTCTGGCCGTACAGATACGCCAAACCGGGTTTGACGGGCTGGCCGCAAGCCTGTGGCGCTATGACAGCGCCGTCGCCCTCACCCTGGCGGCGCTAACCCTGCTCAATCTGGCCCACCATTTTACCCCGCTCACCGGTGTCTTCCGGCCCGAAGTCGGCGATGGCGGGCTGATCGAGAACCTGACCATTACCGTGATGCTCTTCCCCGCGGTGATTTTCCTCGGCCACCTGATCACCGGCCGGCCACGCGGCGGCCATTTCGGTCCGGTTTTGATGAGCGCACTCAGCCTGGTGCTGCTGGCCGGCTTTGGTGAGGAAATCAGCTGGGGCCAGCACTGGTTTGACCTCGCAGTCCCCGAGGTGATCGCGCAGACCAATCTTCAGTCGGAAATAAACCTGCACAACTACATCGAGCCCGGCATGATGGAGGCGATCTATTTCGCAACGGGTCTGGCCCTGCTGCTGATCGCCGCCAATCTGCGGCAGATCCTGCAACCGGCCGAGCAGGCGCCGGGTTTTCTCGCCCTGAAAGCCCTGCTGGTGCTCAGCGCCGTGCTGCTCTGCCACCACGTCTTCCAGGAGCTCGGCGAGCTGGCCGTCATCACCACCGGCTTCCTGATCTGGAAACGGCTCGATGACGGACGATTAAGCCTGAAACCACGCTGGTTGCAGACCGTAACGGCCTACTGAAACGGGTTCAGTTTCTTGAGGAAATACTGCAATCCGCCGCGGTTTTCCTTGCGGTCGAGTTCTTCCTGCGAGGTCAGGAACGTCGTCTGCACGACATAGCGCTCACCCTCGAAGGGCAGATGGCCATGCCAGGAATTATCGGCACGCAGGAAGGCAAAGACATAACCGGCAAGCGGCGGCACTTCCTCGGTGAAATCGTCAAAATCCTTCGGCCCGTTGAGCACGCGGATACAGCCCGCTCCGGTGCCGTCCCACTCGGCATTGAGATAGGTCAGCATGGTCAGGATTTTCGACTTCGAATCATTGTGGATCGGACCGTCGGAGAGCTGTGAGACCTTGCGCACGGTGATCATGCGCGGCTTGTCGGTAAAATCCACGCCGAACTTGTCGGTCAAGAGCTGCGCCAGTTCCGCCGAATTGAGATCCTGCATCAACTGATCGAATGTGCCGTGCGATTCCAGCTTGGACAGCGGCAGGTAGCCCGGCTTGTTGATCTGGGGGTAGTCACGGCGAATTTCGCCAGCCTCGGCCTCGCTCAGCGTGCCCGGCGCCACGAAATAATTGTAGGGCTCGGTGCGCAGCTCGGCCGCGCGCAGGGCGCCGAAATCGAGGATGCCGCCCGGACCGGTCTTTCCAGACTTCCCGGCCTCGCCGCCATTTGTCGTGTTCATCTCAGCCATGGTGCAATCTTTCACTTCTGCCCTGGCGCCACATTAGCGTGCCACCCGCTGCCTTCAAGCTGTCACGACGCGTCCAACGCACGCAGCAGCCGCTCTGCGGCGATCAGCTCGGCCTTCAACAGATCAAGCCGTTCCGTCGCTTCCTCGTCCTGCCCCCAATGGGCGGCCTGATAGGCTTCATCGATAATGGACAGGGCAAACACCTCCTCGCCACCGCGTTCGCCGGCCAGCAGCGCGAAGCCGAGTATGGCCGAGCCGCAAACGGCCGTCGCGTGCGCCAGCGCCGTCAGGCGCCAGATATCGAGCGCGGCAGCGCGGGCATGAATCGCCTGCAGCGCGGCGGCGTCCTGGTCGATCGGCAGCACGCCCGTGCCGGACCGTAACTCCACGCCGAGCTCGTTTCTGGCCCAGTCCAGCATCGGATCCCAGGCTGCAGCCTGGGCCGCGACGAGGTCAGCCGGGTCCGGGGCGCGAAAACAGAGCTGATCCGTCGAGGCATAACGCGTCACTTCGGCGACCGTGGCGCCATGAGCCTCGCCCATCAGATCGATCGCGACGAAACACAGACGGTTGGCCGGCATGGCCGGCGCATTGATCCGCTCGCCCTGGGCCTCCCATTCGGACGCCAGCAATTCAGCACACGCCTTGGTCGGAACCTGCAACAAATTCCGGGCCGGGGTCTTGACCGAACGGCCATCGAGCAAAACCTGCCAGCCCGCCTCGCCCGGGGCGACGCTGACCGCGGTGTAAAAGCGCTTCGGCCGGTTGTCTTCCGGCGTGGGCATGCGCACGCCCGGCTTGGTTTCGTAGGTCAAATCTCTACCCGATGCTCTTTTGTTGCGGCCCGATCCGGGATCATCGCCAATTCACCATTTCCGCTGCGCTATATAGCCGTGTGCGCCGCAGGGATCATTTTTGATCAGCAGTCGGGTCTGATCACCGCGCTAGCGCAGGCGCTCGAGCAGACCGGTCACGAGGTCCAATGGCAGCGCGAACAGGATAAGGGCGGCCCCGGCCAGCAGGCCGGCAAACCCCGCCAGCAAGAGCAAGGTCCCGACCGGCCAGTCCCCGGGCTCACCCGTCATGCCCTTGTCCGGGACCGGTTCCGCATTGATCTCGGCATGGAGTGCCGTCACCACCGCGCACAGATCGCTGTGCTTGTCTTTCTGAACCCGCCACCGGGTGAAGATCAGCTCGGCATGTTCGTCGGCCACTGGCTGGCAACGTTCCAGAATGAGATAGCGGTGCAGCGGAACATCGTGAAAGCTGGCAATGCACTCCGCGGCATGGGTCTCGAGCGATTTGGGCACCCGTTCGGACGCCTTGTAGAAGACCATGCGCTCGACCGCATAGGGTCCGTCCTGCTTGTGGGCATAGCGCTCGATGACTGCCTTGACGCTCTGCGCGCGCAGCCGGGTCTTGGCGATAGTCCTGGACCTGGGGAGCTTTTCCAGCCGGCGGCTCTCCCGATCGACTTCGATGCCGCGCCAATAGTCCAGATCACCGCACCAGGACACGGCCAGGAAATCGGCATGCGCCTCGATGACGCGCGGGCGGCCCTCAACAAGCGGGATCGTCTGTGGGTCACAACCGCGCTCACCACCCGGCCGCTGGTCCCGGCCGAGCGGGTCTTTCAACGCCTCCTCCATGGTCTTGAAGCAGGATAAAGATGACATTGGCCCGCCCCCGAAGCGCTGATCTGGCCCACCCCTCATACACCATCGGTTGATTCGGCCATAGAATTCGCGCGCTCCGCGAGTCCCGCCAGCCGGCGGATCGGGCGGACCGGCGGCTAGGCCCGGACCGCGAAGGCGTCGAGCGCCTGGTTCAAGGTCTCGAAATCATGATGCAATTCGTGAGCACCGCCCTCATTGATCTCGTCAGCGGTGTGGAAGCCCCAGGAGACGCCCAGCGTATGCACGCCGGCATTGCGACCCATCGCCATGTCAAAACCGGTATCACCGATCATGACGGCCTGGCCGGCTTCCGTCCCGGTCTCGGTCATGGCGTCGAGCACCATGCGCGGATGCGGCTTTCCGGGACCATGATCGACGGTCTGGAAGGTGTCGAAATAGCGGTGCAGCCCGTGATGCTCGAACACGGCATCAAGCCCGCGCCGCGGCTTGCCGGTGGCAACGCCGAGCAGCCAGCCCTCATCGCGCAGCTTCTCCAGCGTCTCGCGGGCCCCGTCATACAGCGGTTCGGAAAAGCCCGGCTCGGTGCGCATTTCCACGAAGGCCTGTTTGTAGAAACTCGCCAGTTCCGGCACGCGCTCGGCGGGATAATCCACCGGTGCCAGACGCATGACAGCCTCGGTCAGCTCCAGCCCGACAATGGTGCGGGTGCGCTCATAGGCAATCTCGCCCAGTCCGGCACGCTTGAAAGCACGCTCCATGGCTTGCTGGATCACGACGCGGCTATCGACAAGCGTACCGTCAATATCCCAGATGGCGAGTTTCAGATCCGGCATCAGGCCAGCTGAGCCTCGATATCCGACTCGTCGATCTCGCGCGGATTGAAGCCGAGCGTATCGAAGACTTTCGCCAGTGGTTTGGGCAGGTCCGCCTCGATGATCAGTGGATTGCCATTATCACGCGGAATTTCGAGCCGGCGCGCGTGCAGGCATAGACGCTGGCCGAGATCTTCCGGCGCCGGGCGGTCGCAGGTGTATTTGCGGTCGCCGAGAATGGCGGTGCCCATGGCAGCGAGATGGACGCGCAGCTGGTGGGTACGGCCGGTGACCGGGCGCAGGGCGACCCAGCTGGCTTTCTGGCCGGCATCGGCAATGACGGTGTAGCGCGTCAGGGCGTGGTGCGAGCCGGGATCGCCATGCGAAGCGCCGACCATCAATTCACGGTCCGGATCGCCGCCCGCGCCGGCGGCCTTCTTGAGAAAGCCCTTGATTTCGCCCATGCGCGGTTTGGGAACGCCAATGGCAATCGCCCAATAGGTCTTTTTGGTGCGATGCTGCTGGAAAGCTTTGGCGAGACGCGCCGCAGCCTTGGGCGTGCGGCCGACGACGAGAACGCCGGACGTGTCCTTGTCGAGCCGGTGCACCAGACGCGGGCGCGTCATGCCCTCGCCGAAAGCGTCGAGCAGGCGGTCGAGATGCTTGGTGGTTTTCGAACCACCCTGCACAGCCAGACCAGACGGCTTGTTGAAGGCAATCAGCTCGTCATCCTCATAGATGACCAGGCCGCGCACATAATGGATCTCCTCCGGGGTGAGGACATCGATCTTCTCGACCTCGCCGGGCTCGGGCAGAGGCGGGATGCGGATTTCCATCCCCATCTCGACACGCAGATCCGTCTTGGCGCGGCGGCCATCGACGCGGATATCGCCCTTGCGGCACAGTTTCTGGATCAGGCCCTGGCCGATATGCGGAAAACGGCGCTTGAACCAGCGATCCAGCCGTGCGCCGTCCTCGCCCTGGTCGACCGTCAGTAATTGAACGCCACTCATGGATAAACTTTCCGCATGATCATCATGCCAATCATCAGCGCTGCCAGCGCCAGAATTACCGAGCCTGCCGCATAGGCAAAGGCATTGAGCCAGGCCTTGCGTTCGATCATCAGCGCGATATCGAGCGAATAGGCCGAGAATGTGGTGAAGCCGCCCAGAAAGCCGACCGCACCGAATGTCCGCAGCATGTGGTGATCACCGCGATCTGTCGCCACCAGCCAGCCGATCAGCAGGCCCATCATCAAGCCACCGGCGATATTCACCGCCAAAGTGCCCCAGGGCTGATCCGGCCCGAGCCATTTCAGCGCTGCGCGTCCAACCAGATGCCGGGAGATCGCACCCAGCGCCCCGCCGGTTCCGATGAGAAGAAGGCTTTGCATCGCGGCTCGATAGGCTGTGCGGGCCGCATTGGCAAGGTCCGGCCGCGCGAGGCATGGCCCTCGACCCGGCTCGCCGGCTGGCCCGGCCAGTCTGGCCGCGCGCGGATTCCTCCCTCAATGCGGGGCAAAACCGCTCCTGCGCCCCCATAAAAATTCATACTAAACTTTTCTTAACATGCATTTTTGCATAGCCGTATTGGCGTAACAGAGGTTGCGAAACATGCCTAACCGCCTATTTACAAAGGCGTGAACCGGGAGGGCCCGGCGCACCAAGAACAAATGGAATTTATATCATGAACCGCTTCACCAGCACGCTCAACGCTGTCATCAACGTCCTCTTCCTCGCTGGCGCGTTCGGCGCCATGGCTGTCGCTCTCGGCGGCACAATCGCCTAGAAGACCCACGTCGACGGGACCGCATCTCGCGGTCCCGGCAATGATGACTACGCAGACAAAAAGCGGGACCAGGCACTGACCTGATTCCCGCTTTTGTTTTTTCTGGACGCAAGTCGATGCCACCGCAGGCTTGGCAGCGCGCGTATAGGATCTAGACTGGCAACCATCGCTTTCAAGGTCCCAGCGCCATGCTCCTCATCACCGCCATCGCCGCCACGCTTGTCCTGCAGACCACCGAGCTGCCCGCCCCGACGGGCGACGCCTCGGTACCAGCCGCCGAGACAGTCACCACACCCGCACCACCACCCACTGATGCCGCCACGCTGATTGCCCGCTTCGATGCCCAATATGCCGCTTGGGCCGACCTGATCGCCGAGCTGGCCGGGCGCAAGGCCCGCGAACGCTATCTGGCTGAATTGCTGTTGCCGGTTATCACCCGCTCCGATCTCGATGAGGGCGCCAGCGGTGAAATCCTGCGCGAAACCCGCGATACGATCGCTGACGTCGAGACGGCCAATACGCAATGGGCCCTCGCCCAGCTTGCCCCGGAGCGCTTCGCCGCATTCGAGCTGGAACATCCGCGGCTCGCCGCCGATCTCCTGCGCTGGGCCGGGCGTGACGAGGCTGGCGGCGCCCGCATCGTCGCCGCGCTCGAACCGGTCGCAATGGCGGGCCGCTATGACGCGCAGGCCTTTGCGCAAATGGCCGACGCCCTGGCGATGAGCCAGAATGACCGCCAGATTTACGGCACGATAGCCGCCTGTGTCGACGGCCGGCGCGAACCGGCGCGCCTGCGCAGACCCGCGGAGCTCGACGACCGCCGGGCGGCGCTTGGCCTGTCGGCGATGGAAGATGCCTGGGCGGCGCTGATCGCCGAGGAAGGCGAGAGCTGCGAAGCGGTCAGTCCTTCGCCCGAATAACCAGCATCAGCATCAGCAGAACCGACAACATCACGGCAACACCGCCCAGACCGATGAACACGCCGACGGTCGCCGGCTCACCCATGCCGCCATAGAGCACGTAAAGAGCCAGAACCATGCACAGGCTGCCGAGATGGTGAGTCAGCGCCTGGAGGCCCGCTATCAGCCTGGCGGGCAGGTTCAGCACGCGCAGGAGCAACCCCCAGGCTAGCGACAATACCCCGCCAACCAGCATGATGTGGGCATGGGTAGGCAATTGGCCGTGGTCGCCGCTTTCGCCCATGACCTGGCCCAGTGTCATGCCAATCAGCAGCCAGACCAGGCCCAGCACGAGATGGATTTTGTAGAGTTTCATGTTGTCCTCCCCAGGATGATTGCGCAACGCTAATCCGGGGAGGCGTGCTATGGCAAGCTGCAGCCCTTACCGGCTGATCGGCCCCTTGCCCTGCCGCAGGCCCCGCCAGCGTGCCAGACGCTCGCCGATCGCGGCTTCGCGGCCGGCATCCTTCGGCTCGTAGAAAACCGGGCGATCACGCATGCCCTCGGGGAAATAGTCCTGACCGGACACGCCGCCCTCGACGTCGTGGTCATACTGATAGCCGGCACCATAGCCCTGGTCCTTCATCATTGATGTCGGGGCGTTGAGGATATGGGCGGGCGGCATGAGCGAGCCGGTCTCCTTGGCTGATTTCTGCGCCCGTTTCCAGGCCGTGTAGACGGCGTTGGATTTGGGCGAACAGGCCAGATGCACCACGGCCTGGGCCAGGGCCAGATCGCCCTCGGGACTGCCGAGGAATTGATATGTGTCCTTGGCCGCCAGGGCCGCATGGATCGCGGCACTGTCGGCCAGGCCGATATCCTCAATCGCCATGCGCACAATGCGCCGCGCCAGGTAGAGCGGATCCTCGCCGCCCTCGATCATCCGCGCCAGCCAGTAGAGCGCCGCATCAGGGTCGGATCCGCGGACCGATTTGTGCAGGGCGGAGATCAGATTGAAATGCTCATCCCGTGACTTGTCATAGACCGGCGCGCGCTTGTTGAGCAGACGGCCCAGCTCAATGCGGTCGATCGGCGTCTCACGCTGGAAGGTGAAGACCTCCTCGACCAGGTTGAGCAGGTAACGCCCGTCGCCATCGGCCATCGCGGCGAGCGCATGGCGGGCATCATCGTCGAGCGGCAGCGGGCGCCCCATTTCTTCCTCGGCCCGGGCGATCAGATCATCCAGCGCGGCGTCATCAAGCCGCTTGAGGACCAGCACCTGGCAGCGCGACAGCAGGGCCGCATTAAGCTCGAAGGACGGGTTTTCAGTCGTCGCCCCGACGAGGGTGACAACCCCCTCTTCCACCACCGGCAGGAAACCATCCTGCTGCGCGCGATTGAAGCGATGGATTTCGTCGACAAACAGCAGCGTGCCGCGACCGGCCGCGCGGCGGGCCCTCGCCCGCTCGAAGACTTTCTTGAGATCGGCGACACCGGAGAAGACCGCCGAGAGCGGTTCGAACTCAAGCCCGCTATCCTCGGCCAGCAGGCGCGCAATCGTGGTTTTGCCGACCCCGGGCGGTCCCCACAGGATCAGCGAAGCCAGGCGGCCCTGGACGCGCATCCGGGCAATCGGCCCATCACCCTTGAGCAGATGATCCTGACCGACGACCTCGTCGAGCACACGCGGACGCAAACGATCCGCCAGCGGGCGCGGCGCTTCGGTCTCCAGACCGGCGGCTTCAAACAGACTCGACATGGTGCCAAGCTAGAGCGCCCGGACCGGGTTGCAAGTCTCGCAGACCGTGCCGGGCGCTGAGGCGGGCTAGTAGAGCCGCAGGGTCGGCTGGTAGCGCTGACCGCGGCGGTCAAGCACGATCGGCCACTCACGCTCACCATCGAAGCGGGTGGCAATGCTGGCGGCATCGTCCAGGGTCTCGATGGGCTGCCCCATCAGCGAGACCAGACGGTCGCCGGGTCGGAAACCATAGCGCGCTGCCACCGAGCGGCGCTGGACATTCATCACCACGACACCATCCAGGAAGGGATCCAGCCCAACGGTTTCATTGAAGGCCGGGGATAGCTGGACCAGGCGAACGCCGGACAATGGATTGCGCCCCTCAACCGGCAGGGGATCGGGCGTGGTCGCCCCGGGTGCCGGCAATACAGGCACGTCCAGTTCCAGTTCATCCTCACCGCGCAGGACCGTGAAGCGGGCCGCCTCGCCGGCGCCGCGGATGGCGAGCCGGAAACGGGCCCCGGCATCATTGCTGATTTCATGGCCGTCGACAGCCAGAACGATATCGCCCTGGCGCAGTCCGCCATCATCGGCAGCGGCCCGCGGATAGACCTCACTGACCAGCGCCCCGCGCGGCCGGACCATGCCGAAGCTCGAGGCGATATCGCCGGTCACGGGTTGCAGGCGTGCGCCCAGCCAGGGCCGGATCAACTCGCCTTCGCTGAGGGCCGTGTCGACCACGCGCCGGACCATCTCGACCGGAATCGCGAAACCAATCCCGTTTGAACCGCCCGAGCGCGAAAAAATCATGGAATTCACGCCGATCAACTGGCCACGCATATCCACCAGCGCGCCGCCGGAATTGCCCGGATTGATCGCTGCATCGGTCTGGATAAAGGAGGCAAAATCGGTCTGGCCGACATCGGTACGGGCCAGCGCCGAGACGATGCCGCTGGTCACCGTCTGGCCAACGCCAAAGGGATTGCCGATCGCCAGCACCAGATCCCCGACTTCCGGGTCATCGGTCATGTTGAAGGGCAGCATAGGCAGAGGTTCGTCGGTCTCGATCTTGAGCACGGCCAAATCGGTCGCCTCATCGGTCAGCAGCACCGTGGCTTCGAATTCGCGCCGGTCCGCGAGCACAACGCGTAATTCAGTGGCATCAGCGACGACATGGTAATTGGTCACGATGACGCCGGACTGATCGACAATCACCCCGGAACCGAGCGAGTTTTGCTCGCGGGGCTGCGACCGGAACATGCGCGAGAAGACCGGGTCATTGGCGAACCGGTTCTGATTATTCACCACACGGCGGGAGAATACATTCACCACAGCGGGCGCGACCTCGCGCACGATGGGCGCAAAGGAGAGCTGCATCTCGACGCGGCTCTCGGGAACGATCCGGTCCTGTGCGGCGGCAAGGTCGACATCCTGCGCGGCCACGGGCGCGGCAAACAGGATGGAGGCAAGAAGCAGATGTTTGATCATGATGCTCATATAACCCTGATTTTCGGCATGAAAAAGGCGGCTAGCCTGAGCTAACCGCCTTGATCTGATATTTTGATGACGACAATCTTACTCGTCAGTCATGTCGTTCGCGGCTTCGGCGCGAGCGCGATCAACAGCGCCCTTTGCGGCGGTGTCGCGATCGACCAGCTCGATAACAGCCATTGGCGCGTTATCGCCATGGCGATAACCGGCCTTGAGCACGCGGGTGTAACCGCCGCTGCGCTCGGTGTAACGGCCGCCGAGTGTGTCGAACAGCTTCTTGACCTGGTCCTCGTTGCGAACCTTGGACATCGCCTGACGGCGGCCATGGATATCGCCACGCTTCGCCAGCGAGATGAGCTTGTCCATGAACGGAGCCAGCTCCTTCGCCTTTGGAAGGGTCGTGATGATTTGCTCGTGCTCGATCAGCGATGACGCCATATTGGCGAGCATGGCTTTGCGATGCGAGTGCGTGCGGTTGAGCTTGCGATGTGCGATGCCGTGACGCATGGCTTGATCTCCTCAGGTCCAGTCGGGAGCCTCTCGGCTGCCTTGCTAGACGTGGTCCTCGAAACGTTTGGCGAGATCTTCGATGTTCTCCGGCGGCCAGTTCGGCGCTTCCATGCCAAGATGCAGACCCATCTGGGCGAGAACTTCCTTGATCTCATTAAGTGACTTGCGGCCAAAATTCGGCGTGCGGAGCATTTCCGCCTCCGATTTCTGGATCAGGTCACCGATGTAGACGATGTTGTCGTTCTTCAGGCAATTTGCCGAACGCACCGACAGTTCAAGCTCGTCCACCTTGCGCAGGAGCGCCGGGTTGAAGTCGAGCTCAGGCTTGTCATCTTCGGCCGGACGCGCTTCCACAGCTTCTTCAAAGTTGATGAAGATCTGGAACTGGTCCTGCAGGATGCGCGCCGAATAGGCGACGGCATCTTCCGGTGACACAGTGCCATCGGTTTCGACTTCAAGAATCAGCTTGTCATAATCGAGCACCTGGCCTTCACGCGTATTCTCGACGCGGTAGGACACACGCTTGACCGGGCTGAACAGGGCGTCGACGCCAATCAGGCCGATCGGTGCATCTTCCGGACGGTTGCGGTCGGAAGGCACATAGCCCTTGCCGGTATTGACGGTGAATTCCATACGGATTTCAGCACCAACATCGAGCGTGCAAAGGACGAGGTCCTTGTTGACGATCTCGATATCAGCCGTCTCTTCGATATCGCCGGCCGTCACCACGCCAGGGCCGGTCTTGCGCAGAACAACGCGCTTCGGTCCCTCGCCATGCATGTGCAAGGCGATCTGCTTGATGTTGAGCACGATATCGGTGACGTCTTCACGAACACCGTCGATCGACGAGAACTCGTGCACCACACCATCGATATGGACGTTGGTCACCGCTGCGCCCTGAAGCGAAGACAGCAGCACACGACGCAGCGAATTGCCGAGCGTCATGCCAAAGCCGCGTTCCAGCGGCTCGGCAATGATCTTGGCATGTCGAGCCGGGTTATGACCCGGTTCGATTTCCGGCTTCATCGGGCGGATGAGTTCTTGCCAGTTCTTTTCGATCACGTTCTTACTGCCCCTTCATCAGCCGCGCGGGAGATCCCGACGGCGCGTTCAATATCCGAATTGCACAAACACGTACTAGACGCGGCGGCGTTTCGGCGGACGGCAGCCATTGTGTGGAATCGGCGTGACGTCCTGGATGGTCGTGATGGTGAAACCGACCGACTGCAAGGCACGCAGAGCCGACTCACGACCCGACCCTGGACCCGAGACTTTCACCTCGATGGTCTTCATGCCGTGTTCCATGGCTTTCTTGCCAGCATCCTCAGCCGCCATCTGGGCTGCATAGGGAGTCGATTTACGCGACCCCTTGAAGCCCATGTGGCCAGCCGACGACCAGGAAATAGCATTTCCCTGCGCATCGGTGATGGTCACCATGGTGTTGTTGAAGCTCGCGCTCACATGGGCAACGCCCGATGTGATGTTTTTGCGTTCGCGCCGCTTAACGCGGCCCTGTTCCTTAGCCATAATCTAGGCCCTACTTCTTCTTGCCAGCAATAGGCTTGGCGGGACCCTTGCGCGTACGCGCATTGGTGTGAGTGCGTTGACCACGAACCGGAAGGCCACGACGGTGGCGCAAGCCACGGTAGTTACCCAGGTCCATGAGGCGCTTGATATTCACGGCAACCTCACGGCGCAGATCCCCTTCCACTTGGTGATCACGATCGATCACTTCGCGGATTTGAAGGACTTCTGCATCCGTCAGCTGATTGACGCGGCGCTCAGACGCAATGGAAACCTGCTCGCAGATCTCCTTCGCCTTGGCCGGACCAATGCCGTGGATATAGCTCAGCGCGATTTCCACGCGCTTATTCGTCGGAATATTGACGCCGGCAATACGGGCCACAATCCATCTCCCAAAATCAGAACGCCGTGCGCGAGCGAACCAATGGACAACCTTTCGGTCGCCACATGAGCTCGCCCGTCTCGCGAAGGGCGCTATCTACAGTCAGCATTGCCCCCCCGTCAATGGGGTTGCAACAGGGTTGGTTCAGTTCACGGACAAAGCAGCAGATATTCCTGCAGCTACATCGTCCACAGAGCCCATTCCTGGCACTTCCCGCATTTTGCCTTGAGCGGCATAAAACGGGATTAGTTGCGCCGTTTGGTCCTGGTAGTTCTTGAGGCGCACTTTGAACGCTTCAATATTATCGTCTGCACGTCCTTCTTCGGCCGCACGTTTTTCCATGCGGGCCACAAGTTCCTTGTCATCCACCATAAGGCGAATCACGCAATCCACTTTGCTGCCACGGCGGGCGAGCGCCGCATCGAGCGCCTCTGCCTGCGCCACAGTGCGTGGAAAGCCGTCAAAAATCGCACCGCCAGCAGCTTCCGCCTCAGGCAGTCTTTCCTCGATCAGTTCGATCACGATCGCGTCGGACACCAGATCGCCCGCATCCATGATCGCTGCAACCCGCTTACCCAGTTCGCTCCCGGCTGCCTTCGCAGCGCGCAGCATGTCACCGGTCGACAACTGCACCCAGCCTCGCTCGGCGACGAGCCGCTTGGACTGTGTGCCCTTGCCGCAGCCTGGAGGTCCGAACAGGATGACATTCATCGCTTGCGGCCCCGCAGCTTCGACTTCTTGATCAGGCCTTCATACTGGTGCGCCAGCAGATGCGACTGGATCTGCGAAATCGTGTCCATCGACACCGAGACCACAATCAGGATCGACGTACCGCCGAGACCCGCATTCGTGCTCATCATCATCGGCACCAGACAGATCAGGGTCAGATAGAGCGCCCCGATCAAGGTCAGACGCGACAGCACATAGTCGAGATATTCAGTGGTGCGTTGACCAGGGCGAATGCCCGGCAGGAAGCCACCATATTTACGCAGATTGTCAGCAGTCTCTTCCGGATTGAACACCACGGAGGTGTAGAAGAAGCAGAAGAAGATAATCAGGGCCGCATAGAGCGCCAGGAAGAGCGGCGAACCGGCGCCCAGATAGGCGACTGCGGTCTGCAGCCATTCCGGTCCTGACTGCGACTGGAAGCCCGCAGCGGTCGCCGGCAGCAAGAGCAGTGAAGAGGCAAAAATAGGCGGAATAACGCCGGCGGTATTGAGCTTCAGCGGCAGGAAGGACGAATCACCGCCGACCATCCGGTTGCCCTGCTGGCGCTTGGGGTATTGAACCAGCAGCCGGCGCTGTGAGCGCTCGATGAAGACGACCAGGACCAGACCGGCGACGATCATCAAAATGCCGCCAAAGAAGACACTGGCGTCCATGCCGCCACTGGCGCTCAGGCTGAGAGCATTACCCAGCATGCCCGGGACAGCGGCGATGATGCCGGCGAAAATGATCAGCGACACGCCATTGCCGACGCCGCGCGATGTAATCTGCTCACCGAGCCAGAGCAGCAGCATCGTGCCGCCGACCAGAGTGACCACGGTTGAAATAATGAAGAAAGGTCCCGGGTTCAGCGCCATGCTGAGACCGTCAGCATTGACCGCATTCATGCCCATGGCGATCGCCAGCGCCTGACCGGTGGCCAGCACGACGGTCAGGTAGCGGGAATACTGGTTGATCTGCTTGCGGCCGGCTTCGCCACCTTCCTTCTTCAGCTTTTCAAGGCTGGGAATGGTCGCGGACATCAGCTGCATGATGATTGATGCGGAGATATAGGGCATCACATTCAGGGCGAAAATCGCCATGCGCTCGACGGCACCGCCGCCCAGCACGTTGAACATGCTCAGGATACCCTGCGAATTCTGTTCGAACACCCGCGCATACTGGACCATGTCGATACCCGGGATCGGAACCCAGGTTCCGAGACGGTAAACGACCAGAATGATGATGGTGAACAGGATACGCTGCTGCAGCTCCTTCGCCTTGGCGAAGGAGCTGAAATTCATGTTTGCAGCAAGCTGTTCGGCAGCTGAAGCCATTAGCTATTCCCCTCGCGGCCGACGCTTGACCGCTTATTCCGCGGACGCTGCCGCGGGCAGATTGACTTTACCGCCGGCTTTTTCGACAGCCTCGATGGCTGGCTTGGAAGCACCGGCTACGGTGATCTCAACCTTGGTCTTCAGTTCGCCCTTTGCAAGGAGGCGGATGCCGTCAAGCTCACGACGAACCAGTCCGGCAGCGCGCAGGACGGCGGTATCGATCGGCTTTTTCGCATCGATCTGCCCGGCATCGATTGCCTTCTGGATCCGGCCGAGATTGATCTCGGCCCAGGCCTTGCGGTTCGGCTTGTTGAAGCCGCGCTTTGGCAGACGCATGTGGAGTGGCATCTGGCCACCCTCAAAGCCCTTGATGGCCACGCCGGAGCGTGACTTCTGACCTTTTACGCCGCGGCCGCCGGTCTTGCCCTTGCCAGAGCCGATACCACGACCAACCCGAAAGCGGTTTTTGGTCGAGCCATCATTGTCGCGCAATTCATTGAGACGCATGTCATTCTCCATTCGAAAGAGCGGTATCCCGCAAGGGACCTACTCTTCGACGATTTCCACCATATGGCTGACCTTGGCGATCATGCCACGGACAGACGGTGTATCTTCCAGGACGCGCTCGCGGCCGATCTTGTTGAGACCGAGGCCAACCAGGGTTGCGCGTTGATCTGCCGGACGACGGATAGGACTCCGGGTCTGGCGTACTTTGAGTGTCTTCTTGGCCATGACAGCGATCCTTACGCTTCGATCGCTTCGGGTGAGGACGCGCCATCATCGCGGCGGTTCACCACATCACCAACCTTCAGGCCACGCTTCGCCGCAACCGAGCGTGGGCTCGCCTGCGATTTCAGCGCGTCGAATGTGGCGCGGATCATGTTGTACGGGTTGGACGTGCCAACCGATTTGGCAACAACGTCGTGAATCCCGAGGGTTTCAAGCACGGCGCGCATCGGGCCACCGGCGATGACGCCAGTACCTGGAGGCGCAGCGCGCAGAACAACCTTGCCGGCGCCGTGACGGCCCTTGCCGTCATGGTGCAGGGTCCGGCCCTCGCGCAGTGGCACACGGATCAAGCTCTTCTTGGCTTCATCAGTGGCCTTGCGAATGGCTTCAGGAACTTCGCGGGCCTTGCCCTGGCCGAAGCCAACGCGGCCCTTCTTGTCACCGACGACGACAAGCGCGGCGAACTGGAAGTTACGGCCGCCCTTGACCGTCTTGGCAACACGATTGATGTGAACCAGCTTGTCGACGAATTCGTCTTCGCGCTCTTGTTCACGACCGCGACCGCGTCCGCGACCCCGATCACCACGATCGCGCTGCTGCTCGTTTGGATGAGCCATGCGTCCGCTCCCTTAAAAGCTCAGGCCGCCCTCGCGGGCCGCCTCTGCAAGCGCTTTGACACGCCCGTGAAACATATTCCCGCCACGATCGAAGACGACCTCTTTCACGCCAGCCTTGACGGCGCGTTCAGCGATCATTTTACCCACGATGCCAGCAGCCGTGACGTCGCCCCCTTTCGGGTGCTCCTTCTTGGCGGCTTCCTCGAGCGAACACGCCGCGGCGACTGTGACGCCGTTGGTGTCGTCGATGATCTGCGCGTAGATATTCTTCGAAGAACGGAAGACGGACAGGCGCAAACGCCCATTGGCGAATTTCCGCAGACGGGTCCGCGTGCGCTGGGCGCGACGGACTGATTTTTCGCGTTGGTTTTTCATCGCTCGCCCTACTTCTTCTTGCCTTCTTTGCGGCGAATGTATTCGCCAGCATATTTGATACCCTTGCCCTTATAGGGCTCAGGCGGACGGAAGCGACGGATTTCAGCGGCCACCTGGCCCACTCTCTGCTTGTCCGCACCTTCGATCTTGATCTCGGTGGGCTTCGTAGAGGAAATCGTAACGCCAGCAGGCGGATCGTAGACAACATCGTGCGACAGGCCGAGGGCCAGCTTCACGGAATTGCCCTGCATGGAAGCGCGATAACCGACGCCGACAAGCTCGAGATTCTTCTCGTAACCCGTGGTGACACCCTGAACCAGGTTTGCCACCAGAGCGCGCTGCAGACCCCACATGGAGCGGGCGCGCTTGGTCATATCGCGAGGTGTGACCTTGAAGCCGTCTTCTTCCTGGGTGACCGACACCTCAGGAACGAACACCATGGACAATTCGCCCTTGGGTCCCTTGACGGTCAGGCCGCTCTCGGTGAGCGTCGAAGTGACGCCGGCCGGGATCGCGACGGGGAGTTTACCGATACGTGACATGGGTTCGCTCCCTTAGCTTACGTGGCAGAGAATTTCCCCGCCCACATTGGCTTCACGGGCGCTCGTATCCGACATCACGCCCTGGGGCGTGGAGAGGATAGCGATGCCGAGGCCATTCTGGACAAGGGCGATATCTTTGACGCCGGAATAAACGCGACGACCTGGCTTTGAGATCCGCTTGATGTGCTGGATCACCGAGTCACCTTCGTAATATTTCAGCTCGATTTCGAGTTCTTTTTGGCCCGAAGAATGTTCGACTTCCGCATAATCGCGGATATAGCCTTCAGTCTTCAGAACTTCGAGAACCCGGCGGCGCAAGGCCGATGCTGGCGTGCTGACGGTCCGCTTGTTGCGCATCAGCGCATTACGGATACGGGTCAACATATCGCCGAGAGGATCATTCACCATGCTCGCTCTCCCTTACCAGCTTGACTTGACCATGCCGGGCACCAAGCCCTGGCTGGCCAGATCACGCATCGCGATACGCGACATGCGGAACTTGCGATAGAAAGCGCGCGGCCGGCCCGAAACCAGGCAACGGTTGCGCACGCGCGAGACCGCGGAATTCCGCGGCAGGCTTGCCAGTTTGAGCTGAGCGGCAAAGCGCTCCTCAACCGGCAGGTCCTTATTACGGGCAATCGACTTGAGCTGCTCGCGCTTGGCCGCGTAACGCTTGACCAAGAGCTCGCGCTTGCGATTGCGCTCCACTGCGGATTTTTTCGCCATTTAATTCCTCCTGCGTGCAGGCCCGATCGGCCTGCGCCCTTGTTGCGTTAGTTCGAAAACGGAAAATCGAACTCGGCCAACAAAGCCTTCGCTTCTTCATCCGAATTTGCGGTGGTGCACACCACAATGTCCATACCCCGGATCTTCTCGACCTTGTCATAGTCGATCTCAGGGAAAACGATATGCTCTTTCAAGCCCATCGCGTAATTGCCGCGGCCGTCGAAGCTCTTGCCGTTGAGGCCGCGGAAATCGCGGACGCGTGGCAGGGCAATCGTAATCAGTCGGTCGAGGAATTCATACATGCGATCCTGGCGCAGGGTCACTTTGGCCCCGATCACCTGTTCTTCGCGCAGCTTGAAGCCAGCGATCGAATTCTTCGCGACGGTCTGGACCGGCTTCTGGCCGGAGATCGCCTGGAGGTCTTCGAGCGCGCCCTTGATCTTCTTGGAGTCCTGGGCTGCTTCACCAACGCCCATATTGATCACGACCTTGTCCAGGCGCGGGATCTGCATGACGTTGGCATAGCCGAATTTTTCCTTCAGCTTCTCGCGAATTTCGTCGCGATACTTGGTGCGAAGGCGTGGTGTGTAAGAATCAGACATCGATCACCTCACCCGAACTCTTGGCGAAACGAACCTTGCGGCCGTCATCAAGCGTCTTGAAACCGACACGGGTCGGCTCACCAGTCTTCGGATCAGCCAGAGCCACATTTGATTTGTGGATCGTGGCTTCTTTTTCCTTGATCCCGCCCGGATCGGCTTGCGTTGCGCGTGTGTGGCGTTTGACCACATTCACGCCGGCAACGATCATCCGGTCTTCAGCAGGAATCACTTTCATGACTTCGCCGGTCTTGCCCTTGTCACGGCCAGCGAGAATGACGACCTTGTCGCCCTTCTTGATCTTGGCAGCCATTACAGCACCTCCGGAGCCAGCGAGATGATCTTCATGTGGTTCTTGGCGCGCAATTCGCGCGGAACCGGTCCGAAGATACGAGTGCCGAGCGGCTCGTTATTATTGTTGATCAGGACAGCCGAATTCGAATCAAAGCGAATGACGGTGCCGTCCTTGCGCTTGATATCCTTCCGGACGCGAACGACGACCGCTTTACGGACATCGCCTTTTTTCACGCGGCCGCGTGGAATGGCTTCCTTGACGGACACGACAATAATGTCGCCGACGTGGGCATAACGACGCTTCGCGCCGCCGAGCACCTTGATGCATTGCACACGACGTGCGCCGGAATTGTCGGCCACGTCCAGATTTGTCTGCATCTGGATCATCGCAGATCCTCCTTATGAGATGGCGTTATCCAGTCCAAGCCTAGGCTTGAGCCGGAACTACCTCCCACCGCTTAAGTTTCGACTTGGGTGCGCATTCCTGGATCTGGATCATGTCCCCGACCTTGAATGCGGATTGCTCGTCATGCGCGTGATAACGCTTGGTACGGCGAACCGTCTTGCGAAGCAGGGGGTGCAGGAATGTCCGCTCCACCCGAACCACAACGGTTTTGGTACCTTTATCGCTCACCACGACGCCTTGCAGGATACGCTTCGGCATCGCTTAGCTCCCTTGCTCTTGCTGCGACTTGCGCTCGCTTTGAATGGTCCGGAGACGCGCGATGTCGCGGCGAACCTGGGTAAAACGAGCCGTGTTTTCCAGCTGGCCGGTGGCCGCCTGGAAGCGCAGATTGAACTGCTCCTTTTTCAGCTTCAGGATATTATCCTTCAGCTGATCTTCGGTCATGGCGCGAACGTCAACGGGTTTCATCGTTCCGCTCTCCCTTACTCGCCCATCCGGGCGACGATTTTCGTCTTGATCGGCAGCTTTGCAGCGCCGAGCGACAGAGCCTCACGTGCGATATCGTCCGGAACACCGTCGATTTCGAACATGATACGGCCCGGTTTCACACGACACGCCCAGAATTCTGGCGTGCCCTTACCTTTACCCATCCGGACTTCAGTCGGCTTCTTGGAAACCGGCACGTCCGGGAAGATACGGATCCACACGCGCCCTGCCCGTTTCATGTGACGGGTGATGGCGCGGCGGGTCGCTTCAATCTGACGCGCAGTAACGCGTTCAGGCTCAAGCGCCTTAAGACCGTAAGATCCGAAATTCAGCGTGAAGCCGCCTTTGGCAACACCCTTGATCCGACCCTTATGGGCTTTGCGGAATTTTGTACGTTTCGGTTGCAGCATGACCCGATTTCCTTACGCAGCCTGGCGGCCCGAACGGGCGCGCTGCTCACCCGACTCCTGGAGCCGGCGCTCCTGGGCCATCGGGTCGTGTTCCATGATCTCGCCCTTATTGATCCAGACCTTGATCCCGATGATACCCATCGCGGTCTTGGCGGAGGCGGTCCCATAATCGATATCCGCACGCAGCGTGTGGAGCGGCACGGAGCCTTCATTATACTGTTCGGTCCGGGCGATTTCGGCACCGCCGAGACGGCCACCACAAACGACCTTGCAGCCCTTGGCACCCATACGCATCGCCGACTGCAGTGAACGCTTCATCGCGCGGCGGAAAGCCACACGGCGCTCGAGCTGCTGAGCGATCGATTCCGCGACGAGCGTGGCATCGATCTCGGGCTTGCGAACTTCAACCAGGTTCAGGAAGACTTCACCATCAACCATTTTCGAGAGTTCGCGGCGCAGGACTTCGATATCGGAGCCCTTCTTGCCGATCACCACACCCGGACGCGCCGTGTGAACAGTGACCCGGCACTTCTTGTGCGGACGCTCGATCACGATCTTGGAAATGCTGGCGGCCTTGAGGCGCTCTTTCAGCACTTTGCGGATCGCGAGGTCTTCGTGCAGCAGCTTGGCATATTCGCCAGCCGACGCGTACCAGCGGGAATCCCAGGTACGGTTGATGCCAAGGCGCAGACCGATCGGATTTACTTTCTGACCCATCAGGCGGCCTCCTCAACTTCACGAACCACGATGGTGAGCTCGGAGAATGGTTTCAGGATCTTGGCGCCGCGGCCCCGGGCACGGGCCCGGAAACGCTTCATCACAAGGTTCTTGCCGACGAAGGCTTCGGCAACGATCAGTGAATCGATGTCGAGGCCGTGATTGTTTTCGGCGTTGGCAACCGCAGACTCGAGGGTCTTCTTGACCTCGAGCGAAATCCGCTTGCGCGAGAATTCCAGATCCGCGAGGGCGCGCTCGACCTTTTTGCCGCGGATCATCGCAGCAACGAGGTTGAGCTTCTGGCCGCTCGTACGGATCGTCCGCAATTTTGCCCGCGCTTCATTATCGGCGACGCGGCGGGGATTAGCTGATTTTCCCATCTCTTATCTCCGCTTCGCTTTTTTGTCGGCCGCGTGACCGTAATAGGTCCGGGTCGGTGAAAATTCACCAAGCTTGTGACCGACCATGTCTTCCGACACGAGCACAGGCACGAACTTGTTGCCGTTGTGAACCTGGAATGTCAGGCCCACAAATTGTGGCATGATGGTGGAACGGCGCGACCAGGTCTTGATCGCTTGCTTGCGTCCGCCTTCGTGCGACTTTTCCGCTTTTTTCAGCAGATAGCCGTCGACGAACGGACCTTTCCAGACAGAACGAGGCATCGTCGGCTCCCTATCGCTTCTTGCGTTCGTGACGCGAGCGGATGATGAACTTGTCCGTAGACTTGTTCTTGCGTGTTTTGGCACCCTTGGTCGGCTTGCCCCACGGGGTCACCGGATGGCGACCACCTGAGGTGCGGCCTTCGCCGCCGCCGTGCGGGTGATCGACCGGGTTCATGACAACACCGCGGACCGACGGACGCTTGCCCATGTGGCGCTTGCGACCGGCCTTGCCGAGATTGATGTTGGAGTGGTCCTGGTTGGAGACCGCACCGACCGTTGCCATGCATTTGTCAGAGACCATGCGAAGCTCGCCGGACGCCAGACGGATCTGGGCATAGCCATTATCGCGACCGACCAGCTGGACATAGGCGCCAGCGGAACGGGCGACCTGACCACCTTTTTCAGGCTTCAGCTCGACATTGTGCAGGATCGTGCCAACCGGAACCGATTTGAGCGGCATCGCATTGCCCGGTTTCACATCGACCTTGGCGGCTGCGATGATGACATCGCCTTCAGCCAGGCGCTGTGGCGCCAGGATATAGGATTTCTCGCCATCTTCGTACTGGATCAGCGCGATGAAGGCAGTCCGGTTCGGATCGTATTCCAGGCGTTCGACCGTAGCCGGCATGTCCCACTTGCGACGCTTGAAGTCGACAAGACGGTACAGACGCTTGGCACCACCACCGATACGGCGTGCAGTGATCCGCCCCATATTGTTACGGCCGCCGTGCTTCGACAGGCCCTCAACAAGGGATTTTTCCGGACGGCCCTTGTGCAGTGCGGAACGATCCACAAGCACGAGAGCGCGACGGCCCGGAGACGTTGGTTTGAATGTTCTCAAAGCCATCTTAGAGCCCCGTCGTCACATCGATCGAGTGGCCCTCGGCGAGGGTCACAACCGCTTTTTTCTGGTCATTGCGCCGACCGCTGATACCGCGGAAGCGCTTCGTTTTACCGTGAATACGAATGGTGTTCACGGCCGTCACTTTCACCTTGAAGAGCTCTTCGACCGCCTCGGCGATCTCCTTCTTGTTGGCGCTCAGCGGGACGAAGAAGACAACCTTGCCGTCTTCCGACAGCAGGGTGGACTTTTCCGTGATCACTGGACCCAGGATGGTGTCGTAATGGCGCGCAGCAGCTGACATGTTCAAGCCTCCTTCGCGCTAAAGCGTTCGTGGATTTTCTCCACGGCCGACTTGGTCAATACCAGCGTATCGCGGCGCAGCACGTCGTAAACATTCAGACCCTGGACAGGCAGAACATCGACGCAAGGCAGGTTGCGAGCCGCGAGGGCGAAATTCTCATTGACGGCTTCACCGTCGATGATCAGCACATTCGACAGGCCGAGACCAGCGAAGGAGAGGCGCAAATCCTTGGTCTTTGGCGCGCTCAGCACCGCATCATCGAGAATGATGAGCGATTGCGAACCGGCCTTGGACGACAGCGCATGGCACAGGGCCAGCGAGCGCAACTTCTTCGTCAGATCGTGGGCATGGCTGCGAACGCGAGGTCCGTGTGCCTTGCCGCCACCGACGAATTGCGGAGCAGAGCGAGCGCCGTGACGTGCCGTACCGCCGCCCTTTTGCTTGCCAAACCGCTTCTTGGTGCGGGCGATTTCGGAACGGCCCTTGGTCTTGTGCGTTCCTTGTTGCCGAGCGGCGAGCTGCCACTTGACGACACGCTGCAAAAGGTCGGCGCGAACTTCATCGATACCGAAAACGGCATCGTCAAGCTCGATGGCACCGGCATTTTTCGCCGCGAGGGTCTTTACCTCGAACTTCATGCTTCCGTTCCTTCTTCGCCATCAACGGCTACCGGAGCCGGATCGGCCGCCGGAGCGTTGATTGCGTCGAGCGTACGGAACATCCCAGGAAGGGGCAGATCGGCAGCGCCGTGTCCCTTGATGGCATCCCGCAACTCAACCCAGCCACCGGCAGAACCGGGGACTGCACCTTTGACAAGTACCAGGCCGCGATCAGTGTCGACGCGAACAACTTCGATATTCTGGGTCGTCACACGCACGGCACCCATATGGCCGGCCATCTTCTTGCCTTTGAACACCTTGCCCGGATCCTGACACTGACCGGTCGAGCCGTGCGAACGGTGAGAGACCGACACGCCGTGGGAAGCCCGAAGACCACCAAAGCCGTGACGTTTCATCGCCCCTGCAAAACCCTTACCAATCGATGTCCCGGCCACGTCAACTTTCTGACCTGGCACGAAGTGATCGGCGGTCAGCTCGGCGCCGACTTCAATCACCCCGGTCTCGGGGATCCGGAATTCCACAAGCTTGCGCTTGGGAGCAACTTTGGCTTTCGCGAAATGGCCGCGCATCGCCTTCGGCGTGCGCTTGGCTTTCGCGGTGCCGGAGCCGAGCTGCAGGGCCAGATAGCCGTCGGTGTCGACGGTCTTGTGGGCCACAACCTGGCAACCTTCCAGATGGAGCACCGTGCAAGGCACATGCGAACCGTCTTCAGCGAAGACGCGCGTCATGCCGAGCTTGCGGGCAACCACACCGGTTCTACGATCTTCCTGGCGCATGGTCCTAGGCTCCCAGCTTGATCTCGACGTCCACGCCGGCGGACAGGTCGAGCTTCATCAGCGCGTCCACCGTTTGTGGCGTGGGGTCAACGATATCGAGAAGACGCTTGTGGGTCCGGATTTCGAACTGCTCACGCGACTTCTTGTCGATGTGCGGCGAACGCAGCACGGTGAATTTCTCGATGCGCGTCGGCAGCGGAATCGGTCCGCGCACGTTCGCGCCTGTGCGCTTTGCCGTCGAGACGATCTCCCGGGTGGAGCTATCCAATACCCGATGATCGAAAGCCTTCAGGCGAATGCGGATGTTTTGACGTTCCATCAACCCGATCCCGTTTCTTAAACTTCAAAAAGAGCGAAGCCGGAGCGGCGCACAATGGCGCCGCTCCAACCAGTGAATGCTATTTATTCGACGATTTTCGAGACGACGCCGGCACCAACGGTGCGACCGCCTTCGCGGATGGCGAAGCGGAGCTTCTCTTCCATCCCGAACGTCCCGATCGCGATGGAAGAGAAGCTCC
>NZ_JBLWTL010000030.1:0-29621 GCF_048270095.1 Maricaulis sp. | reverse complement strand
TGATCGCCAAACGCATTCTGGGCCGCGACCGCACGCCGGAGAACGCCCCCTCCATCCTCGAGGAATATGGCAATACCTCATCGTCGAGCGTGGTGATGAATTTCGAGAAAAACTCGGATGACATGGAGCCCGGTGAGACCGGTATCATGTGCGCCTATGGTGCCGGTTACGGCGTCGGCGCAGCGGCCATAAGGAAGCGCTGATGCGTCACTACCTCGCCCTCGCCGCAGCCACCGGCCTGATCGCCTGTTCGCCCGATGGCACAGGCATGCAGGCGCCGACGGCCGAGGCTCCGGCGGAGCAGCAGGCCCCGGCGGCACCGGCAGTCGAGCGTGACGCGGCTGCACCAGCCGAGAAGACGTCGGGCCTGCCGGGTACGGACATCCGGATATTCGCGCTCGACTGGGTCGATGGCCGCCCGCAGATCGGCGCACCGGCTGGCGGCGTGATCCGCCCGGGCTATGACAATCAACCCTTCTTCACGCCCGATGGCACCGGCCTGCTCTACACCGCCGGCGATGATGCCAGCGGCGAAACCGATATCTGGCGCCTCGATCTGGCCAGCGGCGAGACTGCGCCGGTCACCCGCACACCGGATGAGAGCGAATACTCGCCGCGTGTGCCGCCCGGTGAAGCCGAGCTGTCCTATATCTACCAGCCGCCGGGGGGGTATGCCGGCAATGCCTATCTGGCCAATGCCGACAATTCAGACCGCCGGGCCGCCGAGGATCTGGCGCCGGTCGGCTATTACCTTTTCAGCGGCGATATGCGCCATGTCGTCACCTTTGCGCTGGGTGAGCCCAATACGCTGCAATTGATTGATCGTTCGGTCGAGCCGGAAATCGTGCAGGCTGTGGCTGACAATCCCGGCGGCGCCCTGGCCCGAACGCTGCACGGCGATGGTGCCTGGGTCACGCTGGAGCGGGCCGATGGTGGTTTTGCCGTTCACCGGCTCGACTTTGCCAGCGGCAGGCTGCGGGCGGGCTTTGACCTGCCCGGGATGGAACCACACTTCGCGCGCATCACCAGCCCGCTCTCGGGCATGTTCGCCTTTGACGGGTTTTTCTCGACCGCCGATGGCACCCTCTTCTATGGCACCGTCCCGGCGGACGCTGCGGCAACGACGCGGTCACCGGCCTGGGTTGAAATTGCCAGTCTCTCCGGCCTCGGCCTGAACGGTGTCACGCGCATCGCTGTCAGTGCGGATGCCGATCGCATTGCCGTCGTCGTCGCCGACCAGGACTGACCCACCACGACAATGGGCCCATCGATCACCCCGGAAGCGCGGACACCCGCCCGGCGCCCAGGAGAAGCCGCAGACCGTGTTGATCTCGATCCACATTCCCAAGACCGCGGGCACCGCCTGGCGCCTGATGATCGAGGCGAATGCCGGCCAGCAGGCGAGTTTCGTTTCGGTTGAGGCACGCGACCGCAACGACACCGCCACCCGCGCGCTCGCACTGATCGATTCCGGACAGGAGGATGAAGCGCGGATACTGGTTGAGGCGGCCGGGTGCCAAATGATTCACGGGCACCGGGCCGATGCCTTTCTCAAGCTTTTCCCCAACGCCCCGGCGATCATCTGGCTACGCGAGCCAAAGCCAAGATTATTGTCGGAATATACGCATCTGAAGACGTTCAGGCGGGAGGAAGGCAAGCTCGGGCAAGCCATTCATGCCGGGGAGGCTGATCTGGGAGATCTGGCGCGAGCCCGGAGCCAGATTTACACCCGGCTCGAGGCCCGGCTCAAAGAACACCCTGGCGGCTATATCGCGATGCTGACCGAGAGATCCGATCAAGCGGCCCGGACATTTCATGCGGCGCTCGGCTGGCGGGGCCGTCTGGCGCGCCGCAATGTCGCCCCCAGGATGTCCGGCGAGACGCTTGACGCCCTGGTCGATGGCCAGAATGAAGCGCTGGATGAGATTCTCGCCAGCGACCGGAGCATCCATGATCAATGGCGCCAGCTTTGGGATAGCGGCGAGGCGGGTGAGCGGGCCATGCAATTGCTGCAGGCGGGGCCTCGCCGGCAGCCGCCACCCCTGCGGCATTATTTGCGCCGCCTTGCCGGGATCGGAAAAGAGCGATTGGGCAGGGCGCTGGGCCGCGATTGGCGTTAGTGTATGTTTGCGGCGCTCGCCGATGATGTCTACAGGAAGCAGATGACCGTCGCTGGCACCCACAAAACGATTCCGGAAATCCAGTATCTGCGGATGATTGCCGTCCTGCTGGTGGCCATCGCCCACCTTTATCAAGCCAATGTCCGTTTTTTCCCACAGCCCCTGCTCGGCGATTTCGCCTATGCGGGATTTGCCGGCGTGGATGTCTTTTTCGTCGTCTCAGGCTTCATCATTCACCATCTCTACAGCCGCAAAGCCGCCCCCGGCTGGCGCTATTACGTCAACCGGCTCAACCGGATCCTGCCGCTCTACTGGTTCTTCACGGCCCTGGCCGTTGCGGGATACTGGGTGATGGGCGACAGCCTGACCAGCGACATCGGCGAACTGGACATCTGGTCATCCCTCCTCCTCCTGCCTACCGGGGCGCCGCCAATCCTGGTGATCGGCTGGACGCTGACGCACGAGCTCTATTTCTATCTGGCGTTCGGGTTGATGATGCTGGCCCCGCCGGCGATGCGTGGATGGGCAGCCGGCGTCTGGGCAGGCGCCAGCGTGATAATGGCGCTTCAATCTGAACCGCTGGCCTCGCCCTGGCTGACCCTGATTTTCAGCCCGTTCAACCTGCTGTTCCTGACCGGAACGATGCTGTCAGCGCATTACCGCCACCTCGACCGCTTCCGCTGGCCGCTGCTTGCTCTGGCCATCGCCGGCGCTGGGCTGGCCATGGTCTGGACCGGGTCGCAGGGCCTGGCAGGCATCGAAAACCGGACGATCCGCGTCGCGATCTTCCTGCCATTTGCGGTCGGGCTCAGCGGCAGCCTGCTGGCCTGGGCACCCCGATGGCCGAAGCTGGCCGCGCGCATTGGCGACTGGTCCTATTCGATCTATCTGAGCCATATCCTGGTGATTGGCGTCATGGCACGGCTTCTTGCGACCGCCGCGGCAGAGCGGGCCTGGTCTGGCTGGCTGCTTTACCCGGCCTGTCTCGCCGCTTGCCTTCTGGTCGGAGCGGTCAGTCATTACGGCGTGGAGCGGCCGATATTGCTGCGTCTCAAATCCCTGATCAACCAGACCAGAACGGCCGCGCCGGCCCGCGAAGCTGACTAGGGCCTGCGACCCGTCAGAGCGGTGTGGTCTCGGTGATCTTGTAAGTCAGATCATCACCATCGGCTTCATGGATGGTGAGATAATCACCGATCCGCATCGAATGCTCGCCGAGGCGGTAGACCGGTTCGTCCGGCCCCTCTTCCTCTTCATCATAGCGGAAGAACCAGCGTGAACCGCGGTGCGAGAGCCAGCCATCGGCGGTCTCGGTCGCATCGGGGGAGAAGCGGTCAACCGTGCACGCCGCCTTGTTGGCACGCCATAGCTCGGTGTCGAGCTTGCCATCCTTGTCGAGGGGCGCGATCACGACATAGCCGTGATGATCGTCACCGTCGGGAAAACCGGCATCCGGATTGCGGCCAAGGCGCATGACAACACGTGTAAGCGACATCGATTTCTCCAATGATGATTGTTTCCAGCCCCTGATGTATGCAGCCCTGCCGCCGCGCGCAACGGCGGCGATACTGCGACATCGCGGCGCAGACAACTGTGGACTAAGTTCAGCGCGCGGTGGCGAAGGCCAGACCGGTCTGCTATTTCCGCAACCCGCCGCGAAATGAGACCTCTGCCATGCCGCCCGCCGCCAAGACCAAGAAAGATGCCCCGCGCGCCTGGCAGCGCATGATCTCCGGCCGCCGGCTCAACCTGCTCGAACCCTCACCCTTTGATGTCGAGATCGAGGATATTGCGCACGGCCTCGCCCGCGTGGCGCGCTGGAATGGTCAGACGATGGGCGACCACGCCTTTTCCGTCGCCGAACACTCGGTCGTGGTGCTGGAAATCCTCGACCAGCTTTATCCCGGCACGCCGCATAAATGGCGCCTGGCGGCGCTGCTGCATGACAGCCCGGAATATGTGATCGGCGACATGATCAGCCCCTTCAAGGCAGCGCTGGGCGTCAATTACCGCGATTTCGAGGACCGGCTGGAAGCCGCCGTACACCTGCGCTACGGCCTGCCGCCGAAACTGCCCAAAGAGGTCAAGCGCAAGGTCAAGCGCGCGGATGTCTGTTGCGCCTATTTCGAGGCGACGCAAATTGCCGGTTTCTCGCACGCGGAATCCGTGAAATTCTTCGGCCGGCCGCCCGCCGATCTGGAGATCGAGATCAGACCCCTGCCCGTCAAACAGGCCCAGCAGCTCTTCCTCGACCATTTCGAGACCGTGCTCGCAGAGTTTGAAACCAGCTGATGACGACGGCCGGACAATCCATCGTCGTCGGCCTCAATGCGGTGATCCTCGCCGCCGATACCGAACAGCCGCAAGTGCTGATCGTGCCGCAGGCCGGCAGCGATGTCGCCCTGCCCTTCGGCCCGTTCGACCCGGCCGAACACCGCACGTTTGAAATCGGCCTGCGCCGCTGGGTCGCCGAACAGGCCCGCTTCCAGCTCGGCTATGTCGAGCAGCTCTACACCTTTGGCGATCGTGGCCGCGAGGCGCCGGTCGCGGCAATGTCGGGTCTGGAAGATTCGCGCATCATCTCGATCGGCTATCTCGGCCTGACCCCGGTTGCGGCACCGCCGCCCGAAGGCGGTGGCCAATGGCGCGGCTGGTACAGCTTCTTTCCCTGGGAAGACTGGCGCGCCGGCAAGCCGGAGATGATCGAAGCCGATATCGTGCCGCGCCTGAAAGCCTGGGCTGACGAGGCCGGAGCGCCGGGCGGCCGCGCCTCGCGCCATGACCGGGTCAAGCAGGCGTTCGGCCTTGATGGCGCCAACTGGAATGAACAACACGCGCTCGACCGGTTCGAACTTCTCTACGAGGCGGGCCTGGTTGATGAGGCCGAACGCGATGGCCAGATCGACGGGCCGCCAGCCGGTCCCAGGCTGGGCCAGGCGATGGCATCCGACCATCGCCGCATCCTCGCCACCGCCATTATCCGCCTGCGCGGCAAGGTGAGATATCGCCCGATCGTGTTCGAGCTGATGCCGGAACTCTTCACCCTCTCGGCGCTGCAGCAAGTCGTCGAGGGGATTGTCGGCTACCGCCTGCACAAACAGAATTTCCGCCGCGCCCTCGACCGTACCGGCTTTGTCGAAGGCACCGGCAAGATGGAAGCCCTGACTGGCGGCCGCCCGGCGGAACTCTTCCGCTATCGCCGCGAAGCGCTGGCCGGCCTGCCCTCGCTGGGCCTGGCCACACCGCGGCTCCAGGCGTGAGCGCTCCGGCCAGCCCACGCCCCTTCACCTATGATCCGCCACCAGCCGGCCCGCTGCCGATTGTGCATGTCGATGACCATATCCTCGTACTCGACAAGCCGGCCGGCCTGCTGACCGTCGCCGGCAATACGCCGGAGCTCGCCGATTGCCTCGAGGCGCGCGTGCTGGCCAGATATCCCGGCGCCACGATGATCCACCGGCTCGACATGGACACGTCCGGCCTGATCGTACTGGCGCTGAACCCCAGGGCCCATGCCCATATCGGCAAACAGTTTGAAAAGCGCCTGACGCGCAAATCCTATATCGCCCTCGTCTGGGGACAGATGGCGGCGGCGGCCGGCCGCGTCGACCAGCCGATGAAGTCGGACTGGCCCAACCGGCCCAAACAGCATGTCGACCCGATCGATGGCCGCCCGGCGATCACCGACTGGCAGGTGCTGGAGACCGGTGCCGACCACACGCGATTGCGCCTGATGCCGCTGACCGGACGGACGCATCAGCTGCGCGTCCACATGGCTTTTCTCGGCCATCCCATCCTGGGCGATAATCTCTACGCGCCTGAAGACGCGCTCGCCGCCAGCGAACGGCTGTGCCTGCACGCGGAGACGCTTGAATTCCGGCACCCCGATGGCGGCGAATGGATGAGCCTGCGCAGCGCGGTGCCGTTCTGAACGCACGCCCCCCGCGACGCTTCGCCCCTTGCTATGTGCTCATGGTGAGCATATAACCTCTCCCTGGATAGGCTCAATTCGAGCAAAAGGTGATTTCAGAATATCGGGATCGCCCTTTTTCGGACCTCTGTAATGCTCAATTCGAGCAAAAGTGAGTGATGATGGAAATTCTCGACTTCACCCAAGGCCGCGATCGCCAGACCGGCAATGACGGCTTCACCCCGGCGACGACCGGCGCGCCGGCCCTGCCCTATACGGACGAGGTCAAGGCGGCGACGGATCATCTCTATGAGCGCGTGAAAGACTTCGTCTCGCCGCTGGAATGGCCCGCCAAGGCACCGCTGATCCATGCGATCAACCAGCTGAAAAAAGAGAAGAATGCCGTCATCCTGGCGCACAACTACATGACCGCCGACATCTTCCATTGCGTCGGCGACCTGATGGGCGACAGCCTGGCGCTGGCCCGCATGGCCGCGACCAGCGATGCCGATATCATCGTCCAGGCCGGCGTGCATTTCATGGCCGAGACCGCCAAGATCATGGCACCGAACAAGAAGGTCCTGATCCCCGACACCCGCGCCGGCTGCTCGCTGGCCGCCTCGATCACCGGCGAGGATGTGCGCCGGATCCGCGCTGCCTATCCGGGCGTGCCGATCGTCACCTATGTCAACACCTCCGCCGAAGTGAAGGCCGAGTGCGATATCTGCTGCACCTCGTCCAATGCCGTCCAGGTCGTGGAAAGCCTTGGCTCCGACACCGTCATCCTTTTGCCCGACGAATTTCTGGCAAAGAATGTCGCGGCCCAGACCGATATCCGCATCCTGACCTGGAAGGGCTCCTGCGAGGTCCACGAGCAATTCACGGCCGGGGACGTGCAGGATTTGCGCGACGCCCATCCGGGTATCGTCATCATCACCCATCCGGAAAGCCCGCTGGAAGTCGTGCAGGCCGCCGATTTCGCCGGTTCGACCGCCGCCATGGCCGATTGGGCCAGGAAGAGCGGCGCCAAGCAGGCTGTGCTCCTCACCGAATGCTCGATGTCCGACAATGTCGCCATCGATGTGCCGGAGATCGAGTTTATCCGCCCGTGCAATCTCTGCCCGCACATGAAGCGCATCACGCTGGAAAACATCTATGACGCCCTGCGTCTGGAACAGCATGAGGTCACCGTCGAGCCAGAAATAGCGGCCCGCGCCCGCGCCTCGGTGCAGGCGATGCTCGATCTGCCAGCGCCGAAAACCCCGGCCTTCTTCGATCCGGCGAAACAGGAAAAATTCGTCGAGATCGTCGCGGTCTAGATCATGACCCGCCCCGTCCTCATCATCGGTGCCGGCATTGCCGGCCTCTGGGCCGCGCTGAAGCTGGCACCGCGCCGGGTGATCCTGCTGACGGGTTCACCGCTGGGTGAAGGCGCGGCCTCCGGCTGGGCCCAGGGCGGGGTGTCTGCGGCACTGGCCGGCGACGATACACCGGCCCTGCATGCCCGCGACACGATTGAGGCCGGAGCCGGTCTGGTCGATGCCGAGGCCGCTGAGGCTTTGGCGAGCGGTGCCGCGCAGGAAGTGCGCGACCTGGCAGCGCTGGGCGCGCCCTTCGAACGGGAGGGCGAGGCCTGGTCCCTGTCGCGCGAAGCGGCCCATTCGCGTCACCGCGTTGCCCGGGTCACCGGCGATGGTGCCGGCGCGGCGATCATGCAGACGCTAATCGCGGCCGTGCGCGTAGCAGACCATGTCGAGATCCGTGATGGCTGGGCTGCCACAGCTCTGATCCCCGATGCTGAAGGCGGCTGTGCCGGCGCCGTGGCCCGCTCACCGACCGGCGAGACCCTTCAAATCCTTGCCGATGAAACTGTCCTCGCCATGGGCGGTGCCGGCGGGCTTTTTGCGCTGACCACGACACCGGCCGGGGCCCAGGGGCAGGCGATGGCGATGGCGGCGCGGTTGGGTGCGATCATCCAGGACCCTGAATTCATCCAGTTTCATCCCACCGCCCTCAATGCCGGGCTTGACCCGGCACCCTTGTGCACCGAAGCCCTGCGCGGTGATGGCGCGACCCTGACCGACCGTTCCGGCCACCGTTTCATGAAGGCGATTCACACGGATGCCGAACTGGCACCGCGTGATGTAGTCGCCCGCGCCGTGCATCGACAGAATGCCGCCGGCAAGGGCGCCAGTCTCGATTGCCGCGCGGCGATTGGCGAGGCCTTCCCGAGGCGTTTCCCGGCCGTCTTCGCCGCCTGCCGCCAAGCCGGTATTGATCCACGCATCGAGCCCGTCCCGGTCGCCCCGACGGCGCATTATCACATGGGCGGGGTGGCGACCGATATTGACGGACGGACCTCCATCGCGGGCCTGTGGGCGATCGGCGAATGTGCCTCGACCGGACTGCATGGCGCCAACCGGCTCGCCTCCAATTCCCTGGCCGAAGGACTGGTCAGTGCGGCACGGGTGGCAAGGGTGCTGACAGACACGCCGGACCGGTCCGCCGCACCTGCCTCCGCGGCTGGAACAGCGCAGATTCCTCCCGCCCTGCCGCCACTCGCCCTGACCCGTCTGCGCCAGGCGATGAGCCGGCATTGCGGCGTTGAGCGCACGGGTGCCGGACTGGCCGAACTGAGCGCCCTGATCGAGGCGATGATCGAACGCCATGGCGAGGCCGATGCCCTGATCGCGGCGCGCTTCATCACGGCGGGCGCCATCGCGCGCACCGAAAGCCGCGGCGGCCATTTCCGGACCGACTTTCCGCAGACCAATGCGGTCGCCCGCCACACCCGCCTGTCGCTGGCTGATCTGACGCGTTCAACGGGCCCGGCCCTGGCGCACACCGCGCCGGCCGAATAGGTCCGCGACCCGGAAAGGAAGCTCATGCCCGTTTCGTCCATCACCGTTTCGCCCCTGCCCGATTTCCTCGTCAAGGAGGCCGTCACCCGTGCCCTGGCCGAAGACCAGGGCGGTCGCGGCGACCTGACCTCACTGGCCTGCATTCCTGCCGCCGAGGAGGCGAAATTCTACTTCAAGGCCCGCGATGCCGGCGTGTTCTGCGGCATGCAGCCCGGCATCGAGGCGATCTGGCAGATGGACCCGGATGCGCTGGTCAACTGGCATATCGCGGACGGGGAAAGCGTCGCCGCCGGCGATATCATCGCCATGGTGATGGGCAAGGCCCGCGCCTTGCTGGCGGCCGAGCGCATCGCGCTCAATTTCATGGGCCGGATGAGCGGGATCGCGACATTCACCCGGCGTTATGTCGATGCCGTTGAGGGCACAAAGGCGCGGATTGCCCACACCCGCAAGACCACGCCGGGCCTGCGCGCCTTTGAACTCCAGGCCGTCCAGGCCGGCGGCGGCGCCATGCACCGTTTCGGGCTCGATGACGCCATTCTGATCAAGGACAATCATGTCGCCGTCTGCGGCGGCGTCGCCAACGCCGTCCGCGCCGCGAAAGCCCATGCCGGCCACATGACCCGCATCGCCGTCGAGGTTGACCGGCTGGACCAGCTCGCCGAAGCCATCGAGGCCGGGGCGGAGAGCGTGCTGCTCGACAATTTCCCGCTGGCCGATCTTGAGGCCGCTGTCGCCCGGGCCGGCGGCAAAGTCACGCTGGAAGCCTCCGGCGGCGTCAATCTCGATACGGTCGGCGCCATCGCCAAAACCGGCGTCGATGTGATCTCGGTCGGCGCGCTGACGCATTCAGCACCGAATTTCGACATCGGGCTTGACTGGGACTGATCCCCGCCCGACATCAGCTTTGTTCAGGGAGGACTATCAGCATGTTCAATCACATCATGGTCGGTGCCAGCGACATCGAGAAGTCAAAGACATTCTATGACGCCGTGCTCGCCACACTCGGCGCCGGCGAGGCGATGCGCAATGTCGCCGCGACCGGGCATGTGAGGTATTTCTACCGCCATGACGGCAATACATTCGGCATCACCGAGCCGATCAATGACGAGCCCGCCAGCTGCGCCAATGGCGCCACGATCGGCTTCAAGTGTGACAGCCCGGAACAGGTAAAAACCTTCCACGATGTCGGCGTCGCCCATGGCGGCACCTCGATCGAAGACGCGCCCGGCCCGCGCACCGGCAGCATGGGTACCATGCACCTATCCTATGTCCGCGACCCGGACGGCAACAAGCTGTGTGCGCTCTATCGGGAGAAATAAGGCGAGGCGATCCGTTGTGGGTTTCGGTTCGGAGTCGTGGTTGAGAGCTGCGCTCTGGCCGCTGCACAGACACCTCACCTCCGGCGCGACGCGACCAGGACCACGACATTCTTCCCCCTGGGGAGAAGAGGGCTGAAGGGCAAATGAGGGTGACCAGCACCGGCCTCTCAATCGGTTACAGCGGGTCCGGAGCGGCAAACAAATCAGTCGCTTGCGTCTCGTCAACCTCAAACGAATTACAGATATAGTCCGACAGGTCACAGACTCTGACGTTCACTGTGTCGTTCTTTGCCTGCGAGAGGAGCACGACAGCATCTCGCGCAAAGGCGATACGTGGGGTAACGGCGCCATGGGCTCGCAATGTTTGCAGAGATTCCCGAACTGCGTTGAGCGTCGTCCAATCCTCGCCGTCCAGAGTGTAGTTGCCGTCAGCGGTTTTGGTGACGACAGCGCCAGTTTCCGGCAATACCCCCATATACTGACCTCCAATTTCGCGCACTTCAATCGCGCCGTCGCATCCCCCGCTAACACCGTCGGCGTTTGGTCGGACAAAGAAATAGACGGAATCCCGGGTGAAGCCGTCCTCATAGTCTCTCGTCCCCGCCCCGCAAGCCGACAAATCCCAGGATCGCGCACCGATGACCAGTCGCCCGTCACCGATGCTGTCCGCCCATGTGATGTTTATCCAATGCGGTCGTGGGTCATCGATGACTTCGAAGAACTCCCGTTCCTCAAGGGATCTCAGATCGAGGCGGGTGAGATAGCCTGCAAACCCATCGAACGCGCTAAAAGCCCGCTCGTCAAAGAGCGCTTCCAACCTGACAGTTTGCATGTGACCGAGTTGTTCAGGCGAGCGGAGGTATGCGAGCTCGTTTTCAGAGTGGAAAACAACGTCGCGATACAAACGGTCAGGTTGAAAAAACTGCCTGCGGCTGAAAGTTTGAAGATCTATGAGAATAATTGCCATTGGGCTCATCTCCCCTCCGACCTGCGCCTGCACCAGCATTTGGCGACCAGACGGAGAAAAGGCGAGCCGTTGCACAAGCACAGGCCGAGCAGACAGGTCGCGACCATAGCCTGTGCCAAACAGGCTGAGGTTGATTGTTTCGCCGCTGGAGATGCGATGCAGCAAAACGCGATCCGTAAGTTGGCTCCTTGTATACGCCAGCCAACCGGTATCGGGCGACACTTCAAAGAGGTGGATGTAGCCTCCCCCTCCGCTACCGGTCCCATCGGAGCGCGCATTCCCGCCCACGACGCCGTCACACGACACCAGTATCAAGGCGACCAAAGTCCAAAGCTTGATGCGTAGAAGCGCCATTGATGCCCCCGATTGGAGCCCCGCACATGGGGCGCCGCAACTTTAACGGGGTTTCGAGGAACGTGCCAATTGGCCAACCCTTGGCAATTACCGATTTGCGATTCGGCCCGGTGCGGCCCACAGCCCGTCCTGAAATCCCGGCCAGGCTGGCGAGGGTTTCAAGGCAGGCTCTGCCTGGCACGACGGGCAGCTTTTGCCTTCGATGTTCCTGTGTTAAACTGTCCGCACAGTGAATACGGAAACGTCGTTATGAGAAATATCTCCATCCGCCTCGATGACGCCTCGCGCGAAAAACTCGACGCGCTGGCACAAAGCCAGGACCGCTCGCGCTCCTGGGTGGTCAATGAGGCCATCCAGCAATATTTCGACCATCAGGACTGGATGATCGAGGCGATCAAGGCCGGCATTCGCGATGTCGAGGCCGGCAATGTCTTCACGCATGAAGAGGTGATGGCCTCGCTCGACGATGTCATCGAGGCCGCCAGGCTCAGACGTGCCGACCGATGAAACTGCGCTGGTCAGCCCTCGCCATGACAGAGCTGACCCACTCCGTTGCCCGCATTGCCGAGGACGATATCCCCGCCGCGATACGGGTCCGGAACCGCATCCATGACGCCGCCCAGGCCCTGACACTTTATCCGTTGATGGGTCGTCCGGGACGGCTGACGAACACGCGTGAACTGGTCGTTCCGGGCCTGCCCTATTTCATCGTCTACCACGCCACCAAGTCAGAGGTCTCGATCCTGCGCGTTTTGCATGGCGCGCAAAGCTGGCCGTAAGGACTGGACAAGCCTTACCTGGCCCCTACTTCCCCAGCGCCACCTTGCCCGCCTCGCCCTTCGCCGCGATCTCGTCGGGCGTCAGGCCGCACAGCTCATGCGGGAAGACGAGCCAGTCATCGGTTTCGTGCAGGAAGAAATCCGGCTTCAGCTCGGTCTTGTTGCGGACGGGTTTGAAATAGACCGTGGCGATCTTGGTTTCGGCGGGGAAATTGCGCCGGCATTTGGCGCGCAAGACCTTGAGCAGGGCCTCGATCGAGCGGCCTGAATCAAACACATCATCGACGATCAGCAGCCGGTCATCGGCATTGAGCGTGTCGACCAGATAGCCCTCGCCAAACACCCTCACCTCGGCCTGCTGGCCGATGCCGGTATAGGAGGCGGTGCGGATCGCGATATGATCGGTCGAGAGGCCGCGATATTCGAGATATTCCTGCACCGCAATCCCCACCGGCGCGCCGCCGCGCCAGACGCCGACGATATGGGTCGGCTTGAACCCGCTCTCATGGATCAGCCGGCCCAGCCGGAAGCTGTCGGCAAGGAGATGGTTGGCAGTGAGGTAGGTTTTGAAAGTGGCCATGCCGGGATGCTGGCGTGATTGGCGGGCAAGCTCAAGGGGGGAAGCAGGGCCATGTCCCGGGTCCCGCCGCCGGGGATGACAAAGGGTTGATTGATGTAGAGAATTGGGGACCATCCGCGCCACAGGAGCCCGCCATGCACAAATCCGCCGATTGCCCCAAGGGCCGCGTCGTCCAGCACTGGATCGACAGCAAGGCTGTCGCCAATAACATGCTCGGCGATCCGACGCTGCGGCGGGTGGATGTCTATATCCCGGCGGGCCATGACGGGGCGGGGCTGCCGCTACTGGTCGATGTCGTCGGCTTTACCGGCGGCGGGCCCTATCACACGGCGTGGAAGAATTTCGGCGAGAACCTGCCCGAACGCGCCGACCGGCTGATCGCATCCGGCGAGATGGCACCCTGCGTCATCGCCTTTCCTGATTGCTTTACCCGGCTGGGCGGCAATCAGTATGTCAACTCGATCGCGATGGGCAATTGGGCCGATTTCCTGACGACCGAATTGCTGGATTTCGTCGAGGGCGAATATGGCTGCGGCGGGCCCGGCAAGCGCGGCCTGTTCGGCAAGAGTTCGGGCGGTTATGGCGCCATGATGCATGCGCTGATGCATCCCGATATCTGGTCGGCTGCCGCCTGCCATTCCGGCGATATGGGCTTTGATTTGATGTTCGCCGCCGACTTTGCCCACACACTGCGCCGCATCGCCAAGCATGGCGGCACGATCGAGAGCTTCATGACGGCCTTCGAGGCCAGTCTCAAGCCGGCCGGCGATGATATCCACGCCCTGATGATCCTGGCGATGGCCGCGACCTATGATCCCGACCCCGACGCCTTTCTCGGCATCAAGCTGCCGGTGACGATGGACACGTGCGAGATGGACCCCGTCGCCTGGGAGCGGTGGAAGAAATGGGATCCGCTGGAGCTGGTCGAGACCCGCAGCGAAGGCCTCAAGACGATGAAGGCGCTGTATATCGATTGCGGCGATGTCGACCAGTATAACCTGGTCTACGGCGCCCGGCGGATGCACAAGCGGCTGACCGCGCTGGGCGTTGATCACGTCTATCAGGAATTCCCCGATGATCACTCATCGGTCGATTACCGCATGGATGTCTCGCTGCCGATCCTGTCGAAAGCGCTGGCCGACTAGGTCCGCACCAGGGTCTCGCGCCCGCCGCCGGTCATCGAACGCCAGGCCGAGCCGAAACTGGACGCGAAGACCACGATCAGGGCGCGGGCGATGATGGTGAAGAAGAGCAGCAGGATCTTGTCGTCGGAGACGACAAACCGCACGCCGGACCGCCAGCGGCCACCAATCGGCAGATGCGCCAGCTGATCTTCGACCCAGTCGGCGGCGTTGAGCATCTGGTGCAAGCCGGCCTCCCAGAACAGGGCGATAGCGGAGAGCATCAGGATCGCGATCACGAAGGCGAGGAAAAGCGTGGCGATGGTCGAGCCGATCTGGGCGATAATCCCGTCTTCGGCGATCTTAACCTTGGGCTGCGGCATGACAGCGGTAAGGATACGGCCAACCAGCGCCAGGAGAACACGGGCGATAATGGTGAAGATCAGCAGGACCAGCTTGTCATCGCTGGCATAGATGCGGACCAGGTTATTGATTTTCTCCGGCAGCGGGATTGCGGCGACGCCATCCTCAAGCATATCGGCACCATCCTGCACCCAGGAGAACCATTCGGGCAGGTAGAACCACAGCGCGGCCAGCATCACCATGGCCAGGATCATCGACACGAAGAGTGTCGCCGAGATTTTCCACAAACGCATTGCCAGCATGGTCATATCCCCCGGACGCCGCCCGATCGCGCGCCCTGCTCTGCTCAGTCTAGGGTGCAATTGCGACAAGGTCTTGGCAAGACACGCCACAGGGGAAATGTGTTCGGAGCGGAATCCAAAAAGGGCGACGCCGAAGCGCCGCCCTCTCTCACTTGTCCCGTGGGATGCGTGTCAGGACTGATCCGTCCGGCCTATTCGGCGGCCAGGATCTCGACGGTGATCATCGCGCCATCAGGCGCCCAGCCTTCCGTTGTCCAGCTTCCGCCAACCGCGAGATCCGGATTCCACGGGCCGCAGCTTTCCTGCACGCCGCTTTCGGTCGCCGCGGAAATGCACAATTGCTCACCCAGCGACCAGCTGCCGCTGACGCCGCGCGAGTCGGAATAGCTACCGTCTTCGGAAAATGTCGCATCGAAACTGGCATCGCCGCCGGTCACGCGAACGGTATGGCCATAGGCATTGGACATATCACCGTCCGCGAAAGCGGCACCCGTCAGCGCCAATAGCGCGGTTGCTGCCATCATCATGGTTTTCATAGAAATTTCCCCGTTTCATGATCCAGAATGGATCGGCGCCCCCGCGCGTGATCGCAGACTAGGGAATTCCCGTCTCAAGGGAAACAAGAATCGGCGAGGGCCGGGAACCGGAGCCGGTCAGTCGATATCGGAAAGCTCCACCCTTGCGCCCCCATCGGGAACCTCAACGATCTGGACCCAATACTCACCGATCGAATTGACCACACGCATCAGGCGGTCGAGCGAGACCGGTTTGACGATGTAGGAGGAAGCCCCGAGACCATAGCTCGAGAGAATATCATCCTCATTCTTGGAGGTCGTCAGCACGATGACCGGAATGTGGCGCAGCTCGGCGGTCGCCTTGATTTCCTCAAGCGCCTCGCGGCCATCCTTCAGCGGCATGTTCAGGTCGAGCAGAATGATGCCCGGCAGAGGCTGATCCGCGAGGGCCGCATAGGGGCCCTTGCGATTGAGGTAATCGACAAGCTGTTCGCCATTTTCGAGAAACTCGACCGGATTGCGCAAGCGGACCTCGTCGCAGGCCTCCTTGAACAACATACGGTCATCGGGATCGTCATCCACCATCAGGAATGTGAATAGGCGGTCGGCATTGCTCATCTTGAAAAGCCTCATCGCGGCCACCGCGCGTTCGCGGCTGTTCCATATGGGCAGTTTCTCGCGTCATTCGCGCAAGATCAAGGCGAATACCATGCGCAAACCTGTATCGGTCGCACCCGCAGGCCCGGGACCGCGCCAACGCCGCGGCCTGACAACCGGCGTCGGCCCCGCACAGCGCGCGTCACGAACGGTCCGGAGCCGGAAGCTCACGACGCTAGCCGTCCGTCAGCGGGTCAGTGAAAGCGCAGCAACCCATTTGTTTCACGGCGCATTTCCGGCTCATCCCTGACGGTGACGCCTGTGCGCGCGGCCCTGGAACGAGCTCGAAGGCTCGCCAATGCGGCGATGTGTTAATTGGCGGGGCGCCGCCGTCGAGCACCACAGACAACAACTGTAAATTGTTTGCCGCAACCATGATCAGGCGTCACCCCGGCGCCTGATCACGCAGCCGTGTCAGTGTTGGCCGGTCAGGCGTCGACCGTCTGGCGAATCGGCAAGGTGATTGTGAAGACCGCGCCGGCATCCGGTTCGCCCCAGGCCACGAGCGTCCCGGAATGATGCTCGACGATCTTGCGGCAAGTCGCCAGGCCCACGCCGGTCCCGTCGAACTCATCACGCCCATGCAAGCGTTCAAACATGCCGAAAATCCGCTCGGCATGGCGGGCCTCGAAACCAATGCCATTATCGGTGACGGCAATGCGCGCGACAGCGCCGACATCGCCGACCTCGACACTCCCCTCGATCAGGATTGAGGGCTGGACGTCTTTGCGATGAAACTTCATCGAGTTGGACAGGAGGTTGAGGAAGAGCTGGTGCATCTGGGTCTGGTCGGCCTCGATGGCCGGCAGAGTGCCGATGCGAACATTGGCGCCTTCCGACGCGATCCGAGGCTCCAGATCCGAAATCACATCGGCCAGGACTTGTGACAGATCGACCGGCTGGAATGTGCTCGTCTTCGAATTGACCCGCGAATAGCCCAGCAAGTCATCGATCAATTGCCGCATACGCGAGGCCGCATCGACCATTCGGTCCAGATAGTGTTGACCGGTCTCGTCCAGCGAGGCGTGGTATTTCTTGTGCAGGCGCTCGCCAAAGGCCTGGATCTTGCGCAAGGGCTCCTGGAGATCATGGGAGGCGGCATAGGCAAATTCCTGCAATTCCGCATTCGACCGCTTCAATTCCTGCGCATAGCGCAGCAGGACCAGCTCGTCGCGCTTGCGCCGGGTAATGTCGCGGAATGTCACCACGCTCCCCGCCTCTGGATCATCAGCATCAATGGCGGAGACGGAAAACTCGATCGGAATGCACTCACCGGCCTTGGTCCAGAAATATTCCTCGGTAATGTCATCGGCCATGCCGACGGAGATGGGACATTCATGCTCGGGATAGGGCGTACCGTCTCGCCTGGAATGATGAATGATGGAATGGAGCGACTTCCCGATCAATTCCTCTTCGGTATAGCCCAGCATGTCACAGGCACACGGATTGATGAAGGTCACCCGCCCGGCCCGGTCGAGGCCATACATGCCCTCGGCGACCGTCATCAGGATGCGGCGAAACCGCTGCGTCGTCTCGACCGTCTGGCGCGCACGATTCCGGCTGATCGTGCGGTGGGTATTGAACAGGATGGCGATAAGAATGAAGCAGAGCGCCATTGCCACGGCGAAGACGCGCAGTACGGCGCGGGCGCGATTGACACCGGCCAGGGCCTCGCCAAGCTCGATCTCGGTGATCGCCCCGATTTCGCGGGCCGGATCCCAGGCCCAGGCCCCCATCACCGGAATCCCAAGCGCATCGCGGTAGCCGGTCAGGTTTGAGCCACGCTCGCCCGCCGTCACAGACTCCGCGGCGACGGTCAGCGGCCAGGTCGTATACGGCGTTGAGGGAGCTTCGCCATGGGTCACATTCCGGCCGGGATCGCGGACCTCCAGGTGCAGCATGGACGGATGCCCCTGCGCCAGCAGGCCGGCGGTCCGGAATTCCGGCGCATACCGGGTTTCCGACAGCAGGCGGCCACTGCGATCAACGGCATAGGTTTCCCCCGACAGGCCGGTCCGCCCAACCCGGAAGGTCGAGCTATATTCGGCCAGCGGATCAATGCGCAGCGCGAAATAGCCCCGCACGGACGTGCCCGAGAGGATTGGCGCAATGACATACATCGCCATTTCCTCATCCAGCCCCGTCCAGCCCGGATCGCCATCCAGCGCAGGGGCATCGACAATTTGCGGCCGGGTGAGGATGGCACGGCCCGCCCGCAGCCGGTTGGTATCGACCAGGCTGAGAATGGGCGAGGGCTGGCCAAGATCGGAATTGCGGACTGAAGACAGGATCACACCGTTGGCGCCGAGGACGTAAAACCCCCGAAAGCCATACTCGGTCAGCCATGGCCCCAGCGTCGTGCGCAAACTGAGCTGGGCCGGCGCCGCAGCGATCGAGGATAATTCGGGAGTGGCGAGCAAGTCCTCGAGCGATTGCTGGACAAGTTCATTGCCCGCCCAGACCGCAGCATGCCGTTCCTGGTTTACGGCCCATTCCTCAAAGCGCTGCATGGTGCTGGCCAGCACCGAATTCAGCGTCGCCGCATTGGTCTCGCGCGCCGAGGCCACAAGCGCGCGGTCGCCCGCCATCACGGCGAGGAAAACGATCAGGATGAAACTCAGCGCCAGGATGCCGGGCAGGATGAGGCCGAACCAGCCATCGGCCTCGACCGCGCGCTGCCAGGGGGACCCCGGCTCTTGCGGGCCCGTCGCCGGATCGACCGGCAGCTTCGCCTCGGCATTGTCCTTCATTTCAATCGACCCCGGCCTCGCGAGCTTGGCTGCATCCTGCGAAAACAATCCCCGGACCGCCCCACAATTTTCAAGCCTAGCCGATTTTCATCATCGGCGTGCAAATTACACTCACCAATGCGGAACGCGCGCAGCGCCCTGATATATCTCCCCAATCCGCCGCTGCGTGCCCGCCGCGGTTCCCGCCGGCAAATCGGTCGGGGAAAACCAGTCAACACATTCGATCTCCCCCTGACTTTGCGATTCGCAATCAACCCAGCCGCAGGCCCTGTAAAGCAGAACGTGATCACCGCGGAACGCCGAGTGATTCGCAAAAATCCCCAGCAGTTCCGGCGGGTCTGTCAGCCGGACACCCGCCTCCTCGGCCAGTTCGCGGCCAACAGCCTCGATCGCGGTTTCGCCCGCTTCAACGCCGCCGCCGGGCAGATGCCAGCCATTGATATAGGTGTGACGGACCAGGGCGATGCGGCCGTCCGGCCGCTCGGCAACCGCGCGCACCCCCAGGGTTGCGCCGCGCGTCAGGCGCCAGCAGGCCTGCATGAAGGGCCGCGCAAAGGGCTCGATATGGGCTCGCCACCTCATACCGAAACCGGCGCTGGCCACTCAGGCAGCGGCGCGCTATGAACGCCCATTGCCCATGCTTTTCCGGAGAGGTTTTCCATGTATGCCCTGATCGCTGTTGGCCTCGTTGTGGCCGTGTTCGCCCTGCTCAATCTTATCGAATTTCGCCGCCTCGACTAAGTCCTGATCCGCAGCGCCCGGTAAATCCATGCACGCTATCCAATACGTCCCGCTCATCCTGGCCGGAATCGTCCTCCTGTTGTTCGGGGGCGACTTCCTCGTTCGCGGCGGCGCTGCGCTCGCCCGCCTCTGGCGTCTGCCGAATCTACTGGTCGGCCTGACCATTGTCGCCTTCGGGACATCTGCACCGGAGCTGGTCGTCAGCGTGCAATCGGCCCTGACCGGCGCCCCCGGCCTGGCGGTCGGCAATATCGTCGGCTCCAATATCGCCAACTTCCTGCTGGTACTGGGCCTGCCTGCCCTGTTCGGCACCATTCACACCACCACACCGGGCCTGCGCCGGAATGCGATATTCGCCCTCCTGGCAGCGGTCGCCCTGATCGTGATCGCCTGGGATCGGCAGATCACGCTGACTGAAGGCTGGATCCTGCTCGCAGCGATTGTCGGCTATGTCGCCCTGCTTGGCCTGCAGGCCCGCAAGGCGACCGGTGACCCGACCCTCGCCGAGCTGACCGATATCGAACATATGGACGGGCTGCCCAAAACACTGCCCTCCATCCTTCTGGCCCTGGCCGGTGGTCTGGTCGCCCTGCCCGTTGGCGCCCAGATGATTGTGACCGGCGGTATCGCCGCGGCACAGGACCTCCATGTCGAACCGGCCCTCATCGGACTGACCGCCGTGGCCCTGGGCACATCACTGCCCGAGCTGGCCACCGTCGTCATGGCCTCGGTTCGCCGCCAGGCGGATCTGGCGATCGGCAATGTGCTCGGCTCGAATATCTTCAATGTTTTCGCCGTCGGTGGCGCGACCGGCCTGGCCGCGGGCCTGACCGGCACGTCGCTGGAAATTTCCGAGAGTTTCTTTGTGCTCGACTTCTGGGTCATGCTCGGTGCCAGCGCCCTGATCGCTGCCATCGTGCTTCTGAAACGCCCGATCACCCGCGTCCTCGGCGCCCTGCTCTTCGCAGGCTATCTCGGCTATATCGCCGTGCTCGCCCGGTCCGCCCTGGGCTGATGCCTCGGCGGAGCGGCCCGTCAGGGCGTGACCGCCGCCTGCGGCACCAGCAAATGCTCGATGAAACGCCGGTCTGACCAGACCCGGCTACGCGTCGCCGGGTCCTGGTCGACACCGCGCGTCATGCGCACGACCACCAGATCCAGTTCCGGAAACAGGTAGAGCCGCTGCCCGCCGGCACCGGCGGCAACGTGGAGCTCCGGAAAGTCTGCGCCCGCCCCCAGCGTATCAAGAAAACCCCGGGCCCCGCGCGCACCACGACTTCCGGCATGCCGCGGATGCGGCAACCACCAGCCCAGACCATAAGCCGGATTGGCCGCTGACGGTTCGAACAGGGCTGCCATTGCAGCCGAATCGACCAGCCCGGTCCCGTCCGCATCGCCGTCATGCAGCACGAAATGGCCAAAGCGGGCCCAGTCGAGCGGCGAGATCGAGGCGCCCTCCGACAGAACGGGCATGCCATCGACTGCCGCCCAATTGCGCACATCGATCCCGAGCGGCGCCAACACTCGGCGCCCGAGATAATGTGCCGGCGTCGCATCGAGCCCGGCCGCCTCCAGCTTGCGCCGCAAGAGCTCCCCGAACGCCTGGAAATGCCGTGGGCCATAGGCGAATACCTCACCCGGCCGGGTTCGGGCCCGCGTCTGGATCGCGGCGCGATAGCCGGGCAAACGACTGGATTCGCGCGGCAGAGCCAGACCGCTGCTCTGGGAGAGGAGATGTCTGACGGTGATTGCGGCGCGTTCCGGATCATCTTGCCATTCGGTCAGCGTATCGGCCGCGCGTTCGTCCAGCGATAGCAGACCGTCCTGCACGGCCGCTGCTGCCATGACCCCAGTGAAGCTTTTGACGCCGCTGGCGATCTCCCAGACCTCATCGGGCTCAATCCCGTCCGCATAGCGTTCGCACACAATATCGCCGGCATGCACGATGATGACCGCGACCCCGCGCGCCTGGCGGCTATAGGCCTCGGCACGATCGCAATCGAGCGCATAGACTGGTGGGGTCGTCTGCGCTGCGGCGCTTGCGGGCCCCGCCACCGACAGCACCAGCATCGCAGTCAGACCCGATACCCACGCCTTCATCCCTGCCCTCATCAATTTCGCGCCCGGTCCACGCGCCGCGGCCAGCACAGTGAAGCACTACCCGGATCACGCCGGAAATCGCAAAACACCGGCATCACACAGATGTGAGTGAGGACGCGCATCGCGCCTGCCGATTCTGACGCCTGCGTGGCCCTGCTTGATCGCACGCCGTTCATGACCTATCCAACCGCTCACCTTTTGTGAGCTAGGCGCTGCATGTCCATGATCGAAATCGAAGTCGTCGGCCTGCAGATGGATGCTGCCCTGGGGATCCACAGCTTCGAACTCGAGGATCGCCAGACGATCCTGATCGACGTCAAGATCAAGCTTTCCAGCACGCCGCAACAGGATTCCATCCATGAGACGGCGAGCTATGACGACATCGCCGACACGGTCCGCCGCGTGATCGATGCCCGCCACTATAATCTGGCGGAAACCCTCTGCGTCACGATTGCCGAGGCGTTGAAAACCCTCGAGCATGTGCACGAAGTCACCGTCGCGGTGACCAAATCCCCGCGGACCGTGGCCTGCAAATCCGTGATTGCCCGGGTCACGCTCTAGCCTGCTGAATTGCCCCAGTTTCGAAGCGCAAAACCGGTATCCACCCTGGCTGAAAATGCGTCAGCCTCACGGCTCGATCGAGACATCCCGGATCCGGCGCATCAAATGTTCGCCGCCATCAATCGTGATCGTTTCGCCGGTCATTGACGGCGTCGCGACGATGAAGCGGACCGCGCGCACTATATCATCCGGCGTTGAACCGCCCTGCATTGGATTGGTCTGGTGAGCGCGTTCGAACTCCGCCTCGCTCTGTGTCCCCGACGGCAGGGTGAGCCCCGGCGCAATGGCGTTCACGCGAACCCGCGGCGCCAGCGCCATCGCCATGGTCGTGGTCGCACTGAGCAAAGCGTGTTTGGCGAGCGTGTAGGAAAAGAAGTCCGGATTGAGATTGAAAAGCTTCTGGTCGAGCAGATTGATGACACAGCCCGACGCGCGGGTTTCATGGGGCTTGGCCATCGCCGAAGCGAGCAGGACCGGCGCCATCAGATTGACCCGCAGGGCCTGTTCGAGCGCGGCGGCCTCGACATTTTCGGGGCGGTCCTGCTGGAACACCGAGGCCGAATTCACCAGCAGGTCAAGCCGGCCCAGACCGTCCGCAAAGCGTTTGACACCGGCGCTGTCGGCGAGATCGAACTGCACCGTGCTTGCCGAACCCCCGGCTTCACGGATCACCGCTTCAATCGCACGCGCCTGCGTGCCCGAGCTGTTATAGTGAATGATGACGTGCCAGCCATCCTCGGCCAGGGCGCACGCTATTTTGGCACCCAGGCGCTTGCCGCCACCAGTAACGAGCGCGATCTTGTCAGACATGACGTCTCCTGAAACACCTTCCGGGCCGATCAATGACCCGTCCGCGCCGCCGGTGCAATCGCGCAGCGGTGCGCAAATCATCGCCGACTATGTCAAACACCTGCCGTCGAAGCCGGGTGTTTATCGCATGTTCGCCGAGGATGGCACGGTCCTGTATGTCGGCAAGGCGCGCAATCTGAAGAATCGCGTCGGCAATTATGCCAATGGGCGCGGCCATTCCAACCGCATTGCCCTGATGATCGCGCTGACGAAGACGATGGAATTCGTCGTTACCGAGACCGAGACCGAAGCCCTTCTGCTCGAAGCCAATCTGATCAAGCGTCTCAAACCGCGCTATAATATCCTGCTGCGCGACGACAAGAGCTTCCCCTATATCCTGATCCGCCGTGATCATGCCGCGCCGCAACTCACCAAGCATCGCGGCGCCCACAATGCCAAGGGCGATTATTTCGGGCCCTTCGCCTCGGCCGGTGCCGTCAACCAGACCCTCAATACGCTGCAAAAAGCCTTCCTGGTCCGCACCTGTTCCGACAGTGTCTATGAGGGCCGCACCCGCCCGTGCATGCTGCACCAGATCAAGCGTTGCGCCGCGCCTTGTGTCGATCTGATCGCGCCGGACGCCTATGGCGAACTGGTTTCCCAGGCGACCGATTTCCTGCGCGGCAAGTCCAATGCCCTGCGCGAGGATCTACAGCTTCGCATGCAAGCCGCTGCCGAAGCGCTCGATTATGAAAGCGCCGCGCGCCTGCGCGACCGGATCCGGGCCATTGCCGCGGTGACCACCGACCAGGGCATCAATCCGGACGGTGTCGAGGAAGCCGATGTCATCGCCGTCGCCCAGGATGGCGGCCGCTCCTGCGTCCAGGTCTTCTTCTTCCGGGCCGGCCAGAACTGGGGCAATCAATCCTTCTTCCCGCGCCATGAGAGCGATGTCGAGCCCGGTGAGGTGCTGGCCGCCTTCATCGCCCAATTCTACGACAACAAGCCGCCGCCAGCCCTGCTCCTGATGTCGCATGATGTCGAGGACCAGGACTTGCTGGGCGAGGCGCTGAGCCTGAAGGCCGACCGCAAGGTGACACTGCACCGCCCCAGCCGCGGCGAGAAGCGCAAGCTGGTCGAGCGCACCGCCGCCAATGCCCGCGAAGCGCTGGCGCGCAAGCTCTCGGAGAGCGCCTCCCAGGCGCACCTGCTCAAGGGCGTGCAACGCGTCTTCAATCTCGAGACCTTGCCGCAACGCATCGAGGTCTATGACAATTCCCATATCCAGGGCACGAATGCGCTCGGCGCGATGATTGTCGCCGGGCCGGAAGGCTTTGAGAAAAACCATTATCGCCGCTTCAACATGACCGGCTCTGATGCCGCCACCGATGATGATTTCGCGATGATGGCGGCGATGCTGCGGCGGCGTTTCTCGCGCCTGATCAAGGAGCGCGATGATGGCGCACCGGTGCCCGACCTGATCCTGATCGATGGCGGCGCCGGGCAATTATCCAAGGTGATGGGTGTGGTCGAAGAGCTCGGCATCAGCGGCATCTGTATCGCCGCCATCGCCAAGGGTCCCGAGCGCGATGCCGGACGCGAGGCCTTCTACCTGCCGGGCAAACCACCCTTCAAATTGCCGCAAAAAGACCCGGTGCTGTATTATCTGCAAAGACTGCGCGATGAAGCCCACCGCTTCGCGATCGGCGGCCACCGGGCCAAGCGCAAGAAACAGATGGCCGACAACCCGCTCGATGATGTGCCGGGCATCGGCCCGTCGCGGAAGAAAGCCTTGCTGGCGCATTTCGGCTCGGCCAAATCGGTGCGCGATGCGGCGCTGGCCGATCTGGAAGCGGTTGACGGCGTCTCCAAAGCGATGGCCAAAACCATCCATGACTGGTTCCAGAGGTGAGACCCATGCATCGGCAAATCCCCAATATTCTGACGATCCTGCGCATTCTTCTGGCGCTCGGCGGCGCGGTAGCCCTGTGGACCTCCTATCAATGGTCACAATCAGGTCTGGTGCCGCTCTGGCTTGGCGATCCGGTGCTGGCGGCGCGCGCGCTGGCGGTGTTTGCGGTGATTGCCTTTGTCGTCGCCGCCGCGACCGACTGGCTCGATGGCTGGCTCGCCCGGCGCTGGAATGCCGGATCGGTGCTCGGCGAAATCCTCGATCCGATCGCCGACAAACTCCTCGTGAATGCCTATCTCATCGTCTACATGCTGATCCTGGGCACGCCGGTTGATATCGCGGTGCCGGTCTTCGCCCTGGTCGCCCGCGATGCCGCCATGACCGCGGCGCGCCTCCTGCCCGGCGCCCCCGGCAGCACAGCGCTGGCTGTCTCGCCCGCGGCCAAGTTGAAAACCGCGCTCGCCATGATCGTTGCCGGCTTCCCGTTGATCGCCCAGCCGCTGGGCTGGACCAGCCATGATATCCTCCTGCTGGCCTGGATCGGCGCGCTCTGGGTCACCGCCGCGCTGAGCCTGCTGACGGCCTGGAATTATTTTCGCAAATAGAACCGGCCCGGATGCGGGCCACACCTTGAGCAAGTCGCACGCGCGGGTCATGTTGGCGTGATCGGTTTTGGGAGATGGCATGGTCGAGAGCGCGGGTGATGAAGCCCATATCCTGGTGGTCGATGATGATGACCGGATCCGGGCCCTGCTGAAGCGTTTCCTGCAGGGGCGCGGCTTTCGCGTTTCCACGGCCCCCAATGCGGCCAAGGCGCTGTCGACGCTCAACTCGCTGAGTTTCGACCTTTTGATCCTCGACGTGATGATGCCGGGCATGAACGGCTTCGAGCTGACGGCGGCGATCCGCAAACATGCCGAAACGCCGATCATCCTTTTAACCGCGCGCGGCGATGCGGAAGACCGTATCAAGGGCCTCTCCCTCGGCGCCGATGATTATCTGCCCAAACCCTTCGAGCCGGAAGAACTGGCCCTGCGCATCCATGCCATCCTGCGCCGGGCGCGCCCGGCCGCGGCGGCGATCCAGCGCGTCAGTTTCGGCGATTGGCATTTCGATATCGAACGCGAAATGCTGCAGCGCGGCGGCGTGCCCGTGCGGCTGACCGGCGGCGAAGCGGCCCTGCTCGCCGCCCTCGCCTCCATGCCCGGCCAGGTCGTCTCGCGCCTGACGCTGTCGGATCATACCGGCGGCGGCGAACGCGCCGTCGATGTCCAGGTCACACGCCTGCGCCGCAAGATCGAGGACGACCCCAAGGAGCCGATGCACCTGCAAACGGTGCGCGGCGAGGGCTACAAGCTCGCCGCCGACCCGGTCTTCGGCCCGTGAGCGGGCCATGAGCGCCTTCCGCCGCTTCCTGCCGCGCGGCCTGTTTGCGCGCACCCTGCTGATCTTCGTCCTGCCGGTGGCGCTGATGCAGGTCGCGGTGGTGTGGTCCTTCTTCGAACAGCATTGGGAGACGGTCACCAGCCGCCTCTCGGACGGCGTCGCCGGCGATATCGCCATGATGACAACGCTGTATGAGGATGATCGTGCCAATCCCGACGCCTTCCGCCGCCAGGCCGAGATCGCCATGACGACGATGCGGCTCTCGGTCGATTTCCGCCCCGGCGAGACCCTGCCGACCGCACGCCGCACCTCCTTCTTCCGCACCCTCGACCGCACGCTGCAACGCGCCCTCTCCGGTCAGCTGACACAGAATTTCTGGTTCGATACCACGCGCTATCCCAATTATGTCGATATCCGGGTCGAGGTGGATGGCGGCATATTGCGCTATATCGCCCTGCGCGAACGGGTGTTTGCGACGACGGGGAATATCTTCCTTTTGTGGATTATCGGCGCGACGACCATCCTGACCGGGGTCTCGGTCATTTTCATCCGCAACCAGATCAAGCCGATCCGGCGGCTGGCCGATGCGGCGGAGCAGTTCGGCCGCGGCCAGGATGTGGCGCATTTCCGCCCCGCCGGCGCCACCGAGGTGAGACAGGCCGCCCATGCCTTCCTGAAAATGCGCGACCGCCTCAGGCGTCAGCTCGAACAGCGCACCGCCCTGCTCGCCGGCGTCAGCCATGATCTGCGCACCCCGCTCACCCGCCTGCGCCTGCAACTGGCCCTGATGCCCGACACGCCGGAGCGCGAGGATGCCAAACGCGACATCACCGAAATGCAGGACATGCTCGACGAATATCTCGATTTCGCCCGCGGCCAGGCCAATGAGGAAACCTCGCGCACCGATCTCAATGCGCTGGTCGAGGACGTGATCGAGGATGCCCGCCGTGCCGGCAGCCATATCGATCTGGTCGCCGGCGAGCCGATCGAGGCCGATATCCGCCCCGGCTCGGTCAAGCGCTCACTCTCAAATCTGGTCAACAACGCCCGCGAACACGGCGAAAATGTCGCCGTCTCGATCCGCTGCGCCGATGCCGGCCGCATCGAAATCCTGGTCGATGATGACGGCCCCGGCATCCCGCCCGACCAATACGAAGACGCCCTCAAACCCTTCAACCGCCTCGACGAAAGCCGCAACCCCAACCGCAAGGGGGTAGGCCTCGGCCTGGCCATCGCCCGCGATGTGGCGCGCGGTCATGGCGGCGAGATCAGGCTGAGCAAAAGCCCGATGGGGGGGCTGCGGGCTTGTTTGAGTCTGCCGGGGTAAGGGATTGGGAGCGCGGCCGCGGTGAAAACGCGCCGGCTGCCAATGACTTTCAATCCACCCATTGAGGCGCAATTAGTGGCGTGTGCCCCATTTGTTTATGGCTCTGATACCAATGGATATCGCGCCCAAGCTGTCGCTGGAATGGTCGCAACACCAGAACTCGAAAATGCGACATACAATCGCTTTGTTCGCGATTCGATTCAAAGAAATGCGACGCAGTTCCCCCCCTGAAACATGTGAAGGCAATTCTACTACACATTGAAGATTGGTTGTGATCAACTCTCCGGACCACGGGGGAGTATTTCATGGCGACGTTCGAGTTTCTGAGGCTATCACTTTCTATCCCAACGATGGGTCCGCTGGACAACTCTTCGCGGAGAGCCCCGCCGGAGTCGCGTCAAGAGTATATAGTGTCCCTCTTCAATTCACGGCTCGATTTCTTTCATAGGAATTCGTTATTTTCTTATGTGCCAACCGCATCGAAGGCTCTACCGCCGGGCTGTCTTGCAGGGTTTATAGGCAAGCAAATATCTGAATTGGAGAACGCGGGGCCTGAAAGCCTATTTGCCCTCCAACCTCACAAGACCTGGAAGGCCGCGTTCATCACGGTAAACGCCAACCAAGGGCAGCAGTTCGTCGCTGTTGAACGACGTGGTGACGTTGGTAGTGCGCACAGTGTCATTGAGCATTTGGTCGAGGCCAGGCTTCGAGACCGCAAAGGCGTCGCATGGCACACGGACGTTGAATATGTTACGCAGAAGCGTGGTTTTTGGGCCGCGGCTGAAAAGTACCGCGGTGAAATAACTGAGCTTGGCTTTGAGTTTAACCCGCCGAATGGCCTCAAGGGCTTTGACCGATTCAAAGACTTTGATCGTCTTGCGAAAGAGCAGACCAACGCTGAAAAGTCAGAGTATGCCCTGAAAAACAAGCAGGGTGCCGTCACGCCAGAGGGTGAGTTTGTAGAATCTGCCGTCGAATACGCGAGTGAAGGGGCTGGAAAAGTGGTCCTGAAAAAAGGGAACAAAAAGCTGTACGATAGCCGCGACTCTAAGAAAATCGCGACCATCCCTGAAAGCGCAATGCCGCGCGAAGGCGAAGAGATAAAAGTAGCCGGTGCAGCATTGCACTTGAATCAAGAAATAGAGCAGGAGGGAGACGATGATTAAAATTGTATTATTAATTGCTCTTGCAGCGGTTCTTGCGGCAGCTTGCATATGCAAGCCAGATCTTTTAATTCAAAATACAGTTTTAAACGGTTTGATGAACCATGAAGTTTTAGCCCTCATGTCGGTAATACTTACGGTGACCCTGGCGTCAGTGGCTAACATTCATCTTGCTATCAACCGTGTCGTGTCAAAAAAGTTTGGGAACAATGAAAAATTAATCGCGGCGGCTGCTGACGTAAAAAGGGAACTTAAAGATAATTCTTGGTACATATTTTGGGGTTTTCTTGCAGCGTTGATCTTGGTTATCGCAAAGGGCTCAATAGACAATGATACTGCTACCGCAATTATATACGCGGCTGTGGTGTGGATATTGGGCTTATACCTCCTATGTATGTTCGATGTTTACCAAGTGGCTTTCGGCGTTGTGGATATGGACGACGGCGATGGCCCTCCGACCGCATGAGCGTAGAAGGCGGGGGTGGAAAGTGAATAGCGAAGCAAAATCTGAAGCCCAGTTGCGGGCGATGAAATAAACGGGGACACGTACCGTTTTCCCAACCGGCTTGATCAATATACTAAGGTGCCCAGCGCGGTAATGAATTACATCACAAATGAATAATTGGGGACACACGCAATACTGTGCCTAGCGCCCACCCCGAACGCCCTCGACTTCTCCGCGCCCCAAGGCGCACTCCAACCCATAAACCTCTTGCCAGCCAGTGGGCCATCCGAGGTCCAGCGCTGTCAAGGCCGCCTTCGGCGCCGCGAAGCGGGCATGCGCCTTGACAGTGCTGGACCTCGGATGGCGGAATCCCGGCATAAGGTTTTTGGTGGGGCGCGGCGCGCCGGGCACGCGGCTCAGAGGGACGTGTACCAGAGCCCCCTATCCATCGCCGCGCTCGTCATCCTCACCAGCTCCGCCCCGGACTGACGTCCGGCGCACCTCTTCCATCAAGGAAGAGGAGGGTGGCAATCGAGGCGGTGGGCATCATCACCTCCTCTTCCTTGATGGAAGAGGTGGCCGCGAAGCGGTCGGAG
>NZ_JBLWTL010000029.1:0-29801 GCF_048270095.1 Maricaulis sp. | reverse complement strand
GCCCCCCCCTGGGCCGGCCGGCAGGCGCATCCGCTCCGCCTCGGGCTGGTCACGGCCCGTATGGCCCAACAATAATTGACCGATTCCGCGCGAACGGCATGCCTGCGCCAGCCGGACATGGCGGGCCTGACGCGCGGCAGCCTGGAGGCCGGTTTCGGGCTTGTCGCCGCTCCAGCACAGGATCTCCGGCGTGGCGCCCAGCCGCCGGGCAGCCGCGCTCGCCTGTCGGGCCTCGGCGGCACTCTCCGGTCTCAGGCCATGGTCAATGATCAGGGCGTGCAGCTCAACTCCGCGCGCGCGCGCCCAGTTCGCGGCCATGCAAAGCAGGGCGTGGGAATCACCGCCGCCGGAATAACCCAGGGCGATCGGCTCGGGGCCGGGATGATGGCGATCAAGCCAGGCGTTCAGGCGCGCAGGAAGATCTGCGCCCGCCCTCACTGGCAGCCGGCGCGGACCGATTCCCGGGCCGCCCGGTCACGCGATGCGGCCGAAGCGTTCGGAAACTGGCCACCGAAGCGGGCCAGGGTATCGCAAGCCTCGCGGGTCCGGCCGAGCCCGTGCAGGGACGCGGCCAGGCGCACCAGCGCGTCGGGTGCGCGCTCGCCACCGGGCTGGGCGCGCAATGAAGCAATATAGGCCTCGGCGGACTCGGCATGATTGCCGCGCACGAAGAAAGTCTCGCCAAGCCAGTACCAGGCCTCGCCGGCGCGGGGATCATCGCCATGCTCGGCGACAAAGCGTTCAAACCCGGCTTCGGCGCCATCAAAATCGCCGTCAAGCAAACGCCCGCGTGCGTCCTCATAGAGGAGCGCCGGATCGCTGGCCGGCCGGGCTGACGCGCCCGGCGAACCGCCCAGCACACCGGTTGCGGCGGCGCGCTGGGTCGCGAAGGGGTCGTCAGGATTGACGATCGCCGCACTGTTAGGCGCATCGGCATCGCCGGTCGCGTCGATCCCGTCCTGCATCCAGGCTGCGGCATCGCTATCTATGGAGGAGGAGGAGGAGGCGGCGGACGAGGAGGCGGACGGTGTGGCTGCCTGGGTGGCTGTCTGGGCGGCGCGCTGCTGGCGTTCGGCCTGTTCGATCTGCTGGCGCAGTTGGCGGTTCTCAAACGACAAGCGTTCGATTTCGCCAGTCATTTCGCGGACCTGATAGTCCAGGGCGTCAAGGCGCTGCATCAGCGTGTCGGCAACCGGGTCGCCAGCCATGAAGCGCTCTTCGAGCCGGCCGATGCGCACTTCGGTGGCGTCGATGCGTTCGGTCATCTCGCGGCGGGACTGGGCAGGGGCCGGTGCGGTCGCGAACATCGCGAGGGCAAGAACGGTAAGACAAGCAGATCGGATCATGATGCACACCTAATGCAAGAGGACGGCAAAAATACGGCATTCGGCCTATTCCGGCGGCACGCGCCGATCAAAGGAAAACGCCCGTGACATCACGGTCACGGGCGCTCCTTTATTACAGACTTCGGCGCACGATCAGTTGGTGTAGCCACCGGTGATCATGGTCGTCGCATTCCGGTTCACGGCCCAGCAGGCCTCACCGGAATCGCGGCAGGCCGGGCGTTCCTTGCCGTAGGACACGGTGGAAATGCGCGACGGGTCAACACCCTGGCTGACCAGATAGTCACGCGCGGCGTTGGCGCGGCGGGCACCAAGTGCCAGATTGTATTCGCGCGTGCCGCGCTCATCGCAATTGCCCGAGACGAGAATGCGGGTGCCGCGATAGCTGGCCAGCCAAGCGGCCTGGCGGCGCAGGGTTTCGCGAGCTTCAGGGGTCAGGTCGTGACGGTCATAACCGTAAAACACCCGGTCGCCCGCATTCTGGACGAAATCCTCGAGCGAACCGGCGATCGGGCCGGTTGGCTCGTGGTGCTGGACCGGCGACTCAGTCGTCGGCTGCGCGATCGGGGCAGCATCCTGCACCGGCGGCGTTGATGCACAGGCCGTGGCGAATGCGCCCAGCGCTGCGATGGCAAAAAACTTCATTTTCATAACGGTACACCCTCATCCGACCAAGCCCGTAATGGCGCTTGGTGTCCTCCCCTGCACACACAACACGTCGCGATCAGGATGAAATCCAATCAGCAGCATACTGCGGTCGAAACGTTACGCAGAAAATCTCTATTCAATCAAGGGCGACCACGCCGGATCGGACGCCATTCCGCCCGTAGCCAGCCGCCGTAGATTGAATCCTGCCAGATCGATACTCCAGATTTCATAGCGCGTACCGTTTGACCGGCCTTCACCGCGCGTGAACAGAAGCACGCGTCCATTGGGCGACCAAGCCGGCGTATCGACATAATAGCCCTCATAGAGGATGCGCTCGATACCCGATCCGTCGGCCCGCACCACGCCCAGAGAGAACTGGTTGCCGCTCTGTTTGGTAAACGCGATCAGATCGCCCCGCGGAGACCAGACCGGCGTTGTATAGCGGCCTTCACCAAAACTGACGCGATGCACATCGGTGCCATCGGCATTCATCACGTATAATTGCGAACCGCCACCACGCGCCGAGGAAAACACGATTTGTTGACCGTCCGGCGAAAAGGACGGTTCGACATCATCGGCGGGGTGATCGGTCAGCCGGACGAGGTTTCGCGTCCGCAAGTCGAACAGATGGACATCATGGCCACCGCGGGTTTCGATCGAGACGGCGAGCTGGGATCCGTCGGGCGAAAATCGCGCCGACAGGCTCTGGCCTTCCGGATCGACCTGGCTCGCTGCGCCGCGGCCATTGGAGGCAAACAGGGCCTCCTGGCGACCGGTCTGAAGATCGTAGAGATAGGTCGTCGCCTGGCCTTCGATGAAGGAGACATAGGTGATCTCCTGGGTCGTCGGCGAGTAATTCGGCAGCAGCGCCATATAGGAGCGATCAGTCAGGAAGGACGGGTTGGCGCCATCCTGGTCCATCATCGCCAATTGCCGCACCGGCTCGTCCTCGGTGCCGCGGCCTTCGGAGACATAGACAATCCGGGTGTCGAAATAGCCGGCCTCGCCGGTCAGCCGCTGATAGACGGCATCGGCCACCTTGTGAGCCACACGGCGCCAGTTTTCCGGCGCGGTGACGAATTGCAGACCGAGCAGCTGGTCCTCCAGCCGGGTGTCCCAAAGCCGGAAGGCAACCAGAAGACGGCCGTCGTCCTGGATGGTAACGCGGCCGGCCAGCAAGGCCGAGGCATTGATCACGCGCCAGTCGGAAAACCGCGGGCGCAGATCGATATTCTCGATCGCCTCGATATAGGCCGCCGGATCGACCGGCGCGAACAGGCCCGAACTGGCCAGATCATTGGTGATCACCCGGGTGATGTCGCTGCCGCGTGTTGCGGCCTCGTCACTGGCCCCGATGAAATCAGGCAGTGCCACGGGCAATGGGTCGAGATTGCCCTGCGTGACGTCGACGCGCAACGGCTCCTGGGCTGTCGCTGCCGTCGCAAACACCAGGCTCACGAGGAGGACACAAATGGCTCGGAATAGTCGGGTCATGATCTCAAACTCCAGGACTGCGGATCAACCGGCCGCAAGATCAACGTGAAAATTGACTTCTATAAGGCGCCACTGCGAATAGCGGCCCGCGGGCAAATTGTAAGGGGCACAATCAAGCACCGCGGTCTGCGCCCGCTCGGCCGCGGTGAGCCAGAATGAATTGCCGGACGCCTGGATACGGCCCAGATCCTTGACCCGCGGCGGGCCGGACAGGCTGCCATCACGGTTGAGGCGGACCTCGACGATGACACCGAGATTCTCCGGGTTTGGCATGTCGGCGACGGTGCGCCAGCAGCGATAGGTCTGCGAACGGATCAGGGTGGCCAGATCGGCAGTATCGGTTGCGCCCGTGCCGACCGCATCGCGCTCGGCGCCCTGGTCAGGTGCGCCGGCGTCCTGGCGCGCATCAGCCACCTGCCGCTCCAGATCGCCCAGCAGGTCCGCAAGGGAGGGCTCGGCCGGGCGTGTCGGTGGCGGCTGGACGGTGCGTTGCGGCGGCTGGCGCACCCGCGCCGGTGGCTCTTCCGGTTCGGGCTCAGGTTCCGGAGCGACCGGCTCCGGCACACGCTCGGGCTCGACATCGATCACCTCGGCGGCCTGTTCAGGCTCCGGCTCCGGCTCGGGGGCTGGCGGCGGCGCGACAATCTCGTCCTCAATGCTGGCTTCATCGACCGCCTCTTCTTGCTCTGGCACCGGATCGGGCGCCCGGGCCCGCACGCTCGTCAGATCAGCCAGCGTCACGATATCGACCGGGATGATCGGCGCGACGTCGAACATTTGTGCGGCGCGAGGCAGATAGATCATGCCTGCGGCGATAATGCCGGCGTGAACAAAGAGGGAGAGGAAAAAACCACGCACGCGCCGGCCGCTATCGCTCTATCGGGTCCGTGACGAGACCCAGATTGGTGAAGCCCGCCGCATTGACCCGCGCCATAACCCGGGCGACATCGCCATAGGGCGCGCCATCATCAGCGCGGATGTAGATCCGGCTGGCATACCCGGTGCCGGCAATTGCGGTCAGTCGCGGTGCCAGCTCTGCCAGGGTCACCACGGTTTCCTGCAGATAAATCTCACCATCCAGCGTGATGGAGATCGTCAAGGGCTCTTCGCCGGCCGGCAGATTGCGCGCTTCTGTGCGCGGCAGATCGACGGGCACGCCGACGGTCAGCAGTGGGGCGGTGATCATGAACACGATCAGCAGGACCAGCATCACGTCAACGAAGGGCGTAACGTTGATTTCCGCCTTCGGCTTCCATTTGGCGCGTCCGCGACCGGAACGCCCGCTATCGAGAGAAGCAGCCATGGCTCAATGCTCGTCGCGGTCGGCCAGCGCCGACAATTCATCGACATAGCCGTCGAGACGCGCTGCATATTTGGCCACATTGGCCGACAGCGTGTTGAAGAAGATCACGGCCGGAATGGCAGCCAGCAGACCGAGAGCCGTTGCGAACAACGCCTCCGCAATACCCGGCGCGACGACGGCAAGATTGGTGTCCTGCGATGCGGCGATGGCGCGGAAGGCATTCATGATCCCCCAGACTGTGCCGAACAGGCCAACGAAAGGCGCCGATGATGCGATGGTGGCGAGCACGCCGAGACCGCTTTCGGTGTCGGTCAGCTGACGCCCCGCTTCGGCGCCGGCAGCCTTGGCGACGCGGCCGCCCGGATGGGCGCCCTTCCATTCGCGCAGACCGGCAGCGAAGACCCGGCTGAACGGCTCGCGGGCATTCTTGGCGAACTGGTCCGCCAGCGCGTCCAGTGATCGGCCTGACCAGAATTCGCGTTCGAAGTTGCGCGCCTTGGTGTGCAGGCTGCGCAAGTGCAACGACTTGTCGATGGCGATCGCCCAGGACCAGACTGACATGAAGGCCAGAATGCACATCACGCCCTTTACGACCCAGTCGGCGCGCAAAAACAGGGCGAGAAAGCTGAAGCCCTCGACCGCCTGAGCCACATCTACAGCAGTTGCATCCATGAGAATTCCCTCGACTACGTCCCGGCACGACACGCCGGGCGATTGGCTTTCGCGTCACTATTCACATTGCAGGCCAAGCGACGCTGGGTCATCCGGTGCAACAGGAGCCCTATGGCTCGCGATTGCGGCAAATTTCAGATGATCACGCGTCCCTGCCGTCAATTTCGCAGCAGACCCTCACCGCAGATCGCCCTCATTTCAAGCCTTTCGGGGACGCAAACCGGAAAATCACTGATTTAATTCTTCAGGCGGCCGCTTCAGTTCTCAGCCAGCACATAGGGCAACCAGGCCTGCGCCATGGATTTGGGCGGGCGTTTGGCGCGCCCGGACGGGTCCATGCACACAGCCTGGACGGCAGCCGTGGCGACAATCTCGCCATCGCGGCGCAAGACCTGGTCCAGCATCAGGCGCGCGCCCTGCTGCGGCCGATAGATGGTCTCGACGACCAGCGCGTCATCAACCTTGGCAGCGCGCACGAATTCAACATTCATCCGGCGCACAGCCAGCGCCAGTGGATCGGCCTGGGTGGCGAGCTCGGTATGGCTGACCCCGAGGCAACGCAGGCTGTCGGTCCGGCCACGCTCGAAGAAATGCAGATAGCGGGCGTGATAAACGACACCGGAAAAATCCGTGTCCTCGTAATAGACGCGCACCGGCAGACGGTGGATGCGGTCGGCACCGAAGGCGCCGGAGGTCGGAATCATATTCTCGCTCATGGCATTACTTCCCGAACAGGCTGGCCGGTCCGCTGGCCGGCGCGACAGGTGGCGTCAGCCCGAGATGCTCCCAGGCGCGGGCAGTGGCGACGCGTCCGCGCGGCGTGCGTTGCAGAAAGCCCTGCTGGATCAGGAAGGGCTCGACCACGTCTTCAAGGGCATCGCGGGCCTCGGCGAGCGCTGCCGCCAGGGTTTCCACACCGACCGGACCACCGGCAAAGCTGACCATCAACGCCTTGAGATAGCGCCGGTCGAGACTGTCGAGCCCCAAGGCATCGACCTCCAGCCGCCGCAAGGCCTGGTCGGCGGTATCGCAGGTAATCTCATTGCTGCCGTCGGCTTCAACGAAGTCGCGCACCCGGCGCAAGAGCCGCCCGGCGACGCGCGGTGTGCCGCGCGCCCGGCGGGCGATCTCGCGGGCACCGTCGGGGCTGGCATTGATGCCGAGCTTGCTGGCCGCACGGCTGACAATCAGGCCAAGCTCGGCCTCGTCATAGAATTCCAGCCGCACGGGCACGCCGAAACGATCACGTAGCGGATTGGCCAGCAGGCCCGCGCGGGTGGTGGCGCCGACCAGGGTGAAAGGCGGCAATTCGATCCGCACCGTGCGCGCCGACGGCCCCTCGCCGATCACCAGATCGAGGCAATAGTCCTCCATCGCGGGATAGAGAATTTCCTCGACAATGGGCGGCAGGCGGTGAATTTCGTCGATGAAGAGCACATCGCGCGGTTCGAGATTGGTCAGGATGGCGGCGAGATCGCCGGCCTTGGCGATCACCGGTCCGGAGGTCGCACGAAAGCCGACACCCATTTCGCGTGCAACAATCTGGGCCAGGGTTGTCTTGCCCAGACCCGGCGGCCCGGAAAGCAGGACATGATCGAGCGCTTCCTCGCGGCGGCGGGCCGCGTCGACAAACACTTTCAAATTGGCGATGGAGGCTTTCTGACCGACGAAATCCTCGAAGGAGAGCGGACGCAGGGCCTTGTCGCGACTATCGCCCGGTTGCGGGGCGTGGTCGACGAGCCGGTCGTCCGTGGGTTCGCTATAGGCGTCAGTCATGATGGAGCGGGTTTAGCCTGATCCGGGCAAATCCAGCAATGCGGGGCTGCGCACAGCTCATGGTGCCAGCACACGCAGGGAGAGCCGGATCAGATCGGAAATCGACGCATCGCCACCTGCATCGCGCATCACGGTCGCAACAGCCTGGCGGGCAATGCTCTCCGGATAGCCCAGATTGAGCAGGGCCGAAACCGCATCATCGCGCGCGCCACTGGCCGAAGGCGGAATGGGCGCTGGCGCTGCGGCTTCACTGCCAGGAGCGGCATCGTGATGGGCCGGCAATCCGATCGAGAAACTGCGGCCCAGCGGCGGCGCCTTGTCCTTGAGTTCCGTCGCGATCCGGGTGGCGAGTTTGGGACCGACGCCCTTGGCGCGGGCGAAGGCGGCCTTGTCACCGAGCGCGGTGGCATTGGCGAGCTCGTGCGGCGGAAGCACATCGAGGATGGACAGCGCCGCCTTGGCACCGACACCCTGAATTTCCTGCAGCCGGACGAACCAGGCGCGGTCGAGATCATCCGTGAAAGCGTAGAGCTTGAACGCGTCCTCGCGGACATGGGTTTCAATATGCAGAACGACCGCCTGCCCCGGCTCCAGGCGCGATAGGGTCCGAGTACCGGCCCCGACCAGATAGCCGACACCACTGACATCAATCACCGCTTCCTCGGCGCCAATAGCCTCGACGATCCCCTTCAACATGCCGATCATGCGACGCTCCCGATGCTTCGTGCCCGGCGATGATGGGCGTGACAGATGGCAATGGCCAGCGCGTCGGCTGCATCGGCCGTCGCTTTGGTGCCCGGCAGGAGCACACCGACCATCGCCGCGACCTGTGACTTGTCGGCGGCGCCGGTGCCGACAACCGATTTCTTGACCAGCCGGGCCGCGTATTCAGCGACCGGCAGGCCAGCCTGGGCAGGTGCCAGCAAGGCCGCGGCGCGTGCATGCCCCAGCTTGAGCGCCGAGGACGCATTATTCGCCATGAAGGCTTCCTCGATCGCGGATTCGTCGGGCTGATGGATGCGGACCAGCTCGGTGACAGCATTGAATATGTGATTGAGACGCATTGCGAGGGGGGCGTCAGTCGGCGGCGTCACAACCCCGTGTGCCACGGCCGCAAGACGACTCCCGTCGACGGTGATCACCCCCCAACCCATCCGGCGGAGGCCAGGGTCAATTCCGAGAATTCTGGTCATAGCCACAACAACGCCCACTTTCGTTCAATGAGTTAGCACTATCGGGAGAAAAAGAACAAGAGGTGAACGCAAGTTTTCCCTGCCGCAATACCCGCAAAACGGGTAGATTGCCGCCATTCTCTTTTGAGAGCGCTTCTCAGTTGCATTGCGGGTGCGAATTGTTTGCAAGAATGACCATTAAGCCACGGAAATTCATGACCTATTTATTTGACGGTATCATTTGACGACCTTCTGTAAGCCCGGCTAGGATGAACCCTTAACAAGCGGTCGCGCGAACGCTGGGTTTGCCACGCTTTAAGGGGGAATAGATTCATGGCTAAAAAAGGCAAAATGAGCCGCCGCTCATTTCTGACCCGTGTTGCTGGTGGTACGATCGCCGTTGGCGCTGTTGGCACCGTCGCCGGAGCGACCATGCTGCAGCGCAATACTGATGCCGATCCATCCGATAGCGCCGGCAATGCCCGCACGGCCATCACCGACAATGATTCAGGCAGCTACGCCGATCAGGCGGGCCATGGCACGGGCCGCACCGGCTACACCGATGCTGACAGCGGTGCCTGCGCCGACACGAGCGGCCACGGTCGCGGCAATACCGGTTACACCGATTCTGACCGGGGCAGCTGCGCCGATCCGGCCGGTCGTGGACGCGGCGGCTAAACCAGACAGTTCAGGGTTCGGACGGCTTGCCGTCCGAACCCACTCACCTTGTGAGGGATGGCATGCCGGCCCCTGGGGAGGCGCTGGATTGGATTTCAAAGGAATATGGCATGGCTAAAAAGGGAAAGCTCAGCCGCCGTTCGTTTCTGACGAGCGTTGCGGGTGCAGCAGTCGCGACAGGCGCAGCCGCCGTCGTCACTGGCGGTTCGGAGGCCCAGCGCTATACCGGCCGCACCGATAGCGATACCGGCAATTACGCCGACCGCGCCGGGTACGGCCGCACTGGCCAGACTGATAGCGATAGCGGTTCAAACGCAGATCGCGGTGGCTATGGCCGCGGCAGCACCGGCTACACCGACAATGATACAGGCAATTGGGCCGACCCTGCCGGACGCGGTCGTGGCAGCACCGGCGTCACTGACAGTGATTCAGGCGCCTATGCTGACCCGGCCAATCGCGGACGCGGTGGACGGACAGGTGTCACCGACGGCGATAGCGGACGTTACGCCGATCCTGCCGGACGTGGTCGCGGCGGCAATAGAACGGGCCTGACCGACTCCGATCCGAACGACCCAGTCGGAAACGGGCGCGGCTCACAAAGCTTTACCGATAGCGATACCGGCGGGTGCGCCGATCCGGGTGGACGCGGGCGTGGCCCTGTCCGTCAGGGCACGTCAGACAGCGATTCTGGCGGATGCGCGGATCCGGGCGGACGTGGACGCCCCGGCTATTAGGGCCCTTGCTCGCGACTGAATTTGCGGGCGAGCCGCACCACGCGGCTCGCCCGAATTTCTTGACGCCAAACCTTCTCATGAGGGAGATTATGCAATGGCCAAACGTGGTAAACTGAGCAGGCGATCCTTCCTGACCCGAGTTGCCGGGGCTTCCCTGACAGTCGGCGCGACCGGTGTGGTCTCGGCCTGCGCGACGACCGGGTATACGGATGCAGACCCCTATGACCCTGTTGGCGGCGGAGGCGGCGGCTATCGTGGTGCCGGCGGCGTCACGGACAGCGATTCAGGCCGCTATGCCGACCAGGCCGGGTATGGCCGAGGTGGTGGCATCACAGATTCCGACACCGGCAGCTATTCCGATCCGGTCGGGCGCGGCCGTGGTGGCGGCGTAACAGACAGCGATACCGGCAATTATGCTGATCCCGTCGGCCGTGGACGCGGCAGTAGCGGCATCACCGACAGCGACACAGGCAATTATTCCGACCCGGTCGGTCGCGGCCGCGGGGGCAGCGGCGGCGGCAGCCGGGTAACCGACAGCGATTCCGGTCGCTATGCCGACCCGCCAGGACGTGGGCGTGGCAATAGCGGCGGTGGCATCACGGATAGCGATACCGGGGCCTACTCCGATCCGGTCGGACGCGGTCGTGGCGGTGGCATCACTGACAATGACAGCGGCAGAAATGCCGACCCGGTCGGTCGCGGACGCGGTCGCGGCGGTCGTAGTGTCACTGACAGCGATACCGGCGCCTATGCCGATCCGATCGGCCGGGGCCGCGGAAACTGAATTGACTCAGCCAACATGGCGGGCGAACGGGCCTGATAGCCCGTTCCCCGCGTCGGCACCGATCCGCCTGCAAATTCACCCGGTGAGCACGCAGGACCACCAGAACATCTAGAAACCCGCAGCGATCTGCCATGCGGGAATAAGCGGGGACCAATGAGCGACCAACAGTGGATGCAGGATGTACTCGGATACCTGCTGGATCCGATGAAACCCGAAGAATTCCTGGCCGATTGTCACGAGAAAAAGGCCTTCATCGCTCACCGCAACGATCCGGAACGTTATCGGCCCCTCCTGTCGATCCAGCGGATTGATGATCTGATTTCCGGGATGGATTTTCAGCCCGGTATGCTCGACATGGCACGCTCGGACCCACCCATTTCGCGTCCGGACTACAGTTTCGAAAGCGGCATGATTGACCGCGGCGCCGTCGCGCGGAATTTCCAGCAGGGCGCAACCATTGTCCTGCCGCAGCTTCACCAGGTCGACGCGACCCTCGCCGGCTTCACCCGTTCCATCGAGTCCCTGCTCTCCTGCCACGTCCAGACCAATATCTATCTGACCCCCCCGGAAGCCCAGGGCTTCAAGACGCATTATGATGACCATGATGTCTTTGTATTGCAGGTCGAAGGTTCGAAATCCTGGCGCCTGTATGACACCCCGGTCCAGAACCCCTATCGCGGCGAGGGCTTTCAGCCCGGCGCCCATGAGGTCGGTGAGCCGGTGCAGGAATTCGTCCTGCACGCCGGCGAGTGCGCCTATGTCCCGCGCGGGCTGATGCACGACGCCTCGACCCATGGTCATGACGTCTCTCTGCACATCACCGTTGGCCTGATCGTCAAGACCTGGGCTGACCTGATGCTCGAAGTGGTTTCCGATGTCGCCCTGCGGCGCCCCGAATTCCGCCACGCCCTTCCGGTGGGCTTTGCCCGCCCCGATTTTGATCGCACCCAGAGCGCGATCCATTTCAAGACATTGATGGCAGCAATCAATGACGAGGCCGACCTCGACTCCTCCTATGATATTTTCGTCGACAATTTCATCCGGTCGCGGACCCCGAATACGCAGGGCACGATCGTAAATCTCGACACGCCGAACAAGGCCGGCCAATCCTACCGCCTGCGCCCGCTTGTCCCCTGGCGTCTGGCCGAGGATGGCGATGAGGTCGTCATTATCACCGCCGGCGGCGAAGTGCGCTTCCCCGCGACTGCCGAGCCTGGCCTTCATATCTTGCTTGATGGCGGCGAAATTTCCGAAAGCAGCTTTGAGGGTCTCGACGAAGACCAGAGACAAGATACACTGAAGAAATTGTTCGCTTTCGGAATCTGCACACCGGTCGAATGATCGCAGGCGTGACATTCGATGCAATCCAGGCCCATCAACAGATCCATGCCATGGAGATGACCCACACCGCATGATTTTGAGATACCTCGCCATCCCTTGCGGACTCGGATTGACCCTCTTGATCCTCTGGTTGATGTGGCCCTCGCCCATCGACCCGGTCCGCTGGGACGAGCCGCCAGCCCCGGGCCTTTCGGGACCCAGCGCGCCGGATGACGATCTCGCCGCTGCGACGCTATATCGGGTTGGCGAACCGGGCACAGCCCACAGCATCGCGGTGTCGACCGACGGCATGGTCTATTTCGGCACTGTGGACGGCGATATCATGCGCCTGAGAGCCGCGATTGCGGGCGATGGTATCCATCCCGAGCATCTCGCCCACATCACTGACGAACCCGTCTTCGGCATGGCCTGGATCGATGAATCAACCCTGGCAATTGCGACCGCAGGCAATTTGCACTCGCTCAATCTGACCAGCCTGGAGGTTCGCACCCTCAGTACCGGCAGCACATCCCACGCCTTCGGCCGTCTGACCAACCTGGCGGTAGCCGAGAACGGAATTATCTATCTCACCGATTCCTCGACCCGATGGGATCATGGGTCTCGTCGGCCGGGCTACTACTATGACATGCTGGAAAACCGGCCGAACGGGCTGGTCTATGCCTGGGACCCGAGATCGCGCGAAGCGGTCCCGATCCGCGACCGGCTCTACTACCCCAATGGCATCGCCATCGCGTCCGATGGCCAGTCCCTGTTCGTCAGCGAAAGCTTCCGCTATATGATTCAGCGCATCTGGATCGGCGGACCCCGCCGGGGCGAGATCGAGGTTTTCGCCAAGAACCTGCCCGGCATGCCTGCCGGCCTTGCCATGGACGATGATGGCAATCTGGTTGTGGCAATGGCGACGCGGCGCTCACGGCTGCTCGCGACCGCACACCGCAATCCGCTTCTGACCCAGATCCTGATCAAATTACCACAATGGCTGCGCCCGACGGATTCCCGGCCGCGCGGCTTTGTCCTGCGCCTCCGGGAGAGTGACGGCCAGATCCGCGACGCGTTCCACGATCCCGACAGCGCGCTGAACTATCTCTCCAGCGTCACGGTAGGCCCCGGCGGGGTTTTGTGGCTGGGATCGGCCTTCGGCGGTATTATCGGCCGCTTTGACCCGGCCGATCTGGGTGATCAACCCACACAGCCCTGACGCCGATGTCCCGCCTCCCCTAGCGCGACAAGCGCTTGCGCGCCTTGTCGAGAATAGCGTCAGTGGTGATGCCGAACAATTCATAGAGCTGGCCAGCCGGGGCGCTGGCACCAAAGCCGGTCATGCCGACAAACTCGCCATCGGACCCGATCAGCGCATCCCAGCCATAACGCAGGGCGGCTTCGACACCGATACACGGCACACCCGGTGGCAGGATCTCGTCGCGATAGCGCCGCCCCTGCTCCAGGAAAAGGTCGATACAAGGCGCCGAGACAACCCGCGCCGCTATACCCGTCGCCGCCAATTGCGCGGCCGCATCGACTGCGAGACTGACTTCCGACCCAGTCGCGACCAGTATGATGTCGGGCTCGCCGGGCGTGTCGCCCAGGATATAGGCGCCGCGGCTCGACCGGTTTTCCTGGCCATCATCATCGCGCAGGAAGGGCAGGGTCTGGCGCGAGAGTGCCAGAACGCTGGGCCCGTCGAGCCGCATCAGAGCCATTTCCCACGCCTCTGCCGTTTCCAGCGCGTCGGCCGGCCGGTAGACATGCATGTTCGGAATGGCGCGCAATGAAGCAAGGGTTTCGACCGGTTGATGGGTCGGACCGTCTTCGCCCAGGCCAATGGAATCATGTGTCAGCACGTAAATGACGGGCTGTTGCATCAGGGCGGACAACCGCATGGCGGGCCGGCAATAGTCGGCAAATACCAGGAAGGTGGCGACATGCGCCCGGAAACCACCATGCAGGGCGATCCCGTTGGCACAGGCAGCCATGCCGTGTTCACGGATGCCGAAATGAATGTACTGACCTGCATAGGACTCGGCGGATACGACCCCCACATCCGGCGTCTTGGTCAGATTGGAACCGGTTAGATCGGCCGAGCCGCCCACCAGGCCGGGCCAGTCGCCAATGATCGCGGCGAGCGCCTTGCTGGACGCTACGCGCGAGGCCAGGTCCGGGCGGTCGGCGGCGACCTGAAGCCGCCAGGCCGTCAGGGCGGCGCGCTCGGCTTCGCCGGCATCACCCGAAAGCTGGGATACGAACTCACCGGCCAGATCCGAGGCCGACAGCCGCTCACACCAGGCCGCGTGGGCATCACCGGCGGCGGCCGATCGCCAGTCGGCATAAATATCGTCTGGAATTTCAAACGGGCCGTGAGACCAGCCCAGCGCCTTGCGGGTTCCGGCGATCTCGTCGGCGCCGAGGGGTGCGCCATGGCTGCCGGCGGTGCCGGCCTTGGTCGGTGCGCCATAACCGATTGTGGTGCGGCAGGCGATCAGAACCGGGCGGTCGCTGGTCTTGGCGGCGGCAATGGCCGCATCAACGGCATCGATATCATGCCCGTCAACCCGGCTGACAGCCCACCCAGCGGCTTCAAAACGCTTCAGCGTATCGGTCGATTCCGACAGATTTGTCGGTCCGTCGATCGAGATTTCATTATCATCCCACAATACGCACAGGCGATTGAGCTTGAGATGTCCAGCGAGGGAAATCGCCTCATGACTGATGCCCTCCTGAAGATCGCCATCAGAGGCAATCACCCAGGTACGGTGGTCGACGAGCGCATCGCCATAGCGTGCATTGAGCATACGCTCCGCCAGCGCGAAGCCGACCGACATTGAAATTCCCTGGCCCAGCGGCCCCGTGGTTGCCTCGACGCCGACCGTGTGGCCGTATTCGGGATGACCGGGCGTCAGCGAGTCGAGTTGGCGAAACTGCTTGATCTGGTCGAGCGTCATATCCTCGAAGCCCGTGAGGTGCAGCAGCGAATAGAGCAGCATCGACCCGTGGCCGGCCGAGAGAATGAAGCGATCACGATCAGCCCAGCCCGGCGCCGCCGGATCAAACTTCATGTGCTTGGCCCACAATACGGTGGCAACATCGGCCATGCCCATCGGCATTCCGGGATGGCCGGAATTGGCGGCCTGTACCGCATCCATCGAGAGCGCCCGGATGGCATTGGCCATTTGAGCGAGACGGGTCGTTGGAAATGCGTTCATGGCTGTCTCTCTCTTGGCATCAGGGTCGCCCCTATATCACCCGGCATTGCGGGCATTTCATTCCGGTACAAAGCCTGTCCGGGCCAGCATCGCCCGGGTGGAAGCGTCATAGCCGCTTAATTGACCGTCCAGAATACCCTTCGTCAGCACCTTGCCCAGTTCAACGCCCCATTGGTCGAAGGGATTGATGCCGTAGAGCACACTCTCGACAAAGACCTTGTGCTCGTGCAGCGCCAGCAGTGCGCCGAGCGTGGCCGGAGTCAGGTCATCGAGCAACAGGGTAGAGGAGACGCGGCCGCCGGGCATGGATTTTTGCGCTGCCAGCGCGACGTCATCGCCGGGTGGCACTTGACGGCCATCCAGCAAGGCAGCGCCCTGGGCCGCCATATTGGCAGCCAGAACGCGTTCGCGCGGATCAGAGCTGGCGAAATGGCGGGCAATGCCGATGAAATCGACCGGGGTCGGATCGCTGCCCTGGTGGAGCCACTGGAAAAAGGAGTGCTGGACCTCTGTCCCGCACCCACCCCAGACCAGGGCACCGCCAGGCATGGCCGAAGGCTGTCCTCCGGCGGTCACCGACTTGCCCAGCGATTCCATCTCCAGCTGCTGCAGATAGCCGGGCAAGAGGCCCAGACGCGCGGAATAGGCCGCGACGCAACGGCTGGGATAGCCGAGCACGGCCCGGTTCCAGAAATCGACCAGGGCTTTCATTACGGGCAGGTTTTGCGCCAGCGGCGCGGTTGCGAAATGCCGGTCCATGGACTGGGCCCCGTCGCGCAATGCCGTAAACGCCTCCGGACCAAGGCCGATCTCAAGGCTCAGCCCGACCGCGCTCCAGACCGAGTAACGACCCCCAACCCAGTCCGGGAAGTCGAATATGTGATCCGGGTTGATCCCGAACGCGATCGCCTTGTCGCGCGCGGCGGATGCCGCCGCGAAATGCCGCCCGGCCTGCTCCAGACCGACCTGGCCCGCCATCCAGTCGCGGGCCGCCTGCGCGGTCATCAATGTTTCCTGGGTCGAGAAGGATTTGGAGGCGATGATGAAAAGCAGGGTTTCCGGATCTGCCCCGGCGACGGCCCGGCTCAGCTCGGACGGGTCGAGGCTGGCGACAAAGCGCAGCTCAGGACCGGCTTCGGCGTGGTCGGCCAGGGCATCCGCGACCAGGCGCGGCCCCAGATCGGAGCCACCAATTCCGATATTGATGACGCGGCTCACCGCCTTGCCCGCCGGCTTGAACTGGCCACTGCGCACCTGTTGCGCAAAAGCGCGGGTCTGTGCCTGCGTCCGGTCGACCAGGCCTGTCACCCCCGCTCCCTCGAGCGTCGCGCCATGGCGATAGGCCATGTGCAAGGCCGGACGGTGTTCGCTTTCATTGACGATCGCGCCGGTCAGCAAGGCGTCCCGGCGGGCACCGAACCCGGCACCCTCCAGATGGGCCACCAGGGCAGCAATGCCGGCACGATCAAGCCTTTGCTTGCTGCAATCGAACTCGATGCCGCCATGGGAAATCAGCAGAGCGTCCGCGCGATCGCGACCGGCAGCCACCAAATCTCTCAACCGCACCGCGCCGAGGCGCGCTGCATGGGCAATCAATTCTGGAGGAAGCACCATATTGTCCTAATTGATAGCAGCGACGGAAAATCTAAAGCCCGCCACCCAGGAACACAAGAAAGGGCAAGGCCGTACGATTCAAACCGCTCCACCTGCCGTTTGGGCCTTGCTGGCCGTGGGTCGCACACATTCAGCGATCCCGCCAAAGGCGTGGTAGAGCGTGCTGGCCGGGATCCGGTCCGAGCGGGCCTGGCCGAGCGCGTCGAAGCGATCAGTCCATCCGCCAGCGATGGCGTTCTGGAGGTGGTAGTTGAGGATGCCATCTCCCGCGCGCTGCAAGTGCGCGTCTGCCCCGGGATGCCCGAGGCGCCGCATCAGCGCCGCGGTTCGCAGCCATTCAGTCTGCATCCAGGTCCGCGATGACCCGTCGAGTACCTCACCGCGGGCATTGACCGCGGCGCAGAGCAGGCCGGTCCGGTCATTGACGCCGAGCCGCATCGCAACGTCAAACAGAGCGCTGGCGGCCGGGTCGAGCGGTTCGCCGCTCAGCCGATGAAACTCATGCAAGAGCCACGACCATTCACACAAATGGCCCGGCTCCACGACAGCGCCCAGATCGCCGGTTGCCCGCGCCCAATCTGCGTCGAAAAACTCCCGTACGACACACGCGTGGGAATCATAGAAAACCTGGCCAAACAGGGTTTTGATCGAGATGGCGCGCACCAGGATAGCCGGGTCACCGCTCGCCTCGTAAAGCGCCAATAGCGCTTCAAACAAATGCATATGGGGGTTTTGTCGCCGCGGCCATTGCGGGCCGGAGACAGATTCGCGATAGCCGCCTGCCGGGTCGGCCATTTCAGCGTCAAGGAAGTCCAGGGTTTCGGCGGCGAGGTCAAACCATTGCGCATCGCCGCTGGCGCGCCCGAGCCAGGCCAGGGCGAGCAGGATAAAGGCGTGATCATACAGATCGCGAACCGGGTCCGCGACGGCGCCATTCTCCGTCAGCAGATGGACCCAGCCGGGATGGCCATCAACCTTCCAGGCGCGTTTGCGCAACAGGCTGGCGGCCTCTGTGGCGCGCTCGAGACCGTCGAACCAGCCTTCATGATGGGCACGGGCGAAGACATAGATCTGCCGCGCCTGCACCCGGACCCGGCGTGCCTCGCCATGGATTACAGAGCCATCAAGGGCGATGGATTCAACGAATCCACCATGCACATCATCCCAGCCATGCTCGGCCCAGAAGGGGAGCGCAGTCTGAACCCCCCATTGTGCAATTCTGCCTACCCCGTCCACACGGCACCCCGATCAATTGGCCTGCGGCAATCTATCAGCCAAGATGGGCCATGTCCTCGTCGGAGATATCAAAATTGGCATAGACATTCTGGACGTCATCACTGTCGTCGAACGCTTCCATCATCTTCATCAGGCCGGGAACCTTGTCACTCGGCACTGGAATCAGGTTTTGCGGCTTCCAGATCAGGTTGACCGATACCGGGTCACCAAAGGTTTCCGACAGCGCAGCGACGACATCCATCATATCCTCGCGCGCCGTGTAGACGATGTGCTGGCCTTCATTATCGTCATCGCCAGCCTCGGCAGCGACATCATCGGCCCCTGCCTCGATTGCGGCTTCCATCATTGCATCTTCGTCGGCGACGGAAAGCGGGAAACGGATCTCACCGACATTATCGAACATGAAGGCAACCGAGCCGGTCTCGCCGAGATTGCCGCCATTCTTCGCGAACGCGGTGCGGACATCTGCAGCGGCACGATTGCGGTTATCGGTCGAAACTTCAACGATGACGCCAATACCGCCTGGACCGAAGCCCTCATAGCGGATGTCTTCATAGCTATCCGCGTCGCCGCCCGCGGCCTTGTCGATCGCGCGCTGGATATTGTCTTTGGGCACTGACTGGCCCTTGGCGATCGAGACCGCCAGGCGCAGACGTGGATTGGCATCGATATCGCCGCCACCCAGTTTCGCCGCGATCGTGATGTCCTTGGACAGTTTGGAGAACAACTTGGAGCGAAGCTTGTCCTGGCGCCCTTTGCGGTGCTGGATGTTCGCCCATTTGGAATGTCCGGCCATGTTTGGCTTCCCTATGCCTGCGGATTCGAGGGGTTTTATTAGCGAGAATGACCGCGAAAGGCGAGCCGGTTCGCCACATTCAGCATTGTCGCATCACAGCAGATCGTGATGACCGGAATCTTTCAGCGCATCGACAATCTTCTTGACGCTCTGGGCGTCGTCGCGGTGCACAACCAGAACGGCGTCACCGGTGGCGACTATGATCAGGTCCTTGACGCCGTGAATGGCAACCTTGGCGCCATTGGAAATGACAAAGGAATTCTCGCTGGCATGGATGCTGACATCGCCACGCGAGGCATTGCCATTCTCGTCCTTGTCTGAGATCGACCACAGCGCATCCCAGGACCCGACATCCGACCAGCCGATATCGGCCGGCACGACGACAGCCCGGCGGGTCCGCTCCATCACGGCATAGTCAAAGGAAATCGAGGGGCAGGCTTCAAAGGCGGCCAGATCCAGCGTCAGCTTGGTGCCCGATTGCCCGGCCGCGCTCACGGCATCACGGCTGCACTGCGCGACCTCGGAACAATGTTGTTCAAGCTCGGCGAGGAGCGCGCCGGCGCCGAACAGGAAAATGCCGGCATTCCAGTAGTACTCGCCGCTCTCGAGAAAGCCCCTGGCAGTCGCGGCATCAGGTTTCTCGGTAAATCTGTCGACGTGGAAGCCCGACAGGATCGGCTCGCCGCGGCGGATATAACCATAACCCGTTTCAGGCCCGTCCGGCTCGATACCAAAAGTGACCAGCTGCCCCTGTGCCGCGAGCGTCGCGCCATGGGCGATCGCCTGGTGGAAACCGTCAATATCGCGAATATGGTGGTCGGCGGGCAGAAGCAGGATCAGAACATCCTCGCCAAGCTCACGCCGGACCAGCTCGGCAGCGACGGCCGCGACCGGCGCCGTATTGCGTCCAACCGGCTCGACGACATAGCAGGACGGGGCGCAGCCGGTTTCATCCAGCTGCTGCCGGGCCCGCGCATACTGGCTCTCGTTCAGCACGATGATCGGCGCTTCAAACTCGAAATCCTTCGAGCTGGCGGCGACGCGGCGGGCGGTTTCCTGCACCATGGTCAGCTCGGTGACAAGCGGGTGCAATTGTTTGGGATGGGCAGCCCGGGAAAGCGGCCAGAGGCGGGTCCCGGATCCGCCGGACATGATAACCGGAACTATTCGCACCACCATTCGTCAGCCCTCATATTGCTGCCCGTCGCCAGACCGCATTGCCGGGTGCAAAGCCTACATTTCCAACGAGCCAAAGCACAGGCTCGCCCGCAGGTCGCGAGCGGCTGACCTCAAGATCGACTTTGTAGAGACAAGGCCGCCCGGCAGGGCCTGCATTGGACGGACACAGCTCCATCGTGTGTTGCCTGTCATGTGTTGACTGTCAGACGTTGACGGCCTTGCCATCGGCCGCCACGCAGGTCGCGGGTGGAAAATTCCGGATGGTCAGGAAATTGAGAAACTGGCCCAGCATGCTCGCACTGTCCGTCTGGACGACGCGAATATAGGACTCTGACTCCTGCAGGCTGGTTGTGAAAACGCAGGCCTGATTGTCCAGGCCGCTCTCTTCGCAAGACCTCAGAAAATCGACCAGATACTGATCGAACACATGAGCATCCTGCGCTCTGTCAAACCGGATCGTCTGCTTAAACATGCCATCCCCCGACAGCTAACACCTACCACACGAACCCACTGTGGCGAAGGAGCCGTGACCCTGGCGCGAGCCGGGTCATTGGTTTCCCCTACAGTGCGCTTCGGCAGGCGTCCGGCTCATGGCGGCCAGGACTTGCTGCCGTTAATCACGTCGTCACCCGCTTTGCCATAATGGCAAAGGCGACGGCATGGCTCCCGTGATCAGGATCATGACATATGTGTAATTTTTCAAGTGGCCAGAATCAGTCCGGGTCCGTTTGCCTGTGGTGGCAGGGCGCTACAACTGAGAATGGTCCGACTCAGGATTGTGGAATCTGCCCGGACAGCTGACCGCCGATCCGGATCGGCTCGCAGCGCACCGCCAGCCCTGTGGCATTATCGGTCTCGACAAACACGCCGCACACCGTCGCCTCTCCCGTCGCCGGTTCGAACCGGCCGGTACGCATCCGGGTCGTGAAGCGGCGCAGGGGCTCTTCCTTGTCCATGCCGATCACCGAGTCATAATCGCCACACATGCCGGCATCGGTCTGGTAGGCGGTGCCGCCCGGCAGGATGCGCGCGTCAGCGGTTGGAACATGGGTGTGCGTTCCGACGACCAGGCTGGCGCGGCCATCGCAAAACACGCCCATCCCCATTTTCTCGCTGGTCGCCTCGGCGTGAAAATCGATGATGATCGCATCGGCCACCTGCCCCATCGGCGCGGCGGCCAGTTCGCGCTCGATCGTGGAGAAGGGATCGTCGAGGGTTTCCATGAACAGGGCCCCCATGAGATTGACCACCAGCACACGCGAGCCATTGGCCGCCTCGATCAGATTGGCGCCCTTGCCCGGCGTCGATCCGGCCGGATAATTCGCCGGCCGCAACAGTCTCGGCTCGCGGTCGATATAGGTCAGCGTTTCACGCTGGTCCCAGGCGTGATTACCGAGGGTGAGCGCATCAACGCCGAGATCGAACAGGCCTTCGCAGATCTTCTCGGTGACGCCGAAACCGGCCGCCGCGTTCTCGGCATTGACGACAACGAAATCGAGCGCCATTTGTTTGCGCAAATCAGGCAGGTGCGCTTCAAGCGCCCGGCGTCCGGTCTTGCCGACAATGTCACCGAAAAAAGCAAAACGCATGCGAGGCTCCAGGCGCGATCAGTCCGCAGGACAGGGCAAGGCGCGGGATATGGCGCATATCGGCTGTAAAGTCCAAATCATGACTGATGATTGCCGCCGCTCAGGCCGGAGCCGTCGCTGCCGGAACATAATCGAGGATCGGCCCCAGCGCCCGCTCGGCATCTTCCAGCGGCCACCCCTTGCGATCCGCGTAGTCCTCGACCTGGTCGCGCAGGATACGGCCGACCGCGAAATAAACGCTCTCTGGATGCGAGAGATAGAGGCCCGACACTGACGAGGCCGGTGTCATCGCAAACGAATTGGTCAGGCTGACGCCGGTCGCCTCGGCCGCGTCGAGCAAGGCGAACAGGGTGCGCTTTTCTGAATGGTCGGGCTGGGATGGATAGCCGGCCGCCGGGCGGATGCCGGTATAGCTCTCCGCGATCAGATCCTGGCGCGACAGGGTCTCGTCCGGTGCATAGCCCCAATGCTCGCGGCGCACCTGCTCGTGCAGCCATTCGGCACAGGCCTCCGCAATCCGGTCGGACAAAGCCTTGAACATGATCGAGGAATAATCATCCTTCTCGGCGGCAAATCGGGCATGAATGGTGTCATTATCACCGGCCGTGACCACGAATCCGCCGAGATAGTCGGCATGGCCAGCCGGGGCTATGAAGTCGAACTGGGACAGGTGCGGCCGGTCATTATCCTTGGCCGCCTGCTGGCGAAGACCGTGAAATGTATCGAGACGCGTGGTCCGGCTGTCATCGATGTAGAGGACCGCATCATCGCCAACGCGATTGGCAGGCCAGAAACCGCACACAGCCTTCGGCGCCAGCAATTCCTCATCAACGATGCGCTTGAGCATGGCCTGGGCGTCGGTGAACAGATCCCGCGCGACGGCGCCGCGTTTGGGATCGTCGAAAATCGCCGGATAGCTGCCCTTCAGCTCCCAGGTGAAGAAGAAGGGCGTCCAGTCGATATACTCGATCAGGGTCTTGACCGAGGGCGAGAAACTCCTGGTCCCGAGGAAAGCCGGCTTGGGCGGGGAATAGACCGACCAGTCGCAATCCCAGGCATTCGCTCGTGCCTTCTCCAGCGGCAGACGGGCTTTCTTCGAGCGGGCCGCCAGGCGGCGTTCACGGATTTTGGCCAGGTCTTCGCGAATCCCCTGCGCATAGGCATCACGGCCATCGCCCAAAAGTCTGGAGACGACGCCGACCGCGCGGCTGGCATCGAGTACATGGATCACCGGGGCGACCGAGATCGCCGGATCGATCTTGACCGCGGTATGGGCCGGACTGGTGGTGGCACCGCCAATCAGCAATGGCAGAGTGATATTGCGCCGCTCCATCTCGGACGCCACAAAAACCATCTCGTCAAGCGAGGGCGTAATCAGTCCGGACAGACCGATCACATCGGCCTTTTCGCGCAAGGCGGTGTCGATAATGGTCTCGCAGGTCACCATCACGCCGAGATCGATCACCTCATAGCCATTACATTGCAGCACGACGCCAACAATATTCTTGCCGATATCGTGGACATCGCCCTTCACCGTCGCCATCACGATCTTGCCGGCCGAGGATTGCGCCTCGCCGGCAGCCTCCTTCTCGGCTTCCATGAAGGGGATGAGATGAGCGACCGCCTGTTTCATCACCCGCGCCGATTTGACGACCTGCGGCAGGAACATGCGGCCATCGCCAAACAGGTCGCCGACGATGTTCATCCCGTCCATCAACGGGCCTTCGATCACGTGCAGCGGCCGCTCGGCCTGCTGACGCGCCTCTTCGGCATCGGCGACGATGAATTCATTGAGGCCATGCACCAGGGCATGCTTGATGCGCTCATTGACCGGCGCCTCACGCCAGGCCAGATCACGCTCCTTGGCCTTTGAGCCACCGCTATCGCGATAGGTCTCGGCTTCGGTCAGCAGGCGGTCGGTCGCATCCTCGCGGCGATTGAGGATCACATCCTCAACCAGCTCGCGCAGCTTCGGTTCGATATCATCATAAATGTCGAGCTGGCCGGCATTGACGATGCCCATATCCATGCCGGCATGAATGGCGTGGTAAAGAAAGACGGTGTGCATGGCACGGCGGACCGGTTCATTGCCGCGGAATGAGAAGGACACGTTGGACAGCCCGCCGGACACATGACAGCCGGGCAATTCCCTGCGGATCCGCCGCGTCGCTTCGATGAAGGCGACGGCGTAATCATTATGCTCCTCGATCCCGGTCGCGACGGCGAAGATATTCGGGTCGAAGATGATGTCTTCCGGCGCAAAGCCGACCCTGTTGACCAAGATCTCATAGGCGCGCTTGCAGATTTCAAACTTGCGGTCGGCGGTCTCGGCCTGGCCGGCCTCGTCGAAGGCCATAACCACTACAGCGGCACCATAGGCCTGACACAGACGAGCCTGTTTGAGGAATATCTCTTCGCCTTCCTTCAGGCTGATCGAATTGACGATCGGCTTGCCCTGGGTGTTTTTGAGCCCGGCCTCGATCACCTCCCACCTGGAACTATCGATCATCACCGGCACCCGCGCCACGTCAGGCTCCACCGCGATCAGGCGCATGAATGTGGTCATCGCCTCGATACTGTCGAGCAGGCCCTCATCCATATTGATGTCGATGATCTGGGCGCCATTCTCCACCTGCTGGCGCGCGACCGAAACCGCCGCCGCGTAATCGCCCTCGGTGATCATGCGGCGAAACACGGCCGAGCCGGTCACATTGGTGCGTTCGCCGACATTGACGAAAGTGGAGACGAGTGAGGTCATTGGTTGATGTATCTCAGGCTGACAATTCGAACGGCTCAAGGCCGGCGAGATGCATGGCGCGCTCTCGCACGGCCGGCCGATGCGGAGGCGCGCCGGCGGCGGCGGCGGCGATGGCGCGTATATGAGCCGGCGTGGTGCCACAGCACCCACCGAGGATATTGACCAGGCCGGAGCGCGCCCATTCGCCCAGATGTGCGGCGGTCTGGTCCGGCGTCTCGTCATACTCGCCCATATCATTGGGCAGTCCGGCATTGGGATAGGCGAGAATGCGCGTGTCGACGACGCGCGACAACTCGGCGATATAGGGCCGCAGCTCGTCGGCGCCAAGCGCGCAATTGAGGCCGATCGCCCAAGGCCTGGCATGGCGGACCGAATACCAGAAGGCCGTCGCGGTCTGCCCGGACAGGGTGCGGCCGGACCGGTCGGTAATCGTGCCTGACAACATGATCGGGCGATCAATGCCCTCTTCGGTGCGCAGATCAATCAACGCCTTGATCGCGGCCTTCGCATTGAGCGTGTCGAAGATTGTCTCCACGAGAAAGAAGTCGACATGATCGGCCATCGCCCGCGCCTGTTCGGCATAGCTCAGCCGCACCTGGTCGAAATCGACCTCGCGAAAGCCCGGATCATTGACCTGGGGCGAGATCGACAGCGTCTTGTTGGTCGGACCAATCGCGCCGGCAACACCCTTGGGCGCGCCGGTGCGGGCCTCCTGCTCATCAGCTGCCTCGCGAGCCAGCCGGGCGCCTTCGCGGGCTATCTCCGGTGCCAGATCCTGCATGCGGTAGTCAGCCTGGGCGATCGAGGTCGAGGAGAAGGTATTGGTCTCGGCAATATCAGCTCCGGCATCGAAATAGGCGTGATGGATCGCCTTGACTGCATCGGGCGCGCTCAGATTGAGGATGTCGTTATTGCCCTTGATCAGGGTCGCCCAGTCCGCGAATCTCTGGCCACGATAGCCGGCCTCATCGAGCTTGAGATCCTGAATCTGTGTGCCCATTGCCCCGTCAAGGATCAGGATGCGGTCTCGACCGATGCGCTCAAGCGCGGCCTGCCGTTCTGTACGCGCCGTCATGCCGCGAATTCCCGTGCCGGGAGTCCCGGTTTTACGCCGAGCAAATGACAGGTCGACAGGGCGAGTTCAGCCCGGTTGAGGGTGTAGAAGTGGAAATCATCGACACCGGCTTCGTGCAGATCGGCGCATAATTGGGCCGCCAGGTGCGCCGTCACCAATTGGCGCGTCGCTGCATCCTCGTCAAGACCGTCAAAATGCCGGTGAACGCGGTCCGGGATATGGGTGTTGCACAGACCCGCTATCCGGGTCAGGCCCTTGAAATTGGGTTGCAACATGATGCCCGGCACGATCGGGATCGTGATCCCGGCCTGCAGAGCGCGGTCCCGGAACCGCAGGAAGGTGTCCGGCTCGAAGAAGAATTGCGTGATCGCGCGTGTCGCACCGGCATCGATCTTGGCCTTCAGCAGATCCAGGTCATGCTCAAGGCTTGCGCTCTCGGGATGTTGCTCGGGATAGCAACCGACCGAGATTTCGAAATCCCCGATGGCGCGTATACCCGCTGCCAGCTCGGCCGCATTGGCATAGCCGCCCGGCGCAGGGCGATAGGCTTCACCAATCCCTTCCGGCGGATCGCCGCGCAGGGCCACGATATGGCGCACGCCGGCATCGCGATAATCGCGGATCACATCATCGACTTCAGCCCGGGTCGCCGAGACGCAGGTCAGATGCGCCGCCGGCGCGATACCGGTCTCGTCGACAATACGGTGGACGGTGCGGTGGGTGCGTTCACGCGTCGAACCGCCAGCGCCATAGGTGACCGAGACAAAGGCCGGGTCGAGCGGTTCGAGGCGGCGGATCGACTCCCACAATGTCGCTTCCATCGCCTCGGTCTTGGGCGGAAAGAACTCGAACGAGACGGAGAGACCGTCCCCGGAAGCTTTTGCTGCACTCATGACTTCACACCTCAATCGCCGTTCCGGGGCACAGGGCCGCCGGGCCCGCTGCAGCCAATCTGCTACATAGTGAGACATAAAGATATCTTTATATGATCAATTGCGCTACCCGTTTCTTGCAGCCGGCGGAATGAAGTGATCACCGGCACAAACTCAACCGGCCTGGTGGTCTGACGCGATACACGCGGCAGCACAGCTTCCTTGCGCCGCAACCGCTAATCTGCTTCTGTCCAAATCACATAAGGCAATCGTTATATGAGGAGTCGTCCTTGAGCCGCTCATCCTACATTTTCACCAGCGAGAGCGTGTCGGAAGGTCATCCCGACAAGGTCTGCGACCGGATTTCCGATACCGTCGTTGACCTGCTGCTCAGCAAGGATCCCGAAGCGCGGGTTGCCTGTGAGACGCTGACCACGACCAATCAGATTATCCTCGCCGGCGAACTCCGTTGCGCGGTCGATGTCGAACCCGAAGAGATCGAGGCGGCAGCCCGCGAGGCCGTGCGCGATATCGGCTATGAACAGGACGGGTTTCACTGGAAAAATTCGACCTTCCAGAACTTTCTGCACGGCCAGTCCGAGCATATCGCCCAGGGTGTTGATGGCAGCGAGAGCAAGGATGAGGGCGCTGGCGATCAGGGCATCATGTTTGGCTATGCCACCAATGAGACGCCGGAACTCATGCCGGCGCCGATCCAGTATTCGCACCAGATCCTCAAGCGCATGGCGATCCTGCGCAAATCCGGGGCGCGTCCGGAGTTCGAGCCCGATGCCAAGTCCCAGGTCACGCTTCGCTATCAAAACGGCCAGCCTGTTGGCGTTGAATCCGTCGTCGTCTCGACCCAGCACAGGGACGGAATGACCCAGGAGCAGATCCGCGAACTCGTTCGCCCGATCGTATCCGAAGTCCTGCCTGAGGGCTGGTTCCCGCCCGAGGCCGAATTCTACGTCAATCCGACCGGCACTTTCGTGATCGGCGGCCCCGATGGCGATGCCGGCCTGACCGGGCGCAAGATCATTGTCGACACCTATGGCGGCGCGGCGCCACATGGTGGCGGTGCCTTTTCCGGCAAGGATCCGACCAAGGTTGACCGTTCCGCCGCCTATGCCTGCCGCTGGCTGGCCAAGAATGTGGTCGCAGCCGGTCTGTCCGAGCGCTGCACCATCCAGGTCTCCTATGCGATCGGCGTCTCCAAGCCACTCTCGCTCTATGTCGATCTGCACGGCACCGGCCAGATCGACGAGACCCGCCTGGAAGACGCCTTGCGGCAAATGGCCGATCTGTCGCCGCGTGGTATCCGTACCCGGCTGCAACTCAATCGCCCGATCTATGCCCGCACTGCCGCCTATGGCCATTTCGGGCGCAATCCCGACACCGAAGGCGGCTTCTCCTGGGAGAAGACCGACCTGGCCGAAGATCTGCGTAAACTGGCGTAAATCTGTTATGAACGGGCCGGTTCGGCCGGCCCGTTCAACCCGATGTTTCAAATAATCATACCCCAATAGAAGGACCTGATGGTCATGACGCAATTTGCTGCGGACAAACCCTATCTCGTGAAAGACATGTCGCTGGCCAAATGGGGCCGGATCGAAATGGACATGGCCGAGATCGAAATGCCCGGCCTGATGGCCCTGCGCGCCGAATTCGGCAAGGCGCAGCCTCTCAAGGGCGCCCGCATCGCCGGCTCGCTCCACATGACGATCCAGACCGCCATCCTGATCGAGACCCTCACAGCCCTTGGCGCCGAAGTGCGCTGGGCCTCGTGCAACATCTTCTCGACCCAGGACCACGCCGCCGCAGCCATCGCCGAAAGCGGCGTGCCGGTCTTCGCCACCAAGGGCGAGACGCTGGCCGAATACTGGGATTATGCCGACGCCATCTTCCATTGGGGCAATGGCGAGACCGCCAATATGATCCTCGATGATGGCGGCGATGCCACGATGTACCTGATCCTCGGCGAGAAGGCCGAAGCCGATCCATCCGTGCTCGATCATCCAAAGTCGGAGGAAGAAACCGCCCTCTTCGCCCAGATCAAGAAACGTATCGCTGCCAGCCCCGGCTGGTTCGCCAAGGCCAAGGCCGCCATCCAGGGCGTCTCCGAAGAGACCACGACCGGCGTGATGCGTCTCTATCAGATGCACAAGCGCGGCGAGCTCCCCTTCCCGGCCATCAACGTCAATGACAGCGTCACCAAGTCGAAATTCGACAATCGTTATGGCTGCCGGGAAAGCCTGGTCGACGCGATCCGTCGCGGCACCGATGTGATGATGGCCGGCAAGACTGCCCTGGTCTGCGGCTATGGCGATGTCGGCAAGGGTTCCGCAGAATCCCTGCGCGGCGCCGGTGCCCGTGTCTTCGTCACCGAAATTGATCCGATCTGCGCCCTGCAGGCCTGCATGGACGGCTTCACCGTTGTCACCATCGACGATGTCGTCGGCGATATGGACATTTTCGTCACCGCGACCGGAAACAAGGACATCATCACCGTCGACAATATGCGGGCGATGAAGGACATGGCGATCGTCTGCAATATCGGCCATTTCGACAATGAGATTCAGGTCGAGGCCCTGCAGAATTTCGAATGGACCAATGTGAAGCCGCAGGTCGATATCGTGAACTTCCCTGAGGGCAATCGCATCGTGCTGCTGTCGGAAGGCCGCCTGGTCAATCTCGGCAATGCCACCGGCCATCCAAGCTTCGTGATGTCGGCCAGCTTCACCAATCAGACGCTGGCCCAGATCGAGCTCTGGACCAAGGGTGAGCAGTACGACAACAATGTCTACATCCTGCCCAAGCATCTCGACGAGAAGGTCGCTGCCCTGCACCTGCCCAAGCTGGGGGCCAAGCTGACCGTGCTGTCGTCTGAACAGGCCGAATATCTTGAACTTCCCAAGGCTGGCCCGTTCAAGGCCGATCATTACCGCTACTAGGCCTCAGGCCCCGTATTGGATTGAAGAGCGCTCCCGGCACAGGCCGGGGGCGCGTTTCTTTGTTGGGCGACGCACCAAAATCTCCACGCGGCGTGCCGCTGGAGGTTTGAGCAGGTCACCTCGCCTAAGCAGGAGGTGTGTGGGACGCCGGCGAATGCCGGGTGTAGAGTAATTTAGGGGGCATCCGGGACGTCCCACACGTGGAGATTTGGTCGGACGCCTTGCGGCCCCCGTCTCGAAACCGGAGTGGAGTAACGGTCGAGCTTTATGCCGCCTTCCTCTCCAGTGGCCACGCCGGATTACTGGGTGTCATGCCAGCTCTCGGACGAGCTCCACGCTCCCGACCGCCGCGAATGACTGAGCTCACGCCTCCCGTGCGACCGGAACAGCTGAAGCATAAGCGCAGCGCGTGGGGGCGGGGATAACATCACCAAAAATTCGTCATCCTGACGAAAGTCAGGACCTCAATATCATAGGCTCCGACCCTGTCACGTCGAGGTCCTGACATACGTCCACTACTGTCCGGGATTCTGGATAGCGGATCATATTCCTAGCTCCATCTGAGAGCGAGCTGGGGTGATGGCGG
>NZ_JBLWTL010000028.1:0-33267 GCF_048270095.1 Maricaulis sp. | reverse complement strand
TGCGCGCCGTCAGCGTCGGCAGCCGAGGACGCCAGGCCAGCACCGCCCAGACCGTGCCGATCGCGAAGGGGGCAAAGACCAGGACGCGAATGGCGGGATCCCGCAGCCCCTCCAGCCCGTGGACCGCCGTCCAGGCGAGCCCGAGGGCAATGCCCGCAAGGGCCAGCGCCAGGGCCGCGAATTTCCGGCGCATGAGGCGCTCCGCGAATTGCGCAATCAGGGCGCCGGCCAGAAACAGGAGATTGAACGGGCTGACGGCCAGCTCGACCCAGGGCGCACGGCCCGCGGCGAGACCCAGAAACCCGCCCAGCGTCAGGCCCGCCCAGACCAGCACCGCCCAGGGCCGCACGCGTGCCGGAAGGGCGAGAAAGACGGCATAGACGAGGTAGAAATACAATTCATGCGTCAGCGTCCAGGCGACCGGAAGGATCGGCGGGGAGCCGGCCGGGAAGAGCGTGATCGAGGCCAGCCAGTCCTTGTCCCGCAGCGCCGTAGCGGAGCCATCGCCGAACACCAGCAGATAGCCCGCCACCGCGATCGCCGTATAGACCCAGTAGAGCGGGAAGATCCGGTTCAGGCGCGCGAGAAAGAAGCGCGGCCGAAGGCCGGACAGCCCGCCATAGAGATGGTGGATGATAAAGCCGGAAATGACGAAGAAGACATCGACGCCGCTAAACCCGAAATAGGCGAAACTGCCCAGCAACTGGTCGCCGAAAAAACGGCCCTCGCTCTGATGGGTATGGCCAAGTATGACCAGCAGGACCGCCAGCGCGCGGAGATATTGCAGCTCAATAATCTGAACGCGGACCGGTGTCGCCGCTGCCGGCACTAGGCGGCCGCCCGCTCGATGGCCGACCGCACATCATCCACCACGCTGCGGATCAGCTTCATCTCACCTTCGGCCATGACCCGGATCACCGGTTCCGTGCCCGAGGCCCGCACGAGCAGACGCCCGCTCGTGCCCATGCGCTGTTCGGCTTCGGCGATGGCGGCGAGAATCCCGGGGTTGGTGAGCAGGGCCTTGCCCTTGCTGACGCGGACATTCTCCAGCAATTGCGGCGCCGGCTTGAAGACCCGGAAGACCGAACTGGCCGGCTCGCCTGAATCGACCAGCACCCGCAGCACTTGCAGCGCCGCGATCAGGCCATCGCCGGTCGGTGCGAAATCGGGTGTCACGATATGACCGGAGGCTTCACCGCCGAGATTGATGCCGGTTTCCTTCATGCGCTCGGACACATAACGGTCACCGACCTGGGTGCGTTCGAGCGCAATGCCCTCGCTCTCCAGGAAGCGTTCGAGACCGAGATTGGACATCACCGTCGCGACGATGGCCGGTTTGGCCAGCTCGCCGGTCTTGTGCCAGTGACGCGCCAGCATGGCGAGGATCTGGTCGCCATCAATGACCCGGCCCTTCTCGTCACACAGGATGAGACGGTCGCCATCACCGTCGAGCGCGATCCCGAGATCGGCGCGATACTTGACCACTTCCTTGGCCAGCCGGGCCGGCGCGGTTGAACCGCAATCCTCATTGACGTTGAAACCATTCGGCTCAACCCCGATCGGGATCACATCGGCGCCCAGCTCCCACAGCGCCGTCGGGGCGACCTTGTAGCCAGCGCCATTGGCGCAATCGATCACCAGGCGCAGGCTCGACAGGCTCTGATTGCGCGGAAAGGTCGATTTGACGATTTCGACATAACGCGCCTGGGCGTCATCGATCCGCTTGGCACGCCCGAGATCGGACGGCGCTGCCAATTCCTCACTGAGGCTGCCATCCATCAGCGCCTCGATCTGCAATTCGGTGTCATCGTCGAGCTTCTTGCCCTCGGGCCCGAAAAGCTTGATGCCATTGTCATGATAGGGATTGTGCGAGGCGGTGATCATCACCCCCAGATCGGCGCGCAATGACCGCGTCATCAGCGCCACCGCGGGGGTGGGCAGCGGGCCAAACTGGAAGACATCCATGCCCACCGAGGTGAAGCCGGCGACCAGGGCGGATTCAATCATATAGCCGGACAGGCGCGTATCCTTGCCGATCACCACGGAGTGCCGCCCGGTATGGCGGACAAAATGCCGCCCCGCTGCCATGCCGAGCCGCAGTGCGGTCTCGGCCGTCATCGGGAAGGAATTGGTGAGGCCGCGGACACCATCCGTGCCGAAGTATTTCTTGCCCATGTGCGCTTCCAAATTCTGGTTTGCGCAAAACATATAGGACAGCGACCCTTACGCGAAGTGAATGCGTAAGCTGGACGGCAGCAAAACGATCCGATAGGCGTGCCTTGATAAAAAACACGAGGGGAGTGCCTGTCATGAAACGAGTCCGCAAAGCCGTCCTGCCCGTTGCCGGCCTGGGAACACGCGTTCTGCCAGCCACCAAATCCATCCCCAAGGAAATGCTCCCCGTTTTCGACCGCCCGGCGATCCAGTATGTCGTCGATGAAGCCATCGCCGCGGGCATCGAGCACTTCGTCTTCGTGACCGGCCGCAACAAGGGCGCGATCGAGGATTATTTCGACCGCGCCTATGAGCTCGAGGCCACCTTGCAGGACAAGGGCAAGACCGAGATTCTCGAAATCCTCAACCAGACGCGCGCCGCGCCCGGCTCAATGAGTTTCGTTCGCCAGCAGGCACCGCTCGGCCTCGGCCACGCCATCTGGTGCGCCCGCGACATCATCGGCGACGAACCCTTCGCCATCCTGCTTCCCGACGTGCTGGTCCGCGCCGAGCCGAGCTGCCTGGCCCAGATGGTTGCCGCTTATGAAGACACGGGCGGCAATATCATCGCCGTCGAACAGGTCGCGCCGGAAAATGTCGACAAATATGGCGTGATCGACCCTGTCGAGCGCCAGGGCAACCGGATCCGCATGCGCGGCATGGTGGAAAAGCCTGCGGTCGACAAGGCGCCGTCAAATCTGGCGATCACCGGGCGCTACATCCTGCAGGGCAGTATCTTCAAATATCTCGAAGACCAGGCTGCAGGCGCCGGCGGCGAAATCCAGCTGACCGATGCGATGGCCCGCCTGATGCAGAACCAGGACTTCCATGCCGTCGAATATGAGGGCCAGTCCTATGATTGCGGCGACAAGCTGGGCTATCTGCGCGCCACCCTGTCCTACGCCCTTCATGACGGCGAACTCGGTGCCGCCGCCCGCCAGGTCGCCGAGGCCGTGCTCAAGACCGAGATCACCGGAAACTAGAGCATTTTCAGCAAAAGTGGGAACCGGTTTTGCGGTTCGAAAATGCCGAAATACAAAGACCTGGAGTATTCTCATTGAGCTCGAATTCAATGAAAATGCTCTAGGCGTCGCGCTGACGCCATTCGCGATACCATTCGGCGAAGCGGCCGAGGCCTTCCTCGAGCCGCACGCCGGGCTTGTAGCCATAAACGCGCTCCAGCTTGCTGGCATCGGCATAGGTGCGGGTCACATCGCCGGCCTGCATGGGCAGCATGATTTTCTCGGCGGTCATGCCGAGAGCGTTTTCCAGCGTCGAGATCATGTCCATCAGCTTGACCGGTGAGGCCCCGCCAATATTGAACACGTCGTGATGGCCGCGCGCCGGGCTGTCATCGAGCACGCGCAGGAGCGGCGCGATAATGTCGTCGATATAGGTGAAGTCGCGCTCCATCTCGCCATTATTGAAAACCTTGATCGGGCGTCCCTCGAACATGGCGTCGGAGAAGAGCCAATAGGCCATGTCCGGCCGGCCCCAGGGCCCGTACACCGTGAAGAAGCGCAAGCCGGTAGCCGCAATCCCGTACAGGCTGGCATAGGCCGAACTCATCAGCTCATCCGCCAGCTTGGTGGCGGCGTAGAGCGAGGCCGGCTGCATGGTCACATCATCTTCGCGGAAGGGAACGGCGGAGCGTTCGCCATAGACGGAGCTGGATGAGGCATAGACCAGGTGTTTCAGATCATCGCCGAGATGACGGGCCGCCTCCAGCACGGACAAATGCCCGTGCAGGTTTGAATTGGCATAGGCGAAGGGCTGGTCGATCGAGTATCGGACACCGGCCTGGGCCCCCAGGTGCAGGATGCGGTCCGGGCGAACCCGTTCGACGAGTGCCAGGACGGCCTCATTATCCGCGAGCTCCATCTTTTCAAAGGTGAAACCCGGGCGGGCTTTCAGATGATCCAGGCGCGCCTGCTTCAGTGCGGGATCATAGTAAGCGTTCAGATTGTCGATGCCGACAACCGTCTCGCCGCGATCCAGCAGCGCGTTGATCGCATGAAAACCCACAAAGCCTGCGGCACCCGTCACTAAAACCGTCATTCAATTTCCCCACGCCAGTTCGCACGCCAATCCTGGCAGCAAATATCGCTAATTAGCATCGACTTCCAACAATTTGGCCAAGTATTTCCCGTAGTCCGAACTGGCGAAGCGTTGCGCCGAACGCTGCAGCTCGGCGCGGTCGATCCAGCCATTGAGGTAGGCCGTCTCCTCAAGGCAGGCAATCTGCAGGCCCTGGCGTCGTTCCAGCGAGCGGACATATTCCGACGCTTCGAGCAGGGCTTGCGGCGTGCCCGTATCAAGCCAGGCAATCCCGCGTCCGAGCTTTTCGACGCGCAGATCACCACGCTCCATATACGCGCGGTTTACATCGGTGATTTCCAGCTCGCCGCGCGCCGATGGCCGGATCGAGCGGGCGATTTCGATCACGTCATTATCGTAGACATAGAGTCCGGTGACCGCGAGATTCGAACGCGGCTCCAGGGGTTTTTCGTCAATCGCGACCGGCACACCATTCTCGTCGAGCACCACCACGCCATACCGCCGCGGCTTGTTGACATGATAGGTGAAAATCGTCGCGCCCGTCGTCACCGAGGCCGCCTTGCGCACAAGCTCATCAAAGCCGTGGCCGTAAAACAGGTTATCGCCCAGGATCAGGGTGACCGGCTCGTCACCGATGAAATCCTCGTCGAGCAGGAAGGCCTGCGCCAGGCCCTGCGGGCTGGGCTGCACGACATAGCTCAGGCGGATTCCGAACTGGGAGCCGTCGCCCAGCAATTGCCGGAAGCGCGGCTGATCGTCCGGCGTCGTGATGATCAAGATGTCCCGGATCCCGGCCAGCATGAGGACCGACAGCGGGTAGTAGATCATCGGCTTGTCATAGACGGGCAGTAATTGTTTGGACGTGCAAAGCGTCAACGGCCACAGCCGGGTTCCGCTGCCTCCTGCAAGCACAATTCCTTTCACGTTACACCCCAGTCAGTTACAGCTATCGCCCCGGACGGGCTGCTACACGCATACAAGACCTCGCCCGGTCTGGAAACAGCGTGACGCCGGTTGCTGCCCGGCCAGACTTGAGTTGCCCGGCAAACCTGCGCATATCCCCTCTTGGTATGGAGCGCCGCCATGAAGATTGAACACCTCGACATTCCCGGAGTGATTCAACTCATCCCGCCGCGCTTTGGCGACCCTCGCGGCTATTTTTCCGTCACCTATAATCGCGACGATCTGGCCGCTCTCGGCATCGATTCCGACTTCGCTCAGGACAACCAGTCCTGGTCCGCCGCAGCGGGCACGGTGCGCGGCTTGCACTTCCAGCGCCCGCCGGCCGAACAGGCCAAGCTTGTTCGCGTCGTGCAAGGCGGCGTGCTCGACGTAGTTGTCGATGCGCGCCGGGGATCACCGGCCTTCGGCCAGCACATCAAATCGGAGCTGTCGGCGAGCAATGGGGCCCAGATTTTCGTGCCCCGCGGATGCCTGCACGGCTTCGTGACGCTGGAAGCCGATACCATCGTCCAGTACAAGGTGGACAATGATTACGCCCCCGGCCTGGATGCGAGCCTGCGCTGGGACGATCCCGCGCTGGCAATCGATTGGGGCATTGATCACAGCGCCGCGACCTTGTCGCAGAAGGATGCGAACGGGATTTCCTGGGCTGATTTCGAGACGCCCTTCCGGTTCGGCGAGTAGACGCGAAGGGGGACGGCGTGAAACTTCTCATCACGGGCGGTAGCGGCTTTATCGGCTCCACACTGGTGCTCACAGCGCTCGCCCGCGGGCATGGGGTCGTCAATCTCGATGCCCTGACCTATGCGGCCAATCCCGACAGTCTCGACGAAGTCCGCGCCAATCCGGCCTACCGGTTTGAACATGCCGACATCCGCGACAGTGGCGCGCTGGCGCGGATTTTCGCTGAACACCAGCCGGACGCGGTGATGCATCTCGCCGCGGAATCGCATGTTGATCGCTCGATCGACGGCCCGCAGGTTTTCGTCGACACGAATGTCGGCGGAACGGCCCAATTGCTGCAGGCCGCGACGGATTATTTCAAGGGCCTGGACGCCGGCCGCGCCGCGAAGTTCCGCTTCCACCATGTCTCGACCGATGAGGTCTATGGCTCGCTCGGCGCCACAGGCCGGTTCACCGAAACCAGCCATTACCGGCCCAATTCGCCCTATGCCGCCAGCAAGGCCGCCGCCGACATGATGGTGCGCGCCTGGCACGCGACCTATGCGCTGCCGACCCTGATCTCGAATTGCTCCAATAATTACGGGCCGCGCCAATTCCCGGAAAAACTCATCCCGGTCGTCATCCTGTCGGCCCTCAAGGGCGCGCCAATCCCGGTCTATGGCCGCGGCGCGAATGTCCGCGACTGGCTGCATGTCGAGGACCATGCCGATGCCCTGCTGACCATTCTCGAGCGCGGCCGTATCGGTGAAGTCTACAATGTCGGCGGCGATGCCGAGTGCAGCAATCTTGAACTGGTCCAGCGCTTGTGCGCCGAGCTGGACCGGCAACACCCCCGCACCGGCGCGTCGAGCGATCTGATCACCTTCGTCACCGACCGTCCCGGCCATGATTTCCGCTATGCCATCGATGCCGCAAAACTGCATGGCGAGCTGGGCTGGTCGCCCCGCTACACCCTGGCCGACGGCCTGGCCCAGACGGTGGGCTGGTATCTGGAACATTCCAACTGGTGCCGCGATTGCCTGGCCCGGGCTGGCAGCGAAAACCCGCTCGGTCGGCTCGGCCTCGGCTCGCGCTGATGGCCGGGCATTTCATCATCATCGGACGCCTTGGCCAGGTCGCCGCCGCGACATCGGCGATCGCCAGCTCAACCGGTCACACGGTCAGGCATCTGGCCCGCCCGGACATCGATCTGGCGCAACCCGGCACGATCGCACGCGCGCTCGATCCCGTACTGCAGGCCGCCCCGCCCGGCAGCGTTCTCATCAATGCCGCCGCCTATACCGACGTGAACGGGGCTGAATCCGAACCGGCGCTGGCGCAGGCGGTCAATGCCGTGACGCCGGGCATTATCGCCGAGCGATGCGGGCAGGCGAATATCCCCCTCATCCACCTGTCCACCGACTATGTGTATGACGGGCAGAAGAACACGCCCTATCTCGAGACCGATCCGGTCCGCCCGCTCTGCGTCTATGGCCGCTCAAAACTTGCCGGCGACGAAGCCGTTCAGCGTAGCGGCGCACGGCATGTCATCGTGAGAACCTCGGCGGTCTTCTCGGGCAGCGGACAGAATTTCCTGCGCACCATGCTCGAATTGGGCAGCCGCCAGGACCAGGTCCGGGTCGTGCACGATCAACGGACCTGCCCGACCGCGGCGGCCGATATCGCAGCCGCCATCATCGCAATTGCAGACCAATTGACCGATGACCCGGCCCAAACCGGGATCTTCAATTTCTGCGGCGACACGCCGAGGAGCTGGGCCGAGTTTGCCGCCGATATTTTCCACACCGCCGCGCGGCTCGGCGCAACACCGGTGAGGGTCGAACGCATCGGCTCGGAAGACTTTCCCAGTCCCGCCAGCAGACCAGCCTATTCCGTATTGGCCTGCGACGCGATCTTCCGGGCTTTCGGCATTTCCCAGCCCGATTATCTCGAGGCGCTGGACCTGAATGTCGCCCACGCCCTCGCCGCGCCTCAGCCGCGCTGACACAACCAAAACTTGCTAAATCGGCGAAAGTGCGCGAAACTGGCGGCCAGTTGTAAAGCGTGTGTGGGGTTTGGGGTTATGGAGATCGCGTTCCGCCTGGTCACCTGGGGGCTGCTCTGTCTGTTCGCCGGATTTCTCACCTATGGTGCCGCGATCGCGGGCTACACACTCTTCCGCTTCTACCGGCAGGAATTTGTCAAACTCGGCCAGGCCCGCCCCCCTAAAGCGCCGGGCTAGAGCCGGACCCCTTCGCAGACGGGCGACCGCATGGGCAAGCGCAGGCATCCGGCAGGCATCCGGCGGGCAAACTGACGCTCGAGGGGTAATCTACGGCCATCATATAGCAGGCTTGCAGCAGTCAGGCAGACCGGCGGGCTAACCCCCGGAATTCAGCGACTATTTCAGGCCTGCACGCAGCAAGTCATGCAGATGCAGAATGCCCAGCGGCCGATTTTCCTCATCAACAATAAAGAGTTGCATGATTTTCGCCGCGCCGGCCGTCATCTCCCGCAAGGCATCGGCTGCCAACATGCCAGGAACCCCTGTTTTCGGGCCGGCCGTCATGATCGATCCGGCAGTTTTCTCGATCAGGGCATCACCCATATGACGCCGCAAATCGCCATCGGTGATGATCCCGGCCAGGCGGCCCGACTCGTCGAGAATACCAGCGCAACCAAAGCTCTTCACGGTCATTTCAATCAGCACATCACTCATCGGTGCGGCCTGTGAAATCAGGGGCATAGCCTGTCCGGCATGCATGATATCCGCGGCCGTTGCCAGCGCCGCGCCGAGGGCCCCGCCCGGGTGAAATGTCTTGAAATCCGCCGCCGTAAAGCCGCGCTGCTCCAGCAAGGCAATCGCCAGCGCATCACCCAGCGCCATCATCAATGTCGTCGACGTCGTCGGCGCCCGGGTTTCCCCACACGCTTCCGGCGCATCCGGAATGATCAACTTGTAGTCCGCCGCCCGCGCCAGCGTGCTATCGACCTGGCTGGTCATGCCAATCAGCGGGACGGAGAAACGGCGACAATAGGCAATCAAATCACCGAGTTCCCGGGTTTCGCCCGATTTCGACAGGGCCAGAACCGCATCATCCGGTGTGATCATGCCGAGATCGCCATGACTGGCCTCGGTCGGGTGGACATAATAGGCCAGCGTACCAGTCGAGGCGAGGGTCGCCGCGATCTTGCGCGCGACATGTCCGGACTTGCCGACACCCGAGCAGATCAGGCGCCCCTGAACCTTGCCCAGCCGTTCAATCGTGGCCGAAAACGCACTGTCCACTGACAGGAGAAGCGCATCCAGGCCGTCTCGCTCAAGCGCTATGACGCGTCGTGCGGACGCGACGGGGTCGAAATCATTCATGCCAGCTTCCAGAATGCCCAAGGGATATTATCCGTCTCCATAACAGAACCGCGCACGTCCCGGAAAGGGAGGTGCGCGGCTCGCCTGGCGGCAACAGGTCCGGAACTGCGCAGGGGGGCGCACAGGGCCAGAGACGTCGCGCCGCCGGACCGGGCATGCCGGTGTCTCCGAAGAGCCGCCATGCCAACCAAAATCACTACCCCGACGCGAGTTTTGATAACACAGTTCGCCTCAAAAGCGTATACAAATCGTCCTGTGGGCGCCCGCGACAGCGGCCGATCCTTGCCCGGAACACCCTGGCGGGCTATCGCTCTGCGATCACGACGCGCAAGGAGATACTGCGATGCCGCAACTCGCCCTTATCCGCCACGGCCAGAGCGCGTGGAACCGGCAGAACCGGTTCACCGGATGGGTCGATGTCGACCTCACCGATGAGGGCGAAGCCCAGGCACGACGGTCGGGCGCCCTCTTGGCCGCGGCCGGATTCAAGCCGGATCGCGCCTTCACCTCGGTCCTGACACGCGCCATCCGCACCATGAATTTCAGCCTGGAAGGGCTTGATCGCGTCTGGATCCCCGTCGAGAAAACCTGGCGGCTCAATGAGCGCCACTACGGTGCCCTTGCCGGCCTCGACAAGGATGAAACCCGCGCCAAACACGGTGATGCGCAGGTCAAGATCTGGCGTCGTTCGTTTGATACGCCGCCACCGCCGCTCGCCGAGGACGACCCGCAACATCCTGCAAAGGATGAACGCTACCGCAATGTCCCTGCGGCCCTCCTCCCGAACTCGGAATCACTCAAAATGACGCTTGAGCGCGTTGAGCCCGCCTGGGAAGGCATGATCGCGCCGCGCCTGGCAGCCGGGGAAAACGTGATCATCGCTGCGCACGGCAACAGCCTGCGCGCCCTGATCAAATTCCTGTTTGAGGTCAGCGACCAGGACATTATCGACATCGAGGTTCCGACCGGAAACCCATTGCTGATCGACCTGTCCGATGACGCGCTCAAACCGGTCTCGGCTCGCTATCTCGACCCTGAGCGCGCCAGGTCCCTGCCGCCCCTGCCCTGATCATGTTTACGTCAGCGGACTACCGGTTCATGGATGCTGCACTGGCGCTCGCCCAGGCACAGCTCGGGCGAACCGCTCCCAATCCAGCGGTCGGTTGCATCATTGTCCGGGACGGGGTGATTGCCGGATGGGGCGCGACCGCCGATGGCGGCAGACCACACGCGGAGCGCCGGGCGCTCGATCAGGCCGGCCCGCTAGCGTGCACAGGTCGCGCCTATGTCACACTGGAGCCCTGCGCGTTTCATGGACAGACTCCGCCGTGCGCCAGCGCACTGATCGAGGCCGGGGTAGACACAGTCCTGATCGCCTGCCTGGACGAGCACCCGAAAGTCGCCGGCCGCGGTGTTGCCCTGCTTCGCGATGCCGGCATCGCCGTCGAGACGGGTTTGCGGAATCGGGAGGCCGCCCGCCTCTATGCCGGTTTCTTCCACCGCCTGCGCACCGGCCAGCCTCTGGTCTATCTCGACGCCAATCCCGCTCGCTATGATGCGATGTTGACGGAAGCAGCAATGCACGCGACCGCAGCTGAACTCGATCGCCTCGGGGCGGCAGGCATGAATCGGGTCTGCGTCGCACCGAACAGCCCGCTCGCGCTTCACCTGGTCGAGGCGGGATTGGTGCATACCCCTGAAGCTGCAGCTCATACGGCCCGTTAATACTCTTTCATTATGCTGTGCGTTCAATATCCCTACCAACAGGGTTGAACCCATGGCCCGGCAGAAAATCGAGCACACCAGACTCGACCAGACGCAGGTCGACCAGATCTGCGACCGGCACGAGCGGCTATGGTCGGGCCGCTCGGGCGGCGCGCGCGCCAATTTTTCCTATACAATCCTGGAAGACCTCAATCTTTCCAATCGCGAATTGTCCGATGCGGACTTCAGCGGCGCGGTGCTACGCGGGGCCAACCTGTCGGGTGCGACCCTCAATAGCGCGATATTCTTCGCCGCCGATTTGCGCCGCGCATCACTCGAGGGCGCCTGTCTGCGACGGGCGGACCTGCGCGGTGCCATATTGCGCGGAGCCAATCTGACCGGCGCTGACATGAGCGAGGCCGATTTGCGGGAGGGTGCGATTGCCCAGGTCGACAAGGAAAAGGGCCTCGCCATGCTCACGCATACGGCCCAGCAGAGCGATGCCGGCAAGGCGAATTTCACCGGAGCCAATCTGTCAGGCTCGAAGATGGCCGGAATGACGGCCCAGACCGCCGATTTCACGGATGCCGTCCTTCTGGGCGCCCGGATGATCCGCGCCAACCTGCGCGGCTCGTCCTTTCATGGCGCCAATCTGGAAGGTGCGGACCTGTCTGGGGCCGATCTCACGGGTGTCGACTTCACCGATAGCGTGATGGTCGGCGTCAAGACCACAATGGCGAAAACCGAAGGCATGAAGACCGACGGCGCGCTGACGAATGCGGCTGTTGGTATTGATCCGAGCACTCTGGATAACCCGGTCGCTGACCAGATCTCTGCACATGTGACCTGGTGCGAGACCGACGGCCGGGAGGGCAAGCCCTCGCTGTTTGACGGGATGGATCTGCGCGGACTTCACTCGCTGGCCGGCAAGACACTGACAGCCTTCCATGCCCGCGGCGCGACGCTTTACGGTCTCGATCTGGAAGGCGCGCAATTGCAGGGGGCCCGGCTTGAACGCGCCGATCTGCGCATGGTCTGCCTGCGGGGCGCCGATCTGCGCGGCGCGGACCTCACCGGTGCCAATCTGTGTAATGCCGACCTGCGCGACTGTCAGTTTGGCCCGCTCGTGCTGGAAGGCGACCGCATGCTTCCCGCATCACTGGCCGGGAGCAAGGCACGCTATGCCGATCTTCGCGGCGTCGACTTGCGGCAAGCCAAAGCCACTGGTGCCGACTTCTCCTATTCGCGGCTGGACGGCGCAAATGTCCGGAAGGCGCGTTTCAGCGGCTCATGCTTTACCGGCGCGACCCTCGATCGCGACTTTCTCGACAATGTCGAAGCGATCGACGGCGCTGTTGATGTTCACGCTGCCTGACAGTCGGAATTTCCACGAAAAAAAGGGCGGTGAACCCGGGTTCACCGCCCCATTCCGGAGAGATAGTATCGTGTGATGCGACGCGGCTATCAGGCCGCCTTGGTCTTGCGGGTTTCGATCAAGGGCGCTTTTGCCTTGCCGGAGATATCCGAGATCGCAATCTTGCGCGGCTTGGCCGCTTCGGGAATTTCCCGGACCAGATGCACCGTCAGCAAACCATTGAGCAGTTCGGCATCGGCCACCTTGACGTGATCGGCCAGATGGAAACGGCGCTCAAATGCGCGCTCGGCGATGCCGCGATGCAGGAAGCGACGCGATCCGGAATCATCCTTTTCGACGATCTTGCCGGCGATGGTCAGGATATTCTCCTGGACCTCGACCGTGAGATCGGCTTCGCCAAATCCAGCGACAGCGAGTTCAATCAGGTATTCATTCTCATCCACATGCTGGATGTTGAAAGGGGGATAGCCCTGCGACTCGATTTTGGTGGCAGAATCCATCATGTCCGCCAGACGGTCGAAACCGACGATGGAGCGGTAAAGGGGTGTAAAATCAACAGTTCTCATCTCAACTTATCCTCTTTTTGAGCGACAAGGCCGACTGGCAAACCGCTTGCCAGCGTTGAGCCAACCCTGATTGCGCCAACTGGCCGCAACCGGGTCGCGAACCCCGTAAAGGCGGCTCGCATATCTCAAATGGGAACTGGATATCGCCGCTGCAAGCCCTGCCGGAGGCGCCAATGATTGCCATGCCGCCGCAGCTTCTCTAGGAGTGTTCATCCTGCTGCCGGAGAGAAACCATGAATCAGAAATTCCAGCTTGGGGCCATTGCCGCCTCGATACTCCTTGTCACAGCTTGCAGCGACCCGGCCATAGAGCCGGCCGAAACCGAACTCCCTGCCGGCGAAACGCAAGTCGAGACAGAAACGGCCTCCGGCGAGGCGCCGGAAACGGCACCCGAAATGACAGCCATTGCCGATGTGCTGGCCGGCGAATGGCGCGGAACCGATTCCGACCGCGACTCGCAACGCCACCCTGCGGAAACGCTCGAATTCTTTGGCATCGACCCAACGGGCACGATCATTGAAGTCTGGCCCGGAAGCGGCTGGTATGCCGACATTCTCGCGCCGTGGATCGCCGCCAATGGCGGTCAGTATATTGCCGCCCATTTCCCGCTGAGTTCGGAAAGCGCCTCGCGGCGCAATTCCCGGGCCAGCTTCGAGGCGCATGTCAGTGACCATGACGTCTTTGGCAATGTCCGGATGGTCGATTTTGGACAAAACAGCGGCCCACTGGTGGAGCCGGGCACAGTCGATGCCGTGCTGACCTTCCGCAATGTCCATAACTGGATGATGTTCGGCTATGCCGAGCGCGCCTTTGCTGATTTCCATGCCGCACTACGTCCGGGCGGCTTGCTCGGTGTCGTCGATCACCGCCTGCCCTCGACCCGCGAGCAAGACCCCCAGGCCCGCTCCGGTTATGTGCAGCAGGGCTATGTGATCGCGATGGCAGAAGAAGCCGGGTTTGAGCTGGTCGCGACCTCCGAGGTCAATGCCAACCCTGCGGACACCGCCGATCACCCTTTCGGTGTCTGGACTTTGCCGCCCGTGGGGCGTTCCTCTGGCAATGGTGAAGCCGTCGCAGAGGATTTCGAGCGCGCGCATTATGACGCGATCGGCGAAAGCGACCGGATGACTCTGCTTTTCAGGAAGCCCGAAACAGCACCGGCAGAGCCCGCTGAATGACACGACCGACGCAAATGGGTGCCGCGCTACTGATGGCTGCGCTGCTGGTTTCCAGCGCCGCTGGCCAATCGGCGGCGCGGGAAGTCGGGCCATTGGCCCGCCTGTTTCCGCATTGGCAGGAATATCTCGATCTGCCCGCCAATGATCGCAGTCACTTCACCCTGGCCTATGTCATCGGCTCGACCGGCAGTGTACCGGCGGAGGAGATCCGCATCTGGTATGAGAATGATGCGGGCGAAACCGAGCTTGTCCTCGATCCCGGCGGCCAGGTGCTCAATCCACCGGATCTGAGCGTTCTCGATGCCGACCCGGTGGCCTGGGTCAATCAACCGCAAGGTGGCATGTCGGTGAGCTTGTCATTCCAGGCCAGCCTGGAACTGGGTGAGGAAATCAACCGTCTCGACACCTTGCTGGCGCTCGAGCAGGCCAATCAGGCCATGCGCCGCGTCGGGGGTGTGGCGGCGCTATTCGCACCATCATTCAAAACCCTGGTCTTCATCTTCGATGGTGCCGCACCGGAGGCCTGGGCGGTTCATGCCGACGGACGACGTACGGCGCTGATCGTGCAGGAAAGCCAGGCGATCTACCGGCCCAATGATCGCGACCTACGCGACGTGGAGTATCTGGTATTCGGCCATGCACCTGCACGGGTTTTGCTGGAGTCCTAGTCGGCTGCCGGGCGTAACCAGCTGAGCGCCTCGGCATGCATGGCCGGGTGAGCGGCTGCGAGAACCTGGCCACCGCCACTGCAATCTCCACCGCGCCAATTTGTAATCACGCCGCCCGCGCCCTGCACCACAGGTATGAGGGCCTGGACATCATAGGGCTGCAACGCGCTCTCGACCACCAGATCGACCCCGCCCAGCGCCAGCATGGCGTAGGCATAGGCGTCATAGCCATAGCGGCACAAGCGCACCGCTTGCCGCAGACCATCGAAGGCCTGCCATTCGGCACCCTGAAACAGGAAAGCATCAGTGGTGGCCAAAATGGCATCGGCCAGGGGTGCTGTCTTCCGCGTGGAAGCCGGGAGGTCGTGCCCACTCCGTGAATAGCTTGCACCACCGGGCCAGCCGGTAAAGCGTTCGCCGATATGCGGTTGGTCAATCATGCCGATGCGTGGCACACCGTTCTGCGACAGGGCGATCAGGACCGTCCACGTCGGCAGACCGGCAATAAAGGCCCGTGTGCCGTCAATCGGGTCCAGCACCCATTTCCGGCCATTCAGCGAGGGTTGATCGGGGAACTCTTCGCCGAGAATACCATCTTCGGGGGCGAGCTCAGCGAGCACGGCCCGCATCGCGGTTTCCGAGGCGCGATCAGCGGCCGTTACCGGATCAAATCCACCTGCAAGCTTGTTCTCGACCTGAATGGCTTGCCGGAAGTAGGGCGCGATCGCTGCACGCGCCGCATCCGCCATTCGACCCGCAATTTCAAGGTCCCGCTGGGACTCGGAATAGGACATGCCGAAGCGCCTATCATGACGGCGTCACCCGCACCAGCCGGGAAGGAGGATGCTACCGCTCTCAGGCAGCAGCATCATTGGCGGCCTCTTCGGGCTCCAGTGATTTCGCCAGCTCGAGCAGCCGTTTGCGCGGGCGCTCTCCGAGCCGGTAATAGGCCCGGATCAGATCGACGGTTTCCTTTTGCGACAACACATCGGCAGCGAGATGACCCTCCCCGGCGACTTCATCGCGATGCGACAGGCCCTCGTAGAAATACTGAACCGGCACGTCGAGGGATTCCGCCAACTCGAACAGGCGGCTGGCGCTAACGCGGTTGGCGCCGCATTCATACTTCTGGATTTGCTGGAAACGGATCCCGACGGACTCAGCCAATTGTTGCTGGGTCAGCCCCAGAAGCCGGCGCCGGCGCCGCAGACGCTTACCTACGTGAAGGTCGATATCATTTGTCATAATCGTGTGCCGCCCATTCTTCGCCTGTTGAAGTGCGCCGCTGTGGGACGCTCACCTGAGACGAGAGCAAAGCGCGTGCCGCGCGAAGCCGGGCTATCATGCTCGCCTTATATGGGCATGATTATGACGACGTGAGCCCGTTCCAGTTTCGGGCGGCAAATTCCCCGATAAATAGCTGTAAGTTATCACGAAAGATATCGAACTTTGCGTTGGGCCTGACCCTGGTTTCATGCAGATACAAGCCGCGATTGATCTCGATCTGAATGACATGAACGCCGGTCGCGGGTTGGCCATAATGCTCGGTTGTATGCCCCCCGGCATAGGGAGTGTTTCGAACTGTGACGAATCCCTGGGACCGCAAACCTGCCTCTACCGCCTCTGTGATGCGGGGGTCGCAGGACTGACCATGGCGGTCACCGAGTACAAAATCCACGCCCGGGGCACTGTGTTCCGGCATGGAATGCATATCCATCACAATGGCGAAACCAAACCGGTCCCGGACCTCCGCAATCAATCCGGCCAACGCGTCATGATAGGGTTCGTAGAATCGGACCAGCCGCGCCTGTGCATCCTGGAATTTCAGCCGGCGCCGGTAGAGCTGCTGCCCGTCAGCCCCCACTCGGGGAATCACGCCCAGCCCGGATGCAACCCGGCGCGAAGGGGCGTCAGCGCGCACCTCCATCCGATCGCGATACATCGCGGGATCGAGCTCGCCGCGCCCCCGGTTCACATCGACAAAAACGCGCGGAAAAAGAGCGTGCACGAGGCTCGCACCATGGGCGGTTGCTCCGTCGATAAGGACATCGACATAGGCATCCTCCGAACGGCGAAGCTGCTCGACAGGAACGGAGGTCTGGTCGCATAGTTCGGCTGGATAATCGCGCCCGGAATGGGGCGAGGACAGGATGAGCGGCCGCGCGAGCGATGGATCCGGGCGGACCAGGCTGATGGGACGCCCACGGTCCTTTTCATGTGGCGCGCCAAGCGTTTCGGACATGATCTGGGGTGTGAGTGTCATGGCAATAGAGTGATCGGCTGCACATCGCAGGTCAAGCGGCAGCGCGTTCAGCGGGCTTTTACCTTAGCGGTGTATGATGACATCAACTATCGGTTTTCCTGAGGGTGGGACCCAATTATGTGCAAGATTTTGCTGGCTGAAGATGATGATTCCATGCGCGACTTCCTAGCCAAGGCGCTCAAACGCGCCGGCCATGATGTGACGGTCTGTTCCGACGGCGAGGAAGGCCTTGATGCGATCGGCGAGAAAGCGGCGCAGTTTGACCTCCTGCTGACCGATATCGTGATGCCGGGCGTTGACGGTATCGAACTGGCGCGACGGGCCGCGGAAGTCGATCCGGCCCTGAAGATCATGTTCATTACCGGTTTTGCCGCCGTGGCGCTCAATCCGGGCTCGGGCGCGCCGACCAATGCGAAAGTGCTGTCGAAGCCCTTCCATCTGCGTGAGCTGGTGGATGAGGTGGCGCGAGTGATGGCCGCCTGACACGACGAGAACTTTGCCGGAAACAATCAGGCGTCGCCCTTCCAGGGCGGCGCCTTTTGTCTGGACGGAATAGAAAAAGGGCTCACCGAACAATCGGTGAGCCCCTTCGCTCAGACTTGGAAGCTTGTCCTACAAGCCGCCGGGACCGCAATCCTCAGCGAGGTAGCGTTCGATCGCCGGAAGCGATTCCATCTGGTGCCGTGGATACCAAGGCATGCTGTGTGGCATGTCATCGAGCACCAACAGCTCCGCCGGCACCCGCCCACGAACCGCATTATAGAAATCGGTTGAGTGGAACAGGGGGACGCGGACATCGCGATCACCGTGGAACAACATGATCGGAATATTGGCGCGTTCGGTATTTTGCATCGGATCCATACCGGTAACGGTCCAGCCCTGAACGGCACGCTGGACGCGGTTTTCGCTCCAATTGCCACCGATACGGGCCAGATTACTGACGCCGGCGCCGGCAATGGCGCACTGGTAGGGACTGTTTTCGCGAACAACGGCTGCGATGGCGGCAAACCCGCCATAGGAATAGCCAAAGATCGCGATCCGATCCGGATCGGCGATGCCCTGGGAAACCATCCAGGCAGCGCCATCATCCTTGTCATCCTGCATCGACAATCCCCACTGGGCATCGCCGGCACGCCAATGATCAAGGCCCCAGCCCGACGAACCGCGATACTGCGGACGCAAGACCGCATAACCACGTGAGGTCAGGAAAGGCACCCAGCCGCTCCCGTCCCAGCCGACGCCATCACGAGCCCATGGTCCACCATGAGGGTGGATAATGGTCGGCAATGGACCGTCCGATGGTTCCCAGCCTGCTGGCAGGGAGAGAATGCCCGGGATCTCGCGACCGTCGCGCGCGGTATAATGGATGAGCGTCGACTCACGCAGGTCCGCCGGATCAATCCATGGACGCGAGTTACCCAGCAGGGTGATCCGGCCATCACGGAAGACATAATAGGTCGTCGGCATAGCACCGCTTCCGACGCCAAACAGCACGGTGCCCAGTCCATCGGTATAATCAATGATGGAAACGCCGGCCGTCGGGAAGAGACCTTCAAGCGTCGTCTGGGTCGCCGCCATGGTCTGGTCGATCCAGTACACATCATTGCCGCCAGGGCCACTATAACGGAAACCAAGGACTTCGTTGAAATTGCTCGGTTTCGTGCCCAGGATGAGGCCCGTCACGCCATAATTCGGGTGCGCGAGGATCGGGCCGTCTGAATAGCGATGACTCACTGGATCATAGGCATAGACCTGTGTGAGGTCGGAGAACTGATCCGTAATCACATAATATTGACCGCTCGCTTCATCGCGGCCGACCACTGAAACGGTATGACGCTCACGCAGGCGATAGGTCAGCGGATCATGGATCTCGTATTCACCGCTCGTTTCATTACGGATATAGGTGCGGGCTTCAAAGTCATTGCCGTCAATTGGATCGAGGCTGCTACGAACCAGAATGTCGCCGGTGCGCGGGTCGATCAGGGAAACATCCGTCCGGCCATTGGCGCGATACATCATCTCGGTCTGGTCTGTGCGCAGATTGTAACGATAGAAACTGGATGCAAGGGACCCGACATTCACGCGCTGGATGATGATATTGTCGGGATCAAGTGGCAAAAAGGCGGCGACAGAAGCTGTACCAGCCAGCTCGAAACACCGTTCCGTGTCACGGCTGACGCCGATAGAGCGGCCACCGCGGCTGAAGGCCAGGTCGAAATCCGATTGTTCGCGGTCAGTCAGATAGACCTGAGTGACGAATGTCGCGGTCGCGCCGGTCGTCCGACCTTCACCGCAACCACCAAGCTGACCGGTCCACTCTTGCCGGCCCAAAGCCAAGAGTCGACCAGCCTTCAGCGCGGTCACGCCGATGAATTTCATCCGGTCGCCACTGGGCGTCACAACGGGCGCCTCGGAAAGATCATTCAAATTCCAGGTTGCAATGGCTGTTTCCTGGTTGTCCGAGCCTGGCGAGGAGATGAGCGCCGAGATCATGTCGCCTTCAGTACTCATGGATACAGAGGCGATGTTGGGGACCCTGGCGAACGCATCCGCAGGAATGGGGTTGACCCGCATTTCGGCATTCGCCGCCGACGCGATCCCTAAACCAATGGCCAGCGAGATCATTGTTCGCTTCAACATGACTGCAATACTCCTTCTGTCGCGCTATCAGATCGGCGCGGTAGCTGCTTCGGGTATACACTAGGCGAAATTATCACAACATCCTAGCAGGTCTTGCCCGGTCTGGCCGATGCCTGATCGCAGATAATACTGGCGAAATAGAAAAGGGGCGATGGTTGCCCATCGCCCCTCATCATCACTTATTTTACAAAACCTTAGAAGGTTTTGGTTGCACGGACGAACAGGGTCCGGCCACGCAGGTCGTACTGGGTTGCCGACAGCGCAGTGTTGCCGCGGCGAGTCGCTGTACCGGTCGAAACCGTTGGCGGCTCTTCGTCCCACATGTTGCTTACGCCACCGATGAGCGACAGCGTGTCACCCTGCCAGCGGACCGACACGTCATGGTAGAGCGTACCTTCGATATTCACATCGTAGAAGGCATTCGGCTGACCGAAGTAGGAAGCCGTATTGCTCGAGTAGATGCTGTTCGACGTGCCATCGATGTAGTTCATGAACCAGGAATAGGTCCAGTCACCACGACGAAGTTCCGTACGCATGTTGGCGACGAATTCAGGATCGCCAATCGTGCCGTTGAAGTCATTGGTGTCGAAACCAGACTCCAGAGCCGGATCGAACAGGAAGACTTCATCGTCCATGGTCCAGGTACCCTGACCTTCAATGGTCAGATCACCAAAATCGAACTCGTGGGTATAACGGAGCGTCAGGTCGAAACCGGACGTTTCCTGCGAGTTGACGTTGAGATAGCTGTCACGGATTTCCCCGATGCGATACGGCGAAACCGGATCGGTCGAAGGGTTGCGATCGAACAACGAACAGAACACGTTCGGATAGTTGTTGGCACCGTAGCAGCCACCGACGATGGCAGCGCCACCGAGTTGAGCGACCTGGTCTTCGATCACGATCGAGAAGTAATCAACCGCTACGCTGAGCGCAAACCGCTGTGGCGTATAGACGAAACCGACCGTGGTGGCCCGCGATGTCTCAGGCTGGAGCACGCCAGCGCCCCCACCGGAAACGATCGTCGCAGACGAACCGACACCGGTATAGCCCATCGGGATACCCGCAGCGTCACAGTTGGCGACGATGTTGGCGTTGGTGCTGTTTTCCCAATCGATACATGGATCGATCGCGGTCTGGCCAACGAATGCTGTCTGATTGCCCAGGAAGAGCTCATACAGCGCAGGAGCGCGGTAGGACGTACCTTCGGTAGCGCGCAGACGGAAGGTCGGGGTGATCTGCCAGTTGGCACCGATCTTCCACACGGAGTCAGAACCGGCGGAGTCGTAATCAAAGACCCGAGCCGAGCCATTCACCGTGAATGATTCAATGAACGGCACACCAGCGATCAACGGAACTTCGACCTCGGCGAAGATTTCATTCACCGAGTCTTCACCCCGGGTAACCTGGGCGCTGGACGAACCCCAGAGGTCGCCATCCTGGGCGGCTTGATCCGGTGTGTCGTCGATCGAGAAGGTGCGATGTTCAGCACCAATCGCCATGGCAACAGCACCAGCAGGCAGATCAAACAGCTCACCGGTTGCAATCGCCTTGAAGACGGTCTGCTCATAGATCGTCTCGCCGACCGTGTTGACCGTCAGGTGGTCATAGACAGCCTGGGAATAGTTGCCGCTGAGGAATTCAGCGGAGAAGGGATCGTAAACTGGCGAGTTGTCATCGAACTGAACATCGCCCGAATTGGACGCCAGAATGCCATTGCCTTCGTATGTACCTTCCGAACGCGAATACTGCATATCGAGAGCCCAGGACCAATCGCTCAGGAAACCCATGCCTGAACCGAATGCACCATCAAAGCCCGTGTTGAACGAGATGTAGTCAACGTCGATACGCGAATTGGACGCCCAGAGAGCGACAGGCTGCGACAGCTGGAGCGGCCCGTCATACGTTGGGTCGTTATCGTAACGATAACCCGTAGATCCAGTCCACACGGCTGCAGTTGCGCCACCGATGAGCGGGAAGAACTGACGCCAGCCATTGGATTCGGTTGAACGACGCGTAAAGAGCAAGTCGGACTGCCAATCAACACCGCCGAGGAAATCGAGCGAGTAGTCGGCAGACGCATAAAGGCTCATGCGCTCTTGGCGGTTGATCGCGTCTTGGGACAGTGCGCGTTCGTCATTGAGCACGTCTTCGTAATAGGCTTCACCAGCCGGGTCGTCATAACGGCCATTGGCGCGCGGACGGTAGCCCGGAATCGGGCTGGCACCGGAGAGACCATCTGGATCTGGGATATAACGATCACCGAAGAAGGCATCGATGATGGTGTTGGCATAGATGTTGTTACAGCCAGCCAGCTCGGTGCCGGCAAGGATGGAACGGTCTTCACGGTCGATGATGTCACCGGTCGGGGAAGAGCGCACCAGATCCTGCGGACAGCGCAGGTATTCACGATCACCGATCTGAAGCGATTCACGGAGCTGGTATTCAGCGCCGAGAACGATGCTGCCACGATCGAAGTTGAAACCATAAGCACCACTGATGCCATAGGTTTCGGCACCGCCGGCAAGCGGAGCATTCAAGGTGACGGTGATTTCCGGACGGTCAATCTGGCGACGGGTGATCACGTTGACCACACCGGCAACGGCGTCGGAACCGTAGATCGAGGATGCGCCATCCTTCAGGATTTCAAAACGCTGAACGATCGAAGACGGGATAACGTTAAGGTCGAACGAGCCAACCTGGCCACGCGTACCGGCAGGGCCAGGACGATTGCCGTTGACCAGGACCAGCGAACGCTGAGCGCCAAGACCACGAAGTGAAATCGAGTTCACACCAACGCCACCCTCGACGACATAGCCGCCGAACTGGTTGTTGAGCTGAACCGAACCAGAGGCCACGCTGGCACCCTGGAGCATTTCAGCCGGGTCAACCAGGCCTTCCAGAGTAGCAATCTCGGCGTTGACGACCTGGATTGGAGAGATGGACGTAAATTCGCTACGACGGATAAGCGAACCCGTAACGACAACGACTTCCTGGTCGCTGCTGGATTCGTCTTCGTCATTTGCCGACTGTGCATAGCTCGGCGAAATAGCCAAGCCCGCTGCAGCCAGACCGGCGATAATTGTCGAACGCAACAAGCGCTCGCGATCCCAGATATTGCTCACGATCATACCCCTTTGTGTCTTCGTGGTGCTTGGCACGAGCCATTTACAGCTTTCGCGCCTGGCCAGGCTAACCTGACCGATGGTCGCATATGATGAGATGATGACTTCATGGACAAGCGGTTGTTGCCGCAACAACGGCTTTCGTGAGTCATTGTTGTAAAAAAGCCATATTGCCGGCGCGCGCGTCAAACCTGTAATCCGGCGCGCCCTGTGACCTTGCATCCCGCAAGACGCCGTCCAGAAGCGACGAACTGCGGAGCAGCTGAATTGGACCGACATTTCCGTCTTGCCTCTCCTGTCTGCGGACGCTAGACACTGCGCTCCTTGCACGGATGGGCGATTAGCTCAGCGGGAGAGCACTTCGTTGACATCGAAGGGGTCACTGGTTCAATCCCAGTATCGCCCACCATCCACTTCCTGGCAGAATCGCCCGCGGACCATGCCGGCAGGGCCAGGCAGGCCGGGAAGCAAGAGGCGCCCCGACCCCGCAACCCGACTAACATCAGCGATCAGGCTTTCGGCCCGGACGACAAAGGCCTATCTCTGCGTCAATTCGTGGAGGACCCGATGGACGAACGCCTGCGCAAAGCCCTGACCAAAGTCACCGAACGCCAGTCAGGGCGCAATATTGTCGATGCCAACCGGGTCGATTCAGCCAGTATTTCCGGCGACACAGCGACCATCGTCCTGACACCGCCCGTGGCCGGCAACGCCGATTTCGAAACCCTGCGTCCATTGATCGAGGCGGCTGCCACGGCCATCAGGGGCGTCAAGCGCGCCCGGGTCGTCATGACCGCTCACCGCGAACAACCCCGCAAACAGGGCCATGCCCACCCGCCCAAACCTGCGGCCAAGGCGGTCAAGAAACCCGCACGCCGCATCATCGCCGTTGCTTCCGGCAAGGGCGGGGTCGGTAAATCCACCGTCGCCGCCAACCTCGCTGTCGCCCTGGCCCGCGATGGGATGAAGGTCGGTCTGCTTGATGCCGATATCTACGGACCGTCCGCACCGCGCCTGTTTGGCATCACCGACGCGCCCGGTCTGCGCAAGACCGATGCCGGCGTCCAGCCCATCACCGCTCATGGCGTCAAACTGGTATCCATCGGCTTTGTCATCAAGCCCGGCGCGCCCGTGGTCTGGCGCGGCCCGATGGTGCAGGGCGCGATCCGCCAATTCATGACCGATACCGATTGGGGCGAGCTCGACGTGCTGATACTCGACATGCCGCCAGGTACCGGCGACGCGCAACTCGCCATCGCCCAGGACTTGCCCGTCGATGGCGCCGTCATTGTATCGACGCCACAGGATCTCGCACTCGACGATGCCCGCAAGGCGATCGGCATGTTCGAGCAGACCCACATCCCCATTCTCGGCATTGTCGAGAATATGAGCAGCTTTATCTGCCCGCATTGCGGCGAGAATAGCGATATCTTCGGCCATGGCGGTGCGAAGGATGAGGCGGAACGGCTCGGCGTCGCATTCCTCGGCGAGATCCCGCTTCACCCTCAGCTGCGCACCTCATCCGATGAAGGCATGCCGGCGGCACTCGGCGACAGCCCCGTTGCCCGCGCCTTCCTCAAGGCCGCCAAGGCCGCGATGGAAGCGGCCGAACTGGCCTCCAAGCCCGCGCCTGAAATTGTCTTTGGCTAGTCAGTCAGGCGTAATGGTGTCGGTGCAATCCCGCCCGGCGCGACGACGCCGAACACGGCCGCGATATTCGGTTCGGACAGGCTCTGACCCGGCGGCGCGTCGGCAATGATGCGGCCCTCCTGCATCAACAGCGCGCGGTCGGCATAGCGCGCGACAAGGTCAAGCGCATGCGCCGCGACGATCACAAGAGCGCCCCGGTTCGCCTCGGCGCGCAGGATTTCCATCACACCAAGCTGATGCCGCGGATCGAGCGCCGCGGTCGGCTCGTCCAGCAAGATGAGATCGGCCTGCGTCGCCAGTGCTCTTGCCAGCAGGACCCGCGCACGCTCGCCGGATGATAATTGATCGAAAGGCCGTTCGGCGAGGCCGGCGATTCCGGCCCTTTCCAACGCCATCTCAATCGCGGCCTCATCGTCAGCGGTCAGACGCCGCAAGGGTTTGAGATGCGGCACCCGCCCCAACGCCACGATCCGGCGCACCGGCATCGGCCAGGCTGAGGATCCGTCAGGCGGCATGTAGGCAATACGCCGGGCCCTCTGACCGGGTGCCAGCTCCCGCAAGGTCAAACCATCGAGCTCGATCTGTCCGAAGGCCGGTTCAAGCAGGCCAGCGCACAGCCTGAGCAGGCTCGACTTGCCGGCACCATTCGGCCCCACCAGCGCGACAATCTCACCGCCGGAGGCTTCAAACCCGACCGCCCGGACAGCCGCCTGTCCGCGATAGCCAAACCCCACTGAAGACAATCGCAGGCGCATCAGACCGCCCTCCCCGGCAAGGACCGCACGAGCCACAGGAAGAAGGGCGCGCCGATCAATGCTGTCAGGACACCCAGATAGAGCGGCATGCCCGGCCCGGAGGCCAATCGCGTCGCCAGATCCGCAAGCTCGATCAATATCGCGCCGCCCAGCATGGAGGGCAGGATCAGCGCGCCCGGGCGATGCCCGACCAGTGGCCGCAATACATGCGGCACCACCAGCCCGACAAAGCCAATCGCACCAGCCACCGCCACGCCGCCGCCAACAGCCAGTGCGGTACCGCCGACCACGATCAGGCGCAGTCGCCCGAGATCAACGCCAAGACTGCGCGCACTTTCCTCACCCAGGCTCAACGCGTCGAGCGCCCGCGGCGTTAGCGCCAACAGGCCAAGGCCAGCCAGCACGATCGGCGCGGCGAAGCGCAGTTCGGTCCAGCTGGCGTCCTGCAGGGACCCCATCAACCAATAGGCGATCTCCGCCAGGGCCCAGGGATTGGGCGCGAGGTTCATCAGCAAGGCCGTCAGCGCCGTCGCAATCGAACCGATCGCGACACCGGCGAGAATGAGGGTGGTCGCACTCGCGCGCGGTCCTGCCAACAAAAGAAGGAGGGCCACGCCAAGCCCTGCCGCGGCGACCGCCGCCAGGGGCAGGATCAGCACACCCAGAGCCGTAACGCCAAAATACATCGCCGCCACGGCCCCCAGCCCGGCACTGGCCGAAACACCGATCACGCCGGGATCGGCCAGCGGGTTTCGGAAAAAACCTTGCAAGACGGCGCCAGCGCCGCCCAGCCCGGCACCGACCACCAGCCCGAGCAATGCGCGCGGCAAGCGCAATTCGCGCATCAGCAGAGCGGGCAAATCATCCGCCCCCGCCAGGGCAGCGCCGAGGCTGGCCAGGGTCAGGCGTGCATCGCCGAGAAAGAGTGAGGCGGCAAGGCTGGCGACAAGACCGCCCGCGAGCAGCAGATTGAGGTGAAGGAGTTTCATGAGCGCTGCGCCCATTCATCCAGCGCATCAGCGATCGCCTCGGCCGCGTCGATCAGGTGCGGCCCGGCACAAGGCCAGTTGGCGCTGGCAATATCGACGCGGCCTGCACTGTCGAGCAAACGGCGATAGGCGTGATGGCGCGTCGCCCGGCTCAGCGTGCCGGCGAAACCGTCGGTGAAATAGCTGGTCAGGATAATGTCCGCCTCCAGTGTCAGCGCCAGCTCCGGATCGGAACGCCCCCAACCGGTAACCCCGCTTCCAGCCACAGCATTGCGGCCGCCTGCGGCTTTGATGGCGGCATCGACATAGGTACCGCTACCGGCCGAACCGCCCGAGGCACTCAGATAGGCCACGCCTGGAATAGCCCCGCGCCGGACGCTGCGTTGCTCCAGTTCCGCGAGCCGCTCATCGAGCGCTTCAACGGCGGCAGCGGCCTCAATCTCGCGGCCCAGCATCGCCCCCAGCGCCAGAAGATTGCCGCGGACGCCATCGAAATCCTCGGCCCATGCCAGTTCGAAGCTTTGATAGCCGCTACGCTCCAGCATGACGCGGCTACGCCCGCCCTCACCGGCGCCAAATACGACGAAGGCCGGGTCGAGGGCGAACAGGCGTTCGGCATCCGGCCAGGCGCGGGGCAATTGCCGCGCCCAGTCCGGTGCAGCCGAGATCGGCTGGTCCACCTGCCAGGACAGGGCCTGGATCCCCGCGACCGGCTCAAGCGCCAGCACATAGGCGTCGGCACACAAGGAGGCCGACACGATCCCGCCCTGCGGCGGGGTCGTGTCCTGGGCCGGCGCGCATGAGGCGCTAGCCATGGCGAAGACGCAGGCCGAGATACACAGCCCGGCCGGGCGTGTGATAGCCAAAGACATCCTGATAATCCTCATCAAGCAGATTTTCCCCGCGCAGATAGAGTTCGACACCTTGACGGCCCCCCCAGCGCAACTGACCGCCGACCAGCGTGTAGGCGTCCAGCGTCACATCCTGGAACGTCCCGAAATCGGTATCCAGCTGTTCGCCTGTATGATCGAGCGTCATAGAAGCCGACCAGCTGGCGTCCGGGTGCCAGTCGAGCGTCAGCGAAGCGAGGCGTTCCGGGCGGCGGATCTCGGCGGCACCGTCCTGATCGCTGTCCATCAAGGTCGCCGAGCCAAACACCGCGACCGTGTCGGTCACGTCCCACCCGGCCTCGAACTCCAGGCCTGACCGGTCGGATCGGCTGGTGGCGTTTCTCGCGGTGGCCGGAAACACACCGAAATCCGTATAGATCTCATCGGTCAATTCCGACTGGAACCAGACCGCCGAGGCATGGCCGCGCCCCCCAGCCAAGGCCTGTTCCCAGCCCAGCTCCCAGCCACGCGAGCGCTCCGGCTTCAGACCCGGATTGCCAATGAAATAGGCCGGGAAATAGCCGAAGAGTTCGAAGATTCCGGGATTCTTGACTCCCTCGCCGCCACTGATCCGCAGGCGGCCACCGAGCCCGTCAAACGACCAGGCCAGGCCGGCGCGCCAGGTGAGCGCATCCTCAAAACGCTGATTGCTCTCATGTCGGGCTGACGCTGTGAGATCCAGCGGCCCCCGGCCCAGACCGTAATCAAAGGCGAAGGCTGTGCTGGACAGGTCCTGGCGTTGATTGGCCAGGGAGCCGGCACCGGCATCATTGCGGGTCTCGTCGCGCTCATACTCGACGAGACCGGTCAGACGATGTTCGGTCTCGCCCGCCGACCACAGACCGGTCAGTTGGTAATGCGTCTGGCTGCGCTGCCCCTGCGACAAGGCCGTTCGGGCCGTGCCGTCAAAACTGCGCGAGACATCATCTGTCCATTGCACGGCGAATTCATGGGCCAGGGCAAGCTCGCCCACTTGCTGGTCCAGCGACAGCGCTGCGCGGGCAAGGATCTGGTCACCGCGGCGGTGATCACCGGTATTGTCGAGCCGCCCGTCATAATCGGTGTCGGCATCGGAGGCGGTGTCATAGCCGACCCAGCGCAGGGCCGTATCAATCCGGATACCATCGCCCAGTTCATGCCCGGCCTGGAGATTGGCCGAGCGATTGGAATAGCCGTCACGCTCGCCGCCAAGACCGGAGACATCAATGCCATCCGTTTCGAATGCGCCAACGCCGGCAGCGAGATAACCCCGCTCAAGCGCCTTGCCGAGGCGGGCGCTGAGACGGGTCGTGCCGAAGGAATCGGCCTCCAGCCGTAGCGCGGCTTCGCGCCCCTGTTCGGGCAAGGCCGAACGCAAGGCGATCACACCACCAATTGCATCGGCACCCCACAGGGCTGATTGCTCACCGCGGGCGACCTCGATAGAGGCCAGATCATCAAAGGCGTAGTGTGCGAAGTCGGCTTCGCCGGTGAAGGGGCTGGCCGCCTCGATACCGTCGATCAGGACCAGGACATGATTGGCCTCTGATCCGCGGGCGCGGATCTGGGTCAGGGCACCGGCTGTACCGGAACGCGACACGGCCAGGCCGGGGATAGCGCGCAGGATGTCAGCGATGAAAACCCCGCTTCGGGCCTCGATCATGGCGGCATCGAGCATGGAAATGCTCGTCGTAGCATCGTCAGCAGCGAGCGGGGTGCGCGCGGCGGTGACGTAGATCGTCTCCTCCACGCGGGTTTCTTGCGCCATGGCGGCGGCCGGGACGGCCAGCAAGGCGGTGGCACAGAGTAATCGGGTCAGGAAAGTTCCGGGCATGCACGTCTCCAAAGCTTTGGAGCCGGCGCGTAACGACGCCGGCACGAGTGGCAGGAGTCGTCAAGGAAACGGATAAACCGCGTCAGTCTCGTGTAACACCGCACGAGCGGACAGACGACGGTGATGGCAGGTCTTCCGGCTTGCGGGTCGTCACGAACGATGCGCCTTCCCGGATTTCACCCCAGTGGCATTTTGCATCGCCGCTCACCGCCTACGGCTGCGGGTACAGCGCCGGACTGGGTGTTACCACCGTACCGGCTTCTCGATTAATCCCGTGAGGGAACCATCACGCGAGGCAAACTAGGCGCAGGCCGGACAGAAGACAATCCTGCCATCCGCGCTAATCGGCCTTTGGCGCCTGCAACATCCCTTCCAGGGCGCGGATGCGCTGATGCAGCGCACGCTCGCGGAGTTTTTGCGGGTCGGAGAGCGAGCGTTCCAGCGCCCGCAATTCGCGTTGCGCCTTGCGCCAGCGCTGCCACAACAGGAAGACTTTCGGCCCGTCGACCAGATAGCGGCGCCACATTCGGCGAGGCTCGGAGGCCAGCCTGTGCAGCCATTCCAGGCGGGAGCGTTGCATCCAGGCCGGGGCGCGCTCTGTCTTGCCGCCCAGAAAATCAAGCGATGCGCCGACGCACAGGCCCAGCCCGGTACAGTCGCCGCGATCGAGACAGGCTTCGGCGACCAATTCCTGTTGCGGCGAACCGACGCACATGAAAATGAAGCGGGCCGGATTTTCGGCAACAAAGCGGGCGCAATCCTCCAGCGCCTCGCGATTGTGACGCAGCCCCATCGGCGGTTCATGCCAGCGCACATCGGTCAGGCCGTAGCGCGCCGTGACGGCGTCGATCACATCCCTGGACGCACCAATAACCGTGACGGTTTCATCCGGATCGATCACCGTCTCGAACAGACGTGCGGTCAGATCGGAGCCCGGCGTGACGTCAATTTTCTCGCCGGAAAAACGGCCAATCAACTCGAGCACGCGGCTATCGCACACGGTCAGCCAGGCCTGTGCATACAGGGTTGCCAGCACAGTATCCGTCTCAAGCCGCACCAGATGATCAACATTCGGTGTGACGACGAAGGCGAAGGGCTTGCTGGCCTCACGTTCGCGGATCCGCGTCAGCGCGACACCGAGATCGATCTTGTCGAAGGCAGAATTGAGAAACCAGATATGACGCGATCCGGAACGGCGGTCCTGGAAATGGGTAGTGTCAGCGCGCTGATTCATCGTTTTTCGTCCCGTTTCGCGTCACAAGCGAAGTTGTTGCGATGAATTCTGCAAATCCCGGGCCGGAAAATCACATCGGCCTGCATCCAAACCCCGCCTTGGCGGCATCCTCATCCAGAAGGCAAACGCTGGATGAACAAGATGATCGTCAAACCAATCCTGATCAGTATTGCGTTGGCGGCGCTGGCGAGTATGCCGGTGGCTGTGCCGCTTGCTGCCGGCATTCCGGTCGCACTGGCGGTGGGACCGATTGCGGTGAGCTATGACCGGGAAAACGCGCTGGATGTTGATCTCGACATTGCCTGCATCAGCACGGAATGCCCGATCATCGAGCTGCGCTATGGCGTCAGCGGCCAGGAGACGTTGAGAATCGGCCTTTAATGACTGCGCTTTAGACGGCGCCAGGCGAAACGGGTTGATTGCAGACACTCCCGCCCCGCCCGCTCCAGCGCGCCGGGCTCTCCGCTGAGATCACCGGCCAGGGCTTCGGCCAGAAGCGGTGCGTGGGCAAAGCCGCGCGAGCCGAAACCGGAGAGAATATATTGCCGGCACGGTCCGGGCGGTCCCGGTTTGATGCGTGGCGTACGCCCCGTGGAATACTGCCGCCACCTTGCCGTAAACTCATCGCCCACCAACGGCCCACTGACCGGTAACTGATCGCTGGTCACCGCCCGCACACCGGACCAGGTCTGCAACAGCTCCGCGCCGAGCCCGACGGCGATTTGCGGACAGTGAACAGCCAGATCGGCGCGCAAACCCTCGATCGCCTCCTCGAGCGGACCGGCCTCCTCGCCGCGCACATGCGTCGTGCCCAGCAGCACCCCGCCACCGGGGACAGCGCAGGCATAACCACCCCAGACGACGGCGCGGTCCGGGGCTTGCCCCTCGATCACGGCGAGCTGGCCGGAACTGGCGTCGAGCGCATCGAACACGGCATTGGCGCCCCAGCCGCTGGCATGAATGACGAGATCGGCTTCAACCACCACATGGCCGCCATCATCTAACAGGCGCACCCCGGCCTCGCCTTCTTCAACCCGTGCGATCTGCGCGATGACGATCGGCGTATCGGCGAGCAATGCCTCCACCAGGCGCGCCGGCTCGAACGGGGCCGCCCGGGGCTGCCACAATCCCTCACCATCCCAGATGTGATCACCATCCATCCGGCTGGCGATCAGGGCGAGGCGTTCGCGGTCATCGGCATCTCGGGGCAGGCGCAATACGCCTTCGGGATAGAAGCCCTCGAGCCCGTCATAAGTGCGGCGCGCGAATTCAAACGCCGCCAGTGTGGCGCGGACATGCGGGCGGCCGGTGCGTTCCAGACGCGGTGTCAACAGACCGGCCGGAGCCCCCGAGGCACCGGCGGCGGGCCCGATGGCATCGACCACCACGACATCGCGGCCGCGGCGGCGAAAGGCCAGCGCCAGGCTGGCGCCGGCGATACCGGCCCCGATAATCGCGACACGGCCGCCGCAAGGCCGGGTGCGCTCGACCGGCGAGATTTCAGGCGGTGTCGCCGCGCCGGCATAGATCGCTTCAAGACGTTCGCGTTTGCGCCCGAAGCCGGGCCGCTTTTCGACCGAAAAACCCGCCTGTTGCAGTCCGCGCCGCACAGCACCGGCGACGGTGAAGGTCGCGACCCGTGTACCGGCGCGAGACAGGCGGGCCATCCGGTCGAACACGGTCTGTGACCACATCGCTTGATTGCGGTCGGGCGCAAAGCCATCGAGGAACCAGGCATCGACCTCGGCCTCGATCTGCCCCAGCGCCAGTTCGGCCTCATCCTGGAACAGGGTGATGGTGAAACGATCCTCGGGAAAGATCAGCCGGTGCGCGCCCTTCAGCGCCGAGGGCCATTGCGCCAGCAATTGCGCGCTCAGCCCGGCCAGCGACGGCCAGGCGGCAAAGGCGCGCGCAGCATCCTCGCGGCGCAGCGGATGTTTCTCGATGCTGACGAAGTGGAGCCAGCCCGTTGCCGGCCCCTCGCGGCGCCATAAATCCCACAGCGCCAGTGCATTCAGCCCGGTGCCGAAACCCAGTTCGCCGACGACATAGACCACCTTGCCCTGCCAGTCCTGTGGCAGGTCACAGCCCTTGAGAAACACCGCCCGGCTCTCTTCCAGACCATCCTCGGCGGAGAAATACAGATCGCCATAATCCGGCGCGCGCGGACCGGACGCCTGCGACCAGTCCAGCTGCGGCGGCTGGCAATACAGCCCGTCCCCGCTCATGGGGATGGCGGGGTCAGGGTCGCGATGAATTGGGCGAAGGTCATCAGGCCCTCCGGCCAGGGGCCATGACCGCTGGCGGCATTGAAATGCCCCATCTCACCGGCGACGACAAAACGTGCGCCCCAGGCCTTGGCCCAGACTTCGGCGCGCTCGACATCACAGCTCGGGTCATTGGAGCTGGCCAGCAGCACGGCCGGAAAACCGAACGCCTCATGCGGCACCGGATCAAAGCCATGATCGCCGAACTTCTCGGCCATTTCCGGCCTCTCCCAATCGGACACCCCGACCATGAAAGCGCCCGCCACCTTGCCTTTATCCAGGAGCGGCGCCGCATGGGCCAGAGTGAGAATGCCAACCGAATGGGCGATCAGCACCACCGGCTTCGTCGCTTCATCGACGGCGGCGACCAGGGCCGCAACCCAGTCCTCGCGTTGCGGCTTGTGCCAGTCAGCCTGCTCGACCCGGCGGGCCGTGGGCATGCGCGCCAGCCAGCGTCCCTGCCAGTCATCATCAGAGGCATTGCCCAGACCGGGCACGATAAGCAGATCAGTGTCGCGGATTTTCATGGCCGATGTTCTAGCGCCTTGCGACCGGCGCTGACCAGACCTCGAACGCACGGGCCTGCGCCGGGGTTTCAAATGAGCCGGGATGTCGACACGGTATCGCGTCTGGCGAGCCAGCGGGAATTGCCCGGTCCCGCGCAGTGGCCTTCCAAAGCGCTGTTGCGCTGCCCGGTTGAGACCGACCGGGCGCTATTTATGGGGTAATTGCCGGTGTAATTTCCGGGCTTTAGGTGGAATAATTAGTGTGTGCCCCCGACTACACCAAACCTCTTCCCCCGGACCTGTTCCGGCAACTGTATCAGGCGATGAAGGGCTTGGCGTCTCTGAGCATGGCGTTGAGGATGGTTATGAGCTTTCTGGC
>NZ_JBLWTL010000027.1:0-34835 GCF_048270095.1 Maricaulis sp. | reverse complement strand
TTGGAGATCTACCCGGCCGCGGGCGGCACGGCCGCATCGCCCGTCCTGATCCTCTATGATGCCTTCAATTGGGGCCGCCGGGCGCCGGCCCGGGAGATCGTCCATAATCTCGCGGCGGCGGGCGATATCCCGCCCATGCATGTCGTGCTGGTCGACCAGCTCGATGCGGAGAGCGAGCAAAGCCTCTATGGCGATCAGAGCGCCTTCATCGTCGATGAGCTCCTCCCGTACTTGCGCACGCAATCGGGCTGGCAATTGGCGCGCGAGAATGTCGTTCTGGGCGGTGCGTCGCGGCGTGGCCTGTCGGCGGCGATCACCGGGCTGACCCGGCCTGAGGCTGTGGGGGCCGTGCTGTCACTGTCGGGGTCATTCTACTGGTCACCGCCCGGCGAAGCGCCGCAATGGCTGGCGCGGCAATTGACCGAAGCGCCCGATGATGCGCCGCGCTTCCTGCTCGCCGCCGGCTCGCTGGAATATATCGTCACCTCGACCAATCAGGGCCATGTGATGCTGGAAACCAATCGCAATATGGCCGCAGCCCTGAGCGATACCGGCTATCAAACCGGTCTCGCCATCTATCCGGGCGGGCATGACATGGCGGCCTGGCGTCTGGCCCTGGCCGACAGCCTGCAGACGCTCTACGCGCCGGCAGACTAGTCAGGCCGGAGCCATGCCTATTTCAGCGGCTTGCCAACGGGGGCCGGGCTCGAGCCATTATTGCCGATCCGGCCGGCGACGAAATCATCATAATATTGCAGCCAGGCTTCCGAACGCACCGAAATATAGATCATCGGGCCGCCCGGATTTGAGCGGAAATTCGAATCCGTCGCGATGACGAAGTACTGATTGCCTTCGCGCACCATGAAAGGGGAACCGCTATCGCCGCGCGTGGTGTCGCAATTATGCGCCATCGTGTTGTCGTTGAAGACCTCGGTGATGCGGCAACCGATATTGCCTGACAGATGCGCGCCGGTATCCCAGCTATAGCCAGCCTGGTAGAGATCGGCTTGCCGGGCACCGTTATTGCCGGCGGTCTGGACCAGGCCGCGCACGCCGACATGGCCAATCTCGGCACCGAGCGGCCGGTCAATCCGTAGCAGGGCCCAGTCTGTGCCATCAATCTCGTCGGTCGAGCTGAAGCGTTGATCATCCCAGTTCGGGTCGATCATATAGTCGGTGACACGCGCTTCCAGCGGCCCGCCGCGGCGGTCATAGCCGGTGGTAAAGACGGCACGGGCGTCGATGCGGCCGTCATCATCGATGCAATGGGCCGCGGTGATCAGGACATCATCGGCGATCAGCGTGGCCGTACAGGCGCCGCCCGCTTCCATATCGATCTGGCCAACCGCATTCCACGGTGCCGCCGCCGTGTCCATGAAGACGCGGTCATCCCGGCCGAAGAAGTGATCATTGATCGTCAGCGGGCGTTCGCGGCCGATACAGTCGGCGCGGTCGGTGCGGGCGTCGCAGCGGCCATCACCGATGCCCGGTTCATTGCAGATCCCGTCGAAGGCAGTCTCGCAGCTGTCATTGCGAAAGCGCAGATCGATCACCGCGCCGCAATCGGTCAGATCGGTCGCCTGGGTACAGGCTCCGGTGCCAAAGCCGGGCTCGTCGCATTCGCCATCATTGGCCCACTGGCAGCTATCATCCTCGACGCCCTCGGCAATCCGCCAGCAATCGGAATAATCCGTGCCTTGCTCGCAGGCACCGGTGCCGATGCCCGGATCATCGCATTCGCCATCATTGGCCCATTGGCAGGTGTCGACGCCGCGATAGCTGGATGCCGAGACACCGCCATCGCGGGTCGGTTTCTGGATACGGTGCAACCAGCGCGTAATCTCGCGGCTGGACAGGGCGTCGGAATTCGCGCCTTCGAGGCGAGGCTCATCGGCCTGGCTCGTGGCGACACACATCATGGCGGCCAGTGCCGCGATCAAACCCGTACGCATAATTTCCAGCTCCCGCCCCCATAGACTGGCCGTTTATCGCGCGAACCCGCGCGCGGGCCAAGCCTGCAAACCGCCATTCTATCGTTCATGGAGATGACTATTGCCTGAACGAGACATTCAAACAGCGCTCAGATGCCATGTGGTCGAATGCAGGCTTGAACATCAGCCTGTGCAGGAGACTGTCATGAATATTGCCGCCAGACTTGCAGCCGCCGCCCTCCTCGCCTCGATCGGCATGGCCGGTTTCGCCGGCGTCGCCAGTGCCGGGACCTGGCACGCCAATGCGGCGGCTTGCCCGGATCTGCGCGAGGACCGTATCGACGCACGCCGCACGACCGGTCGGCTCGATCGCCGCGAGGATTTTCGCGATCGCCGCGTGATCAATTGCCCGGCCCATGCCTGGCAGTATTATCCGGACCGCTATGAGCGTTCCGACATGCGCCGTATGGCCTCACCGGGCACGGTCTATCTCGACCGGTCCGGGCGCTATTACGCGGTCGACCGTCGCGGTTCGTCTTACAATATCAATGTGATTATCGACTATCCGCGCCGGAACTCGGCCGTCGGACCACGTTTCGGCCGCCCGCTTGCCCCGAACCGGTTTCATGATCGCCGTGACCATCGCCCCCGCCATGCCCCGCGCGGTCATGGCCGCCGCCATTACTAGCGGGCACGGCTGATACAGCCGGTCGTCAGGCCCATAGGCGGCCTTCCAGATAGCGCGGCGCGTGGCCATACAGGGTCACGCGCCCGCCATTTGTTTCCACCTCAAGCATGCCGGGACGCGGACCGATCTGGCGCGCGCTCAGCCGGGACTTGCCGAGACGCTCGGCCCAATAGGGCGCCAGCGTGCAATGCGCCGAGCCGGTCACCGGATCTTCATCGACGCCGGAGGCCGGGGCAAAGAAGCGCGAAACGAAATCGCTTCGATCGCCCGGTGCCGTCAAAATAATATTGGTGTCGAGCTGGCGCAGCTGGCCATGATCGGGACGGGCCTCGCGCACCGCGCCTTCATCCTCCATCACCCACATCTGATAACCGGCGCCATGGATCCGGTCGATGCTCAGCACGTCGCGCGGATCGGCCGAGATGCCGAGGGCTGACCCGATGGCGCTGTCGCGCTCGCCGGGGCGGAAACCGATCAGCGGCAAATCCATCGCCAATCCTGTGCCATCGCGGGAGACCTCAAGCCGGCCTGACCGGGTGTCGAAGCGGGCCGTGCCTGGCGCTCCGAGGTCATATTCCAGCACCACAGCGCCGGCCGCCAGGGTCGCATGCCCGCACAGATCGACCTCGACCGTGGGCGTGAACCAGCGCAAATGCCAGGACTGCGCGTCGGCAGGCACCAGGAAGGCGGTCTCCGAGAGATTATTCGAGGCGGCAATCCCCTTCAGGACCTGATCATCCGGGAAGGCTTCCATCAGGCAGACGCCCGCCGGATTGCCGCTGAAAGGCAGGTCGGGATCGGCGAAGGCATGGATTTCGAAATAGGGAATGGAGGGCATTGACGGGCTCCCGGACGCGGCGGGCCGGGGCTACCAGCGCTCGCTTTGATGCGGTTGAAAGACGAGGTGAAGGTCGGGGTCAAGGCGGTCCAGCTCGGCGACAGTGTCGGCCGAGATCGGCGTCTCTCCGGCTATCGCGGCCAGGGCCTGAACGACGAGCGAATAGGCGGCGCTCCTCTGTTCGGTGATCTGGCGTGGCAAGGCGCGGCGCCAGTCATCGACCTCGTCGGCCAATGTCATGAAATCCCCTGGGCGATCCGTTTCCGGCAGCGCCTGCCAGGTTCCGATATCGATATAGGCCGCAGCGAGACGGTCGCCTTCCTCGTCCTCGAACAGATCAATTTCGATCAGCATCGCCTGATAGATCAGCGAGGATTCGATGACACCGCCGGCGCGCGGCACATCGCCGGCCCAGCGTGCGAAATAGGTGCGCGCCTGTTCGACCGGCCGCGATGCCGCCGACCCCCAATCGCCGCGCGTTTCGCGATTGAGCAGGGTCTCGTCGGCCGGGTCGATAATCATCACCATCGGGGTCGCATACAGCGCCGCGACACCAAAGCGGCGGATCACGTCATGGTTCTGGTCACGCCAGCCGACATCGATGAAGCGCGTGACATAATGCGCCTCGAGGGTGGCGGCGAGTTCGGGGTCCTGGAAATGCCCCGCCAGGCCGCGGCTGTCATGGCACCAGTTGGCGCCGAAAATGAGCAGCAGGTTTTTCTCCTCCGCCAGCGCCTCAGCCAGGGCGTCATCGACCACGGCCATGGCGGAATAATCCTGGTTGAAGGGCGAGGGTGAGCCGTCATCCGCCATCGATACCGGCGCAATCAGAAACAGGGCAAACAGGCTGACAAGCAAACGCATCACGACCTCGAAATGACAATCAGCCGGAGAAAAGCACGCCGCGCCGTCCAGCACCAGTCAAGCAGGTGTGAAGGGCGCGGCGCCTGGACTTACCCGGCGGCCAGCGCCGCCAGACGGGCATAAGTGCCATCATCCTTGCTGGCCAGCTCGTCATGACTGCCCTGTTCGACGATGCGGCCTCTGTCGAATACCAGGATGCGGTCGGCATCGCGGATCGTCGACAGACGGTGGGCGATGATGATGGTCGTGCGCCCCTTCATCACCGCTTCCATCGCCAGCTTCACATCGCGCTCGGTCTCGTTGTCGAGACTCGAGGTCGCTTCATCCAGGATCAGGATCGGGGCGTCGGTCAGAATGGCGCGGGCGATCGCCACGCGCTGCCGCTCACCGCCCGAAAGCTTGACCCCACGCTCACCCACAAGTGTGCGGTAGCCTTGCGGCAGGCTTGCAATAAACGAATGGGCATGGGCCGCCCGGGCGGCAGCAATGATATCGACTTCGCTCGCATCGGGTGATCCATAGGCGATATTCTCCGCGATCGTGCGGTGAAACAGCGCCGGATCCTGCGGCACCAGGGCAATATTCTGGCGCAAGCTCGCCTGCGCCACCCCGCGCACATCCTGGCCATCAATCTCGACCGCGCCCTCATTGACGTCGTAGAGACGCTGCAGCAACTTGACGAAGGTCGACTTGCCCGAGCCCGTCGCACCGACCAGCGCGACTTTCTCGCCGGGCTGGATGTCGAGCGAAAAGTCTCGATATAACGGGCGGTTCTGGCCTTCATAGGTGAAACCGACCCGGTCAAACCGGATCGCGCCGGCACCCGGTTCGAACGAACGCGCATCGGCGGCATCCTCCACCGTGCTCTCCTGCAGATCGAACACGGCGAGATCCTGCAATTCATCCATCGAGCGCTGAATCGCCTGCACCTGCTCACCAAAGCGGCGCATATAGCCTGACACCAGCATATAGGCCGCCAGCGCCGCAACGACATCGCCGGCCGAGGCCGCGCCGCGCGACCATTGCCAGACGAGCAATCCGACCAGGCCGGCCTGCATCGACAAATCGGTGACGATATTGACCAGCCAGGAATTGACGAAGCGCAGCCAGGTCTTCTTGGTCTCATTGCGCCAACGCCAGGTAAGCTCATGAAAACGCTCATCCTCACGTGTCTCTGCGCCAAAACTCTTGACCGTTGCGATGCCGCCGACAGCATCCGCCAGGGCACCGCCAATCTGGGAATCCAGCGCGTTGGAGCGCATGTTTTGCGGCCGGATATAATAGCGGCTCAGCATCAGGGATGAGGCAATGAAGGCGGCCATCACCACCAGCACCACGCCGCCAACCAGCGGCCAGCGCACCGCCATCACGCCCGCGACGCCCAGCATCACACCGAGCGAAGGCGCAATGCCGAGGAAGATATTGACCGTGATCGTGTCATAGGCCCACATCCCGCGCGTGATCTTGCGGACCACAGACCCGGCGAATGTGTTCGCATGCCAATCCAGCGAGAAGCGTTGTACCTTGCCAAAGGCGTCCGTCGTCAGATCGGCCATATTGGCCGAGGAGAAGGGCACTTCGCAGCGCGAGGCCATCTGGCGCACGAAATAATAGGTCACAGCCGTGCCGAGATAGAGCGCGAAGGCAGGCCAGGGCTGGCCCGTCTCGGGTCCGGCCGCGAGGGCATCAATCAGGCGGCCTGCAGCCACCGGGATGAAAACCTCGGCCACTGTCGCCAGCACCATGAAAGTGATCATCCCGGTCAGCAGGAAGGGGCGCCGCATCCATTGCCGGCGCAGGTAAGCCAGCACCTGTAAATTGGTCAGCGTACGAATGACGGGCGTATCGGATTCAGAAGTCGACATATTAGCAGCGGACCCGGGAGTCCGTCCTCAGACAAGCAGTGCATCAAACCTGTGGTGTGAAGAACGTCAGCGCGATCATGCGAGGCGGGGCTTGAAAGCAAGCGCGGCGAGGTCGCATGCGAAGGCGGCACGTTCAGCCACCGTCGAAGGTCAGATAGATCTGCTCATGGGTCTGCTCCAATATGTCGATTGGTCCGTAGGGGGTGGTTACACCGGGCTTTCGCCGCGGGGCAAGGCCGGGAGAGTCGGTTTGTCGCCTATCCGTCACGAGTGTGGCGGTGAGGGCACAGGTGGCTAGGCCTCAATGCCCGCAATACAGGCTTGTTCCAGCCCGGCCCGGACCGTGTCAGGCAGATCGATGATCTTGCGCGCATCGAGATCCATCGGGGCAGCAATCCCCTCCATGGTCCACCAGGGCTTGCCGGTCGCCGGGTCGAGTACCCAGTGGACGAGGTTTCGCACTTTCGGGCCGAAAGACTTCAATCCCGAGCGAACAAGATAGCCGTCTCCGGCACGCGGCCAGCGCCGTGGCAGAATACGGCATTCCAGCAGGGCCGATCCGATCCGGCCGCCGGCCTCGCCCTTGTGGAATGCCCATTCCTCGGGGAAGGCGTCCTTGAAATTCACCACTGAGTCGGAAATCCGGCCGAGCAGGACCTCGGTCCGCATACGGCCAAACACATCCACTTCGTCGGGGGTGAAACGGCCCTGACCGACATGGGCGAGGCCCAGCGAGTCGGCGCGCTTCAGGGATGCCGCCTGGCGGGACGCCGTTTCGGTAAGGCCGCGCGGCTGGGCAAAATCGGGGGTTTCCACCATCCGGTCCCGCAGTTGGTCGGCAAAGTGGCCGGGCCAGGGGAAGGCGCGGGCATCGCGCGGCGACACATGGGCGAGATCAATCCGGAAGCTGGCTGCCGGCTTGCCTGTGCCGCCATGACGCATGATCAGCACAGCCGAGCTGCCGGTTTCGCTGATCGCGGTCCAGCCCGCCTCGATCACCAATGGGGCACCGGGGCGCGCTTCGGCGAGAAAGCGGACGTGCAGGGCGGTCGGCAGCAGGGTGGCGTTGGCGTCGGCGCGGTGGATGGCATTGAGCCCGCTCTGCGCCGCCAGTCCGGCCAGCGCCTCGCTGGCCTTGGTCAGATAGAATTTCACATTCATATGGCCGAGTTCGTCGCATTCCCAGGCGTTTACATTGCCGCGCCAGATCTCGATCATCGCTCGAAAATCCTTCAGTGGTCGCAAAGGCTGCAATGGCCGAAATGCTCGATCACCGAGCGCTCAATCCGGAAGCCTTCCGGCCGGTGGGTGCTGACGGGGGCGCCATGACGTTCCTCGACCGCGCCGCAATGGGTGCAGATGAACAGCTCGGCGCAGCCATCCGAATGGGTATGAACCGTGGTGCAGCCAACAAAGGCGTTGAGGGCTTCGACCTTGTGAACCAGACCCAGTCCGATCAGGAAGTCGAGCGCCCGGTAGACCGTTGGAGGCTTGGCCGAGCCCGGGCCCGGTTTGAGGGCTTCCAGCAGATCATAGGCCTTCACCGGGCGGTCGGCGGTCAGGACGAGTTCAAGCACCCGGCGGCGGACCGGTGTCAGCCGTTCGCCCTGCCGGGAACAAAGTGCGTCTGCGGCCGCAAGGGCTGTGAGGGTGGAATCAGCGGTCATGGTCAGAATATCTAAACCCAGTTCAGCACAAAGCACACCCGCCTCTGCCGTATTGCCGGTTCGGGTCTGGCAGGACAATGGAACGGCGTATTCCGCCGGGCGGCGATGTCAGCAACCGGCCTGTCCGGCTGCGGGCGATGATTGTCATGCCCGACGGGTACGCCCCGATGAGAGCGATCGGCGGGGAACGGGCTGCCTCCGGCCAGATTGTGCCGGAATCGGACATCAGCGGTTTGGCCCGGGGCAATCGGCCAACACCATTGGGTCGTCGAATTCATGCTGCGCGTAACACCCTATGACATGTGGGCTGCAAGCCGCCGTATTCAAGCTGGTCACAGCCCTGATCGCGCTGCCGGATCGCGGCTGCGGGGTCCGGCACTTGTCTTGCAGACCCGTCATGCTTCTGTCCCTGCGTGGCTGCGTTGCCGCCATCGGGCATATCCGCTATCTAGCGCCGAAAGCAATGAAGGGGTTTTGCATAATGGCCGACGCACCAAACACTGAGCCGCGCCTTACCGGTTCGGTTCCGCTTTACAAAAATGTAGAGCCACTCAATCGCACAAAACACAAGTCCTATGGCGTGAAATCAGTCGCCCAACCCTTCAATTTCCTGAAGGACTGGCATTTTGTTCCGGCCATTGTCGGCGAATTTTCGGTCGCTAGCGGCAGCTACCCGATCATTTTCCTCGGCGACAAGAAAATGCCGGTTCTGGTCATGGGCCTGCGCCAGGGCACCAATGTTTTCGTCAGCGAAGACGGCCAGTTCGACCAGGACCACTACGTCCCCGCTTATGTGCGCCGCTACCCTTTCGTGAGCGCTTCCAATCCGATGAACGAGCCATCGACGGTTTGTGTTGATGTCGGTGCCGATTTCGTCGTGACGTCGAAGCCGGACGTGCCCTTCTTCGACGAGGCCGGCGAGCCGACCGAATACATCAATCGTGCCGTTGAATTCGTCTCGGCCTTCGAGAACGACGCCAAGATCACCGAGGGCTTTGTTGAACGCCTCACCGCGCTTGACCTGTTCGAGCAGAAAAACGTGCGCGTCGCCGATCCGAACAATCCGGACAACACGATCCCGGTTGCTGACTACTGGGGTGTTTCCGAAGAGAAATTCTCCAATCTTCCAACCGAGAAACTCGTTGAGATGCACAAGAATGGCGATCTGTTCGCGATTGCGGCTCATCTGATGTCCCTGCAACGCTGGGAGCGCATCATGCGCCGCGTTTCACTGCTGCAAGCAGCAGAACCGGCTGCGCCGAAGGCCTAGTCCAGGCCAATGGCATGAGATTCTGACGGCTGCGGCCGCGCTGCAAGGCGCGGCCGTTTGCTTGTCTGCGATCACCATTGCGCGATCAGGCTTCGACCCGGGACAAAACATGCCTATATGGCATTGACGGTCATCCCGCATCCGCTCCAGCCTTGAGGTTCATCCATGCGTCTTCTTGCCAGTCTCGCTACGGCCTTCGCTCTCTTGACGGGCTTTGCCGCTACCGCGTCGGCCCAGCCGGGCTGGGCCAGCAATGAACCCATTGTTGAAGCGAGCCTGGTCTCCGACATGGCCGTGGTGGCCCCGGGCGACACCTTCTACCTTGGCTTCCGGCAGGTCATGCCCGAGGGCTGGCACACTTATTGGCGCAATCCCGGCGATAATGGACTGCCACCGGAGGTGCGCTGGGAGGTGCCGGCCGGCGTCACGATGGGCGAGTTCGAATGGCCGGCGCCGATCGAATTGCCGCTCGCCGACACGATTCTCGACTACGGCTATCATGATGAGGTCGTGCTGCCTCTGCCGGTTGAGCTGTCCGCGGATTTTGCCGGGTCTGAACTGGTGATCACGGGGCATGCCAGCTGGCTCGTCTGTGAAATTATCTGTGTCCCGGAGGAAGGCACGCTGACCCTGACCCTGCCGGTCGCCGAACAGTCCGGGCGCGACGAGACCGGCTATTGGTACATCCAGGCGGCGCTCGATTCTGTGCCGCAGCCGGCGACCGGTCTGGACGCACGGGTCGGCTTTGGTGAGACAGCTGTCGTGCTTGAGCTGGAGGGCGGTGATTTTTCCGCCGTCGCGCCGGAGTGGCATGACCTCACTTTCTTCCCCTATGACGGCGCCCTGATCGAGCACGCCGCCGAACAACGCGCCGAGCGCGGCGAGGGTCTGGCGCGGCTGGTCCTGACGCGGGGTTACCGGGCCGATCCTCAGCTCGCTACGGCGCGCGGCGGGGTGTTGCGCTATACGCTGGGAAGCGGCGCGGGCGCCCGCGAACAGGCTATCGAGATCTGGGCCGAGCCCGATCCGGACATGGTGCTGCCAGCCACGGCCGGCGTGGCCGACAATGGCCCGGCAGCTGTGGTCGCGCCGGGGCTGATCGGCCTGCTCCTGCTCGCCTTTGGCGGCGGCCTCATCCTGAATCTGATGCCGTGCGTCTTCCCGATCCTTTCGATCAAGGTGCTGCAATTCGTCGAGGGCGCGCATGATGATCCGCACCGGGTGCACCGCCATGCCCTGTTCTTCCTGGCGGGTGTGATCATGAGCTTTGTCGCCCTGGCGGCCGTGCTGGTCGGATTGCGCGAATTTGGCCTGCCGGTCGGCTGGGGTTTTCAGCTGCAAGTGCCCGTCGTGGTCGCAGGCCTGACCCTGCTCCTGTTCGCGATTGGCCTCAATCTGCTCGGCATGTTCGAAATCGGCACCAGCCTGCAAGGCGTCGGTGGCGGTCTGAGCGAGAAGCCTGGTGCCCAGGGGGCCTTCTTCACCGGCGTGCTCGCCGTGATCGTCGCGGCGCCCTGCGTCGGACCACTCGCGGCCGGAGCGCTGGGGCTGGCCCTGACGCAGCCGGCGGTCATCGTCCTGCTCGTCGCGGCGGCGATGGGAGCCGGGCTGGCGGCACCCTTCGTGCTGGTCAGCTTCATACCGGCACTGCAGGCCTTCATGCCCAAGCCGGGCCGCTGGATGGAGCAGTTCAAGCAATTCCTCGCCTTTCCGATGTTCGCCTCGGTGCTGTGGCTGAGCTGGGTGCTGGTGATCCAGTCCGGCCCGTCAGGCCTGTTGCTGCTGGGTATCGGCCTGCTGGCCCTGAGCCTGGCGATCTGGGCGCGCAAACAGAAGCATCTCGCCTGGACGGTCATCGCTGTGCTTTCACTCCTGACCGGCCTCGGCGCGACACTGGCAATCGCCCGCCTGCCGGCGGCGACCAATGCGCCAAACCTCTCCGGTGGTGAAGAGGCGTGGTCGCGCGAACGCGTGGCTGAATTGCGCGCCAATGGGCAGCCTGTCTTCATCGATGTCACGGCGGCCTGGTGTGTGACCTGCCAGGTCAACAAGCTCGGCGCGCTCAGCGACCCGGCGGTCGCCGATGCGTTCGAGCGTTATGGCGTGGTGGAGATGCGGGCCGACTGGACCAATCGCAATGACGAGATCGCGGCCCTGATTGCCGAACACGGCCAGGCGGGTGTGCCACTCTATCTGGTCTATCCGGCCGATGGTGGACCGGCCCGGGTACTGCCCTCGGTGCTGACACGCGATATTGTCATCAACGCCCTGGCCGAGGCGGCAGGCTAGGCCGCGTCAGTCGCGCGCAGCGGGGCAGGTGCCGGGCGGGCCCACAGTGTCGGGCAGGGCCTCGCCATCGGCGGCCGGTGCGATCTCGGCGGCGTCATGCATCAGGGCCGATATCTCGTGATAGACGCGGGCCTGGTCGGCGGATGTTTCGGCGGCGTTGAGGGCTTCCAGACGGCTGGCCGCATCGCCGGACATGCCGCGAAAGATGCAGCGCAGATCGATCGGACCGCCGGCCTCATCAATCGCGCGGCTCAGCCGCATCGCATCGGCGGAGAACTGGTCGAGCTCATATAGCAGCGGATCACCAAGCTCGATCCCGGCAGCCGGTGCGGCCGGCCGGGCCGCCGCATAATCGGCGCGCGCCTGGGCCTCAGTGGCGATCTGGCGGGCCGTCTCGGCAAGATCGGCACCCGGTCCGGCCAGCGCGGTGGCGCTGAGGCAGAGCGTGGCGGCGAGGGCGGACAGGATATGGCGCATGACGGGTCTTCCGGTGGCGGACGATCAGCGGAAACCCTAGCAGGAACAGCTTGACCGCCGATGAACAGGGGCGCCAAACACTGCCGAACTGGTGAAAAAACTGACCCACACAGGCGGGTTCGATTATGAAGACCGCAGACACGCGGCCATTTGCCTGCTTTACAGGGCCCGGTCGCCAATAGATCAATCCGGAGACGTCGATGAGCGCGAAGAAACCCTTTCGTCCCAAGGCCCGCCGCCCGCGCGGTTTTGAAGACCGCAGCGGATCGGTCCTGCGTGCCGAACGTCATCTCGTCGATACCGCCAGCCGGATCTATGACGACTGGGGTTTTGAGCCCCTGCAGACGCCGGCCTTCGAATTCGCCGACGCGCTCGGCAAACACCTGCCCGATGAGGACCGCCCCAATGAGGGCGTGTTCGCGCTCGAGGATGATGACGGCCAATGGCTGTCTCTGCGCTATGACCACACCGCGCCGCTGGCGCGTTTCGTGGCCGAGAATTTCCAGGATTTGAACAAGCCCTATCGCCGCTATCAGGCTGGCGATGTCTGGCGCAATGAAAAACCGGGTCCGGGCCGCTTCCGTCAATTTGTCCAGTGCGATGCCGATACGGTTGGCGCGCCCGGACCGGCCGCCGATGCCGAGATGATTGCGCTCTCGGCTGAAGTGATGCGCGCCGTCGGTCTCGCCGATGGCGAATATCTGATCCGGGTCAATGACCGGCGCATTCTCGATGGTGTGCTGGAGAGCATCGGAGCCAGCGATCCGGAGCGCCGCATGCGCGTGCTGCGTGCTGCCGACAAGCTCGACCGTCTGGGCCGTGATGGTGTCGCTGATTTGCTCAGTGTCGGCCGCAAGGATGAGTCGGGCGATTTCACACAAGGCGCCGGCCTCGATCCCAAGGGTGTCGAGACCATACTGGCCTTCCTCGATTCCAGCGGCGGCAGCCGTACCGAAGTGATCGGGCGGCTTGAGCCCCTGGTGGGGCAATCGGAAGCCGGCCGCCTGGGACTGGCCGCACTGGGCGAAATCGACAAAGTCCTCAGCGCCATCGGTGTCGGTGATAACCGGGCCGTGTTCGATCCTTCGGTCGTGCGCGGACTGGGCTATTATACCGGGCCTGTCTATGAAGCCGAATTGCTGGCGACGGCACATTATGATGACGGCAAACCGATCCAGTTTGGCTCGGTCGGTGGCGGCGGACGCTATGATGATCTGGTTGCGCGATTCACCGGACAGGCCGTGCCGGCGACAGGTTTTTCCTTTGGTGTCAGCCGTTTTGCCGCTGCGCTCGCGGCGCTGAGCCGGGTCGGTGCGGGGCAGGAGCGCCCGTTGGTGATCGTGATCGCAGCGGAGAAGGATCAGTCTGCCCGCTATCTCGCCATGGCCTCCGAGCTGCGCGCCGCCGGCTTCCGCGCCGAGGCCTTTGCCGGCAATGGCAATATGGGCAAGCAGATGAAATATGCGGATCGCCGCGGCGCTGTCGCAGCGGTGATCATTGGCTCGGACGAGCGCGAACAGGGGCTGGTGACGATCAAGGATCTCAAGCTCGGCGCGCGGCTGGCCGCGGAAATCAGCGATAACAAGGAATGGCGCGAAGAACAGCCGGCCCAGATGACGGTCGCATCCGATGCCTGGATCGAAGCGGTGCGGATCGTTGCGAAACGCGACGACAAGACGGTTTGAGCTGTTGATAAATAACCGCTCTGTCCCAAATTGCGATCACTAGGCTTGACCTCGCATGACGTCTACGTCAACTTCGCATCTGGACCGGGCCTGACCGTCTAGTCCTTGGCGTTTCGGGGAGAAACGTCCTTTATCGACCAACCGCAAATTTACGGGGCTGGCCTTGGCCAGCCCCGCCTTTTTGGCTCTGGCTCCCGCAAGGCAGGCCGGTTTGCGCCGGCCTGCCTGCAGAGGTTTGATACCCGTTGGCTCGATTACTTCCTGTCATCCTCGTCGCGGTCATTGATTTCGAGCTCGAACACTCGCTCAGCTTCATCGTCTTCACCGCCGCGCAGGACAATGACGCGCCGTCCGGACAGGTCGACCTCGCGGCTGGACCCGTCTTCGCGATCAAAGCGGACAATGCGCCGCTCACGGCGCTGTGGCTCGTCATTGAGCCCGCCTGCCAGGCGTTCGGCTTCCAGCTGATTGAGCCAGCTGACCAGGTCATCGCCGGTCTGTTCCTCGCCATTCACCCAGACCTGCCGGCGGCCGTCATCACTGCGTTCGACGCGGATACTGCGGCTCTCCTGAGCGCCCTGCATGGCGGCACGGTCCACATGCCGACGCTGATCGCGGACCACGCGCGCTTCCTGCCGGGCCTCATCGCGGGCCCGGTCGCGGTCTGACCGGGCTTCATCACGGGCGGCGTGCATGGCGTCACGCCGGGCATGCGCGGCATCCCGTTCGGCGTGGGCGGCTTCGCGGGCGGCATGACGCATCTCAACGCGGACGCGTCGTGATTCGGTGTCGCCCAGTTCGCGCGCCTCGCGGATTTCCACCTGCATCTCACGCATCGCTTCACGGATTTCCTCGCGGGCTTCCTCGATCGAGGCGCGCACCTCTTCGCGTTCGGCCTCGGAGAGCCTGCCCCAATCCCGGGAGTCGCCAGCCATGGTCCGCTCGGCATCGAGCCCGGCCAGAGCGGCTTCGAGCGAGGCCATGACCTCGGTACGCATGCCTTCGGAATCAAAGTCGAAGCGGAATTCATGGCGGCCTTGCGACATGTGGGCCAGGGCTTCGGCGCGTTCGCTCATATGGCGTTCGAACTGGCCGTCGAACCGGTTGAAATCCCCGTCATTCATCACCTGGATCCGCTCGCCATCGACAATGATCAGGCCGGCTCCGTCGCTCTCGACCCGCTGGCCATCAATCAGGACACCGTCATCATCGATGACGATGCTCTGTCCGTTGACGCTCAGTCGCGAGTGCGGGCTGTCGCCCTGGATGTGAATGGTGCGCGTGCCGTCATCACCGCGAATCTCGATCACGGTGCCGGGTTGCGACCGGTCCATGGCCGGCGCGGCGCCGATCCGCACCTGTGTCCGGTGGTTATCGTCATCGAGCGCCCAGGCCGCGGTCCCGGCCAGCGTGGCTGCTGCGGTCGCGAGCAGAAATTTCTTCATGATGTGTCCCTTTCATCTCAAGCTGGCATCACGCTGGACCCATCAAGGTTACCGGGCCTTGGCTCCGGCCTGAATTTTTGGACAGGCTTGGCGCCGAGGTCCGGCGTGCGGCCGTCGCAGCAAAAAAGAAGGGCGCGCCACCGGTCCGGTGTCGCGCCCAGTCACTAAAGGGGCCGCTGATCGTGAAAAGAGCGGCTGAGAACGAGCATGCTGGATGTTTCCCGACCTTGTGGTTGCAGCGATGTGACGTTTTCGCAAGATTCGCGGCGGACGCTTGCGCCTCCATCCCGGGCTTGCATGACCGGCCCCCGCTTTGCATGGTGACGGTCAGATCTGTTTTGCTTTGGAGCCTCCAGAATGACTGACCCTGTTTGCGGTCCTGACCGCCGCCGTGTGCTGGGCTGGGCGGCTGCCGGAGCTGGCTTGAGCCTTGTCCCGGGATCCTTTGCGCTGGCCGAAGGGCTGAGTCTGGAACAACGGATCGGGCAGATGTTGCTGCTCGGCTTCATTGGCTCGACCGTGGACACGGATGGCGCCGACCATATCGCGGGTCATCTCGCCAGCGGCCGGATCGGCGGCGTACTCTTCCTGCGCCATAATGTGCGCTCGCGCGAAGGTGTTGAGGGTCTGACGGCCCGCTTCCGGGCGATCGCGCCCGATGCCTGGATGGCGGTCGACCAGGAGGGCGGGGTGGTTCAGCGCCTGTCACGTGATCTGGGTTATGGCGCCGTGCCGCGTGCGCTATTGGTGGCGCAGGCCGGCGATGCCGAGGCCGCGCGTGACGTCTATGCCGCCGCCGCGCAGGAATTCCGCGCGGCCGGCTTCAACATGAATCTCGCACCCGTCGCCGATCTGAATGATCCGGACAATGCCGTGATCGGCCGCCATGGCCGCGCCTATGGCGATGATGGCGTGACGGTCGCCGCCTATGCCAGCGCCTTCATCGAGGCCTATCGCGAGGCGGGTGCCGTCTGCGCCATCAAGCATTTTCCCGGACACGGGCATTCGCGCGGCGACAGTCATGCCGGCTTTGTCGACATCACCGAGACCTGGAGCGATGCCGAGCTCGACCCTTTCCGCCGCCTGATCGATGCCGGTGAGGCGCGCCTGATCATGGGCGGCCACCTGACCCAGCGTGGCCTCGATCCGGCTGATGTGCCGGTGACCTTCTCGGCACCGGTGATCGAGGGACTTCTGCGTGGTGAAATGGGCTTTGACGGCGTGGTGATGACCGATGATCTCGACATGGCCGCGATCCGCGAGAATTACAGCCAGCGCGAGGCCGTGCTGCGCTCGATCGAGGCCGGCAATGACATCATCATGCTGTCCAACTCGGCCGCCCCCGACCCGGAATTGCCGCAGCGCATTGTCGGCTGGGTCGGCGAGGCGATTGCCGAGGGACGGCTGACCGAGGCGCGGATTGACCGGTCGGTGGCGCGGATTGCGGCGTTGCGTCAGCCGGTCTGACGCCTGCGGGCGACCCGCAGGCCGCCCGCCTGCCAGTTTTATTCGGCGGCTTCGCCGTCACCGCGCAGATAGGTGTCGAGGAAGCCGAGATAGGCTTCTGACGCCGTGATGCGGTTGTCGCGGCCGCGGAAGCCGTGGCCTTCATCGGGGAAGAGGACATATTCGACCGGCACGCCATTGGCGCGCACGGCGGCGACCATTTCATCGCTTTCCACTTGCAAGACCCGCGGATCATTGGCGCCCTGGATGACCATGAGCGGCTTGGTGATCGTATCGGCGTGGAAGAGCGGCGAGATGGCGCGGTGGCGTTCGGCATCGGTCGCCGGGTCGCCCATCTCGTCATAGAGCGCTTCGCGGAAGCTTTCCCACCAGGGCGGGATGGAGGCCAGGGTGCGCTCCCAATTGGTGACGCCGAAAATATCGATCCCGACTTCGAAGGCATCCGGATGGAAGGCGAGGGCGGCAACGGTCATGAAGCCGCCATAGGAGCCGCCGATCACGCCGACCTGGTCATCGCGCACCCAGTCAAGCGAGCGCAGATAATCGCCGGCGGCGACGATGTCATTGAGATCCTCCTCGCCATGACGGCGGTCATCCATGTGGAAGAAGGTTTTACCATATCCCGAGGAGCCGCGATTATTGGCGGCGTAGACGGCATAGCCGTGATTGACCAGGTGCTGGATCATCGCCGAATAGCCGATCCGGCTTTGGCCGCCCGGTCCGCCATGAACCATCACCAGGGCCGGGACCGGATTGTCGGCGCTTGAGCCGTGCGGGCGGTACATGATGCCGGGAATCTGGACCCCGTCGAAACTGGCAAACCGCACCACTTCGGCGTCAACCATATCGGCTTCATTGATCGCCGGATTGAGGGCCTGGGTCAGCTGGGTATGGGTCTGGCTGGCCAGTTCGACCAGGTGGATATTGGACGGCGAGGTCGCCGCATCGATCGTGAAGGCAATGCTGGTTTCATCGCGCGAGAAGCGCACCGAGCCGAGATCGCCGGCCGGGAGGTCGGGCAGGGCGAGCGCTTCGCCGCTGTCCAGATCGGTGACGGTGACTTCGGTGCGGGCATCGGCATTGATGCCGCTGACCAGATAGCGGCCCGAAGGCGAATAGGTGACGAAGGAGACGTCCCAGTCGGCAGTGACCAGCGCCGCGCGCTCGCCCGATGCAAGGTCATAGGTCCAGGCCTGGTTGAACTCGCCATGCTCGTCAGTGGCATAGACCAGGGCGCTGCTATCGGCGGTGAAAGTGTAGACCCCGTAGGCGATATTGCCCTCGTGGCTGGTGATCAGAACCTGTTCCGGCGTGTCGGCGGCCAGATCGACCAGCAGGATATCGCTATCGGCCGAAGTGCGATTGCGCACGAGGGCGAGCCAGCGGCCATCCGGGCTGACATCGCCGATTTGCAGCGTATCGCTGTTCTCGAACACATAGCCGCTCTCATAGCTGAGCGTGTCGTATGCATAGATGTAGAACGCGGCGGCATCGCGTTCATTCGTCGCGATCCAGATATCATTGCCGTCGGGCGAAAAGCCGATGAACTGGGCTTTGACATTTTCGCCTGGCGTCAGATCACTCAGGCGCCCGTCCAGTTCGCGGACATAGATATGACTGAGCTCGTCACCGCCGCCATCGAAGGTGACCAGCGCGCGGTCGTCATTGGGAAACCAGCTGAGGGCATAGGTGGCGCTGGTGGTCGAACCGGTGAGGGCATCGCGATCACCGGTGCCGGGATCGACGGCGTAGGCATTGAAGACGCCGGTCTCGTCGGACGAGATCAGGATGCGCTCATCGCTCGCCGAGAAGGCGAAGCCGGCACTGGACGCCATGCCGAAGCTGGTCGTCATGAAGAAGGCGGCGGCATCATATTGCGCCACTGCAGGTGCGGCCGCTTCGCTGGTGGCGGGCGCCGCCTGGTCAGCGGGCTGGCAGGCCGCCAGTCCGAGTGCGAGCGCTGCGCCGATTGCAAGATATTTCATGCCGGTCTCCCCAAAGTCTGTTTCGTGCATCATAACGCATGGCGCAGCCTCGGCCAGACAAGAAAAAGGCCGCCCCCATCGGGAGCGGCCTTGTCCTGGTCATTCAGCGTGAGCTGAACGGCATGATTACATCATGCCGCCCATGCCGCCCATTCCGCCCATGTCCGGCATGCCGCCGCCACCGGCACCTTCTTCTTTCGGCGAATCCGCGACAGCGGCTTCCGTGGTGATCAGCAGGGAGGCAACCGAAGCGGCATCCTGCAGAGCGGTACGGACAACCTTGGCCGGGTCGATCACGCCAAATTCGAGCATGTCGCCATAGACTTCGGTCTGGGCATTGAAGCCGAAGGTGAGGGAGGCATTTTCCATCACCTTGCCGACCACGATCGAGCCTTCAACGCCGGAGTTTTCGGCGATCTGGCGGATCGGGGACTGCAGGGCGCGCGAGATGATCGCGATGCCCTGGGTCTGGTCAGGATTGTCGCCCTTCAGGCCGGCCAGCTTCAGGGAAGCCTTCAGCAGCGCAACGCCGCCGCCTGGAACGATACCTTCTTCAACGGCCGCACGGGTCGCATTGAGGGCGTCGTCGACGCGGTCTTTCTTCTCTTTCACTTCCATTTCGGTCGCGCCGCCGACCTTGATCACGGCAACACCGCCGGCCAGTTTGGCCAGACGTTCCTGCAGCTTTTCACGGTCATAATCGGAGGTCGTGTCTTCGACCTGGCGACGGATCTGGGTGACCCGGGCTTCGATCGCGTCACGGGCGCCGGCGCCGTCGACGATGGTGGTGTCGTCCTTGGTGATGCCAACGCGCTTGGCGGTGCCGAGCATGTCGAGGGTGACGGTCTCAAGCTTGATGCCGAGATCTTCGGAGATGACCTGGCCACCGGTCAGGATGGCAATGTCTTCCAGCATCGACTTGCGACGATCGCCGAAGCCTGGTGCCTTGACGGCCGCAATCTTCAGGCCGCCACGCAGCTTGTTGACCACGAGGGTTGCGAGCGCTTCGCCTTCGACGTCTTCCGCGATGATCAGCAGGGGACGGCCCGACTGAACGACGGTTTCCAGGATTGGCAGCATCGGCTGAAGCGAGGTCAGCTTCTTCTCGTGCAGCAGGATGTAGGGCTCTTCGAGCTCGACATTCATTTTCTCTGCATTGGTGATGAAGTAAGGCGACAGGTAACCGCGGTCGAACTGCATGCCTTCAACGACGTCCAGCTCGGTGTCGAGGGATTTGGCTTCTTCAACCGTGATGACGCCTTCATTGCCGACCTTTTCCATGGCGCGGGCAATCATGTCACCGATTTCGGTGGCGCCGTTGGCGGAGATGGTGCCAACCTGGGCAATCTCGGCCTGGCCCTTGATCGGGGTGGCGGAGGCCTTGATTTCGGCGACGACGAGGGCAACGGCCTTGTCGATGCCGCGCTTCAGATCCATAGGGTTCATGCCGGCAGCAACCGACTTCATGCCTTCGCGAACGATCGACTGGGCCAGGACCGTGGCGGTCGTGGTGCCGTCACCGGCTTCGTCATTGGTCTTCGAAGCCACTTCGCGCAGCATTTGTGCGCCCATGTTTTCGAATTTGTCGGCGAGCTGGATTTCCTTGGCGACCGAAACGCCGTCCTTCGTGGTGCGCGGGGCACCATAGGATTTTTCCAGAACGACATTGCGGCCTTTCGGGCCGAGGGTCACTTTGACGGCGTTGGCCAGGATATCGACACCGCGCAGCATGCGCTCACGGGCGTCGGAACCGAAGAGTACGTCTTTAGCAGCCATGGGATTTTTTCCGTTTGCTAGAGTTGTTCAAATAAAGGGATCGGGGCGGCCGCTCAGGCGCCAACAATGCCCAGGATGTCGGATTCTTTCATGATCAGCAGCTCGGTGCCGTCGAGGGTGACCTCGGTGCCGGACCATTTGCCGAACAGGATGCGGTCGCCGGCCTTGACGTCGAGGGCGCGGACAGAGCCGTCTTCCTTGATGGCACCGGTACCCACGGCGACGACTTCGCCTTCCTGGGGTTTTTCCTTGGCGGTGTCGGGGATGATGATCCCGCCTTTGGATTTGGATTGTTCTTCGAGGCGCTTCACAAGGACGCGGTCGTGCAGAGGACGAAAGCTCATCTTGGTGTATCTCCAACAAGAGGACAGAAAATCAAAAAACAGCCGGGAAACGAGTTTGGCACTCACGTCCGTCGACTGCTAACAGGGGGCAGATAAGCAGTCGGCGTGACGGCGTCAAGGGTAGCGATGTGTGCTGATCGGGGGTAAGGACGGCCCCGCGATCAGAGCTGCTCATTTGGCGTTCATCGCGCGATTGATATCGCTCGTTCGCAATGCCTGTGATAATGAATGCTCTGACGGTCCACGGGGCCGCTAAGCTGAGAGGTCGAACCCATGAAGATCCGTACTGCGCTGATAACTACCGTTGCTGCGCTGGCCATGACGGCCTGCACCACCACTGATCCCTATACCGGCGAAACCCGCCCGAATTACACCGGGCGCGGCGCGCTGATCGGCGCAGCCGCTGGCGCTGCGCTGGGCTATCTCACCAATACCTCTGACAGCCAGGAAGGCCGGACCAATGCGCTGATCGGCGCCGGTATTGGCGGTCTCGCCGGAGCCGGGATCGGCAATTACATGGATCGCCAGGAAACGGCGATGCGCGAAGCGATGTCTGAAAGCGGCGTCGGCGTTCGCCGCCAGGGCAATGATCTGCTTTTGATCATGCCGGGCGATGTCACTTTCGACACCAATTCCTCGTCGATCAAGCCGGACTTCTACCGCATTCTCAATGATGCCTCCGAGGTCCTGAACCGCTATCCCGCCACCTATGTCGACGTGGTCGGCCATGCCGATTCGACCGGTGCTGATGACTATAACCAGCGGCTGTCCGAGCAGCGCGCCTCGTCGGTGGGCAGCTATCTGATCTCCCAGGGCGTGTTGCGCGACCGTTTCTACATTGCCGGCATGGGCGAGCGTTCGCCGATCGCCAGCAATGACACGAGCGAGGGCCGCGCCCGCAACCGGCGCGTGGAAATCCTGATTCGTCCGCACACGACGTCCTGATCAGGCCTGCAGTGAATTGATCAAGGCGGTCCACCATCCGGTGGGCCGCCTTTTTCATGGCTGGCAGGCGCTCGCGGGCGCCTGCCGCCGTGCCGGGTTTACCTTCGTTAACCAAACGACAACCGGTGCGGGATCAGCCTAGTCTCCGGTATTGCCACCGATTCGTTTTCGGCAAACCCGGTTCAACAAGGCTGCCCATGCCCCGCGCATCAGACATTCTCATTCTGCTGACCTATGTGATGATTGCGGTCGTCGCAGCGATCGGCTTCGAATATTTCGGGCTGATGTCGACGGCGACAGCGTGGATGATGGGGGCGATTGTCTTCATCGCCGCCGGCATGGCGCATTCCGCGGCGGCCCACGCTCATGAGCGGCGGGCGACCGAAGAGGAAATCCGTGGCCTCAAATCGGCCAATCTGGCCCTTGCCGAGGAATTCGAGGCCGCCCAGCGCCGGCTCGACGAGATTACCGACGAGCTGCGCTGCGAGGCGGTTGAGCGCGACAATGCCTTTGTGCATGAAGTCAAAGTGCTTGAGGATCTGGTGCGCCGGGTCGGCGAACCCATCCCGGACCGCAGCGGCCAGGCGGTCGAGGCGAGCGGCAAGTCGGTCAGTATCGACGTCGTGCGTGAGGCATTGCAGGCCAATCGCGTCGACCTCTACCTCCAGCCCATCGTCACCCTGCCGCAGCGGCGGGTCATGTTTTATGAAAGTTTCACCCGGCTGCGCGATGCGGCCGGCCGTGTGCTGGCTCCGGGCGTCTTCCTCGATGTCGCCGAGCGCGCCAATCTGATGACGGAAGTGGATAATGTTCTCCTCTTCCGTTGCGTCCAGATCCTGCGCCGGCTGACCCAGCAGGACCGCCGCGTCGGGATTTTCTGCAATGTCTCGCCCAATTCGCTCGCCGATGAGAGCTTCTTCCCGTCCTTTCTCGACTTCATCCGCCAGAATAATGATCTGGCCGGTGCGCTGATCTTCGAAATTCCGCAACGCGCCTTCATCGAACGCAATGCCATCGCCGCGCGCAACATGTCGCGCATGGTGGATTTCGGATTCCGCTTCTCGGTCGATCAGGTCACCGATGTCGATCTCGACCTGGGTGACCTGCAACGCGCCGGTGTGCGCTTCGTCAAGATTGCCGGCGAGCGCCTGCTCGACGCGGTGGAAAACAACGAGTCGATCGCCGGGCTCGAGCCGGGCTCGATTGCCCATGAAGACATGGCCGGCGTTTTCGCCCGTCACGGCATTGACCTGATCGTGGACAAGGTCGAGAGCGAGGCGACGGTCGTCGAAGTGCTTGAGCTTGATGTCGCCTACGGGCAGGGGCATTTGTTCGGCCAGCCACGCCCGGTGCGCGATGAGGCGCTCGACGACACCGGCCAGGTCATCCGGATGGCTGGCTAGCGCCAATTGACCTGGCGCGGCGGCGCTGCTTCAAACCGTTTATGACCCAATCCATTTCACTGCCCCGACCGGCCACCCTGTCCCAGCTGCGCGACCGTTATGACGTGCTGTATTGCGATGTCTGGGGGGTGATCCGCGATGGCCGCCGGCTCTTGCCCGCCGCCGTCGACGCGCTGGTGCGTTTTCGCCAGTCGGGCGGCTATGTCTGCCTGGTCTCCAACTCACCGCAGCGCGCTCGGGGGCTGGCCGCCATGCTGGACCAGATGGGCCTGAACGGTGGCAGTGTCGATGCGATCGTGACCTCGGGCGATGCGATTCATGCCGAACTGGCGGCGCGGACGCCGGGCCGGGCCCTGCGGATCGGGCCGGAGGATGATGCCGGGCTCTATGAGGGGCTGGCGATCGAATTTACCGGTATTGCGGAGGCCGACTTCATCAGCTGCACGGGGCCGGACGACTACTGGAACGGCAAGCCGGAGGATTACCGGGCGGTGCTGGAGGCGGCGCTGGAGCGTGATCTCGACCTGGTCTGTGCCAACCCCGACATCGTCGTCCAGTCCGGCGACCGTCTGATCTATTGTGCCGGTGCCATCGCGCGGCTCTATACGCAAATGGGCGGCCGCAGCATCGTCGCGGGCAAGCCGCACCGGCCGATCTATCAGCTGGCCCGCAGCAAGGCCGAGGCTTCAGGCAGAGTGTTTGACCCGCGGCGCGTGCTGGCGATCGGCGATGGGCCGGAAACCGATATCGCCGGTGCTGTGCGGGTGGGGATTGATGCCCTGTTCGTCGCCGATGGCATCCATGGCGCAGACTTGAACAGCGACAGCCTCAATTCCGAGACTGTCGCTGGCATGCTGGATGGTTATGGCGTGCACACCCGCTGGTGGGCGTCCAGGCTGGTCTGGTCCGACCCGTCAGCCTAATCAAACAGCGAGTCGATGGAGCCCTGGTCGAGATCGTTGACCGGCGGAGTATCCATGGCGGAGAACATCGCATCGATATCGTCCTGGCTGGTCTCCGGACCGCCCATGGCGGGGCCATTGAGCAATTGTTCGCGGTCCCGCTTTTCCTTGGCCGTCTCTTCCTGAGGGGCATAGTCCGCATCACGGACACCCATCACATCGGCGAACCGGGCGACGCGTTCCTCGACATGCCGCAAGCTGTTGACCACTTTCGAGACGCGCTGACCCGCGAGATCCTGGAAGCTGCAAGCCTCGATAATCGTCATCATCTGGGCTTCGACATTGGCCCGATAGGCCGCGAAATCCTCGGTGTCATCGCACAGGACATCCTCGGCCGCCGACATGATGGTTTCGGTGGCCTTTTCGGTGTCCCCGACAACGGCTTCCAGCTCGGCACCCGCGGTCGGAATGCGTTGGGTCTTGATATCATTGGGGCGCAGGGCGGCAATTTCGTCCCGCGTCCGTGAGATATACTCGGCAATATAATTGAATTCCTGGCAGATCGACTGGTCGAGAGAGCTGAAGAACAGCTTCATCGTATCTGTCAGCTGGTGGGCCAGCTTCAGGACTTCCATGATCTGCGCACCTTGCAGATCGCCAGCCTTCAGCGAGGCGAGCGATGTGCGGACTTGCGCGGCGACATTAGCGGCGGGCATGGGGCCCTCCTTGCGTAGCAGGTTCATACAACGGGTCGTCGAGGCCAGGGCCTAGAAGTCACCAAGAACGGCAGACATCTTTGATTTCAAAGTGCCGGCATTGAAAGGCTTCACGATATAGTTGTTCACGCCGGCGCGTTTCGCGGCCACAACATTCTCGGTTTTGGATTCTGCGGTCACCATGATGAAGGGCGTTGCTTTCATACCCTCATCAGCGCGAACCTTCTGCAGAAGCTCGTAGCCCGTCATCGGTTCCATGTTCCAGTCGGATATGACCAGCCCATATTTGTTTTCCTGCATTTTCGCGAATGCTTCCTGCCCGTCAGCGGCATCATCAACATTCTCGAACCCAATCTGCTTGAGCAGGTTGCGTATGATTCTGATCATGGTTTTGTAGTCGTCCACAACCAGGATCGACATTGTCATATCGACAGCCATGCTAAGTCTCCATCCACTCGGCGTGTTTCCTGAGACAGCTTGTTCCGCTGTCTTCACCAATGACCCTAGACAACTGCGGATAAAAATCGGTTAAAGCGTGCGAAGAGACGGAGAGAGTCATGGCTGAAATCGTTGGAATCGCCTTGGAAGACATGCAAATCGGCCAGTCTGCGGAAGCAGCACGAGTCGTTGTAGAAGCCGATCTGGACCAGTTCGCGAAGGTCTCAGGCGATTATAACCCGGTCCATATGGACGAGGAATACGCCCGATCGACCCCATTTCGCGGCCGGATTGTGCACGGCGCCCTGGTCGCCTCACATATCTCCGGCGTGCTCGGAAATCAGCTGCCGGGACCGGGCGCGATCTTCCTCGCCCTGAACATGCGCTTCTTTCAGCCGGTGCGGATTGGTGATGAAGTGCTCACCAGGGTCACGGTCAAGGATATCGACATCAAGGCCCGGCGCCTGGTGATGGATTGCGTGTGTACGGTCGACGGCAAGGTCGCGATGCAGGCCGAGGCGGAAGTCATGGTGCGCAAGCGTCGCCGCAAGCCGGTAGAATAGTCCTTGATGCAGACCTTCCACGGATATCAGCGGCTCGAGCCGGATGATCGCGGCGCGGTCATTGCGCTCGGGAATTTCGACGGCGTGCATCTGGGTCATCGCGCGGTGCTCGAAATTGCCCGCCAGCTGGCCGGCGATGGTGATGCCGAGCTCGGCGTCGCCCTGTTCGAGCCGCATCCGCGCCGCTATTTCGCGCCCGATGCCCGAGCCTTCCGCCTGATGAGCCCGGCGCGCCGCGATGCGACGCTTGATGCGCTGGGCGTCGCGCAACTCCACGTGCTCGCGTTTGACGGCGAGATGGCGAAGATGAGTCCGGAGGGCTTCGTGCAGACCGTGCTCGATGACGGGCTGGGCATTCGTGGCATCGTCACCGGCTCCGATTTCCGTTTTGGCGCAGGCCGTGCCGGTTCAACCGTCGAGCTGGCGCAATTATCCGCGGCTCGGGGGATTCGCTCGGCGTTTGCCGAACTGACGGGAAACGGGTCCGACAAGGTTTCCTCGACGCGCATCCGCAAGGCGATCCATGACGGCAATATGCAGGCTGCGGCCGAATTGCTCGGCACACGCTGGACCGTCGATGGCTGCGTTGCGCAGGGAAATCAGCGCGGCCGCACCATCGGATTCCCGACGGCCAATATCGATATGGGCGATTATGTCCGCCCGGCCTATGGCGTCTATGCCGTCCTCGTCGGGATTGATGGCGAGCCCGCCAGCCGCCCCGCCGTTGCCAATATCGGCAAGCGGCCAACGGTCGACGGGGTCACCGAAGTGCTGGAAGTCCATCTGCTGGACTTTGCGGGCGATCTCTATGGCCGCGAGCTGGCGATCGAATTTCATGATCATCTGCGCGCCGAGCGCCGCTTTGACGGGCTCGATGCGCTCAAGGCGCAAATTGCGCTCGATGCCGCGCGCGCCCGCGATGTGCTGACGCGTGTGGCTGGACCGGCCTGACAGGCTCGGATATATGCGGAGCATGGTTTGTTCCCGATTGAAGATATCTGATGCGGCATTGTCCGCGGCATCGCTTGTCCGGCGAATTAGCGGCCCGGGCCGCCGGGATTGATCCCGCGCGGTTCCGGGAGACTGCCTCTCCTCCAGAACTTTCCACGATATTGACCGCAAGGACCTGATCCGATGACGGATACGCCTGCCGATAACGGAACCGACACTGCCGATAGCCGCGATTATCGCCAGACCCTGTTTCTACCCAAGACTGATTTCCCCATGCGCGCCGGCCTGCCCAAGCAGGAACCGCTCTGGCTCGAACGCTGGGAGAAGCTGGACATCTATCGCCGTCTGCGCGAGCAGAGCGCCAGGAAGACCCGCTTCGTGCTGCATGACGGCCCGCCCTATGCCAATGGGCATATCCATATCGGCACCGGCATGAACAAGATCCTGAAGGATTTCGTGGTGCGCTCCCGGCAAATGTCCGGTTTCGATGCGCCCTATCGTCCGGGCTGGGATTGTCACGGCCTGCCGATCGAATGGAAGGTCGAGCAAGCCTATCGCGCCAAGGGCCGGAACAAGAATGATGTTCCGACCAAGGAATTCCGCGCCGAGTGCCGCGCCTATGCCGGCGGCTGGATCGATGTCCAGCGCGAGGAGTTCAAACGGCTCGGCGTCGCCGGCGAGTGGGATAATCCCTACACCACCATGGCCTTCGACGCCGAGGCCATCATCGTGCGCGAATTCCTCAGCTTCGTGAAACAGGGCCTGGTCTATTGCGGCTCGGCGCCGGTGATGTGGTCGCCCGTCGAGCAGACCGCGCTGGCCGAAGCCGAAGTGGAATATCACGACAAGGTGTCGACCACGATCCATGTCCGCTTTCCGCTGCGTGGCCTGCGCCATGACGGGTCGGCTATCCCGTCATCGTGTATCGGCGCCCATGTCGTCATCTGGACGACGACGCCCTGGACCATCCCGGCCAATCGCGCCATCTGCTATTCGCCCGACATCAGCTATGGCCTCTATGAAGTCACGGCGATGGGCGAGAGCGAGTTCAAGCCCTGGGCGATGCCTGGCGACCGGCTGATCGTTGCCGATAATCTGTGGGAAGAGACCGCTGCTGCGGCCAAGATCACCCGCGCTGACCGGATCATGTCGGTCAATCCGGAAGGCCTGGTCTGTGCCCATCCGCTCGCCGATGCCGACAAATACTGGAGCTATGGCGTGCCCTTGCTCGCCGGTGAGCATGTCACCGACGAGACCGGTACCGGCTTTGTCCACACCGCGCCGGGCCATGGTGCCGAGGATTATGTCGCCTGGATGGCGCATCCCGAATGGCATGATCGCAACACGCCCGTGCCCCAGACGGTTGGCGAGGACGGTGCGTTCTACGACAATATCCCGCTGTTTGGCGGCCTGCACATCATCCGGGTCGACGGCAAGAAACAGGGCCAGGACGGACCGGCCAACAAGGCGGTGATGGATGCCCTCATCGCCCAGAACCGGCTGCTGGCGCGGGGCCGGCTGGAACACTCCTATCCGCATTCCTGGCGCTCGAAGGCGCCGGTCATCTTCCGCAATACGCCGCAATGGTTCGTCGCGCTTGACCGGCCGATGCAGGATGGGCGCACCTTGCGCGACATCGCCGTGAAGGCGATCGGCGATACGCAGTGGACGCCGAAAGTGGCGCAAAACCGTATCCGCGCCATGGTCGAGGGCCGGCCGGACTGGCTGGTCTCGCGCCAGCGTGCCTGGGGTGTGCCGCTGACCCTGTTCGTCGAGGCGGGCACCAAGCGCGTCCTCAATGACCCCAAAGTCCATGCCCGGATCATCAAGGCCGTTGAAGAAGACGGGGCTGATGCCTGGTTCGAGCGTCCGGCAGCTGAATTCCTCGGTGAAGAATACGATCCGGACGCCTTCGAGAAGGTGACGGATATCCTCGATGTCTGGTTCGACAGTGGCTGTACCCATGCCTTCGCGCTGGAACCGCGCCCGGACCTGAAATGGCCGGCCGATCTCTATCTGGAAGGCTCCGACCAGCATCGCGGCTGGTTCCAGTCCTCCCTGCTGGAAAGCTGCGGCACGCGCGGCCGCGCGCCCTATGACGCTGTGCTGACGCATGGTTTCGTGATGGCGGGCGATGGCCGCAAAATGTCCAAATCGCTCGGCAATGTCGTGGCACCTGACGATGTCGCCAAGAAATATGGCGTCGAGATCCTGCGTTTGTGGGCCGCCGGCCAGGACTATACCGACGATTTGCGTATCTCCGACGAGATCCTCCAGACCAGCGTCGATGCCTATCGCAAGCTGCGCAATACGATGCGCTATGTGCTCGGTGCGCTCGATGGTTTCTCGGACGCCGAGACCGTGGCGCACCATCAGATGCCGTCGCTGGAGCGCTGGGTGCTGCATCGCCTGCATGAGCTCGACGGTATCGTGCGCGAGGGCTATGCCGCCTACGACTTCAAGAAAGTCTATTCGGCCCTGTTCAATTTCTGCGTCGTCGATCTGTCGGCCTTCTATCTCGATGTCCGCAAGGATGCGCTGTATTGCGACCGTCCCGACGCGCTGCGCCGGCGGGCGGCGCGTACAGTGATGAATGAAGTCATCGACCGGCTGACCGCGTGGATGGCGCCGATCATGCCCTTCACCATGGAGGAGGTCTGGCTCGGCCTGCACCCGTCCGACACGGACAGTGTGCATTTGCGCACCTTCCCGGACACGCCGGCCGACTGGCATGATGGCAGCCGTGCCGAGCGCTGGCAGACCATTCGCCGCCTGCGCCGGGTGGTGAACGGGGCGCTGGAAGTCGAGCGTCGCGAAAAGCGCATCGGTTCCAGCCTCGAAGCCGCCCCGCAAGTCTATGTCACCGACCCGTCCTATCGCGCCGCCCTGGCGGCCGAGGCTGATGGCGATGTCGACGCGTATCTGGCCGAGATCGGCATCACCAGCCAGGCCCACCTGATCGATGGCGAGGCACCGCAAGTCGGGTTCAGGCTTGAGGATGTCGCCGATATCGTTGTCATTCCCGGCCGCGCTGTCGGACGCAAATGTGCGCGCTCGTGGAAATATTCCAGCGAGATTGGTGCCGACAGCCGTTATCCCGACCTCAGCCCGCGCGATGCCGAAGCGGTGGCTCACTGGGACGCGGTGAATGCTTGATCGCCTGAAGGGCATGTTTGCGGCGATCCGCATCACCGCCGATGCCCGCCTGGGACTGATCCTGGCGGGCAGCGTGCTGGTGCTTGACCAGGTCAGTAAATGGCTGGTGCTCGACCGGCTGGCGTTTTCGCCGCCCGGTTGCCTGGAGTTTCAGCGGGCCGATGCCCTGGCCCGGTCCGGCATGGTCAATAATTGTGGCCATATCGAAGTGTCGCCTGTCTTTGACCTCACCATGGTGTGGAATAAGGGCGTCAGCTTCGGCCTGCTGGGGGCGGACGGCATGCTGGGCCGTTTCCTGCTGGTCGCCTTCTCGGTGATCGTCGCGCTGGCCCTGATCGCCGGCCTGCTGTCGCTGGGCCCGTTCAAGTCAGTCCGGCGCTGGCAGGCGATCGCCTTCGGCCTGATCATCGGCGGCGCGCTGGGCAATGCGATCGACCGGGCGCTCTATGGCGCGGTCGCGGACTTCCTGAATTTCTCGGACATGATGTTCCCCTGGGTGTTCAATATCGCCGATGTGGGCATTAATCTCGGGGTCGCGGCGATCCTGATCGACGTGTTTATTTTCGACCGGGAGAAGCGGCCGACAAAGATGTAATGGTCTGCGGGCTGGAGATCGGTGAGACTCTTCGCTACATATGATCTGAAGAATGACTGGAGCTTAGTCCACATGCGTTTGCCATCCGTACTTATTGCCGCTGCCGCGGCCTCTTTCGCCCTGACGGGTTGCGCTGCTGTTGAGCGGGGCTTCGGTGGGGGCAAGGTCACGCCGGACGAGTTCCGGACCGTCACAATCGCACCGCTCAGCGTGCCGCCGGAATTCAACCTGCGGCCGCCTCAGCCCGGCGCCCCGCGTCCCGACGAGATTTATCCTGACCAGATGGCCCGTGCGGCCCTGCTGGGTTCGCAGGGTGAATTCCAGGGCAGCGACGCCGAGGCCCTGCTGGTTGCCCATGCCGGCGGGGGCGCGGCCGATCCTTTCATCCGCTCGATCATTGATGGCGAGACCGCGGGCGTCGTGCACAAGACCCGCAGCTTTGCTGACCAGGTCCTGTTCTGGCGCAATGGCGAATACGTCCCGCCTGTCGATGCGACACCGCTCGATTCATCCGCAGAGGCCGAGCGTCAGGAATCGATCCTGAACGCGACCGGTGGCGGTGATGTCGAGATCGAACAGGATCGCCGGCTCCTGCCGAAACTGCCCGGCCTTTGATCGCAGCATCGCTGCACACTTGACCGACTCAGGGCCAGCCGAAAGGTTGGCCCTATGTCTTTGACCATGACCCAGCCCATTATCCGCCGCCTGCCCGCGCAGACCGTCAATCGCATCGCCGCCGGCGAGGTGGTCGAACGGCCAGCCTCTGTGGTCAAGGAACTGGTCGAGAACGCGCTCGATGCCGGCGCCACCCGGATCGATATTGTCGCCGACAGTGGCGGGCTCACGCGCCTGCTGATCGAGGATAATGGCAAGGGCATGAGCGCCGAGGAGCTGGGCTTGTGCATCGAGCGCCATGCGACCTCGAAACTCCCCCTCGGTGAGGACGGCCAGGACGATCTGCTCAATATCGCCACCATGGGTTTTCGCGGCGAGGCGCTGCCCTCGATCGGGTCGATCGCCCGGCTCTCCATTGTCAGCCAGGCGCGCGGTGCCGGCGATGCCTGGTCGGTCAGTGTCGAGGGCGGGCAGGCCGGTGACGTCGCGCCTGTCGCCCCGCTCGGACGCCCCGGCACGCGGATTGAAGTGCGCGATCTTTTCTATGCGACGCCGGCCCGCCTTAAATTCCTCAAGAGCGAACGCGCCGAAAATCTCGGTATTTCCGATGTCGTCAAACGTCTGGCCATGTCGCGGCCTGATGTCGGCTTCTTTCTGGTGCAGGACGGGCGCAAGCGCTTGTCGATCGCGGCCGAAAGCGGCGACGATGCCGAGGCCCACAAGGCTCGCATGACCGCCGTCATCGGCGCTGATTTCGGCGCCAATGCGCTTGAGGTCGACCAGGTGCGCGAAGGCGTGCGCGTGACCGGCTTTGCCAGCCTGCCGACCTATTCACGCGGCAATGCGATGCACCAATACCTCTTCGTCAATGGCCGCCCGGTCCGCGACAAACTGCTCGGCGGCGCCGTGCGCGGAGCCTATCAGGACTTCCTCGCCCGTGACCGTCACCCGGTCGTGGCGCTCAATGTCGAACTGCCGACCAGCCAGGTCGACGTCAATGTCCACCCGGCCAAGGCCGAGGTGCGGTTCCGCGATGCCGGGCTGGTGCGCGGCCTGATCGTCGGGGCGCTGCGTCATGCCCTTGCTGGCGCCGGTCACCGGGCCTCCACCACCGTGGCCGGCCATGCGCTCGGTGCGGTGCGGCCCGAGGGCTATCGCCCGCCACAGGGCCTCCAATACCAGTCGGGGCAGCATTCGGCGCTCTGGGGGCGGATGCCCGAGCCGCACCAGCCGGGCGTGTTCGAGCCGGGCATGTCGGCACGGATCGAGCGCGATGAGGCGCCGGATGACGCGCCGGGCTTTGCCGAGGGCATGGAGGCTGCGCCGCAGGCCCCGGCACCGGACTGGCCCCTGGGCACCGCGCGGGCGCAATTGCACGAGACCTATGTCATCGCCCAGACCGCGGACGGGATTGTCATCGTTGACCAGCATGCCGCGCACGAGCGGCTGGTGTATGAGCGCATGAAGACCATGCTGGCCCAGACAGGCGTGCAGAGACAGCGCTTGCTGGTGCCGGAGATTGTCGACCTCGAGGAAGCCGAAGCCCAGCGCCTGCTCGACCGCAGCGATGAACTGGCCGAGCTGGGGCTGATCATCGAGAGCTTTGGCGCCGGGTCGATCGCGGTGCGCGAAACACCGGCCCTGCTCAAGAAACTCAATGTCCAGGGCCTGATCCGTGATCTCGCCGATGATCTGGCCGAATATGACCAGGCGCTCGCGCTCAAGGAAAAGCTGGAAGATGTCGTCGGCACCATGGCTTGCCATGGTTCGGTCCGCGCCGGGCGGCGTCTCAATGGCGAGGAGATGAATGCCCTGCTGCGCGAGATGGAAGCGACCCCGCATTCCGGCCAGTGCAATCATGGGCGACCAACCTATGTCGAGCTGAAACTGGCCGATATCGAACGCCTGTTCGGGCGGCGATAAGGGCGTCTTTCCAGGGGATGGCCGGTTCGCGGTTCGCCGCCCTAGGCGGGGCGCTTCAATGCTGTGGGCTCGTCATAACTGATGCCCAGCGAGTGAGCCAGTTCACCGATTAGCTCGTGCGCAATGTCGACATCGATCCGCGCATCGGCATCTTCGCCCTGACGATAATTCCAGAAATCGCAGGCGTGCGAAATTTCTCCGATGGCGCGTCCGATCTCGGTGAAAGACCGGCTCGCCGTCCGCAGGAAGGTCTGGAAGGGTATCGGGTCATTATCGTCAATCAGGGCCTGGAAGGCAGTGTCATAGCCAATGATATGAACTTTGACCGAGCCGAAATTCTCGTCGATCTGTTGCAGGATCCGCCGCACCAGGCCGTAGAGATAGACCTTGTCTTCATGCTGCGGTCTGTTGAGCCGCATGCTCGCCATCCGGGTTGCGACTGCGGGGAAGCCCTGCAGCAGGCGCGCATAACACCACTTATAATACAGCACGCCCTTCCAGCCCTTTAGCGAGTGCTCGAAATCCTCGACGCCGAATCGGAGTGCCTGGCGCAAGGGGGCCAGAGACGGGCTGGCCGCGTCTTCCATCATCAACCGGCTCAAACGCTCGGCGGTCAGGTCGGTATCGAAGCCGGCGCCATCATTGGCGCGCTCGACCAGGGCGCGCATGTCACGGTGCAGGAAGCTTCGCACGGCGCGAATATCGCGCGGCGAAATATTGAAATAGCAATCGGCAACCTTGCGCCCCTGGCCGCGCGCCACATCGCGCAGCAGATAGGGGTCGAGCGATGGCAGGCGCGCGATCTCGCGCAGCAATTCAATGTCCTGATTGACGCTCTCGACAGGCGTGTTCGAACCCATGGCTTCACGGAAGGCGGCGTCAAGATTGGGCTGTTCGATGAAGAGGCTATAGCCGCCAAGCTTGAGGTCGGCCTTGCTGATCGGGAAGACGATCTTGGTCGCCGTGGCGCGCGGTGTGCACACATAGGGGCGATCCTGGGCGCGCAGGGCGTGCTTGAGCAGAATCGCCTCATTCAGCCGCCGGCAACTGAATAGCGGCATCGCTGCGTGATCGGGATTGGCAGCATTGGCATTGGCGATTTCGTGCAGATTCAGCACGCGTGCTGAAGCGGCCGTCTGGGCGATGCGATGCAGGCCCCGTAATTGTTGCATCCCGGTCATGGTCAGGCTCGGCCGCGCGTGTTCCAGCGAAATTGCTATCCCCTAGAGAATACAGCCAAAACTCGAATTTACGGTTAATGCCCACCGATCAGGCCGGGTGGATATTGCCAGGCTTAGTTATCGCGTTCGAGGAACATCACCTTGGCCGCGCCATATTCGCGTTCATTGGCCAGGATCCAGCCTGGCGTTTCCGGCTTTTCCTCAATCCCGACTTCCAGCATGGCGACGGCATCCTCGGCCACCCACTTGCCGGTCAGCAATTTGGCCAGCGCCTTTTCGCCCAGACCGCTGCGATAGGGCGGATCAATGAAGACCAGGTCGAAAGGCTCGGCCATCGCGGCCGGTCTTGACCCCATCGCGGTCGCATCCTTGCGGTGCAGGCCGGTCTGGGAAAACAGTTTGAGCGTCTGGATATTCTCGTGGATCGCGGCGCGCGCACCGGTCTCATTATCCACGAAGAGGCAGAAGCCCGCGCCGCGTGACAGCGCTTCCAGCCCCAGTCCGCCCGAGCCGGCGAACAGGTCGAGCACGCGGGCGCCAACCAGGGGCGGGGCCCATTCGGCATGGTCGAGCACATTGAAGATGGCTTCGCGGGCGCGGTCAGATGTGGGGCGCGTGGTGCGTCCCTTCGGAGCAATAATGGTCCGGCCTTTATAGAGGCCGCCAACAATTCTCATGATCTAGCTCCGCCCTCTGGGCTTGCGGTCGGCGCCGGGCCTGCCGGTACTGCCCGCCGGCTTGGTGGCCGCGCCGCGATTCTTGCCGGCCAGCTGGAAGCCGGTCTTCGGCTTGCCGCCCGGGCTACTGCCCGCGGGTGCCTTGCCGGCATATTTGCGGCCCTCGCCACGTTTCGGTT
>NZ_JBLWTL010000026.1:0-34869 GCF_048270095.1 Maricaulis sp. | reverse complement strand
CCCAATGCCAAGGCGCGCGATTACAACTGGCATCATGTCTTCGGGATCTGGGCCCTGGTCCCGCTGCTGGCGGTGGTGATTTCCGGCGTCGTGATTTCCTACCCCTGGGCGGCGAGCCTGGTGGAGCGCACCTATGGCGACGGACCGGCCGCCCTGGCCGCCCCGACCGATAGCAGCGACGCCGATGCCGCGAGCCCGACGCCCCCCGCACCCGGTCCGGCCGCAAGCCTGCAGGCCATGCTCGATACCGCCCGCGAAATCGACGCCAATTGGCGCACCATCGCCATCGCCCTGCCCGCAACGCCGCAGGCGCCGCTGGTCGAACTGACCGTCGATACCGGCAATGGCGCGCAATATGATCGCAAACGCCTGCTCACCTTCGATCATCATGATGGCAGCCTGCTGACCGATGTCATAGCGGCGCAGACCCAGACACCGGCCCGCCGGGCCCGGATCTATCTGCGCTTCCTGCATACCGGCGAGGTTTATGGGTGGTGGGGGCAGACCCTCGCCGGGCTGGGCTCGCTGGCCGCGCTCTTCCTGGCCTGGACCGGGCTCGCCCTGGCCTGGCGGCGGCTGGTCATCCCGGCCTGGCGCCGGCGCACGCAATAGGCAGTTCAGGCCGCCGGCGGGCGGGCGAATTTTCGCCTCGTTTCGGTTTCATAGTTCTCCAAATCCCCGATCACGCCGGAGTATCCATGGACGTCATACGCATCATTCTCTCCATCCTCCTGCCGCCGCTCGGCGTGTTTTTGCAGGTCGGCATTGGTCTGCAATTCTGGATCAATATCATCCTGACCCTGCTCGGCTATGTCCCCGGCGTGCTGCACGCCGCCTGGATTATCGCCAGACGCTAGGACACGGACGCTGATTGATGTCTGATGATCAGAACAAACGCCAGGGCCAGGGCATGGGCCAGAATGGCGACCATGATGATGGCACGCGCGAACTGGCGCGTCTGGAAACGCTCGCCGACTGGCTCGACACCCGTTTTCGCATTCCCGGCACCTCGATCCGCTTCGGGATAGACGGCCTGCTCGGTCTCGTCCCCGGCCTCGGCGATCTGGCGATGCTGGCGCCCGCCTTCTATCTGATCGCCCGCGCCGCCGCGCTCGGTGCGCCGCTGCATGTCCTGGCCCGCATGCTGATCAATACCACGCTCGACCTGGTGATCGGCGCGATCCCGGTGATCGGCGATATTTTCGACGTCGCCTTCAAGGCCAATCGCCGCAATACGGCACTGCTGGCCCGGTTTCTGGAACGCAAGAAAGCCAGGCGGCTCCGCTAGGTCTCGGCGCCAGCCCGGACACGCAATCGCGAGGCCGTCACCAGCTCCGCCCCGGGCTGCGCCCGGCGCACCTCTTCCATCAAGGAAGAGGAGGGTGTTTGATCTGACCGGCCTCGATTATCGCCCACCTCTTCCTTGATGGAAGAGGTGGCCGCGGAGCGGTCGGAGATGGTGAGGATGACGGGCTCAGCGGTGGCCGATTTGGCGCCTTATCCCCCACCCCCGGCAACGATCACACGTCATCCCGGCATACGCCGGCGTCCCACACTCCTCCCACCTGGGGAGGACCAGCAAACCCCCAGCCGCTCGCGGCGTGGAGATTTTCGTGCAGGAAAAAAGGGAATGGTAGGCCCGGAGGGACTCGAACCCCCAACCAAGCGGTTATGAGCCGCCGGCTCTAACCAGTTGAGCTACAGGCCCGCTCGACAAGCGAGGCCGTCATCGATACTGCGTCTTGGCGCGCAGGCCAAGACGTTGCGGCAGGCGATCTCAGTGGGCAGCAGCGCGGCGATGTTTCGGGCCGATGCTGAACACCAGAAGATGCGCCAGCAGAACCAGGGCCAGGATGATCAGCTCGATCTGGTCGCGCAGCCAGAAGCGCAAACTGCCGACCTCACCCCAATAGGCCTGTGAGGCCCGCGTCGTCTCCGAAGCGTCGGCCTGTGGCAGGCGGGCTGGGATCACCGCGGCGGCCAGTTGCGGCGAGACGAATTCATAGCCCATCGCCTGCAAGGACGTCGTCAGCTCGGTCAGGCGTGCCGGGTCGAGATACCAGTGGAAGAAGAAGCTCGCATAACTGTCGCGCAGGACCAGATTACGCCGTGCCGTTTCCAGCATCGCCTCCATCGAACGTCCGTGCACGCTGCCTTGCGGAGCCCAGTTGCCGAGCGTTTCCGGCAAGATCACGTCGCCGCGGATATCGCGCACCGGATAGGGGAAGAATTGCTCGCCATAGAGGGCGTTCGAACCATCGGTCGCTCCAGACGCCTCGCCGCCAAAATACAGCACCCGTTCCAGCCGCGCCGGAAAGCGTGTCCCGATCGAGCGATAGGCCGTTTGCGACGCAGCGTAATGCGGCGATGTAAACAGCCAGGGCTGTGGCAGGCCGGCCGCGTCCCAATTGGCGAAAGCCAGATCGAGCCGGGCGTCCCACATCTCGCCGCGATCATCGTCGAACGGGCCCAGTAGCTCGAAACGGCCGCCCGTATCGAGCCCGGCACGGAAGAATTCATAATCGCCGCCACTGACGCCGAAATTCGGATTGGCAATCGCGCCATGCTGATGCGTCTGGCCATGCATGATCAATGTGCCACCGGCCCGGGCCATATCGCGCAATGCGCTGGCCAGATAGGGCCGTTCATTGAGGCTGAACCGCCGCTCGCGGCCATTGGAGAAATGACCATTCGGGTCGACGAAGGTGTCATACACGGTCGCGGCGAAGGGCACGTTGAGCGCCTCGATCGCCGCCACAAGCGTGCGGATCTGGGCCGGGTCGGCATCCGGACCGATATCCTCGATCCGCATCAGGGCCTGGCGCACCTCAGGGGCATCCGGAGCCAGGGTGCGCGACAGGATATCAGCGAACACCATGTAGCGATCATCTTCGCTGGCATAAGGCATCGGGCTCTCGCTGACCCAGGTCAGCGCGCCGGAGCGCAAGGCCCAGGGCATGCGCTCGCCATCGGCGGCCTGCATTTCGGCCAGCACTTCAACGCGGCCCGGGTCGGTGACGCGAATGCCCGCGACCAGATCGGTACTGTCAGGCGAGCGGGTGAAATGTTCACCGCGATACACCACTTCGGGGAAGGTCTTGGTCGTCGCCGCCTCGGCCAGCCAGCCGATCCGGGCCGCCAGCCCGGGCGCGGAGGCCTGCAAGCTCGCCGGGTCGGGCTGGATCCAGACGGTCGCGCCCTCGCCATTCATGGCATCGTCCAGCAGTGCGGCCGGCACGGTCTGGCCGTAGGTCGAATTGACGACAATCAGCGCGTCATGGGCGTCGCGATCATTGGGTTGGTATTGGGAGATGCCCGCCAGGGCAGCCTCGGCATGACGTCCGGCGAGATTGGCAATATTGACCGCATGCAATTCGCCCAGCGCGTGATCCTCGCCCTCGTCGGGATAGAGAACCAGAACGCTGGAGCGTTGCGGCATGCTGGCCAGTTCAGTGTCGGCACTGATCTCGCCGTGAAGCGGATAAACCAGTGCCCCCCAGAAGGCGGTCAGCAATATTGTCAGGCGCATAATCATTGGAAGGCGTGCTCCCCAGCATCACAAGCTCCCTATCTTGCGGCCGGGTGCGTTCAAAGCTGGGTGCAAATGCGCCGAGAATGCGGCACCCAGGGGTCATTCCGGGGCGGCGCTGTTCAGCTTGCAGACAGGTTGGCTGTGCCTGACTCGACGCAACAATCCTACCGGCGTGATCGATATCAGCCTATGATCATCATCCCGCACCACAATGATCCACAACCCAGGAGCCATGATTCATGATTCGCGCCCTTCTTGCCTCCACCGCATTTCTGATCGCCGCCAGCCCGGCGCTGGCCGACGAGGTCAACCCGACCCTGTCGCTTTCGGCCAGTGCCGATGTCCAGGTCGCGCCGGATTACGCCACCGTCCAGTCCGGCGTCGTCACCCGCGCCGCGACAGCGCAGCAGGCCATGCAGGACAATGCCCGCGTCATGACCGCCGTCTTCGAGGCCCTGCGCCGCGCCGGTGTCACCGGCAATGATGTCCAGACGTCGCAATTGAGCGTCACGCCGGTCTATGCCGACCGCAGCGAGCCGCGGCAGAATCAGGGCCAGTACGAGATCATCGCCTATGAAACCCGCAATACGGTGACCGCCAAGGTGCGCGACACCGCGCGTGTCGGCAATGCGATCGACGCCATGGTGTCGGCCGGCGCCAATAATATCCAGGATGTGAGCTTCGGCGCCGAGGACACATCCGACGCGATGGACCAGGCGCGCCGTGAGGCGATCGCCAGCCTGCTGGCGCGCGCCGACCTGTTCGCCGATGCGGCCGGCTTCGAATTGTGCGGAATTACCCGTATGGGCGAAGACTTCGCCCGGCCTGCCGCGCCCATGATGATGGCCCGGATGGATTCAGCGTCAACGCCGGTCGCGGCCGGTCAGCTTTCGGTCACGGCGACCATCAATGCCGATTTCTGTATCAGCGACGACTGATCAGGCAGCGTCCGGCTTGGCGACGACCTGGTTGTGTTCATCGAGCAGGACCACGACCGGGTCGTGCTGCCGGGCTTCCGCCTCATCCATATCGGCGTAGGCGACGACAATGATACGGTCGCCGATCTGGGCCAGGCGGGCGGCGGCACCATTAATGCCGAACATGCGACTGCCGCGCGGCGCCTCGATGGCATAGGTGGTGAACCGCTCGCCATTATTGATGTTCAGCACATCGACCTGCTCATAGGGCAGGATTCCCGCGGCATCGAGCAGGTCGCTATCGATCGAGATCGAGCCTTCATAATGCAGGTCCGCCTGGGTCACTGTGGCCCGGTGAAGTTTGCATTTCATCATGGTGAGGCGCATCGCGCTCAGCTCCGTGCGGATTATTGCTGCACTGCACATACGTGTCCCCGCCGCCGATTTCAACGGCCAGACACGTTGATTTTATCAGCCGCAGCCGTCGTCACATGAATGGGAGCCTACTCACGGTTTCAAACGCCATTCATGCATGTGCCGGCAAAATAGTGTATCTTGCAGACCTCGGGAGGGTGACATGTTCGGAACACGCAAGTTTTTGACCCCATTAGCGCTGGCATTGCTCGCCAGCAGCGGCACGCAGGCACAGACGGCGCCGTCGCCCAATCTTCTGGCGGTCCAGCAAACCCGGCCCGTCGCCGAGCCGGCAAGCCCCGGAGCCCCGCGCGCCATGGCGATCAATTGGGACCAGGCGCAAGCCGATGCCCGCCGCCAGGGTGCCGTCAATAGCGCGCCGGTCGCGGCCGCCCGCCTGGCGCCGGAAATGCCCCGGCCGAGCGATCGCGAAGCCGCTGAAGTCGCCAATACGCGCCTGCCGGTCTTGGTCCCGAACATGGCGGTGCTGAACGCATCGCCGCCGCCGACCGTATTGCTGTTTCCGCGTCCCGATTTCTACACGCTGTCCATCAGCGGCGACGGCCTCGTGATCGAAATCTTCGGCACCCGCCTCGCCCATGCCGTCGCGCCCGATGCCCTCACCGCACGCCAATTGCGGGCGACCGGGCCGGACGCGCTGCGCGTTTCCGCGACCGAATACGGACAGGTCGCCGATTTCAATCGCTATGGCGCCGCCTATAGCGTGACGCTGGAATGCGACAATCCGCAAAGCGATCCGCGCTGCGCCGATGATGTATTGGTGCGCCGCCTGGCCCGCTCGCTGGTCATCGCGGCCGGCTCGCCCGGCGAGGGAGGCTGATCATGTCGACCCGCGAGATTGAACGCGCCCTGGCCGCCGCAGTCGCGGCCGCAGGTATCGCCGCCATGGTCTGGTGGCCCGCCGAGACCGGCGCCCCGGCCGAGCCCGAGCCTGACGAGATTGCCCTCGAAGAACCAGCCCCCGAAGATACTGTGGAACCGGAGCCGGAAGAGGAACCCGCCGACGAGGCCGAACCGGAACCGCTGACCGAGCCCGAGCCGGACGAGGTCCCGCCAGCCGAACCCCTGCTGGACGATGCCGGCATCGCCTTCTCCTGGATGCCCGCCGGCGATCTGGCCGAGGATTCCGGAACCGGTCAGCTGCTGCAGATCAATTACGCCCCGGGCATGCGCTTCCCGATCGAGGCCGGCCAGGCCTATGCCAATAGCCAAGTCTATGGTTATGGCGGCTATCTCGGCCCCGCCGGCGGCCAGTGCAATGCAGCCAATTACGCCTATTCCTGGCGCGATAATTTCTGCGAGACGCGCGGCTATGGCACGCCGATGTGCCCGACCGGCCATGGCCATCAGGGCCAGGACATCCGTCCGGCGAGCTGTAATGACGGCATCCACCAGGCGCTCGCCAGCGCCGATGGCACCATCACCTCGATCGGCAGCTATTCGGTCCGGCTGATGAGCGATGATGGCGTGCGCTATACTTATCTCCATCTCGACAAGCCGAGCCTGCAGGTTGCCGTCGGTGATCATGTCACGCGCGGACAGCCCATCGGTTTCGTCTCCAACGAGTTCGGCGATACGGCGACCACCATCCATCTGCATTTCGAGATCAAGATGGCGGTCGAGACCGGCGGCGGTATCCAGAATACATCGGTTCCGCCCTATCTGGCGCTGGTCGACAGCTATCAACGCCTGCTCGAGGGCGAGGAAGACTAGATCGCGGGCTTGCGTGCAAGATACTAAACCGCAACGGTTTTTACCGCGCGCCGGTTTGCGGCGCGCTTCGTGAGGGGATGATGGACATGACGATACGGATCTGGCTGGCCACTGGCCTGGCAGCACTGGCCTTGACGGCCTGCGACGACGCCACGCGCCATGATGGTGGCAATGGCGCCAGCATTGGCGGTGTCGCTGAAATGGTGGACGACTATGCCGTCGGCCGCTCCATGGCGCCCCCGTCGCCAGCGCCATCTCCCCCGCCGCCTGCCCCGGGGTCGGCCCCGGCAGATGGCGTGGTCGAACGCCTGATTGCCTATCGCTATGATTACCGCTTCGAAACGCCGGCTGCGGCAACGGCAAACCTGGTCGCCACCCATCAAGCCGCCTGCAGCGAGGCAGGTGCCGCCCAGTGCCAGATCGTCTCTGCCAATATCTATGATGATGGCCGCGGCTCGATCTCCGCGAGTGTGCAATTGCGCGCCAACCCCGCCTGGGTCGAATCCTTTAGGGCCGGACTTGAAGCCGAGCTGGAAACAGCTGGCGGGCGGATCCAGAACCAGTCGCAATCGGCTGATGATCTCACTTCAGCCATCTATGACATGGAAGCCCGGCTTGAAGCCAAGCGGGTACTTCGCACGCGACTGATCTCCCTGCTCGAACGCGAGAATGCCAGCGTCGAGGAATTGGTCCAGGTCGAACGCGAACTGGCCAATGTCCAGGGCGAGATCGAAGGGTCCGAAGCCCAGATCCGCGTCATGCGCGGCCGCGTCTCGATGTCATCGCTGGGCCTGAATTACGCCTCGCGTGTCGAGCCGGTCAGCCCGGGCGCTTTCGACCCGCTGACCAATGCCCTGACCAATGTCTTCCGCGAACTCGCCGCCGGCCTGGCCAATGTCATCACCTTCATTGCCGGTTTCGCACCCTGGCTGCTGGTGATCGTGCCGCTCTTCTGGCTGCTGAGCCGCTGGCTGCGGGGTCTGTTCCAGGCACGGAAGGCCGCGAAAGCCGCCAAGGCTGAGTAAACACCACGGCCCGGCTGGCGCTTTAGCGCCGGCCGGGTTTCAGCCCCCGTTTTTCTCAGACTGCCAGATGCAATACCACCTCGCGCCGCTGCGGCCGGCTGCGGTGCTCGAACAGGTAGAGCCCCTGCCAGGTTCCGAGCAGCAACTCCCCGTGCGCGACCGGGATACCGATCGAGGTCTGCGTCAGCGCGGACTTGATATGCGCCGGCATATCGTCCGGCCCCTCGGCGGTGTGCGCCAGCCATGCCATTGACGGATCATCACCATCGGGCACCAGCCGCCGGAAAAATTCATTGAGATCACGCTGAACATCCGGATCGGCGTTTTCCTGGATGGTGAGCGAGCAGGATGTATGGCGCACGAAGATTGTGAGCAGGCCTTCGGCGGGGCTTTGTTCGGCGACGAAACTTTGTGCCTGACGAGTGAAGTCGTAGAGGCCGGGGCCGGTGGTTGCGAGGGTCATTGTGGTTAGAGGCATGGTGGTGAACCTATTCCGCGTGCGTCCAAACTCCCTGCCCGCCGCAAAAAAGCAAAAGGCGCCCCGGTTTCCCGGAGCGCCTTTCGAGTTCTGATGGCGGGCTGGAGCTAGTTATCCAGGAAGCTCCGGAGTTTCCGCGAGCGGCTCGGGTGCTTCAGCTTGCGCAATGCCTTCGCTTCGATCTGGCGGATCCGCTCGCGCGTGACCGAGAATTGCTGGCCGACTTCTTCCAGCGTGTGGTCGGTATTCATGCCGATGCCGAAGCGCATGCGCAGGACGCGTTCTTCACGCGGGGTCAGGCTGGCGAGAACCCGTGTGGTGGTCTCGCGCAGATTGGCCTGGATGGCGGCGTCGATCGGCAGGATGGCGTTCTTGTCTTCGATGAAATCGCCGAGATGGCTGTCTTCCTCGTCGCCGATGGGCGTTTCCAGGGAGATCGGCTCCTTGGCGATCTTCATCACCTTGCGCACTTTTTCCAGCGGCATGGCGAGCTTTTCCGACAGCTCTTCCGGGGTCGGCTCGCGGCCGATCTCGTGCAGCATCTGGCGGCTGGTGCGGACAATCTTGTTGATGGTCTCGATCATGTGCACCGGAATACGGATGGTGCGGGCCTGGTCGGCGATCGAACGGGTGATCGCCTGACGAATCCACCAGGTGGCATAGGTCGAGAATTTATAGCCGCGGCGATATTCGAATTTATCGACAGCCTTCATCAGGCCGATATTGCCTTCCTGGATCAGATCAAGGAATTGCAGGCCGCGATTGGTGTATTTCTTCGCAATCGAAATAACCAGACGCAGATTGGCCTCGACCATTTCCTTCTTGGCGACGCGCGCTTCGCGCTCGCCCTTCTGGACGGTACGGACAATGCGGCGCAGGTCTTCGATCGGCACGCCGGCGCGCTGGGTCAGCTCGGCCAGGTCGTCGCGGATCTTGGAGGCGTCAACGCCTTCGCGGTCGATAAAGCGGGTCCAGGCCTTCGACGTCTTGGCCATCGAGCCGGGCCAATCGGGATTGAGCTCATTGCCGAAATAGCTGTCCATGAACTGCGCCCGCGGCACGCCATGGGCGTCGGCCATGCGCAGGAGACGGCCTTCGAGCGACATGCGCTCCTTGTTGATCGCATAGAGCTGCTCGACCAGCGCCTCGATCCGCGCATTATTGAGATGCATCGTGTTGAGATTGGTGACGATCGAGTTCTGCAGGGATTCGTATTTATCGCGGCTCTGCTTGGTCAGATCCTTGCCTTCGATACGCGCGGCAACGAGCTTGTCCTGCAGTTTGCGGAAGGCTGTGAAGTCGGTCGAGATCAGGTCGAGCGTCTCCATGACGCCTTCACGCAATTCCGCTTCCATCGCCGACAGGGAGAGCGTGACGCCCTCATCATCATCGTCGTCATCATCGTCATCGTCGGATTTGGACGAGGTCTCGCCATCATCATCCTCGTCTTCGTCGTCATCATCGCCCTTGGCCTTGGCGTCGTCTTCGGACTCCTCGTCCTTGTCGCCTGACTTGGCCTCGCCATCAGCGGGCTTGGCCGCGCCGGGCGCCTGCGGCGTCGGGGTCTCGCCATCTTCGGCCGGACCGGTCTCGTCGTCTTCGTCCTGATTGGCTTCGGCCTGCTGGCTGCCATAGGTGGCGTCGAGATCGATAATATCGCGCAGAAGGACTTCGCCTTCATGCAATTCATCGCGCCAGACCATAATGGCTTCGAAGGTCAGCGGGCTTTCGCACAGGCCGCGGATCATCGCATTGCGGCCGGCCTCGATACGCTTGGCGATGGCGATTTCGCCTTCGCGGGACAGAAGCTCGACCGAACCCATTTCGCGCAGATACATCCGCACCGGATCATCAGTACGGTCGGCGGAAGTCGGGGTATTCAGGCCGGTAATGGCACTTTTCGAGGCACCGGCGACCGCGCGGGTCTCGCCTTCTTCCTCGCCATCATCATCATCGTCATCGGAATCCCCGTCGCTGCTCTTGGCAGCGCCAGTGGTTTCCTTGTCGTCATCGGCTTCGCTGTCATTGTCGACGACATTGATGCCCATCTCGGACAATTGTCCGAGCACGTCCTCGATCTGCTCGGACGAGAATTCCTCGCTCGGCAACACCGCATTCAATTCGTCATGGGTCACATAGCCGCGCTTCTTGGCGACCTTGATCATGTTCTTGACGGACTGATCCGTCAGGTCCAGGAGAGGACCGTCCTGGCTCTCGGATGCGTCATTGGCTTCGGCGGGTTTGGTCATGTATTCGTCCCTGGTCGCGCCGCTGAACGGCGCCAATCGACAATATCCAACTCAGGAAGATTCAGAACGGCTGGTTTCGCGTCGATAGGCTTCCACCAGCCGACGCACACCCTCAGAATCATCCCTGCCAATTTCCTCAACCAACCGGGCCCGAATCTCTTCGCGCCGGTCAGTCGCTTCATTTCTTTCCATATAGGCAGCCGCGAGCTTAATCCAAGCCTCACTGCGCTGTTCGCCGGAAGCGTCTGCCCCGCCAATTGCTGCCCTCATCGGTCCCCGTTCACCGTCCAACCGCCTGAGCTCCGCCGCAAAGCCCATTTCCGCAAGCTTCGCGCGTAGCCAATCCGATTGCACAGATTGTCCAGAAGAGCAGGCGTCTAGAACGGTGTCGCGTAGTAAGTCAAGCGAACCGAGAGTCAAATGCGCCAGGGTCTCGACCTGATCGGCGGCCAGTTCGGGCCATTCGATCACAGCCAGCAACAGCATTCGGGCATCGGCGGCCCCTGGCGAACCCTTGGCAGCGCGACGCAGTTCGGCGCTCGGCCCCAGCCGCGGCGCGCCCTTTTTGCCGCCGGGCACCCATGGCGCGCGATGCGGCGTGCTGCCGAACGCGGATTCCATCCGATTGTCGAATTCGCGCTTGTATTCGGCGCGGATATCCGGCTCGGCGATCTGGGCCAGCAGCGTGCGGATCCGGCGCCGGAAGCTGGCGCGGCGATCGGGGTCATCGAGGGGCTCAACGCCAACCTCGCGCTCCCACAACAGATCGGCGAGCGAGCGTGTCGACTTGAACACATCGCGCAGCGCCCCGGCGCCCTGTTCGCGCAGGATATCATCGGGGTCCTTGCCATCGGGCATGAAGGCAAAGCGCAGCGTATGACCCGCCTGCAAGAGCGGCAGGGCGCGATCGGCGGCCTTGAGCGCGGCAGCACGGCCCGCGCTATCGCCATCCAGACACATCACCGGTTCGCCACCGGCGCGCCAGAGCAATTGCAATTGCTCCTCCGTGATCGCCGTCCCGAGCGGCGCGACCCCCTGGCCCAGACCCGCGCGCGCCAAGGCGATCACGTCGAGATAGCCTTCGGCGACGATCAAACCGCGAATATCGGCCTTCGGATCGGCGGCGGCCTTGCGCGCTTCGGGGAAGCGATAGAGTACCGAGCCCTTGTGGAAGATCGGCGTCTCCGGCGAGTTGAGGTATTTCGCGCGGGCCTCGCTCGACAAGGCCCGGCCGCCAAAGGCCACCAGCCGGCCGCGCGGATCCTGGATCGGAAACATGATGCGGTGGCGGAAGCGGTCATAGGGCGACCCGCTGTCCGGCTCGATCAACAGCCCGCATTCGACCAGATCGCCAATCGGCGCGCCGGCCGTGACCAGTTCGTCCTTCAGCGCCGTCCGGCTTTCCGGCGCATAGCCAATACCAAAGCGGACACAATCCTCGCCCGAAAGCCCGCGCGATTTGAGATACCGACGCGCATCCTCGGCCGCTGGCGTGCGCAGGGCGCGCAGATAGAAGGCCTGGGCGGCCTCCATCCATTCCACCAGGGATTTACGGTGTTGGGTATTCTGTTGCGCCTGGGGGTCGGGCGCCGGCAGGCTCAGACCGGCCTCGCCGGCCAGCCGCTCGGCCGCCTCCATGAAGGACAGGCCTTCCATTTCTTCCAGCCAGGTGAAGACATCGCCATGCTTGCCCGAGGCAAAGCAGTGATAGAAGCGCTTCTCGTCATTGACGAAGAAGGAGGGCGAACGCTCCTTCTTGAACGGTGACAGGCCGACGAATTCGCGGCCCTGGCGCTTCAGCCCGACGGTGCGGCCGATCAGGTCCGACGGGCGCACGCGCGCCTTGATTTCGTCGATGAAGTCCTCGCCCAGACGCATTTTTGTTTGGCAATCCTCAAAGGCGCAGACCTGGCTGCGAACACTCGCCCGACGGGTCCGCGATCCAGGTTGGCATGGCCGTCAAATCCCGGGGCGTATGTTGCGCCGGATTCCGGAGCGCGTCACGCGGCAATCGCAAGCCGGGCTCTGCTCTGGCCTGCGCGATGACCGCGTCAGGCGGTGCCGGCAAGCAGGTCCTTGACCTTGGCGCCGGCCTTGCCGAAATCCATCCGCCCGGCATAGCGGGTTTTCAGCTCGCCCATACAGCGGCCCATATCCTTGAGGCCGGCGGCATCAAGTTCGGTGACGACATCGACTGCAGCGTCGGCGATTTCGGCCTCGTCCATCGGCGTCGGCAGATATTCGCGCACGATTTCCGCCTCGGCCCGCTCGGCCTCGGCGAGATCGAGCCGACCGGCCTTTTCATAGGTGTCAGCGCTTTCCTCGCGCTGCTTCACCAGTTTTTGCAGGATGGCGAGGATTTCGGTTTCTTCACAGCCGCAGCAACGATCTTCCGCGCGCGCAGCGATATCCCGGTCTTTGACCGCAGCAGCGATCAGCCGCAGCGTCGACAGGCGCGGTTTGTCCTGTGCTTTCAGGGCCGATTTCATATCGGCGGCGATTCGATCACGAAGGGACATCACTCAGGCTACCGTTTCTGGCGCTGCAAAGCGCCTAAAATGTCAATCTTTTGATTTTGCAGTGGAATTTCTCAGAGCGGTGGAGTTTGCGCGTCTGCTCAGGTCCATTGTCTTCCAGGCTCATCCATCGAGCCGATTCTTGCGGTGCGATCATACGCCCGTCTCAAGACCGGCGGAGATATGCTGTCTTCGCAGAAGAATCAAGGCTTATCGAAATCGGCGTTGCGGGATTGACCGCAAGGGCGTCTCTGACTACCTACGCGACCGTTTGGCCGCACCCGCCTCATGGCGCGTCTGACCCTTACGGCAAACCGGCTTCAGGAGCACAGCCATGTCCCAGATCTCGCAGCCTAATCCGACCGGAGCCCTAGCGCTCGCCGATGGCAGCGTCTTCGTGGGTCAGGGGTGTGGCGCCTCCGGCATCGCGATCGGCGAATTATGTTTCAACACCGCGATGACCGGACAGCAGGAAATCCTCTCCGATCCGTCCTATGCCGGCCAGATCGTCTGCTTCACCTTCCCGCATGTCGGCAATGTCGGTGCCAATAGCGAAGACGAGGAATCAGCCAGCACGCCGGCTCGCCACGCCGCGGTCGGCATGATCAGCCGCGCTCCGCTGACCCCGCCCGCCAATTATCGCGCCACTGAGAGCTTTGGCGAATGGTTGCGCACGCGCGGAATCATCTCCTTGACCGGCGTCGATACGCGCGCCCTGACCCGCCGCATCCGCGAGCACGGCATGCCGATGTGTGCCGTCGCCCATGACCCGGCGGGCCATATCGATATCGAAGCCCTGAAAGCCAGCGCCCGGGCCGCCGCAACAATGGAAGGCCGCGAACTCGCCGCCGCCGTCACCCGCGAAGCGCCGGGCGAGTGGGATGAGAGCGCCTGGAACTGGGATAGCGGTCACGGACAAGGTGCCACGACGGGCCCACGCGTTGTCGTGCTCGATTACGGCGTGAAGGCGAATATCCTTCGCCTGCTGGTGTCCGCCGGCGCCCGCGTCGCAGTCGTCCCGGGCAATACGCCTGCCGCCGATATCCTCAAACTCTCGCCGGACGGGATTGTCGTTTCCAATGGTCCGGGTGATCCGGCCGCGACCGGGGCCTATGCCCTGCCCACGCTGCGCACGCTGATCGACAGCAATATCCCGATCCTCGGCATCTGCCTCGGCCATCAAATGCTCGCCCTCGCCCTGGGTGGCCGCACCGTGAAAATGCCGCAAGGTCATCATGGCGCCAATCACCCGGTCAAGAATCACGAGACCGGCCAGGTCGAGATCGTGTCGATGAATCACGGCTTCGCCGTCGATGGCGCCAGCCTGCCCAAGGACGCTGTCGAGACCCATGTCTCGCTGTTCGACGGTTCCAATTGCGGCTTCCGTCTCACGGGCAAGCCGGTCCAGGCCGTGCAGCACCACCCGGAAGCCTCACCGGGCCCGCAGGACAGTTTCGGCGTGTTTGACCGCTTCGTCGGCTCACTGAAGGTCGGCGAACCGGCCTGACCCCCTTCCCTCGCGCCCAAATCACGGCAAGATGGCACGATGCTGAACCGTCGCGCCCTTCTTGCCGCCTCTGCCGCCACCGGACTGGCGGCCTGTGCGCGCACTGACACGCCGGCCGGCCTGTTGCGCGTGGCGATCGAGACCCTGCCCGACAGTCTCGACCCGGCGCTCGGCGAATTTGCTTCTGCAGCACTGGTCTACAAACAGATACACGCCGGACTGACCGACTATGCCGCCGATGGCTCGGTGGCGCCCGGTATCGCGACGCGCTGGCGCGTGGCACCGGACGGGTTGAGCTGGGTCTTCACCCTGCGCGAGAATGCACGCTGGTCGGACGGCCACCCGCTGACCGCCGATGATGTCGTCTGGTCCGCCCGGCGCCTGGTCGATCCGCAAGCCAGCTTTGCCAATCTGGGTGATTTCTTTGCCATCGCGAATGCCCGCGCCGTGCTGGCTGGCGAGATGCCACCGGAGGCAATGGGTTTTACCGCCCTGGACGACCACACCATCGAGGTCCGTCTCGACACGCCGCTCGGCCTGCTGCCGACCCTGATGCGCGAATTCTACCCTTTCCCGCGCCATGTCATCGAAGCGCATGGCCGCGACTGGGTGCGCCCGGAAAACATCGTCACCGCCGGCGCCTATACCGTCACGGCGGTCAGCCAGATGAGCCTCGATCTGGAGAAGAACCCGCATTATGCCGGCACCGCTGGCGTGAGCATCGAGCGCATCCGGATCGATGCCGTGCGCGATGCCGGCACCCGCACGCGGATGTTCCGGGCCGGCGAATATGATCTCGCCGAAAAGCCCCCGGGCAATCAGATCGGCTATTGGCGCGAACGCCTGGGCGCGCAATTTCGCAGTTTCGATGCCCCGATCCTGCGCTATCTCAAGGTCAATCACGCGCGCCCCGCATTGGTGGCACCCGCGACGCGCCAGGCGCTGTCCACCGCCATTGATCGTGATTTCATCGCCGCGAATTTCTTCGACAATACCGCCAGCGTCACGCATGGCATCATTCCGCCGACCGACGGGAGGATGGCCCCGGTCGATCAACACCCAACCACCGACCCGGCATTGCCCGACCGCGTCGAGATCCGAACCGTACCCGGTGTCAGCGAACAGATCGCGATCGCCATTGCCGATGACTGGAGCCGCATCGGCGTCGAGGCCGAGCTTCTGGTCAGCTATCCGACCGATCTCTACCAGGCCGTCGATAGCGGCGATTTCGACATTGCGGTCGCCAGTTTCAATCGCGGACTGAAATCCGATCCATTCTTCATGCTTGACCCGTTCGGGCCGGGCGGATTTGCCGCCAATTTCAACTGGGACAGCCCCGATTTCGCGGCCGCCATGGAAATGGCCCGACGCGAAAGCGATCCGGTCGTCCGCGCCATCGCCTATCGCGAAGCCGAACGCATCCTGCTCGCCGACCAGGCCGTCATCCCGCTGCTGCATGAGCGCGCCCACTGGCTGGTCAGCGAGCGCATCGCAGGCACACGATCCGATATTCAGCCGATGTTGTGGCGCGATCTGGAGTTACTCGATGTCTGATCTGGCCAGCGCATTGCGCACCCGTTGGGCCGCCCAGATGAAGCGACTGGGCTGGGCCGACGGTCAGGCGGCCATCGACGGTATCATCCTAGCCTATAGCGAACCACACCGACGCTATCATGGCCTTTCCCACCTCGCCTATATTTTCACGGCGCTCGACCGGCATGAAGCCAGCCTGACAGAACCCGCGCGATGCTGGATGGCGGCGTGGTATCACGACATCATCTACAATCCGCGGGCCAAGGATAATGAGGCGCAGAGCGCCGACCGTGCCGTCGCGGAATTGCCGGGACTTGGCGCCGATACGGCGCTGGTCGACCGCATCGCCGGCCTGATCCGAGCCACCGCCAACCATCAATCCGGTGGCAGCGATTTCGATGATGCACTCTTTCTCGATATCGACTTCTCGATCCTCGGCGCCCCGGACGCGATTTATGACGCGTATACGCGCGGGATCCGGGAAGAATATAGCTGGGCCCCTGGTCTGCTCTACCGGCAGGGCCGACGCGCCTTCCTCAAGCCCGCGCAAGCCGCTGCGCGCACCTTCCTCACTGACTTGTTCGAAGACAGGATTGGTGAGCAGGCGCGCGCGAATATGCGGCGCGAATTCCTGGCACTCGGCGGTAAATTGCGGTGCTGAGCGCTTGGCTCTCCGGGCCCGAAACCGCGCGATCTCCCACAACGCCGCCTTTGATCGACCACTGACGCGCTTCCTCCGTCAACGGATTACAGGAAAACTCGCATATAAAGTCTCGCCATGGGAGCGATTCCCGGTTAGGAACCCGCTTCAGCACTAAATCATTTTCGTCCGCCCGACGCTGCCACCCGCAGCGGCAGGCCGGACGCGCGCGCACGTGAGACTGGAACCCCATGCCCAAACGCACCGACATCAAATCCATCCTGATCATTGGCGCCGGCCCGATTGTCATCGGACAGGCCTGCGAGTTTGATTATTCCGGGGTGCAGGCGGTGAAGGCGTTGAAGGCCGAGGGCTACCGGGTGATCCTGGTCAATTCCAATCCGGCGACGATCATGACCGATCCGGAACTCGCCGACGCGACCTATATCGAGCCGATCACGCCGGAAATGGTCACCAAGGTGATCGAGATCGAACGTCCCGATGCGCTCCTGCCGACCATGGGCGGCCAGACGGCGCTCAATTGCGCCCTCGAGCTCGACCGGCGCGGCGTGCTGGAATTGTTCAAGGTCGAGATGATCGGCGCCAAGGCCGATGTCATCGACAAGGCGGAAAACCGCCAGCGCTTCCGCACCGCGATGGAGAAGATCGGCCTGGAAAGCCCGCGCTCGGCCGTCGTCCACACGATGGAAGAAGCCGAGGCCGCGATGATCGAGATCGGCCTGCCGACCATTATCCGCCCCTCCTTCACGCTCGGCGGCACCGGTGGCGGCATCGCCTATAATGTCGAGGAATTCCGCCTGATCTGCCAGAGCGGGCTCGATGCCTCGCCGGTCGATGAAATCCTGGTCGAGGAAAGCATTGTCGGCTGGAAAGAGTTCGAAATGGAGGTCGTCCGCGACAAGGCAGATAATTGCATCATCATCTGCTCGATCGAGAATATCGACCCGATGGGCGTCCATACCGGCGATTCCATCACCGTCGCCCCGGCCATGACGCTGACCGACAAGGAATACCAGATCATGCGCTCGGCCTCGATTGCCGTGCTGCGCGAGATCGGCGTCGAAACCGGCGGGTCCAATGTCCAGTTCGCGGTCAATCCGGCTGACGGGCGCATGGTCGTGATCGAGATGAATCCGCGCGTCTCGCGCTCCTCGGCCCTGGCCTCAAAGGCGACCGGCTTCCCGATCGCCAAGGTCGCCGCCAAACTGGCGGTCGGCTATACGCTCGATGAAATCGACAATGACATCACCAAGGGCGCGACCCCGGCCAGTTTCGAGCCGACGATCGATTATGTCGTCACCAAGATCCCGCGCTTTGCCTTCGAGAAATATCCCGGCGCCGAAGCCACACTCTCGACCTCGATGAAATCGGTCGGCGAAGCGATGGCCATTGGCCGCACCTTCCAGGAAAGCATGCAAAAAGCCCTGCGTTCGCTGGAAACCGGCCTGTCAGGCTTTGACGATATGGTCCTGCCCGGCGTCGAAGAAGCCGTTGACGAGACGGCCCGCAAACAGGCTGTCCGTGCGGCGTTGGCGATTGCCAGCCCGGACCGGCTTCTGGTCATCGCCCAGGCCTTCCGCGAAGGGCTGACGCTCGAGGAAATCCGTGCGGCCTCGCTTTACGAGCCCTGGTTCCTGCGCCAGATCGAGGAAATCGTCCTGGTCGAGGGCGATATCTCGACGCTCGGCCTGCCCACCGAGGCCAGCGCCTTCCGTGCCCTCAAGGCGATGGGCTTTTCCGATGCACGCCTGGCGCAATTGACCAAACAGGATGAAACCGCCGTGCGCCGCGCCCGCCGCGCCCTCGGTGTGCGTCCCGTCTTCAAGCGCGTCGACACCTGCGCCGCCGAATTCGCCTCGCCAACGCCCTATATGTATTCCTGCTACGAGACACCGGCCTTTGATGGCAGCGTCGAGTGCGAGTCCGAACCGACGGGCCGCCAGAAGGCGATCATCCTTGGTGGCGGACCCAACCGCATCGGCCAGGGCATCGAGTTCGATTATTGCTGCTGCCACGCCGCCTTTGCCTTCGCCGACATGGACATCGAATCCATTATGGTGAATTGCAATCCCGAAACCGTCTCGACCGATTACGACACGGCCGACCGGCTGTATTTCGAACCGCTGACGATCGAGGACACGCTTGAACTGATCGAGACCGAGCGCTCGAACGGCACCCTGCTCGGCGTCGTCGTCCAGTATGGCGGCCAGACCCCGCTCAAGCTGGCCAGCGAACTGGAAGCGGAAGGCGTGCCGATCCTGGGCACCGCGCCCGATGCGATCGACCTGGCCGAAGACCGCGAGCGCTTCAAGGAATTGCTCAACCAGCTCGACCTGCGCCAGCCGCCCAATGTGATCGTCCATTCCGAGGACGAGGCGCGCGCCGCGGCGGACGAGCTCGGCTTCCCGCTCGTGCTGCGCCCCTCCTATGTGCTCGGTGGCCGCGCCATGGAAATCATCCGCGAGACCGACAGTCTCGAGCGCTATCTGCGCGACGCCGTCAATGTCTCGGGCAAATCCCCGCTCCTGCTCGACCGCTACCTCACCGACGCCGACGAGGTTGATGTCGATGCGATCTGTGATGGCGAGACGGTCTGGGTTGCCGGGGTGATGCAGCATATCGAGGAAGCCGGCGTCCATTCCGGCGACAGCGCCTGCTCGCTGCCGCCCTATTCACTGTCAGCTGAGATGATTGCCGAGCTCAAGCGCCAGACCGTCGCGATGGCGATGGCGATTGGCGTCAAGGGGCTGATGAATGTCCAGTTCGCGGTCAAGGACGGCGATATCTTCGTACTCGAAGTCAATCCGCGGGCCTCGCGTACTGTGCCCTTCGTCGCCAAGGCGATCGGCCAGCCCGTCGCCAAGCTGGCCGCCAAGGTCATGGCCGGCGCCCGCCTGGCCGATTTCAAGCTGAAGGATCCGGCACCGAAACATGTCTCCGTCAAGGAAGCCGTGATGCCGTTTGCCCGCTTCCCCGGCGTCGATCCGGTGCTCGGGCCTGAAATGCGCTCGACCGGCGAGGTGATGGGCATCGACACCACATTCGAGGCCGCCTTTGCCAAGGCCGAACTCGGCGCCGGCATTCACCTGCCGCGCAAGGGTGGCGTCTTCATCTCGCTGCGTGAAGGTGACAAGGCCGCGATGATCGAACCGGCTCGCGTTCTGGCAATGCTCGGCTTCACAATTCTCGCAACCGGCGGGACGGCCAAGACATTTTCCGATGCCGGCGTGCCGGTCACCCGGGTCAATAAAGTGTTCGAGGGGCGCCCGCATATCGTCGATCTGATGAAGAATGGCGAAGTCCAGCTGATTTTCAACACCACTGAAGGCCGTCAATCACATCTTGACAGTTATTCCATTCGACGGACCGCGCTGGAGATGAAAATCCCTTGCTATACAACGGCTTCGGCGGCACGGGCGGCGATCATGTCGATGCGGCGCATTGAGGAAGGCGCGCTGGAACCGCGTGCTCTGCAGACCTACTCTTGATGGTATGCAGCTCTGGCGCTAGCCTGTTCTGATTTCCCGTAGTTAAGTGGTCGCATGAACAAGATCCCTATGACCGTCGGAGGGCAAAAAGCCCTCGACGAAGAACTGAGACGTCTCAAAAGTGAAGAACGCCCGGCGGTGATCGCGGCGATCTCCGAGGCACGTGAGCACGGCGATCTCTCCGAGAACGCCGAATATCATGCCGCCAAGGAACGCCAGGGCTATATCGAGGGCCGCGTGCAGGAGCTTGAGGACAAGCTGGCCCGCGCGCAGGTGATCGATGTCACCAAGATGGGCGGCTCCACCGTCAAATTCGGCGCCACGGTCACCGTGCTCGACGAGGACACTGAAGAGCAGGCGACCTATCAGATCGTTGGCGAAGACGAAGCCGATGTGCATGCGGGCAAGATCTCGATCTCCTCGCCAATCGCGCGCTCGATGATCAACAAGGAAGTCGGCGATGTCGCCGAGGTCAATGCGCCCGGCGGGCTGAAATCCTATGAGATCATGAAAGTCGAGTGGGGCTGAGCCTCGCGCAGATAAGTCTTCTGACGAAACACGGCCGGGGCGACGCTCCGGCCGTTTTCGTTTGCGCGCTCAACAGCTCAGTCGAGGCCCGGGATCAGTCCGGTCGGATCGACCGGGACACCGTCATGACGCAGTTCGAGATGAACATGGGGCCCGGTCGCATTACCGCTGGTGCCGATTTGGCCGATTGTCTCGCCGCCCCGAACGCGCTCGCCGGGCTCGACCATGGCCTCGGAGAGATGCGCGTAGAGCGATGTCCAGCCTTCGCCATGGTCAATCGCAACCAGCAGACCCCAGCGCGTTGAGCCATGATAGCCCCAGCCGGAAAACACCACTTCGCCATCACCGGCCGCCATCACTGGCGTGCCATAGGGCGCTGCCAGGTCGATACCGCCATGGCGCCCGACCCGCCCGCCACTGCGCTGGCGGGCATCGCCGAAGGCGCTGTAGACGACGGCATCAGCGACCGGCGCATTGAAGCGGGCGCGATTTGACGGCACCGAGGCGCAAGCCACCAGAACAAGCGCCAGCAGGGCTGCGAGCAGGAAGGCGCTGGCAAACACCCGCCAGACCCGCACCCGGATGCGCACATCGTCGGCGCCAGGCACGCGTTCCGAATAGGCCAGAATGATTTGTTTCGGCAAAGTCATGGACGCCAGTATGACGGTAATTTGTGTCCAGATGGTGCCTGCAGGCCGCGACTGTGGTCAAACGAAAATGGCCGGAGCAATGCTCCGGCCGGGTTGATCGGAGGCTGCGAGCGGCAATGGTGCTCAATCGAGCCCGGCCAGATAGCCGGCGGGATCGACCCGCTCGCCATTGAAGTGGAGTTCGACATGCACGTGCGGCCCCGTCGCCGCACCGGTCGAACCGACCGCACCGATCCGCTGGCTTGGCGCCAGTGACTGACCCGGTGTGACGCCAATCGTTTCGAGATGGGCATAGACCGTCGACCAGCCATCGCCATGATCGATCTCGACCGTATTGCCCCAGCGCTCCGAGCCTTGATAGCCCATTTGCGCATGGACCACCGTGCCGGCGCCGGGCGCAGAAATCAGGGTCCCGGCCGGCGCCGCAATATCGGTGCCGCCATGGAAGACCGGCGAGCCCGCTGGCCGGGCCGGGCGGGGACCATAAGCGCTGGTAACGCGGCCGGGCACGATCGCGCCGGGCAGATCCGGCGCGTTGGCTGGTTGCGGTGCGGCAGCGGGAGCCGCTGGCGGGATGGGGGCCTGGGCCGGCGATGACACATTCTGCCAGGCGACGGCCTCCGGTCCGACCGGCGCTGCGATCACCGCCGCAGAGGTGGAGGCCTCAACATTCATGCCCGATTGTTGAAGGTGCGCCAGCGTCAGAGACTGGTTCTGCCCGTCATCCGGCGCAGACGGGTACTCGGCGTTGGCGCCAGAGAGCGCCGCCTCAAAGCCCTCTCCCTGGCCATGGGCATGGGCGAGCAAGCGGGTTTCAGCGGACGGAGCAATCTGTTCGACCGGTGCGCTGACGGCGCGGCGCGGCGTCAGTGTTGTCTGGGCATAGGCCACAGGAACGGCAAGGACCAACACGGCGCCGGCCGCAAGAAACGAGTGTCTGACGGCCTGGCCGCCTGAGAGGATGGATTTGATACGCATTTCCCGTTGTCTCCTGTTGTGAGGACCGAAGGCAGAGACCGGCTGGGCCGAGCTCCGCATGGATTCGATCAGTGTTGCTGCGTAGGCCTTGCACTGGCTGCGTCCGAGCGCATCGATGGCATCGCTGTCGCAGGCAATTTCGCGGGCGGCGTCGAGTTCGCGTTCGATCTGGCGCAGCGGCCAGTTGAACCAGAGCACGATCGTGAGCGCCGAGCCGAGCAGGCGATCGCGCTCATCGCCGCGGCGCAGATGGCAGAGCTCGTGCACCAGGGCATGGCGGGCCAGGTCCGGCGTCTGCAACAGCCGTTCCGGGGCAATAATCACCCCGCGCCAGCCCGTCAGGAAGGGTGAGGCGGCGCGGTCGCAAAGGCGCAATTCCGGCGCTGGCAGATCCAGTTTCCCGGCCTCGCGCTCCAGCAGGCCCCGCTCGGACGCGTCGGCGAGCCGGCTGTGCACCAGCAGACGGCGCCGGTGATAATGGCGGCGTAATGCCAGTAGCAGCGAGGCGATCAGGCCGATGGCGTAGACAGCGGCCAGCAGGATTGCCGGCGATGGCAGGGCCAGGGCTGTGGGCGCGGCAAGCAGCGTGTCGCGCACCGGCGTCGCGGCGGGCAGGTCCAATGCCGTTTCATTGATAAATTCGAGCGCCGGCAGGGGCGGCAGGCTTTGCGGGACTGCAAACAAGACCGGTGCCAGCAGAAGCGGAAATACCGCGACCAGACGGGCGCTGCGCCACAAGGCGGGGGATGATTGGCCGGCGCGGGCCTGCAGGGCCAGTCCGGCAAGCCAGGCCAGCCCGGCCGCAGGCAGGGTCAGCGCGGCCCCGAGCAGGAGCGCTGTCAGCAAACCGGTCATGCCCCGTCCTCCCTCAATTCAGTCTCCGGCCCTTCTGTCTCCGGTCCGTCTGTCTCAAGCAGCCGCGTCAGAGCCGCCGCCTCGTCTTCGGAGAAGAGACGGCTATTGGCGAAAGCGGTCGCGGGAAGCGGGCCGTCGAGATCGAGAACATTGGCGGCGAAATCGCGGATCATCTGCCCCATCAGCGCGACCTTGCCGACCCGCGCCTTGAACACGGACAGGCCGTGCACATCGGCGCGCTCGACCAGGCCTTTCTCGGTCATGCGTGAAATCAATGTGCGGGTGGTCGAATAGGACCAACCGGTTTCGCGCTCGATTCCGGTCTGGACTTCGCGCGCACTCTGCGGCCCGGCGGCCCACAAATGCTTCAGGATTGCCAGTTCGGCCGGAGTTGGGGCGGATTGCGTCATGCGTGTCTCCCGTCACAGCTGCGCTACACTTGTAACTCATGTGACATCTGTAGCACACCTCTGTCAAGGGGCTTGCCGCGCTTGACCGGAGCCGGGCCGCGCCGTTTAACTCCCAGCATGTCGCAAACCCAGGTCCCGCCCCCTCCCCTGATCTGCTGGGTCGTCTCTGACGGCCGGCGCGGGATCGAGAATCAGGCGCTGGGCCTGGCCGAAGCCGTGCAGGCGCGACTGGCCTTGGCCGGTGTCGGGATGCGGATCGGGCGCGCCACCGCCCACAAGGATGGATCAGTCGCCCTGCCCGATTGCGGTCCTCCGGATCTGTGGATTGGCTGTGGCCGGGCCGCGATCAAGCTGGCCGGCCGGCATCGTCGCAGCTTCCCGCGCTGTTTCTTCACCTATGTCCAGGATCCGCGCACCCGCTATCAGGATTTTGACCTGATCCTTGCGCCCGCCCATGACCGGCTGGTCCGGCCCAATGCGCTGGCCATGATCGGCTCGCCCAACCGGATATCGACGGCTTTGCTGGACGCGGGGCGGGCGGAATTTGCGGCCCGGATCGAGGCTTTGACGCCGCCGCGCGTGGCGGTTCTGATCGGCGGCGATTCGAAGCGCTTTCGCCTGACACCGCGCATTGCCGATTATCTGGTTGGCCGACTCGAGGGATTGCTGGCGGACAATGTCAGCCTGATGATCACGGTATCACGGCGAACGCCCAAAGCCCTGAGCGACCGGTTGAGCCAGGCTTTTGCCGGACATCCGCGCGTCTGGCTGTTTGATGGCGAGGGCGAGAACCCGTATTTCGCCTTTCTCGCGGCATCCGACTGGATCTTTGTCACCGAGGAATCGACCAATATGCTGGTCGAGGCCAGCGCCACGGGCAAACCCGTCTACGCCCTGCCGATGGACGGTTCGGCCGGCAAGTTCACGCGTCTGCACGCCGCACTGGAGGCGCATGGTGCCATGCGGCCCTGGCTCGGCAGGCTGGAGACATGGTCCTATACGCCCCTGGCGGAAACGCACCGTGCTGCCGGCTTGCTGATCGATCGCTGGCGGCCGCCCATGCCGTCTCACCTTGCGGGCGAAGACGCCGCATGACCAATTTCCTTGTATCCTTCCTGTCCCTGTTCGGAGTCGCCATGTCGGAACCCAACTCAGATTCAATCGTCAGTCGCCATGGCGACGTCTGGCTGGCCAGCCAGCCCAGCGAAGCCGATCTCGACGCCTGGGCGGCGGCCGGTGTTGGACTGGTGGTCAACTCGCGCACGCCGGAGGAGACCGCATCCCTGCCCTTCGACATGCGTGCCGCCGCCGAAAGCCGGGGCATGCGCTATGCCGAACTGCCGATCGGCGGCGCTTCCGGTGCCAGTCCCGCCCTCACTGGCGAGCTGGCCCGCCTGCTCGCAGCGTCCGAAGGACCGGTGGTCCTGCATTGCCGGTCCGGCACGCGCTCGGCGCATCTCTATGCGGCCTATCTGGTCACCGGGGACCGGGCGCTTTCGACACCGTTCGACACCATGAACTGGCCCGGTGGCCGCGATATGGGCATGGTACGCGCCCTGACGCCGCCGCCGGTCGAGTGATCGCGCTGCGAAACGGGGCAGCAAGACCGGCGCGAGCCACTATATAGAGCGCAACACGAAATGCGGCGGCCACGGCCGCGCCTGCCAGATTGAGGAATTCCCATGTCCGAGACGCGCCATTCGCGCCTGATCATCATCGGTTCCGGTGCTGCCGGCTATACCGCCGCCATCTATGCCGCCCGCGCCATGCTCGAGCCGGTGCTGATTTCCGGCCTGCAGCCGGGTGGCCAGCTGACCATCACCACCGATGTCGAGAATTATCCCGGCTTTGCCGACGTCATCCAGGGCCCCTGGCTGATGGAGCAGATGCGCGACCAGGCCGAGAAGATGGGGACTGAAATCCTCTCCGACATCATCACCGACGTCGATCTGAAGGCCCGCCCCTTCGTGCTCGAAGGCGATAGCGGCACGATCTACACCGCCGACGCCGTGATTATCGCGACCGGCGCCCAGGCCAAATGGCTCGGGCTCGAAAGCGAACAGAAATTCCAGGGCTTCGGCGTCTCAGCCTGTGCCACCTGCGATGGCTTCTTCTATCGCGGCAAGGAAATCGTCGTTGTGGGTGGCGGCAATACAGCGGTCGAGGAAGCGCTCTTCCTGACCAATTTCGCCTCCAAGGTGACGCTGGTCCATCGCCGCGACAGCCTGCGCGCCGAGAAGATCATGCAGGACCGCCTGTTCAAACATCCCAAGGTCGAAATCGTCTGGGACAGCGAAGTCGTCGAAGTGCTCGGCGAGATGGACCCGCCCGGCGTGACCGGCGTGCGGATCCGCAATCTCAAGACCGATGCGGTCAGCGATATCCCGGCGCATGGCTTTTTCGTTGCCATTGGCCATGCCCCCGCGACCGAGCTCTTCCTGGAGCAGCTGGAAACCAAGCATGGCGGCTATCTCGTCACCGAGCCCGGCACACCGAAAACCTCGATCCCGGGCGTGTTTGCGGCCGGCGATGTCACCGACGACATCTATCGCCAGGCCGTCACGGCGGCGGGGATGGGCTGTATGGCGGCGCTGGAGGCGGAGCGCTATCTGGCCAGTCTCGAATAGGCCGGGCCGTTCGCTATCCGAATCTGTCCAAATAGATATTAGAAATCTGGCGTGCTTGCTGTTAGGAGACTGACTGATTTTCACGACCGGTTGGGGTTATTCCGTCATGCTGCGCATTCTATCCTGTGTTTTTATCCCGATCCTCCTGATCGGCGCAGCCTCGGCACAGACCGATGCGACCCCGGCCAGCCTCGAGCGCTTCCAGGCTTATGACCCTGAATCGACACAGGTTATTAACTTCGAGGCCTGGTCCGAGATTCTCAATGACATCGTCTTGCGTGTCCCCGCCTCGCGCCGCCAAGCGGCCCGCGGCCGCCCGCAACAGACCGGCACAGCCATCTATCGGGGCAATACATCGCGCTACCGCTATGAGGGCAACCGGGTCATCTATCACCTGATCGATGACGGCTATGAAGGGGCGATCCGCGACTTCCGCATCGCCATGGAAGACCTGCCCAACCGGATCGATTTCGCCAGCCTGAACAGCGACCAGCAGCTGGCCTATTGGTTCAACCTCCACAATGCCGCCCTCATTGAACAAGTGATGGGCCGATACCCCGAGAGCCGCATCAATCGCACCCGCGCCCTGGGAAGCAGCGAGTCGGTGTTCGAAGCGAAAATCCTCAATGTCGCCGGCGTCCCCTTGAGCCTCGACGATATCCGCCTGCGCATTGTCTATTCGCAGTGGGACGACCCGCGCGTGATTTATGGCTTCCACAATGGGTCGATCGGTGGACCCAATATCCGCCGGGAGGCCTTCCGCGGCACCCAGGTCTGGAGTCAGCTGGACAGCAATGCGACGGATTTCGTCAATTCGCTGCGCGGTGTTGAACTCAGCGACAATGATTTGCGCGTCTCACAGATTTACGATGAAGCACGCCCGCTCTTCCCCGATTTCGAAACCGATCTCCACGCCCACCTGACCCGTTTCGCCAATGACAATACCGCCCGCCAGCTGGAGGGTAATCGCCCGATCGCGACCGATGTCGTCGAGTGGCATATTGCGGACATGACCAATGGCGTGATCGGTTGCACCGGCAGCGGCAGCCCGCTCGAAATCAGCGGCACGTCCAATCCCAATGTCGTCAATCTCTCCTCGATGAATTGCAATATCGTGCCGCAGACCGGCCTGGTCCTGCTGCAATATGTGTTCGAAGAGCGCCTGCGTCTGATCCGGGAAAATGCGCTTGGCACGGTCAACACGGTCGATATCGAAACACCCAGCGAGCAGCCGATCATCAATATGACGCCGAGCTTTGGTGGCAATCGCGAAGAGACCCCCGAAGGCTGAACCGGGGGGCGTTCACGCGCCGCGCACTCCCCGAAGCGCAGGTTGAGCTTTCACCCGGCCCGGTCCTGCCTGTAGGGTAGGGCAATGATGGACCGCCGGGAGGATGCCGCGCATGGACTGGGACAAGTTGAAGACCTTTCATGCGGCCGCCCAGGCCGGGTCCCTGACCAAGGCGGCCGAAATGCTGGGCCTGTCGCAATCCGCGGTCAGCCGTCAGATCGCGGCGCTTGAGGAAGACCTCGGCGCCGCCCTCTTCCACCGCCATGCGCGCGGCCTGATCCGGACCGAGCCGGGCAATCTCCTGTTCGAGGCCGCCAAGGAAATTGCCGCCAAGGCCGCGATTGCCGAGGCGCGAGTGCAGGATGCGCGCGACGAGCCTTGCGGCGAACTGAAAGTGACGGCGCCAATGGCGCTCGGGGCGATCTGGCTGGCGCCGCGCTTGGCCGGCTTCCATGACCAATACCCGCAAATCCGCATTCGCCTGATGCTCGATGATCACGAGCTGGATCTGGCCGGGCTTGAGGCCGAGGTCGGGATCCGCCCCTGGCCCTCAACCCAGAACGACCTGGTCCAGCGCAAACTGCTCAGCGTGCACCAGCACCTCTATGCCAGCGCCGCCTACCTCAAGAAGCACCCGGCACCCGCCACGGCCGCCGACCTGGATGCGCACTCCATCATCCATTACGGGCCTCCCCAGCTCGCCCCCATCCCCGGTCTGGACTGGGCCGCCAAGGTCGGCCGGGCCGAAGGGCAGGCCCCGCGACCTGCCGTGGTCGAGGTCAATACGATTCACGGGGTGATGAAATCGATCGAAGCGGGCATGGGTATCGGTGCCCTGCCGGACTATGTCGCGCGGGAAAACAGCGAGCTACACCAGGTATTGCCGGATCTTCGTGGTCCCGATTTCGAGGTCTATTTCGTCTATCCTAGCGAATTGCGCGGTTCGCGGCGCATCGTCGCCTTCCGCGACTTCCTGATCGAGCAGTCGCGCCGCTGGGAAAGCTGAAGCCTTGCTAGACCCGGCCACGCGCCAGCAAGGCATCAAGGCGGGCGATGACATGGCGTGAGGATGCTTCCATCCTGTCAACAGCGGCTTCGGCACCGTCCCGGTCACCTGCGGCGAACAGTCGAGCGGCCAGCTTGCCCTGTTGATGCACTTCGGCATGCGGCGCGCTCAAGGCGACAAATTCAGGATGGGAGCGGATTGCCTCCTCATCGACCTGATCATACCATTTTCCCAGTCGGCAGGAGTGCTCATCAACCAGCTCTGCCTCGCACAGCTGATTACGGCCGACGAGCATTTCCGAAAGCCGCTTCTTCCAGAGGAAATGGTCCGACTTGGCCCGGTGCAGGACATAGTCCTCGATCTCGCGCCGGTCGCACTGTGAGAAGGACACCTCGACCAGGGCTTCGGTTGAGCCGATCGATTCGATGACGAGTTCGGCTCGCTCGCGCGCCCGGTTGGATCCGCCAGCGATTGCGAGCACACCCTTGGACAATTCACCGGTTGCCTGTGATTGTTCATTCATCAGGCGGGCAATTTCCCCGACCACACCGGCGCCCTCATTGACAAGGTCGACACCGCTGCCGACCCCGGCGTGAGCGCGCTCCGACGCTTCGATTCCGTTCTGGACCGATGCCATTGAATCATTCACCGCTGTGATGATCGCGCTGACTTCATGTTGCAGGTTCTCGATCCGGTCGCGAATATCACCGGTCGCCGTCTCGGTCTGTCCGGACAGGGCCTTGACCTCATCGGCCACGATCGAAAAGCCGCGCCCCGCCTCGCCGGCGCGTGCCGCCTCGATGGTCGCGTTCAGGGCGAGCAGATTGGTCTGACCCGCAATTTTGGAAATCGTATCAACAATCTGGGTGATCTGGCCGGACGCCGCCTCCAGCGCATCAACGCGCGCCGTAATACTGTGATAGGCGCGCTCAATCTCACGCATCTGGGTCGCCGAACGAGCGACATCGTCCAGACCCGATCCGGTCGCCGTCACGCAATCGCGCAATTTGTCGGCTGCCGTGCCCGCATATTCGGAGATTTGCTGGATCGAGGCATCAAGCTGCTCGATCGCCGCCGACATACCCTGGCTCTGCGTATCCACTTGCCGAATCTCACCCGTGACACGCGCTGCCGCAGCCATCGCCTCGCTGGCATTCATCGACAGTGCGACCGCATTCGACAGGACCGAAGAATCCCGAGCCGCCAGTTCTGCTGCCAGCCGGATCACCGCGGCCGCCAATTCATCAGGCAAGGCCGGCATTTCCATGCGACGCCCCTCGGCAAGGGCCAGCAAGGCCGCCGCCAGATCGTCGCTCCAGGACACCGGGGCGGGGTCTTGCGATGACGATGCCAATACGGAGGTGTCGGCGCCACTGCGCGCCCCGGCACCGGACAGGATTTTGAACATGGGTTTCACGGCCTCTGATATCTACCATCATCTTGGATTCTCGAAGTTAATGATTGCTTGTCCAACTGGTCCCGGAGCACTATCCAGCCATCAAACTTCTGCATGGATTTGCCAGAACAGCACTTCATTTTTGCATGACCAATATGCCGGATCGCGTCTGGTGCTGCACTGCAACATGGCGCATATAGCACTCACAGACGCGGTGGCGACACCGCCTCCTTCCCTCCAATGGGATTCGCATACCCCTCCTCCCCGTGAGGTATGCAAATTGCGCCGGACCCTCCCCTCCCCCCGGGTCCGGCGCCCTCATTTCTGGCTTCCCCGAGCCCAGACACGAAACTGCCCCGGCCAATCTGGCCGGGGCATCTTTGTATTCAGCGCTGCGATCGGGTGCGATCAGCCCAGTGTGGACCGCAGCATCCAGGCATATTTCTCGTGTGTCGTCAGGCGCGGGCTGAGCACGTCGGCCGTGGCGTCGTCACCATGCTCGGCCGCCAGTTCCAGCGCCTTGCGGATCGTGGCGACAACCGCCTCGTGGCCGCGCAGCAGATCGGCGATCATCACATCGGCCTTCTGGGCCTTGCCCTCGGAATTCACCGTCGCGGCCGCAGCCATGGCGGCATAGGAGGCCGGCGCCTTGAAATCGAGCGCCCGGACGCGTTCGGCGATGTCATCGGTCGCCAGCCAGAGCTCGTTATACTGCTGCTCGAACAGGAGATGCAGGTCGTGGAAACGCGGTCCGGTGACGTTCCAGTGGTAGACATGTGTCTTGAAATACAACGCATACGTATCGGCCAGGACGGCCGTAACGGCGTTGGCCATGGCCGTGCGTTGATCGTCTGTAAGGCCCATATTGATGCTCATGATCTATCTCCTCTTGTCACCTGCGGCGGGGGCCGCTGTGTCTGTAATCAACATGCCTGACCCCGCCTCATTATTCCAATCAGGAAACATTGGCGGAGCGATAGATTTTTTCTATTTCGCTACCAGCGCCGCACAGAAGCGCTTGATCCGTACCCCGGCTTCCTTGAGCAGATCATCGGAGGTCGCGTAGGAAATCCGGAAACCCGGCTCGAGCCCGAAAGCGATGCCGGGCACCACCGCGACAGCCTCGGCATCCAGCAGGGCCGAACAGAAATCATTGTCGTTTTCGATCACTGTGCCATTGGGTGCCGTCTTGCCGATCACGCCGGCGCAATCGGCGAAGACGTAGAACGCCCCTTCCGGCGTCGGCGCGACCAGCCCCTCGCACTGATTGACCCAGTCGAGCACAAGATCGCGGCGCCGCAGGAAAGCGGCATTGCGCGCCTCCAGGAAGCTGTGATCACCATTGAGTGCGGCCACTGCCGCCCACTGGCTGATCGAGCATGGATTGGACGTGGTCTGCGAGATCACCTTGCGCATGCCATTGATCAACTCCACCGGCCCGGCGGCATAGCCAATTCGCCATCCGGTCATCGAATAGGCCTTGGAGACGCCATTCATCGTCAGGGTACGATCATAGAGCCGCGGCTCGACTTCGGCGATGGTTGCGAATTTAAAATCGCCATAGACGATGTGCTCATACATATCGTCGGTCATGATCCAGACCTGGGGATGCTTGAGCAGGACATCGGCCAGCGCGCGCAAATCCTCGGCGCTATAGCCCATCCCGGTCGGATTGGACGGCGAGTTGAGGATCAGCCAGCGCGTTTTTGGCGTGATCGCAGCGGCCAGTTCGTCAGCGGTGATCTTGTAGCCATTGCCGATATCCGTCTTGACGCAGACCGCCTCGCCGCCCAGCAGCCGCACGACTTCCGGATATGTCACCCAATACGGGGCCGGGATGATGACTTCATCGCCGGGATTGAGGCTGGCGGCAAAGGCGTTGAAGATCACCGGCTTGCCGCCCGGCGCGACATGCACCTGGGCTGCGGTGTATTCGAGTGAGTTGTCCCGGCGAAATTTCCTGATGATCGCGGTCTTCAATTCCGCGATCCCGTCCACCGCGGTGTATTTGGTTTCGCCGCGGCGGATCGCGTCGATCGCCGCCTCCTTGATATGATCGGGCGTATCGAAATCCGGCTCACCCGCGCCAAGCGAAATGACATCAATCCCCTTGGCCTTCAGGTCGCGCGCCTTCTGCGTGACGGCCAGGGTCGCAGACGGTTTCACGCGCTTCAGCGCGTCGGAGGGCTGGAATGTCATCGCGGATGTCCTGAATCGAATGATTGATGTTGCGCAAGCCTAATCCCGCTCTGTGCAAGCGCCAATCCCCGCATCAGCGGCAAATGCGCAAAACCGGCCTGCATGGTCCGATCACGGGGAAAACGGCCCGGTCGCGCACCGGCGGACAGGGCCTGAAATACCCCCGGGTTTTACCGGTTTGGCGCACGCAAGCCGGCGCTTACCTCGGGCATCGCGCCGCGTCGAGACCTGTCCCACCTGGCTAACATTGTATTTTGTTTGACACATCCCGAGGATTTGGCTTGTCTGACGCAGCGGCTTTGCTGTGGTGGAACAGTATAGCCGAAGGGGAGGATTGCATGCGTTTCTGGATATTCCTGGCGGTCGTATGGATTACGTTCGGTGCAACAGGCTTTGCACAGAACCGGTCAATCCAGAGCGCATTGCCCGACAATCTCGATGTCGAAGCCCTGCGTATCGGCCCGTCAATGGCGACACTCTCAGCGCCGCAACTGGGCGCCGAAATTCGCCGCTCGCCGCTCTTCATTGCCGAGCTGGATTCCGCCGCCTTGCTGGCGGGCGGACCGGTGGCGATCGAGCTGGGCCCCGGCGTCGAGCTTGACCTGCAACAATATATCGCCGCCAGCCGCCTCACCAATCTGCCCGTTCTTGCCGTCGCAACGGCCGAACCCACCCTGCTCAATCTCGCTGGCCCGGTCTCGGTGACGGAAGAGATTTTCGTCATGACCGACCGCATCATCGTGTCGCGTGAGGCGGTGATACCGGTCTCGGCGGAGACCTGTGGCTACAGCCCCCGCCGCGCCCGGCCCAATGGGCGCCCGGGCATGGCCGGTGCGATTCGCGCCGAACTGGGCGTTGTCACGGCAGCGCGCGCCGAGCTTTGCCTCCTGCCTGGCGAGCGGTCACTGGAAGATCTTGCGGCCAGCGCCGGCGGACAACCCGTGCTTATCGACCCGTCGGAACGCCTGACGCCGCGTCTGGAGCGACGCTCACGGATAATTGCCCCCAATACCCGCCTGATGCTGCCGCCAAGCCAGGCCGATATCCGCGCCGAGGCCGACGACATCCGCACGGAACTGGCCGGTCAGAGCCCGAACGCGCAATTCCGCCGCGGCTTTACCATTGCCGAGGCCCTGGCGCTCGGCGACGAAGACCTGATCGGCCTGGATGCCAATGGTGATGAACGCGTCATCACCCGGGTCAGCATTATTCCCCTGGCCGACCGCACCACGACTAGCATTCCGGATGTGCGGCCCATTGACGGCACTGCGCTGACGCGCGGCTTCGAGCTCGACCAGCCCATCGGGCGTCAGATCGGCGATCTGCCTGCCGCGCTCGCCCCCTATGTGACACGCCGGGGTTCGCTGCGCAGCACACCGGATTTCCAGCCCCGTCTACCGGGAAATCTGATGCAGCGGCCCGACGCGCCCCTTGCACGCCTGGAACGCGCGGGACGCGCGCAGCAGGTCCTGCCCGGTGTGAATGAATCAGGGCGCAGCCTGACCGCGAACCTGCCGAATAACAGGGTCATACAGCGCCTGCCCGGCGCGGAGCCGAGCACCCCGCCCGAGGCGCGCCTCCAGCGGATCAGCCAGTCCAGCGACTATTATTTCATCACCGGCTTCACGCTGACCGACCAGATCGAGGAGCGTTTCAAGCACACCTTCAATCGCCGCAAGAATTACTATGTCGCCTTCGAATATCATATTGGCTATCGCGCCGGGCTGCGCTTTCCCTTCCGGGTCGCGGTCGAGAGCGAGGCCTTCTTCCGGGAAGATCCGCAAACCCGCGTCTGGAATGCGTCCAACTTCCAGTTCAACGTCAATGCGGAAGCGCGCCAGGATACCCGCACCGGCGGCTCGATCTATCGGGCCGCGGGCATGCCGGAATCCATGATCTTCGATGATCGCGAATTCACCTTCGGGGTCTGGGCCGGCTGCCAGCTGCAAATGCGGGTGCCGGTCATCAAGACCGTTCGCATCAATTGCCCCTCGGTCAGTGTGCCGCGCACGGGCACCTGTCCGAACTGGGCCTGTGCCGATTTCGTGCCGCCCGTGGGTGTGCGTCAGCGCATTGCCGCGCCGCGACTGCCCGCCGACGTGACCGGCTTGCAGATCAATGCGTGGATCGCGCGCGCCGGGATCGAACCGGGCGTGAATATCTACGCCGCCGATGGCCAGTTCTCACTGCGCGCGCACGCAGAGGATGGCCGCTTCACACTCCCTGGCGAGGATCCGTCATACATCAGCACCTGTACCTCGGTGCTTCGCAGCGATATGCGGGTCTCCAATGAATTGCTGAACTCGGGCGATTGCCGGCTGGTTTTTGATCGCCCCTATACCGCCGACCGCCCGATGTCCTTGCGGCTCGATCTGGGTGAACGCGGCAGCAGCCGCTTTCCCGGCGTGATCCTGTCGGACCCCGAATATCGCTTCACAATGGAATTCGTGCCGGTTCTGGAATTGTTTGCCGTCATCGACCTGGCCTTCACCAGCTGGCGCTTCGATCATGACATCGAGATTTCCGGCCTCACCATCCGCCAGGATATGCGTTTCGGTCATCATGCCGAAACACGTGAGACGGGCGATATCGGGCTGTGCGGGCCGTCCGACACCACGTCACCGGGCTGCAGCCGCGCGGCCGGCTATACATTCCGCCCGATCCAGATCGACAATGGCGGCCCGGGCTAGCGGTGTCCCCTTTAGCCCAACAGCGTCTGGAATAAACGGGGACTCGGACCGTTTTTCACTCAAGGCTCACTGCGCAGACGTGCCGGCAGGCGGGTCTGAAAATGGGTACGTGTTGTCTAATCGCGGCCCTTTCTGTCAAGCTCCGAGTTACTCCGTTTTGTCTGTCACCGCCGGTATCACGGTTG
>NZ_JBLWTL010000025.1:0-42959 GCF_048270095.1 Maricaulis sp. | reverse complement strand
GGTCCTATGCCGCCTATCTCGGTCACGCCCTGGCGCTCGATATCCTGGCGCGGATCCTGGCGCCCTGTCTGGCGGGGACGGTTTTCGCCAGCCCGGTGTTTTACACGGCCGCACTGCTGGCGAGCCTTGTGCTGGCCTGGCTCAGCCATCGCCTGATCGAACTTCCGCTGTTGAAACTCGGAAAATCGGCGATCAGGGCGCTGCTGCCCGATCGGTCGGCCCCGAGCCCCGCCTAGCGGCAATCTTCCCTTGCACAGGCTCGCTGGGTCAGCGATACCGGACGCAATCAAAGCAGGAGAAATTCGACATGCGTGTTGCAATGATCGGGACGGGATATGTGGGCCTGGTTTCTGGTGCCTGCTTTGCCGATTTTGGCCATGAGGTCATTTGTGTCGACAAGAATGTCGAAAAGGTCGAGACGCTCCGCTCCGGCGGTATCCCGATTTATGAGCCTGGCCTGGACTTGCTGGTCCAGCGCAATGTCCGTGAGGGCCGTCTCAGCTTCACCGATGACCTGACCGAAGCCGTACGCGATGCCGATGCGGTCTTCATCGCCGTTGGCACGCCGAGCCGGCGCGGTGATGGCTTCGCCGATCTGAGCTATGTCTATGCCGCAGCGCGCGAAATCGCGAGCGTGATGAATGGCTATACCGTGGTCGTCACCAAATCGACCGTGCCGGTCGGCACCGGTGATGAAGTCGAGCGCATTATCCGCGAAACCCGGCCTGACGCGGATTTCGCGGTTGTCTCCAATCCGGAATTCCTGCGTGAAGGCGCCGCGATCGACGATTTCAAACATCCGGACCGCGTCGTCGTCGGTACTGATGACGAGCGCGCCCGCACGGTCATGCACGATATTTACCGGCCGCTCTTCCTCAATGAGACCCCGATTGTCTTCACGTCCCGGCGCACCTCCGAACTGATCAAATACGCCGCCAACGCCTTCCTCGCCCTCAAGATCACCTTCATCAACGAGATGGCGGACCTGTGCGAGGCGGTGGGCGCGAATGTGCAGGAAGTCGCGCGCGGTGTCGGTCTGGACAATCGTATTGGCAGCAAATTCCTGCATGCCGGCCCCGGATATGGCGGCTCCTGCTTCCCCAAGGATACCCTGGCCCTGACGCGCACAGCGCAAGAGTCCGGCGCGCCCCTGCGGCTGATCGAGACCGTGGTCGAGGTCAATGATGCGCGCAAGCGCTCGATGGCCGACAAGGTGATTGCGGCCTGCGATGGCGATGTCTCCGGCAAGACTGTCGCGGTGCTGGGTCTGACCTTCAAGCCCAACACCGATGACATGCGTGACGCGCCCAGCCTCGAGATCGTCCCGGCCCTGCAAAAGGCCGGTGCCCGCATCAAGGCGTTTGACCCGGCCGGAACCCTGGAAGCGGAGAAACTCCTGTCCGGCGTGGAATTCGTTTCGGGCCCGTATTTCTGCGCCGAGAATGCCGATGTCCTGGTGATCATCACCGAATGGAATGAATTCCGGGCGCTTGATCTGGAGCGGATCAAGTCGGCGATGCGCGCGCCGGTCATTGTTGATTTGCGCAATATCTACTCACCGGAAGAAATGGCCAGCGCCGGCTTCGCCTATTCGAGCGTGGGGCGGCCGACAGCCTGACGCCTGGCCGCCGCGCCCGGCAGGGGCGCGGCCGGCATGATGCGGACCAATTCTGGTCCCGGCGCCAGGTTTGGCAGGGTCATGCCAGCGCCAACCCACCCGTTATTCAGATGGAAGCGCCCAATGAGCCAGATCCCACAAGCGACACTGAAGCCCAATACGTCCGCTTTCGAGAATGAGCCGCTGATCAAACCGACCGGTTTTCGCGAATATGATGCGCGTTGGTGGTTCGGGCATCCGGCCTCCGATGTCGCGCCCGATCTCAACCTGTATGGCGTCCAGGCGCTGGGGCTGGGTCTGGGCACGTTGATCCATGAATTGGGCGTCGCGCCGAAAATCGCGGTCGGACATGATTTCCGCAGCTATTCCCTGAGCGTCAAACAGGCGCTGGAAGTGGGCCTGATGGATGCCGGGATCGAGGTGCATGATATCGGGCTGGCCTTGTCGCCCACCGCCTATTTCGCGCAATTCGATCTCGACCTGCCCTGCGTCGCCATGGTCACGGCGAGCCATAATTCCAATGGCTGGACCGGCGTCAAAATGGGCGCCCAGCGGCCACTCACCTTCGGACCCGACGAGATGTCGCGCCTGAAGGAAATCGTCCTGGGCGGACTGGGACAGTCCCGCGCCGGCGGCGGCTATGTCCGTCAGACGGGCGTGGCCGAACGCTATCTCGCCGACGTCTCGGAGGGCGCCTCGATCGCGCGGCCACTCAAAGTGGTTGCGGCGTGCGGCAATGGTACAGCCGGGGCCTTCGCCCCGCAGGCCCTGCGGGCGATGGGCGTCGACGTGGTGGAGCTTGATTGCGAGCTCGACCACAGTTTCCCGCGCTATAATCCCAATCCTGAAGACATGAAAATGCTGCACGCCATTCGCGATGCCGTGCTCGAGCACAAGGCTGATATCGGCCTGGGCTTTGACGGCGATGGCGATCGTTGCGGTGTCGTCGACAATGAAGGCGAGGAGATTTTCGCTGACAAGATCGGCCTGATGCTGGCGCGCGACCTGGCGCCGCTCTATCCCAATTCGACTTTCGTCGTCGATGTGAAATCGACCGGCCTGTTTGCGATTGATCCGGTGCTCGCCGAACATGGCTGCAAGACGGATTATTACAAGACCGGCCATTCCTACATCAAACGCCGTTCGCGTGAGCTCGGCGCTCTGGCGGGCTTTGAGAAGTCGGGCCATTTCTTCCTGCAGCCGCCGATTGGCCGCGGTTATGATGATGGCCTGGTGGCCGCGCGCGCCATCCTGCAAATGCTTGATCGCAATCCCGGCAAGAGCATGGCCGATCTGCGCCGCGCCATGCCGGTCAGCTTTGGCTCGCCGACCATGTCACCAGCCTGCGCCGATGAGGTGAAATACGGTGTGGTCGAACGCATCGTCGCCGATATCGAGGCGCGCCATGCCGCCGGCGAGATGATGGCCGGGCGCCGGATTGTCGACGTCAATACGGTCAATGGCGTGCGCTTCACGCTGGAGGGCGGGGCCTGGGGGCTGGTGCGTGCCAGTTCCAATACGCCCAATCTCGTCGTCGTGATCGAGAGCACGGAATCGGCCGATGATGTCGCCTCCGTGTTTGCGGCGATTGAAGGCCTGCTCTCGGCCTATCCGGAAATCGGCGCCTTCGACCAGAAACTCTGATCGCTGCGACTACTGGTCGTCAAATTCCAGTGCCGCGGCCCTCAACGTAAGCGAACCCGTATGCTCGCGTGAAAATGCGTTGTCGGCTCCAGGCACACTCGCTGCCGGGACCAATTCGAGGACAATCCGGTTGGTTTCGGCTGGCAGGTCGAAGGGGATGGTCAGCCGGATACTTTCTTCTGTGACGGTCTCGGTCCACCTCGTCTCATCCGCCTGTCGGCGCGGGATGGTGCGCCCGGCCACCCCATCAATCAGAAATTCGAATCGTTCCCCGGTCGGTTCAAGCGTGACCCGGATCAAGGGGAGGCTGGTAACCGAGCGTTCAAGAATGATCTCCAATGTCGCCGCGTGAGCGTCCGGATACGTGTTGAGTACGGCTTCACCGATTTCCAACCTGGCAGTCTGGAAGGAAACCGCGCGGTTGTCGCTGGCCAGTAGAATGGAGCCGGTGTGATAAACCTCCGACCCGCGCCATGCGGACGAATCAATCAGGGAGAGGTCCGAATTAATGGTCAGTGCTTGGCCGGACATGCGCGCCGACTCCGCACCGGTCGCATCGGTATTCGCCCAGGTGCGGAATGCATCGATGATGTCAGAATCGGCCCGGACCGCCGCGCCCAGCCTTTCCGACCCGCGCCAATTGAGGTGATCCCTGTCGAAGTAGGAATAGTGACCGTCAACCTGACCCTGGCAGATCGTCCCTTCGCAGAGATAGTCGTTGAAATCCACATAGGCAGCGCCAAGCGATTCAGCGGTTAACCTGATGATTCGATTAACCTCTGTGACAGCGCTTCGGTCGACTGCGGCGCGTTCCGCACAGCGCAGGAAGGGAAAACGGATGGCCTTGATGGGACAGGTGGGATCGGATTGTGCGAGCTGGGGCACGCGGCCGATCACCAGGACTGCGGTGCCATTTTCGGTCAGCGTCTGGATCGTGTCGCTCAGGGCAGCCAGAAAAGGTTGCCCACCGCGCTCAAGATTGTTCTGCCAGTTCGCTGCCAGGATGATGTGGTCATAATTCGGCAGAATCTCTCGCACCATCTCGACCGAGGCGTTGCAGCGGTCGACCGAGCGCGTCGGGGCAAATTGCCCAAATGTGTTCAGCAGGGGCGGGCAGGCGGAGATCGAAACATTTCTGAAGCCGAAGCCAGCCTCATCCGCAATTTCCCGAATTGTTCCGACATAATGCCCGGAATTGGAGTCACCCCACATGAGAATTGGTGGTTCCTCAGTTGCATTGATGCGGCAAGCAGCTCTGGTCAGGTGGCTGTCCCGAAGCATGAAGCGCTGACAGATATAGGAGGCATCGGTCGACGGACCGGCACCAGTAATCATCCGGTCGACTTGCGCAACATAGGTCGAGTCGAAACGCCAGACGCCGAATCCGCCGGTCGTGAAGACCGCCGCCGTCACCGCCAGAATGAGCAATGTCGGGGCCGCGAAATAGACGGTGAAGATATGCGAGAGCGAGGCCTTGGTCCGGCGGAGGGGGCGCTCAACCAACCGGTAGGACAGGATGGAGGCCACGATCATGATCACGAAACAGATCAGCTTGAGCTGCAAGTCGAGATCGCCGACGAGGTAGCGCGTAAAGGCGAGGACCGGCCAGTGCCACAGATAGAGCGAGTAGGAGATGAGGCCGATCCAGACAAAGGGCTGGAAGGATAGTGCGCGGTTGATTAGGGATCCGCCGACACTGCCGACATAGATCAGCCCGACAGTGCCGAGCGTGACCGGCAGGGCGAGAAAGCCTGGAAAGAGATCGCCCTCATGGATGAACACAAGGCTGCCTGCGATCAGGGCCAGCGACAGCATGGCGAGAAATTCGCGCAAGATGCGCGGTAGCTGGAGTTCTCGGTAGTGGTGCCGGACCACGAGCAGGCAGATCGCCCCGGCGAGAAGCTGGCCGGCCCGCATCGGCAGCATGTAGTAGGCCGTCATCGGCGCAGCCGGGGCCACGGCCTGGGCGAGCAGGAAGGAGGCCAGCGCCACGACGCCGAGCCCAATCAGCACATAGCGGCCATAACCCCGCGAGCCCCAGGCCGCGAGGATAAGGGGCCAGAGCAGGTAGAATTGCTCCTCAACGCCGAGCGTCCACAGGTGGAGCAGTGGAATGGTGGTGGAATCGTCCGCGAAATATCCGGTATCAACCGAGAACAGGAAGTAGAAGTTCGCCAATGACAGGATCGAAAAGACGGAGGAGAGGGACAGGTCCTTGAAGTCAGCAGGCAGCATGATGATTTGCCCGACCACGAGGGTCACCAGGATCAGCGCCACCAGCGCGGGAATTATCCGCTTGATCCGTCGCTGGTAGAACTCAGCAATGCTGAAACGGCCCTGCTCGATATCGGAGGTGATATTGCCGGTAATCAGAAAGCCGGAAATCACGAAGAAGATATCGACGCCGATGAATCCACCCGGGACCCAGGTCTTGTCGATATGGAAGAGCACGACGGCCATCACGGCGAGCGCGCGCAATCCGTCGATATCCGGCCGGTAGTTCGAGGTCGTTCCGGAGTGCTTATAGTTCATCAATCGGCTCTCTTGGCAGTTGGACGCCGCGCGCGCAGCGGTCCGATTCACGCTCTCAAGTCAGGGTGACGGCTCGGCAGGCGCGCCGATAGTGGCATAATTGATCGCGAAATCCGCCAGCAAAATGCTCCCGGTCGCAGTGACCGAATAATCATCATTGAGCAGCGTGGCGACCGCCGGGAGAATATCGAGTCTCAGTTCGCTATTTGCCGGATCGAAGGGAATCGTTGCCGTCAGCTGAATAAAATCGTCATCGACCTGCGCAGTCCAGGTCTCTGGTTGACCCCGGCGCAGGTCCACGCCGTCGCCCTGGGCATTGACGATGAAGTCGAAGCGCCCGGCGGGCGCTGTGGTCCCGATGCGCAGCAGCGGGCGGCTCGAATCCAGTCGCCGGAAGACGGTCGTGACGGTGAGCATTCTCGCATCAGAGGCTGGCAGTGTGCCTGGTGCCAGGGTGAGATAGGTCGACTGGTATGCGGTGTCGGACTCATCGCGGAACATCAATCCGCTCGTCATAGGCAGGGCGCGCCGATTCGACCAGATGTCCGGCAGGAGCAGGTCGATGAGCGAAGGCAGCCGATCGGCAGCCTGACCGCCCGGGATGGCCGGCATGTCGCTGGGGCTGATGGCGACGATGGGTCTGAAGGCGGCAAGAATGGCGTTGTCATTGATGACCGCCTGGCCAAGTAATTCGCCGCCGCGCTGGCTCAAATGCCCGACATTGTAATAGGCATTCACCTCGCCGATCACGCTCCGGCAGTGACCATCCGGACACAAGTAGTCATTGAAATCGACGTAGCGCGCACCCGCGGCTTCGGCCAAGGCGCGTATGGTCGCGTTTACCTCATCGGCGGCCGCGCGGCGCACCATCCCATGGTTTCTGCAGGTGATAAAGGGAACGCGCAATCGCTTGCGTTCACAATCATGATCAACGGATGACAATTGCGGCAGGCGGCCGATCACCAATACATCAAGACCGCGTGCACCTAGCTCCGCGAGCGTGCCGCGCAGTTCCTCCAGAAAACGGTCGCCGCTATGGTCGAGGTGGTGTTCCCAATTCGCGGCAAGGATGATGGATTGATATGCGTCGAGAACTTCGAGTGTTGCTGAAACCGATTGCTCACAACGATCTGCCGTGCGCGGGTTTGCAAAGTCGGATGCGTGTCGAAGCAGTGGCGGGCAGGCGGCGTGCGCAATGTTGCGGAAGCTGAAGCCCAGTCTCTCAGCGATGGCTCGCACGGTGCCGACATAGTGTCCGGCGTTGGAGTCCCCCCAAAGCAGAGCGTTCGGCTCACCGACACTATTGATGCGACAAGCCGGGAGTGTGACATCGGTTTGATCCAGATGGACGCCTTGGCAGGTAAATGGCGATGCGGTGCTTGGCAGAATGCGGGGTACATTGTCGGGCCCGAGTTGAGCGAGACGCTGCACATAGCCGGAATTGAATTGCCAGAAACCAAAGCCATGGGTGGCGCGAATGCCGATGAATGCGAGGCCGATCAGCACCGTCGGCAAGACGAGGTGAGCCAAGAATACGCGGCGGAAACCGGCGCGGGTGACCCGGAATGGTGCCTCTACCCAGCGATAAGATAGCCAGGCCAGCAGGAATATTACGACGAGGGCCAGGCCCTTTCCTGCGAGGTTAAGGTCCCCGGTGAAGTATCGGGCGAAAGCCACGACCGGCCAGTGCCACAGGTAGAGTGAATAGGAAATCAGGCCGGTCCAAACCAGAGGGCGGAAGGTGAGGATCCGGGTCACGTATGAGCCGCCGAGATTGCCAATGAGGAGCAGGCCTGCCGATCCCAGTGTCACTGGGATGGCCAGTACACCTGGATAGGTCATGCTCTGATTGATCCAGATCAGGCTCGCGACGATAAGCGCGAGCGAGCCCCACCCTACACACTCCCGAACCCGATCGGCGAATGGCTGTGCGGGATCAATCTGTTGCAGAAAAAAATAACAAAGGGCCCCCGCCAGCAATTGCCCGACACGGGTTGGCAGCATGTAATAGGCCGCCATTGGTGCCTCGGGCGCGATCATCTGGGCGGCGATAAAGCTCGCCACTGCGACCAGGACAAGGGAGCCGATCAGAATGCGGTTGAAGCGGCGCGCGCCAATCGCGCAAAGCGCCAGTGGCCAGATCAGGTAAAACTGTTCCTCGACTCCCAGCGTCCATAGGTGAATCAGTGGTTGGAGCGTCGTTTCATCGGCGAAGTAGCTCGTGTCGACCGACAGCAGGAAATAGAAGTTGGCAACGAAAAGTTGCGACGCAATGGCGCTGAGCGTCAGATTCTGCATGTCCTCAGGCAGTAGCAGGATCTGCCCGACCAGTAGGCAGGTCAGCAGCACGACCGACAATGCGGGCATGATCCGGCGGATCCGGCGGCGGTAGAATTCGGTGACCTTGAAACTGCCGCGCTCAATGTCCTGCGCGATATTGCCGGTGATGAGAAAGCCGGAGATCACGAAGAAGATATCAACGCCGATGAAGCCGCCCGGAACCCAGCTCTTGTCGATATGGAAGAGTACAACCGAAAGTACGGCAAGAGCACGCAAGCCGTCGATATCTGCCCGGTATCCTTCCCGGACTGTCGCGAGTAGCTTCATTTGCCGTAGCCCAGGTGATAGATGTTAAAAATCATGCGGTGAAAGCTTCATGATCATAGTGTGTTCATGAGCTTATGGACTGTCGGGTTTCGCCGGTCAATGTGGGCCACATGGCGATAATCGAGCGACTGCTGTTGGGGCAAATAGTCGGCACTGGAAACGATATTGCACAACATGTTCGGGTCGTGCGGCGATGGGTTCGGGGTGTTTTGCAACGCCCGGCTATCCGCGTCGGAGTTGAGCGATATGACGGCGCGGGTGGCCAGCAAGGCTTTCGCCGCTATATCTGACCGCATGGGTGTGGGCGAATAGCTCAACCTTGCGCTGCGTGCGGTGCGCGCGAAACGACGGGCGCGTTAGCCGCAAGGTGTCGGTGGGCGTCCACCGGAAAAATGGATCGACGGCGCGAATATGCAAAGTTTTCTGACGCGTATCCTGGGCCTGCTTTTGCGTTGGGCGGATTTCCGATCCGCGCTGATTGACGCCTTGGGCGGTTCCCAAGGCCAGGCGGTGCTGGATGCGGCTGTCGCGGTGCAGCCCGAGCGCGCTGCGTCGGTTCTGGCGCGCCCTGACCTGTCCTCCCGCGCGGCTGCGACGCCGGGCCATGCCGACGCGATCCTGGCCCATCTTCCAGACGATTTACTGCTCGACGCCCTGCGTCAGCGTCTCCCGGACTCCGCGACCATCCTGCCGCAATTGTCGAGAGCCCCCTTCCTCGACGCCTTGATGGCGCGACCGGACTTTGTCGCACGCATCGTCGATCAGGCTGGCAGCCCCCTGATGCTGGAGGCCATGCGCGCGCGTATGGAATCCGACATGGGGCTGACCTGGCAGCTGGTGAATGAACGCGTCTTGCGCAATCTGAGTGAATCGACCCGGTTCGACTCCATCGCCGCCGAGGGGCTGGGACGCCCGGCGCTGCGCGAGGCCGTCAAACGCCGCCTGGCCGGCAATCCGGATTATGCGCGCTCGGTCCTGACGCGCCAGCAGCTGAGCCATGTCCTGGCTGACCCGGTCTTCCTCGACGCAGCAGCCTCACGGCTTGAAGATCCGTATCTGGTCGATGCCGTCGCCCGCCGGACCGGCGAGCATGCGGCCTATGCCCGTGATGTGATCGGCCTCGATGCCTTGCGCCACCTTTCAGCCAGTGAAGACTTGCAGACGATCATCGAGGAGCGCCTCGATAGCCGCGAACTGGTCGGGCATATTGCTGGCCGGCTGGCACAGGATGCCGGTTTCCGGACGGCGATCCTGGGCGGTGAGGTCTACAAGGCGGCGCGCAAGGACCCGGAATTCCTCAACGCCGCGGCGGACGCGATTCACAGTGCGCGGGTCATCCAGGCCGTCCGGCGCGCCGCGGCCGAAGATGCCGAATATGCCCGCCTGGTTATCGCCCCGAAGGCGCTGACCCGTCTGTCCAACGATCCGGGCTTTATCGGCGTCGTCACCGGGTTGGTCGGGCAGGACTATATGATCGAGGCGGTGCGCGCCGCGATCACCGGCGACCCGGTCTTGCGGGCCCGGATCATCGACTCGGAAACTCTGGAACACACTCGCGCCACACCCGATTTCAGGCGCGCGGCTGCGCGAGAGATCGGCAGTGATGAAGTCGCCAACGCCCTGCGCGCTGCGCTGGAAGCGGATGCCGGCTACCGCGCCCGTATCATCACCGGGTCTGTCATGGAGGCCATGGCTGACAGCCCGGTCTTCCTGGCGGCAGCCGCGCGCGCGATCAACAACACGCCGGTCGTCGACGCGGTCCAAACGGCTGTCGCGGCGGATGCTGACTATGCCCGCCGGGTGATTTCGCGGGAGGCCCTGGAGCACCTGTCTGAAGACCCGGTCTTCGCCCATGTGGCGGCGCATCAGGTCGGGCAGGACTATATGATCGCGGCGGTTCGTGCTGCGATCTCCGCTGATCCGGCCTTGCGGGCCCGGATCATCGACGCGGAAATTCTGGAACACCTGCGCGGCACCCCTGAGCTTCAGCGGATCGCCGCCGGTGAAATCAAGAGCCCGGCGGCCGAGCTTGCCATCCGGGCAGCGCTTGAATCCGACGCCGGATACCGGGATCGCATCATCACCGAAACGCTCCTGCAGGCCGCGGCGGGGGGGGCGGAATTCCGGACGATCGCGGCGGGGCAGCTCACGACCGAGCCGCTGGTCCGCGCTGTTCGTACGCTTCTGCTGGATGATACGTCCTATGCGCGGGCGGTGCTGGACCAGGAGGTTCTGCGCAAGTCGAGAGATACGATGGCGTTTGTGACGGTCGCTGCCGGCTCGATCCGCGCAACGGGTGTCCAGTTGGCGATCCAGCGACTGATGATGCGCGATCTCGAATACGCCCGGGTGCTGCTCAATGAGCAAATCATCGAGTCGGTCGCCGATGATGCCATGGTGCTCGAGCCCGCGGCCCGGCGGATTGACAGCCCCCGATTGGTCGACGCAGCCAAGGATGCGCTGCGAGACGATGAAGCCTATGCGGCGCGCCTGCTGACAACCGAGATCCTGAAGGTCGTTGCAGACCGCGATGCCTTCGCCAAGGCGACCTCCACCATGCTGCGGGTGGGCGGGTTCCGAACCAGCGTCCAGCACGCGCTGGGAGATGAGCCGGTCCTTGCGGCCAAGCTCGCCGGTTCCCCGGCAGTCCTGTCGAATTTGCTGGATCAGCCCTGGAAGGGCAAAGGCAAGCTCCTCGACTTCACCGGACGGGCCGCCACAGTCTGGCGGTCGCTGGAACGGATCTATGGCAAGGAAAGACTGGAAGAGGTTGCCGCAAGCGTGGCTCCGCCCGAAAGGGGTTTCGGCCGCGAGACGGATGTCCGCGACTACATGCTTTCACGTCTGTGCGAGGGCAATATCATGCGCCTCCCGCATGGCGAGATCGAGTTCATCGACCGCCGCTCGCTCTGGACCCTGGTCAATGAAATCCTGATTGATGAGGAATACTACTTCCACAGCGACAAGCCGGACCCGGTGATTATCGACTGCGGTGCGAATTTCGGCATGTCCACGGTCTATTGGAAATTACTCTATCCCGACGCACGGATCACCGCCTTCGAGCCGATCGCGGAATATGCCGATCTGGTCAGGGCGAATGTCCGCCGCAATAGTTTCACCAATGTCGACGTGCACACGGCGGCCCTGTCCGACCATGGTGGTCAGGAGACCTTCTTCGTCTCCGAAGACCACTCCATGGCGGGTTCGCTGACCGAGCGGCGTACGGCTTTTGGCGATGCCATCCATGAGATCACAGTCGATACCGTGCGGCTCAGCGAGTACATCACCGGGCCGGTGGATTATCTCAAGCTGGATATCGAAGGCGCCGAGCCCAGGGTGCTGGCCGAGATCGAGGACAAGCTGAAATGGGTCGATCAGCTCACCATGGAGTGGCATATCGACCCCGACAAGACGGCAGACGGCTTGTCCGAGGCTCTCGTTCGCCTCGAGCGGGCCGGCTTCGCCTATGGGGTGGCAAAGTCTTACAACTATCTCCGCGCCACCTCTCACCGGCCGATTTCGCACGTGTCCGGCGTCGGGACATTCAATGTCTGGGCCATCAAGCGCGACAGTCTCAAGCGCTTTCGAGACTAGGCCCGGCACTGTTGGCGACTGTGCAAATCCGGAGAATGACCGTTCCAAACGGAACAAAAATTGCTACAAGAATTAGCATCGAACCACTAGCCGGTCGGTCGCGAACGCGGCTTGGATCGAAATCATTTCTGGGAGTCTGACATGTCGAAGGTCGATCACGCGTGGCTTGGTGATTATTTCAATAAGTACAAAGGCCTGATGTTCGACGAGCAGGTCTATGGCCAATTGCTGGAATTCCATAAACTGTGCCTGAGTGTTCGTGAGCGCGGCGGCAAGCTGATGTTTGCCGGAAATGGTGCCAGCGCTTCGATCTCGTCGCACGGCGCCGTCGACTTCACCAAACAGGGGCGCGTGCGGGCGGTTGATTTCAACGAGCCCAATCTCATCACCTGTTTTTCAAATGATTTCGGCTATGAAAACTGGATCGCCAAAGCGGTCGAGTTTTACAGCGACCCCGGCGATGTCCTGGTCCTGATCTCCGTCAGCGGTAAATCACCCAATGCCGTCAAGGCTGCCGAATATGCCAAGTCCAAGGGTATTCCCGTTGTCGCCTTCACCGGCTCGGGCGGCGATAATCCATTGCGTGGCATGGCGGAGATCGATTTTTGGGTCGATAGCCGTGCCTATAATATCGTCGAGTGCATTCATATGGGTTGGCTCATGGCCGTGGTCGACATGCTTGTCGGTCAAGCCGAATATCCTGTGAACTGATACAATTCGGGGCGCGCCGGCAGATTTGCGGCGCAGGGCGATTTAGGGGGGCGATGTGTTATCCTGGAGTTCGGATATTTCACATCTGGAGCGGCTTGCGAGCTATCTCCGTGTGAAGCGCGCGCGGGCGCGCTATTTTGAGACCTTGCGCCTCGATTTCAGCAAGGGCTTCCCCTTCACCACCCGTGACCCCGGCTACCAGGGCCGGATCGCCAAGCTGTGGAACAAGCACAAGGGCAAGCGCGGTTTTGTGATCGGAAACGGTCCAAGCCTGGGCCAGATGGATCTGTCCAAGCTCAAGGACGAGGTCACAATCGGGTCGAACGGGATCTTCCTGAAGTTCAAGGAAATGGGATTTCACACCACCTATTTCACCATGGAAGATATCCAGCAGGTGGAAGACCGGCGCGACCAGCTCGCCCAGGTCAAGGGGCCGGTCAAGATCTATGGTCTCCACAATTCCTACGCGATCAAGAAGGTGGATGAAGACACGCTTTTTGCGAACGTTGCCGTTGAGAGCTATCCGACCAAGAATCGTTGGAAAGAATTCTATCCGGGTTTCTCAACCGACTTCGCGAATATCGTCTATCTCGGCTCGACCATCACCTACATCAATCTGCAACTCGCCTTCTTCCTCGGATTGAACCCCGTCTACATTATCGGGTGTGATCACAGCTATGGGCCATTGGCCAAAGCCTATCCCCCCGGGAAGATCCGCATCACGCCCGAGGTTTTTGAAATGCTCAAGGAAGCGCATTTCATCAACAATTATCACAAGGTGGGTGGCACGTTCGGCATCCCTTACGTCTCCTACCAGGAAGATGCGTACAAGCGCGCGCTTGAAGTCTTCCGCGGCTCCGGCCGTGAGGTGTTCAACGCGGGTGAGAACTCGAAACTGGACATCTTCCCCCGCGTCAATTTTGACTCCCTCTTCTAGCATTCAAAGAGAGTTCCGATGCGCATCGTCCATCTCACCTATACTCTCCGCGGCGGCGCCGGCACGGCTTTGCGGCGTCATCATTTGGCTCTGCGAGACCAGGGTATCGATTCCCAGGTCGTGGTTGGTGAACCGGTCAAGGGCGACTCGCCCCATATTCATTGCCTGAAGGATCTGGTGGACGTGCCCGACGCGAAGGTCCGGGCTTTTGAAGCCCTCGCGCGCCGACATCAAAAGCGTGACGGTTCCGGCGATCTTTGGGCCTCGCCGGAGAGTTTCGGTCTCAAGGATACGGACCTCGTCCGATCCGCCGACATTTTTGAGGTGCGCCAGCTCCATGCCGGCGGGCACCGGCCGTTTTTCAATTTTCGGGCATTGCGGGCGATCGCGCGCGAGAAGCCGGTGATCTGGCGCCTGTCCGACATGTGGGCCTTCACCGGCTATTGCGCTTATTCACTGGAGTGTGAGCGCTGGCGGGATGGCTGTGGCCCGTGCCCCCAGCTCACGGTCGAGCCGGAAAAAGCCGAATTGCGCCGCCCCGACCGGGACAATTCCGCCATCATGTGGGGGGCTCGGCGCAAGGCCTTCAAGGGCGTGCCTTTCCATATGGTTTTCCCATCGGAATGGTTGCTTGAGAAGGCGCGCGTCAGCCTGCTCGACCAGGCGGCATCCTTTACCCATATTCCGGTCGGTGTCGATCTCAACGTTTTCAAGCGCTCGGCCAGCCAGGCCAACCGCGCCCGGCTTGGCATTCCCAAGCAGAATTTCGTCATTGCCGCGGTCTTGTCCAACGCCAAGAACCACCGCAAGGCCTTCGACCTGTTCGCGGCCGTGGCGGGGCAGTTGCGGGAAAGACAGCGGACCAGCCTGGTGATCATCGGAAATGTCGGTGATCTGGACGGCCATCCGGACTTTGAAGGGCTTCAGATCGTCAGCCCCGGCTTTGTCGGCGAGGAAGCCGAGCAGGCGGCCATCCTGTCGACGGCCGATGCTTTCCTCTTCCCGTCACGATGCGATAATTCCGCCCAGGTCCTGCTGGAGTCGGCGGCCAGCGTCCTGCCCACGGTGTGTTTCGACGTGGGCGGCAATGCCGAATACGTGAAGGAAGGCGAGACCGGCCGGGTTATTGCCCCGTTCGATGTGGTCGCCATGTCGGCTGCAATCCAGGCCTATCGCGACGATCCGAAACTGGCGAAGGCTCATGGCAAGGCCGCCCGGCGCTTCATGGGCGAGAACTGCTCGGTTTCCCTGCAGCGTCAGCGCTTCATGCAGTTGTACGAGCAGGTGCTCTCGGGCGCGGCGCAGTAGCCGCCACGGGCGTTGCCGGAGCCACCGCTTCATTCTCGATCGCCTTGACCGGGCTCGCTTTCGGCATCAGGCCGGATTCCGTCAGGCAGTGTTCCAGCGTAGCCACGAAGGCCTTGTCCGACAGGCGGCGGTCGAAATATTCCTGCGCGCGTTCGGCATATTCGTCGTAATTGCTGTTGAGCTCGTCGAATGCGGCGATGAAGGAGTCGTAGTTGTTTGGCTCATAGGTCAGGCCGACCCGATTGGCCTCGGTGCGGAAACCGCAGACGCCGTAGGACGGGAAGATGACCGGTTTGCCGAACGACATCACCTGGCGCCAGACGCCGCTGGTTCTGGCGTGGTTGCGGTAGGCGAGTGGGATGTAATGGGCGTCCCGGAACAGCCGGTCGATAAATTTCTGCGAGCCGCAATAGGTGCTGAATTCAAGCAGGCGGTCATCCTCGATGAGTTTTTCCCGCGCGCGGACTTCCCGCCAGTTGAGCACCTGGTAGCCCGGCTTGATCCGGCCCAGTCGCACGAGGATCAGATCCGGGCGATCGGCCGCCAGCCGAAGCAGGAAATCAAAACCCTTGCGCACTTCGAGGTCGCCGAACAGAAGCACGATCTTCTTGCCCTTATGGCGCCCCTTCCATTGCTGGTAACGTCCGGCCAGGCGCTTGTAGAGCGTGGTTTCCTCGTCGGTGAGGACTTCCTCGGGCTCGTAATGGCCGACTTCCTCGATGAGATGGACCCGGCCGGCCTCGGTGTGGCGCTGGGCGTAGACATCGTCGGACGCCAGGATGCCATCGAGATAGCCGGGCTGAACGAGAAGGTGCTCGTAGATCACCCCGCGCAGCCAGTGGCGCCGCTCATCCAGATGCTTGAGGCGGCGTGCGGGAAGCGTGCGGCGATACAGGTAATCATAGCGGATGCAGACCGCATAGGTGTTGCCGATGAAGCGTGGCTTGCCCGCCTGGCCCTGCGCCAGGAATGTCTTCAGCATCGCATCGCCATCCATGAAGAATGTCACGGCGATATTCTCGGCCTTCTGGTATTCGACAATGGCTTCAAGCTCGGACGCGGCGCTCGGCATGCTCTTGCGCAGGCTCACGACCCGGACGCCGTCGAGATCCTTGATGCCCTTCATGCTCGGCGACGTGAAATCCTTCCAGGTGGCCTGGGTGGCATCATGCAACAGCCATTGCAGCGACGTGGCATCCTGCTCGCCGCAATAGACGACATCGACCTCAAAACCGAGCTTGTGCAAGGCGTCCGCGAAGCGCGCGGCGTAGAGATGCCGGTGGCCGCCAAGATGGCTGGAATAGATCATGACCCGGCGTGAGTTCGTGGCGAGCTTGGCGCCGCCACGGATCCGGCCATATTTGGCCTGTAGCGCAAACGCACTGATCTTGGAAATCAGGTCGTTGATAACATTTACGTTTTCGAGGTTCATGAACTTCCCGACCTAATCTTGGTTTGCGGCATTCCGATATTATGCTGAGCGCGGCTATTCAGCCAGCAACCCGGTCGTTGGGCCCGCGACCTTCAACACTGTTGGCGAGATACCATTCATACGCGTCCTGCAGGCCCTCGCGAAGACCGATCGAGGGCGCCCAGCCGAGGCTGCGCAGGCGGCTGATGTCGAGTAATTTGCGTGGTGTGCCGTCCGGTTTGGACGCATCCTTGCGCAGGCTGCCCTCGAAGCCGACGACATCCATGACCAGCTGCGCCAGCGCATCGATGCGGATGTCTTCGCCGGTGCCGACATTGACGTGCTCATCACCGGAATAGACCTTGAGCAGGGTGACGATCGCATCGGCGCAGTCGTCGGCGTGCAAAAACTCCCGCAGGACCGAGCCGCTGCCCCAGATCTCCATCGAATCGGCCTTGGCCATCTTGGCTTCATGGGCCTTGCGGATCAGGGCCGGAATGACGTGGGAGGATTGCAGGTCGTAATTGTCATACGGCCCGTAGAGATTGGTCGGCATGGCGGAAATGAAATCGCAGCCATGCTGGCGCCGATAGGCCTGGCACAATTTGATGCCGGCGATTTTCGCCAGCGCGTACCACTCATTGGTGGGCTCGAGCGAACCGGTCAGGAGGGCGGCCTCCTGGATGGGCTGTTCGGCAAATTTTGGATAGATGCAGGATGATCCCAGCAGAATGAGTTTCTCGACGCCGGTCCGGTGGGCGGCCTCGATGATATTCGCCTCGATCATCAGATTGTCGTAGAGGAAGTCGGCCGGGTAACGGTCATTGGCGAGAATGCCGCCGACTTTTGCGGCCGCGATGATGACGAGTTCCGGCTTCGCATCGGCCATCCAGGCGCGGGTGGCCTGCTGGTCGCGCAGATCGACCGCCTTGCTGGCCACCGTCAATAATTCGCCCGGAGATTCGCGTTCCAGCCGGCGAACGACGGCCGATCCGACCATCCCCCGATGGCCGGCGACCCATATCCGCTTGCCCTTCAGGTCACACGGTGTCGTCGCCGTGCGATCATTCAAACCGGTCATTTCGGTCACCTTCCATCGCGACCGCCTTCAGGTCGGCTGCCACCATTTCCTGAACGAGCGCCTCGAAACTGGTGGTGTGGGTCCAGCCCAGCTTTTCCCGTGCCTTGGCCGGGTCAGCGAGGAGAAGCTCCACTTCGGTCGGGCGGAAATACCGCTCATTGATGCGCACCAGTGTGCGGCCGGATTCGGCGCAGATACCGGTTTCGTCAATGCCTGTTCCGCGCCATTCGATCGTGATGCCGACATGTCCGAAGGCCTTCTCGACAAACTCGCGGACGGTGTGCATCTCGCCGGTGCCGAGTACGAAGTCGTCGGCCGTCTCGTGCTGGACGATGCGCCACATACCCTCGACATAATCGCGTGCATGGCCCCAGTCGCGCTGGGCGTCGAGATTGCCAAGATAGAGGCAGTCCTGGAGCTTCAGCTTGATGGCGGCGACGGCGCGGGTGATTTTCCGGGTCACGAAGGTCTCGCCGCGCAACGGGCTTTCATGGTTGAACAAGATCCCGTTCGACGCGTGCATGTCATAGGATTCCCGGTAATTCACCGTGATCCAGTACGCGTAGAGCTTGGCGGCCGCATAGGGGCTGCGCGGGTAGAAGGGAGTCTTTTCTGTCTGGGGGATTTCCTGAACCTGGCCGAACAGCTCCGAGGTGGAGGCCTGGTAGAAGCGCGTCTTCGACTCCATCCCGAGAATGCGAATGGCCTCGAGGATGCGCAGCGCACCCATCGCATCTGAATTCGCGGTATATTCAGGCGTTTCGAAACTGACCTGGACGTGGGACTGGGCCCCCAGATTATAGATCTCGTCAGGCTCGGTCTGCTGCACCAGGCGGATCAGATTGGTCGCGTCGGTCAAGTCGCCATAATGCAGGTGAAGCTTCTGGTCCTCGGCGAAGGGGTCCGTATAGATGTCGTCGATGCGGCCGGTATTGAAGGACGATGACCGCCGCTTCACACCATGAACCACATACCCCTTGTCGAGCAGCAAGCGCGCAAGGTACGCACCATCCTGCCCGGTGATGCCGGTTACAAGCGCGACTTTATTGCCCATTAATTCCCCCTAGAACCAATCGCCGGACCTGATTGAACGCCGAAAGACCGAGCTTGGACTTCCGTTTCGCCTGCCAATTCGCGCGATGAGTGATGATGTGGATCGTCTAAGAAAATTGGCGGCATCACGCAACCCCTTATCACAATGTATTATAGGGAATTTTGCTAGGCAAAATTGGCGATCTACGGTTTGCGGTATTCGCCGGCACTGCTTGTGTGTAAAGAGCGGCCCAACGCCCGGACCTGTTCTTGGGGGGACGAAAACCTCCGTTTCGGCCGTTACTGGCGCCGCTTCGACCCCGTTGCTGGCTGGCTGTGCGCCCGACCCGGCCGGCAAAGCTGAGAAGTTCTATAGGCCCATGCAGGCTGGGGATGTATACAATGCGTCCGCGAGCAATTCGGCGATTTCAGGAAGCCATGGCTTCAGGCTGAGCATAGCCATTGATACCGGCCAGGCCTCATTTCGCGGCCCGGTCTCGTGGGTATCGGCGCGGCGCCGCTGATGCCCGGCAACCAGATATAGGTGCATTTTGGGTCAGCCGGCTTTTCAACTCGTGAGACGCGATATTCGCGCCCAATATGCCGGGTCGGGGCTCGGCCTGATCTGGGCCCTGCTCGAGCCGCTGATCCTGGCGACCGCATTCATCTTCCTGCGCCATTCGGGCATGATCACGATCGGCGATATTACTCTGCCCTACGCGGTCTATGCCGTGACGAGCCTGATGGTCTGGCAGACTTGCGTTGACGGTATTAATGGCGGGCTCAATTCAATCACGCGCATGCGCCCTTTGTTGAAGACGACGCAGGTTTCGGCGGGTTCGGTGGTCTGGGTCGTGATCCTGACCGCGTGCTTCTTCCATCTCTTCCGGCTGGTGGTGGCACTGGGGGTCGCGCTCGCATTCGGTATTCACGACCCGGTCAATCTGCTCGCCTACGCCCTGCTGTCATTCCTGGCGCCCTTCTTCGGCGTTGCGATCGGATTGCTCGTGGCGCCATTCGCAGAGCTCTACCGGGATTTGAAGATTCTGGTCTCCTCGGCGCTGCGGCCGCTGCTCTTCGTCTCCGGTGTGATCATCCCCATCCCCGATCAATTCTCTTTTCTGGGGGTTTACAATCCGATAGCCGTCGCAATATCCACCGCCCGTGATGCGCTTGTCGGCGTGGGGCGGGTGGATTACGGTCTCGCCGGCCTCTGGCTGGCAATCATGTTCATTGTGTTCGCAATCGCGCTATTCATCTTCCGGCGCACGCTTAGAATCGTCTTGTGAGAGCTCCCAAAAATGCCCATTATTTCCGCAACCGGGATATCCAAGAAATACTCGCTACGAGACCAGCAGACGCGCCGCCGGGGCCTGGGAGCCCTGATCCGCGAAATCGTCGGGCCGGCTGAGGCCACTTCGGATTCGGTCGCGCTTTCGGAAGGCGAATTCTGGGCATTGCGGGATGTGGACCTCTCGGTGTCCTCGGGCGACACGCTCGGTGTCATCGGCCTGAACGGGGCGGGCAAGACGACGCTCATGAGCCTGCTGGCCGGGGTGGTCAAACCGGATACGGGCAGCGTTGTTCATAATGGCGATGTGCAGGCCGTGCTGAGCCTGGGCGCCGGCATCAATGCCAAGTTGACCGGCCGGCAAAATGCCGAGAGCGGTGTTGCGTTGCGGGCCACGTCGACCGAGCAGCGTGAGGAAATGATTGCGCGCATCGAGTCCTTTTCCGAACTCGGGGAGTTTTTCGACAGTCCGGTTGGCTATTATTCCAGCGGCATGAGGGCGCGGCTCGGCTTCGCTATCTGTATCAGCGCGACACCGCAGGCGATCCTGATCGATGAGGCGCTCTCGGTCGGCGACGCGTCATTCAAACAGAAATGCCTGCTTTATCTCGAGCAATTGCGCCGCCGCGGCGTCGGCATGGTGATGGTTTCGCATTCGATGACATCCATTCGGCAGTTCTGCGATTCCGCGATCTGGGTGCATGATGGCCAGATCCGGGCGCGCGGGCCGAGCGGCGAGGTCGTGCATGAATACCTCGAATTTGTGGAGCAGAGGCAGTCCAGCTCGCTGGCGGCGCCGGCGCCCGCGAGACAGGGTGACAAACCCCTTCTCCCGGTCGCCGATCGTGCAGCGGCCACGGATGCCAGCCCGATCAAGAGCGTGACCGGCACGGCGTTCAATGCCTCGGAGGCCAGCCCGGCAGTGCGCACGCTCGGCCCGGTCGAGCGTGAACTGCATCTGTCTGGCCAGCCCGGCGAATGGATCCGTCCGAATATCACCGCGACCGAGGTCAATGAGTTATACGGCCGGCAAAGAGCCGAGCCGGGCGTCGATGAATTCGCGGCGGTCATGCTGGTCAATGGGCAGCCCACCAATGAAGTGCGTCCGCATGAGTGCGTGGAGATCGAATACCGTTTCCGTCTGCGCGACCCGGCGGCCAATCTCAACGTATCGCTGGTCTTCCACAAGGAAGGCAGCGGCCGGCTCGCGACCATCTCGACGCTCAACAAGGATTTGCTCAAGGGGCTGGACACTGATGGCCTGGTTCACTGCAAGGTGCGTGTTCCGGACATGGTGCTGGCACCCGGCGACTATGTGGTCACCATCTCGATCCATGATGGCAAACCCTATTTGTGGCGCGATGTGATTTTGGCCTTCCGCGTCCGGACCTCCGACCTGCTGACCTGGGGCGATGTCAATATGCCTTACAGCTATGAGGTCTATACGGCTGTCGATCAGGCCGATGCAGAATAGGCGATCGTCCAGGCCGGCCTGCCGGCCCTGGAGGCGCTGGTGAAGCTGCTCGTGATGTCGCACGCGGCGGACCGGACCGGTGCCCCGCGGAGCGCGCTCCTCCTGGCACAGGAATGGGTTCGTCTGGGTCTGGATGTCCGCATTCTCCTGCGCCGTGACGGGGTATTAAGGCCCGACTTCGAAGCCGTTGCGCCGACAGAAATCTACCGCGCTGACCCGGCGTTTGGCGTGCGCGATTTCGGCGCGATGACGCGAGAGGGCGATGCTGTCCTGGCATTGAAATGCTTGCGGAACCCGGGCCGGCCCTATTGCCGCTCCGCGTCCGAACGGCATCACGTCAACACCCTGGCCGATCAGTATCGCGATTGGGGGGCGGATGCGATCTATGCCAATACATCGCACTGCGCGGACATGATTGAACAAATCGGGTTGAGCCTCCCGGTGCTGACACATGTCCGGGAGATGGCGCCCAGCCTTCTGGCGCTCGACACCCGCCGGCGTCAGCATCTCATCGCGGGCGATGGGCCGGTCCTCGCTGTGTCTGAACGCGGCCGGTCTGACCTGGTCGAGATTGGCGTCGCGGCTGCGCGTATTGCGATCGAGCCGCCGGCGGCCGCTGTGCCGGACAGGGCCGGCCTCGATGCGCAGCGCACTGATGTGGAGCGCGAACTCGGCCTCTTGCCCGGTGACCGGTTGATAGCGAGCGCGGGCACGGTTGGCCCACGCAAGGGGGCAGATCTTTTCATCAATGCGGTGCAGCACGTGCTTGAGCGGTCGACCGGGCCGGAGCGGATCGTCGCGGTCTGGCTCGGCGAGGGCGCCTGGCTGGAGGCCTGCCGTGCCCGGGTCGCCGCAGCGGGGCTGGCAGGTCGTATCCTGCTTCCCGGTGCGGTGGCCGATGTGACACCGGTCCTTCGCCGGGCGGAGCTTCTCCTGTGCTGTTCGCGTGAAGACCCGTATCCGCGGGTTCTGATCGAAGCGGCGCTGACCGGTGCGCCGAGCATCGCCTTTGCCGGGACGGGCGGAGCTGAGGAATTCATTGCGGAATTCGACGCTGGCTGGCTGGTCCCGGCCTTTGACATCGGCGCCATGGCCGCGCAGGTCGGGGCCGCACTCGCAGCGCGGCAGGGGCCGGATGAGGCGCTGGCGGGCCGCGTGGCAAGCGAGCGATCGGTCCAGAAGAGCGCGGCGCGGCTGTTGGGGCATCTGCAAGACCTGGTCGGGGGGGATGCATGGCGCGATTAATCACTCATAGCACGCCCGCCTGCGTGGCCAGCGCAGCAGCCGATGCGATCGTGCGGGCTGTCAATCGGCACCAGGGGCACCGGTTCAATCTGGCCCTCTCGGGAGGCTCGACACCGCCGCTGATCTTCCGGCGGCTCCGCAGGCTGGCGGGCCGTGGCTTCGCGCCTGAGCGGTTGCACCTGTTCTGGATCGATGAGCGCTGTGTTCCCATTTCGCACCCGGACAGCAATGCCGGCAGCGCCCGGAAGCATCTCGGAAATATCTGGGATGCCGCCGATGTCCGGATCATGTCCGGCGCCTTGCCTCCGCCGGACGCTGCCGAGGCCTATGCCCGGCGCCTGCACTATTTCGGTGGGGCGCACGCCTTCGATATGGCCCTCGTCGGACTTGGCCCCGACGGCCACGTCGCCTCGCTCTTCCCCGGTACCGACGCATTGGAGGCGGGGGGGAGTGTGGCTGTTGGCCAGGCGCCGTCCGGTGATTACAGGATATCGGTCACCCTGCCGGTCTTGCGCTCGGCCCGCTCACTCCTGGTCGTCGCCTGTGGTGCCTCGAAAGCCTGGGCCGTGCGCGAGGCGCTGACGGGCCGGCCTGTCTCGCCCTTCGCACGGGCCTGTTCCGGTCGCCCCCGCGTCGAAATTCATGCCGATGCGGCCTGTTCGCGGGCGTTGTGAGTGGATCGCGCACCCGGGCGCGTTTGATGCTTTCGCTGCGGTGCGCAGACGCGCTGAATCCAGTCGCTTGCAGCCCGCCGGGTCGATTGATCATTTAATTTTATGCAGATAAACTTGCCGGTGAATCAATCAATTGGAGAGTTCGAATGGCTGGTATGGAGGACGTCAAGAGTTATTATGTATTCACGACGCACAAAGCGGCGTCGAGATTTATTGATGCCTTGATGCGAGACATCGCAATCGGGACTGGACTGGAGCTGCACGCCCCTACGCATCCAAACTTCCCACGCGAAAAAGAACTCGAACTGGACCCAAGCAAGCTAAAAGTTACCGGCTTGATCGGAACGCTTAGATATGCATTCTTGCCGCTTGATTTTGAAGATTCTCAGGTCGTTCTTCATCTCCGGGACCCTAGAGATGTACTGGTCTCTCTGTTTTTCTCACATAAATACTCGCATAGTCGGAGTAGTGAAGGGTTTAATCCTTCGAGCGACTTATTGAGTGAGATCGACAAGGGTATCGATAATTACGTTCTCTTTAGAGCGCCGCAGTACCTGGAGCGCTATAAATTCTATATCGACAAGATGCTGGACAAGGATAACGTGACTTTCTCAAAATATGAGGAGATGGTCCTTGACTTTGAGGGGTGGCTGCCGAAATTCCTTGAGCCATTCCCGTTGAGAGACCGCAAGGCGTTCATCGCCACGCAAATGAAGAAGCGCGCGGCGCAATTCGTTCTGGACGGGACTGAGGATGTCACGGCTCACAAGCGCAAGGCGGTTCCCGGCGACCACAAGGAAAAGCTGACGCCTGAGACAATTGCGAAGTTGAATGGGATTTTCGCGGGCCCGCTGGCCCGCCTGGAATACGATATCTGATGGCCGATGCAGGGCTGCGGCCGTGAGGACGTGACAGGTCTTCTCGGGGTTCTCGTGAGATGGTTCCTGAGGCCTTCGAGGGGCCAGACCCGCCGGTTAGCATGCGTTAGACCTAGCTGATCGGGGCCTCGGTCGGCACAGGCCAGGCCAACCTGCGGGCGGGGCCAGTGTGTGGTCGGCCTCACCTCATTGCCTTTGCCTTTTCAACTATATTCCATCATGGCTGAAGCCGGGTTCAAGTGAGTTTTTCTGGAGCATTTCCGACCGGCGTGCCTTACGGTTTGTCACCGTGGCGCGCCACTCGCTGCAGCTTGGCATGTCGCAGGAGTGTGCCCTCCACAACAGAATATGCCATGCCCTTAGAACTGAGGGATGTTTGAATTTGCGCGTGATGACGCGCCCGAGAAACCGCTTGCAAGCGCCGTTTTGGTGGCGGCTCGTTCGATGATACTGTTGCCCTGTTGAATCGCGACAAGCTCGTGGTCGGTGTCACCGAGGAGATGAGCAGCACGATGCGTGTGATCGCCCGGGTCACGGGTTTCTCGGATCTCGACGTACCTCACGCCAATGTCTCGAAACAATTCTCGGAATTCAATGTGGATGAAGATCGTGTTGCCGAGGCGACGCGGATCCTGGCCGAGAAGAATCCCCTCGATATTCGCTTGTACGATCACTTCAGGGATGTGCTGCTGGAAACCGGCGTCTAGTTCTTCCCGGGCCGATTCTCCCGGCCACTACGCTGTCAGGGTCTTGAAAAGCGGGGATTGCCGACAATTAACCCTGTTGATTTCAGGCCATTTTGCGCTAACAAGTCACCATCATCCATAATCGATTACCCCTAACCCTTGAAAGGGAACTTCATGAGCATGGAATCTAGCAATCTGGGCTGTCCTGAAGCCGTCGCCTACGCACTGATGCTGCATATGGCTGCCGTCGAAGGCGTGTCCCTGGCCGGTGGCGAAAACTCCGCCAGCAAGAAATGGATCACGAACACCTATGCCAAATGCCTTCAGCTCGTGAAGCAGCAGAAATCCGACTGACGATATCGGTCCCGGTCGGCGCCTCGCCTTCGCGGCGAGCGCCTGACCGTTATTTCCCTGACCGTCATTTCCCTGGCCGTTATTTCCCTGGCCGTTATTTCTACGGGCCCAGCTCGTTGCTTTTGAGCAGAAACCTGCAGGTTGAAGTCGTCCCGTGACCCTAATTGCCATGATCCCGGCCCGTATGGGCAGCCAGCGGCTCAAGAAGAAAAATCTCGCGCCATTGGCGGGCATCCCGCTGATCCGCCGGGCTGTCCGGCGCTGTCAGGCCGCCGGCTGTTTTGACCGGATCATCGTCAATTCGGAGAATGTGGAATTTCGCGACCACGCGATCGCCGAGGGTGCCGAGTTTCACGAGCGTCCGGACTGGCTTGGCGGCCATGATGCGACCAGCGAGGATTTCGTTGGTGAGTTCATGCGCGCCCATCCGAGCGAGCGTCTGTACCAGGTGCACTCCATCGCCCCGTTGGCTTCGGCCGACCATATCCGCCGGTTTGTCGAATTTGCCGAGGCGGGCGAGCTGGATACCGTGCTCAGTTGTGTCGAGGAGCAGATCGAATGTGCCATTGCCGGCAAGCCGGTGAATTTCACATTCGATTCCAAGACCAACTCTCAGGATTTGCGCGCCCTGCAGCGTATCACCTGGAGTCTGACCAGCTGGACACCATCGATTTTTCTTGAGGCGCAAGACGCCGGCCGGTGTGCGACCTATGCCGGGCGTGTGGGCATAATGCCCTTGGATCGCTGGTCCGGGCATGTCATCAAGACGCAGGAAGACTTGGATATCGCGGAGGCCTTGCTGAGCCATCTCGGCGACGGTCCGCAATTCGGCGGCTGAGCGAGCGGGCGCGTCTGGCCTGACGTCCTGGAAGGACAAGGTAATGGTATTGAAGATCGGGGTCGTCGGATTCGGCAAGATGGGGCGAATCCGCAAGGCGACACTTGATGCGCGCAGCGATGCCCGTGTCATTGCGCTGGCTGACCCCTATGCCGACATGTCTGACCAGCAAAGTGTCAGCCTGCACACCGATTGGGAAGACCTGCTCGAGGAAGACATTGATGCCGTCGTCATCAGTTGTACCAATGAGCTGATCCCGACTGTCGCGGTTGCGGCACTGGCCAAGGGCATTCACGTGTTTTGCGAGAAGCCGCCGGGGCGCAATCCCCAGGATGTGCACCGGATTCGCGATGCGGCGCTGCAGCACCCCGAGCTGATCGTCAAATTCGGCTTCAACCACCGCTATCATGAATCCGTGGAGCAGGCGCGCCGCCTGGTGTCCTCGCAGAGCCTCGGTAAAATCCTCTGGATGCGCGGTGTCTACGGCAAGGCCGGCGGCCCTGAATTCGACAAGAACTGGCGCAATGAGCCCAGCCGTTCCGGTGGCGGGATCCTGCTGGATCAGGGCATCCACATGATCGACCTCTTCCATGATTTCTGTGGCACGTTCACAGACGTGAAGAGTTTCGTGACCAGCCAGTACTGGAATATTCCGGTCGAGGACAATGCCTTCGCCCTGTTGCGCAATGATGAGGGCCAGGTTGGCGTTATCCACTCTTCGGCGACCCAGTGGCGCCACACATTCCGCCTCGAGATCTTCCTCGAGAAGGGGTTCCTGACCCTTGAGGGCATCCTCTCCTCGACCATGAGTTACGGCAAGGAGACCCTGATCGTCGCGCGCAATACGTTTGACGAAAACGGCTATCCGCTGCCCAATCCCGAGGAGGTGATCAGCTTCTTCGCCGATGATCGGTCATGGGAAAAGGAAATGACGGAATTCGTGACCTGCGCCCTGACCGGCGATGCCATCAGGATCGGCACGGTGCAGCAGGCGGTGGATGCGATGGAGGCGGTCTTCGCCATTTATGGCGCCGACAAGAGCTGGAACCAGTCCGGCGAGTGTGAGCAATCGGCATGAAAACATCGGTTCTGATCGACGAAATGCGCCTCGCCGAGGTCCGCCCTGACCAGGTCGCCAAGCGTTACGAGGAATTGCGCCGGGCCGAAGCGGCCCACCTGCTGCAAAACCCGTCGACGCGCTGGGTTGGCCGCGCCACGCCGACCCGCTCCTGCAAGCCAGGCCCGGCTTTCATGTCTGATGGTCTGAGCTTCCATCACTGTCCCGATTGCGGCTCGATTTTCGCCTCGCCAGTTCCGGTCCAGGAAGAGCTGGACCGCCTGGCCCGCGATGGCGAGGCCGCCCGTTGGCGCCGCGATTATTTCGGTCAGCGGTTTTCGGAGAAGCAACGCCAGGCGATTCATGCGCCGATCGTTCGCTGGGCCCAGGAAGTGATCGACGAATACGGCCTCACCGAACCGCGTACCGCGCTGGTCGGCAATGATGAAACCGGGCTCGCGACCTCGCTGAACGCGAATGGGCGACTTGGCCAGATGGTCTTGACCGAGCGCGTCTCGGGCCAGCCGGCGCCGGACGGTGCCGTGGAGATGGCCGCATCGGAGCTCAGCGCCGCTGCGTTTGACCTGGTGTTCGATATGGGCTCGCTGGAGCGGGTTGCCGATCCCGAACGCCGCCTCGCACTCTGGTCGGAACTGGTTGCGCCCGGTGGTTTTCTGGCGATCACCACAAGCATGGCCAGCGGGCTGGAATACCGGGTTCTGGGGCCCAAGGCCGCCAGTTTCATCGCGCTCGACCGGCTGACGCTCTATTCGGTTCCCGCCCTCACCGAACAACTCGCCCTGTTCGGCTTCGAAGTGGTCGAGTTCTCGACCCCGGGACGGCTTGATGTCGAAGTACTCGAACAGGCTTTCGCCGATGGTGCGCCATCGGATGATCCGCTCGATTTCTGGACCCATGCGCTCAAACATGGTGGCGAGGACTTCAAGACCGATCTGCAACGCCTGTTGCAGCGACACAGATTCTCATCCTTCGCGCGCGTGCTCGCCCGCAAGGTGGGCTGATTTATTTTTTGAACCTGAAGGCAGTAGCACACCATGACCAAAGGCAAGATCCTCCTTGGACCGTCGAGCTTCGGCGCCGCAAGCCCGGCGCCCGTCGCGCTGTTGCAAGCGGCCGGCTATGAGGTCGTCGACAATCCGTTCAAGCGGCGTTTGACACGCGAGGAATTGCTGGGCCTGCTGCCGGGGATCAAGGGGTTGATCGCCGGCCTTGAGCCACTGGATCGCGATGTCCTTGAGAAGTCCGAACTGAAGGCGCTCGCCCGCGTCGGCTCCGGCATGTCGAATGTGGACATGCCCGCGGCCCAGGATCTCGGCATTCACGTCTCCAGTACACCGGACGGGCCGACCCTCGCGGTTGCCGAGCTGACGGTTGGCTGTCTGATGAATCTTCTGCGCCAGACCTCCGCCATGGACCGTGCGATGCGGGCTGGAGACTGGGACAAGCGCATGGGCCGCCAATTGCGTGACCTGACGATCGCCATTGTCGGTTACGGCCGGATTGGCCGGAAAACCGGCGAACTTTTCTCGGCGCTTGGCGCAAAGATCCAGATCGTCGACCCGTTTGTCGACGCGGCCAGCGTCTCGGCACCGGTGGTCTCGCTGGAACAGGCCCTGGAAGGTGCTGATGCCATCGCGCTGCATGCCAGTGGCGAGACCTGCATCATCGACGCCGCGGCCTTTGAGCGTATGAAGCCGGGCATGTTCCTGCTCAACGCGGCGCGTGGCGAACTGATCGACTATGATGCCCTGTTCCCGGCCCTGGGGGATGGCCGGGTAGCCGGTATCTGGGCGGATGCACATCCGCAGGAACCCTATAAGGGAAAGCTGCTTGAATTTGATCAGGCGCTGCTGACCCCGCATATCGGGTCCTACGCCCTGGAAGGGCGCATCCAGATGGAACTCGACGCAGCGCAAAACCTGCTCAACGACCTCGACAAGGCCTCCTGATGGCGGCGACCGGCGACCTGCGCGCCGTCCTCGCGGCCGCCGAAGATGCGGCGCGCGCAGCCGGACAGGCCCTGCGTGAGGGTGGCGGAGCGTTTGAGGGGGTCGAGCGGTCCGAGGGGCGGGACATCAAGCTGAATGCCGATCGTGCCGCTGAACGCCTGATCATTGACCGTCTCACGGCCCTGATGCCCGCGCCGATCCTGTCCGAGGAAACGGGTTGGACGGCCGAGGCCGGCGACAAGGTCTGGGTCGTCGATCCGCTCGATGGTTCGGCCAATTACAACCGCAATATCGATCTGTGCAGCGTCTCGATCGCCTGGGTCGAGAATGGCCGCCCGGTTGCGGGCGTCATCTATGAATTCCTCAGCGACCGCCTGTATAGCGGCGCGATCGGCCTGGGCACGCGCCTCAATGGCGAGCCCGTCAGTGTCGCCGGTCACACCCGCACCCAGGACTCGATCCTGTTCACCGGGCTCGCGATCAATCGTGATTTCAGTGCCGAATCCCTCGGCGCCTTCGCCGCCGGTTTCGCGTGCTGGAAGAAAGTCCGGATGATCGGTTCGGCCGCCACCTCGCTGGCCTATGTCGCGCGTGGTGCTGCGGATGCCTATTTCGAGGACTCCATCATGTTCTGGGATGTTGCAGCCGGATGCGCGCTGGTCGAGGCAGCCGGTGGCCGGGTCTCGATTGTTGGAGATTCAATGGACAAGCCCGTCAGCGTACATGCGGATAATGGCAAGCTCTGGACCCTTTGACCCACAGCTGATCGCGGATGCGCTCGGCACCGCGCGTGCCGGGCGCCGGCCATTCGATCCGCTGGTGCGGTTCGGGTCGCTGGACCTTGCGGCGGGCTATGCGATTGCGGCGCGAAGCCGTGATCCGGCCGGTGCCGCGGCCTTCAAGCTGGGAGGCACCACCCAGGCGACGCGCACCGCCTTTTCGGTATCGCGAGCCTATGCCGGTCCGCTGCGCGGCGATCAATTGATTCACGCCGGGCAGGCCCTGCCGCAGGGCCTGGTCAATCCGGTGGTCGAGCCTGAAATCCTGCTCGCCTTTGCCGTCCCGTTTGCGCCGCAGACCGGGCGCCGGGACGAAGACGCGCTCCGGGCCGCCCTGAGCTGGGTCGCGATCGGCCTGGAAGTGCCCGCGACCCCGGTCATGGGCCTGCCGCAGACCGGTGTGGGATGGTTGCTCGCCGATTGCTGCGCCGCTGGGGCCCTGGTCATCGGAGAACACCTGCCGCCCGAACAACTGGATGTGCTGTCGCAGGCGCGTGTCAGCCTGCAGGTCGGCGACCAGTCATCGGAAGGCGCCGCTACGCGGCTGCTGGATGGCGCGCTTGGGGCTGTCGCCGATATATTGAGTGTGTTTGGCGAAACCGGCTGGACCGTGGCTTCAGGGGTTCCGTTCGCAACGGGTGGCCTTGCCCCGGCACTGCCGATCGCGAACGGGCAGACGGCGCGCGCTGGATTTCGTGCGCCGGGGATTGAGTTGTCGATATCGACCAGCTTGTGCGAAGAAGGTTGAGCGGGGCAGACCCGGTTTAGTCAGGAGAAGCGGTGCATGTGCGGAATTGTTGGCGTAACCGGTAATCTCAAGGCCCGGGATATTTTGATGGAAGGTCTCCATCGGCTCGAATATCGCGGCTATGATTCCGCCGGCGTGGCGATGATGGACAGCTCCGGCACCGTCCGGCGCGCCCGGGCCGCCGGCAAGGTGGCCAATCTGGGCGCCGAACTGAATGATGAGATCACCGGTCAGACCGGGATCGCCCATACCCGATGGGCGACGCACGGCGCGGCGACGCGCGAGAATGCACACCCCCACACGGCGGGACGGGTGACGCTGGTGCATAATGGCATCATCGAGAATTACAAAAGCCTGCGGGTTGAACTGGCGGCGCAGGGCCGTGAATTCTCCAGCGAAACCGATACCGAAGTCCTCGCACACCTGCTCGATTCCGCGCTGGCCAGCACGGGCGATCCGCGCGCGGCCCTGCTGGAGACGCTGGGCAAGCTCGAAGGGGCGTTCGCCTTCGCGGCCATTATCGAGGGTGAAACCGAATTATTGCTGGGCGCCTGTCGTGGCGCGCCGCTGGTGGCCGCGACGGGGCCGTCGAGCGGTTTCCTCGCATCGGACATCATGGCGATTACCGGTGCGGCCCAGACCGTCATCTATCTGCATGAGGGTGATGCGGTGATTGTTCGCCTGAACCAGGTCGAGGTCTTTGATACGGCCGGCCGGCCGGCCAACCGTCCGGCTGCCCCGGCTCCAACCTCGCTCGTCCTCGCGGAAAAGGGCAATTACCGCCACTTCATGCAGAAGGAAATCTACGAGCAGCCCGAAGTTGTCGGCCATACGCTCAGCGGTTATCTCGACCCGGTCGCCGGCGAGGTTCGCCCGCGGGAGGGGATTGATTTCTCGGCTGCTTCACGGCTGCTTATCGTTGGGTGTGGCACCGCCTCCTATGCCGGCCAGATCGCCGAATACTGGTTCGAGGCGCTGGCCGGAATTCCGGTCGAGGTCGATATCGCCTCCGAATTCCGCTACCGCAAACCAGCCTTCATGCCCAATGACGTGGCGCTCTTCATCTCCCAGTCCGGCGAAACCGCCGACACGCTCGAAGCCATGCGGATGTGCAAGGCGGCCGGGCTGACGACGATCGTGCTGGTCAATTCACCGCTGTCCACGATGGCGCGCGAAGCTGATATCGTGGCTCCGACCATGGCTGGTCCGGAAATCGGGGTCGCCTCGACCAAGGCCTTTACCTGCCAGCTCGCCTCGCTGGCGGCGCTGGCTGTGCTTGCCGGAGTTCAGCGCGGCCGGATTGATGCGGCCGAACAGGCCAATCATGTCACCCGTCTGATGGGTATTCCCGGACTGATGGCGCAGGCGCTGCGGATCGAAGACCCGATCAATCACCTCGCCAGTGAGCTCGCCCAGGCCTCGATCGTGCTCTATCTCGGTCGCAATGAATTCTTCCCGATGGCGATGGAAGGAGCGCTCAAGCTCAAGGAAATCAGCTATATCCATGCGGAAGGCTATGCCGCCGGCGAACTCAAGCACGGCCCGATCGCGCTCATCGAGGATGATGTGGCGGTGATCGTTATCGCGCCCTATGACGAACTTTTCACCAAGACCCGCTCGTCGATCCAGGAAGTGCGCGCCCGCGGTGCCCGGGTGATCGCGATTACCGATGATGTCGGCGCTGCCGCGCTGGACGGCGAGGCGAGTGCCATCATCACCCTGCCGCGGGCCGAAGGCCTGGCGGCGCCGCTGGTGGCAGCGGTGGCGGTGCAATTGCTGGCCTATTATGTCGCGGTTCACAAAGGCACGGATGTCGACCAGCCGCGCAATCTGGCGAAATCTGTGACGGTAGAATAGCGAAATCTTTCGTGACTTTATCGGTGCGGTGCCGCGGTCTATAGGGCGCTCAGTGTCTATGGCGTGCGGCGATTTGCGCTCACGCATTATCCAAATTCGGGAAGCCCCATGACCGACATGATCCCCTTCATCGACCTCAAGGCCCAGCGCGGACGCATCGGTGCCCGTATTGATGCCGCCATCGCCAAGGTCCTGGATGATGGCCGCTATATTCTCGGGCCGGAAGTGGCCGAGCTGGAAGCCGGTCTGGCGCGCTTCAATGGTGAGGGGCGTGCCCTGTCCTGCGCCAATGGGACCGACGCCATCCTTATCCCGCTCATGGCCTGGGGCATCGGGCCCGGCGACGCTGTCTTCGTGCCGAGCTTCACCTTTGCCTCGACCGCCGAAGTCGTGGTCCTGGCCGGCGCATCGCCGGTCTATGTCGATATCGATCCCGACACCTACAATATGTCGCCCGCCAGCCTGGCTGCCGCGATTGATGCCGTGATGGCCAAGGGCGAATTGACCCCGCGAGCGGTGATCGCTGTCGATCTGTTCGGCCAGCCGGCGGATTATCCGGCGCTGGCGAGACTGGCGCGCGCGCATGATCTGAAGCTTATCGCCGATGGCGCCCAGGGCTTTGGTTGTACGCTCGACGGCCAGTCGTCACTGCACTGGGCCGATGTGCTCACCGTCAGTTTCTATCCGGCCAAACCGCTGGGCTGTTATGGCGATGGCGGCGCGGTCCTGTGCAAGGATGACGGCCTCTATGACTTGATGAAGTCGGTCCGCGTGCATGGCGAGGGCCGGGAGCGCTATGAATACGCGCGCATCGGCCTCAATTCCCGCCTCGATACCATCCAGGCCGCGGTCCTGATCGAAAAATTGCGCGTTTTCGGTGAGGAGATCGAAATGCGCCAGCGCGTTGCCGATCGCTATGCCGCCGGGTTTGGCAATCAGGTCAACTGGCCGCGCGTGCCCGCCAATGCGCGCTCGACCTGGGCCCAATACACGATTGAAGTGGCTGATCGCGATGGTTTCCGGGCCCATCTCGCGGCAAAGGGCGTGCCGAGCGCGATCTATTATCCGATCCCGCTACACCTGCACGAGCCGTATGCGCCTTACCCGGTTGTGCCAGGCGGCTTGCCAGTGACCGAAGCGGCTGCCCACCGTGTCGTCTCATTGCCGATGCACCCGGACATGTCGGATGCGCATATCGACCAGGTGATCGAAGCCGTGTTGAGTTATCCAGCCGCCCATTCCTGAGTGGCGGAACCTGAATCGGTTTGAATTTGATCGCGCTAACGGGTGGTATTTGCGCGCGACCTGTCCTAAATCGCGCTGATACGGTGCGCGCCCGGCTTTTCCTGCATTTAGAGCGTATCGGCCAGTGAGGACATGATGAGTACGATCCAGGAGAGCGTCCGCGCCTATGCGCAGCGATTTCAGAGCGCCCGGCACCGGGAACGCCCGCTGTCGGCCCACCTCAAGGCGCTGGAATCCGAAAGCATGCACATCATGCGCGAAGTCGCGGCCGAGTTTGAACGCCCGGTGATGCTGTATTCGGTCGGCAAGGATTCCGCCGTCATGCTGCATCTGGCGATGAAGGCCTTCTATCCGTCCCTGCCGCCTTTCCCGCTTCAGCATGTCGACAGCACGTTCAAGTTTCGCGACATGATTGCTTTCCGCGACGCGATCGCGGCCGAGCTGGGTCTCGAGATCCGCGTTGAAATCAACCAGGACGGCGTCGATCGCGGCATTAATCCGTTCGATCACGGTTCCAATTTGCATACCCAGGTGATGAAGACCGAAGCGCTGCGCAGCGCGATGACCCGGCACAAATATGATGCGGCCTTCGGCGGCGCCCGCCGCGACGAGGAAAAATCGCGCGCCAAGGAGCGGATATTTTCCTTCCGCGACGGCAATCATGGCTGGGATCCGAAAAACCAGCGGCCCGAGCTGTGGCGCAACTACAATACCAAGATCAAGCAAGGCGAATCGATCCGCGTGTTCCCGCTGTCCAACTGGACCGAGCTCGATATCTGGCAATACATCCTGGAAGAAGACATCCCGATCGTACCGCTCTATTTCGCGGCCCACCGGCCGGTCGTCGAACGTGATGGCCAGCTGATCATGGTCGATGATGAGCGCCTGCCACTCGCCGAGGGCGAGACGGCCGATCTGCGCCTGGTCCGTTTCCGCACGCTCGGTTGCTACCCGCTTACCGGGGCTGTCGAATCCGGCGCCACCACGCTTGAGGAAATCGTGATCGAGATGCTGACGGCCAGCACGTCGGAACGCTCGGGCCGACTGATCGATCATGATGAGTCCGGTTCGATGGAGAAGAAGAAGCGCGAGGGTTATTTCTGATGGAAAACCAAGAAACCCGCGCCGCAGTGATGGAGCGCCTGACCCAGTCTGGCGGCCATGGTGTGCTGCGCTTTTTGACCTGCGGTTCCGTTGATGACGGCAAGTCGACCCTGATCGGCCGTCTGCTCTACGATTCCAAGCTTCTGTTCGAAGACCAGCTTTCCGTTCTGGCACGCGACAGCCGCAAGCATGGCACGGTCGGTGAGGAGATTGATTTCGCCTTGCTGCTCGATGGCCTCGAAGCCGAACGCGAGCAGGGCATCACGATTGATGTCGCCTATCGCTATTTCGCCACCGAAAAGCGCAAATTCGTCGTCGCCGATACGCCGGGCCACGAACAATACACGCGCAATATGGCGACCGGGGCTTCAACCGCCGATGTCGCCGTGATGATGATCGACGCGCGCAAGGGCGTGCTCATCCAGACCCTGCGCCATACCTACATCGCGCGGATGATGGGCATTCGCCACATCGTGCTGGCGGTCAACAAGATGGACCTTGTCGAGCATTCGCGCGGTCGTTTCCATGAGATCGTAGCCGAATACATGAAAAGTGCCGAAGACCTCGGCTTCGAAACCATCACGCCGATCCCGATGTCCGCACGCTTTGGCGAAAACGTGACCGTGCGCAGCGAGACCATGTCCTGGCACACCGGTCCGACCTTGATCGAACACCTGGAAGGGCTTGATATCTCCGCGGATATCGAAAATGAACCCTTCCGGATGCCGGTTCAGTGGGTCAACCGGCCCAATCTCAATTTCCGTGGTTATTCCGGTGTTGTCGTGTCCGGGTCGATCAAGCCGGGTGATGCGATCATCGTGGCAAAATCGGGCACGGCCGCCAATGTCAGCCGCATCGTCACCGCCGATGGCGATCTCGATGAGGCTGTGGCGGGCGATTCCGTCACCCTCGTGCTCAATCACGAGATGGATATTTCACGCGGGGATGTGTTGTGCGCGGCCGAAGAGCGGCCTGAGGTGTCCGACCAGTTCGCGGCCGAAATCCTGTGGATGAACCAGGATGACCTCCTGCCCGGGCGCTCCTATTTGCTGAAGATCGGCACCGCGACGACACCGGCGACGATTTCCTCGCTGCGTCACCGGGTCGACGTCAACACCTATGAGAAACAGCCCTGCCGCAAGCTGGAAATGAACGGCATCGGCATGTGCAATGTCTCGACGGCCCAGCCGATTGCCTTCGACCCCTATCACAAGATCCGCGATATGGGCGCCTTCATCCTGATTGACCGCTTCACCAATCAGACGGTCGGTGCGGGCATGATCGAGTTCGGCCTGCGCCGGGCATCGAACATCCATCATCACGCGATGACAGTGACCAAGGCGGCCCGCTCCCAGATCAAGGCCCAAAAGCCCGCCGTCCTGTGGTTCACCGGCCTGTCAGGCGCCGGTAAATCCACCGTCGCCAATCTGGTCGAACAGAAGCTGGCCGTCGCCGGTCATCACACCTATTCGCTCGATGGCGATAATGTCCGTCACGGCCTCAACCGCGATCTCGGCTTCACCGATGAAGACCGCGTCGAGAATATTCGCCGGATCGGCGAGGTCGGACGCTTGTTTGTCGAGGCGGGCCTGCTGGTGACCTGTTCCTTCATTTCGCCCTTCCGCTCGGAACGGCAAATGGTGCGCGAGCTGGTGGAGGCCAATGAATTCATCGAGGTCTTCGTCGACACGCCGCTCGAGGTCTGCATCCAGCGCGACCCGAAAGGCCTCTACAAGAAGGCCAAGGCTGGCGAGATCAAGAATTTCACCGGCTTCGACAGTCCCTATGAAGCGCCGGAAGATCCGGAGCTTCGCATCGATACGAGTGAGATTTCGGCCGAAGACGCCGCCGACCAAGTCGTGGCCTATCTGCGCGAGACCGGCCGGCTCGGCTGATATTTGCCCAGCCATCACCGCATAAAAAAGGCCGGGCGTTGCGCCCGGCCTTTTCTCTGTCTGTCTGTCCGCTGCGCCCTCAGGGCCGCACGCCCCAGGCGACGAAGGCGCCATTGAGGAATTCGGTTTCGGTCTTGGCGTAGAGGAAGGGCTCGCCGTCGGGCAGAAGCACAGCGCCGCCCGCTGCATTGAGCACGGCATGGCCGGCCCCGGTATCCCACTCACGCGTCGGGCCGAAGCGTGGATAGACATCCGCCAGTCCTTCGGCGATGAGGCAGAATTTGAGCGAGGAGCCGGCGGAGGTGCGCTCGGTCACACCGGCAGCATCGGCGAAGGCCAGGGTCTCGGCATCGGCGTGCGAGCGGCTCATCACGCCGGTCAGGCCGCCAGCCGGTTGTGTCCGCGTGCTGATCGGGGCGAGCGTGTCCGCGACGATGGCGTCGCCCGCTTTCAACGGACCGGCCCAGGCTTTCGTGCCGCCGATATAGATGCGCTCACGGGCCGGCGCGTAGACGCAGCCCGCAGTCGGGACGCGGTTTTCGATCAGCGCGATATTGACGGTGAACTCGCCATTCTTGTTGATGAATTCCTTGGTGCCATCGACCGGGTCAACCAGGACAAAGGTCGAGCCGACATCGGGCCGGAAACCGGCCGAAAAGCTCTCTTCGGCGAGCACGGGAATGCCCGGCAGCAGTTTTTCCAGCCCGGCGAGAATGATCTTCTCGGCGACTTCATCGGCGTCGGTGACGGGTGAGGCATCATCCTTGTCGCGCGCGGCGAAGTCGGAATTATAGATTTCCATGATCGCCAGTCCGGCTTCGCTGCAGAGGCGGCCGAATTCGAAGGCGAGGGCGTTTTTGTCGTCAATCAGGGACATGGGGACTCCGGGAGTGATCAGAAATGCAGGATGGACAGCGTGGCGATAGCGGCAATGGCGTAGGCGATGAGCACGACGCTGCCAAGGCGCAGAAAGTGGGAAAGCCGGTATTCGCCCGGCGTCAGCACCATCAGATGGGTCTGATAGCCAAACGGCAGCAGGAAGCTCGCGCTGGCGCCAAATGCGGTGGCGAGGACAAAGGCCTCGGCTGGCAGGGCGAGCTGGAGCGCCGTGCCGAGTGCCACCGGCAAGGTGATCAGGGCGGCGCTGGCATTGGAAAATAATTCGGTCATGAACCAGGCCAGCATGAAGATCGCCGCGAGGGCGGCCCAGTGAGGCAGGCCGACGACCTGGTGCGCGATGAAATCAGCCAGCACGGTCGAAGCGCCTGATTGCTGGATGACCTGGCTGAGCAGGACAGCGCCCCAGAGGATGATGACAAGCTCGAACGGGAAGATCCGCTTGGTCTCACGCGGCGATATCCAGCCGGACAGGACGCAGAGTGCGGCCATCAGGAAGGCGGCCAGGGCGAAGGGGATCAGCTGCAGGATCGCGACAAGAATGAAAATCGCGAAGGCGCCGCAGAGCAGGGCGCTATTGCGGCGGCTGAGCGGGACCTGGCCGGGATCCTCGACATCGAGAATATGCAGATTGGTGCGCAAATTCTCGCGCGAACGAAAATCCGGACCGGCCGCCAGGATCAGGCTGTCGCCGATCTTGAGCCGGATTTCGCCGAGCTTGCCGGACAGGCTTTCCTCGCCGCGCCGCACCGCCAGCACGGAGGCGTCGAAGCGGGCCCGAAAATCGGCCTCTTTCAGGGTGCGCCCGACCAGGACTGAATTGTGTGCGATCACGGCGTGAAACATCGCCCCCAGGGCATTGGGTTGCGGCGAACCGTCGATCGACAGGCCGTTGATCGCGTGCAATTCGCCGACATGGGCGAAATCGCCGACGAAGATCAGGCGGTCCCCGTCCTCGATCGACTGGCTGGGGCTGACCGGTGAGATGATGCGTCCGTGCCGGACAATTTCCGCGAGGAAAAACCCTTGCAGATGGCGCAGCCGGTTCTCGCCGACATTGCGGCCAATCAGCCTGGAGCCGGGATTGACCCGCGCCTCGACATAATAGACCGCCTTGTCCGCATCGCTCGCCCCTTCGGGCCGTTTCAGGATCATCGGCGCGGCCAGGACCAGGGCCGCAAACACGGCCAAGGCGACCATGGCGCCGGGCAGGGCGAAATCGAGCACGTTGAGATGCAGGCCGTGACGCGCCGCCTCGCCGACCACCATCAGGCTCGCACTGGTCCCGAACGGGGTCAGCATGCCGCCGGCCAGTGCCATATAGGAAAGCGGCAGCAGCAGGGCGTGGGCCGGCAGGCCCGGATGGCGGCTGGCCGGTCCCATAAAGGCCCCGACCACGGCCGTATTGGGCGTGAAGGCGGAGACCAGGCCGGTCAGGCCGAGAAAACGGATCAGGCTGGCGCGCATGCCCAGCTTGGTGCGACCGAACAGGGCCTGGCCGATTCCGGGGATCTTGGTCAGCGCGACCGCGACAATGACCAGGCTGGTCACCGCGATGATCGCCGGCGAGGTGATCGCCGTGACGGCATCGGTGAAGCTGACCCGCCCGGTGATGATGATACCGATGATGAAGCCGGCGAAGGCGCGCGTGGTCCCCACGCGGCCTGACAGAAGCGCCAGGGCGAGCATGGTAATCAGCGCAAAATCAATGATGCTGGCGCTCAATTGTCCCCCAATTCCCGCCATTGCGTCCTGTCCCGGCAGTCGTAGCGTATCGCGGGCACAATCCAAGCCCCGGCCTGCAATTTCGGGCTCGCGGGATGGCGCCGCGCTCATCGCGATACTGGGCCTTGGCCGGCAAGAGTGGTAACGGTGCGCTCTCTTGACCCTGGCCATTTGTGCGGACCCGCCACATGACACTTTCAGAAACGGCACCGGACCGGCCGATTGCGGATGTTGCGGTGCTGATTGTCGCCTATCGCAGCCGCGCGACGCTGGACCAGTGTATCGCAGCGCTGGCCGCGCAGACCGTGATGCCGCGCCAGGTCTTCGTGCTCGAGAATGGATCGCCGGCGGGCGAGCGGATCGATGCGGCCAGGCTGCCCGATTGGGTGAATTTCGTTGCAAGCGAGGACAATCTCGGTTTCGCCGGCGGCAATAACCGGCTCGCCGGAATGGCCGATAGCGAATGGCTGGCCCTGCTCAATCCGGATGCCTTCGCCCGGTCGGACTGGCTGGAGCAATTCCTGGTCGCCACGGATCGTTATCCGGATATCTCGCTGTTCGGTTCAACCCAGTATGCGGCCAATTTTCCCGGCCTGCTCGACGGTGTCGGGGATGTCTATCATGCGACTGGCCTGGCCTATCGCGCCGGCTATATGCGCCCCGTCGCCCTGCTGCCCGATGATGGGGAAGTCTTTGCGATCTGCGGCGCGGCGGCCTTCTGGCGCCGGTCGGTGTTTGACGCGCTGGGTGGATTCGACGAGCGTTTCTTCTGTTACAATGAGGATGTCGACCTGGCCTACCGGGCGAAGCTGCAAGGCTATCGGGCGGTCCAATTGCGCGATGCGGCCGTGGAACATCTCGGCTATGCCTCATCGGGACGGCGGTCGGAATTCGCGACCTATTATGGCGTGCGCAACCGGCTCTGGGTCTTCATGAAGAATACGCCGGGATGGCTGTTCTGGGTGTTGAGCCCGCTCCATGCCGGCGTCACGGCCTTGCTCTGGCTCTCGGCGGCCCGCTTCGGCCAGTTCACCGTGTTTGGCCGCGCCCTGCGCGATGCCCTGAAGGGGCGCCATGAGATGATGGCCTCGCGCCGGGACATCCAGCACGCGCGCGTCACCAGTCCATCGACGATTGCGCGCGCGATGAGCTGGAATCCGGCCCGCCTGCTGACGCGTGCGCCGGATGTACGGCCGATGTCCGCCGCTCGGCCCGGCCCGTCAGACTAGTTGTCCGGGCAATCGGGCAAGCGCTCCAGCGCGGTCAGTTCGACGCGCTCGAGATCGATCGTATTGCTTTCGAAACCCCAGTCCGGCCAAAGGCCGATATAGCCGAATTCCCAGCTGCAGACCGAGGACGCGGCCTCAAGGGTGAAAGTCTCGAACTGATCGCCGGTTTCGACATGTTCGCCGGCATTCTGTCCGACCCCCGGGGCGAAGAAATTGAGCCTCACGCCCGGCGCGCCAAATTCCGGGGCGGTGCGAACAGTAAAGCGCAGACGGACACGCCGGCCCTGGATCGCCTGGACTTCCCCCGGTGTCAGGGTGAAGAAGGCACCGGCGGACTGGATGCCGTCAAACGGGCCGCGTACGGCATCGATACGGGCGAAAGTCTCCTCGCCTTCGCGCAGGATGCGGGCGGTCAGGCCATTGCCGGTCGTGATGGCGTTGAGGCTGTCGCCTTCGAACAGGATCCCGTCGGTCAGGATTTCCTCGGGCGAACGAACAGAGTTGTCGCCATAGCTCAGGGCGCCAGCCACCATTCCGGCGGCGGCCAGGGCTGCGATCGGGTAAAAGGCCCAGTCGGGCAGGCTGTACATCGAGATTTCTGACCTGAAGAAGCGGCGGAACACGGTTTCACTGTTTGGCGCGGATGCCTGGCCGGGTCAACGCTATCATCCGGGCTTGCACCGGGCGCCTGGCTGCGGATATTGGCCTCGCTTTCGCCCCGATCCGGTGCGACAAAACCGGGCATTGATCACCAGAGTCAAGGCGCGGGGCGACAAACTTGAGAGAATACTTGAACTTTGACGCAACGCAGCGGATTCTAGAGGCATGACGTCGCAAGCCAATTCCGCTGATGATCCCTTGCTGGCGGCCGTGACACGGCTCAACGGGGCATTGGCGCGCATTGAAGGGCAAACGAAGAAATTGCGGGGCCGCGTCGAGCGCGCCGAGTCCGCCGCGATTGGCGCGCGCGACAGCGATGATGACCGGGCCCGCCTCGCCGATGCGCTTGATACGGCCAGGGCGCGCGAGCAGGCCCTGCAACAGGTTGCGCAGGAGACGTCGGAAGCGCTCGACCGGGCGATCGGGGAATTGCGTCTGTATGTAGACGAGGAGGTCTAGTCGGCTATGTCCAAGGTGGCAGTCACGCTCAATGGTCGGGTCTATACAATTGGCTGCGAAGAAGGCCAGGAGGCCTATCTGCGCGAGCTGGGAGGCTATCTCGACAGCAAGGTCACGGTGATGGCCGACCAGGTCGGGCAGATCGGTGATTTGCGCCTGGCCGTGATGGCATCGCTGATCGTGGTCGACGAGCTGAAAGATGCCGAGCGCCGTATCGAGACGCTGGAAGCCCAGCTCAACCAGCTCCGGTCCGAAAGCCAGGGCTCCAATAGCGAGTATGGCGAGGAGCGCCAGCATCTGGCCGATCACCTGCTGAAAGCGGCCCAGCGCCTCGAGGCCCTGGCCGCCAGTCTCGACTTTCCCGAACCTGACCTCGATGCCGGTGAGGCGCCGGCGTCTGAGCAGAAGATCCGATTTGCAGACGCGCGCCCTTGAGCTGGACGCCGTTAGGCCTCACATAGGATCCCGGCGGTTATCTGCAGCGTGCGATGGGGCATAAATCCCACGGACCGTACATCACCACGAGGGAGCTGCCTCTGCTAGGGACCCTGGTCCTCTGTAAGCGGCGCCCACCTGCACCGTCGGGTCAGTGGGGATTTACATGTCTTGCCGGCGCAGGTGGAGACCCGCCACATGAATTTGCAAGCGCTCAAGGATGAGCTGAGGCGGCGCGCCCTCGCGGCGCGCCGGATCGCCCACGAGGCGGCCCCCGATGCCGGTGAGCGGCTGATCGATCAGTTCCCGTTTGAATTATTGGCGCCCGGAGCGGTGGTGTCAGCCTATTGGCCCTTGCCGGGCGAAATTGATCCACGCCCGCTGATGGCCGAGCTGTCGGCGCGCGGCGCACGCCTGGCCCTGCCGGTGATTGTGGCGCCCGGTGCGCCCCTGATCTTCCGCGCCTGGAAGAATGGCGACGCGCTTGAGCCGCGCGCCTTCGGACTGATGGAGCCGCCTGTCGACGCGCCGGAACTCATTCCGGATATTCTCCTGGTTCCCCTGCTGGCGATCGATCCGGACGGCAATCGGCTCGGCTTCGGGCGCGGCTATTATGATCGCACGCTCGCAGGGCTGCGGGCGAAGGGCGCTCCGGTGGCGGTCGGGCTGGCCCATGAGGCGCAGATCGTGCCGGCAGTGCCTGTGGATGCGTTTGACCAGCCACTGGACCGGGTGGTGACGGAGGAGCGCGGACGTGTGATTCCGGAGGCCAGCTAGCCCACTTATCCCCCACCACCCACAACTATCCCACGTCATCCCGGCGGACGCCGGGACCTCGACGCGACAGGGTCGGAGCCTATGAAATCGAGGTCCTGACTTTCGTCAGGATGACGAGTTTTTGGTGATGTTATCCCCGCCCCCTCCGGCCGCGCTTATGCTTCAGCTGTTCCGGTCGCACGGGAGGCGTGAGCTCAGTCATTTGCG
>NZ_JBLWTL010000024.1:0-43788 GCF_048270095.1 Maricaulis sp. | reverse complement strand
CCCGCCCCCCGTGGGCCGGCCCAGCGCAGGCCCAGCCCACCATTGGCGACGATTCGACCGATCCCCGCATGGTCGGTGCGGCCACCATCCCCCATCACCAGGGCGGCGGATTCAGTTTCGAGCAATTCGTCAAGTGTGCCGCGGACGGGTTGCGAGAAGGGCGCGATGGCGCTTTCGACATAATGCAGGTCGGAGAGCAGCGGCTGGCCGTCCTCACGTGGCGCGTCGATCAGGCCAATGCGCGGACGGCGCCATTGATCGCCCATCAGGCGGACGGCACCGGCTGAGCCCGGCCCTTCGACACGCAGACTGGCGATCCGGTTGCGCAGATCGAGCGGCAGGCTCAGCTCAGAGCGGGCAATGCCGCGATCGGAGTCGAAGCTCAGATCGGTGCGGGCAATGGCGCGTCCATCATTGCCCAGTGCCGTGATCGCGGCCGTGCGCGGCAGACTGGTCGCGACGCGGCGCAATTCGATCGCCAGGCCCGAGGCGGTCGGTTCCGGCGGCGCCATGGCCAGGGCGGCGCGGCCATTATCGGGCTCGATGATGCGCACATCACCCATGCTTGAGAGGGCGCGGGCCAGCGTGCGGCTGCCCTCACTGTCCATGCCGTCGCTGAGCCAAGTCACAGCCATCGCATCGGCCAGGGCGCCATCACTGCGGGCGGCAGCAACGCGGCTGGCGGCATTGTCCCGGTCGGTGCCCCAGGCCATCGGGCTGGCCGTGGCCAGCAGACGGCGAGCGGCATCGGGACGGTCAAGCCGGAGCGGTGCAGCCGCATCGCCGCTATTGGCGGTAAACAGCAGGGCGGCAAGCCGTCCGTCGCGTTCAGCCTCGTCGAGCAGGCGGACGGCCTCGCGACTTGTGTCCTCCCAGTTCGCGGCGCCGGCCCAGCCATTATCGATCACGATCAATTCGGGGCGGGTTTCGTCGACCACAGCTGGCGGCGTCCAGACCGGGCGGGACAGGCCGAGAATGATCAGGGCCGCGATCAGCAGGCGGAAGAGGATCAGCCACCAGGGGGCATGTTGCGGTGTTTCGGCATCGTCCGGTGCGCCGAACAGGAGGCGCAGGGGCGGGAAGATGGCGCGCCGGGGCGCGGGCGGCGTCGCGCGCAGCAACAGCCATAATATGGGCAGGCTCAGCAGGCCGATCAGGGCCAGTGGTGCGCCGAAGGAGAGGGGGCCGAGCGCAAACATCAGGCGTCCCTTGCCAGGGCTCGGTAGAGCGCCAGCACGGCACTTGTAGCGGTGCGGTCGGTGCGATGGGTGACCAGCGACCAGCCGAACTGGCGCGCCAGGGCAGCCAGCGCCTCGCCATGCTCGGCCCAGCGCTGGCGATAGGTGGAACGCGCTTCTTCAGCGCGGCCAAACAACAGGCCTTCGCCGCCAGCCGGATTTTCAAACCGCGTGCGGCCGGAATAGGGGAAGTCTTCCTCGGCCGGATCGACAATGCGCAACAAGACGCCTTCCGCCTCCATGGCTGAGAAGCGCGACAGGCGCGCGGCCCAGGTTTCGGGCGGATCAAGGAAATCGCTGGCCAGCACGACACGCCCGAAACGGCCTATATTCGGCGCTTCGACGGCGGTCATATCGCCAGGGCCGAGAGCCAGGCGGCGCGATGTACGTTCCAGCCCGAGCGCGCCGGTGCGGGCAATCGCCGATTCGCCGAGCACGGCGACGCGCTCGCCGCCCTGGGTGAGCAGTGCCGCCATGGCGATCTGGCAGACGGCGGCGCGATCGAGCTTGCTGGCATGGTCCCTGGATGAGGAGAAACGCATCGACGCCGAGCCATCGCGCCACAGCCAGACGGTATTGGCGGCTTCCCATTCATTTTGACGCACAAAGAGCTGGTCGCTGCGCGCCGACTGGCGCCAGTCGACGGCGGCGCGCCCGTCTTCGGGGCGGTGATGCCGGTATTGCCAGAAACTCTCGCCGACGCCGGCGCGGCGCCGGCCATGCACACCCTGGGCGACCGTCGCGGCAATGCGCGTCGCTTCGGCCATCAGGGCCGGCAGGGTCGCAGCCGCCGCTTCGCCCTGGTGGCGAAGCTGGACGACGCGCGTTTCTGATTGGCGATCGACGCCGTCGCTCATGGGATCAGGCCGCCCGCTCGGCGAGGGATTTGATCAGGCCTTCCAGCGTATGTCCGTCGGCCCGTGCCGCAAAGGACAGCGCCATGCGGTGTTTCAGGACCGGTTCGGCCAATGCCGCGACATCCTCGGTCGATGGCGCCAGACGGCCTTGAAGCAGGGCGCGGGCCCGGCAGGCCAGCATCAGGGCCTGACCGGCACGCGGGCCCGGGCCCCAGGACACGCCTGTGCGCACGGCATCGACATCGGTCTCTTCCGGACGTGCCAGGCGCAGCAGGTCGAGAATGGCGTCGAGTACTTTTTCGCCGACCGGCAGGGCGCGAACCAGGGCCTGAAGCTTGATGATCTCGGCAGCGTCGAGGACTTTTACCGCATCGGCGCTCGCGGCACCGGTGGTGGCGAGCAAAACCTGACGTTCGGCGTCGCGGGTCGGATAAGGGATATCGACGCGTAGCAGGAAGCGGTCGAGCTGGGCTTCGGGCAGCGGATAGGTGCCTTCCTGCTCGATCGGGTTCTGGGTCGCCAGCACGTGGAAGGGCTGGGGCAGATCATGACGTTCACCGGCAATGGTGACATGGCCTTCCTGCATCGCTTGCAGCAGGGCCGCCTGGGTCCGCGGGCTGGCGCGGTTGATTTCGTCGGCCATCAGCAGGCGACAGAAGATCGGACCGGGCAGGAAGCGGAAATGGCGTTTGCCATCATCGGATTCCTCAAGGATTTCCGAGCCAAGAATATCGGCGGGCATCAGATCGGGCGTGAACTGGATGCGCTTGGTCTCAAGTCCGGTCGCCACAGCGATAGCCTGGACCAGGCGGGTCTTGGCGAGTCCGGGGGCGCCGACCAGCAGCGCGTGACCGCCTGACAGGATGGCGGCAAGGCAGAGTTCGATCTCGTCCTCGAGGCCGAAAATCACCTGGCCAATTGAGTCGCGAACCTGCTGCAAACGGGCTGTAGCTGCGTCTGCCTGGGCAATTAAGTCTGTACCGGCTTCATTCATCTCGGTCATCGTCCTAAAATCCTTCGCGATACAGATGGTTCATATGCCAATTTGCTCATTGTGAGCATGGCGTCACGCATGAAAGCTGTCCATGGCCTCAACGCCTGAAATACCAGATGCAATGCAGTCCCTGCTGCAAGCGGCGCGCAGTGCCGGCGACGGCCTGCCGCCGGTCGAGCGCTGGCACCCGGAAAATTGCGGCGAAATGGACATGGTCATCAAACGGGATGGCTCTTGGTGGCATGAGGGAAAGCGTATCACTCGCCAACGTCTGTCACGGCTGTTTTCCACAATCTTGCGAAAAGATGACGACGGCGTTCATTATCTTGTGACGCCGGTGGAGAAAATCGCCATCAAGGTCGAGGTCGCGCCCTTTGTAGCCGTGCGAGTCGACGCGACGGGCGAGGGTGAGGCGCAATCACTGATATTCACGACGAATTTCGATGATCTGGCCGAAGCCGGGCCGGATCATCCGATCAATGTCCGCATCGACCCCGTCACCGGCGAACCGACGCCACTTGTGCGGATTCGCGGGGGCCTCGATGCCTTGATGACGCGGCCGGTCTTTTACGAACTGGCGGAACTGGCGGTTGAGCATGACGGCGTGACCGGGGTGTGGAGCGGCGGCGCCTTCTTTGCGCTGGAGCAGGCCGATGCCAGCGATTAAGGGCTTGCTCGATCTGATGCGTCAGCGGCTCGATCCGGTCGACGGTGACAGCGGTCCCGGGTTTCGCGGTGATGGCGACCTCAACGGGCTACCCTCGCCGAGTGGTCGCAAATTGCGCCCGGCAGCGGTGTTGGCACCGCTGATCCTGCATGACGGACCACCGCGCCTGCTCTTCACCGAACGCGCCAGCCATTTGCTCAAGCATCCCGGGCAGATCAGCTTTCCCGGCGGCAGTCTCGACCCTGGCGATACGGGCCCGGCGCAGGCAGCCTTACGCGAGGTCGAGGAAGAGATCGGGATCGGCGCCGACCATGTCGAACTCGTGGGCCGTTTTGAATCCTATGAGACCGGCACCGGTTTTCAGATCACGCCCTTTGTCGGTGTGCTCCGGCCGGGATATGAGCTCAAACCCGATCCCGGCGAAGTGGCCAGCGTGTTCGAGGCGCCGTTCGATTTCCTGATGGATCCGCTCAATCATCAGCAGCGTTCGGGGGTCTGGCAGGGGCAGGAGCGGCATTTCTATGCCATGCCCTGGGAAGATCGCTATATATGGGGTGTCACGGCGGGTCTGTTGAAATCGCTGCACGACAAGCTGTATGGGTAAATCATGATCCGCATCACAATTATCGAAATCGCCTCGTTTTTACTGCCCTTCCTGATCTTCTTCATCTGGCGCTGGCAGTCTAATTCCGACCACCCGATCGAGGCGACGCCCACGCTGAGACTGGCGGCGATCGGTGCCGGGCTGTCCATCCTGATGATGATTGCGCTGGTCTTGCTTGAATCCGGCCGGGGCGGGCATGAAGGCGAGCTCTACGTGCCCTCCCGCATGGTCGATGGCCGCGTTGTTCCGGGCTATTTCGTGCCTGTGGAAGAGGCGGAGGCGACAGGTCCCGACGAGGGTGACGCCACAGATCCGCAATGAAGCCGGCCCGGCACTCTGGCTCCCGGCTTGATCCGGCAGAGCAGGGCTGGATGCGCGATCCGGCAACGCAGGCCGTCATGGCGGCCCTTGAGGCTGCGCAACCAGCAGGCTCGCGCTTCGTCGGCGGCTGTGTCCGCAATGCCTTGCTCGGCAAGCCGGTCGCCGATGTCGATATCGCGACCCGGCTCCTGCCGGAACAGGTGATCGCTGCGGCCCGGGCCGCGGGCCTCAAGCCGGTGCCAACCGGCATTCGTCATGGCACGATTTCGGTCATTTCCGGCGGCCGTCCCTTTGAGGTCACGACGCTGCGCCGCGATGTCGAGACCGATGGCCGCCGCGCTGTGGTCGCCTTCACCCAGGACTGGAGCGAGGATGCCAGGCGTCGCGACTTCCGGCTCAATGCGCTCTATGCCGATTTTGACGGCATAATTCATGACCCGACTGGCGGGCTGGCTGATCTAGAACCGTGCCGCTTTGTGTTTGTCGGTTCGGCCGAGGACCGCATCCGGGAGGACTATTTGCGCACCCTGCGCCTGTTCCGCTTCGAGGCCTGGTATGGCTCCGGATCGCCTGACATGGAAGGCCTTGCCGCCGCCCGTCGGTTGAAGGCCGGGCTCCACACCCTGTCCGCGGAACGCGTCTGGTCGGAGCTGAAAAAACTGCTCCTGGCACCCGATCCCGGACCGGCCGTGGCCCTGATGGCTGAACATGAAATCCTGTCAGAAATTCTGGGAGTGAACGGATCCTTAAGAATCCTTGTAGGTATTATAAACCAAGATATCTCTGCCGGTCTGGAACCTGACCCGCTTTTGCGGTTTGTGGCTCTCATTGGCGGTGGGCCCGAAAGGATCAAAATCATGGCAGCCAAACTCAAAATGTCGAATGCCGAGAGCCGGCGCCTGCAAGGCGCGGTCGACCCGTCGCTGTGCGGCGAAGTCGAAGCAGCCTTCACCGACATGGCCGCAGCGGAACGCGCGATCATGTCGCTCGGCGCGCGGGCGTTCGAAGATCAGGTGCGTCTGTCCGCAGCCGGCGATGTGGCGCCTCCGCCGCGTGACTGGACCCTGCTCGCCAAATTCGCCCGCGAATGGCAACAACCTGATTTCCCCGTCAGTGGCGGCGATCTCATCCTGCTCGGCTATGAGCCCGGCCCGATGCTCGGCGATGCGATGGATGCGCTCAAGGCGCACTGGATTGCGCAGCGCTTCGAGCCGACCAAGGAAGAATTGATCGCGCGCCTGAAGCACTAGGCTTCGCGCATCGATCCTTGAATGAATGAAAAAGCCCCGGTCCTCGACCGGGGCTTTTTCCTGCGTGCCCCCTAGACCTCGACACCGAGATAGAGCGCGGTGAAGCCGATTGAATCGACCAGGGCGTGGGCGGCGATCAGGGGCCAGAGATTGCGCCTGTAGAGCAGATAGAGCGTGCCGATCGCAAAGCCGATGGCGGCAATCGTGACCAGACCGCGCAGGCCCTGATAGTAGAAATGCACCGCGCCAAACATCAGCGCCGGCAGGATTACCATCAGCACTGGCCGCAGGGCGGAGGCGGGGAGTATCCCCTCGATGCGGCGCATCAGATAACCGCGGAAAAAGACTTCCTCGCCAAAACCACCACTGACGATGCCCAGCCCCAGCCACATCAGATAGCGCGGCAGATTGCCGGTGGTTCCGGCAAAACGGTCCTCGACGCCGGATGGCGTGGCGTCCATGTCCCACAGCCCCATCGCGTCACCCGACAGGCCCACCACAGCCCCGGCGCCCATGATCGCCACCATGCCCAGCAGGACCTGGGGCAGGAACCAGAGTTTTGCTTTCAGCCCGGGCAATCCGCGAAGGCCGAAATCGGACCAGGTTTCAGAACGCAGGCGGGCCATGAGGGCGATGAAGGCGATGGTGCAGGCCATCGACATCGGGCCGGAAAAACGCCAGGCGATCGGGTCGAAGGCGAGCTTCGTCAAGATCAGGCAGGCAATCGCCGCGCCCAGTTCGAGGATCAGATAGCGCGGCTTGTGGGGGGCGTAGACAGACATAGGGGAACCGTTGGACCTTGGGGTTGAAACGGCCGCTGGATTGCGGGCCGCCCCTCTTTTCCTACGGGCCGTGATTTCAATCTTGAACGATTGTGCGGCCGATACTGCTGCCTTGTGTGACGCTGCGTTTCCAGCGCGCCGGGCTCAGCCCGTGGGCGGCCTTGAAATGGCGCGTCATATGGCTCTGATCATTGAAACCGCAGGCCAGCGCGGTCTGGGCCATGCATTCGCCGCGATGGATGTGGTCGCGGGCGGCATCGAGCCGGCGCATCACCAGATAGCGATAGGGGCTGGTGCCATGCAGACGGCGAAAATCCCGCGAGAGCTGCCAGCGATCCTGACCGGCGACCTGTTCAAGATCATCCATGGAAACGGCTTCATCGAGATGGTCGTGGATATAGCTGCGGGCGCGCTCGGTGGCGCGGGCATCGAGTTCGCTGCCCGGTGGTGTGTGTCCGGCGGCACCATGCAGTGCGATGGCGATGTCGAACAGGGCGTCAGCCGCGTGCAGGGGATCGAGCGGTTCATCGAGATCGGCCAGCACCGCGCTGACCGCCTGTTTCAGGGCGGGATTGTCCGATTGACCGCCTTCGATGAAGGGCAGCGCCTGTGCGGGCAGGATGGCACCGATCGCGCTGGGGCGGATGGTAATGGCCCGGTAGGCAAAGCCGTCGCTCGTGCCGGCATGGCCGTCATGCAATTCGTCCGGATGCAGCACGACCAGCTCGCCCGGCAGGGATTGGCGCGCCGCGCCGCGATAATTGAAACACTGCACGCCGCGCTGCGTCAGGCCGAGCGTGTAGACGTCATGGCGGTGGGGCGAGAAGGCCGTCTGATGGAGGCGGGCCCCGAAACGCGTGATCGCACTCTTGTCCTGTATGCCGGGCATGCCTGGGTCGCCTCAAATCCGTTACCCCCCTATGATGCGCGGGCGGGCAGATTGGATGCAGGCGTGCCGGCGTTTACGGCCATTTGGCCTCGGGCGGCATCGACGACAGGATGGATTTCACATTGCCGCCCGTCTCGAGACCAAATTTGGTGCCACGGTCATACAAGAGGTTGAACTCGGCATAGCGGCCGCGCCGCACCAGTTGCTCTTCGCGCTCATCGGCACTCCAGGGCGTCGTCATCCGGCGCCGCACCAGCTTCGGATAGATGTCGAGGAAAGCCAGGCCGACATCGCGTGTGAAGGCGAAATCGGCATCCCAGTTTCCAGTGTCGTGACGGTCGTAGAAAATGCCGCCAATGCCGCGCGGTTCATTGCGGTGCGGCAGGAAGAAATACTCTTCGCACCATTTCTTGAAACGGGTGTGGAAATCGGATCCGTGTTTGTCACAGGCGCCCTGGCAGGCGGCGTGAAAATCGACGGCGTCTTGATGCTCCTGAGTGCGGTAGCGATCGAGCACCGGGGTCAGATCCATGCCGCCGCCAAACCAGCCCTTTGTGGTGGTGATGAAGCGCGTATTCATGTGCACCGCCGGCACATGTGGATTCCACATATGCGCGATCAGCGAAATGCCCGAGGCCCAAAAACGCGGGTCTTCGCTGGCGCCGGGGATCTGGGCGCGGAATTGTTCGGAAAACTCGCCATGCACCGCCGAGACGTGAACGCCGACCTTCTCGAACAGGCGTCCCTTCATGATCGAGGTGACGCCGCCGCCCTGATCGCTTGAACCATCGCCGCGTGACCAGGCTTCGCGTTCAAAGCGTCCGGGCTTGCCGGGATAGAGATCGCCCGGGGCCTCGTCTTCGAGGCGTTCAAACTCGGCGCAGATCAGGTCGCGCAATTGCTCGAACCAGGCGCGAGCCTTGGCGCGGCGCGTGTCGAGCACTTCGGGGGTGGGGGTGTTTGTCGCTGTCATGGCGCCATCAATACGGCGCTGGCCGCGAAGGGCAAGGTCGCGGGCCATTCGCGGCCCGCGACAACTTGTTGCAATTTAGCCCGCGCGGCGTTGGCCGCCCTGGCTTTGACCGCGATTGCCCGGACGCCCCTGGCGGCGATTGCCACCGGCGGAAACCGTCTGGCCTTGCGGGCGTCGACCCTGACGCTGGCCGCCACCGGGCTTCTTGACCGGTTTTGGAATGTGCAGGGCTGCACCTTCGGCGGTGAGATATTTGCCGATCAGGTTTTCGATCTCGCGCAGCATGGTGCGCTCGTCCGGTTCCACCAGGGCAATGGCAATGCCATCGGTTCCGGCGCGCGCGGTGCGGCCGATCCGGTGGACATAGACCTCGGCCACGGTCGGCATTTCATAATTCACCACATGGGTGATGCCGTCGACATCAATGCCGCGTGCGGCAATATCGGTGGCGACCAGGATATTGACCGAGCCGTCCTTGAAATTGGCGAGGGTTTTCTCGCGCTGGTTCTGGCTCTTGTTTCCGTGGATCGCAGCCGCCTTGAGGCCGTCCTTCTCGAGATTCTGCACCACACGGTCGGCGCCGCGCTTGGTGCGGGTGAAGACGATGGCGAGCTTGACTTCAGGCGCCTTGAGAATATCGCGCAGCGCATTGCGCTTGGCACCGGCTTCCATCAGCAGAACGCTCTGCTGGATGCGCTCGATCGGCTTGGATTGCGGGGCCACGCTGACTTCGGCCGGATTATTGAGGAAATCGCTGGCCAGCTTGCGGATCTGGGCCGGCATGGTGGCCGAGAACAGCATGGTCTGGCGGGCCTTGCGCAGTTTCGACATGATCTGGCGGATCGCCGGCATGAAGCCGAGATCCATCATCTGGTCGGCTTCGTCGAGGATCACCGTCTTGACGCCATCGAGACGCAGCGCGCCGGTCGAGACATGGTCGAGCAGGCGGCCCGGCGTGGCGACGAGGATGTCGACGCCGCCTTCAAGCTTCTTGATCTGCGGGCGCGGCTTCACGCCGCCGACAACCACGCAATGGCTCAGCTTCATGAATTTGGCGTAGTCGCGAATGGAGTCATCGATCTGGGCGGCCAGCTCACGGGTCGGCGCCAGGATCAGGGCGCGGCAGCTGCGCGGGGCCGCGCGCTCATTGGCGTCTGCCAGGCGCGACAGCAAAGGCAGCACGAAGGCGGCCGTCTTGCCGGTGCCGGTCTGGGCGATACCGATCAGGTCGCGCCCTTCGAGCAGGAGCGGAATGGCTTTCGTCTGGATAGGAGTAGGGGTTTCATAACCGGCGGCGGTCACAGCACGCTGGATGGGTTCGGCCAGGCCGAGATCTGCAAATTGGGTCAATTGACACTCATAATAGGGCGCGGCGCACGGAGATGTCCGCACGCACACTGGATAAATTTTAAAAGAAGCTTGCGTAGGTCAGCCGCTCGGCGATGCCTCTGCGATACCGGCCAGCAAGTGACAAATACCCGGGGGCGCTGATGGCGGTCGGAAGCGAAAAAGCAGCCGTCTGCCGGTACTCCCTGCGCGCCATGACTCACCTTGGCGTCTACGCGCGGTGCGCAGGCAGGGAGAGATGCGCACATGTTGCAGTGCAGCGCAAGGGATATTTGATGCGCTATGGGAGGTGTGGGCGGCGAGTTGGCGGGATGGATGGGGGCGCGCTGTGCCGGGCTGCGCCAGCCACCTCCGCCCTGGCAGGCCGGGCCCTCCGCGTCGTGAGCCCGCCCTCTCCGTGAGGAGAGGGTGCCCGTCAGGGCGGGTGAGGCGGGCCTTGCGGACGACTGAGAACGGGCACCGCTTTCGCGCATTTGCCAAACGCTGAAATTGCCCGCCTCATCCGGTCCTGCGGACCACCTTCTCCTCACGGAGAAGGACGTGCGTGACGGTTCGACCGGGACCAAGTACTGTTTTTCCGGTAACAAGAACGCGGCCCCGGCGCTCTCCACCCCATAAATCTCTTGCCAGCAGTGGGCCATCCGGGCTTCAGCGCGTCAAGGCCGCCTTTGGCGCCGCGTCGCGGGTCTACGCCTTGACGCGCTGAAGCCCGGATGGCGGGATCTCGGCATGAGGGTTTTGGTGAGTGTTGGCGCGCCGGGCGCGGGTCGCCTGACCGATTGGCGGTCAAGTAAGTGGCGCCGCGACGCTCTCAACCGGGCAGCGCAGCAGCAAGGGATAAAGCCGCGCGGCCGGGTCATGCTTCTACACGGCGGCGAGTTCACAGGGCTATTTTTCCGGAAACAGACCGGGCATCCAGGTGGATGCCAGGCGGGCAGGGAAGGCCAGTTTGAGATCGGATTTGTGGGTCTGTGACGTCAGAACGCCCAGCTTGGTCAGTGTACCAGCAACGCGCCGGGCGCTCCGGTCAGACATGCCGAGTATATCCCCCAACTCCCCGCGCGGAAGCGCGCCGCGATAGAGCACGGCCTCCATCAGACGGCCGGCTTTGGTCGGAAGGCGGCCCAGATCGGCATCATGCTTCGTCCACAGCAGGATGCGCTCGCGAAGGGCTGCGGGCTGCATCAGGCTTGCCATGAAATCGACCTGATCCAGACAGGTTTCCAGAAAGAAGCGGGTGAAAGAGACGAGCGCCTCTTCGCTGAGCGTGCCACGTCCATCCATATCGTTGCGGCGATTTGTGTCGCACGATGCGAGGTGGCTCTTGTAATCATCGACCTTGCGGGCGAGGCCGCGTGCGATTGACCACAGGCCACCGGTGTCGAGCGAACGCAGCAGCATCGCATGAGACATCAGCCGGGCGACACGGCCATTCCCATCGGCAAACGGGTGTATCCACAGCAAGCGGTGATGAGCGCTGGCCGCCCCGATAATGGCGCTTGCTTTTCCGAGCCTGCCATAGGCTTGGTCAAAGCGGGTCATGAAACGTGGGATCGCGCCGGGGCTGACCGGTACATGCGCCCCGACCTGCACAAACCCCGAGCGATATTCGCCGGGGATGACGCGCACCTTTTCCCTGGAGTCGGGATTTTCAACCCAAAGCAGGCTATCTGGCAGCAAATCGCAAAAGCGGCGATGGATCTCGCGCAGGAATGCGGGCTCGGTTTCAATGCCTTGAATACCGCCGGCATCGATCCAGGACTGTACGGCGATATGCGCTCTGGCTTCGAGCTGAAGGTCGCGTTGCCCGGAATCAGCGCTATAGTCTTCCTGCAGCGCGCGTTCGATATCGATGGGATGAGTTGCGTGTCCCTCGATCAAATTGCTGTAATAGCAATTCATCGAGCGTACGAGTGCGGCCAGGGCGATGACGGTTTCTTTTGGCAGGCTGCTCTTGAAAGCTGCTGACCGGGTCGCAAGCTCCAGCGCGAGGTCGTTCAAGGCCCCGCGATGCCGCGAAGACTCCGAGATCAACAGCGGTTCCATAAGGCCAATCGATTCTTTATGATCTTCAAATGCCACTTTTTTGTCCGGTTTTCTGGCCGGTTTTCTGGCCAGTTCATTTTTTCCGATATTTCAATAATAACATAGAGTTTCATAATTTGGATGAATTTTTCCGCCCGCCATAATGGCGGGTTCTTTGTCCGGTTTATTTAAAGTTTTCGTGTCGAAGTTTTCGAATTAAGAGTTGCGGAAAAAACGACAGTAGATGGTGATAGCGAGAACGGGTGACACGCAATTTGTCCGTCTAGCGCCCCGGCGCCCACCACCCCATAAATCTCTTGCCAGCAGTGGGCCATCCGGGCTTCAGCGCGTCGCGGGTCTACGCCTTGACGCGCTGAAGCCCGGATGGCGGTGTCGCGGCATGAGGTTTTTGGTCAGGGCTGGCGCGCCGGGGCACCGGATTTGAAGGTGCGGGCGGCAAGTCGACTTCTGCATTATAAGTTGCAGTCTGGAGGGTTTCCCGTTCCATTGCGCCTCAAATCGAAAACTTGGGGGGAAGTCATGGATTGGTCTTCAGTAATTCTCGCCGCGATCGGCGGCGGCGTCGGGGCTGGCTTGGGCGGTCTGCTGCTCGCCATCCTTTGGCCGCGCAAGACGCCGGCAAACGGTGCGGGCCGGAAACTGGACCTTCGCGGCATTGTTTTGATCATACTGGTGGTTTTGGGAAGCCGACTTGGACAGCCGCTATTGGACCCCATAATCGGCCCGGCCGTGCGCGATTGGGTCGGCACGGATTTCGAGGGCGAAATCGTGGAGATGATGGCGAGCGAGCCCTTCTTTCAGGTATTGCAGGAAAAAGCGCCGGAACGTGCCGATGCCTGGCGTATCGCCGTCGCGGAGGCCTATCGTGCGGGCGGGGAGGCTGAGGCAGCGCGTGTGGCGCGTGCAGAGGGCGAAGTGATCGGAGCCTGGATGGTTGCCGAGTTTTCTCCGCGCGCGACTGACGAGGCTTTGCTGGGGTTCTATGCGGCATTGTCAGCGGTGACGCGCGGGACGCTGATGGACCATCCACGCGAATGTTATGGTTTCTACCTTCCCAACCAGTTCCCGGGAAGTCCGTCGAGCCCGGACTTGGAAACGATGGGTATCGATGCGATGGAGATTGGCCGCCACATGATCGCGTTGGCCCAAACGGCCTCTGATGAACCCGTTGAGGTAAATGCTGCCGCTGCCGCTGCCGCTCAGGAGGCCGCTGTCATGGCAGCCTCAGAGGTGATGGGGGCGGACAATCTGATCCTGCTCGGCGGGAGACTGCCGGAGACCGATGCGGAATATCGCCTGGTCTGCCAAGGCATGCTCGCTTTCTTCGAGCACATCCAGGCGTCCGATGATCCAGCCAACACATTTCGGGTGATGGCCGCGGGCGGCTAACGCATCTGCCGGCTCGCCTCCGCCAGGGCAATCGCTGCGGTCACCGTCACATTGAGCGAACGCATCCCCTCGCGAATCGGAATTCGCACCCGCTCATCCGCTGATTCGTGGATTTTTTCGGGGACGCCGGCGCTTTCGCGGCCGAAAAGCAGGCGGTCATCTGCAGAAAAATTGAAGTCCCAGATCTCACCCGCGCCGGCGGTTGTGAACAGGACGAGGCGGCCTTGTGCAGCTTCTGCACTGTTTTGGTAGGCCGTCCAGGAGGCGTGGCGGGTGGGTGATATTGCCGCACCATAATCCATCGCGGCGGTGCGAATTTTCTTGTCTGTTAAGGGGAATGCGCAGGGTTCGACAATGTCCATGCCCGCACCGAAACAGGCGGCGACGCGCATCGCCGCCCCAAGATTTTGCGGAATATCAGGTTGAAAAAAAACGATCCGCATTTTAAGCCGCGCTTGAGGCCGATGGTCGATTTCAGTGTGCGGCATTGCGCCACGCTCTGGTCAGCCAATCGGGCATTAGGTTATACGGCGTCAAACCGCGCTTGCGCGAAGACGTCAAGTTATCTGGGGCAGGGGGACGCATTCGCGTGACCCCGTTTAAGAAAAGAGAAGAGGTCGGCTCGTGACGGAACAGAACGGCGCGCTCGGTGAACATGGTCAGGAACCATCTCGCCGCGACTTCATCTACATCGCGGCGACAGGCGCTGCCGCGATTGGCGGCGGCCTGGCGATCTGGCCTTTCATCGATCAGATGAATCCGGCGGCGGACACGCTGGCTCTCGGTTCAATCCGGGTTGATGTGTCGACCGTCACCGATGGAACAGAGATCACGGTGATGTGGCGCGGCGGGCCGGTCTTTATCCGCCACCGCACCCAGGCGATGATTGACGAGGCCCGCGCTGTGCCGCTTGGTGACCTGCCGGACGATAATTCGCGCAATCTCAATGCCGGGATGGAAGATCTCTCGGGTGCCGACGAGAACCGCGTGCTGCGCCCCGAATATCTGATCGTCAAAGGCAATTGCACCCATCTGGGCTGTGTCCCGCTGGGGATTGGTGCCGATACCGGCGATTATGATGGCTGGTACTGCCCATGCCATGGCTCGCACTATGACGCCTCGGCACGCATTCGCCGCGGGCCGGCTCCGGAGAACCTGCCGGTTCCCGATTATTACTTTGAATCGGAAACGACCGTGAAAATCGGTCTGTCGCCTGACGAAGCTGCACAATCTGGGTGGGTTGCATCATGAGCGGTCCTTCGACCTACGAGCCGAAAACCGGTTTCACGCGCTGGATGGATGCGCGACTTCCAATCATCCGTATGGGCTATGACAGTTTTGTCGATTTCCCGACGCCGCGGAATTTGAACTATTGGTGGACGTTCGGCGGGATCCTCGCGATCTTCCTCGTCATCCAGATCATTTCCGGCATCGTGCTGGCCATGCATTATGTGCCGCATGAGAGCATGGCGTTCGAAAGCCTCGAGCGTATCCGCCGCGACGTGAAATTCGGCTGGCTGATCCAGTCCATGCACGCCAATGGCGCCAGCTTCTTCTTCGTCGCGGTCTATATCCACATGTTCCGCGGCCTGTATTACGGCTCCTACAAGGCACCACGCGAAATCCTCTGGATTCTCGGCGTCGTCATTTACCTCCTGATGATGGCAACCGGTTTCATGGGCTATGTGCTGCCCTGGGGCCAGATGTCCTATTGGGGCGCGATGGTGATCACCAATCTGATCGGCGCGCTGCCCTTCATCGGTGATGCGATCCGCGAGTGGCTGTGGGGTGGTTTCTCCGTCGGCCAGGCCACGCTGAGCCGCTTCTTCTCGCTGCACTATCTGCTGCCCTTCGTGATTGCCGCGGTCGTTGCGCTGCACATCTGGGCGCTGCATGTTCCGGGCAATGGCAATCCGGTCGGCATCGAGCCGAAGAGCAAGAAAGACACGCTGCCCTTCCACCCGTTCTACACGGTGAAGGACGGCTTCGCGATCATCGTCTATCTGATTGTCTTCGCGGCTTTCGTCTTCTTCCTGCCGAATGTTCTGGGCCATGCCGACAACTTCATCCCGGCTGACCCGCTTTCGACGCCGGCTCACATCGTTCCCGAATGGTATTACCTGCCCTTCTACGCGATCCTGCGGGCCATCACCTTCGACATCGGTCCGATTGACGCCAAGCTTGGCGGCGTGATCGCCATGTTCGGTGCGATCCTGATCCTCTTCGTCCTGCCATGGCTGGACACGTCGAAGGTCCGTTCCATGCGTTTCCGTCCGGTGACGCGGGTGTTCTTCATCCTCTTCGTTCTGGCCTGTCTCGGCCTGGGCTGGTGCGGTGCGAAAAACCCTGACGATCTCGTTTTCGCGATCGGTCATGATGCCGAAGGCGTGGCGACGGGGTTGAAATTCGTCTGGTTCGCGCAATTGCTGACCTTCTATTATTTCGCCTACTTCCTCATCATTCTGCCGGTGATGGGACTGATCGAGAAGCCGCTGGACCGTCCTGCTTCAATTGAAGCGGCTGTTCTCGGCACGGCCAAGGCATAGGGGAGCGATGACCATGAAGATGACCCGCATTTTCGTCGCTGCCCTGGCAGCTCTCGGCCTCTCCGGTCTCGCCTGGGCGGCAAGCTCCGGCCAGCGTGCTCCGGAACAGCATGAATGGCACAATGCCGGCCCGTTCGGCACGTTTGACCGTGAAGCGGTCCAGCGTGGCCTGCAGATCTATCAGGAAGTCTGTGCCAGCTGTCACTCGCTGGACCTGATCAAATTCCGCAATCTCGGCGAGGCCGGTGGCCCGCTCGAGAGCGCTGAATTCCCGAACGCGAATGATAATCCGATCGTGATGCAGATCGCGGCTGGCTATCTGATTGAAGATGGCCCGGACGATGCCGGTGACATGTTTGAACGCCCCGGCTTGCCGAGCGATGCCTTCCCGTCACCTTTCGCCAATCCGCAGCAGGCTCGCGGCTCCAATGGTGGCGCGCTGCCACCGGACCTGTCGCTGATCGTCAAGGCCCGCGGCGACGGCGCCAATTATGTGCGCTCCCTGCTGCTTGGCTATGACGAGGAAGTGCCCGAGGATGTGCATCTGGCCGCTGGCCAGCACTACAATCCCTATTTCCCGGGCGGGTTGCTGGCGATGGCGTCGCCGCTCTCGGAAGGCATTGTGACCTATGCCGACGGCACTGAAGCGACGATGGAACAAATGTCGGAAGACATCGTCACCTTCCTCACCTGGGCCAGCGATCCGCACATGGAAATGCGCAAGCAGATGGGCGTGATGGTGTTGCTCTACCTCTTCATCTTCGCGATCCTCGTCTACATCGCCTACCGCCAGATCTGGGCGAATGTGAAGCATTGATCGCGCAATACGCGGTATGAATTGGGGCTGCGGACATGCGTTCGCAGCCCTTTTTCGTGTCCTGGCAGGGGAGGCCATCCGATGAACCAATGGACACTCGGCATTATCGGCGGTTCCGGCCTCTATGAACTCGAGGGCCTGGCCCATGTCCGGCGCGAGCGCGTCGAGACCCCTTGGGGCGAGCCTTCCGACGCGCTGACCTTTGGCGAGCTGCATGGCGTGCCGCTGGTCTTCCTGCCGCGCCACGGCCATGGCCACCGCCTGCCACCCTCCGACATTCCCTATCGCGCCAATATCGCGGCTCTGAAACAGGCCGGTTGCAGCGACATCCTGTCGATCTCGGCCTGCGGCTCGCTGCGCGAAGACTTGCCGCCGGGCCATTTCGTGATCGTCGACCAGTATGTCGATCGCACTGAGGGCCGGGAGAGGAGCTTTTTCGGTCCCGGCTGTGTCGCACACGTGCCAATGGCCAAACCGGTCTGTAGCCGCCTCTCACGGCTTGCGGCCGAGGCCGGGACGGCGGCGGGCATCGCGCTGACGCCGCGCGGCACCTATCTGGCGATGGAAGGGCCGCAATTCTCCACCCGCGCCGAGAGCGAGCTCTATCGGCAATGGGGCATGGATGTGATCGGCATGACGAATATACCCGAGGCCCGCCTCGCCCGCGAAGCCGAGCTGCCCTATGCCTCGATCGCCATGGTCACCGACTATGATTGCTGGCGCGACGACAGCCACAGTGTCGATGTCGCCCTCGTGCTCGACGTGATGCGCGACAACACGGTCAAGGCGAAGCGTCTGCTCGACCGGCTGACCGCCGCGCTCTCCGGACAGGCGAGATCGCCTGGCCCGGACGGGATCGAGACCGTGCTCGACACCTCCATCATCACCCCGCCCGCTGCGCGCGATCCGGAAGTGGTCGGACGCCTGGCGGTGATCGCCGGGCGGGCGCTCGTCTGAGCTCGACGCCATTTCTATCCGCGTGGACAGCCGGCGCCTGAGCCCCTAACGTGAAGCCATGTCGATGCTGCGCGCCCTATCGCTGCTCACTTTGTGTCTGCTCCCGGCCGCCGCCCATGCGGCTGACCAGGTCGGTCTGAGCGCGCTGGACGATGAGGCTTACCTCAATTCGCGCAATGGCGTGGTCCAGCTCATCTGCGAGAATGAGGCGACGGGGCAAGTCTATCTCAGCCGCGCCGTTGTGCTCGATATTCCTGGCCTTGCCGGAGATTTCGACATTCTCCTCGCGGCGCGCCATGCGGTGATGGACCGGAACGAGGAGCGCATTTGTCATGTCCGCGGCGAACCGCTTCGGCGCGGACAGATTTCGGAAATCGAGACCTCCGACCCCGCGGCGAACGAGTTCGGGGAATTCAGCCAGGACTGGGCAATTATTCGCACAAGTGGTCGTTTGGACGCGTCGATTTCACGCTTGCGCGCCGTGGCCTATGGCGGGCGCGAGCAGGGTCAGCTTTCAATGTTGCGCGCGGCGATGCAGGGCGAGCCGTGCCAGATTACACCGGCACCGGACCAGATCGTCGAACCGACCCTGATCTTTCACGATTGTTACGCGCGCCCGGGCCTCTCGGGGTCACCCCTGCTGGCCCAGATTGATGGCGAGGCTTTCGTAATCGGGGTTCAGCTGGGCGAGTATGTGATGTTCAATGAAGGGGGGCGGCAATACAGCGTCGGCCGGCGCCTCGACGATGATTTCTTGCAGGCTCTGATCGATTTTGTCGCCCAGGAAGCCGGGCCCTGAAGCCAACAAGCCTTTTCCCCGGCCGGGTGCTCGTCCATAAAGGCGGCTGTTGTGTTCGGGAGTTTTTGATGTTGGTTTTTGTGATGGCCCTGCTGGTCCAGGGTGATGTGCCAAGCCTTGGTGCGCCCAATCCGCGCCCGGCGTTCGAATGCGCTGAGCATGTCACCGATGCGCGCGCGCGCCGGTCCTGCCTCAATGCGCTGGCCAGCGCAGCCGCGGGCGACCTGCAGACCGCCCATGAAGCGGCTCGCGAGGAGGCGCGCGAATCCGATCTCGACTCCGGTGGCCTGTTCAACGCAGAAGCCAGTCTCGACGAGGCCCAGGTCAGCTGGCTCCAGTATCGCGATGCGGAGTGCAGCCGGCGCGGTTCGCTGATGTTCATCAGTGAGCAATCGCGTGAGGAAATCGTCCTGGATTGCCAGATCAGCCTGGATCGGGCACGGGCCGCGGAATTGCTGGAACACTGAAATGAGCCGTCCGGTCCTGCACATCGGCAACAAGCAATTGTCCAGCTGGTCCCTGCGGCCCTGGCTGGCTCTGCGCAAGGCCGGGATTGCGTTTGACGAGCACATCATCCCGCTCGACCGGCCGCAATCGCGCGCGGCGCTGGACGCGGTCTCACCGGGTGGCACTGTGCCGGTACTCGAGACCGGCGGCGTGGCGATCTGGGATTCGCTGGCGATCTGTGAATGGGTGGCCGAACGCGATCCGTCGCTGTGGCCGTCCGATCCGGGCGTGCGCGGTCAGGCCCGTTCGGTCACGGCGGCGATGCATAGCGGTTTCTCTGCCCTGCGCCATGCCTGCCCGATGGATCTGTGCCGGCCACCGGCGCCGATCGCGCTCGATGATGCAGTCCGCAAGGATGTCGCGGCGATCCAGGCCCTTTGGGCTGCGGTCAAGAGCGGCGACGGGCCCTTCCTGTTTGGGCGCTGGAGCCTTGCCGACGCCTTCTACACGCCGGTTGCGGCCCGCTTCCACCACTTCGCCATCAGGCTGGATGCCCCGTCGCAAGCCTATTGCGATGCGCTTCTGGCCGATGAAGACTATCGCCGCTGGTTCGACGCGGCGCAGCGTGAAGATCTGTTGCCGCCTGGCCATACACACGCCTGATCCTTGAGGAGAACCGACTTGATCGATCTCAAAGCCGCCATTCGCACCATTCCGGATTTTCCCAAGCCGGGTGTCATGTTCCGCGACGTGACGACATTGATCGGCGACCCGCGCGCTTTCCGCATCGCGATCGACCAGATGGTCCAACCCTGGGCCGGCGCCAAGATCGACCAGGTCGCCGGGACCGAGGCGCGCGGCTTCATCCTGGGCGGCGCCGTGGCGCATCAGCTATCGGTGGGCTTCGTGCCGGTCCGCAAGAAGGGCAAACTGCCCTGGCGGACCCTGGCGGAGGAATACGCGCTGGAATATGGCACTGATACGATCGAGATCCATAGCGACGCCGTGCGCGAGGGTGATCGTGTCCTGCTGGTCGACGATCTGATCGCGACCGGCGGCACGGCGGAGGCCTCGATCAAACTTCTGCAGCGCGCCGGTGCCACGGTCGTGGGGGCCACCTTCATCATCGATCTGCCCGATCTGGGCGGGGCCAGGCGTATCGAGGATCTGGGCGTGCCGGTTTCGGCGTTGGTGAGCTATGAGGGGCATTGAGCGAGGGGCGATGGATTTTCCCGACAATGCGGGCAGGTCTCTGTTCCTGAGCGCCGTTTACAGACGCGCGGGCTCGCCAATATCGCTGTTCGCTTCAACGTAGATTTTGAAGTTGTTCAAGATCGCCTGCCAGCCATCGCGCTGTATGTCGATGGAGTTTTCGGCCTCCGCGTCAAATGTCGTCGTGATCCGTGTCGCTTTGCCCTCGGGCACGAAAACCGTTCGCACCGACCGGCCATCGGTCAGGACCATTCCGAGTGCGCTCGGTTCGGTGACCTCATTATAAACGGCTTCGAGATCAAAGCCGAAACTCCCGTCCCTGGCTTCCATTCTGGCCCTGTAGTGCCCGCCAATGGTCAGATCGTTTGCCGCATTCGGACAACACCATTCGTCGGAGGCGAAATTCCATTGCGTGATGTGATCCGGCTGTGTCCAGCATTGCCAAGCCTTGTCGATCGGCGTTGCGACAAGTGCGTCAATCATGATGGTCTGTCGTTTCATTGATGAGCCTTTCCGGCGCGTGGGTGTGAGGGTGGGATCGGGTAATCATCCGGCACCTGACCCACGCCACCCCATAAACCTCTTGTCTTCGAGTGGGCCATCCGGGGCTCAGCGCGTCAAGGCCGACTACAGCGCCGCTTCACGGGCGAGCGCCCCGACGCGCCGAGCCCCGTATGGCGGAACGCCAGCATGAGGTTTCGGGGCAGAGCCTGCCCTGCTCGGCGTGGGTCAACAGGGGATCTGACGCTGACACCTGTCCCGTGAGGCAGCGGGCGGCGCTGACCGGGCTGGGCTCCTGGGCTGCGAGTCCATCCCGGGGGGCATATTCGAGATCCAGGTCCCTCACGCCGGGAGGCACGCCACTTATCCCCGCCGCTGCTGACGCGGCTACACTTCCCCCGGTTTCGCTCTTTGACATCGTCGTTTTCCGGGAATTCCCCATCGCCGCGCTGCAGCTTTATCCGGTGACAGGATGGGCCTCTGCGTGACAGTCGATGGCAGGCCCTGATTGCGCCGCGACGCCCCGTGGCCCCCAGCGCCGGGCGTGTGTCGCCGCCGCATGCCAGTCCCGTAAGCTATTGTACCCAGACGGTATTGCGCAGTTTGCTCCATCCTTGGTCGCGCCCGGAACAAGCCAGATGCGGACCGTCGCCGGGCCCGGGTGACAGAGTGACAGACTGTCAGGCAAGCCTCAAACCGTGACAGCCTGTCCACGGTCCCCAACCAGAATTCGCTTCCTCCCCGTCGGCACAGCCTGCTAGCCTTTGCACAATTCAAACGGGGGAGAACCAGCATGTTTATCGGTCACTACGCGCCAGCCTTCCTTGGCAAGCGCATCGCCAAAACCGTCCCGCTCTGGGTATTGTTCGCGGCCGTGCAGCTGGTCGATATCGCCTGGGGTGCCTTCATTGCGACGGGCATAGAGCATGTCCGCATCATCGAGGGTTTCACCGCTTCCAATTCCCTCGATCTCTACGACATGCCCTGGACCCATAGCCTGGTCATGGCGCTGGTCTGGTCGCTGGGTGCCGGCTGGCTCTGGAGCCTGATCGCTCGCAAGGACAAGAAGCTGGGCGGCATCGTCGTCGGCGCCGCGGTCTTCTCCCACTGGCTGACCGATCTGATCGTGCACGTGCCCGACCTGCTGCTCTATCCCGGCTCGGACATCAAATTCGGTTTCGGGCTGTGGAATAATTTCCCGATCGCGATGGGCCTCGAATTGACGATCTTCCTCGGCTCAATGGCGATCTATCTGACGGGGACGCGGGCAAAGGGCATGGCCGGACGGATCTGGCCGCTGGTGGCAACCGCCCTGATGCTGGGCCTCTTCTATCTGGGCATGACCAACCCGCCGCCAGAGGATCTCGTCCTGGCCGGATCCTCCGCAGTGGTGATGTATCTGCTGATCTGCGCGATTGCGGCGGGCTTCGATCTGACGCGCGAAGCGAAATAGCAAAGGGCCGTCCCGGCAGTTTGCCGGAACGGCCCCTTTTCATACGGTGAAGGCTCTAGCGGTTGGTGATCAATTCGCGGATATCCGCAGAGAAATCGACCAGTGAAGGCTGGTGGATATACATCATGTGACCGGCTTCATAATATTTGAAATGGACCCGGTCCTGATCGAAGCCGGGCTGGTTGAACATCAACTCGGCAGCGAAGAATGGTGTCGCCAGATCGTAATGCCCCTGGGCCACCAGAACCTGCAGGTCAGAATTCTGGCGCATCGCGCGGGCAATCCAGGGCGCGACATTGATATAATTATTGCCGCCCGACTGGCCAGCATCCCAGTTCCAGCCGCGAACCCCGCCGATCGAGGAATAATACTCGGTGATATCAACGCCGAGTGTGCGGGTGAAATAGTCCAGCATGGATGCGGTATAGCTGCCATCAATGCCGTAGAAGCTGGGGTCCTGTTCCGGGCTGTCGCCGACGCCATCGACTTCATGCCCCGTATAGCGGCTGTCGAGACGTCCGACGGACAGGCCCTGATCGCGCAGCAATTCGCGCTGGAAGCGGCGTAGCGAGACGCGCAGATTGGCGCGCTCTAGGAAGCTTTCCGACAGGCCGGTAAACCGCGAAAGCTCGCTCACGACGCGGGCCTTGCGCTCGGCCGGCAGGGTGATGCCATGCATCAGGGCCGGCATATATTCTTCGATGGCAAAGGTGCGGGCGGCAGCGAGGAAGCTGTCGATATCATTGCCCCAGGCCGAACGGTCAACGCGGCCGTGATACCAGGCCGTGGCAGCAAAGCCGGGCATGAGGCCAACATAGCCGACATCATTGCCATCCGACGTATCGTCGAAGCGGAAATCGAGCACGGTGGAAATCAGCGCAACGCCGTTGATCGAGACATCGGTGAAGCCGCCTTCGAGCTGGTTGAGCAGGGCACCGATGCGCAAGGTGCCATAGCTTTCGCCGAGCAGGAATTTCGGTGAGTTCCAGCGCTGGTGTTCGCTGAGCCACATGCGCATGAAGGTGGCGAGGCTTTCGGCGTCTTCATTGACGCCCCAAAATTCGCTGCCCTCATGATCGCCGAGTGGACGGCTCCAGCCGGTTCCGACCGGATCGACGAAGACCAGATCGGCAACGTCCAGAATTGAATAGAGATTTTCGACAACATCATAAGGTGCCGCGCCATCATCCTGGACGTCGGGGAGGACCAAGCGTTGCGGTCCGAACACGCCCATGTGCAGCCAGAGACTGGCCGAGCCAGGCCCGCCATTGAAGACGAATGCGACCGGGCGGGTGCGCGGATCGGTTGTGCCATCAGCGATATAGGCGGTCGAGAAGATCGAGGCGGTCGGATTGCCATCATCGTCCAGCAGGTAGGTTTCGCCGGCGGTCGCGGTATATCGCACACGCTGGCCGTTGGCCGTCACCTGGCCCCGCGTTTCATAGCTGCGAGCCTCCGGTATGTTTGCCGTATCCTGGCCGTAGGCCGGAACGGACAGGCAGGCCAGACTCAATGCGGCGGCCAGGACTTTGATCATTGCATTTCCCCTTGTGGATTGAGCGCAGTCTAGGCCGCGCGGGCATGGAGAGAAAGTTACGGTTTGGTTGGCTGTGATCTAGCGCGGTTTTTCCACCAGCAGGGTCTTGGGCCGGCGTTCGCGGGCCGTCTTGAACAGCTGGAAGCTCTGATTGACGAAATTCGTCACATCCGTGAGCGAAGCGATGAAGCTGAGCAGTTCCGGCGTGCGTTCCGCTTCCACCAGTCGCACGGGTGCCGACGGATCGGGCGTTTCGAAGCGGACGTAGAAGAGCGGCTCGCCGCGCTTCAGGATCAGGTCCTTGGACAGGTCATGCCATTCAAACGCCCACATGTGCTGGCGCGGCCAGACATCGATCGGGAAACGGCCACACAGCATCACGCCGGGGCGCTGGGCTGGCATGTAGTGCAGGAAGGGCGGGAACTGGTTCACATTGACCGGATCGTCGGAGACGAAGACGAAAGGGGTCGCGATCTGCAGCATCGGCCGGCTCGGATGGCGCCATTCATTCTGCGGCGCCAGGGCGAGGATCTGCTGGAGCCCGGCCGGGCGCGTCGAGGCCATCGGACCGTCGACATTGGTCAGGGTCAATTGACCCTGGGCGTTGGGCTGCATGCGCAGGTGCAGGTCGATCGGGCAATTGATCGCGAAATGACGCCGGTCGAATTCAATGGCGGCCGGGCAGACGGTCGCCGATTTCGAGGTCGTCGGCTTGGGAACGTCGAAGCTGACCGCTTGCGGGGCGTCCCAGATCAGGCTCGCCTTCTCTTCCTTGAACAGCCAGCCGATCTTGTAACGGCGCCGGGTGTTGAATTCGGCATCCTGCTGCATTTGCCGGTAGAGTTTCACGAACATCCAGCTTCACCCCTTCTGAAACAGGCGGTCAGCCTAGGGCAAGCCCGCGCGCGAATCGACCGCCGATTCAGCTCATCCGGGCCGCGTCGCGAGATGGAATTGCGCGCCCGTCCGCGCTATAGCCCGGCCATGAATTATCGTCACGCCTTCCACGCCGGAAATTTCGCCGATGTCGTCAAGCACGCCATCCTCGCGCTTTGCCTCGAGCATCTCGGGTCCAAGGACAAACCCTATCGGGTGATCGATACCCATGCCGGGATCGGGGCCTATGACCTGACCTCCGACGAAGCGGCCCGCAGCCCCGAATGGGTTGACGGCATTGGCCGCATCCTCGGGGCCGACATGCCGGACGATGTCGCGGCGGCGCTCAAGCCCTATCTCGACCTGCTGGCACAGATGAATCCCGGCGCGCTGACCGAATATCCCGGCTCGCCGGAAATCTCCACCCGTATTGCCCGGCCGATCGACCGCATGCAGTTGTGCGAATTGCACGAGGCCGATGCGCGCACGCTGGAGCGCCGCTATGCCCGCGATGGCCGCGTCAAGGTCGAGCATCGCGATGGCTACAAGGCCCTGACGGGTCTGGTGCCGCCGAAGGAAAAGCGCGGCCTGGTGCTGATCGACCCACCCTTCGAGGATCGCGACGAGCTGGCCCATATGGCCGAGGCCGTGATGCCGGCGCTGAAGAAATGGCCCACCGGGACCTATGTCTTCTGGCGCTCTCTGAAAAACCTCTGGGCCGCCGACCGGTTTGACAATGGCCTCACCGAATGGCTGATCACCGAACAGGGTTTCGAGCCGGAGAAAATCCTGCGCGCCGATCTGTGGATCCGCGATCTGGCCAGCGAAGGCAAGCTCGCCGGGGCCGGTGTGATGATCATCAATCCGCCCTGGCAGCTGGAGGAAAAACTCCTCGCCCTCCTGCCCTGGCTGGCGGAAACCCTGGCCCAGGGCGATGGTTATGGCTGGCGCCTCGATGGCGGTCTGACCGAAGAAGACGTCGAGGAAGTCGAGGACTAGCTCACGCGCTTTCCAGCGGAATTTCAGGGCTGCAGCCGCCGCTGCGTACCTCTTGCCGCCGGACGGCTAGGTCAACAGGCAGCGCATGAAGCGCCAGTCGTGATGCAGTGCTTCCGGCACCTCGGCTCCGGGATAGGGTGGAATGTCGACAAACCCTGCCGCTTCATAGAGGCGGTGAGCGGAGGTCATGAACGGGCCCGTGTCCAGCACCAGCTCCCGGTATCCGAACTCGCGCGCGTCTTGCACCAGCCGATCCAGTATCGCCGCACCCGCGCCGCCGCCCCGCGCAGCCTCGGATACATAGATCCGTTTGATCTCGCCGACGCCTTCGCTCACCTGGCGCAGCCCCCCCATGCCGATTGCGGTATTGCCGTCGCGCACAAGGTAGAAGACGCCCGCTGGCGGCGTGCCCTCACAAAGCTTGTCCAGCGCGCCGTCGACATAGACCGGGATTGTCGCGCCCAACAACGCCGCCAGCGATAGCGAGAATCGCTCTTGCACGCCCGCCGCAACCCAGTTGAGATACGCGATATTGAAACGCGCCAGCACCTCACGGTCGCGGACCAGATCGACCCCCTCGAACTGCAAGTTCATAAGCTCTCCCCCAGGCTCCCGCCGCGCCAAGCTACGCGTTGACCAAGGGTCGCTACAAGCTGGAAATCCATTTATGAGTTCCGGACCTGGTCTACCTGGAGAGCTCAACCATGCCGCACCCCTATCTCATTCTCGACGTCTTCACCGATCAGCCCTATTCGGGCAATCCGCTGGCGGTCGTGCTTGAGGCTGACGATCTCGACGATGTCGCGATGCAGGTAATCGCGGCCGAGTTCAATCTGTCGGAGACGGTCTTCATCACCGAACCCAAAGGCCAGGAGGCGGATTTCGGCCTGCGTATCTTCACACCGAAAACCGAATTGCCCTTCGCCGGTCATCCAACCGTCGGCGCCGCAGTCGCGCTGGCGTTAAAGGCCGGCGGAGCGCCGGGCAAGCGCCGGCGCTTTGTGCTCGAGGAAACGGTCGGCGATGTCACCACCGATGCCCGCTATGACAGCCCGGTCCAGGGTTCCGCGCGTTTCTTCGCACCGAAACTTCCCGAATATATCGGCGAGCTCGCCGAGCTGGATCCGATCGTTCAGGCGCTCGGTCTCAAGCCTGGCGATCTCCTGCAGACGGCCGTGCAGGGCGGTGTCTGGTCAGCCGGCGTGCCCTACGCCATCGTGCCGGTGCGTTTTGCCGAGACCATGGCCGATATCCGGATCAACACGGCGGCCTTCGAGGATGCGTTTGGCGGTGAGAGACCGATCGCGGCCTTTGTGGTCGCGAAGGCATCTTCGACCGAGCACACGACCGATTGGCGTGTGCGCATGTTCGCGCCCCATCTCGGCATTCTCGAAGACCCGGCGACCGGCAGCGCGGCGGCGGCCTTCGCCGGCCTGATCGCCGAGCAGGGCGGGCTGGGCGATGGTGATCATTCGGTCAGCCTGTATCAGGGCCTGGAAATGGGCCGGCCCAGCCATATGCGGCTATTGCTGCGCATCGAGGCCGGCAAGCTGACCGAGCTGATGATCGGCGGCGAGGCGGTCAAGATTGCCGAGGGCGTTCTGCTCTAGCGCAGCGGCCTGACGGTGAAGACGTCATCATCGAGCACGCGCGGAATGATGATGCGGATGAAATGTGTCGCATAGCGGCGCAGGAATCGATCACCCCCGCCCGGCTCGCTCGATGAATGTGTGCGCAGCCGGATCAGCCCGCTGCCCGCGCGTGCATCCCTGGAGAAATAGGCGATCTTCTCGCCCGGCGATGCGGCCGTGATGGCGGCCGCCAGCACCGGTTCATAGGCCCGGCTGAGCGTCTTCTTGAGAAAGCCCTCGCTCTGCATCAAGGCGCGGCGGTCGATGTGCAGCACCCGTCTTTCGCCATTGCGGCGATTGCGATGACCGTCCTTGATCAGATTGTTCTGGGCATCAATCTCGATCCGGGTAATGGGCTTGGCAGCGCTGACCTTGTTCTTGCCGGAGATTTTCGGTGCCGTCAGCCAGAGCCGGTAATCGGTCACGGGCAGGCCGGTCTCGTCGACCGCTTCGACCACGATCTGGTAGAATTCATTGAAGCGGCTTTTATTGGCACTGGCCCGTCCAAGTATGCGTTCGCGCAAGGCGTCCGCCTCATCACCATCCTGGGCGAGCTTGCGCGTTTCATTGGACACGCTCGTCCATTCGCTGGCGACCCGGGCATAGTCCGCTCCGGTTTTGACCGCCAAGGCCGCGAGGATCAATCCGGACAACCGGTCGGCGGTTTGCGGATCATTCGATTCGCTCCACTTGCCAGCCGGGCGCAAGACGGTGAGATGATGCCGGTCGGGCAGGACAGCGAAGGGCGTCTCGTCGGGCCCGCGCCGCGTCCAGGGCGTCAGCTTCGGCTCGGTCAGCGAACCCTGGGTAAAATCGACGGTCATGCCGCGTGGATCGATATTGGCGCTGGCGATGCGCACGGTGCCATCCCAGGCCTCTTCACCGAGAATCTGGGTGCCGGGTATCTGGCAGGCGCCAACAATCACGAAGGGCCGCGTCCCGGCGATAGAGAAGGGGCTGGCGGTTTCCCCGTCAGGTGAGAGCCGGTCGATCAGGGCGATGTCTTCCTGCAGGCAGGAGCCAAGCTCGAGCGCGTGCAGGAATTCGGTTCCGGTCTGAAATCCACGCTTCCAGCCCTTGATCACGCGCGTCAGCAGCGACCGTCCGAGCGTTGCCAGGGGCGAGCCGAAATTGGCCGGAGCCAGCATCAGGAGATTGTCGACCGGGGCGCCGCCCGAGGGGTAATTGTCAGCCAGCCAGCGCCGGGCCACCAGCGCGCCGGTCGAGTGCACCACCAGGTGGAAACGGGCCGGCAGGCGCCCATCGCCCTGCATTTCGGTGATCACGGCCTGCATGCGCCGCGCCGAATCCCCGACCCGCACATCATCCGACATTGACGGGTAACCGCCCAGGAAGAGGTCGGCGGTCTGATAGCCGTGGCCAGTCAGGAAATGCCCGACCTCGGCCATGGACTTATCGGGTGCACTCCAACCATGGATCAACAAGACGTGTCCGGGCATGGCGAAACCTCACAGGCAATGAGGCCTGTTCTGTACCACAGCTTCAGCTTGCGGGCGAGGTATGTGTGAACCGCTGATTAGTAATCGTCTTCGGCGCTATCCCACCAGGGATGCCAGTCCGGCAGATCGCTTGAGACCTTGAGCGGGAAATCCGGGGCGCGTTTTTCGAGGAAGGACATCACGCCTTCCCGGGCGTCCGGACCGGTGCCTGCCTGCAAGATGCCGCGGGTCTCGACCCTGTGGGCTTCCATGGGATGGCTGGCGCCGAGCATGCGCCAGGCCATACGCCGCATCAGCGCGACGGAGACGGGCGCGCAACGGTCAACGATCTCGCTGGCGCGCTTGCGGGCTTCGGGCATCAAATCGACCGCCGGAACCACCCGCGTCACGAGCCCGGACTCGAAGGCCTCGGCGGCGCTGAAAGTGCGCCCGGTCAGGCCCCAGTCCATCGCAGTGGAAATGCCGACCACGCGCGGCAGGAACCAGCTGGCGCAGCCATCCCAGACAATGCCGCGCCTGGCGAAGGGATAGGCGAATTTTGCCTCGATCGAGGCGAGGCGAATATCCATCGGCAGGATCATCGTCGCGCCGATCCCGACCGAGGCGCCATTGATCGCACCGATCACCGGTTTGAGACTGTCCCAGATGCGCAAGTTGAGCTTGCCGCCGGCATCGCGCCATTTCGGGTCGCGCGCGTCGAAATCGCCGCTCTGCTGCGACTGTCCGATCAGGTCAAAGGTCTCCGCGCCCATCGACAGGTCGGCGCCGGCACAAAAGGCGGGCGGTTCGCCGGTGACGATGACGGCGCGGACATCATCATCGCCATCGCTGGCATCGAAGGCGGCGATCAGCTCATCACCCATTTCATAGGTGAAGGCATTGAGCCGGTGTGGCCGGTTCAGCGTGATGGTCGCGACATGGTCCTCGACCGCATAGGTGATGGTGTTGAAGGCCATGCCGGCGAATCCCCGTTTGCAACCGGGCAGATGCTAGCAGACCCGCTGCATGATGCCACCCGCCGGGCGGGGATCAGAACCGGGATCAGGCGAGGATCAGGCCGGCGTGTCCGGCGCCGCTTCATCCTCTTCGCTATTGGCGAACAACCGCCCGCGCTCGGTGACCAGAACGACGATGATCGTCAGCCCGCCCATCGCCGCCTGGCCCATGACCAGCGGCACCGGAGTGCCGTCATAGAGCTGGCCGATATAGGCACCAGCCAGCGCGGCCAGAACGCCGGTCATGAAGCCATAGGCTGCCGACGCCGTGCCGGCGATATGGCCGACCGGTTCCATCGCCAGGGCGCTGAAATTGGCACCGATCAGGCCGAGCAGGGCCATGGCGGCGGCCAGCATGATGATGAAGACCAGCAGATTGTCGACGCCGGCCAGCAACAGGCCGGCATGGGCGGCGCTGATGAAGGTGAAGGCGATCAGGGCCCAGTGCGACAGGCGCCGCTGGCCCAGCCGCATCACGAGTTTGGAATTGGCGTAGCTGGTCACACCCATGCCCAGGGCGATGGCGGCAAAGGCGAGGGGGAATTTGTCGCCGAGCTCGAAATGTTCGGCGAAGATCTGTTCCGACGATCCCAGGAAGGCATAAAGCCCGCTGAAAAAGGCGGCACCGGCCAGGGTATAACCCAAGGTCAATCGCGTCGTCATTGCCTCGGCAAAGGCGTGGAAGGAGGTGGCAAAGCCCAGCTTCTGGCGGAATTCCGGATGCAGCGTCTCCGGCATGCGGAAATGCAGCCAGACCATCAGGGCAAAGGCAAAGATCAGCAGGAAGCCGAAAATGCCCTGCCAGGGCAGAACGAACAGGATCAATTGCCCCAGGCTCGGGGCCAGTACCGGCACAGCCATGAAGACGGTCATCACCATCGACATCACTTCGGCCATCCGGCGGCCCGAGGTCAGGTCACGGGCAATCGCTGTCGCGATGACACGGCAGGCGGCTGCGGCTGCGCCCTGGAATACGCGCGCCACCAGCAGCATTTCGAAACTCTGCGACAGCATGCAGACCAGGGTCGCGACCAGGAAGAGACCCAGCGCGCCCAGAATGACAGGCTTGCGGCCATAGGCATCGGACAGCGGCCCGTAGATGAGCTGTGCCCCGCCAAAGCCGAGCAGATAGGTAGTGATCACGTATTGGCGGTCATTGCTGTGGGCGGTGCCCAGATCGGCGGCGATATTGCCAAGCGCCGGCAGCATCATGTCGATCGCCAGTGCGACCACCGCGGTCATTGCGACCAGCAGGGCGACCAGCTCACCCAGCTTCATGCTGGCAGGTTCGGGCACAGGATTGGCTATCGTTGACATTGGAGCCCCTCTCTTGCGCGTGCCCAGGCGGCAGACATGCGCAAGGATGGCGCCGGTTGCAAGGCAGCAACTGTGCTCTGGCCGGTCAGCTCCGGGCGGGATTGTAGAAGATGTTGAGCTGGAAGCTCTTTGCAATGCGCCGGGCGCGGTCCATCAAGGCCGCTTCGGCCTCATTGCTGGCACCGATCTCGCCGAGTGTCTGGTGGAACAGGCCGAGCCAAAGCTGGAAATGCCCGGGGGTGATGCCCTTCAGCTTCATGTGAACCGGCATGGGGCGGCCCGAATAACTGCCGTCCTGCAACATCACCGAGCGCCAGAAGCTTTTCAGCTTGTCCAGATGGGCATCCCAGCCATCGCCGATTTCGGCATCGAAGATAGGGCCGAGTACCGGATCGAGGCGGACATGACCGTAGAAACGATCAACCAGGTCGGAAATCAACGCCGCATCGACGGGTCGGTTTCCGGTCATCGGTGGGTTCGTATCCGGCATGGCTAGCCAAACACCCGCCGCAGGATATCCGTGCCCCGGCGCACCGGGTCCTGGCGGATGGCGCGCTCTTCCTGGCCGATATAGTGGAAAACACCGTCGATGGCCCGGCTGACGGCGTGATCGGTTACGCTATCGCGCAGTGAGCCGGTAGCGCTGCGATTGCCGAACAGGCTGCCGAGCAGGTTCTGGCCGCCAGAGATTTGCGGTTCCACGGCATCGACGGCGCGATAGGCGCCCGAGCCGGTCAGCGCGTCTTCCATCGAGGGGCGCAGCAGGCCGGTCAGGCGGCTTTCGCTGCGGCCGCGCAGATAGTCGGTCGCGGCCGTGTCGCCGCCACGCACGATCGAGACGGCATCGCCGACCGTGATCGATTGAACGGCATCATTGAAGATGCGCCCGGCCTCGGGCATCGCCGCTTCGGCCGAGCGATTGATGCGCAATTCCAGATCATCGACCGGGCCGGACATGCCGACACGGCGCAGCTGGGTCTGCAGGCTGGCGATATTGCGGGGCAGGGGAATATGTACCGCCGGATCGCCAAAGAAACCGTCCGTCTGGCCCAGCCTGTTGGTGGCCAGGCGCGCGGCAGTGTCGAGCGCAGCGCGAATGCCGGAGCGGGCATCGCCCTGGCTCAGGCGGCCATAGCCCTGCGCGAAAGCCGCCGGGGCCAGGCCCAGGGCAAGGGTCGAAATGATAAATTGGCGTCGCAGCATGACAGTCCTCCTGAGCCTGGCATGGCAGGGCTCGCTTGAACCGGACTTGAACGGTCCGGCAGGCCGGGCAAGGCCGGTCAGGCCTTCTTGACGAATTCCGATTTGAGCTGCATCGCGCCGACGCCCTCGATCCGGCAATCAATATCGTGGTCACCCTCGACCAGGCGGATATTCTTCACCTTGGTGCCGACTTTCACCACGAAAGACGAGCCCTTGACCTTGAGGTCCTTGATCACCGTCACACTATCGCCGTCTACCAGGACAGCGCCGTGGGCATCATGCCAGACCGGTGTCGCATCGGCCGCCGCCGCGGCGGGCCATTCATGCGCGCACTCCGGACAGATCAGCAGCGGGCCGTCCTCATAGGTATAGGGGCATTCGCACTGCGGGCAGGGTGGCAATTCGGACATGGCTGGGCTCCGACGAGAGAATTTGAACGCGAGCGGCTTAAGCGCATTGCGCTGGTTTGTCGATGCGCGGAGGCGGGGCGGGGTTGGCAAGACGAGGCCCGCTGACGCGCGATCATGGCGGCGGCGTATTCTCCGGAGGAGCTTGGCCCGCCTTCCTTGGCTAACCGCAACGGGTTTCGCGGTAGAGACGACTGAACGACATGCTGGCGTCGTTTGTCTGGGAACTCCAACGGTCCGCGACGAACTGGACGTGCACGAGTTCATTGTCCCCGACGGGTAGGTCTATGCTGTCGGTCCATAGCCTTGTCGCAATATTTCTTACCATTTCATCAAATACATGGGTCATTTCCTGCTCACCATTGACCAGAACGGAAATCCTGGCGCCCTGGACATCGGCACGGACCTGGAAGTTCAGTGTCGAGCTGCATCCGACGGGGGTGATCACGTCAAATTCCGGCCCACGATACGTGCCTGATCGCCGAAACGGAGCAGAACTGCCGGGCCTGTAGTAGATCCGGGAAAAGGCGTCTTCCTGTGCAAATCCGGTCATCGTGCCCATGGAATTGGACCATGCTCGTTGTTCATCCAGGTTGTCTGATGTGCATGTTTCGCCACTTGCCGACATCGCGGCGAAATCAACTTCATCACACAACATCAGGGCAAGACGGGCTGTCGAGACGCGCCGCCCGGACGCGCCGGTATGATACCGGCTATCCAGCATCATCTCCGCCGGTACCCGATTGTGATTCCACAGGAGATGATACTCTAGTCCCTGTTCCGCCAACTCGGTGGCCAGTCCACGGATTGCATCATCGGACAGCGTGGCGAATTCATGCAGCGGCGGTTGGGTGAGGATCAGCTGAACGCCGCGGCTATTCAATTCATCCCGCAACGCCGTCAGATAGCCCGCCGTCTGGCGCGACACCCGCAGATCGCGGTCGTCTGCCTCTCGCGCGTTGTCAAGGGCTTTGAGAGCGCCTAACCGGGTTGGTTCAGGCAGGAGGAGGTCGCCACTCGCGTTGACGCCATATCGCCAATACCCGGAGTTGGGGATGACGAATTGTTCGCCTGCCAGAAATTGTCCGGCTACCGAGAGCAGTTCCGCGACGGGAAATACCCGCAGATATTCCACACGGTCAGCCATCCCTAAGTAGTTGAAGAAGCTAAGCCCGCGCTCGAAGTCAACGATAGCGGTATGTGAAGTGAGCTGTGTCCGACTAAAAGCCTCGTATTCAAGCGGCAGGACGACCACATCGCCCGGGGCCGCATTTCGCGTGGCCAGATAGGCGTAGTAGGGTAGGGACAAACCGGCGTGCGAGGCCATGTTCACGACATCAATACCGAGCGCATCCCCAAGCTGCTCGGCGCTGTAGCCGAAACTACCGCTGGAGCCGGAGATGAAGAACAGTTTCGGGCCGTCGATCTCCGCCGCAGCCGCCTCCTTGCGTTCCAGCAACCAACTCGTCCAGGCGGCATCGCCGCCGACCAGGCGTCCAGAGAGAAATCGGACCGCGCCAACCGTGACGGCGGCGAGCGCCAGGAAGCTTAGAAACGCAATAAGGACGAAGCGTGTGTAGGTCATCTCAGAACTGGAAGTAGATGAATTCATTGTGGGCCCCGATGCGGCTAACATAAACCACGTAGAAGAATGCCAGGCACCCGATCACCGCCGCCCAGCGGGCATTCAACGCAAAGGGGGGCACATGGATTGTGACCCCGAAAGCCCGGGGGCGATCACCGACTGACGGAGACGGGCGCGGTGTCTTTTCATCAGCAATAAAGACGTCCTGGTCGCCAAAAATCTCGACGGTATTCGGGAAGCATACTGCGATGACGCCTGACAGGAGAATAAGCAGGATAGCTAATGGCGGCCAACCCCCCGCCGTTTGCAGACCCCAAGCGTCCGCGCCAACAAACATTGAATGTAGCATCGACCATGCCGTATCCAGGTCTGCAGCACGGAACAGAACCCAGCCCATGATCACGACCAGCATGGTGATCAGCCATCCGCCGCCATGATCCAGGAGCCGACGCGCGGTGGCGGGCGCATGCTGCGTCCATAGATGGCAGACGACCAGGGCGCTGCCATGCAACGCGCCCCACGCAATGAACACGACCGACGCGCCGTGCCACAGCCCGCCCAACAGCATGGTGATCATCAGGTTGAGATGGCGCCGCGCAGGGCCGCCGCGGTTGCCGCCCAACGGAATATAGAGATAGTCCCGCAGGAAATTCGACAGGGTGATATGCCAGCGGCGCCAGAAGTCGACGATGCTGCTGGCCTTGTAGGGGCTGAAGAAGTTTCGCGGCAGTCTGATACCGACCATGAAGGCGAGCGCTGCAGCCATGTCCGAATAGCCGGAAAAGTCGAAATATATCTGCGAGGTATAGGCGAGTACGCCGAGCCAGGTCTCGGTCGTCGAGAGCACATCGCCAGCGGCATAGGCGTCAAACACAGGGCCCACGACCTGGGAGAGATTGTCGGCAATGATCACTTTCTTGAATAGGCCAACGCAAAATAGCGCGATGCCGACCACGAGATACTTCTTGATGTTCTGGAACGAGTAGTTGGACCAGTCTCTGAAATTGTTCGCGAACTGGGGCATCATATTGCTGTGGTGGACAATCGGCCCGGCGATCAATTGCGGGAAGAAGCAGACGAAGATGATGTAGTCGATAAAATGGCCCTGGCCCGTCTTGCCCGAATACGTATCGCACAGGAATGCGATTTGTTGAAACGTAAAGAATGAAATTGCCAAGGGCAGTATGATGCTGAAGGTCTGGATATCAAACCCAAACATGAAATCCAGAGATTCAATGAAGAAATTGTAATACTTGTAATACCCGAGCGCGAGAAGGTTGCCTGTAATTCCGAGTGTAACAAAGAAAATCTTGTTTCTGTGGGAGTCAGCGGAGCGTAATATCGCTATGTGAACGATATAGTTGAACGCAATGGAAATTAAAATAATCGATAGATATTCAACCTTCCACCAGCCATAAAATGCAAGTGAAAAGAATACGATAACAAGCTTCGTCAGAAGGGCGTTCTTCAATCGGGTGGTTGCGTAGAAGAATAACAGGAATATCGGTATGAAAAAAAATACAAATAGTGGATCTGAAAATACCATAGACCGATTCCAGACTCTTCGCATGAAGCTGGCAGTCGGGCGCTCATCATTGGTTGTGTCAGCGCCCCCGCCCCGTCTTTCGCGAAGCTACAGACTCGTAGTGAAAATGCAATCCTCGTAGTGTCTTGGCCACATACCCCTCGCTTCCAGCAGCGAGTGGGAGACGCTAGACGTTAAACCGGAAATGCATCACATCGCCGTCATGGACGATGTATTCCTTGCCTTCAGCGCGCATCTTGCCGGCCTCCTTGGCGCCGGCTTCGCCATTGCAGGCGACGAAATCGTCATAGGCGATGGTTTCGGCGCGGATGAAGCCTTTTTCGAAATCGCCGTGGATGACGCCGGCGGCCTGCGGTGCGGTCCAGCCTTCATGGATGGTCCAGGCGCGGGCTTCTTTCGGGCCGACGGTGAAATAGGTCACCAGGTCGAGGAGCTTGTATCCGGTGTGGATCAGGCGATCGAGGCCGGCCTCGTGCAGGCCGAGTTCCTCGAGATATTCGGCGCGCTCTTCATTGGCGAGCATGGCGAGTTCGGCCTCAATCCGGGCGGAAATGACGACGGCCTCGGCGCCTTCTTCGGCAGCGCGCTTGGTGACCACGTCCGAATAGGCATTGCCGGTGGCGGCATCGTCTTCGCCGACATTGGCGATAAAGAGGACGGGTTTGGTGGTCAGGAGCTGGAGGCCACGCCAGGCTTTCTCGTCATCCTTGGCGACTTTGGCAAAGCGGGCCGGGCGGCCCTCAGTCAGCTCGGCCAGGGCCAGATCGATCAGCGGGATCAACGCCTTGGCTTCCTTGTCGCCGGACTTGGCTTTTTTCTCGAGGCCGGCTTTGCGCTTTTCCAGGCTCTCAAGATCGGCCAGCATCAGCTCGGTCTCGACGGTTTCCAGATCGGCCAGCGGGTCGACCTTGCCGCTCACATGGGTGATGTCGTCATCGTCGAAACAGCGCAGCACATAGGCAATCGCATCGGTTTCGCGGATCGTGGCGAGGAATTTATTCCCCAGACCTTCACCCTTGGAAGCCCCTTCGACCAGGCCGGCAATATCGACGAAATTCATCTTGGCCGGCAGGATTTCCTTCGAGCCGGCAATCGCCGCCAGTTTCAGCAGGCGCGGCTCGGGCACGGCGACATCGCCGACATTCGGCTCGATCGTGCAGAAGGGGTAATTCGCAGCCTGGGCCGAGGCGGTTTGCGTCAGGGCGTTGAACAGGGTGGACTTGCCGACATTTGGCAGGCCGACGATACCGCATTTGAAACCCATGATGCTTGTCCTCTTGAAGTGCCGGGGCCGAAGGCCGCTCTTACGGGGCCGGAGCCTTGTGTGTCACGCGTGTCTGGAAGGCGTCGAAATCGGCGCTTGCGAGCAGGTCGATTGAATCCGCGATGGCGTCAAGCAGGTCGATCAGCCAGGGCTCGTCATGCTTGTCGAAATCGGACAGGACATAATCGGTGACGCGATTGCGATCACCGGGATGCCCGATGCCGATGCGGCCGCGGCGAAAATCGGGGCCGAGTTGCTGGGTGACGGATTTGATGCCGTTATTGCCGGCCGCGCCGCCGCCGGTCTTGAGCCGGAACTTGCCCGGATCCAGGTCGAGCTCGTCATGGAAGACGACGACATTGCCCGGCGCGACCTTGAAGAAGTTCGCAGCCTCGGCGACGCAGTTTCCGGAATTATTGTAGAAGGTCTGCGGCTTGAGCAGGAGCAGTTTTTTCGGGCCGGAGGCGGTCGACACCGTCAGCTCGGCGCACAGCCCCTTGAAGCGCTTGCGCCAGGGACCGGCACTCCAGGCGTGCGCGATGATATCCATCGCCATGAAGCCGACATTGTGCCGATTGCGCAGGTATTTGGGCTCGGGATTTCCGAGCCCTGCCAGGATCATCATCGTCGGCCGCCCTCAGGATCGGCCGGCGAGGATTACTCCTCGCCGCCTTCTTCTTCGACTTCAGCTGCGTCTTCGCCTTCGGTCTCATCGAGCTCGGTGAGAACGGCGCGTGAGCCCTGCAGCGTCGCGATGGTGAAGTCGCGGGTGATGGTTGGTTTCACGCCCTTTGGCAGGGTGACGGCCGACATGTGGATCGAATCGCCGATTTCGAGGCCGGTCAGGTCGACGGCGATGAATTCAGGGATTTCCGAAGCCGGGCAGAGCAGCTCGAGATCGTGACGGACGATATTGAGAACGCCGCCGCGTTTCAGGGCCGGGCAGGTCTCTTCGTTCTGGAATTGAACGGCGACATTGACGCGGATCTTGGTGCCGGCTTCGACGCGGTACATGTCGACATGCATCGCCTTGTCGGAGACCGGGTGGAACTGGATGTCACGGGCAATAACCTTCTGGTTCTTGCCGTCATGGTTCAGCTCGAGGATGTGCGAGAGAAAATTGCCGCTCAGCAGTGCCTTGCGGACTTCATTGCCACGCAGATTGATCGAGACGGGGCCAAGTTCGCCGCCATAAATGACGCCTGGAACCAGGTCTTCACGGCGGGCAGCGCGAGCCGCGCCCTTGCCAGTGCCTTCACGAACGTCAACGGTGAGAACGATGTTGGAGCTCATCGACCTGTTTCCTTAAATACAAACGCCGCCAGACCAGGCGGGCAGCGATTTTTCTTGGCATCGCGCCACGGTGTTATTTCGAGCGGCGGGCTATAGCGGATACCCGCGCGCCGCGCAACAGTGCGGGACGGGAAGAGTCAGCAATCGGGCAAATTCTTCAGTCGAACAGTTTCGATACGGATTCGTCATTGGCGATCCGGCGGATGGCTTCGCCGAGCAATGGCGCGATCGAAAGCCGCCGCACCTTGCCTGTCTGGGTCGAGCCGGGCAGCTCGGTAATGGAATCGGTAATCACCACTTCCTTCAAGGCAGATTTGGCAATCCGGCCCTGCGCATCATTCGACATGACGCCATGGGTGACATAGGCGGACACCTCGGTCGCGCCGCATTTGAGCAGGGCGTCGGCGGCATTGCACAGCGTGCCGCCCGAATCGCAGATATCGTCGAACAGAATGCAGCGGCGGCCTTCAACTTCACCGATGATATTCATCACTTCCGACACGCCGGCCTTGGGGCGGCGCTTGTCGACAATGGCGATCTCGGCATCGAGGAGTTTGGCCAGTGCCCGGGCGCGGACGACGCCGCCGACATCAGGTGAGACGATCATCAGATCCTCCACCTTGTAGTGACGACGGATATCCTCTTCGATGACCTTGGTCGCGAAAAGATTATCGGTCGGAATATCGAAGAAGCCCTGGATCTGGCCGGCGTGCAGATCAATCGTCAAGACGCGATCAGCGCCGGACTTGGCGATCAGATTGGCCACCAGTTTGGCGGAGATCGGCGTGCGGCCGCCGGTTTTGCGGTCCTGGCGGGCATAGCCGAAATAGGGGATGACGGCGGTGATCCGGCGCGCACTGGCGCGGACCAGTGCGTCGGTGCAGATCAGCAATTCCATCAAATGGTCATTGGCGGGGCAGGAAGTCGACTGGATAATGAAGACATCCTCGCCGCGGACATTCTCGTCAATGCGGACGAAAATCTCACCATCTGCGAAACGCTCGATCTCGCTGGCCGTCAGCGGCGCGTCGAGATAATCGGCGATCGCGCGGGCGAGTGGCCGGTTGGATGTGCCGGACAGCAACTTCATGGCGAATGGCCCCTTGTGAATTGTGAGGCTGAGTAACAGAGGCTGCGTCGGGATTGAAGCCGAAAGACTCAGTGTGCGGAGAATCCGGGCGGTGTGGGCAGGCCGGGACTGTCGAAACAGACGAGTTTGAACAATTGCCCCATCTGGTCTTCATCGGTGAGACGCCAGACCTGGCGGGCGATGACGCTGCGTTGGCCGGGCGTTGCCTGGGACAAAACGGCGGCGCGCGCCTCAAGGCCGAGATTGAGCAGAAACGGGCCCTGTTCGACCGGGCCATAGGCTGTGAGGCCGGCGTCGCGGGCGCAGACAGTCAATGATTCGAAATCGACGCGTGCGGTCAGGTCGGCAGTGCCGGGCTGTTCCAGTGCCGCGACCTTCGTGTGGGCGCGAATGGCCTGCAACGTGTCGCCGGGCTCGCTTTGGGCGGGCCCGTAATCAATCAGCAGGGCGCGGCCGGGATGATCGGTGAACCGGCGGGCAAGGCTTTCGATCACCTGGCGGCCGCCCGGCCGCAGCTCGACGAGGCTGCCTTCCGGGGCGTCGCGCAGGCGCTCGGGGATCAGGGCTTCATCAATGCCCAGCGGTGGCCCCAGCACGAAGACGAATTCACCGCTGTCGCCGCTGTCGAGTCCGACCATGCGTTCATGCCAGCGGCCACCGCGCTTCACCGCCTGGCGCAGGGGCAGGCAGTCGAGAAATTCATTGCCGACGATGATCGCCGGGCCGGGCGGCACAGCCTCGAGCCGGTCGACCCAGCGGATCTGGGCGCCGCTCGGCCCCAGGGTCTCGGCCTGCACGGCCTTGAGGGCGGCGCTCGCCTCGATCAGTGTCACCTGCAGGGCGGGCAGGAGGCCCGGCACGGCTCGGCAGGCGCGCAGTGCATCGGCCATCATCGTGCCGCGGCCGGGGCCCAGCTCGACGAGCTGGACCGGATCGGGCTTGCCCATATCGAGCCAGGACTGGGCGACCCACAGGCCGACCAGTTCGCCGAACATCTGGCTGATTTCCGGCGCGGTGATGAAATCGGCACCGGCGCCGATCGGGTCCTTGGTCGCGTAAAACCCCTCGACCGGGTCGAACAGGGCCTGGGTCATGAAGGCGGCGATCGAAATCGGTCCGCCCTCCGCGATGCGCTCGCGCAGCCGGTCTGCAATCATGATCAGGCCTTGCTGGCGGGCAGTGCGGTCCGGCTCAGGGCCTTGTGGACCAGCCAGGCGCCGGCAATGATCATCGGGATGGAGAGCAGCATGCCCATGGTGACATGGCCGCGCAGGGCTTCAGGCATGTGCAGATCGGGTTCGCGCACGGTCTCGAGCACGGCCCGGAACAGGCCGTAGCACATCAGGAAGAGCCCGGAATTGAGACCGGGCCGTTCCAGCGCGCGGAATTTCCAGGTCGCCAGATTGATGATCGCAAACAGGGCCAGCCCTTCCAGCGCGGCCTCATAGAGCTGGCTCGGATGGCGCGGCAGGCACAGGCGGTCGCTGGCGAAGGTCATCGCCCACGGCAGATCGGTCGGGCGGCCCCAGAGCTCGCCATTGATGAAATTGGCGATGCGCCCGAAGAACAGGCCGATCGGGGTGACCACGGCCGCGGCATCAGCGATGCGCAAGAGGTCGAGCTGGTTCCGGCGGGCATAGACGAAGAGCGCCAGCGCCACACCGATCAACCCGCCATGGAAGGCCATGCCGCCCTCGGTTATGCCGGTGACGGTCCAGAGGAGGCGTTCCATGACGCTGTCCGGGGTGATCATGCCGCCGCGCAGGCCGGTCGCCATGTAATCCCACGCATAAAATACGACATAGCCCAGCCGGCCGCCGGCGATGACGCCGAGCGTCGCCCACACCAGAAGGTCGTCGACCTGAAGCTCGGTGAAGGGCGCTTTCGGTTTCTTTGTGCCCGGCGCATGCCACATGGCCGGTCGCCGCGACAGCAGCGTCATATAGCGCCAACCCAGCAAAAGCCCGGCGATATAGGCCAGTGCGTACCAGCGCAGGTCGAAGCGAAGGTCGAGGCCGAACACGTCGAACGGGCCGATCGTGAACAGGATCGGGTCGATGAGGTCGAAGCTGGCGGGACAATATTGCATGGGCAGATCCGGAAAATAGATGCAGACAGGAGGCAGGCACGCGTTGCGCTTTTGCGCTCGGCACCGCATATAGGCGAATGTCAGACACACTAATGGCTTTCTTTGATGCAAACGCGCAACCCGCTTCTGAATGATTTCGCTGAACTGATGACGGATGCCTTCGGCGCCGCCCAAGCGGTCGGAGACGAAGCGCGCACCGCCATGCGGGCCCAGGCGGACCGCTTTATCGCGGATATGGATCTGGTCAGCCGCGAGGAATTCGATGTGGTGAAGGCTGCTCTGGCAACGGCGCGCACAGAGATCGAAACGCTCAATGCCCGGCTGGCTGCGCTGGAGGCGGCCGGGGCGGCCAAGCCCGCAGCCCGCAAACGCAAGCCCGCCGCAAAGAGCGCGGCACCGAAATCCACAGACTGATACCGCGCGACCAGCGCTTTTAATTGCGCCTGCAGCGGCGTGCTCATACCGTGCTAACGGTGTGAGTCGCCGCGCAGACGAAGGAGACTACGCCATGGACCTGATGTCAGACGAATACGCCCCCGCGACATCCGACCCGCTCGATGCTGTCGAACAGGCGGTGATCGCCGAGCAATATCCCTATGACCGCGAAGAGAATGGCGAACTGCACCTGAGTGTGCCGGGCGCCTGGCGCGATCATCAGATGTGGTTTGCCTGGCGTCCGGAACTGGATGCGCTGCACATCTGCTCCAGTCTCGACCTGAAAGTGACCAGCAATCGTTTCCGCGATGTCTGCGAACTGGTCGCCCGCTTGAACGAAAAACTCTGGCTGGGACATTTTGATGTCTGGGCCGAGGATGGCAGCGTGGTATACCGTCACGCGATTTCCCTGCCCGCCGGCGAAAATGTGTCTCCGGCCCAGGCGGCGACGATGATCGCCGCGGCCCAGGAGGCCGGTGAGCGTTTTTACCCGGCTTTCCACTTCCTCATCTGGGGCGGCAAGAATGTCGAGGAAGCAACCGCGGCCGCGATGTTCGAAACTGCCGGTGAGGCCTGACCCAGACCATGAGCACATCGACCAAGATTGCACTGATCGGCGCCGGCAATATGGGCGGTGCGCTGATAGCCGGCTGGCTTCGCACCAAGCGTAGTGGCGTCGCACCACCCGATTTGCTGGTCGTCGACCCGGCGCCGGGTGATCTCGCCCAGGATCTGATCGCGCAATATCAGCTGGCCCATATCACGGCCGCCAGTGCCAAGGCCCTGGCTGGTACGGATCTGGTCGTGCTGGCGGTCAAGCCGCAGGCGCTGGAAAAGATCGCCGCCGATCTGGCACCGCTTCTGCCGCGCGACTGCGCCATCCTCTCCCTGATGGCCGGCGTCACCCTGACGCGGCAGGCGGGCCTGTTTGGTGATCGTCCGATTGTGCGCGCCATGACCAATACCGCGGCGGCGATCGGCGCCGGGATCAGCGTCTGCGTCGCCAATGAGGCGGGCGCCTCGATCAAGACGCTCACCACGCGCCTGCTCAAGGCCGGCGGGCCGGTTGAATGGGTCAATGATGAGCGCCTGATCGGTGCCGCCACGGCGGTTGCCGGGTCCGGACCGGCCTATGCCTATCTGCTGGCCGAGGCGCTGGCAGGGGCCGGCTTCGGCGAAGGCCTGCCGCGCGACCTGGCCGACAAGCTGGCACGCCAGGCGATTATCGGCGCCGGTGCGCTGTTGGCCGCCTCCGACAAGACACCCCAGGAATTGCGCCGCGCCGCCACCTCGGCGGGCGGCACCACCCAGGCCGCGATTGATGTGTTGATGGGCGGCGGTGGCGGTTTGCCCGAACTGATCCGCCAGGCCGTCTCGGCCGCCGAACGCCGCTCACGCCAGATGGGCGCCGAGCCTCCGGGACGCTAGCGGCCGGAATTTGGCTCTGTCACTGCGGGCAGTGTCTGCCAGTCTGTCATCCTGTCACTCGCAGAATATTTTGGCCGCTCGACCGGGCCGCAGCCCGGCGCGCGTTTTCGGCTATCTCATTATTCGGTCAGTGTTTTCGCGGTCTCAAAGGCGCTGTCTGCATCATCCGTCCGCATCCGCAAACGGGCGGGCGGCGGCGATGTGAGCCTGTCACTGACTCCCATTCTCTGTCACCGGAACCGGCTTTTCTACGACGACGACTACTATAGCGGCGGCGGGCGCCGGGCCGGTCTGCGGGGCGCGCTGTTTTGCGATGGGCCAACGATGTCAAAGAGCAAAATCGCGCCAGTATACCTGTGCACCGGTCGGGGTGGATAAACCCGGGTGCGAGCGGCGGGGCAGGGCGAGGGCCCTGGCGCCCGTCATCCCCACCAGCTCCGACCGCTTCGCGGCCACCTCTTCCATCAAGGAAGAGGAGGTGATGATGCCCACCTCCTCGATTGCCACCCTCCTCTTCCTTGATGGAAGAGGTGCGCCGGACGTC
>NZ_JBLWTL010000023.1:0-51263 GCF_048270095.1 Maricaulis sp. | reverse complement strand
GGCTGACATGGGTCAGATCGTCGACGACGCCGGTGACGGCGCAGGTATCGAGATCGAGGCCATAGCCGAGATCGGACAACAGCCCCGCCTCCCAGCTGACATAGAGCGCCGGCCAGAGGTCCTCGTCATCGAGTGCCGCCAGGAAGACGCCAAACCCGTCATAAACCTGTCTGTGAGCCTCACGCTCGGGCAAGGCCATCACCGCGACGGCACAGGCCGAGTTGAGGCCCGCCAGCGCCGCGCGATCTTCCATCACGGCCCCGGCACCCAGATGCTCGGCCTCGACGGTGAACGAGCCCAGATGGTCAGCCAGCCGCGCCCGCCAGGTCACCGCGACGCGATTGCCCGGCTGCAGAACCGGCCGCATGACCCGCGACCGCCCGCCGCGCACGAGGCCGGCATGGCGGCCATTTTCCGCCGTCAGCACCTCGATGATCGCGCTGGTCTCCCCGTGCGGGCGGACCGCCAGGACAATGCCGCTATCAGACCATTCCATCGCAGGTCTCAATCGCAGCGAGACTAGGCATCGAAATCAAGCCCGACATCGGAGAAGTGGGCGCGGCGCGCCATCCAGCGTGGATCAACCTTCACATTGATGAAGAGGTGGACGCGGCAGCCGAGCATGTCCTCGAGCTCGCGCCGGGCCGCCTCGCCGATGGCCTTCACCGCCGAGCCGCCCTTGCCGAGCACGATGGGTTTCTGGCTGTCGCGTTCGATGATGATGGATTGCTCGACGCGCACCGAGCCGTCGCGCAGCTTCTTCCAGCTTTCCGTCTCGACCATCGAGGCGTAGGGCAATTCCTCGTGCAGGCGCAGATAGACTTTCTCGCGTGTGATCTCGGCGGCGAGCAGGCGCTGCGGCAGATCGGCGATCTGGTCTTCGGGGTAGTGCCAGACACCTTCCGGCATCAGGGTCGCCAGATGGGCTTTCAGCAAGGGAACGCCGAAGCCCTTCTTGGCGGAAATCATGAAAACGTCGGAATAAATCCCGGAATCATAGAGCTCTTTCGACATTGCGAGCAGGTGGTCGCTATCAATCGTGTCGATCTTGTTGAGCACGAGTGTCGCCTGGCGGCCGGCCAGTTTGAGGCCTTCCATGACGCGGTCATCATCCTCGACCATCAAGCGGTCACCAGGCTTGCCCTGGCCCTGCTCGATGCGGTCGCGGGCGCCGACATCGATCACATGAACCACACAATCGGCATCATCGGCGCCGCTCCAGGCGGCGCGCACCATCGCCTTGTCGAGACGGTTTTTCGGGGCGAAGACGCCGGGTGTGTCGACCAGACAGATCTGCGTCTTGTCCTCGATCGCCACGCCGCGCACCGCAAAGCGTGTCGTCTGCACCTTGTGGGTCACGATGGAAATCTTGGCGCCGACGAGCGCATTGACCAGGGTCGATTTGCCGGCATTGGGGGAACCGATCACGGCGGCAAAGCCAAATCGGGTTTCAGGTTCAGCCGACATCATGGCCCTCTCTGTTCAACAGGTTCTTTGCGGCGGCGCGTTCGGCCGCCTGTTTGTTTCCGCCCTCGCCGATCGCCGGCGCAAGCGGTGAAATTGTGACTTCAACGGTAAACACCGGGCGATGGTCGGGGCCGGAGCGAGTTGTGAGCTGGTAGCGCGGCGCGCCGTGACCCGCCTTGGCCGCCCATTCCTGCAGCATGGATTTGGCGTCGCGCGGCTTGTGCTTCAAGGCCTCGATCCTGTCCGACCAGTGGGCGTCATAGAAAGCCTGGACACAAGGCCGGCCGCCATCGAGATAAAGCGCCGCCATCAGTGCCTCGCAGGCATCGCCGAGGATAGAGGTTTTGGCGCGGCCGCCGCCCTTCTCTTCGGAACGCCCCATGCGCAGCGCCGCGCCGAGATCGATGGCGCGGGCGACATCGGCGCAGGTTTCCTTGCGCACCAGGGCATTGAGGCGGGGCGCCAGCGCGCCCTCCTGTGCCATGTCGAAAGCCCGATAGAGCGCTTCCGCCGTCATCAGGCCGAGCACGCGGTCGCCGAGAAACTCCAGCCGCTCATAGCTGCGAAAGCCCGGCCGGCCATCGCCATAGCTGGAATGGGTCAGCGCCCGCTCGATCAGCTTTCTGTCCTTGAAGACATAGCCGATGCGGGTCTCCAGGTCGGCCGTGGGATCAACCATGGGCGATACCGATCAGACGCGCTTCAATCACCACGAAGGCCTGGGCGTAAGGGTGGTCATCGGTGATGGTGATATGGGCATGGGCTTCCATTCCCTCCGGCGTCAGCGCGATCAGACGTTCCAGCGCCCGGCCTGTGAAGGCCAGGGTCGGCTTGCCGCCGGGCAGATTGATGACACCGATTTCCTTCCACGACACACCGCGCGCAATCCCGGTGCCGAGCGCCTTGGCACCGGCTTCCTTGGCGGCAAATCGCTTGGCGTAACTGGCGGCGCGCATGCGGCGTGCTTCGGATTTTGCCTGCTCAACCTCGGTAAAGACACGCTGCACGAAACGGTCGCCGAACCGCTCCAGCGAACGCTCGATCCGGCGAATATCCATCAAATCTGAGCCGAGGCCGATGATCATGTCACAATGCCGGCTTCATCACGCGCTTCGGCGATCAGCCCGCGCATCGTCGTCACCGCTTCACGCAGGCCGCGGAAGATCGCCTCGCCGATCAGGAAATGGCCGATATTGAGCTCGGCCAGTTCCGGGATCGCGGCGATCGGTTTCACCGTGTCATAGGTCAGACCGTGGCCGGCATGGACTTCCAGCCCGCGCCGAAAGGCCTCCGAGGCACCAATCTTGAGCAATTCCAGATGCCCGGCGACGGCCTCGGTGTCGCCGCGCAGCGCCGCTTCGCAATAGGCACCGGTATGCAGTTCAACCACGCTGGCGCCCATCGCCTCGGCGACCGCGATCTGCACCGGGTCGGCCTCGATGAAGAGCGAGACGCGGATGCCAGACTCGCCGAGCTGGCGGACATAGGGCGCAAGGTGATTATGGCCGGCGGCGATATCGAGACCGCCTTCGGTGGTGCGTTCCTCGCGCTTTTCCGGCACCAGGCAGACCGCATGCGGCTTGTGACGCAGGGCGATGGTCAGCATTTCCGGCGTCGCCGCCATCTCCAGATTGAGCGGCAGATCGATCTCGGCCATTAAGCGGTCGATATCGCTGTCGGTGATATGGCGACGATCCTCGCGCAGATGCGCGGTAATCCCGTCGGCGCCACTCTCCGCGGCCTGGCGCGCAGCCCGCACGGGGTCAGGATGCGCGCCCCCGCGCGCATTACGAATGGTGGCGACATGATCGATATTGACGCCGAGGCGAAGCATCAAGCCAGACCCCGGCTGCCCGGCTTGATCGCGGGAATGGCGGCCAGTTCGGGCGGCAATTGATCGGCGGGATAGGCGGGCACCTTGTATTGCGTCAACGCGATCAGCGGCACGCCGACATCGGCCTCACCGCCGGAGCGATCAACGAGGCAGGCCTCGGCAATCACGGTCGCGCCCGTCGCCTGGATCGCCTCGATGCATTCGCGCGAGGACAGGCCGGTACTGACGATATCCTCGACCACCAGCACGCGGTCCTCGGGGCCCAGCTCAAAACCGCGACGCAGGGTAAACTCGCCATTCTCGCGCTCGACATAAAGCGCGTTCAGCCCCATTTGCCGTGCCGTCTCATAGCCGGGCACAATGCCGCCCACGGCCGGCGAGACGATAATGGTGGGTTGTTCGGTCAGCTCCGCCTTGACCTTCTCGGCCAGGGCGCGGCACAGGCGCTCGGTGCGCGCCGGATCGGCAAAGACTTTTGCCTTTTGCAGAAAGACCGCGCTGCGCAGGCCGGAAGACAGGATGAAATGCCCTTCCAGCAAAGCGCCCGCGGCGCGAAATTCATTGAGGACGTCCTCGCGTGTCATTCGTCGGGTTCTCCGGGCTCGGCGCGCATCCGCTCCGCCGAGACCACGGATGAACACATCCGGATCGCCGCGAGCACATTGGCCAGATGACGGGTGTCGATCACTTCGATGTCAAATTCCATCTCGAAGAAATCGGCGGCCCGTTTGTAGGTTTTCACGTTGGCAATATTGCCGCGATTCTCGCCGACGGTTTTGGCAATCTCGGCCAGCGCGCCGGGCTCATTGTGCATCACCGCCTTGATGCGCGCCATCGAGACGGCCTTGGCGCCGGCCTCATCGGTCCAGTCGAGATCGAGCCATTGATCCATCTCGCCCTGTTCGAACTGGACCAGGCGTTCGCAATCAATCGTGTGAATCTCGATCCCGCGTTCGGGCACCAGCAGACCGACGATGCGGTCGCCGGGCAGCGGCGAACAGCATTCGGCGAAATGCAGCGTCACGCCCGGCGTCAGGCCACGTCCGCGCACATAGAGGCGCGCCTTCTTGTCCTCGATCAGATCGCGCTCGACCGCGTCGCCGCGATCATCGAGCCGGCCCGGGAAAACGGCGTTGAGCAGGCCGGTCGAGGTGATACGGCCGCGCCCGAGCGCTTCATACAGGCCTTCGACATCCTTCAGCTCGAGCCGGCTGATTGCCTCGGTGAGGTCCTTTTCAACCAGGGCACGCCCCTCACGGCGGAAGGCGTGATCAGCCATGATCTTGCCGATACGGCAGAATTCCTCACGTTCGGATTCGCGGATCAGGCGGCGGATCGCGGCCCGCGCCTTGCCGGTCACGGCCAGGCTTTCCCAGCCCTGCGGTGGCTGACGCACGCCGCCTTTGACGATCTGGACAACATCGCCATTGTGCAGCTCGGTGCGCAGCGGACGCTCGCGACCATTGACCCGGGCCGCGACGGTGGTGTGGCCGAGCTCGGTATGAACCGCATAGGCGAAGTCGAGCGGCGTCGCGCCCGATGGCAGCGCAATCAGATCGCCCTTCGGCGTGAAGCAATAGACCTGGTCGGCGAACATTTCGAGCTTGGCGTGCTCAAGAAACTCGTCGGGATCGCCGCCCTGGTTGAGAATTTCAACGAAGGGCCGCAAACGCTCCAGCGGATCACCGCCGGCCGCCTGGGCCGCGTCCGGGTCATAGCGATACGTGCTGTCCTTATAGCGCCAATGCGCCGCGACCCCGCTTTCGGCGACCGCTTCCATCGCCTCGGTGCGGATCTGCAATTCGATCCGTACGCTATTGGGACCGACGACGGTGGTGTGCAGTGAGCGGTAATTATTCGGCTTGGGCACGGAAATGAAATCGCGAAACCGCTCCGGCACGCTGCGCCAGGCCTGATGGATCACCCCGAGCGTCCGGTAGCAATCATCAGGCGTGTCGACGATGACGCGAAAGGCATAAATATCCGCGATATCGTCAAAGGTCAGCCCCTTGCGCTCCAGCTTGCGCCAGATCGAATAGGGCCGTTTCTGTCGGCCGAAGACCCGGGCCTCGATGCCGACCGCGGCCAGCTTGTCCGTAATCGCCCCGGAGACCACGGCGACTTCCTGGGAATGCTGGTCGCGCAGCAATTGCAGTCGCCGCGTAATCGATTCATGGGCGGCGGGATTGATGTGTTTGAACGCCAGGTCTTCGAGCTCGACACAGACCCGGTTGATCCCGATCCGGCGCGCCAGCGGCGCATAGATTTCCAGCGTTTCGCGGGCGATGCGCTCGCGCTTCTCCGGACGCGGAATGGCGCCGAGCGTGCGCATATTATGCAGGCGGTCGCACAGTTTGACGATCAGGACGCGGACATCGGAGGAGATGGCGACGACCAGTTTTTGGAGGTTTTCCGCCTGTTTGGTGCGTTTGGAGCGCAGCTCCATCTGGCCCAGCTTGGTGACGCCATCCACCAGGCTCGCCACCTCGCCGCCAAACAGCGTGTCCAGATCGGCCAGGGTGGCGGGCGTGTCCTCGACGGTGTCGTGAAGCAGGCCGGTACAGACCGTGGCGACGTCCATGCGCAGTTCGGTCAGGATGACCGCGACCGCTGCGACATGCCCGAAATAGGGCTCACCCGACTGGCGGCGTTGCGGCCGGTGGGCTTCTTCGGCGAAATCATAGGCGCGGCGCACATAGTCCGCATCGACGGTCGGAAAATATTTCCGAATCCGTTCGATCAGCTCGTCCGCGCTCGGTATGGCGGGCGGCGGCGAAACCGGATCAGAGATATTCGCCCCGGCAGTCAAGGCGCGCTAGAGGCGGCCGTCAGGCGCGCCGTCCCGATCATTTTGCAGGGCCTTGAGCATTTCCGATTCATCAAGCTCGACAGGCGGAGCCGGCAGGGCTTCGAATTCCTGGCGACCTTCGGCCTTGCGGGCCTCTTCCTCGTCTTCACTCGGCAGGACACGCTGCAAGCCATTGACAAGGCTCTCACGAAGAACATCGAGATCAAGGGTCTCATCAGCGATTTCGCGCAGGGAGACGACGGGATTTTTGTCGTTATCGCGTTCGATTGTCAGCGCGGAACCGGCGGAGATATTCCGGGCCCGGTGCGCTGCCAGGAGAACCAGGCGAAAACGGTTAGGGATCTTATCGATACAATCTTCGACGGTGACGCGGGCCATACGCGCGATCTCCTTGAACAAGCGCTGCAGTTTGAACCGCGTGTCCTATCGGTACTGCCCCGGTCTGGCAAGGCCTGTGCGCGTTTACCGGGCGACGGAGTGCAGCTTGACGGTCGCCGCCACATCGGCGGGCTTCAGGCCCTTGATCAGGGCCTCGATCGTCCGGCCCTCACCAGGCTCGCGCCAGCGGGGCGCAATCTCCGCCAGGGGCAAGAGCACAAAGGCCCGGCCGGTCATGCGCGGGTGCGGGACCTCCATGCCGGCCTCATCGCGATGAAGTTCGCCGCGATAATCGAGCAGATCAAGATCGAGCACGCGCGATTCCCATCGCTTGTGGCGGGTACGGCCGAATTCGGCTTCGACCTCGTGCAGGAGATTGAGCAAGGAGCGCGGATCCAGCCGGGTCTCGACCGAAGCGACGGCATTGACATAGGCCGGAGCCGCCGGGTCGGGCCAGGCGGGGCTGTGCCAGTCGGACGAACGGGCGACCCGCTGGATGCCGCGGGAGCCGAGCATGGCCAGGGCCGCGGCCAGGGTCTCGGCCGGGCTGCGTCCCGCCGATGGCAGATTGGCGCCAAGCGCGATATAAATCGGGGATGTTTTCATGTGTCGTTTCACTGATATTTTGAGGGATTACACCCCATGACCTTTTACCCGGACGAGCGTATCGGCATTTTCATTGATGGCGCCAATCTGTTCGCGACAACCAAGGCACTCGGCTTCGATATTGATTTCAAACGCCTGCTTGGCGAATTTCGCAAGCGCGGCCGGCTGATCCGCGCCAATTACTACACCGCCCTGCTCGAGCATGAAGAGTATAATCCGCTGCGTCCGCTGGTCGACTGGCTCGACTATAATGGCTTCCACGTCGTCACCAAGCCGGCCAAGGAGTTTACCGATGCCGACGGCAATCGCCGCGTGAAGGGCGATATGGACCTCGAACTGGCCGTCGACATGATCGATGCGTCCGACTATCTCCAACACATCATCCTGTTCACCGGCGATGGTGATTTCTGCCCCGCTATCGCGGCCGCGCGCCGGCGCGGCGTGCGCGTCAGTGTCGTCTCCTCGATGAAGACCAAGCCTCCAATGATCGCCACCGAGCTGCGCCGCCAGGCCGATGATTTCATCGAATTGCTCGATCTCCAGCCGCTGATCGGCCGGCCGGACAATCGGGTGGATGACACGATATGAGCCTGCAGCCCGAACCGCCAAAGAATTGCCCGCTCTGCCCGCGCCTGGTCGAGTTTCGCCAGCGCAATACCGCCCTCTTCCCGGACTGGCACAACGCGCCGGTCGGCTCATTCGGGCCGGATGATGCGCGTCTGCTGATTGTCGGACTGGCGCCGGGCCTGCGCGGGGCCAATCGCACCGGACGCCCGTTTACCGGCGACTGGGCCGGCGACCTCCTGTTTGCGACCCTGGCCAAGCACGGCTTCAGCCGGGGCACATACGGGCTCGACGCCGATGACGGGCTGACGCTCAAGGATGTCATGATCACCAATGCGGTGCGCTGCGTGCCGCCGGAGAACAAACCGGTCGGCGCCGAGGCCAATGCCTGCCGTCCCTTCCTGGTCGACCGGATCGCCTCCCTGCCCCGCCTGAGCGCCATTCTCGCCCTTGGCAAGATCGCCCATGACAATACGCTGCGCGCCCTCGGTCACCGCCTCGTCAGCGCCCCCTTTGGCCATGGTGCGGCGAGCGATGTCGACGCGCCCCAAGGCGCGGTGCGACTGTTCAGCAGCTATCACTGCTCGCGCTACAACACCAATACCGGCCGGCTGACCGAACCGATGTTCAGCGCGGTCTTCGCCGATATCCGCGACTATCTCGGCAGATGACCGCATAAACAGTCAGCTGTGAACAACATGGTTAATGGCTGACCAATCCGCGCCTTACCCATTTCCCTGGAACCCGTCACTGCGCCGAACCGGCGTTTTCAGCCAGCGCCTCCAACGCGGCATCGAAGGCGCGGGTCGCGCGCTCGAACCTGTCACGGCAGCCCCGATTGCAGAAACCGACCACCGCGCCGCGATAGCGTGCCAGGCTATCGCCCCGCACCGGTTCGCCCGACCAGGGGCATATCGTATTTATGACATGTTTCAGCTCTGGTTTTTCCATTCTGGCATCCGCCTCCAGCGCGCAACACTTGGCTCTGGCTATTCGCTTTCACTAATGGCACAAATGACAACATGCCGACTTTTCCTGCCAATACGCCCCTGATCGAACGTCACATCGCCTTCTTCATCTTCGAGGAGGTGAAACTGCTCGACGCGACCGGCCCACTCCAGGTTTTTGCCGACGCCAATGAGGTGCTGGGCTATGACGCCTACATCACCACCCTGGCCTCGCACCATGGCGGACCGGTCAAGACCGATACCGGGATATTGCTCAATACGCGCCGCGTCGCCGGGGTGGGTCTCGACGAAACCGATACGCTGATCGTGTGCGGCGGGGACGGCGTCGATGCCGCCAGCCGCGACCATCGCCTGGTGGCCTCCGTCCTGCGGGCAACGGAGCGGTGCGGCCGCATCGCGTCGACCTGCACCGGCGCTTTCCTGCTCGCCGCTGCCGGCCTGCTCGATGGACGCCGCGCGGTGACCCATTGGCGCCGCTGTGACGAGCTCGCTGAAAACTGCCCCAAGGCGGAAATTGACCCCGACCCGATCTATATCGAGGACGATGGCGTGTGGACGTCGGGCGGCGTCACCGCCGGCATCGATCTGGCGCTGGCCATGGTGGAAGCCGATCATGGCCGCGAAGCCGCTCTGGAACTGGCCCGCAATCTTCTGGTCTATGTCAAACGCCCCGGCGGCCAGTCCCAGTTCAGCGAAGCGCTGAAGGAACAAACCCGATCGGCAAGCGGCAAGTTCGATGCGCTGCATTTCTGGATGCGCGACAATCTCACCGCAGACCTGCGGATCGAGGCGCTCGCCGAACGCTCCGGCATGAGCGCCCGCAATTTCGCCCGCCTCTATATCCGCGAAACCGGCCACACCCCGGCGCGCGCTGTCGAACAATTCCGCGTCGATGCCGCGCGGGTGATGCTGGAAGACGTCAAGCTGAGCATCAAGACGATCGCGACGGCCTGCGGTTTCGGCAATGACGAACGCATGCGGCGCAGTTTTGCGCGTCTGATGGGTGTCACACCGCAAGCCTATCGCGACCGGTTTGCGGCGGCAGACGAATAGAGCGGCAAAACCCTAGCCGTGATCCTTCATCAGCCTTGATTTCTGCTTGTTCCACTCGCGATCCTTGATCGTCTGGCGCTTGTCGACATTGCGCTTGCCCTTGGCCAGACCGATCTGGAGCTTGGCGATACCGCGATCATTGAAATAGAGTTTCAGGGCGATGATCGTGCGTCCGTCACGGGTGACCGCGCCGATCAAGCGGCTGATTTCCTTCTTTTTAAGCAGAAGTTTGCGGTGCCGCCTCGGATCGTGATTGAAGCGGTTGGCCGGCGCGTATTGCGGGATATCGGCATTGATCAGCCACAAGCCTTCGCGCTCGGGGCTGACATAGGATTCCGCGATATTGGCCCGGCCTTCGCGCAAGGATTTGACCTCCGAGCCCATCAGCATCAGCCCGGCCTCGAAGACTTCCTCGATCTCGTAATCATAGCGCGCGCGGCGATTGAGCGCGACGGGCCGCGTATCGGGTTTGCTCATGACTGATCCAGCAATCCGGCGATCACCATCGCCTTGCGCACCGCCAGTTTGGAGGCCTCGTCGGGTTCAGTCAGCGGCAGGCGCATTTCAGTGCCGGTCACACCGAGCAATTGCATCGCATATTTGGTCGGCCCCGGACTGGCCGAGGTGAACAGGGCGTGATGCAGCGGCGTCAGCCGGTCATTGAGCCGGCGCGCGGTCTGCCAATCGCCGGCCAGCATCGCGTCCTGGAATTGGGCGCATAATTGGGGCGCCACATTGGAGGTGACGGAAATCATGCCGGTGCCGCCGCAGGCATTAAAACCCAGCGCCGTCGGATCATCGCCGGAGAGCTGGATGAAGCCTTCGCCGATCAGCCGGCGATGACCGGACACGCGCGACATATCGCCGGTCGCATCCTTGACGCCGACGACATGGGTCAAACCGGCCAGGCGCGCCATGGTCGGAACCGAGATATCGATCACCGTGCGTCCGGGGACATTGTAGACGATGATCGGCAGATCAACGGCATCATTGATCGCCTGATAATGGCGGAACTGCCCCTCGGCATTGGGCTTGTTGTAATATGGCGCAACCACCAGTCCCGCATCGGCACCGATTTCCCGGGCGCGGGCCTGGTTCTGGATCGCGACGGCGGTCGAGTTTGATCCGGTTCCGGCGATCACCGGCACACGGCCCGCGCTGGTCTTCACAACCAGCTCGACCACACGCATATGCTCCTCAAAGCTCAGCGTCGCGGATTCGCCCGTCGTACCGCATGGAACCAGTCCATGAGTGCCGGCCGCAATCTGGCGTTCACACAGTTCGATTACTTTGTCCTCGTCAACGGCACCATTCTTGAACGGTGTGACGAGTGCGGTGATGGAGCCCTTGAACATGTTTTGGTCCCGAATTCCGGATTGCAAGCCGGCGACCATAAAGGTGGCGCAGCGCGCGGCCAAGTCTCCTCAACAAGACTGGACAGTGAGGGGTGTTCGGGCCGATGATGCCGGTATTCAGCCACCAGGATCCGAGTTAGCGTCCATGATCACGCGTTGTTTGTCAGCGTTACTGCTTCCAGCCCTGCTGTCGCTGGGTCTTGCCCTGCCCGCGCAGGCCCAGACCCCGACCCCGCGCATGCGGCCGGAGCCCCATAATTACTCAGCCTATCTCAGCGACGGCGATTTCGCACTGTTCCGCCAGGGGCTCGATGCGGCCGATGACGAGGATTGGGTCCTTGTCGCCGAGACCCGTCTGCGCCTGAGCGATACAGCGGCACGAAGCGTGCTGTTATGGCGCACCGTGCTCAGCGATCCGCGGGCCAGCTTCCTTGAACTCAATCTCGCGCTCGATGAGCTCGACAACTGGCCGCGCGACAGCTTCATCCGCGCCGAGGCCGAATCGAAGATCACCGATTCCGGGCTCAGCGCGCCCTTCATCATCAACTGGTTCGTCGATAATCCGCCGACAACCGGGCGTGGCCAGATCGCCTATGCCGACGCCCTGCTGGCCGATGGCCGCATTGAGGAGGGTGAAAGCCTGCTGCGCGAAACCTGGCGCGCGGAATACCTGCCGCTGAGCGTTCAGAGCGCCGTCCAGCGCGATCATGCCTCCGTCCTGACGGCGGATGATCACCAGGCCCGGATGGATTATCTGATCTGGTCCAACCAGACCTCTGCCGCACGGCGCATCCTGCCGCTCCTGCAGGGCACAGATCGCGACCTCGCGGATGCCCGCCTGCGCCTGGCCGGACGCCAGAGCGGCGTCGAGCGTGCCGTCAACCGCATCCCGGTCAGCCTGCAGAGCGATCCCGGCCTGACCTATGAGCGCGCGCGCTGGCGCCGCCGCGCCGGCATGACCGACACCGTCCTGCCGCTATTGCTGCAATTGCCCGATGCCCACGCCAATCCCAGTGCGCTGGGCCTGATGTGGACCGAACGCAAGCTGATGATCCTCAACCTGATCCGCGATCAGGATTTCGTGACCGCCTATCAGCTGGCCCGTGCCAATGGCATGGATTCAGGCGGCGATTTCGCCGATGCGGAATTCATCGCCGGCTGGCTCGCCCTGGTGCATCTCAATGAGCCGGACCAGGCGATGGAGCATTTCACGCATCTGCGCGACAATGTCGGCACCCCGGTCTCGCTGTCGCGGGCGGCCTACTGGATGGCCCGGGCCGCTGATGATGCCGGCAATCCGGAACTCGCCGCCACCTATTATGCCGAGGCCGGCGTCCACTCGACCGCCTATTACGGTCAGCTCGCCCTGTCACAGCTCTCCGACGCGCCTGACGCCTTCTCGCTGGAACGCGAGCCGGAGCCCAGCGATGAGCAACGGATCGCCTTTGAATCGCGTCCGGAAATCCGCGCCATGCGCCTGCTCGCCGAACAGGGCGAGGAGTATTATTTCCGGCTCTTCATGTACCGGCTCGACGACCAGGTCGAAGATCCGGTCGAGGGCGTATTGCTGGCCAATCTGGCGAATGAATATCTGCAAATGCGTCAGGCCGTGCGCGCCGCGAAGCAGGCACGCCTGCGCGGCATCATCCTGCCACAGAGCGCCTACCCGACCATCAGCTTGCCGCAAACCAGCGGCGGGCGTCCGGAAGACGCGCTGGTGCATTCCGTGATCCGCCAGGAAACCGAATTCGCCCAGGACGCCGTCAGCGGCGCCGGTGCGCGCGGCATGATGCAGATGATGCCCGCCACCGCCCAGGCGACGGCGCGTTCAATGGGGGCGCCCTATCGCTTCAACTGGCTCACCGATGACCGTGATTATAATCTGACCCTGGGCATGCACCATCTCGAAGAGGTCGTCGATCAGTATGACGGCTCCTATATCCTGGCTCTGGTCGCCTATAATGCCGGGCCTCACCGGGCCAATCGCTGGATCGAGAATTACGGCGATCCCCGCGATCCCGATGTCGATCCGATCGACTGGGTCGAGAGCATCCCCTTCTCGGAAACCCGCAACTATGTGATGCGCGTGCTGGAAAACGTGCAGGTCTATCGCACGCGCCTGATCGACGACGCGCCAACGCGGCTGATGATCGATCAGGATCTGCGGCGCGGATCACCGGCGACGGTGCCGGAGTAAGTCTAGCTCTTCAACGTCACCATTGCCCGCCTCATCCGCGCTCCAGCGCCCGCGCAAACACCGCCCGGTCGACATTGCCGCCGGTGGCCAGCACGCAGACTGTCTTGCCGGCGACATCCAGCTTGCCGGACAGCACGGCGGCCAGGGCAACCACGGCACCCGGTTCGATCACGATCTTGAAATGGCGCCAGGCGAAGGCCATTGCGTCGAGCACTTCATCATCGCTGACGGCGACGCCGCCGCTGAGCTGGCGGGCATTGAGCTGCCAGGTCAGCTCGCCGGGGGTCGGCGTGATGATGGCGTCGCAGATCGAGCCGGTCAGGCGCGCATTGGCGACGCGTTTCCCCGCTTCGAGCGAACGGCGGTGATCATCGAACTCCGCCGGTTCGGCGGCCCAGATCTGCGCGTCCGGGTGAGCGTGTTTGACTGCCAGTCCGGTGCCGGCAATCAGCCCGCCACCCCCGGCAGGAGCCGAGACGATATCGGGCGCCAGGCCCAGCTCGGCGAATTGTTCGACCAGTTCCAGGCCCGCCGTACCCTGTCCGGCAATGATGAAGCGATCCTCATAGGGCGGCACGAGTACACGCCCCTCCTCGGCCGCGATCCGCGCGCCGATTTCCTCGCGGGACTCGCTCGCGCGGTCATAGGTCACCACCTTGCCGCCCCAGAAGCGCACGCCCTCGACCTTCGCTGCCGGGGCATCGGTTGGCATCAATATGGTGGCATGCGTGCCCACCAGCCTTGCTGCCGCGGCGACGCCCTGGGCATGATTGCCGGAACTATAGGCGATGACACCGCGTTGTTTTTCCCCGGCATTCAGCCGGGAGATACGGTTATAGGCGCCGCGAAACTTGAATGATCCGGTGCGCTGCAGGCATTCGGCCTTCACGAAGATACGTGCACCGAGCTGATCATCGAGAGCATCATTGCGCAGCAGCGGCGTGCGCACCGCATGCCCGGCCAATCGCTGTGCAGCATCGAGAATATCGCTGTGGCCAGGCAGGTCGAACACCGGTGATGACATCGCGCAAATACTCCAGATCAGGCCGCAAGCGACCGCCAAACACGTGCAAAATGCATAGGCAATTCAGCTCTGCCGCGCAAAGGGATTGCGCCGCGACGCGGGAAGCCTTTTGATAAGAAAAAACAAACACTGCGAAACCGGTTGATATCCAAGGGGAGACATAATGACCTTGCGCGCACACATGATGGAACGTCCGTTGATGATTTCGGACATTCTGGTCCACGCCGCCCGATGCCATGGCGATCAGGAGATTGTCACCCGCTTGCCGGAAAGCGGTCAAATCCACCGCCAGGGCTATGCCGCCACCCACCAGCGCACCAAGCAATTGGCCAATGCGCTGATCAAGAAGCTGAAAGTGCGCGAAGGCGACCGCGTCGCGACCATCGCCTGGAATTCCCACCGCCATTTCGAGCTCTATTACGCGGTGTCGGGAATCGGTTCGGTGATCCACACCGTCAATCCGCGCCTCGATCCCAAACAGTTGATCTGGATGCTCGATCACGCCCAGTCCAAGGTTGTCTTCTTCGACAAGACCTTTGCTCCGCTGATCGACGCAATCTCCAAACAGTGCAAATCAGTGCGCCACTGGGTGTTGATGACCGATGCCGGCCACAAGGATGGCGTCGCCACCAAATGCCTGACCTATGAGGAATTGATCGCCGATCAGAGCACGCAATATGACTGGCCGATGTTCGACGAGAACACCGCCGCCGGCCTGTGCTACACATCGGGCACGACCGGGGACCCCAAGGGTGTCCTCTATTCCCACCGTTCCAATGTCCTGCACGCCCTCGCCTGCTCGGCCTCCGACGTCATCGGCGTCGGTGCCCGCGGCACGCTGCTGCCGGTCGTGCCGATGTTCCACGTCAATGCCTGGGGTATTCCCTATGCGGCGCCGATGAATGGCGCCAAGCTGGTGATGCCGGGCGCCCAGATGGACGGGCCGAGCATTCACGAACTGATCGAGAGTGAGGGCGTCAATTACGTCGCCGGCGTGCCGACCGTCTGGCTTGGCCTGCTGCAATACCTGCAAAAGAGCGGCAAGCGCATCGACAGTGTCGAGCGCGTGCTGATCGGTGGATCGGCCCTGCCCGAGGCGCTGCTGCGCGCCTATGAGGACGAGTATGATGTGATCATGCAGCAAGGCTGGGGCATGACGGAAATGAGCCCGCTGGGCACCGTCAATAATCTCCTGCCCAAGCATGACGCGCTCGATCGCGAAGCCCAGATCAAGGTCAAGCTGAAACAGGGCCGGCTGGTCTTCGGTGTCGGCATGCGGATCGTCAATGATGATGGCGAGGAATTGCCCTGGGACGGCAAATCCTCCGGCCATGTCCAGGTCCAGGGCCCGTGGATCGCCTCCTCCTATTATCGCGGGGCCGGCGCGGAGAGCTTCACCGATGATGGCTGGTTCAAGACCGGCGATGTCGCCTATCTCGACGGCGATGGTTTCATGACCATCACCGACCGCTCCAAGGACGTCATCAAGACCGGCGGCGAGTGGATTTCCTCGATCGATCTGGAAAATGCCGCCATGGGTCATCCCTCCGTTGGCATGGCGGCCGCCTTTGGCATGCCGCACCCGAAATGGCAGGAACGCCCCTTGATGGTGGTCCAGCTCAAGGAAGGCGCCGAACCCGACGCGGCCTCGATCATCGAATATCTGCGCGGCCAGGTGCCCAAATGGTGGCTGCCCGATGCGGTCGAATTCATTGAGCAAATGCCGATCGGTGCGACCGGCAAGATCCTCAAGACCAAGCTGCGCGAGATTTATGCCGGCTATGAATTCCCGCCCGTCGACGGCTAGGTTCTGACAGACACAGGACACGCGAACAGGCCCCGGCAATTGCCGGGGCCTGTTTACATTGGGCGGGACGCGGGCACGCACAATCCCGCACCGGAGATATTGCGCGAACGCGCGGCGCGTCATAACTTCATATCGAAAGTCGATAAGGACAACCGATATGGAGTATCATCTGATGGGCCCCGAAGGCGCGATTGCATTTCTGATCATCGGCTTCATGCCGACCCTGATCGCCCTGTTGCGCGGCCATGACAACAGCTTTGCGATTTTCCTGACCAACCTGCTTCTGGGCTGGACCGGGATTGGCTGGCTGATCGCCCTGATCTGGAGCTTCACCGCTATCCGCCGGCGCGTGCGGGAATAGAGACCGCGCCTCCCCCCCTCTTGCGGTCTCACACGAAACGCGCACTTACCCTCCAGACGTCACGCCCGGGCCCCTCACAGTCCGGGCGTGATGCTTTCAGACCATTGCCGCGCGACGGCGCCGCGCGCCCTAAAGCCAGCTCGAGATCTCGCCGACGCTTTTCTTGATCAGCGCATGTTCCGGCACCGTCGCATCTTCAGCCGGATAGCCGGCGACGATCAGCATGAAGGGTTTTTCATCGACCGGGCGTTCGCAGATCTCGGTGAGGAATTTCATCGGATTGGGGGTGTGGGTCAGCGTCACCAGGCCGGCCTCGTGCAGGGCGGCGAGCATGAAGCCACAGGCAATGCCGACGCTCTCATTGATGTAGTAATTCTTCTTCGCCTGCCCGGCGCGCTCGCCGCCGCGCTTTTGCGCGAACACGGCGATCAGCACCGGTGCCGTCTCAAGAAACGGCTTGGCGCTGTCCGTGCCGAGTGGCGCCAGCGCTTCAAGCCATTCCTCGCCGCCCTTGCCTTCATAGAAGGCTTTTTCTTCCTTCTCGGCCGCCTCGCGCAGGGCCTTGCGGCGCACCGGATCCTGGATCACCACAAAATGCCAGGGCTGGTGATTGGCACCTGAGGGCGCGGTCCCGGCGGCGTCGATCGCGTGTTTGACGATTTCCGGATCAACCGGCCGGTCGGCGAAATCGCGCACGGTACGGCGGCGCTTGAGATGTTTGGCGAAGGCGGCCGCACGGCTGAGCATTTCGGCGGGGCCGTATTCGACATAACCGGTCAGCGGCACGCGTTTGGCGTCGTCGTGATGGCCCGCACTCATGACTGGGTCCAGTCCAGGATCACCTTGCCCGACTTGCCCGAGCGCATGGCGTCGAAACCCTTCTGGAATTCGTCCGCCGCATAGCGGTGCGTGATCACCCGGCTGACATCCAGCCCGCTCTCGAGCATGGCGATCATCTTGTACCAGGTCTCGAACATCTCGCGGCCATAGACACCCTTCAGCGTGATCGCCTTCAGGACCAGCGAGCCGAAATCGACCGGGATCGGCTTGGATGGCAGACCGAGCATGGCGATCTTGCCGCCCATCACCATGCTCTCGAGCATCGCCCCGATGGCGCTCGGCGCGCCGGACATTTCCAGACCGACATCAAAGCCTTCATTCATGCCCAGTTCGGCCATGACGTCTTTCAGGCTGGTCTCGGCGACATTGACGGTATGCACGCGCGGCACGACCTGGCTGGCCAGGTGCAGACGGTGGGTATTGATATCGGTCAGCACGACATGGCGGGCGCCGACATGGCGCGCAATCGCGGCCGCCATGATCCCGATCGGGCCAGCGCCGGTGACCAGAACATCCTCGCCGATCAGATCGAATTGCAACGCCGTATGCACCGCATTGCCCAGCGGATCGAGGATGGCTCCAAGTTCGTCGGTCACTTCCTCGGGCAGTTTGACGACATTGAAGGCCGGCAGGGCGAGATATTCAGCGAAAGCGCCGGGAATATTGACGCCGACGCCTTGCGTGTCGGGGTCGAGGTGGAAGCGTCCGGCGCGGGCTGCGCGCGACAGTGTGCCGACCACATGGCCCTCACCGGAGACGCGCTGGCCGATCTCGACGCGCTTCACATTGGCGCCGCGATCAACCACCTCGCCGGCATATTCATGCCCGACCACCATCGGCGTCGGGACATTCTTGGCGGCCCAGTCATCCCAGTTATAGATGTGGATATCGGTGCCGCAGATGGCCGTCTTGTGGATCTTGATCAGAACATCGTCCGGGCCGATTTTCGGCATCGGGACGTCTTCCATCCAGATACCCTCTTCCGGCTTTGCCTTGACCAGCGCTTTCATCACGACTCCCTCGACTTTTTGTTGCTACGCGCCCGGTTTCGATGGCGCGGATTTGCCGCGAAGATACATCAGTGCGGCCAGAGGGAAAGTGAGCATGAAGGGAATGAGCAGCACGCCCATGATTTCAGCAACCTGCCCGTTCGACCCGCTCAACCAGGTCGCCGCGATCGCGAGCGCTGCGGCGACGCCGGGAATGGCCAGCAATCGGCGCTGATCCTGCCACATCAGCACGCTGAACAGGGCGGCATAGAGCGCGATCAGCCCCCATTTGATCCAGGTATGCCCGTACAGCGCCGCCAGCAGACCGGCGCGCGGCTCGGCCCCGGCGCCGAGCTCGGCGAGCAGCCGGTTCATCACCGTATTCTCGGCCCAGTCCGCGCCGATCGTGACCAGCGCCACGGCCAGCGCCGCCCAGGCGAGCCAGCGACCGGGATTGCGCAGGCCGAGCGCGAGGAAGGCCATCGCCGCCATGCCCGCATAGGCCAGCGGGAAGAAGCGGTCGAGTGATTGGGTGTGGATGAGGAATTCACGGAGCGCCGCAGCATCATCGCCTTGCAGGAAAGCAAGATCGGCCGGCGAACGGGCGAACTCCAGCGCCAATACCGGCGTGACAAATCCATCCGCCATCGGCGCCGCGCCGAGATCGGGCGGCGAGCCGAACAGGATCGGAAAGACCAGTGTGATGACGGCCAGTGCCATGGTCGCGATGAAGGCCCAATTTGATGCACGCATGATATCCTGTCCCCGTCTGGCAGTTCTGAGCTAGATCAAGCTGCCACCGCATAGCAAGGTCAAGGGTGGTGGGCTTGGGAGTGTTTGGACGCTTCCTCCCGGCTCTGCACGGAGCGGTAGAGCCATTGCGTCCGAGGTCCGGGAAGCGTTGTTGATTTCAAGTTGGGAATGAGGTTAGGCTCCCCTGTCAGATCAAGGCCCTGAATGAGCGGGGAAACAGTCAAGTACAAGCCGGGGAGCAATCATGTTCGGAGCCAAAGTTGTTGAGGTCAGCGGGCGCTTGGTCGCCACAGGTGCTTATTCCCAGGAGAACGCCAAGCTGATTTACGACTATCTAGATTTCGAGACCGATAATGGGCGCTTCAAGACGGGCAAGGTCGTGGTCGCCACCAATATAGGAAAGCATATCGAAATCGGTGAAGAAGGCATTTTCGTCTTTACACGGTTTCTCGGACGAGCACTGGCCATGGTGATCACATCGGACAATGTGGAAGTGAACCCGATGTTTCGCGGCTTCAGCTTTTTGCACCTTCTCTGGCCACTGGCGCTCTTCCTAATCGGCCTGTTTTTCGCCCCATTGTGGCTGGTAACGGCCCCGATCTGGGCATTTGCCGCGTATTTTTTGGTTTTGCCACACCTTGTAGGCGGAAAGTTGAAAGCCATCGCCCGCAAACACGGTGTCGATTGGAAGACCGCAAGAAAAACCGTCAATTTCTAAGCTGGCAGCACTACCCTTGCCCGCCGCCCTACCTGCGTCATCGCGCGGCGCGTCAGCCCGCGATCAACAGCTAATGAACCGAGGTTCCGGACCTTGCACGGAAAATACGACCCCGAGACCTTACAGAAGTTGCGCCTGATTTACGGCCCCGCTTTTATCAGATACCTGAGCCGTCTTGGAAAGCTGAACTACGGCGCCCTTGCCAGGGCACTACTTATCATGGCCGCACCACCTCTAGCGATCGCTGGAGCATTCGGCGTATTCGACCTGATTTTCACACTGAATTTCGTGGATTTTGGCGAGAGCAGTAGCGTTTATCTGCTTACATTTGCTCCCGCCCTGATTTTTACCCTCATCTTGTTGTACAACTGGCTGGACATCGTAGTCATCCGCGTCCTGTTCTGGCCCTACAATACGATCCGCGTGATGTGGCTGACACGGCAATTGAATGAAACCCTCGACAAAGTCGGCCTTCAAGAGGCTGGAAAACCAGTAGTCATACGGTCTGCGTTTGGAGACAAATTCGTCATCTCGACCCCAATACGTAATTATTATGGTTACTTTCACACGGGGTTTTACTCAACACTATGCGGGAAGAGCGAGTTTCAAATTTCGAGAGTTGTCACGCCGAGCGATCTGATTTTCAAATGGATTCTGCCCACCATTTTTGCGCCGATCTACATCCCGTTGATTTTCGTAAAAACCTACGTCCCGAAAATAAAACTATCCAAAATACCATTGCTGGGAAAGCTATTGGATTTATATATAGCCCCATCTTTTACTTCGGCCGGCGTAGCCACTCCCCGCTTGCACAAAACTTCTTCTGACGGGGAGGAGAGCAAATTGATTGACTTCCCACTTTGGTACGACGGCCTCGGAGGACAAACATTTAAAGCTGAAGATATTTACTCAAATGTGCCTTTCGCGCTTAAACCAAATAAGTTCAATCCATGGATCTACCCAAAAGATTTTACAAAAGACATGAACGTCTTTGCTGAAACAAAAAATGACGTGATAAGAACCCATCACAGATTCAGGGAATTCATGAAAAGAAAACGTCGCACAAACACTAGGTTTGTCGCTTGGGTGCTAATTTGGTTTGGGTCGCAGACGGTTGTCGCAGTTATCTACTGGCAACATTTCTTTGGCTGGACCCAAACGCTGTGAGTACAATCGAGCCAACCCAGTTTCCCGCAAGGCTGTGCGTCCTCCAGAGGGGGATATCGGCCAAAGGTCGGACCAGACGGGAGCGGCAGAAAGTCATTACTGCACGAAGTGCAAGCTCTGGCCTCGATCAGGACGTCCCGGTCAGGCCCAGGCGCTGGCAAACGGCTTCCCCGATCGCCAGGGACGACGTCAGGCCGGGGCTTTCGATCCCGAACAGGGCGATCAGGCCGGCAATCGCGTGCTGATCGGCGCCATCAATGCGGAAATCGGTCTGCAGCTCACCCGGCCCGTGCAGTTTGGGGCGGATACCGGCATAATCCGGCACCAGGGCGTCATCCTTGAGGCCAGGCCAGAAACGGCGGATCGTGTCATAGAAGGCGCCGGCCCGCGCCGGGTCGACCGTGTAGTCCGGCGCATCGACAAAATCGAGATCGGGGCCGAAGCGGGCCTGGCCACCAAGGTCACGGCGATAGTGCGTCCCCAGGGCGCCCGGTATCGGCAGCGGATAGACAAGGCGGCTGAACGGGGCCTTGCCGGCACAGGTAAAATACACGCCCTTGCCATAGTGTAGCGGCGGGATCGTCCCAGCCGGGAAACCATCCACCAGTGCCGCCGCGTCCTGGGCCCCGAGTCCGGCCGCAATCACGAGATAACGCGTCGTCACCTCTGTCGCGGCCTCGCCGCCGGTGCGCACGACAAAGCCGCCGCCCTCCAGCGGCGGCGCGCCGGCAAACGGCGTATTGACCACGACAGCGCCGCCGAGCGAGGAAATTTCGCCAGCCATATTGGCCATATAGCCATGTGCATCCATCACGCCGCTATCGGGCGAGAAAATCGCGGCCACCGCACTGAGCTCCGGCTCCATCGCCTGCGCCTGGGCGCCGGTCATCCGTTGCAGCCCTTCAACGCCATTGTCCTGCGCCTGGCGGAAGATCGCCTCGAGCCGCGCCGCCTCGTGCGGCTGGGTCGCCACGATCAGCTTGCCGCAGCGCTCATGGGCGATGTGATATTTGTCGAGATAGGCATAAAGCAATTGCCGCCCCAGCACGCAGAGCCGCGCCTTCAGCGAACCGGTGGGATAATACAGCCCGGCATGGATGACTTCTGAATTGCGTGAGGAAATCCCCTGCCCGATCGCGCCTTGCGCTTCGAGCACCAGGGTTTCATGACCACGCAGCGCGAACGCCCGCCCCGTCGCCAGACCGACGGCGCCCGCCCCGATGATGATCGCATCTGTCTCGAAAGCCATGCCCGTTACTCCGCCGCCACCCCTTGAATCTGCGAGCAGACGGGCAGTGTCAACACCAGACCGCGAGCTAGCGCCTTAGCCCTTGGCGAGGCCCGCCAGCAGGGCTGGCGGCATCACCGTCTCGATATTGAGCTGGCCCTTCAGCCCTGCCTCGCGATGAACCGCGATTGCCTGCCAGGCTGGCGAGAGCGACATGCGCAACAGCGCGCCGCGATCCGGGTACATGATGATCGCCACCTCGTCCCACAGCTCCTCGACCTGGCCGAGGGCGAGAAAACTCGTATTGCCGACAAAGACCAGCTTGCCGCCAAACTCCGGCAGGACTTCCATGATCGCCTTGCCGTAAATATTATAGGCCTCGCGCCCCGACAGCGCACACTGGCGCCCGTCGGCATACTCGGCCTTGTCCTTGAATTTCAACAGATTGACCATGAAGACCGGCCCGGCAGGACCGGGCTGCATCATTGCCTCGATCTGCCTGGGGTCGGTGGGGAGGACTTCATTGGTGACTTGCATGGCGGGGGCTCCGGGCGTGGGGGCTGGTCAGATCAGGGGGTGGAACCGGTCAAGATCGCTTCCAGTCGCGGCGCAACGTCGCCAAAGCGACCGCGCAGAAGGGCATAGCAGGCCGCCCGGTCGGGTTCGTCCTGCTGCCGCGCGAGGGTTTCGATAACCGGGACGCCCGCCGTTCGCAGGGCGCGATCGATCACTTCCGCACGCTCGATTTGCACGGTGTTCATCTTTCTCAGCAATCTGAACCGGTGCGCCTCATCGAAGACGATGAGGTAGCCGGTATTGGCTTGTGCACCGTCATCCTCAGTGTCGATGACATAGCAACTGGTCTCGACACGCAGCGCATCGGCATAGGGCCGCTCATGCACCGTGAACTCGAACGGCCCGGATTGCCTCAGCGCGTCCTCGCCCCAGGAACGGAACCAGAAGGCATCAACGGCGGTCATCGCCAGAATAACCGGCAGCGAGACCAGCAGGATCGTCCTTGCACCATTGACGCTCCGGCCGAGCCAGCGATGCAGAAAGGCCTCCGGATCAAAGGGGGCCGTCATCGAGTACCAGCCCTTACTGGCGGCGCTGTCCAACCCGGCGAGGGTTTCCTGCAACATAAGTTCAGGCTGGCGCTCCATCCGCGCCCGATTGTGGGACGCCCAATAGCCCCTCAAGCCGGGCATTAATTGAGCGCCGGCCATCCCGAGAATAATGAAAACCACAAACCCCGCAATCCCGCCGGCAACGATCCCGAACCCGCCGGGCCGTTCGCGGAATAATTCGGTATCGACCGGGAAAATTACGCCATTCATCCAATCTGCGAGCAGCCAGCTGGGAAGCGAGAATAGCGCCCATCCCAACGAGATGGTGAGAACGATAGTCAGTGTGGTAACCAAGCCGTCCAATCGCTTGTGCGGACGCGTGGAAAACCACTGCATCATCTCCCGCGCCGAGGCTTCGATCCAAACGCGGGACGCTTCCGGCAAAGCCTTCCGGTTTTGGTTCAGCAATCTAAACCCGTGTTCCAGAGCCATCCCGAGCGGCACCCCGACCACTGTCACAAACAGCATGATTACAACGACGTATTTGACTGTCGCGATCGCCACCGGCCGCGCGAGTTCCAGGTATTGCTCGAACATCAGCCCGCTGAGACCGGCCAGAAATTCACCCATTCTGGCTGGTGGAATCGGCCGATCTTCGAAGAGAATGACGATTTGGACGGAGTAGATGGACAGGACCAGCCCCGCCGCCATGATGAATAACTGAACCACGCAAAGCGCGATAATCGCGAACCGGGCTGTGTAGATCGCGAGGGATCCCAGGCGCTGAAGCATTGGCTTCGAAGCGCGCTGCGCCACCGGTTCCGGCTCCGGGTGCAGGACTGCGTCGATCACGGCCCCGGAATCAATTTCAACCTTCCGATCCGAGCTGAGCACGATCCCGACCCAGGCCAGGGAAATCGCCGGCAGGATGAGCCCCGCGAGCCAGACCCTGTCCCATCTTTCGCGTTCGATAACTTCCCAGACAAGCGAGACATCGAGGGCGGCAATCAGCCAGACCGAGACATTGGCAGCGCCGAGAATATAGACGCACCACCAGGCCTCACCGCCCTTGAACCGCACCGCCGTTGCGGCCAGACCGAGTACCAGCACATTGAGCGCCATCAAGACCGCCAGCGGGGCCGCGTTGTACTCATGGATTGCCAGATAGCCTGCGGCCGCCGGGATCAGCAATAATCCCAGCCCGGCCCCCAAGATCACGATATAGGTAATGAGGTTCAGCGCGCCGAGACGCGATGGCAATTTGGAACTCGATGGCATCCGCGTGCATATCCCCCGCTTTGCGCCGAACCATTGCGCGTAATCCTGCGCGATTCAATCGTTTAGGGCGCAGTGGAGAGCTCAAAGCCCTGCTCCGCAGGGAGACGTACCGAGGGTATAGGTCGCCCGCGCTCAGATAACCCCCAACTCCCTGCCCACCTTGGTGAACGCCGCAACCGCGCGGTCAATCATTTCCGGCGTGTGGGCGGCGCTCATCTGGGTGCGGATACGGGCCTTGCCCTTGGGGACGACGGGGAAGAAGAAGCCGGTGACATAGACGCCCTCATCCATCAGTTTCGAGGCCATTGCCTGGGCCAGTTTGGCATCGCCGAGCATCACCGGAATGATCGGGTGTTCGCCGTCCAGCAGATCAAAGCCTGCAGCAGACATACGGTCACGGAACAGCCGGGCATTGGCAAACAGGCGGGTGCGTAACGCGTCACCTTCGGCAACCATGTCGAAGGCCTTCAGCGAGGCGCCGACAATGGCCGGTGCCAGCGAATTGGAGAAGAGATAGGGCCGCGAACGCTGCCGCAGCATATCGATAACCTCTTGACGCGCCGCTGTAAATCCGCCCATCGCGCCGCCCAGCGCCTTGCCGAGCGTGCCGGTGATGATGTCGATCTCGCCAAACACACCGCAATGCTCCGGCGTACCGCGCCCACGAGCGCCCATAAAGCCATGGGAGTGGCAATCATCGACCATGGTCAAGGCATTGTATTTCTTTGCCAAATCGACGATTTCCGCGAGCTTGGCGATATAGCCATCCATCGAGAACACGCCATCAGTGACGATCAAAACATGGCGCGCACCATCGACTTTCGCCTGCTTCAACTGGACTTCCAGATCAGCCATGTCGGAATTGGCATAACGATAGCGTTTCGCCTTGCACAGGCGCACACCGTCAATGATCGAGGCATGGTTCAAAGCATCTGAAATGATGGCATCTTCCGGCCCCAGCAGCGGCTCGAACACGCCGCCATTGGCATCAAACGCCGCCGCATAGAGGATGGCATCATCACAGCCGGTAAAGGCGGCGATCTTGGCCTCGAGCTGTTTGTGGATGTCCTGGGTGCCGCAGATGAAGCGCACCGAAGCCAGCCCGAAACCATGGCTGTCGAGTGTATCCTTGGCGGCCTGGATCAGCTCGGGCCGATTGGCGAGACCGAGATAGTTATTGGCGCAGAAATTGATGACGTGATGGCTGGAACCCTCTGAATTCACGTCGATTTCGGAGAATTGCTCCGAAGTGATGATGCGCTCGCGCTTGTACAGCCCGTCGGCCTCGATCTGTTTCAGTTCGGCGGTCAGGTCAGAGTAGAAAGCGTCGGACATGAAGGGGCTCCCGGGGCAAGTTTGCGCAGGAACCCCTTCTATTGGGCCAGGCCCGACTTGTCATCCGGCCTTGGATGCCGAAGGTATTTTCACCCCCATGATCACCAGCCACAGGGCCAGCAACACTTCGCCGAAGAAGGTCGGCAACATATACCAGGGGCTGATGATCTGGCTGATCGCCGGGTCAAGGAAGATTGCGATCAACCCGCCGGCCACCGCCAATGCCCCGACCATGACCAGGAAGGAAATCAGCGCTGGCACGTAGCGCGAGCGAAGCAGGGCGAAGCCAAGGACGGCATTGCCAAACCCAAAAAAGACCAGGCCGATCATATAGCCCGCCGTGTGTGCCTTCAGGCTCAGCATCGCCATGGCCGCGAGTTGGGCCGGGTCAAAAGCTGTGAGCCAGGCTGCATCGTCGATCAGGAACAAGACATCGAAATGATTCTGCATGTTAAGTGCTTGCACCGCCGCCATGACGAGACGAAAGAATGCCGCCAGCAATGCGAGATTCCGGCTGACCGGCCTCAAAATGACGTAGAAGCCGAAGGCGACAAGCACATCGGCGCAAAACGCGATAATCTCCGCGACAAAGCCCAGCCGCCACAAATCTTCCGAAGCGCGAATGGCGTCAAGCGTGCCTTGTGGGTCGCCGGCGACGATCAGTCCGCCCCGCGCGGCGATCTGGGAGAATAACGCCCCCGCGATGATGACAAGATAGGCCAGCCCCGTCAGACGGGCCCAGCCCCGCTGCTCTGCTGCCGTATTGGTAATATCCATAGGTCTGTCCCTCGAAAATGACCGGCTCGTGCTACAAATCCGGATTGCCCCTCACAAGCGGGACAATCACGAACTGCGTCCCCTGTGCGCTATATTTTCCCGAAAATTTCGCCCGCGCAGGAGCCGCGTTATCGCCGCCCACACCTGCGCTGACGCTCGCTAATCCGCGAATTGCTCCGGATAAACCCACCACCACGGCACCGGGTTGGGCCCCATCGCGAGCTCGGTGATCGCTGGATAGATCAGCTCGGCGCGCACTGAATTGGCGAGCAGGACGATGCATCGCTGCGTCTCTTCGTGACAGATCGCCCGATTGCCGGTCCAGGGATTGTGACCGCCCTTGTCGAACCAGTGGCCGGTCTCGTCCTGATAGGTGATCACACCCAGCCCGGCGGCCAGTGAGATGGCGGCCGCACGCGGGTCTTCCTCAGTCGTAAGGGTGGGAAACTGGCTCGGTGAACGGATGATCTGCGACGGCGCGACGAATTCGGCCCGCGCCGCCTCGCTCAAGCCATCGCCGGCCACGAAGCCGGCCCACATGCGCGCCTGGTCTGCAATACTGGTATCCATCGAGCCGGCAGCAGACACGCCGGAGCGCTCGTCATGGGGCTCGAATGTGCCGTCCATGGCATAGCCGTCGGCGAGGTTGTCGCGGAAATCCGGGCGCCATTGCATCGAGGTGTCGGTCATGCCGAAGCGGTCAAAAATTCGGGCCTGCATCTCCGCTTTCACACCCAGGCCAAGGCCGGCCTCGATCACATGCTGAAGGATGTAGAAGCCTTCGGCGGAATAGGTCTGGCGCTCGCCCGGCGCGAAGTGAAAGCGCAGGCGGCCATCCTCCTCCAGCCAGCGGAAATTGGCGAAGCCGGTCCCGTTGGACAAGATGATGCGCGCCGTCAAATCCCGCCATTGCGGCTGGTCGGCGAGATCGGACCAGTCGTCATCGTCCGTCGCATAGTCCGGCAGCGGGCGCGGCAGGTATTCGGCGATCGAGGTATCGAGATCGATCAGGCCCTCATCGACCAGCTGCAGCACGAGATAGGCGAAGGCCGCCTTGGTCAGCGAGGCGCCATACATGACGGTATCGGTCTCCAGCGGCCAAGCCTGCTCCAGATTGCGATAGCCAAAAGCGGCGACATGTTCGACTTCGCCGTGATCAACCAGCGCGTAGGCGAGACCGACAACCTGCTCCTCCCGCATCATCTGCTGGATCGATGTATCGAGCGCGGCAATCTCCGCCTCGCTCCAGCCATCAGGTTGGGCCTGGGCAGCAGCTGTCAGGGCGATCAGCGATGTGGCGGCGGCGAGAAGTGTGCGCATGGGAGTCCCCTTGGTGGTGATGGGAGGACGTTAGGATCAAGGCCGGCCGGCGTGAAGCGGGATGCCGGGCGAGGCAATCCCGTGCCGCGAAAACCCTGTCTCGCCGTCAGCCTGTGGCGCGGACGCAAGTGGCGACGGACAAAGGACAACCTCCCCGGAGGCGCGTACCAAAGGGACGCGCCCCTCGCCGCCTGGCCGAGCGCCTGTCATTGACGGAAAAACGAGACGTCGCAATCCGCCCCCCACCGCACCTGCGCTATAATCGTGCGCGCATCGCTCTTTGACATTGTTGGCCCATGAAGACCTCCCGCATCAGGATCGCCGCTGACCGGGATAATGAATGGCAGACGGCGACAGGGTGTCATGCCTCTGTCATTAGCAAATCGCCAGCCTGCAGGCGGCTCCACGCCCCCTCGCGGGACAATGGCAGACTGGCAGACAGCGCTGAGCATTTCGCATAATTCTGTTCATTTTCGATGAGGGGCGCGGACCATCGGTGCACGTCCCTCAGAAAAAGCGCCCTGGCGCAGACCAATCCATTGATCGCTTGTCAGCCAGTGGGCCACCGGGGTGGCGGCAAGCGGTAAATGGAATTCTCTGGCCTAAATGGCTGACGTGCTGACGCGACGTCTCGCTTGACTTCGACAATTCGGCGCACATCCTTCCCGGCAGCGGAGCGGCGCAAGGGTCGGGAGTACAGTTTTGATGAGCTTCAATCTCGGTGGCCTGATCGCATCAATTCTGCTGACCTCCAGTCAGGCGCCCGATGAGCCTCACCTCACCACCTGGCTGCCGGCCGATATCCAGCGCGAACGCGTCGCGTATCTCGAACAGTCCCGGAATGATGGCCTCGACACCGAGGGTTTGCGCCGCGGCTGGATGGAAACGCAGAGCGCCGCATTGGAACGCGCGCTCGCCCAGAGCCGACCCGAGCAGGACGCCCGCTCTGCACTGGACGCGAATGATGACCGGCTGGCCGGCTTCAAGGCGCATTATTTTGGCCTCATCCTCGACGGTATCCAGTGCATGGAGGATCCGCGCTTGCGGACTTGGCAAACACGCTTCGCCTTCATCGCACAACACACCGAGCTCGGATTGGAGCATAGCCTTCCGTATCAGCGCGACTATATTCGCCGCTATAATCACGTCATTATCGCCGAGGCCGACCACCCGCTCGGACAAATCTGCCACCCCGTCTCCGCGGACGAGGAGTCCTTTACCGAGAGTGAGGCGTCCTTGTTTGATCTGGGAGAGGACCAGCCCTCCCCCGCCGAGCCGTGGCTGCCCGACGAGCTGAGGCAACGTCACCGTTCCTATATCGAGGCCGCCACAATGCCTGACGGCTTGCTGGCGCCCGACGTGCTGCCTTGGTGGCATTTCGAGCGCCTAACTCTGGGCAACGCTCTGGAGCAGAACCGCCCCGAGAATGATGCAGCCGCCGCTGCCGACAATGGGGATATTCGACTGGCCGTGTGGTCAACGCGACGGGTCGACTGGCTGGAGGGTCTCCATTGCACAGACGCACTCGATCAACCGGATATCGAAACAAGAATCGCCGGAAGCGATGACCATGCGGGCTCCGGCAACCCAGAGCGGGTGCAAGCCAATGAGTCTCTGCGTGAGTATGTGCGCCGCTTCAACGCGGCGATGATCGCCACACCAGGACACCCGCTCCAAGGGATATGTCGCGTCACCCGGACGGGCGAAGGCTCAACGATTGACCCCGGCCGGCAGGCCGCCGAGGAGGCTGCCAGACGCGAGGATGCGGCGGAGATAGAGCGGCTCTTGCGTGCCGAGCCTGGATAGCGGGTCAGGGCCTGACCCCGTCTAGATCACAGACCACCGCCCCGTCTGGCGATCACGGCCCCGGCCAGCGCGGACACGGCCGCCAGCGAGGCGATCCAGAGATAGATGAAGCTCGTATCGTGATGCACGACACCGTCGAGGAAGCAGCGGCCGTTCTCGTCGAAGCAGGCGCGACTATTCCAGTAGACCATCACGAAAAGCCGACCGAACCAGATCGTCAATAGGACTGACGCCAGCGTCCATATCCCGGCGAGAAGCCTGATCATTTTGGCGAGAACGCCCCTACCCCACACTCGGCAAATCCAGCCCCTGGCTCTTCGCGCAATCCTTCGCAATTTCATAACCCGCATCGGCATGGCGCATCACGCCGGTCGCCGGGTCATTCCACAACACGCGTCCCACGCGCACCGCGGCTTCGTCGGTACCATCAGCGAGGGTGACCTGGCCGGAATGGATGGAATAGCCCATGCCGACGCCGCCGCCATGATGGAGCGAGACCCAGGTGGCGCCGGATGCGGTGTTGAGCATGGCGTTGAGGATCGGCCAGTCGGCGACGGCGTCGGAGCCGTCCTGCATGGCTTCGGTCTCGCGATTGGGACTGGCCACTGAACCGCTGTCGAGATGATCACGGCCGATCACCACGGGGGCACTCAGCTCGCCGGTGCGGACCATCTCGTTGAAGGCGAGACCGAGGCGATGGCGCTCGCCGAGGCCGACCCAGCAAATCCGCGCCGGCAGGCCCTGGAACTGGATGCGCTCGCGGGCCATGTCGAGCCAGCGGTGGAGATGGGGATTGTCGGGGATGAGCTCTTTGACCTTGGCATCGGTCTTGTAGATATCCTCCGGGTCACCGGACAGCGCGACCCAGCGAAACGGGCCGACGCCGCGGCAGAAGAGCGGGCGGATATAGGCGGGGACAAAGCCGGGAAAATCGAAGGCCTTTGAGATGCCCTCGTCGAAGGCCATCTGACGGATATTATTGCCGTAATCGACGGTGGGAATGCCCGCTTTATGAAAGGCCAGCATCGCCTCGACCTGGATTGCCATGGATTTCTTGGCGGCTTTCGAGACGGCATCGGGGTCGGAAATCCGCATGGATTCCCACTTGTCGAGGCTCCAGCCGAGCGGGAGATATCCATTGACCGGATCATGCGCCGAGGTCTGGTCGGTGACGATATCGGGACGGACGCCGCGCTTGACGAGTTCGGGGAAAACATCGGCCGCATTGCCGAGCAGACCCACCGAGACGGCCTCGCCCTTGGCGCAGGATTCGTCAATCATTTCCAGCGCTTGATCGAGATCACCGGCCTGCTTGTCGAGATAGCCGGTCTTGAGACGCATCTCGATCCGGCTCGGCTGGCATTCGATGGCGAGCATGGACGCGCCCGCCATGGTTGCCGCGAGCGGCTGGGCACCGCCCATGCCGCCAAGCCCGCCGGTGAGTATCCATTTGCCTGCCAGGTCCCCGCCATAATGCTGGCGCCCGGCTTCGACAAAAGTCTCATACGTGCCCTGCACGATGCCCTGGCTGCCGATATAGATCCAGGAGCCGGCCGTCATCTGGCCGTACATCATCAGGCCTCGTCTATCGAGCTCGCGGAAATGTTCCCAAGTCGCCCAGTGCGGCACCAGATTGGAATTGGCGATCAAAACGCGCGGCGCATTGGAATGAGTCTGGAACACACCGACCGGCTTGCCGGACTGGACCAGCAGCGTCTCGTCATCCTTGAGCCGTTTCAGGGTGGAGACGATGCGGTCATAGCTCTCCCAGTCGCGCGCCGCACGGCCGATCCCGCCATAGACGACGAGTTCTTCCGGTTTTTCAGCGACTTCAGGGTCGAGATTATTCATCAGCATGCGCAGCGGCGCTTCTGTGGCCCAGCTCAAGGCATCGAGTTCATTGCCACGTTTGGCACGGATCACGCGCGCATTGTCGAGCCGGGTTGAGGTCATCTCATCTCTCCAGAATAGAGGTTTTCCGCAGCCCGCAGGGCCGCTGTCATGACGTCCTTGAGTGCAACACGCAGGACGGCGGCCTTGGTCTCGTCGAAGGCTTTGCTGCCCATGTCGAGATAGGCCGACTGGGCCAGTTCCATCTGCACCGCATGGATATTCTGATTGGGCCGGCCATAGGCACGGGTGATGAAGCCACCGCGAAAACGGCCATTGACGATCGAGGCGTATTCCTCGTGATCCATCATCGCCTTGAGGGCGGCGCGTTCGATCACCGGGTCGCAGGCTTCGCCGCCGACCGTGCCGAGATTGAGATCGGGCAAGACGCCCTCAAACAGGCGCGGCACTTCATCGGTGATGGAATGGGCATCCCACAGCAGGGCAAAACCATGCTCCATCCGGGTCTCGACCAGAAGTTCGGTCAGCGCCTTGTGATAAGGGTCGTGATAATCGGTGCGCCGCGCTTCCAGCTCGTCTTCATCGGGCTCCTGGCCTTCGCGATAGACCGGGGATCCATCAAACAGGGTCAGCGGCACCAGGTCCGTCGTCGCCTGGCCCGGATAGAGCGAGGTATTATTCGGCGCGCGATTGAGATCGACGACATAGCGCGAATAATTGGCGCGAATGGTCGAGGCACCCAGGCCTTCAAGGAAATCATAGAGCTGCGGCACGTGCCAGTCTGTGTCGGGCAGGCTGGCCGCCTGCGGCGTCAGGCGTTCGGCGAGGCCGTCACTCAGGGCAAGCCCGGAATGCGGCATTGAAACCACCAGCGGGCTGGTGCCGGCTGCAAGCGTATACAAATCCATCAAACCACTCCGGGCAAATCGCCGGCTTCCGCGACCAGATAACCATTGGCGACCAGATCGCGCGCCGCGGCGATATCTGTCGCAAAATAGCGATCATCGCCATAGGGAGCCACATGCCGGCGCAAGATCGCCTTGGCCGCCTCCACCGGGTCCGAGGACAGGTCAGGTGCATGGAAATCGGTTCCCTGCGCGGCGCAGAGCAATTCGATCCCGACCACGGCGTGGAGGTTTTCCGCCATTTTCAGCGAACGCACGGCGCCATGCGTGGCCATCGAGACATGGTCTTCCTGATTGGCGCTGGTCGGGATGGAATCGACGCTGGCCGGATAGGCTTTCTGCTTGTTCTCCGACACCAGGGCGGCAGCGGTGACATGGGCGATCATGAAGCCGGAATTGATGCCCGGATTGGGCGTCAGGAAAGCCGGCAAACCGCTGACCGCCGGATCGGTGAGAAGCGCGATACGCCGCTCGCAGATCGAGCCGATCTCGCAGGCCGCCATCGCCAGCGGGGCGGCCGCGAAGGCGACCGGCTCGGCGTGGAAATTACCGCCGGAGATCGCCTCGCCGGTATCGGTGAAGATCAGCGGATTGTCCGTCACCGCATTGGCTTCGATCTCGAGCGTACGGCCAGCCTGACGCAAAAGGTCGAGCACAGCGCCCATCACTTGCGGCTGGCAACGCAGGCAATACGGGTCCTGGATCTTCTCGCAAACACTATGGCTGGCGAGGATTTCGCTGCCCTGAGCGAGGCCGCGCAATGCGGCGGCAACGTCGATCTGGCCCTGATGGCCACGCAGTTCATGAATGCGCGGATCAAACGGCGCGATCGAGCCCTTGGCGGCATCCAGGCTCATCGCACCGGAGAGCAGCGCGCCCTTGAAACCGGCCTCGATGCCGAACAGGGCAGCGAGCGCCAGCGCGGTCGAGGTCTGGGTGCCGTTCAGCAGGGCCAGGCCTTCCTTGGGGCCCAGCTCGACCGGTTTGAGCCCGGCGCGCTTGAGGGCCTCCGCAGCCGGCAGGCGCTCGCCGCGCCAGAAGGCCTCGCCATGGCCGATCAGCGCCGCGCTCATATGCGCCAGCGGTGCCAGATCGCCCGAGGCCCCGACAGAGCCCTGGGCCGGGATCACCGGCAAGACATCATGCGTGAGCAGATCTTCCAGCGCCTTCAGCGTCGACCAGCGCAGGCCGGACGCGCCGCGTCCGAGACTGGCGATCTTCAGCGCCAGGACCAGGCGCACGATATTGGCCGGCAAAGCCTCACCAATCCCGGCGGCGTGCGAGAGGACCAGGCGTTCCTGCAGGATGGCGAGTTCGTCATTGGCGATACGCGTCTGGGCCAGCTTGCCGAAACCGGTATTGAGACCATAGACGGCGCGGCCCGAAGCGATCAGCTCCTCCACGGTTCGCGCGGCGGCATCAACGCCCGCCTGCGCGTCGGGATCAATTGTGGCGGCTGCGCCGCGATAGATGGCCTGCCAGTCCGCCAGCGCCATCTGGCCCGGCCTGATTTGAATCGCACTCAAAGCCATTCTCCCCCGAGGATGCGGCCATGCAGCGGCCGCAACCCGATCCATTGAATAATTTCTGCCGGACGTTCGACATCCCAGATCGCCAGATCGGCGCGCTTGCCCTGTTCCAGCGTTCCGATCTCTTTCGCCAGACCCAGCGCCCGGGCGCCCTCGCGAGTGACACCGGCCAGCGCTTCCTCGACGGTCATGCCAAACAGGTTGCAGGCCATATTGGCCGCGGTCAGCAAGGACACCATCGGCGAAGTGCCCGGATTGGCATCGGTCGCCACGGCCATTGGCACGCCCGCCTTGCGTAGCGCCGTGACGGGCGGTTTCTGTGTTTCGCCGATGCCGTAAAAGGCGCCGGGCAGGATCACGGCCACCGTGCCCGCCTTCGCCATGGCGGCAATGCCCGCATCATTGGTGAATTCGAGATGATCCGCCGACAGGCCATCAAATTCGGCCACAAGCTTGGCACCGCCCGTGTCGGAGAGCTGGTCGGCATGCAGTTTCACCGGCAAGCCGGCCGCCTTGGCGGCAATAAACAGACGGCGGATTTCTTCCGGCGAAAAGGCGATACTCTCGCAATACGCATCGACCGCATCGGCCAGCCCCTCGCGCGCGGCCTCGCGGATCAGCGGGATGCAGACCTCGTCGATATAGGCCCCGGAGCGGCCTTCATATTCAACCGGAATGGAATGCGCCGCCAGCAAGGTCGTCGACACACGCAGGCCCGAGACGAGGCCGAGCGAACGCGCCGCCCGCAGCATGGCCAGCTCGCTCTCATAGGTCAGGCCATAACCGGACTTGATCTCGATCGTGCCGACGCCTTCAGCCGAGAGCGCATCAAGCCGCGACAGCGCCCCGCCCGCCAGCTCGGCCGCCCCCGCCTTGCGCGTCGCCTCGACGGTCTTGCGGATCCCGCCGCCGGATCTGGAAATCTCCGCATAGCTCTCACCGGCGAGACGGCGCTCGAATTCGTCCGACCGGTCACCGGCAAAGACCAGATGCGTATGACAATCGACCAGGGCGGGCGTCACCCAGCGGCCATCGAGACTTTCGGCTTCCAGCGCCGTTTCCGGCGCCTCCGACATCGGTCCGATCCAGGCGATGCGGCCATCGCGAATCCCGATCGCCGCATCGAGCAAGGCACCGTAGGCCACCTCGCCCGGCACCATGGTCGCGAGCCTGGCATGGGTCAGTAATCGGTCGAAACGCATTGAACGGCCCTTCAATTCCGCGTAATTGTCTATACAATTAAATCGCGTGTCTGAGTCTGTCCAGCCGGGAGGCCTGTCAATGTCCGAATTTCACTTCGCCGAGATTCTCCTGCCCGGTGGCTGGGCCCGCAATGTCGAGATCACGGTCGATGCCAACGGCCGGATTGCCAGTATCAGCCCTGACACGCCGCCCGGTCCCGAAGCGCGGCGCCTGGGTGTTGCCGTCCCCGGCATGGCCAATGTCCACTCCCATGCTTTCCAGCGCGGCATGGCCGGCCTGTCAGAGCGGCGCGGCCCCGGCGAGGACAGTTTCTGGTCCTGGCGCCAGATCATGTATGCCTTCAACGATAATCTCACCCCCGACCATGTCGAGGCAATGGCGGCGCTGGTCTATTGCGAAATGCTGGAGACCGGCTTTACCTCGGTCGGCGAATTCCATTACCTGCACCACGACCAGCACGGCCAGGCCTATAGTGATATCGGCGAGATGGCCGGGCGGATTTGCGCCGCCGCCGGGGCGACCGGCATCGCCCTCACCCTGTTGCCAGTGCTCTACCGCCATTCCAATTTCGGCGAGATGCCGCCCAGCCCGGGCCAGCGCCGCTTCATCAATACGCTCGATCATTTCGCCGACATTCTCGCGTCGGCCAAACGTCATCTGACGACGATCGACCACGGCGTGCTCGGGATTGCGCCCCATTCCTTACGCGCCGTCTCGGCCGCCGAGATCACCGCGATCCTGCCCCTGAGCGAAGGGGGACCGGTGCATATCCATGCCGCCGAACAACAAAAAGAAGTCGATGACTGCCTCGCCGCAACCGGCAAACGCCCGGTCGAATACCTGTTCGACACCCAGAGCGTCGATCAGAATTGGTGCCTGATCCACGCCACCCATATGAGTGACGCTGAAACCGCGATGCTGGCTGCCTCCGGGGCCGTGGCCGGCCTGTGCCCGCTGACCGAAGCCAATCTCGGCGATGGCTTCTTCAATGCCGGCGCTTATCTGGCCGATCATGGCCGTATCGGCATTGGTTCCGACAGCCATATCCGCATCGACCTGGCCGAGGATATCCGCCTGCTGGAATACGGGCAGCGCCTGCAGGCGCAGCGGCGCAATGTCCTGGCTCCACCCGGTGGCAGCACCGGCCGCCGCCTGTTCGATGCCGCGCTGGGCGGCAGCAATCAGGCGCTGCAACAGCCTTCGGGCCGGATCGAGGCCGGGCAGCGTGCCGATTTCGTCATTCTCGACGATCATCACCCGACCCTGGTCGGGCGGTCCGGGGATGCGCGCCTGGATAGCTGGCTGTTCTGCGGCGATAGCCGTCTGGTAAGCGAGGTCTATGTCGGCGGCCAATGCGTCGTGCGCGAGGGGCGTGCACTGACCCGCGACCGCATCGAGGCCGCCTATCGCACCGCCATGCTCGATATTCGCACGGCGATTGATCAATGAGGGAATGGGCCGGCGATCTCAGCCTTGATGGCTCCGGCCCGGTCTATGACCAGATCCGGCGGGCCATCCTGGGCAATATCCGCTCGGGCATCTGGCCGCCACGCCATCGCATACCCGCCGAAGCCGAGCTGGCGGCGCATTTCGGCACCGCCCGCATGACCGTCAATCGCGCGCTTCGTGAACTGACCGAGGACGGCTTGATCATCCGCCGCCGCCGCACAGGCAGTTTCGTCGCCCCACCACCCTCGCCTTCGGCGATGCTGGAGATCGTCGATATGTCGACCGCCATCCCGGCACGCGGCCAGACCTATGGTTATCAATGCCTGACCGATGAGACCGTCGCTGCCAGTTCCGAGCGCGCCGCCCGGCTACGCCTTGCGCCGGGTGCACCGGTACAGCATCTGGTCTGCCTCCACACTGCCGATGGCGATGTCGTCGAACTGGAGGAACGCTGGATCAATCTGGCCCTGCTGCCCGCAGCCGCGCGCCAGGATTTCACCACCACCACGCCCGGTGCCTGGCTGCTGGCCGCGACGCCCTGGACCGCCGCCGAGCACACAGTCTCCGCCATTAATGCCGATACCCGCCTGGCCAAGCGCCTGAATATCGAGCCCGGCGATGCCTGCCTGCTGCTCGAGCGGCGAACCTTTCACAATGAGGCCGTCGTCACCCTCGCCCGCCTGACCCATCCAGGCGACCGCCATGTCATGACCGAACGCTTCCGTCCGGGCGAGTGAAGCCGGTGTGCCGGCGCGCGAATTTTCCCGCTTCTCCACGACAGCGCTGTCGTGATATCGACGCGTCAGTTTGATTTTGGGGGAAAGCCGTGATCATCGCTCTCGCACTCGCCAGTACAATGCTGGTCCTTACTGACACTTGTGTCGACCATAGCGCATACAGTTTCGAGCTCGCCGCAGCGCGTCTCGCCAATGTCGAAATCCTGCGCAACGACGCCTCCGGGCGCAGTGAACGCGGCAGCTTCCCCGACGGCACAATCGTGACGCTGAGCGCCGAGTATTGCTCGACCCCGGTCATCGTCATGAGCGTCGATGCGCCGATCGACGACCAAACCGCCATGCGTTTGAATCAGCTGACCGGGCGTCTTGATCGAATCACGGGATGTGTCGCCGAAGATTATGCTGTCCTCGACACCGCTTTCGCGGCGACGGCCGACGCTATGGCGGCCGGTGGCCAATATGAAGATGACAACCACCCGCTGGCGCAGACCGCGGCGAATACGATCCGCTTTACCGCTCGCGCCGAGGGTGGACGCATGCTGGCCGAGTTCAGCTGTACCAAACACGAATAGCGCATCTAGTCCGGCCGGGGTTTCCCGGTCTCATGCTCGAAGCGCTCGATACAGTCCACCACGATGGCGACCGTCTCTTGCCATTGTGGCCGGCCGCCATGATGAGCCTCGCCGAAATAGCCGCGCGGCCCGTTATGGGTGACATCGGCCAGCGGAATGCGTTTGAGGCGGCCTGAGCTGCGCGCGACAGCCCATTCTGATCCGGTCGAAACCGGCCAGCGGGCCGGGAAGGCCAGGACGCCTGCAGCCTCAACCCGATCGGCGCGGCCGGCGATATGGTCAATGCGGGCCAGACGGTTCAGGCCGGGGGTCGAGGCGATGACACCGCCAATCGAAATCAGCTGGATCGGGCCATCAAAGACATTGGCGAGATCATCGGCGGCGCCGGCCGCCATCTGGGCGCCGCCGCTCAGCCCGATCAGCGTCAGGCGCGCGCCGCCACCCGGCTGCCAGCCGGCCGCGCGCAGACTGTCCTCGATCAAACCGGCCAGGGCGAGATTGAAGACCGGCCCATAGCGCCGGTCGGCCGAAACCAGGACCTGGAAGAAATTGCGCGCATTGACCAGATTGGCCAGCAAGGGCCGGCGCTGGTGCAGCGGTGCGGCGTCGAGCGCGCGCCAGAGCCGGCTGAAAATACGCGGTCCGTGCAGCAGTGGATTACCCGACGCCGCATAGGGAAAGACACTGTCGACCAGCACGGCATCGGGCACGCCCTCACGCAAGGCCGCCAGGAAGCGGCGCTCACGGCCGGAATTCGACGTGCCGCTGATCCGGTCAATCCCGCCAAGATAGACGATGAATTCCGTGGCGGCCCGGACCGGCGGCTTGGCCGTCACCGCTGGCGCAGCTGGCATGTTCTCGGGCCGGCCTTGCCGCGACCACCAGAACAGGGTTTCGAGGGGCGCCAGTGTGCTCGCCAGGACGAAGGCGATAAAACCGGTCAGCAGGAGCCAGCCCAGCGCATCCTCAATCATGCCCGCCTCCCGGCGTCACCAGACGCAGACGCCGCAGCAGCGGCTCGCTCAGCCGGCCGCCATAATGACGGACCGCGGCACTGACCAGCCACCCCGCCGCAGCACTCACAATGACCAGGCCAAGCGGCCCGCCAATCACGACCCAAAACCCCCAACCGACACAGACAAAGGTCCAGGCATCCAGCGCCCGGTCGAGGAATTCACCGTAATAGGGGGCCACCGTCAGCACGCTGAGCAGGCGCGGGGCATAGCCCAGCGCGATAATGCCGGCCAGCGCCGCTTCCGACACGGTCAGATCGCCGGCCAGGCCGAGCAGGAAATGCGCGCTCGCGCTCCAGACCAGAACGCCGAGCAGATAGACCAGGCCGGTCACCATGAGACTGGCCATGATCCGCCAGCGCCCGACTTTCTGCGCGGCCAGGACATAAGCCTTGCCGAGCATTTCAGAGGCCCCGGCGACAAGCGGTATGACCAGCGCCGCCAGTGCGATGGACGGGTGATCGACGAGATGGGTGAAGGCCGCGCGCTGCAGCAGGGCGGCATCAACCGCCAGGCCCAGCGCCCGGGCGAGATCGGAGAACAGGCTGATCATTGCACCGCGTCCAATATCCCGGTCATGACGTCCCGTTCCGCTGCGCCAAGGGCTGATTCCCGGTTGATCTAAGGCCAGATCCGGCGGCCGGGCAAATCCGCCGCGCCGGTGTCAAATCGGATGCAAGGACAGGGCGATGATGCTATGCGGCCTTTCCCGCCCTGCGACGGCCCGGCACCGGCCGGCCAAGCCTGACGCGCGGTCGATCGTCGAGGATCCAGCATGTTCGCGACAACGCAGCTCACCGAAGCAGACCGTGAGGCCGGTCTGAAATGGTATGTGCGCAATGGCATGTTCTTCAAGATCATGGAAACACTGTCGATCGGCGTGTTCCTCACCGCCTATGCGCTGAGCCTAGGCGCCTCCAACCTGGTGATCGGCGTGCTCGCCGCCATCCCCTCACTGACCCAGCTGGCGCAATTGCCGGCGGTCTATCTGGTTGAACGCATTGCCAGCCGGCGCCTGGTCGCCGTGTCGCTGACCCTGGCCAGCCGCCTCCTCCTGCTCGGTGCCGCTGCCGCTGCCCTGCTGCAGCCCGGCCCGTCGGCCCTGCTCCTGCTCGTGGTCGCCTTCGCCATACGCTACATATTCGGCGCCATCGCCGGCTGCGCCTGGAATAGCTGGGTACGCGATTTCCTGCCCCCGGAGCGGCGCGGCGTGTTCTCGGCCCAGCGCCTGACCTGGATGACGGTCATGGCCGCAATCGCCGCGCTGGCCGGCGGCGTCTTCGTCGATAACTGGACCGGGCTGACCGGCCTGCCGCAGATCTATGCCTATTCGGCCCTGCTGGTCATTGCGACCTTCAGCGGTGTGCTGGAAACCTTCGCCATGGCGCAAATCCCCGAGCCGACGCCGCTGCCGCTCGAGCACGGTCCGGAACAGAAAACCGGCCTGTTCTCGCCGCTGAAGGAAAAGAATTTCCGCCGCCTGATTACCTTCCTGTTCTCGTGGAATTTCGCCAGCCATCTGGCGGCGCCCTTCTTTGCGGTGCAGATGCTGCGCCAGCTCGGGCTCGACCTGACAACGGTGATGATGCTGACGGCGCTCAGCCAGGGGGCTAATGCCCTGGTCACCGGCACATTCGGCTCGCTCGCCGACCGCTATTCCAACAAGCGCGTGCTTCAGTTTGCGGCACCGCTCTTCATCGCCTGCATCTTTGCCTGGACCTTTACCAGCCTGCCGGAGCGGCATGTCTTCACCATGCCGCTGTTGGTCGGCATCCACATCCTGACCGGCATTGCCACCGCCGGCGTCACCCTGGCCTCGGGCAATATGGCTAATGCGCTCTCGCCGACCAATGGTGCCACCCGCCACCTCGCACTGGTCGCCGCCTTCACCGCCATCGCGGCAGGAACCGCGCCGATCATCGGCGGTCTCTATGCCGATGTGCTGGCCAATTACCAGTTCTCGCTGACCGTGAACTGGAGTGCGCCGGATGGTGAGACCATCATTCCCGCCTTCGATGTCACGCGCTGGGACTTCTACTTCCTCGCCGCCACCCTGATCGGCTTGTGGTCACTGACCCGGCTCGACCAGATCGAGGAACCCTCCCAGGGCGGCCGCGTTCGCATGCGCCAGGAATTGATGATGGGCGTCTGGCGCGGCGTGCAGACGGCCTCCAGCATTGCCGGCCTGAAAGCCGTCAGCGATCTGCCGATCGCCCTGATCACCGAGCGCCTGTCGCGCCAGAAAAAGCCGCGAACCGGCAAGGACAAGGTGGCGCCACCGGAGGCTTAGGCCGGATCAGCGGATCAGGGCTGAACGAACATCGGTATGTGGAAAGTCATCGCCGATGAAGAGCAGGGGCGCATCAAGCGAGATCGCCAGCGCGTAGGCGAAACAATCCCCGAAATTCAGCCGTGCGCGATGGCCAAAGCCTCGACCGAACCGGATTCGGGCGTGCAGCGCCTGGCGCGCCAGGTCTGCGGTGATGGGCGCGATCGTGATATCGGCAGCCGCCAGCAAGCGCTCCGAGGCAAGCACAGCTTGCGCATCGCCCTTGCCGCTTCGACCGGCGATCACCGTTCCGAGTTCCACGAAATTGGCAGCAGAAATGACCCGCGCGGACGCGCTCGCGATACAGGAACGCACATCATCCGCTTCCGGCTCGCCAAGCAGGATCGCCATCAGTGCCGAGCTGTCTACAACCAGCATTCCTGCCTCAACGCTTGCTCAAATCCTCGATCTCGTCCTCGCCCCAAAGCGCATCCCATTCAGCCTTGGAGATCGGCTTCAGATCGAAGCCTTCACGAATTTCCTCTGCGACCTGCAGCAGGCCGGCGGCAATAACCGACTGGCTCGCCCGGCGCTCGGCCTGCAGCCGATCCAAACGCTCCTGCAGGGCGCGGGTCACGGTCTGGGTCATCGTCTCGCCGGTCAGGGTTGCAAGTTCCCTGGCGAGGCGGTCGGCTTCTTCAGTCTTGATGCTCAACGCCATTGGAGCCACTTTCTAGAATGCAATCTAGATAGCACGATGGCGTATCATATTCAACATCCATCCGACGCGGGCGGGCCCGCCCCTACTCCGCCACCGCCGCCATCAACCGCTCGATAAAGCCATTGCGCTGGCCGCTATCAATCCAGCGCACCACGGCGACAATATCGTGGTCGGGGTCGATATAGATCATGTTGGCGCCCGCCCCGAGATAGGCAAAACTTCCGGCCGGCGCCGACGGTACGGAAATCGCCGCGCCTTCGATGTCCGGGCGGTTGAGGAAGAAATTCATATAGCCATAGGATGGTGCAACATCGGTGGGCGTCAGCGAGCGCTCATACCAGGCCTCGGAGAGCAATTGCGTGCCATCCCAATTGCCGCGATTGAGACCGAGCAGGCCGAAACGGGCCTGGTCATAAGCCGACAGCATCATGCCGCCGCCCCAATGCCCCCCGCCGGAGACCGACCAGTAGAGCTCCTCGCCTTCGTCCAGCTCGACCCAGCTATTCTTGTAGCCCTGCCACTCCCATGTTCCTGCAGAGCCGATCGGCGTCATGATGCGCTCGTCGAGCACCTGCGCCAGCGGCTCGTGCCAGACATGCAGGGCGGCCAGGGCCAGCGCATTGACGCGGACATCATTATATTCCCACGCGGCACCGGGCACTGGCGGGCCGGCGACGAGATCACTGGCCGGGTTATCGCGCGATGGGCGATCCGCCCAGTCCGGCTTGTCCCAGAGTGTGCCCGACCAGCCCGAGGTCTGGCGCAACATCTGGTCCCAGGTGATGGGCGTATTGTGCCCGGTATGGAAGAGCGGGTCGGCAACCAGATCGGAAACGGGCGCAGCGACATCGGCGATCAAGCCGTCATCGACCGCGAGGCCGACGACATGGCTCAAAAAGCTTTTGGAGACGGAGAAGGTCATGTCGACCCGCTCGAGATCACCCCATTCGGCGACGATATAGCCATTGCGGAGAATGATGCCGGCCGGTGCGCCGCGCGGACGCAATTCACCGATCGGGCTGGAATGTGGTTCATAGGCCCAGGTCAGGGGCACCATGACTTCCAGATCGCGCGCATCAATCCCCTCGCCCCAGGCCTGTGGCGCGGTCGTCTCATGGGCGATGGCGAAATCGATGGCGGCTTGCAGCGCGCCGGCATCAAAACCGAGCGAAGCCGGTTCGCGGCGCTCCCACTGCGCATCGCCGGCGGCGGGGAAATAATCCTGGGCCTGTCCCATGCCTGTCAGGCTCAGCGAGGCCAGACCGGCCAGCAATAAATGTCGCATATATTCCTCCCCTGGCGCCAGAACGGGCTCAGCCGGTGACGCGAATACCGATAGTGATAGCGCGTGGTTCGCCCGGAAAATAGCGTTCATTGCCAAAGGCGAAGTCCGCGCGCTCGGCGTAAGGCTCATCGAGCAGGTTTCGCACGGCTGCGAACAGCTCGACGCGCTCGCTGGGTGCATAGCGCAGACGCAGGGCCAACAGGTCGTGGCCATCATAGGCATGCGCATTGGCCGCATCGGTGAAGTAGGCACCGGAATGGCTCCACGCCAGTTCGCCCGACCAGGCCGCATGAGGGCGCCAGACCAGGCGCGCATCCCACAGCCAGCGCGGCGCCGTATCGATATCGGCGCCCTTGCGGATCACTTCGCTGGCCGTGCCGACGGGCCGGTCGAAATCATAAGTGTGGCGGGCCCATGTCCCGGCGAGGTGGATGCGCCAGGCTTGTGTGAGGGGGTAATCGAACTCGGCCTCAACGCCGTGATGACGCGTGCGCCCGTCGGTGACGTTGAACCCGTCAGCATCGCGAAAGAAGACATGGCGCTTGGCCATCGAGAACGCCGTCAGCTCGAGCCGGCCATCATCGCCGAGGCTCAGGCGATAACCCGCCTCAATGCTGTCGAGTGTCTCCGGCTCAATCGCGTCAATCTCCTGCCCTGCCTGCAGCCGGTAGAGCTCGGTGGTCTGCGGCGCCCGGGCGCCGCGAGCGATGCGACCGAAGAGCGAATGGTCGGCATCAAGACGCCAGATCGCACCGGCATGCGGGGTCAGCGTGTCATAGCGGTCATCGCGATCGCCCAAGCGCAGGAAACGCCCGACCGTGTCGGCGGCAAGGTGGTTGTCGTAGGCAAAGCGGGTCTGCTCGGCGCGCAGGCCGGCCTGCAGCGCAAGGCTATCGCCGACCTGCCAGCGGGTCTGGGCGTAGAGGGCAAAGGCCCGCGCATCGACGTCGAAATCATAATGATCGCCCTGCACGAAGGAGAAAATCGTCGGGCGCGCCTGTATCTCGCGCAGGTAACCGCTCGTTTGCTCGAAATCGCTGCCGAAAGTGATGCGGCCGCCGGCGAAATCACGCGCCGCCGAGACAAGCAGGCCGACGCTGGTATGCCCGCTCTCCTCGAGCGCCTGGGATGGCAGGAAATGCATCAGCAAATCCATCTCATTGCCGCGCGCATAGGGTGTCAGCGACCAGGACCAGCCCGATCCCCATTCCCCGTCCATGCGCAGCGCCATGCGCATGGCGACGGCATCGCGAAAGGCTTCCGGATTGGCGTTGGCGCGCGACAGGCTGCGGTCTTCATAGGCCGAGGCTCCGGTGACATAGCCGGCCGTTTCCTGGTTCAGCGTGATGATGCTGGCGCTCCATTGCCAGCGCACATCGCCGGCCGTCCCGTCCGCCCGCGCCAGCACGCCAACCCGGTCGAGCCCGGCATCCTCACGCCAGCCATCCTCATGCTGCGTCTCGACGGCCAGCAACGCACTGACGCCCTCGCCCGGCCGTGCCAACACGCCCGAGGCGCGCGCACGCCCGAATGAGCCCAGCTCGAGCTCGGCGTGCGAGGGCGTTATGGCCGGATCGGGGGTGAGGATATTGATCAGGCCGTGCAGCGCATTGGAGCCATGGAGCGCCGAGCCCGGGCCGCGCACCACTTCAATACCGCCGGCCACCCCGGTCAGGGCCTCGAACAGCCCGTTTACATTGGCAAAACCGGCAGCGCGCAACGGCACGCCATCTTCCAGATAAAGAAAGGATCCCGCCCCTGCACCGCCCGTCAGGACCGGCGAGCGGATCGCGGTGAGGTGTTCAGCGCCATTGCCCCGGTTGATGTTGACGCCGGCGGTGCGGTTGAGCAGTTCGGAGACATGCTGGGCCCCGACCGATTGGATCGCGGCCGCATTGATCACCGCAGCCGGGATGATCGCCGCGTCGCGCGCCTCGCCGCGCCGGTCGCCCGTCACAGTCACCACGTCCTGGCCCCAGGCGGCCGAAGCGCCGAGCCAGACGGCACCGGCCAGGAGCAGGCCTCGCCAGTTCCCAGCCCTGCGGCGTGCCGCTGACATGGTGTTATTGCGCCGCCCGGACCGCATGGCGCTTGCGCAATACCGCGATGACATCTTCAAGTCCGAGATCGCGCGATTCCAGCAGCACCAGGAGGTGGAAGATGAGATCCGCCGATTCCTCGGCCACCGCGGCGCGGCTTTCCGAAACGGCCGCCATGGCGACTTCAACCCCCTCCTCGCCGACTTTCTGGGCTGGTCGCTTGGGCGCGCGCGCCAGGAGAGAGCCAACATAGGAGCCCTTGGTCTTGTCTTTCTTGCGCTTCTTGATGATGGCCCGCAGGTGCGCCAGGAAGCCCAGGCCCGGTCCGGGATCATCACCGAAACAGCTCACCGTACCGGTATGGCAGGCGGCGCCCTTCGGCTTGACCTCGACCAGAAGCGTGTCCTGATCGCAATCCAGAGCGATGCTGACCAGTTTGAAACTGAGGCCGGAGGTCTCGCCCTTCTTCCAAAGAGATTGCCGTGAGCGGCTGAAAAAGTGGACTTTTCCAGTTTCCTGGGTCAACTGAAGCGCTTCAGCATTCATATAGCCGAGCATCAGGACCTGACGGGTCGCCGCATCCTGGATAATGGCGGGAACCAGCCCGTCACCCTTGGCCCAGTCCAGGGAATTCGTGTCGATCATGTCCGTACCCTGATACCATTCTGGCCGAGATAAGCTTTCAATTCGCCGATCCCGAAAACCTGTTTGTGAAACACGCTGGCAGCCAGCGCACCGTCAACATTGGCGGCATTGAAGACGGATTTGAAGTCTTCTTTGCTACCCGCACCGCCTGAAGCAATCAAAGGTGTGGAACACACGTCCCGCGCCGCGGCAAGCTGGTCGATATCATAACCCTCGCGCACCCCGTCCTGGTCCATGCAATTGAGCACGACCTCGCCGGCCCCGCGCTCAATGCCCTCGGCAATCCAGTCCAGCGTCAGGCGCTGAGAGAGCTGCGTCTTGTCGGGATCACCGGTATATTGGTGGACCTGCCATTGACCGTCGATCCGGCGACTGTCGACGCCGAGCACGACGCACTGACAGCCAAATTCTGCTGCCAGGGCATCGATCAGGCCGGGGTTTTCCAGCGCCGGCGAATTGACCGAAATCTTGTCCGCGCCGGCAAACAGGCGCGCGCGCGCGTCATCGACAGTGCGAATACCGCCAGCGACGCAAAAGGGGATGTCCAGTTCACGCGCCACGGCGGTGACCCAGGCGGGTTCAACCGTTTCGCCGCGCGTGCTGGCGGCGATGTCGTAGAAGACCAGCTCGTCTGCCCCTTCCGCCGCATAGCGGCGTGCCAGATCGACAATGCCGCCGACATCCTCGTGATCGCGAAAGCGCACGCCTTTCACGACGCGGCCATCGCGCACATCGAGGCAGGGAATTATCCGCCTTGCGAGCATGCCAGCGCCTCCTTCAGGGTGAAAATGCCTTCATAGAGGGCCTTGCCGGTAATGGCGCCCGCCATGCCAAGCGCGCGCACCGCCTCCAGATCGGCCAGCGATGACACGCCGCCGGAAGCCTGCCAATCAATCTGTGGGTGACGCTCGCGCAGATCGCGATACAGCGCCAGATTCGGCCCCGACAGATCTCCATCGCGGCTGATATCGGTGACCAGCGCGTGTTTGAGCCCCGAGCCGTCATAGGCGGCGATCACTTCGGGCAAGGTGGTCATCATCATGTCGGTCCAGCCCTGCAGGGCCGGGCGGTAATTGCCGCCAAGACGTTTGACATCGAGCGCCAGGGTGATGCTCTGGGCCCCGTAGTGGTCGATCCACTCGCGAACCAGCGGCGCCTCGGTCACGGCGAGAGAGCCAATAATGACGCGCTCGACGCCGATCGCCAGCAGGCTCTCGATATCCTGCGCCGAACGCACGCCGCCGCCGGTCTGCACCCGCAGCCCGGTCTGGCAGATCGCGCGAATGGTCCCGGACTGACGCCGCGCTCCCTCGCGGGCACCGGCGAGATCGACGACATGGACCCAGCTCGCCCCGGCCTCACCAAAGGCTTCAGCGACGGCGACCGGATCATCGCCATAATCGGTGACGGCATCAAAGGCGCCCTTGTGCAGGCGAACGACGCGGCCGTCGAGCAAATCGATGGCGGGGTAGAGGATCATGATATCGCTCCCGCGAAATTCATCAGGATACGGGCTCCGGCCGGGCCGGAGCGTTCGGGATGGAATTGACAGCCGGCGACATGGCCCTGACGCACCAGGGCCGAAACCGGCTGGCCATACTGGCAGATGGCCCGGCTTGCCGGACCCGGCGGCGCGAAATAGCCGTGCACGAAATAGGCATGGCTGCCCGGCTCGATACCGTCGAGCAAGACCTCATCCGGGTCGAGGTCATCCAGCTCATTCCAGCCCATGTGCGGCCAGACCAGACCTTCGGCGCGCGGCAGGCGGACAATATCGCCAGCGATCAGACCCAACCCTTCGACGCCGCCCTCCTCGGAGCGGTCAAACAGGAGCTGCATGCCCAGGCAGATGCCCAGCAAGGGTCGATCATCACCGCGCAATAACTCGGCCCAACCACGATCTGTCAGACGCGCCATCGCCGGTGCAGCCGAGCCGACGCCGGGCAGGATCAGCCGGTCGCAATCGCCCAGCTGTGACGGTTGGGCCGCCGCAACATGGTCCAGCCCTGCCCGTTCCAGCGCAAAGCGCACCGAAGCGAGATTGGCGCAGCCGGTATCGATGACGCCGATCTTCATTCGAGGAATTCCTTGGTCGAAGGCAGGCGTTCGCTCTCGATCCGCACCGCCTGGCGCAGCGCCCGGCCGAAGGCCTTGAACGAGCCCTCGACCATGTGGTGGGCATTCTCGCCCTCGACGCGGACATGGATCGCCGCCTTCATCGATTCGGCGAGCGATCGAAATGCGTGCGGCACCATCTCGACCGGAAACTCGCCGACGCGCTCGCCGGGTATCTCGCCCTCGAACTTGGCAAAAGGCCGCCCGGAGAGGTCGATCCAGACACCGGCCCGCGTCTCGTCCATCGGCAGTTCAAAGCCGAACCGGGCGATACCGCGCTTGTCACCGAGCGCTTCGTGCAGGGCTTCGCCCAGCGTCAGGCAGACATCCTCGATGGTGTGGTGGGCATCGATTTCCAGATCACCGGTCGCGTCGATATTGACGGCGATGCCGGCATGGCGGGCGATCTGGTCAAGCATGTGGTCGAAATAGCCGATCCCCGTGGAAATCACGCTCGGACCGTCGCGGTCGAGATCGACGAAAACGGTGATATCCGTCTCCTTCGTCTTGCGCCGCTTGGCGCTGGTGCGCAGGCGCGGCCCGGACGCCTCGTCCGGCCAGGCCTGCGCCCATTCACGCCGAAACCGCATTGCTGTCTCGTGCCCGGCCAGCCCCTCAAGCGCGGCCAGGCGCTCGACCGTCGGGGCCATCGCTGCAGCGCCGTCCTTGCTGGCCCGCAATATGGTGGTGGTTTTCTGGAAGGCCTCGACCGTGACACCGCCATGGGCCCGCGCCGCACCGCCTGTGGGCAGGGTGTGATTGGGTCCGGCAGCATAATCGCCCGCGGCTTCCGGTGCCCAGGCCCCGACAAAGATCGAACCGGCATGGCGCACGCGGCTCACCAGCGATTCCGCCTCACCGAGCTGCAGGATCAGGTGTTCCGGTGCATAGGCATTGGCGATGTCTGCCGCCTCATCGAGGCCGCCGCAGAGAATGGCGCGTGAGTGGCGCATGGCCTGACGCGCGATATCAGCGCGCGGCAGCACGGCCAGCTGCGCCTCGACTTCCGCGACAATCCGCGCACGCGTGGCCACATCGAAACAGACCAGCATCACTTGCGCGGACGGGTCGTGCTCGGCCTGGCTCAGTAGATCGCTGGCGACAAATGCGGCATCGGAATTGGCATCGGCGATCACCATCACCTCGCTCGGCCCGGCGGGCAGATCGACGGCGGGCCCGCCCGGCAGGCTGGCGACATAGGCCTTGGCGGCAGCGACATACGCATTGCCGGGACCGAAAATCTTGTCGGCGCGGGGCAAGCCTGCCGAGCCGGTCGCGAGCGCCGCGACGGCCTGGGCACCGCCAATGGCATAGACCTCATCCAGCCCGAGCAGGCTGGCAGCCGCGAGCAGGATGGGGTCAACACCTTGCGGCCCCGCGGGCGGTGCGACCACGACGATGCGCGGCACGCCGGCGAGCTGGGCCGGAATGGCGAGCATGATCAGGGTCGAGACCAGCGGTGCACTGCCCGCTGGCACATAGAGCGCGGCGACATCAACCGGCGTCGCACGGCGCGAGGCGGTGACACCGGGCCAGGTCTCGACGCTATAGGAGCCATAGCCCTGGCGGACATGGAAACGGCGCACGGCATCGGCAGCCGCGAGGATGGCTTCGGCATCAGCCGCGCCCAGATCGGCGCGAGCTGCGGCGATGGCGTCGGACCCGACGCGAAACTCCGCCGGCGCGTAGCTATCGAGACGGTCCGCATAATCGCGAACGGCCGCCTCGCCGCCGGCATAGATGGCGTCAACGATCTCGCGGGCGGCGGCACCGGCTGTGTCGGTGGTTTCCGGGCGTTGCAGCATCACGCCGCGCGTGGCCGCGTCAGCGGTGGACCAGGTCAGGGTTTCAAGCATCATCTCAGGCCAGCATTTTTTCAATCGGCAGGACCAGGATGGCGCGCGCGCCCTCCTTCTCCAGCGCTTCGAGGGTTTCCCAGAAGACGCGCTCACGGCAGACCGCATGCAGTGCCACGACATCGTCGCGGCCGGCGACCTGGGCGATGGTCGGCGCGTCGGCGCCCGGCAGCAGGGCGCGGATGGCGTCGAGCCGGTCTTTCGGCGCATTGAGCATGATGTATTTGGTCTGCGAGGAGGCGATCACGCCTTCGGCCCGGCGCATCAGGATGCGGGCAATCGTGTCAGTTTCCGGCTCACGGGCGCCCTTGCGGCGGATCAGCACGGCCTCGCTCTCAAACACGGTCTCGATGGCTTTCAGCCCATTGGCCTGCAGCGTCGCGCCGGAGGAGACCAGATCGCAGATCGCATCGGCAATGTGCAGGCGCGGTGCGACTTCGACCGAGCCGCGCATTTCGACGATCTCGACGTTGATGCCGCGCTCCGCGAGATAGGCTTTGGTGATGCCGGGATAGGAGGTGGCGATCGCCTTGCCCTGGAGGTCGGCCAGTTCGCGGATCTCGCCCTCGACCGGCACGGCGAGTTTGAGGCGGCAGGTGGCGAAACCGAGCCGAAGCGCGATCTCCAGTTCCGAGGTCCGGCCCCCGGCAAGCTGTTCCTCGCGCAGCACATTTTCGCCGACAATGCCGTAATCGCAGGCACCGCTGGCGACGAAATTCGGGATGTCATCATCGCGCACCAGCATCAGATCAACCGGCATATTCTCGGCCCGCTGGTGCAGCTTGTCGCGGCCATAGGCGAAGCGCAGACCGCAACGCTTCAACAGGTCCATACCGCCTTCGGAGAGGCGGCCCTTGCTTTGTACGGCGATGCGTAAACGGGTCACGATGTGGTTTCCTTGAGGCGTTGAAGAATGAGGCGGTAGCCCTGCCAGGGCTCCTGGGTGAGGAAGCGCGAAATACGGGTGACTGTGGTCGTGCTGGCGCCGGTCATCTCTGCGATTTCTCGGTAAGAGTGCCCGCCCTCGTCGAGCAGGCCGGCGACTTTCCAGCGCTCTGTCAGCGTCTTCATCTCGCCCGGGGTGAGCAGGTCGCGCAAAAAGCGTTCGCCCTCCTCATCGGTGCGGATGGCGCGCAAGGCAGCGCAAAGCGGCGCTAGGTCCGGCTGGTCGCTGCGACGTTCATCATCAGTCTCGTCGATCATGGATCGTCCTCCTGAGCGCCGGTATAGCGTGTTAGCGCGCTAACACAATGGGGCAAAAGCAGGGGTGATCCAAACGGGACATGCTCCGGCTTTGCCGGTGCGTGTTGTCTAATCGCGGCCCTTTCTGTCAAGCTCCGAGTTACTCCGTTTTGTCTGTCACCGCCGGTATC
>NZ_JBLWTL010000022.1:0-52954 GCF_048270095.1 Maricaulis sp. | reverse complement strand
CCCGCCAGCGAGAACGCGCGAATTCCCGCCGCCTCGCTGCGCCAGATCAGGTTAAAATCATCGAGCTGACTGCGATCCGACACCACCAGCCGCGCCACATCCAGTGTCGCATTGAGCGGCATCATCCCGCCTTCACCGCTGCCCAGACCACGCAGATGCGGCATCAAGTCACGAATATCGAGATAGCGCCCGGCCATGCGGGCGGAGAAGGCGCCGCCCTCCTCGGCCGGGCCGGTCAGACTGCCGCTGAGGTCAACAAGTTCCTCGACCAGCAACTGTTCGAAACGGGCCGTCTCAAGGCGTCCCTGGGCGGAGAGCTGCGCCGTTGCGGCGACCGAAAGCCCGGCCGATTCGGCCAGGAAATCCCCAAATCGATAACCGCCATCCTCGCGCAGATGCAAGGTGAAGCCGACATGGCCCGGCTCACCGGCCGGTTTGCCCCAGACCCCTCCGGGTGCGTCCAGGCTGGCATCGAGCAAATCGGCGTCGACGCGCACATCATTGACGCCCATACCGGAACCGGTCGCACGCGCCTGCAACTGGATTTCGCCGCCCAGATAGCGCCGCGCCGGGATACCGAGACGGTCAAAGGTCCTGGCGCCGATGATGGCCGTCATTTCGAAGGCCGTCGTCGCCTCGTCGGCACCGGCACGGAAATTTTCACGCCAGACGAACTCAACCGGCGTCTCCAGCACGACACCCTCACTGGTGGCTGTCAGCCCGTCAGGGTCGGCGTGCAGCTGCACCCGTCCTTCGGTGAAGGCCCAGTCAGTTCCCGGCACGATGCCGAATGCCTGTTCGATCCGTCCCTCGATATTGAACGGAATATCATCGGGATCGACATCGTCGAGCATGGGGCGATGAAACTCGAAATCGACGACGGCCTGGCCGTCGACAATGTCTGAGGAGACGCCAAAACTCGAGGTCAGAAAAAGTGGCGGCTCATCGATCAACGCCAGGATATCAGCCGCCCGCCCCTGGGCCACGCCGGCAAAGCGCGCCCGGGCGCCCTTCGGATTCAGGCGCGGGATATCAACGACGCCGCGCGATAATTCGATATCGCCGATCCGGCCGCTCGTCATATCGACCTCAAAGGCATTGCCACGCAAGACGGCATGCCCCCGGCCATGATCGAGCACCGTCATCTCCGGGACATAGCGCACGACCGCGTCCTCGAAATCGAAGCTCAGCGTCAGGCGGTCATCCGCGAGCGCGCCCGCGGCCACGGATTCCGCGTCGATATCGAGATCGAGGCGCGCATTGTAGTAATGCCCGCCCAATATGCTCTCGCGGATCCAGACCCGCGCGGTATCGGCCAGAAGGACCGGCCAGTAGGCCAGCACGGTTTCCGGCTGGACATCCCCCTCGATCGGACCGTTCAGCCGCAGATTGGGCAACCAGCGTCCATCGGCCACGGCCGAGAGCGAAGTCTCGCCCGACAGCCGCGCCTGGATCGGGCCGAGATCGACATCGAGCTGGTCCAGGTCAATCTTCGCCTCGTTCAGATCGACCGAACCGGCCAGTTCAAGCCCGGTCCAGACCGGGGGGCGTTCGAATATCCCGCCCAGGTCGATATGGCCGGGACCGGCCGTCAATTCATAGCGCCACCGCATCGGCAGCGCGCCGATATAGTCGGAAAGCTCGAACATCCGGCCGCTCAGTTGTGCGGTAAAGACGTCCGAATCCAGTCGCGCTTCCGACAGGGTCAGCTCGGCAGCATCGGGATCGAAATCCATGCGGACCGTAGCGCTGTTGAAAGCGGTCGATTCGCCATCGCGCAGAACATGCCCGGCTCCGATATCCAGATTGATCGATGCGCCGCGAATGCCCGATTCCCGCGTCGCATTGAGCAAGAGGTCGAGGCTGACAGGGGCATCCAGGATGCGTAGCACCGATAGCGGGCCAATCCCGGGCGCCACCGCCGCCGGCGACAGCTCGGAGACACGGGCCTCCAGCAACAGGCTATTGAGCGCGGCCCCGGCCTGAACGCGCACTTCAAGCGGTGCGAAACCGGATGGCGTCGCCAGCTGGCCCGTCAGCTCGGCCCGGATCCGGCTATCATCGCGGTCGAGAACAACGCTGGCCTGGTCAACCAGCCAGGCAATCCCGGTGATCGCATCGACGATGCGTACGGACGCATTCTCGATATCGGCATGGCGCAACTGACCGAGCATGCCACCCGGACGTGCCGGCTCCTGCAGCAGCTGGAAGAGCGACGCACTGTCATCGCCGCCGCGGGCCGGTCGTTGTGCCGTCGCCGAAACCCGCTCGACACTGCCCAGCCCGACCCCGACCGCGCCATCGGCACGCCGGACCATGGAGATGGAGCCGCCTGAAATACTGACCGTCACCGGCTCGACCCGCCCGATCAACAGGCTCTGAACCGCAAAGCCGGCCTCCAGGCGCGGCGCACGGGCAATCACTTCGCCATGACGTTCGGCGACCGTGACGTCGCGCGCCAAAATTACCAGGGCCCGCGTTTCCGGATCGAATCGCGCCTCCAGGGCCCCGAGCGCCACGAGTTCGCCCTCGAAGGCCTGGGCCAGCATGAGTTGCGCATCCTCGCGCAGAAAATCCAGTTCAATCGGTCCGTTCGACAAACGCACCAGCAGGGCGCCAACCGCGAAAATCGCCAGGGCCAGCAGGACCGCGATTGCCTCCAGGGTATAGATGACACACAGACGGATCGATCTTCGCAGCATCAGCCAAGGCCTCGCGCAGCGTCACGACTGGACGCAGGCCGCAGGAGGCGCACACTGGGGCGAGTTTGAATTGTCCGCCCAGGCGGCGACAGGAGGGGATAGATGAACGATCTCAAGACAGGCGATCTGGCTCCACATTTTCGGTTGGCCACCGACGGCGGCGGCGAAGTCGATCTGGGTGAACTACTCGGCAAAACGATTGTTCTCTATTTTTACCCGAAGGACGACACCCCCGGCTGCACAACGCAAGCCATCGAATTCTCCAAAGCCGGCGCCGCCTTCGCCGAAGCCGGCGCGGTCATCATCGGCGTATCCAAGGATAGCGTAAAAAGACACGACAAATTCAAGGCCAAGCATGAATTAACAGTCATCCTGGCTTCAGACGAGCCCGGCGAGGTGATCGAGGCCTATGGATCCTGGATCCTGAAGAAGCTGTATGGCCGCGAATATATGGGCATTGATCGTTCGACCTTCGTCATCGGCCCTGATGGCCGGCTCGTGCAAATCTGGCACAAGGTCAAAGTCAAGGGTCATGTTGAGGCCGTCCTGGCGGCCGTGCAGGCGATCGCACGATGAGCCGTCCGGCTGCCGACCTGCGCGAAATGGCCGTGGCGGTGCTGCAAACCGCGGAGCCGCGCGCCAAGGCCGCAGCGGCGCGCGCGGTGTGCCGGGCCCTTGAAGGCGCAAGCCTGGCCTGGCCCTCACCATGGCCGGCAACCGTCCCAGATGACACGCCAGCGCGGCCGGAGCGGCCCGCGCTGGTCGCTCCGGGCAAGCCACCCCGCCGGCGCCTCGGCTCGATTGAGGGCCGCATCGCCCTGCTGCATGCCGTCGCCCATATCGAGTTCAACGCCATCGACCTGGCCTTCGACATGGCCGTGCGCTTCGGTGGCGATCACGCGCTTGCGCCAGAGGAGCGGCTCAACTTCCTTACCGACTGGATCCGGATCGGCGATGACGAGGCGCGTCATTTCGGCCTCATTGCCGACCGGCTGGAAGCGCTCGGCGCCGCCTATGGCGACCTGCCGGCCCATGACGGATTATGGGATGCGGCGCGCGCGACCCGGCAGGATGTGGCGGCCCGCCTGGCGATCGCGCCGCTGGTGCTTGAGGCGCGAGGGCTGGATGTCACACCCGGCATGATCGACCGGCTTGTTTCTGCCGGAGACACAATCAGCGCCGGGATTTTGAAAATAATCTATGCCGATGAAGTCGGCCATGTCGCCGCCGGCATGCGCTGGTTCCAACATGTCTGCGCGCGCGCCGGAACCGAGCCGGAAGCCCGCTACCACAGCCTTGTACAGCAGTATTATCGGGGTGGCTTGAAACCACCATTCAACACCGATGCGCGGAACCGTGCGCGCTTTCCGGAAAAATATTACCTGCCATTGGCAGCAACCGGCGCACCACTTGCATAAACAAGAGTTGAAAACTGACGATCTTTTGTGTCACATGCCCGACTTGGGCACCGGGGCAAGCGGAAGTCTGGGCAAAGTAACGCATGTTCTCACGACTCAAACTCGCTGTGTGGGGCACAGCACAACGTTGGTTCCCGGACCGGCAAATCTACCATCGCAGCGATGGTCAGGTTCGCTATTTCGCGATCTCTACGGCTGTCCAGATCAGCGCGCTGCTCAGCGCCGCGGTTCTGGCCTGCTGGCTCTGTTACTCAACCGTCTCTGTCGCGTTTCACGGTCAGGCCCTGGCGGCCAAGGACTCGGCGATCGAGCGCGAGCGCATCAATCTCAATCGCATGGTCGCCGAAGCGCAGGCCAGTGAAGCCACAGCCTATTCCTTCATGGAATCGCGGATGGAAGAGTTTGATCGCGCCGCCTATGAATTCCAGATGCGCCATGAAACGCTCAGCCAGCTGGTTGAATTCGCTGAACAATTAAGCGGCAATGATATGGCGCCCTCACCGGCCCTCGCTGATGACCGCGTCCTGATGGCCGCCACGCCCGCCGATCCGACGCCGCGCATGGCGCGCGATCCGCTGATCAATATCGCGGCCATGTCGGATTCTCCGGAAGACCAGATTTCCTACCTGATGGGCGAACAGGACAATGTGCTTGCCCAGGCCGAGGACGCCACCGAAGCGCGACTGGAAAATCTGCGCGCCGTGCTCCGGCTGACCGGGCTGGATATCGATCATGTCGTCGCCAGCGGGCAAAATGGCGAGGAACAGGGCGGGCCCTACATCCCGATCAATGACACCCCGCTGTTTTCCGATGGTTGGGATCTGGAAGCTGAGTTTTCCTCTCGCATCACGCGCGTCGCCGCACGCATGCTCGAAGTCGAGGAGCTGGAGCGCTTCATCGAGACCGGCCCGCTTGGCGTTCCCGTAGATGCCGCCTACCGCCGGACCAGCCCGTTCGGAGTCAGGCTTGACCCCTTCAATCGCCGTGCGACCCAACATCGCGGCATTGATTTTGCTGCCTATCGGCGTGCCCCCATTGTTGCGACCGGACCCGGGCGCGTCATTTACGCGGGTTGGCGCAGCGGTTATGGTCGTTGTGTTGAAATCGACCATGGCTACGGATTCGTGACCCGTTATGGTCACATGCATGAAATCGCAGTGAGGCGTGGCGACACAGTCGAACGTGGACAACAGGTCGGGGGCATGGGCTCCACAGGACGCAGTACGGCCACGCACTTGCATTATGAAATCTGGTATGAAGGATCTGCGATAGATCCCGAACGCCTATTGAGGGCCGGACAATATGTTCAAGGGTAACAAAGACGTCTCACCATCCGATTCGATGTCACAGTCGACCATGCCGACCAAGAGGACTGCCATGAAATCCAGAGCCCCATCCATCCTCTCGGGTGATCTTGTACTGACCGGATCGATTGTGTCCGAAGGCGAGGTTCAACTCGATGGTTCCGTTGACGGCGATATCCGCGCCGGTTCGCTGATTATCGGCGAAGACGCGGTCGTCAACGGCGAAGTCTATGCCGAAACCGTCGTCATCCGCGGGAAAGTCTCCGGCAGCGTCCGCGCCCGCCAGGTGCAACTGGCCGCAACAGCGCGCATCGAAGGCGACATTGTTCATGCCGCCCTGTCCGTGGAGAGCGGGGCCTTCTTTGACGGCCATTGCCGCCACTCGACCGACCCGCTCGCAGAGAAAAGCGGTCCTACGGCAACCACCACCAGCGCGCCAAAAGTGGACAACCGTCCGCCCGCACCGCCAGCCAACAAACCGGCATCTGTGGATCAGCCACCGCTGGCCGCGAACAAATCCAGCCTCTGATCAGTTCAGGCAGGGCAAAATGAGAAACGCCGGCGTGCCCATCGGGACGCCGGCGTTTTCATGTCCGGAGCTGGGCGCTCAGGCGTTCTGAGCCTGCTCGAAATCAGGACTCAGCATCCTCACCACCGACGCGGGCAGCCAGGGCCGCAGCCATGAAGTCATCAAGATCACCATCCAGCACCCCGCCTGTATCAGACGTTTCAACGCCGGTGCGCAGGTCTTTCACCATCTGATAGGGCTGCAGTACGTAGGAGCGGATCTGATGCCCCCAACCAATTTCGCTCTTGCTGTCGGCCAGCGCCTGGGCGGCGGCCTCGCGGCGCTGAAGCTCGATCTCGTAGACCCGGGCGCGCAGCATGTCCCAGGCCCGTGACCTGTTCTTGTGCTGGGAGCGGTCATTCTGGCACTGCACCACAACCGCTTTCTCTTCACCGGGCATGTCATAGGTCAGGCGTACGGCTGAATCCGTCTTGTTGATGTGCTGACCACCGGCGCCCGAAGCGCGATACGTGTCGGTGCGCACCTTGGATTCGTCGATATCGACTTCGATCGCATCGTCGATCTGCGGATAGACACCGACAGAGGAGAAACTGGTGTGACGGCGAGCACTGGAATCAAAGGGTGATATCCGGACCAGACGGTGGACACCGGCCTCCGTCTTCAGCCAGCCATAGGCATTTTCGCCCTTCACCAGCATGGTCGTAGACTTCAGGCCCGCTTCTTCGCCGGCCTGCTCTTCCATGATCTCGACTTTGTAATCATGCGCATTGGCCCAGCGCGCATACATGCGCGCCAGCATCGCGGCCCAGTCCTGACTTTCTGTACCGCCGGCACCGGAATGGATCTCGACGAAGGCGTCATTGCCATCGGCCTCACCGGAGAGCAGCGTCTCGAGCTGCGCGCGGCGCATGCGCTCGGCAAGCTGGTTGAGGCTGCCAACGGCCTCCTCGACCATCTCGGCATCGTCTTCCATCTCGGCCAGTTCGATCATTTCGACGCTGTCGGAGAGCTCCTGCTCGGCCTCGATCACCGTGTTGATCGCGCCCTCCAGGCGGGTGCGTTCACGCATTAATTCCTGCGCCTTGGCTGGATTGTTCCAGAAGTCAGGATGCTCGGATCGGGCGTTGAGTTCGTCTAGTCTTTTCTGGGCTGTATCCCAGTCAAAGACGCCTCCTCAGCAGGCCTACGGCCTGCTGGATTTCGTCGGACAGGTTCTGGATATCTGCGCGCATCGGGCAAAGGCCTTCCTGGATCAAGCGGATCAGTGTTTGAGATAGAGGGCGAGGAGCGGTCCGACAAGCCGGACTATGCAGACCGCGGCCTGCGGGCGGCTAGTAGAGACCGCCCAGATCCTCTTCCTCGTCATCTTCACCGGTTCCGTCTTCGGCTTCAGCAGCAAGCTGCGAAAGCGGGTCCTCGCTGACCGAATTGCGCGCAAAGCTCAATCCGCTTTCATCCTCGCGTGATTGCCGGGACGGCTCTGTGCCAGGCCGGAAGGCTTCCAGGATCACGCCCGATTGCCCGAGGATACCCGGCTCGCCTGTCGTGCGATCAATCGGCACAAGACGCACACCTGGCGGCACCCGGAACGGCGCGACCGGGTAGTTTTCAAGGGCGTCAGCGAGGAAATCGCGCACGATGGGCGCCGCGACGCGGCCACCGGCCTCTCCCGAGCCCAGCTGGTAGGGCGTGTCGAAGCCGATATAGGCACCGACAACGATGTCAGGACCGAAACCGACAAACCAGGCATCGCGGAAATCATTCGTGGTGCCGGTTTTGCCACCAAGCGGCCGGCCCAGCGACCGCAGGGCGGTGCCGGTCCCGCGCGCAACAGCGCCTTCGAGCATGTGCACGACCTGATAGGCGGTCACAGGGCTAACGACTTCGACACCCGTTTCAGGGAAGACCGGCTCGGCCAGGCCCGGTTGCCAGTCTGGCGTATCACAGGTTTCACAATCGAGCTGTTCATGGGCAAAAATCGTTGCCCCGAAACGGTCCTGCACCCGGTCCAGAAGGGTCGGTTCGACCCGGCGGCCGCCATTAACCAGGGTCGAATATGCGGACACCAACCGGTAGAGCGTCGTCTCCCCGGAGCCCAGCGCCATCGCCAGCACCGGCTCAAGCTCGTCATAAATGCCGAAACGGACACCGTAATCGACGATCGGATCCATGCCCATTTCCTGGGCAAGCCGGACCGTCATGACATTCCGGGACAATTCGAGGCCGAGCCGCAAGGTCGACATGCCGTAATACCGTTCAGAGTAGTTCTGCGGCATGTAGAACCGTTCTTCCGGACCGCCCGAGGCGACAAATGGCGCGTCGAGAATCAGGCTGGCAGGCGTGTATCCACTGTCCAGCGCGGCCGCATAAACGAAAGGCTTGAAGGACGAGCCCGGCTGCCGGCGCGCCTGGGTGGCGCGATTGAACTGGCTCATCTGGAAGCTATAGCCGCCGACCATCGCCAGGACCCGGCCCGTATGCGGGTCCATGGCAAGAATACCGCCATTGATCGCGGGAACCTGGCGCAGGCCATAATCGCCTTCAGTCTCGGGCAAGGCCTCGACAATGATCACATCACCGGCGCTCAGCACGGCACTGGCGCGGCTGATCGACGGCCCGACCTCGCCATCGCCGAGTGACTGGCGCGCCCAACTCAGTTCGGACAAGGCAATACGCCCGTCTTCGCCATTGAGCAGACCGATACGGGCCTCACGATCGCCGCTCTCCAATACGAGGGCCGGGATCCAGCCATCATTCATGTCCCGCGGAATATCAACAGCGGCAAGGCGCTCGGCCCACCCCTCACCAAGCTCGATCTGGGCCAGCGCGCCATGATAGCCATGGCGCCGGTCATAGACTTCCAGCCCGTTGCGCAGCGCCCGGCGGGCCGCCAGTTGCAGGGTGGTATCGAGCGTGGTCCGGATCGACAGGCCGCCATTATAGAGCTCGTCATCGCCATACATGGAGAAGACTTCGCGCCGGACATTCTCGACGAAATACTCGGCGGCGGTATAGGTCGCTCCAGACAGGCGGTCGACGGTCGTCATTGGCCGGGCTGCGGCTTCACTGGCCTCATCTTCGGAGATATAGCCATTGGCCGCCATGCGCGAGAGCACCCAATTGCGCCGGTTGACGGCGGCTTCAGGGTGGCGTTCGGGATGGAAAAGCGCCGGTCCATTGACGACGGCGGCGAGGTAGGCGGTTTCCTCGATCGACAATTCGTCGATTGATTTGCCGAAATAATTCAGGGCGGCGGCGGCGATCCCGTAGGAGCGGCGGCCGAAATAGATCTCATTGAGATAAAGTTCGAGAATCTGGTCCTTGGTGAAAGCACGCTCGATCCGGCGCGTCAGCACCATCTCCTGGACCTTGCGCTCAAGGCGCTGCTCGCTGGAGAGGAGGAAGTTCTTGGCGACCTGCTGGGTAATTGTCGAGGCGCCCTCGAGGTTTTCGCCGCGCATGACATGACCGACATTCGCCAGCATTGCGCGCAAGATCCCGCGGAAATCGAGGCCGCCATGGTCGTAAAAACTCTTGTCCTCGGCCGATATGAAGGCGTGGACGACATTTTGCGGAATATTGTCGATCGGCACGAACACCCGGTGCTCGCGGGCATATTCAGCGATCAGCGCCCCGTCGCCAGCATGGACCCGGCTCATGATCGCCGGCTCATACTCCGCCAATTGCTGATAATCGGGCAGGTCATCGGTGACCCGAACGACATAGATCGCCACAGCAATGAAGCCGACAACAGCCAGAACAACCGCAGCAATCCCGCCCCACAGGGCGGCACGCATGACATTACGCAAAGTGAAAATTTTCATGACGCCCTCTGGACCCCCGCCCCAACAGTCCGACTGCAAGACCACGACACCGCGGCGGCATTATGGCCACCCAGCGCCGAGGCACAAACCGATTTAGCGGGCTGGCAGCTCCCGTGACGGGTTTTCCTGCAGTGGACCGAGGTCCCCGCGCTGCTCAAAATAGGCATCAATCCCGTTGAGGACCGCGGCCATCTGGCGGCGGCGCGCGGTCGCCGACGTCAGGTTGCTCTCATCATTGCGATTGGTCATGAAGCCCATTTCGAGCAAGACAGCCGGCACCCGCGAGTCGAGTAGAACGAAAAGATTGGCCTGACGATGCGGATTTTGCAGCAAGGGGCCCGCCGCGCCGAGATGCTCCAGCAAGACCTCCGCGAAGGCCGTGGACTGATTGCGCTTTTCGCGCAGTTCCAGCTCCACCAGAATATTATTGACGTCGACCTGGTCTGTCGGTCCCTGCCCCTGGTGCGCCCGCTGACGCGCACGGTTCTCGGCCCGGTCATTGAGCGTATAGACGGCCGTACCGTGAACCGAACTGTCGGCTGATGAATCGGCATGGATAGACAGGAAGAGGTCGGCCCGTTGTTCGACCATTACGCCAACGCGGTTTTCCCAGGACGGATAAACATCGCGGTCGCGGGTCATGTACACGTCATAGCGGCCGGTCGCCTCCAGCTGGCGCCGCAGCTCGCGCGCGGCTTCCAGGGCAACATCGCTTTCGCGTGTTCCGCTAGGGCTCAGCGATCCGGGATCACGACCGCCATGGCCGGCATCGATCACCAGGACACGGCGTGCCCGCGATGGCGGCGGCGTATAGACCGCCTCGACGCGCTCGGCGATCAGGGATTCGAGTTCACCGGTGCGGATAAATCCCGATGTCGCGGCAAAATTGCGCGGATTGGCCGGAGCCAGATCAATCACAAGGCGATAATTATCCCCGGCGCTCGACGGATCCAGCACGAATTGAGACGCGATTACGGCGGGGCCGTCGAGTTCGAACACGACACGCGAACTGTTGGCAGAGTTATTGAAGAAGCGAAAATTACCGACAAGGCCGGCACCAAGCCCCTCACCGGTATCGAGCCCGCGCACGGCCCAGGCCGAGGCCGGCATGTCCACGACCAGGCGGTCGGGTGGACCCTCGAGCGTGAAGGCCCGGAAATTGGCCGAATCGGAGATTTCAATCACGACCCGGGTACGCTCATCTTCGACACCAAACCGCACTTCGCGGACCTGTTGATCCGCAAATGCGCCCGCGCTGACGAGCAGACTAGCGAGTATTGCCCAAATAAGCCGTTGAACTTGCATCACCACACCATCGCACATACCGTGATTCTGTACACGGCTTTTGATGCACCCTAACCGGCGGAGCTTGACGTTTCGTTGATGAAACCGTGCAATCCCCGCTTTATTTTGCCACCGTCACAAAGGCTTTCCATAGCCAACCGAATGTTGCATGCTCAAAAGGCCTTGGCAGATGATCGACTCCAAATGGAGTTGCGATACTTTGCCAGGCGCGAAGAGGCTGCGTCCGATCCGGACGTGCCGACACGCTCTTCTTTAGCTGCGGGACAGATCTCTGATTACCCGCGGCCCCGACCGCCGCGCCCTCGCCCGCATGGATTTCCATGGCCCGGGCGCGTTTTTGAAAACAGCCGACACGTGAGGCTAGCCTGATGCTTATATCTTCGCTGCCAGGCCACAGCTCACCCATCGCGCCCCCGCCGCTCCTGATTTCTGCGCCCTTCCTTCCGGAAGCCCGCAATCAGGATGTGCGCGCAGGAGACACCTTTTATGTCAAAGAAAATGTTGATCGATGCAGGTCACCCGGAAGAGACCCGCGTCGTAGTCGTCGACGGAACCAAGGTTGAGGATTTCGATTTTGAGTCTGCGGCCCGCCGGCCGATTCGCGGCAATATCTATCTCGCGAAAGTTACGCGGGTAGAGCCCTCTCTGCAGGCGGCCTTCGTTGAATATGGCGGCAATCGCCATGGCTTTCTCGCCTTCAACGAAATTCATCCCGATTATTATCAGATCCCCTACGAAGATCGCGCGGCCCTCGCTGCCGAGGAAGCCAGCGCCGTTGATTCTGATTCCGACGATGAGGCGGAAGCGGCCAGCGAAGCACCGGTCGTCGAAACCGACGAGTCCGGCGAGCCGATCGAAGCTGCCGAAAGCTTCGGTGATGACAGCGATGATGATGAGGACGAGATCGCTGAAGAAAAAGCGGCCCGGCGCAGCCGGCAGCTTTACCGCAAGTACAAGATCCAGGAAGTCGTCAAGCGGCGCCAGATACTGCTGGTCCAGGTCGCCAAGGAAGAGCGCGGCAATAAGGGCGCGGCCCTGACAACCTATCTCTCCCTGGCCGGCCGCTATTGCGTGCTGATGCCCAACACCCCGCGCGGTGGCGGCATTTCCCGCAAGATTGCCAATGTCACCGACCGCAAGCGCCTGAAATCCGTCGTCAGCGAACTGGACCTGCCCAAGGGCATTGGCCTGATCATTCGCACCGCCGGGGCTTCGCGCACAAAGATCGAAATCCGCCGTGATGCCGATTACCTGCTGCGCCTGTGGGAGAATATCCGCGAGCTGACGCTGAAATCGGTCGCTCCGGCGCTGATCTATGAGGAAGGCAATCTCGTCAAACGCGCGATTCGCGACCTCTATGACAAGGATATCGACGGCGTGCTGGTCGAGGGCGAGGCCGCCTACAAGGAAGCCAAGGCCTTCATGCGCATGCTGATGCCGAGCCATGCCAAAAAGGTTCAGCACTATAACGAAATCGTGCCGCTCTTCCTGCAGCACCAGGTCGAAACCCAGCTCGAAGCGATCTATTCGCCAATCGCACCGCTGAAATCGGGTGGCTATATCGTCATCAACCCGACCGAAGCGCTGGTCTCGATCGACGTCAATTCCGGACGCTCGACCCGCGAACGCAATATCGAGACGACCGCCGTCAAGACCAATATCGAGGCCGCCCATGAAGCCGCGCGCCAGATGCGCCTGCGCGACCTGGCCGGTCTGATCGTGATCGACTTCATCGATATGGATGAGTCGAAGAATGTCCGGGCCGTCGAGAAGGTGATGAAGGACGCGCTGAAACGCGACCGGGCCCGTCTGCAAATGGGCCGAATTTCCCAATTCGGTCTGATGGAGATTTCCCGTCAGCGCCGCCGTACCAGCCTGATCGAGGGCTCAACCGAGACCTGCCCTCACTGTAAGGGAAGCGGCTATATCCGTTCGGTCGAATCGAGCGCACTGGTCGCTCTGCGCGGACTGGAAAAGGAAGGCATGCGCGGCCGCGCCAAGCGGATCCGCATCTCGCTGCCGACCTCGATTGCCATCTATATGCTCAATGAGAAACGCGATCACCTCCTGGCGATCGAAGAGCGTTTCCAGATGAATATCTCCGTTGCATCCGATGATGAAATCATCGCGCCGGAATTCGTCATTGAAGCCATTGAGCTACGGGCACCGGGCGAGGAATTTGTAATTCCGCGCCAGGCCGTGGTCGCTGACGCCGACGATCTCGCCGACCAGCTCGTCATGGACGAAGAGGACGACGAAGTTGAGAGCGTTGAAAGCGAACCCCGGGAACGGAACCGTTCACGCTCCCGCGGCGCGCGTGACGCCGCGTCCGCCGATGGCACCGATGCGGGCGATAGTGCAACCGGAGAGGACGGCACGCGTCGCCGCCGCCGCCGTCGCCGTCGCAAGGGCTCTTCTGACGAGGGGGCTTCCGACGCTGGCGCCAACGCCGAAACAACCGAGACCACCTCAGACGAGGATGCTGCTGAGTCCGAGACGGGCGAGCAGACACCGGGAACGGCTGCAGCCGAGGATGGTGACGCACCGCGCCGCCGCCGTCGCCGCGGCCGTCGGGGCGGGCGTTCGCGTCGTCGTACAGAAGGACAGGGCAGCGAAGATCAGAGCGCTGACGATCAGGGCGTAAATCCGCCTGCCGAAGAGGAGCCGGCCGCTGCCGCCCCTGTCACGGCCGGTGCTGATGACGCAGCCCCTGCACCAGAGACGACGGACACTGCGAGCACTGAAAAACCGGTGCGCAAGCGCGCACCACGCCGTCGCAAGACTGCAGATGCCGAGACGGCACCCGCGAGTGTTGAGGCATCGGAAGCGTCCGTAAAAGAAACTGTCGCTACGCCGGCGGACGACGCTGCGGCCACGGATGAGGCGCCCAAGCGCCGCACCCGGCGCCCTCGCAAGACCGCCGAGACTGCCGCGCCTGAAGCTGACGCCGCCGCTGCACCGGCCGAAGCCGAAAAACCAAAACCCAAACCTCGCACCCGCCGCAAAAAGGCCGAAGTCGAGGCCGAGGCTGCGGTGATGACGCCGCAGACCGAGGCTACACCTGCCGCGACGGAAAAACCGGCGCCAAAGCGTAAACGTACCACGGTGGCCAAGCCGGCAGCCAAAGCGGCCACCAAGCCAGAGACCGCCGCCGAGCCGGCAGCGGATGCTCCGGCCGATACCGCCGAGGCCCAGCCCGCCAAACCCGTCAAACCCGTCAAGCGCGGATGGTGGAACCGGACAGGCCTATTCGGCAAGTAAGATGACCGGCGGGCCGGGCGGATTGATCGCCCGCCCCCCGCCCGGCCATATCATTGAGTTCTGTACGTGGAGCGTGCAGGGTTTTGCGAAGCGGGGGCTTGGGAGTGGAAGCTGAATGCGACCTCTGAAATCCATCGTCACAGCCTGCCTGGCATCTGTAGCCCTGCTCGCGCCGGTTTCGGCTCAATCGCTGATCCGCGATACCGAAATCGAGCACACATTGCGCGAGTACGCCGATCCCCTGCTCGATGCGGCGGGTTTGACCCCGTCCAATGTGCACCTCTACATCATCGCCGATCCGTCGATTAATGCCTTCGTGACGGGCGGTCAGAACATTTTTCTGCACACCGGCATCATTATCGAAGCCGAGACCCCCAATCAGCTCAAGGGCGTGATCGCCCACGAAACCGGCCATATCGCTGGCGCTCACCTGGCGCGGGTCGGCGATGGCCTCGGCGCCGCACAGGTTCCAATGTTTATCTCGCTCGGACTCGGCCTGTTGGCTGCCTTCGCTGGCGAGGGTGGCGCGGCCGGCGCGCTGATGGCCTCAAGCCAGCAATTCGGCGCTCTCTCCTTCATGACCTATAGCCGCGCCCAGGAAGCCTCCGCTGACCAGGCCGCCTTGCAATATCTGGAGACCAGCGGCCAATCATCGGAGGGCCTGGTCGAGTTCTTCGAGCGTTTCCGCTATCAGGAAGTGATGTCGGATGCGCGCCGCTTTCCCTATTTCCGCTCTCACCCGCTCTCATCGGAACGCATCTCCATTCTGCGCAATAATGCCGATGCCGCCGACCATGTGAATGTCGATGACACGCCAGAGGAGATCGCAAATTTGCGACGGCTGCAGGGCAAGATTTACGGCTTCCTGACCGAGCCGGAATTCGTCCTTTACCGTTATCCGCGCACGGATCAGAGCCTGCCCGCCCGCTATGCCCGTGCCGTCGCCTATTTCCGCGTGGCCCGTCTGGACGAAGCCCGCCTGGAGATTGAGAGCCTGATCGCCGAAGAGCCCGATAATCCCTATTTTCAGGAGCTCTACGGGCAAATGTTGTTCGAGACCGGAAATATCCGGGAATCCATCCCCTACCATGCGCGTTCCGTCGAGCTTGAGCCGACCGCGCCGCTGCTTCGGCTGAATTTGGCGATTTCACAGATTGCCACCGACGATGACAGCTTGCTCGAGGAGGCCGAAGGCCATCTTCAGGTCGCGCTTGATATCGAGCCCGACAATGCCTTCGCCTGGTACCAACTCTCCATAGTGCATCAACGCAATGGCGATACGGCACTGGCCCAGCTGGCCGTTGCGGAGCAGGCCTTCTCGGTTGGGGATGCCGGCCGGGCCATGATGTTTGCCGGGCGCGCGCGGACTTCGCTCGACCAGGGCACACCAGCGTGGGTCCGCGCCACGGAGATCGAGACGATCAGCGCGCCCCTCGCCGCAGAACAACGCCGCCAGCGGCGCATCCACCTGCACTGAGCAATGGGCACGAACGAACCGGCCAATGAGGCGCACCCCACGGCATCGCTGACCCTGGCGGCTATAGAGCGCCTGGCAGAAATCGCGCCGGATGACTGGAACGGCATCGCCAACCCAAATGGCGCTGAATACGATCCCTTTCTGAGCTGGAATTTCCTGCAAGCGCTTGAGGAAAGCGGCTGCGTGGGCGGCGAAACCGGCTGGGCGCCGCACCATCTTCTCGCGCGTGATGCGACCGGTGCGCTCAAGGGCGCCCTGCCCCTCTATCTCAAATTCCACAGCCAGGGCGAATATGTCTTCGACCATGGTTGGGCCGAGAGTTTTGAACGGGCTGGCGGGCGCTATTACCCCAAACTCCTGACCGCCATTCCCTTCTCGCCGGTGACCGGACGCAGGATCCTCGCAACCGACCTGGCGGTTCGCGGCGCGTTGGTGAGCGGCGTGATCGAAGCTGTGCGCCAATGGGGCGTGTCGAGTTGGCATGTGAACTTCCCGACGCCCGACGACTGGTCGGAACTGGGCAATGCTGGCCTGCTGCAGCGCATCGATCGGCAGTTCATCTGGTCCAATCGCGGCTATACCAGCTATGACGACTTTCTCGGCGCGCTCTCATCGCGCAAGCGCAAGGCGCTCCGCAAGGAACGGGCCTCGGCCCAGGCCGGGCTGGAGATCGAGCATCTGACAGGTGCCGATCTCAAGCCGGAGCATTGGGACGTCTTCTTCGCCTGCTATCAGGATACCGGCGCGCGCAAATGGGGCCGCCCCTACCTCAATCGCGAATTCTTCGAGCTGATCCACCAACGCATGGCTGACGAAGTCCTGCTCGTGCTGGCGAAGAAGGACGGCTGCTACATCGCCGCTGCGCTCAACTTCATTGGCTCCAATGCCCTGTATGGCCGCTATTGGGGCCTTCTGGAGGATCATCCCTACCTGCATTTCGAGCTCTGCTATCACCAGGCCATCGATGTCGCGATCAAGCTTGGCCTCGACCGTGTCGAAGCCGGCGCCCAGGGCGAGCACAAGCTGGCGCGCGGCTATCGTGCGCAACCGGTTTATTCGGCTCACTGGATCGCCCATGAGGGGTTCAGGCACGCTGTCGGCGAGTATCTCGAACGCGAACGCCCGGCCGTGCTGGCCGATATCGCTTCGCTGGATGCGGAAAGCCCGTTCAAGGCTTCAGATTGATGACAGAATCGACCCGACCTCTGCCCTCGCCCTGGCTTGGGCACGCTCTTGTCGCAACCAGCGCCCTGCAAGCCGCTGGCATACCGGCGCAAATCGCGGACTACCACATACTTCACATCTATCCACACCTTGAATTTGGCTATTGCCGCGCCCGGATACTCATACCTCCGGCGTGCATCGCAACCGCGCACGCTGTGCTCTCAGCCGCCCAGATAGCCGAAGTCGGGCCGCTTTATCCCTGTCCGAAATGCGCGGGTGAAACCCGCCGGCGCAAGCGTATATTGGCGATGACCGCGATCACCATTTTGGGGAGCTTCTTTCCCTTCTATCGGCGAGCGCGGCGCTGTGGTGCCTGCCATCTGAATATCGAGGCGCCGCCCCGCATGGCCTTTACCGCGGAGGAACTGGGCTATGATCCCGAGCCCCGCTGGCCGACCCTCTGGGCGACGCTCATGGAAGTTCGCGCCCGGATGCGCCGGAGACGTTATGAGTGATGCTGAACCGAACAGGCACCCGGCGAATGAGATGCTGGATTGCCCCACAATGGAGACACGCCATGAGCCCGACCGGCACCTATGATCCCGACAATATCTTCGCCAAGATCCTGCGCGGCGAGATGCCCTGCGTGAAAGTTTATGAGGATGACAGCGTCCTCTCCTTTATGGATATTTTCCCGCAGGCGCCCGGCCATGTGCTCGTCGTGCCCAAGGAAGCGGCCTGCAATGCGCTGGAGATGAGCGATGACGCCCTCGCAGCGGCAATGCTGCGGGTCAAGAAGATCGGCAATGCGGTCAAGGCCGCGCTGGCGCCAGACGGCATCATGATCGCGCAGCTCAATGGCGCTCCGGCCGGGCAAACCGTCTTCCATGTCCATTTCCACATCATCCCGCGCAGCGAAGGCGCCCAGCTCGCCATGCATGCCGGCGGCAAGGCCGATATGGATGAGCTCACCGCCCAGGCCAGAAAGATCGCCTCGTTTCTCGATTGAGACAGGCGGCCCTTTGCACCAAGGTGTGGGACTTGCCGCGCCCGGCTCCGGGCAATTTGACGGCTAAGTTGAGGAGATGACCGTGCTGAACTTCATCGCAGACATCATGAAGCCCGCTCTGACGATCGCGGTGACGGTCATCCTGATCCTGGTCGCGGCCTCTGTCTTCTCGCCGGAATTCAATATCTGGATCCAGGATCACCTGCCGATCTGGCAAAGCCTGGACGGGATGATCGAAGCTATCCGGGAATGGCTGGGGATCGCCCGCGAGGAAAGGCCATGGTGGCAATTCTGGGGTTGAGACTGCTGGCACTAAACGTCAGACGGTGACGCCTCACGCCTGTTCGCGGATCACCGCCAGGAAAGCCTCGCCCAGATCGGCCAGCTTCTTCGGTCCGACGCCATTGACCGCCGCCAATTGTTCGAAGTTTTGGGGTCGCAAATGGCACATATCGATCAGGGTGGCGTCGGAGAAAATCACGTAGGCCGGGACATTGCGCTCCGCCGCAAGATCGCGGCGCAAACCCTTGAGCGCAGACAGCAATCCGGCATCCACATCCGCTTCGGCGGCCATGCTGGCAGCACTGCGCCGCGGCTTCTTCTCGCCCTTGCCCGGCACGATTTCGCGTAGCTCGAATGTCTCGCGTCCGCGCAGCACGGCATTGCCGCGTTCGGTCAGTTTGAGAGCGCCATACTGGTCGATATCGACCTTGAGATAGCCGCCCGCCACCGCCTGTCGGATCAAGCCCTGCCAGAAGGGTTTCGGGCGGTCCTTGCCGACGCCGTAAGTGGGGAGCGCATCATGCCCCCGGGCCCTGACCTTGTCGGTATCGCCGCCTCGCAATACGTCAATGACATGGCCTCCGCCGAATGATTGGCCGGTGCGCAAAATGGCTGAAAACAACATTTGCGCCTCGCGTGTGCCGTCGAGCAGTTTGGGGGGATCGAGGCAGATATCGCAATTACCGCAGGGCTTTGAGCCTGGCTCACCGAAATAGGACAGGAGCGTGATACGGCGGCACTGGGTTGCCTCGCAATAGGCCAGCAACGCATCGAGGCGCTGGTGCTCGCGGCGCTTGTGGGCATCATCCTCGCCATCGCTGTCGATAAAGCGCCGCCGCAAACTGGCATCCCCGAGGCCGTAGAGCATCATCGCATCGGCGGGCGCACCATCGCGGCCAGCCCGGCCGATCTCCTGGTAATAGGCCTCCATGGAGCCGGGCATGTTGAGGTGGAAGACATAGCGGATATCGGGCTTGTCGATCCCCATCCCGAACGCGATCGTCGCCACCATGATCACGGCCTCTTCGGCCATGAAGGCTTCCTGATTCTCGCGCCGTTGCTCCGGCGACATGCCGGCATGATAGGACAGCGCCCGATAGCCCTCCGCCTGGAGCATTGCGGCGACCTCTTCGGTCAGCTTGCGCGACAGGCAATACACAATGCCGGACTGGGTCCGACGTTCGGCGAGAAAGCCGAGCAATTGCGGCTTCCACTGGGTTTTAGGCGTCACGCCGAGGGTCAGATTGGGCCGGTCAAAGCCGCGCACCACCGTATCGCCCTCACCACCAAACAGTTTTTCGGCGATATCGGTGCGGGTGGCGCTGTCGGCGGTGGCCGTGAAGGCCGCGAGTGTCGCTTCAGGGAAATGGTGTTTGAGCTGGGAGAGTTGCTCATATTCGGGCCGGAAGCTGGCGCCCCATTTGGAAATGCAATGCGCTTCATCGACCACGAACAGGCCCGGATTCACCGGTTTGAGTGCGTCGAGCATGCGCCCCGTCATCAGCCGCTCCGGCGAGAGGTAGAGCAGTTTTGCCTCGCCGGACTGGAAAGCCCGCCAGGCGGCGACATTCTGTTCGCGATCACGCCCGGAATGGATCGCCGCCGCCGTCACCCCATTGGCCGCCAGCCCGGCAATCTGGTCATCCATCAAGGCGACAAGCGGCGAGATGATGATCGAGGGCCGCTCCAGCATCAGCGCCGGAACCTGATAACACAGCGACTTGCCCGCCCCGGTCGGCATCACGCACAGCGTATGTGTCCCCGCCAGCAAGCGCTCGACGATAGGCAACTGGCCCGGCCGGAATTCGGGGAATCCGAATACGGATTTGAGGATGGATTGCGGGGATTGGGTCATGGGATGAGGGATTTCCGGAAGGTTGGTCAGGCGCGCGGACACTATCCTGTGTGGTTATTGGCGGCCATCACCGCACTTCCCTCGAATGCAGCACGCGCAGAATGATGATGCGGTCTTTCGTCAATTCATAGCGCAGTTGATACCAGCCGATCAGGAGGCGCCGCACGTCACGTCCACCAAATCCATCGAGCCGGGTGCCGATCCTCGGCAGCGCTCGAAGCCGGGCTTCGCTCCCGACAATTTCCCGTACAGCCTCGCCCGCGGCGCGCAAATTTACCGGCGCCAGAAACTGGTGAAGGCGTTCCAAATCTGCCAATGCCAAATTCGACCAAACCAGCCTCACGGCTTCGGCAGTGGCAGCGGCAATGGCAGCGGCGCATCCGTCCCAAGACCTTTGGCCCAGGCTTCAACCCGGACGTGATCGACGAGCTGGCCGGCATCCGCTGCAGCGAGCCCCTCACGGGTCATTCGATCCCACTCATCCTCCTGGCTGATCCAGTCGGTCAGAGCCTGTTTGACGATCCATCCCTTGGAGCGCTCCTGGCGTTGGGCGTATTCGTCAAGGCGCTTGGCGAGGTCTTCCGGAAGATGCGCCGTAACGACACGGGTGGGCTTTTCGGGCATGGATATCTCGGTGATTAGCTTTCAATCAGATTGATTGTAAGCGCCACGACGCGCTTCTCCAAACGAAAACGGCGCCCCAAACGGCGCGCCGCCACGTCCGCCATCGCAGCGTAATCACGGAATAAATGGGTGCCTGTCACCATTTATTTCTGTCACCCCTTAATTCGGGATTTTGCGTTTTCCGCGGCAAACACCCTGCCGGTCTGCCACTCTGTCATTAGGGGGCTACAGCCCTGTATGCACAGGCCCGGACGCCATGACAGGGCGGAGGGCAGGGACTGCCACTCTGCCATTGCAGACCCGGCCTTGCGCCAGGGTCATGCCGGCCGCCGGCGGCATTCCGGCGCGGCGCGGGCGCGTGTGTGAGGATCAATCGACGATGTCAAAGAGCGATACGGCCAGGATTATAACCCCGCGCCGCCGGGGGCGGACAAGTTGGACCGGGGGAGACGCACACGCTGCCATGAAACGGGACCCTGTCCCGGCGGTGGCGTATTGAGATGAGGAGGCTGCGCCTCCAGCAAGAACCTCATGGCGGGATGTCACCCGGCCGGGTCCAGCGATCCGCGTCGGCATGGGGGCACCACGTGACCACCAGCGCTTGCGCCTTCCGCACCGAAAAACGGCGCCCCATCGGAGCGCCGCTTCTCTATTCCGTTGCGCGAAAGTCCGAAGCCTAGACTTCGACCTTCTTGCCCTTCTTCCCGGCTTTCGCACTGCGTGGCAGCAAGCGGTCACCCGGGGTGATATGGAAGTCGAGCCGGCTATCATCGGCCGGGTCTGTGTCGACCTTCACCAGCCCACCCTTGGCGAGTTCACCGAACAGGATCTCGTCGGCCAACGGCTTCTTGATATGCTCCTGAATGACGCGGCCCAACGGGCGCGCACCGAAACGGCTGTCATAGCCGCGCTCGGCGAGCCAGGCGGTGGCATCCGGGGTCAGTTCGAAAGTCACGCCGCGATCGGTGAGCTGGGCTTCCAGCTGCAGCACGAATTTCTCGACGACACGGCTGATCGATTCCGGCCCGAGCGGCGCGAAGGGAATGACCGCGTCCAGACGGTTGCGGAATTCCGGCGTGAACAGGCGTTCCACGGCCTTGTCGGCCTCGTCATCCTTCTTGCCGCGCCCGAATCCGATCGCTTCCTTGGCAGCATCGGCGGCACCCGCATTCGTCGTCATCACCAGGATGACATTGCGGAAATCGACCTTCTTGCCATTGCTGTCGGTCAGCATGCCATTGTCCATGACCTGCAACAGGATATTGAACAGGTCCGGATGGGCTTTCTCGATTTCGTCGAGCAGCAGTACGCAATGCGGATGCTGGTCAACGCCATCGGTGAGCAGACCACCCTGGTCGAAACCGACATAGCCCGGAGGCGCACCAATCAGGCGCGATACGGCATGGCGCTCCATATATTCCGACATGTCAAAGCGCAGCAGCTCCACGCCGAGGATATCGGCCAGTTGTTTGGTCACTTCTGTCTTGCCGACGCCGGTCGGCCCCGAGAAGAGGTAGGAGCCAATCGGCTTGTTCGGCTCGCGCAGGCCGGCACGGGAGAGCTTGATCGCGGTCGAAAGACGGTCGATCGCATCCTGCTGGCCGAACACGACCCGGCCCAGATCGGTGGGCAGGCTCTTGAGCGCCTGGGTATCGTCCTTGGAGACGGATTTCGGTGGGATGCGGGCCATGGTCGCAACCACGCCTTCGACTTCCTTGACGCCAATCGTCTTCTTGCGCTTCGAGACCGGCATCAGGCGCATTTGCGCCCCGGCTTCGTCGATGACGTCGATCGCCTTGTCGGGCAATTTGCGGTCGCCCATATAACGCGATGACAGCTCAACTGCAGTCTTCAAAGCTTCATTGGTGAAGCGGACATCATGGAAGTCCTCGAAATAGGATTTCAGCCCCTGAAGGATCTTGATCGTGTCCGGCACGGATGGCTCGGCCACGTCGATCTTCTGGAAACGGCGAGCCAGGGCCCGGTCCTTCTCGAAATGCTGACGGTATTCCTTATAGGTGGTCGACCCCATGCAGCGCAGACCACCCTGAAGGGCCGGCTTGAGCAGGTTTGACGCATCCATCGCGCCGCCCGAAGTCGCTCCGGCACCGATCACGGTGTGGATCTCGTCAATGAAAAGAACCGAATCTTCGCTCTCTTCCAATTCCTTGACGACTTGTTTGATGCGCTCCTCGAAATCGCCGCGATAGCGGGTTCCCGCCAGCAGCGAGCCCATATCAAGCGAGTAGATGGTCGCATTGGCGAGAACGTCGGGAACTTCATTCTCGACGATCTTGCGGGCAATACCCTCGGCGATGGCCGTCTTGCCAACACCGGGATCACCGACCAGAAGCGGATTATTCTTGCGGCGGCGCGCGAGCACCTGGATGCAGCGCTCGACCTCGGCATCTCGGCCGATCAATGGATCGACCTTGCCGGCTTTCGCCTTCTCATTGAGATTGACGCAATACGCGGTCAGCGCATCGCCGTCCTTGCGCTTTTCCTCCGGCTCCTCGACGCCGCGGACGACTTTCTGCTCGGTGGCGCCCGGCTTGCGGCCGATACCATGTGAGATGAAATTCACCGCGTCGTAGCGCGTCATATCGCGCTCGGCGAGGAAATAGGCGGCATGACTTTCGCGTTCGGCGAACAGGGCGACCAGGACATTCGCCCCGGTGACTTCCTCACGTCCGGCGTTTTGGACATGGATCACGGCGCGCTGGATGACGCGCTGGAAACCGGCAGTCGGCTTGGCGTCTTCCTCATCGTCGACCACCAGCTCGGTGAGCTCGCTATCGACGTATTCGACCAGGGTGGAGCGCAGCTCGTCGAGATCGACGTCGCAGGCCTTCATCACCGCATTGGCATCGCCGTCATCCACCAAGGACAATAGCAAATGCTCCAGTGTCGCAAATTCATGACCGCGCTCATTGGCATAACCGAGGGCACGGTGAAGGCTGTCTTCCAGATCGGCTGAGAAAGAGGGCACCACGCTATTCCTTTTCCATCGTGCACTGGAGCGGATGTTGAGCCCGTCGTGCGGCGTCCATGACCTGGGCTACCTTTGTTTCGGCAACCTCATATGTGTATACGCCACACATTCCGACACCATTCTGGTGCACGTGCAGCATGATCGTCGCTGCTTCATCAGGGGTTTTGCGAAAGATCCGAACCAGAACCTCTACGACAAACTCCATTGGCGTATAGTCATCATTGAGTAGCAGAACACGGTAAAGCGAAGGTTTCTTGGTCGCCGGCCGCGTCTTCAGAGCGAGGCCATGCTCCTCCTCATCCCCTGCATCATCTTGTTTTCGTTCGGTCATATTAAAATCATATTCGAAAGACAGTCAGGGTTATTTCGGGGCAAGGATAGGCCTTGTGCCAGCCCGAGGGAAGAGTTTGCCCTCAGCAATCCGGCGCTTGAGTGTGTCCGCGATTCTCGCTTCAACCCAATGGATCTGGGTAGGCGAACCGCAAAAAGAAAGGGCCCGGTGCAGAACACCGGGCCCAGGCGGGGAGAAAATTGTCAGTCTGCGGCGATTAGCGCTGCGACTGAGCCAGCTCGGCAACGGCGGCGAAACGGGTGTTCAGCGGCTTCGCGCCATCCTTGACCAGGCCCGAGAAAAGCTCGGTGGTCTTGTTGAGCTCGGCGAGGTAGCTGCCCATCGCCGACTGGGCGTAGTTGGACTGGATCTCGAAGATTTCCTGCAGGGATTTGGCCGACGACAGCGCCTTCGTGGCGGCAACGCCTTCTTCCATCGCGGTCTTGGCGTAGGCAGCGGCATTGGAGCCGGCCGCCTCAAGACCTTTGCCGGTGACGGTCGCGGAAGCGATGACAGCTTCGACAGTGTCCTTGTGGAAAGCGGTCGCTTCATTGACAGCGCTCAGCGTCTTTTCGACGCCTTCCTTGAAGCTGTCATTGGTCGCGGCGGTCATGGATTCGATCGTGTTGTTCATGAGCTTGCTCGTTTTTGTCTGGGCCTTCGCAGCGGGCTTGCTGGTGGCCGGTTTCTGTTTGACGGACGCAGCGGACTTGCCGGCGGCCGGTTTTGGCGATTTCGCGGCAGCAGACTTGCTGACGACGGTTTTCTTTTTAGCGGCCTGCGCCTTGGCAGCAGGCTTGGTGCGCGCCGCTGGCTTGGTGGCCAGGGGCTTCGCAGGAGCCGCAGTTTTTTCGACGGCAGCCGGCTTCGCGGCTTTCGGCGCGGCTGCAACAATCACCGGCGCTTTCGCTTCAGAAGCGATTGCTGAGGTCCGGGTGATTTTCGTGTTCGTGTCGGTCATGGTTCACTTCTTGATTTGCTGCATTGGCTCTTCGCAGTCGCAACATATCTAATCCCCTGCCCCGCTGGCGTCAAGGCGTTTATTGTGCAGTGCACCATATTTCTTTCGGGCGAGGTCGGAAAGCCCTTAACCGAGTGGAAACTCTGCGCGAAGGACACTGGACGAATGATCTCGCACCCCCTCCGCCTCGCCGCAGGCTTATTGCTGGTCCTGAGCCTGATGGCCTCACTTTCGCCTGCCAGGGCGGACACCTCGCGCTATGCAGCTTTTGTCGTCGACCAGAATACCGGGGTTGTGCTGCACTCACGCCAGTCGGAAGCCACGCGCTACCCCGCCTCGCTGACCAAGATGATGACGCTCTATATGCTGTTCGAGGCGATGGAAGCCGGCGAGATCGGCCTGAACGACCCGATCCGCATCTCGGCTCGCGCCGCCAACGCCCCGCCCTCACGTCTCGACTTGCCCATCGGCTCGACAATCTCGGCCGAGGACGCGATCCGGGCGCTGGTCGTCCGCAGTGCCAATGATGTTGCCGTCGCTGTCGGTGAACGGCTCGGCGGCACTGAAAGCGGCTTTGCCGCGGCGATGACAACACGGGCACACGAGCTGGGCCTTCCCGGCACCACCTTCCGCAATGCGTCCGGCCTGCCCGATAGCCGCCAGGTGACCACGGCGCGCGACATGGCGCGGCTCGCCATCGCCCTGCAGCGCGACTTTCCGCAGTATTTCCAGTATTTCGACGAAACTCGCTTTGTCTGGGATGGCCGCACCTACCGCAATCACAACACACTGGTCGGCCGTGTCGAAGGCGTTGACGGCTTGAAGACGGGCTATATCCGCGCTTCCGGCTTCAACGTTGTCGTCTCCGCCGAGCGCGGCGAGCACCGGCTGATCGCCGTTATCATGGGGGGACCGACGGCTGCATCACGCGACGCCCACGCGGAGGAATTGCTCGAAGCCGCTTTCTCCACGCTGGAACAACGCGATGACCGCCTTCTGTTTGCCGCCCTCTCCTCGCCCCGCATCAATCCGATCCGCCAGCAAGCTCTGATCGCGATGGATGTCGCCGCCCTCGGCCTTGCGGATCCTGTGGAAATGGGATCGACGCAGGCGGCGCCGCCACTTCGCATCGTGCTGGCCGACGAAAGTTCGCAACTGGCTGATGCACGCCCCGCAACGCGCAGCGCGCCAGACGAGCCCTCTCTGTTGCGCGGGGCCTGGTCGGTCCAGGTCGGGGCTTATAACTCGGCGGCTGCCGCTCGCGAGCGGCTTGATCGCGTCACACCCTCTTCCGCCATTCTCAGCCTGGCCCAACCGGCGGCGCGGGCTGTCGATGTCGGTGGCAATCGGCTGTGGCGCGCCCGTTTCGAATCGTTGACCGCGGACGAAGCCGCGCATGCCTGTGCCGAACTTGGCGCCCGCAATGAGCCTTGCTACACAGTGGCTCCCGGACGATAGATGCGTCGTGTTTTCAGGCCAAAAGCCGCCTGTCTGTTGACTTAGCCTGCCCGCTCGCACACTTTCCGGCGCCTTGACCGTAGCCTGGTCCTCCTCATCCCGCCCCGGAAATGAACCCGATGAATGTTGTCGTCGTAGAATCCCCTGCCAAAGCCAAGACCATCAATAAATATCTTGGTCCTGACTTCGTCGTGCTGGCCAGTTTCGGCCATGTGCGCGACCTTCCGGCCAAGGATGGCTCGGTCAAACCGGACGAAGATTTCGCGATGATGTGGGAGGTCGACCCGGCCTCGGCCAAACGCGTCAAGGCGATCGCCGATGCGCTCAAGGACTCCGACCGTCTGATCCTCGCCACTGACCCGGATCGCGAAGGCGAAGCGATTTCCTGGCACTTGCTCGAAGCGCTGACCAAGCGCCGCGTCCTGAAGGATGTGAAGATCGAGCGCGTGGCCTTCAACGCGATCACCAAACAGGCCGTGCTCGATGCGATGAAGCATCCGCGCGCGGTCGACATGGAATTGGTGAACGCCTATCTGGCCCGCCGCGCGCTGGACTATCTGGTCGGCTTCACACTCTCCCCGGTGCTGTGGCGCAAATTGCCCGGCTCGCGTTCGGCTGGCCGGGTGCAGTCGGTCTCGCTGCGCCTGATCTGTGACCGCGAACTGGAAATCGAGAAATTCCGCTCCGAGGAATACTGGTCGGTCGATGCCGACATCGCGTCGGGCAGCGACAGCTTCCGGGCCCGCCTCGTCACCCATGACGGGAAGAAATTGCAGAAGATGTCGCTCAAGGACCGCGCCATGGCCAATGCGGCCGTCGCAGCGATTGATGCGGCCAGCTTCACCATCAGCGCCGTCGAAGCCAAGCCGACGCGGCGCAATCCTCCACCGCCCTTCACCACCTCGACCCTGCAGCAGGAAGCGGCACGCAAGCTCGGATTCTCGGCGACCCGCACCATGCAGACGGCGCAGAAACTCTATGAGGGCGTCAATCTGGGCGGCGAGACGACCGGTCTCATCACCTATATGCGGACCGACGGCGTCTCGATTGATGGAGCCGCAATCAATCAGGCCCGTGATGTGATCTCACGCGAGCATGGCGCGCTCTATGTGCCATCGGCGCCGCGCGTCTATACCACCAAGGCGAAGAATGCCCAGGAGGCGCACGAAGCCATCCGCCCGACAAGCTTCTCGCGCCTTCCGGAATCGCTCAGCCTTGATGGCGATATGGCGCGCCTCTACCAGCTGATCTGGCGCCGTGCCATGGCCAGCCAGATGGAAAGCGCGCGCTTCGAACGCACCACGGTCGACATTGACAGCGCCGACAAGAAGACTGCCCTGCGCGCCGTCGGTTCGGTCCTCTTGTTCGACGGCTTCCTTGCCCTCTATCAGGAAGGCACGGATGATGAGGAAGACGAGGCCGAAGCCCGTCTGCCGAAGGTTGTCGCCGGCCGTGATGTCGGTATCGCCAAGACCTATGCTGACCAGCACTTCACCCAGCCGCCGCCGCGCTTCACGGAAGCATCCCTGGTCAAGCGGATGGAAGAGCTCGGCATTGGCCGGCCTTCAACCTACGCCTCGACCCTGCAAGTCCTGTCGGCGCGTGACTATGTCCGCCTCGAGAAAAACCGTTTCTATCCCGAGGACAAGGGCCGGGTCGTCACAGCCTTCCTCGAAAACTTTTTCGCGCGCTATGTCGAATATGATTTCACCGCAGCGCTCGAAACCCAGCTGGACAAGGTCTCGGCCGGCGAGCTGGACTGGAAGCAATTGCTGCGTGACTTCTGGACCGATTTCCGCGCCGCCATCGACGATATCGGCGAGCTGCGCATCACCGCTGTACTGGATGCACTCAACGACGCCCTGGCGCCGCACATCTTCCCGGAAAAGGAAGACGGCAGCGATCCGCGCCTCTGTCCGTCCTGCAAGGAAGGGACGCTGAGCCTGCGGCTGGGCAAGTTCGGCGCTTTCCTGGGCTGCTCGAACCATCCCGATTGCAAGTTCACACGCCAGATGAGCCCGAATGATGAGGGTGCCGGCGATAGTGATCGCGAGCTCACGGTCGACCCGGTCACCGGTTCGATGATCATGCTCAAGAATGGCCGTTTCGGCTGGTATCTCGAAATCCCCGGTGAGGACGAAGATGCCAAGCCCAAGCGCGCTTCCATCCCCAAGGGCTGGGATCCACAGACGCTGAGCGATGAACAGGCGATCAAGCTGATCGCCCTGCCGCGCACCATCGGCCCCCACCCGGAAGATGGCGAGCTGATCACTTCGAATATCGGCCGATACGGTCCCTATGTTCATCATGGAAAGACCTATGCCAATATCCCCAATGTCGAGGACGTGTTCGATATCGGCCTCAACCGGGCTGTCGCCGTTTTGGCCGACAAGAAGGCCGGCGGCGGGCGTCAGAATTCAGCGACAACGCTGAAGGACCTCGGCGAGCATGATGGCAAACCATTGCGGATCATGAGCGGCCGTTTCGGTCCTTACGTGAAGTATGAGAAGATCAATGCCACCCTGCCCAAGGGAACCGATCCGGAAACGGTGACCGTCGAGCAGGCCATGGAATGGGTGGAAGCCCGCGCCGCCAAGGGCGCCAAGCCGAAGAAGAAACCGGCCGCCAAGAAAAAGGCGCCTGCGAAAAAGCCGGCGGCGAAAAAGAAGGCGCCAGCCAAGAAAAAGGCGCCGGCCAAGGCCGCCGCTGACGACGGGGTTGACGGCGCCGCCAAGAAAGCCCCGGCCAAAAAGGCCGCAACCAGAAAACCTGCCGCGAAAAAGCCGGCGGCGAAGAAACCAGCTGCCGGAAAGGCGGATTAATCGCGGTGAGCGACAAGGAACAGACTGCTTCCGGCTTCAGCCGGGAAACCCTGATCGAGGCCATCAAGCTTGGCGCCGGCAGCTTCGACAAGCGTGGCATTGCCCGCGCGCTCGGCCTCAAGACCGGCGAGCAGAAGCACCTGCTCAAACAGGCGCTCGGCGCCCTTGAAGCCGAGGGCGTGATCCGGCGCGATGACCAGCGCAATTATTCCCTCGCCGGCGAGCTGCCCGCAGTCTGTGTCGTCGAGATCACCGGCCGCGACATTGATGGCGAATTGTTGGCCCAGCCGGCTCGTTCCGAGGGCAAGGTCCCGCTCATCCGTCTGGCACCCGGCCAGGGCGCAGGCGGCCGCGGCGAAGCCGCCCTCGGGGTTGGTGACAAGGCTCTGGTACGCCTGGCTGCCGATGATGAAGGCGGCTATGAGGCGCGCCTGATCCGCAAACTCGGGCATTCGGTGCAGAAAATTCTCTGCGTCCTGCGCAAGCCGGCCAAGGGGCCATACCGGCTGGTGCCGGTTGATCGCCGCTCGCGCCATGAGCTCGTGCCGGCCAAGGGCGAATCCGACAAGGCGAATGATGGCGATCTGGTGGTTTGCGAACTCGCCAGGGAACGCCGCAACGGTCTGAAGACGGCAACGATTCTCGAAGTGCTCGGCGATGTCGATTCCCCCGGTGCCGGCAGCGTGATTGCGCTGCACTCGCATGGCGTGCCGACGGGTTTTGCCGACAAGGAGATGCGCGAGGCCGAAACCGTCAAGGCCGCGCGCATGCAAGGCCGCGAGGATCTGCGCGACCTGCCCCTGCTGACCATCGACCCGGAAGACGCAAAGGATCATGACGACGCCGTCTGGGCCGCTGCCGACACTGATCCGAAGAATGAGGGCGGCTGGATCGTGATGGTCGCGATCGCCGATGTCGCCGCCTATGTGACGCCCGGTAGCGAACTGGACCGCGGCGCTTTCAAGCGCGGCAATTCCGTTTATCTGCCCGACCGCGTCGTACCGATGCTGCCCGAGCGCCTGTCCAATGATCTGTGCTCGCTGCGCGAGGGCGAGGAACGCCCCTGTCTCGCCGTGCGCATGGTGTTCGACCGGTTTGGCCAGAAAAAGAGCCACAAATTCCTGCGCGGCTGGATGAAGTCCGCCGCCAAGCTCTCCTATAGTGACGCCCAGGACGCGATAGACGGCAACGGTAACGCCAAGGCGAATGCCTTGCTTGATACCGTGTTGAGACCGCTCTGGAGCGCCTATGCGGCCCTGTGTGTTGCTCGCGCCAAACGCGAACCGCTCGAGATCGATTCGCCTGAACGGCGCGTGCGCGTCGGCGCCGACGGCAAGGTGACCGGGATTGAGCTGCGTGAGCGCTTTGATGCCCATCGTCTGATCGAGGAATGCATGATCCAGGCGAATGTCTGCGCTGCGGAAACCCTCGAAGAGAGACGCGTGCCCCTGATCTACCGGGTGCACGAAGAGCCTTCGCGCGAGAAGATCGATGCGCTGGCGGATTACCTGCCCAATGTCGGTTTGAAGTGGACGCGCGGCGACAAGATCGCGACCAGCCGTTTCAATCATTTGCTCAAGCAAGCCAAGGGCGGTGAGCATTATGAGACCGTCAATGAGGTCGTTCTGCGCAGCCAGTCACAGGCCGTCTATCACACGGTGAATCAGGGTCATTTCGGCCTGCATTTGCAACGTTATGCCCATTTCACCTCGCCGATCCGGCGCTATGCCGACCTCACCGTCCACCGGGCCCTGATCCGCGCCCTCAATCTGGGCGATGACGGCCAGAGCGATGAAGAACGCAGCCGCCTGACCTCGATCGCCGAGGAGATTACCCAGCTGGAACGGCGCGCCATGGCCGCCGAACGCGATGCCGTTGACCGCTTTGTCGCGCTGTATCTGGCCGATCATGTCGGCGGGGAATTCCCGGGCCGGATCACCGGCGTGACGCGCTTTGGTGCCTTTGTCCGCCTGGCCGCCACCGGCGCCGACGGGCTGGTGCCGATCAGCCGCCTGGGCGAGGAGCGCTTCGTCCATGACGATCGCGCCCACGCCCTGATCGGCGAGCAAACCGGAGGCCGCTACCGGCTTGGCATGTCTGTCACCGTGCGCATCGAGGAAGCCACGCCGATCACCGGTGGCCTGCTGCTGGACATGGTCACAGAGGCCGAACCGGGCCCTCGGCCGAAACGGGGCACGGGGCGCAGCGCTCCCGCTGGCGGTCGCACCGGGGGACGGCCATGGAAAAAGGGCAAACGGCGGTGAGTGACGAGATACGCAAGCCGGCCATCAAGGCCCTGCGGCCGCGTCTGGCGGCCTCGCTGATCCTCACTCGCGGCAGCCGTCAGACGACCGAAGTCCTGATGGGACGGCGCTCGGCGCGCCATGTCTTCATGCCGAACAAATACGTGTTTCCAGGCGGACGCGTTGATCGCGCGGATCTGACGGCGCCACTGGCGCAGGACCTGCCCTCCGACATTCTGGCCGTGATGGGCCGGGTCCTGCCGGAACGCCGCGCGCGCGCTGCCGCGATTGCGGCTGTACGCGAAACGGCTGAAGAGACGGGGCTGCTGATCGGCCGGCAAGGCTCTTTCCGCTCGCGCCACGGCAATTGGGCGCCGTTCCGGGCCGCAGGCGTGGTGCCGGATTTGTCAGCCTTGCGCCTGATCACCCGGGCGGTAACGCCGCCGGGCCGGTCACGGCGTTTCGACACCTGGTTTTTTACCGCCGATGCCGAAGCGCTGTGCGATGACCGGGCGCCGGAGCCGAGCGCCGAGCTGGAAGATGTGCAATGGGTCCCGCTGGAGCAGGCCCGCACGCTCGATCTGCCCATGGTGACACATTTCGTGCTCGACGAGCTGGGCCGCGTCCTGCCGCCCTCGCCTCAGCCAACGCGCTGGATTCGCGACGTTCGCGGCAAAATGGCAATCGAGACCCTCTGACCAGCCCAGGTGCAGAAATCCACTGACGCACGATACCGGCCTGCCTATAGCTGAGCCATGATCACGCTGCTTGACGCCCCGCGATACGCCAATAATCGCGCCCTGTTCGCCGCCATCAGCTGCGCGGCGGTCTGTGGCATCATATTTGGTCTGTCCATGCCGTTGATTTCATTGCGGTTGGAATACATGACCGGGTCCGGACTGGTGGTCGGACTGAATGGCGCCGCGCTCGCCATATCCACCCTGGTGATGGCTCCAATCGTGCCCCGTCTGATGGCGATGGCACCGGCGCGGACCCTGCTGATCGGCTCACTCATCCTGTCGGCAGTGGTATTCCTGCTCTTCCCGGTCATGCCGGACGTCGTGCCCTGGTTCATTCTTCGCTTCGTCGTCGGCTGTTTCATCACCGTGGTCTTCGTCATCTCGGAAACCTGGATCAACCAGATCGTGACGCCGGAGCGCCGCGCGTTTATGCTTGGCGTGTATGGTACCGCGTTAGCTGGCGGTTTCGGACTGGGTGGCCTGCTGTTCGCCGTCTTTAGCACTGCTGAAGTCCTGCCATTCTACCTCGCCAGCGCAATCTTTCTGCTCGGCATCATCCCCGTTGCCTTGCTCAAGGGCCCTCAGGCCACCGCCCCGGCGCATGAGGACTCCTCGACGCGTGCGATCCTCGGCGCGGCCGGATCGGCGCCTGCGGCCATTCTGGCGGGCCTGGCCTTCGGCGCGATCGAAACGCTGACCTTCTCCATGCTGCCCGTCTATGCCGAACGCATCGCGATCGATCACGCCTCGATCGGCGTCATGGTATTTGCCGTCGCCATGGGTGTGCTGGTCTTCCAGATTCCGCTGGGCTGGATCGCCGACCGCACCGGGCGCCGCAACACCCTGCTGGTGATCGCCCTGGTCGCGACACTGGGGCCGCTGCTTGTCTGGGTCGCTGGAACACGGATCGGCTGGCTCGTACCGATCCTGTTTATCCAGTCCGGCGTCGCCAGCGGGCTCTATACAGTCGGGCTGTCCCTGCTCGGGGAACGCTTCACCGGCGGGCGCATCGCGGCGGCCAATGCGGCGTTCATTTTCGCCTACGGGTTTGGCTCGCTGCTCTCGCCACCGGCTGCAGGCGTGGCGATGGACAGCGTCGGCCCGGCCGGCCTGCTGGTTGTTCTGGCGGCGAGCGCCGGTGCCTATCTGCTCTTCCTCGCCGCGACACACCTCAAAGCGGCGCGCCGCAGTTGACACCTGCTGCGCCTTGCGTATGTTCGCGCGCTCTCGCGACGGCATGGGGCCGAGCGCGCGCGCAGCATCAGGACGACTGAGCCATGGCGAAACCTACTACCATCAAGATCCGCCTGAACTCCACGGCTGGCACGGGTTACTTCTATGTGACCAAGAAGAATGCGCGCACCATGACCGAAAAGCTCGTGCTCAAAAAGTACGACCCGGTCGCCCGCAAGCACGTCGAATTCAAAGAAGGCAAAATCAAGTAAGGCGGCTTTCCGTCTGACTTGCCAAGCGTAGATCAGGCTGCAGCGGATGCTGCGGCCTTCTACGTGTTTCTGCCATCATGAAAACGCGTGACCAAGGCCGTCCCGATCAGGCTGCAGCGCTGTGTGCGGCCTCGACGCGATTACGCCCTTCATCCTTGGCGAGGTAGAGCGCTTCATCGGCCCGCCGCAGCAGCGATTCAGCGCTTTCGCCATCCTCGGCCTGGGCGCAGCCAATACTGACCGTGACACGGGTCGAGCGACCATCACCGATATCAAAGGGGTCCGAAGCGATCGAAGCCCGCAAGCGCTCCGACGCGCCCCGCGCCTCGGCCAGGCCGGCTCCGGGCATGACGATCACGAATTCCTCACCGCCATAACGGGCCGCCAGATCGAGCGCCCGCAGATCGCGCTGTACCCGCTCGGCAAAGCCACGCAGCACATAATCGCCGCCTTCATGGCCAAAACGGTCATTGATGCTCTTGAAGTGATCGATATCGGCGATCAGCAGGGACACCGGTGCCCCGCCATTATTGGAGCCCTCCATGGCCTGGTGCAGGCGCGAGGCAATATAGCGGCGATTGTGAAGCCCGGTCAGCGGATCGGTAATCGCCATCTCCAGGCTTTCATCGAGCTGTGTCCGCAATCGGTCCGCATAGCGCTTGCGCCGCAGCTGGGTGCTGACGCGTGCCATCATCTCGCCGGCATCGACCGGGCGATGGATAATATCATTCACACCCAGATCGAGGGCGCGCACGGCGGTCGGCGTATCACCGGGATTGATGACGGCGAGGATCGGCATTTGCCGCGTCGAGGCATCGGCGCGAATACGGGCGCAAAGCCGCAAACCGTCAAAGCCGGAACTGGTCAGATCGACGATCAGGAGGTCAGCATGGCTGCGCGCCGCCTCGAGCCCAGCCACCGCGTCGGTCTCGACCTGTGTGCGCACCTGGGCTGGCATCGCAGCAGCATAGCGCGTCGCCGCCCGCGGATCGCCACTGATCACCACAGCCCGCGCAACGGAGTCCAGATCGCCAATCGGCTCGGTCATCACATAGCTCAGCGCGTCGCTTGATTCGCGGTGACGCAATTCGTCGAGTACGGTCTTCAGGCGCAGCAATGAGCGCACACGGGCAAACAGGGTGACATCGTCAATCGGCTTGGTGAGAAAATCATCGGCACCGGATTCCAGGCCGCGGATACGGTCTTCGCGCTGATCCAGCGCGGTCACCATCACAACCGGGATATGGCGGGTGCGCGGCTCGTCTTTCAGCAGCCGGCAGGTCTCATAGCCATCCATGCCGGGCATCATGACATCGAGCAGAATCAGATCGGGTTGTTCAACCCTGGCCGCATCGATAGCCGCAAATCCGTCTACCGCCGTGCAGACGTCGAAATACTCGGCCTGCAGCTTGGCCTCGAGGAGCCGGACATTGGCCGGCTGGTCGTCAACAACCAGGATTCGAGCGCTCATCGCATCGACCCCTAGTCGAGAAAATGTCGGACGGTTTCGATAAAGGTGGTGACCGTAATCGGCTTCGAGAGATAGGCTTCGCAGCCTCCCTGGCGAATCCGCTCCTCATCCCCCTTCATCGCGAACGCGGTCACTGCCACAATCGGAATCGAGCGCAAGGTCTCGTCATCCTTCAGCCATTTGGTGACTTCAAGGCCGGACACCTCCGGCAATTGAATGTCCATCAGGATGAGATCGGGCAAATGTTCGCGGGCCATTTCCATGGCCTTGAAGCCGTCCTTGGTCTGCAAGGTCTCATAGCCATGAGCCTCGAGCAGATCGTTGAACAGCTTCATGTTCAGCTCGTTGTCTTCGACAATCAGGACCTTTTTGGGCATGACCTGCAGCATGTCGATGACGCGCTTCCCGTTGTTTGAGCGCTTTTAATGCGCCTGTTGAACCCCATCCGCACTAAACCCGATCTTCCTTAACCAACAATGAGTCAGCCGCCACTTTCATCGCCAAAAGGAACAAGATAAGAACAAATATCGGCAGGGTTAGTATATCGGCACCGGAAAGCGGCGAAAGCATGATTCGAATCGGCATCGATCTGGGCGGCACGAAAATCGAGGCGATCGCAATGGACCCGGCCGGCACCATCATTGACCGGCGCCGCATCCCGGCCCCGCAAACCTATCCGGGCAGTCTTGCAGCCATCTCGGGCCTGGTGGAGGCGATCGAAGACGAGCACGGCGGCGCCTGCCCGGTCGGGATCGGGCATCCCGGCTCGATCAGCCCCGAAGCCGGCTTGATGCGCAATGCCAATTCAACCTGGCTCAATGGCCAGCCCTTCGCCCAAGACATCGAGGCCGCGCTCGGCCGGCCGGTCCGGCTCGCCAATGACGCCGACTGCTTCACCCTGTCCGAGGCTGTCGATGGCGCCGGGCAAGGCGCCGCCATCGTCTTCGGAATCATCCTCGGCACGGGCGTTGGCGGCGGCATAGCCATTGAAGGCAAACTCCTGCGCGGCGCCCAAGGCATTGCCGGGGAATGGGGGCACAACCCCCTGCCCTGGCCAAAGCAATCAGATCAGCCGGCGACGGCCTGCTGGTGTGGCCAATCGAGCTGCCATGAAACCTGGCTGTCGGGGCCGGGACTGGCGCGTGATCACGCCAGTCGCAATGGCGGGACCTTGGGCGCGGCAGAGATCTTCGCAGCCGCCGCGGGGGGTGATGCCGCCGCCCGGCACAGCGTCGCGCTGCACGGCGACCGGCTCGCCCGCGGCATTGCCAGCGTCCTCAATATCATCGATGCCGATGTGGTCGTGCTCGGCGGCGGCGTCTCCAATGCCCCGGGCCTGGCGCAGCGGGCTGCGGCCGGGCTGCCGGGCTATCTGTTCTCCGACACCATTCGCACGCGAATCGTCACCCACCGCCATGGCGACAGCTCCGGCGTGCGCGGGGCAGCCTGGCTATGGCCGGCTGAGGCTCCATGACCTCATCGGGCTATTGCCGCGTCTGCCTGACATCACTGGCCAAGCCGGTCGATGCCTGCCCGGCCTGCGGCTCACACCGGCATTTGTTTCATGCAGAACTGGGCACGCTGTCGATTGCGCATATCGATTGCGATGCGTTCTACGCGGCCGTCGAGAAGCGTGACAATCCCGAACTGGCCGACAAGCCCGTCATTATTGGCGGTCGCCAACGCGGCGTCGTCTCGACCTGTTGCTATGTCGCGCGGATGTATGGGGTGCATTCGGCCATGCCGATGTTCAAGGCGCTCAAGGCCTGTCCGGACGCGGTGGTCATCGGCGGCGACCACGCCAAATATGCCCGGGAGGGCGGGCGTATCCGCGAGATGATGCGCGATGTCACACCGCTGGTGGAGCCGCTTTCGATCGATGAGGCCTTTCTTGACCTGACCGGCACGACACGCCTGCATGGCGCCGCGCCGGCCCTCACCCTGCTCCGCCTGCAGCGCCGCATCCAGAGCGAGGTCGGGATCACGGTCTCGGTCGGGCTGTCCTTCAATAAATTCCTCGCCAAGACCGCCTCCGATCTCGACAAGCCCGATGGTTTCGCGGTGATCGGTGAGGCCGAGGCGATGGATTTTCTCGGGCCCCGGCCGGTGCGCTCCATCTATGGCGTCGGCCCGGCCTTTGCCGCCAGGCTGGAACGCGACGGCTTGCGCACGCTCAATGATATCCGCCGCCAGAGCGACCGGGACATGGCCAAACGCTATGGCGATTTCGGCTATCGTCTGGCGCGCCTGGCGCGCGGCGAAGATCACCGCCGGGTCGAACCGGAGAGCGAACGCAAGAGCGTCTCCTCGGAGACAACTTTCAACGCCGATCACAGCGAACTCACATCACTGGAAGACCAGCTCTGGCGTCAATGCGTGAAAGTGGCCGACCAGATGAAGGCCAAGGGAATTTCCGGCTCGGTCGTCACGTTGAAACTGAAGACGGCGGATTTTCGCAGCCGGACCCGCCGCCGCACCCTGAACGAGCCGAGCCAGCTGGCCGACACGCTGTTCAAGGTCGGCCGCGAATTGCTCGCGCCAGAAGCGGACGGCACCCGCTTCCGCCTGATCGGAATCGGCTTTTCCAGCCTGCAGGAGGCGGTCGGCGATAGCGGTGACCTGCTCGACCCGAATGCGATCCGGCGCGCCACCGCCGAGCGCGCCATGGACAAGGCGCGGGCGAAGTTTGGCGGCGATGCGGTGGTCAAGGGGCGGGCCCTGAAACCGCGTCAGCGACAGACACCGGACCCGGATCCGATTCAGCCCCGCGTGAAACCTGGTCGAACCAGCTGAAGGGCATGGGCCAGAAACCCTGCGCCGGCTGTTTGAAGGCGCCGAAATGGCCAACCCCCGGCGCTCCGATCTCACTGGGCTCCAGCCGCAGCAATTGCGTCCCGGCAGCGGAATAAATCGCCAGCAAATCCTGCGCCGCCCGGCGGCTGGCCAGCGTGTCGTCGGAGAAGGTCCAGTCCCGGATCGGCGCGGTGATGCGGTCAAAACAATGCGGGCCAAGCTCGCCGAGCTCATCGCCGAAATAACCCGGTTTGAAGGCCCAGCGGCGCCATTGTTCAAACACCCCCCGCGGCAGCGCCATTCCACCCCACCCGCCGCCAGCCGGGATATGCCCCGTCAACGCCAGGCAGGCCGGTCCATAGACGAGCCAGAAGAAGAGCGCGGTCGGTTTGTAGCCGGGTTCATGGGCGCCCCAATAACCGGTCCCGCAACTGACCAGGGCGTGCGCGGCCGGCGTGCGGCCGTTATCGGCGAAGCCGGGGAGATGGCCGCCAACCGAATGACCGAGTGTGTAGAGCGGCCCGGCCGGCGCCAGCGCCTGCGCCCGGTCGAGGGCGGCGGCGAAATCGAGCCGGCCCCAGTCGACAATATCGGCCTTGAAGCCCTTCATCTGCTGCGGCGCCGAACCGCCAATGCCGCGATAGTCATAAAGCAGGCAGGCATAGCCCATCGCAGCGCCCTGACGCGCCATGCGGCGGTAGAGCTCCTTGGGAAAACCGGTCCCCGACGAGACCAGCACGGCGGCTTTCGGGGCGTCGGGCGCGATGATGAGCCCCGACAGCTCATAGCCGTCGCGCGCGTCAAACCGGATCTCTGATTCGTGGATGATTTCTGTCATGGCGGCACCATGCCCGATGACGTGCACGTCAAGTCAAGACAAGCTGATTGCATGACGCCGATACGCCGCTAATCTTGGCGCAACAACAAATTGGAGCCCTCATGTCGACCTTCGAAACCCGCCTGACCGAACTGGGCATCACCCTGCCCGCCCCCGTTGCCCCGGTTGCCAATTACGTGCCCTTCGTGCGCACCGGCGATCAGGTTTATGTCTCCGGTCAGGTCTCGATTGGTCCGGACGGTCTGATCAAGGGCACGCTGGGTCTGGATATGGATGTCGAGGCCGGTCAGGCCGCGGCACGGCTGTGCGGGATCAATCTGATCGCCCAGCTCAAGGCCGCTTGTGGCGGCGATCTGGCGCGGCTCAAGCGCGTCGTCAAGCTGGGCGGTTTCGTCGCCGCCGTGCCGGGCTTCACCGACATCCCCAAAGTCATCAATGGCTGTTCGGACCTGATGGTCGAGGTGTTTGGCGATGCGGGCCGTCATGCGCGTTCTGCAGTATCCTGCCCGGTTCTGCCTCTGGGCGCCGCTGTCGAGGTCGATGGCGTTTTCGTGATCGCCTGACCGCCAGATATTACATCTCGCCCCTCGTGCCGCGGGTCGCTCTCGGCTAGAGGGAGCGGACGATAACAAGGAAACTGAATTATGCTTCGCCTGTTCGCCATCATCACCGCGGCCGCTTTCCTGTTCGGCTGCCAGCAATCCCCGGCCGATGCTCAACTGAATGACCGCTCCCGCGATGAAGTTCGCGAGATCGTGCGCGCGTATATTCTCGAGAATCCGGAAATCATCGAAGAGGCGCTGATCGAATTGCAGCGCCGCGCCCAGGCCCGTGAAATGGAGACTGTGTATTCGGCGATCGAGCGTAATCTCGAAGCGATTTACGGCGATGAGCGTGATCCGCGTTTCGGCGGCGACGAGCCGGACGTCACCATCGTCGAATTCATGGACTACAAGTGTTCCTATTGCCGCGTCGCCAATGAATGGGTGACCGATGTCAATGAGCGCTATGGCGACCGGGTCCAGTTCATTTTCAAGGAATACCCGATCCTCGGCCCTGATTCCCTGGAAGCCTCACGTGCCGCTCTGGCCGCCCTCAATCAGGGTCCGGAAATCTATGAGCTCTTCCACCGCTCCATGATCAATGCCAGCGGGCCGCTGCCGGCGGACCGGATTGACCAGCTCGCAGCACTGGCCGGCGTCGATGTTGCGCGCATGCGCGTCGATATGGAGGATGAGGCGATCATGACCCACATCCTGGATGTGCGCGCCCTGGGCCAGGCCCTGGACGTCTCCGGCACGCCCTTCTTCATCGTCGACGGCACCGTCGTTGCCGGCGCCAATTCGCTGGCCCTGGAAGAGGCATTGCAGCGCGCACTGGGCGGCTGAAGGGTCGTCAGATCAGGCCGAAGAGCGGGCTGGACGCATCCGCATAGCGCTTTTTCGGCATACGGCCGGCAAGATAGGATTGCCGGCCGGCGATGACCGCATGCTTCATGGCCGAAGCCATGAGGATCGGATCTTTCGCTTCCGCGATGGCGGTGTTCATCAGCACGCCATCGCAGCCCAGCTCCATCGCCACGGTCGCATCCGACGCCGTGCCGACACCGGCATCGACGATGACCGGCACCGATGATTGCTCGATGATCAGGCGGATATTGACCGGGTTTTGTATGCCCAGCCCCGAGCCGATCGGGGCGCCCAGGGGCATGATGGCGCAGCAGCCAACCTCTTCCAGGCGTCTGGCATAGACCGGATCGTCGGAGCAGTAGACCATCACATCAAAACCCTCCTTGATCAGCATTTCCGCCGAACGCAGGGTTTCGGCCATGTCGGGATAGAGATGTTTGGGATCCGACAGGACTTCCAGCTTCACCAGCGACCAGCCGCCGGCCTCGCGGGCCAGCCGCAGCGTGCGCACCGCGTCCTCGCCGGTGAAACAGCCCGCCGTGTTGGGCAGGAAAATATACTGTTCCGGATCGATGAAATCGACCAGGCGCGGCTCGGACGGATCCGACAGATTCACCCGCCGCAGGGCGACGGTGATCATCTCGGCACCGGAGGCTTCCAGCGCGCGGGCATTTTGCTCATAGCTGGCATATTTGCCGGTACCGATGATCAGGCGCGAGCCCAGCGTACGGCCCGCAACAACGAGCGGATTGTCGGTCATTGGCTGCATCATGTGTGATCCGTCTTCCATCTATCCACCGCCAACAAAGGCTACAATTTCAATGCGATCGTCCTGCGCCAGCCTGTCGAGGCTATAGCGCGAGCGCGGCACGATTTCGAGATTGCGTTCGACGGCGATCTTGCGTCCGTCCAGGCCGAGTTCATGCACGAGATCGGTGATTCGGCTTCCCGCCGGCATGTTTCGCGCTTCACCATTGACTGTCAGTTGCAACACGGCTTCCGCTCACTCCGCTTGTGTCCAGGCTGGCTGACGTCGTAGAACTTATGCGGGCGGTAAGGCAAGGCCATGACGAAACCGATCTACATCCTCAACGGACCGAACCTGAATCGCCTCGGCACGCGGGAACCGGAAATCTATGGCGCAATGACGCTCGACGATATCGCCGCAGCCTGCGCCGCGCATGCCGGCAAGCTGGGCCAGACCGTCGAGTTCCGCCAATCCAATCATGAGGGCGTCCTGATCGACTGGCTGCATGAGGCCAATCTCGAAGCCAGCGCAGTGATCTTCAACCCGGGTGCCTATACACATACATCTGTGGCTTTGCATGACGCGGTTCGCGCGATAGAACCCCCGGTTATTGAGGTTCACTTGAGCCAGACCGCCGCCCGGGAGACATTCCGGCACCATTCCTTCGTCGCCTCTGCTGCCAGGGGCAGTATTACCGGACTTGGTCTGGCAAGTTATCTGCTGGGAATAGACGCAGCCTTGCATTGCCTGCATCACTGACGGATCCAAAAGGCCCAAATCATGAGTTCTGAGACCCGAAGCCGTTCGCCTATCGACCCTGAAATCGTGCGCGAGCTCGCCGATATCCTGCGCGAGACCGATCTGTCGGAAATCGAGGTTGAGCGCGGCGATCTTCGCCTGCGCATCGCCCGTCAGCTGCAGGCCGCACCTGTGGTGCAGGCCGTTGCCGCACCGGCTCCGGCCGCCGCGACGCCAGGCTATGCCGTCGAGACGCCAGGCCCTGTCGGCGGCGCCGGCGATCTCAGCGCCCATCCCGGCGTCGTGAATTCGCCAATGGTCGGCACCGCCTATCTGAAACCCAATCCGGAATCAGAGAATTTCGTCAAGATCGGCGAAACGGTGAAAAAGGGTGACACCATCCTGCTGATCGAGGCGATGAAAACCTTCAACCCGATCATTGCGGAAAAATCAGGCAAGATTTCGGAAATTCTCGTCGAAGAAGGCCAGCCGGTCGAATTCGGCGAGCCGCTCTTCATCCTGATCTAACGCTCACCCCTGCCGCGAGCGCCAAATATGTTCGACAAAATCCTGATCGCCAATCGCGGCGAAATCGCCCTTCGCATCCACCGGGCGTGCCGTGAAATGGGCATCCGCACCGTCGCCATCCATTCGGAAGCCGACGCCAATGCCATGCATGTGCGCCTCGCCGACGAGAGCGTCTGTGTCGGCCCGGCTTCGGCCGCCAAAAGTTATCTCAACATCCCCTCGATCATCGCGGCCGCCGAAGTCACCGGCGCCCAGGCGATCCACCCAGGGTATGGCTTCCTGTCGGAGAATGCCCGTTTCGCCGAAATCGTCGAGGCCCATGGCCTGACCTTTATCGGACCAACGGCCGCGCATATCCGGATGATGGGTGACAAGATCACCGCCAAGAAAGCCGTGATGGCTGCCGGCATCCCGGTTGTGCCCGGCTCCGAAGGCGGCGTCTCCAATATCAAGGAAGCCAAGGAAATTGCTCGCGGGATCGGTTTTCCTGTTCTGGTAAAAGCGGCGTCCGGCGGCGGCGGTCGCGGGATGAAGGTCGCCGAGACCGAAGAAAAGCTGCAGGAAGCCATGGAGACCGCCTCGGCGGAAGCGGCCGCGGCCTTTGGCGATGGCACGGTCTATCTCGAGAAATATCTCGGCCGGCCGCGGCATATCGAAATCCAGATCCTCGCCGACATGCATGGCAATGTCGTGCATCTGGGCGAGCGCGATTGCTCCTTGCAGCGCCGCCACCAGAAAATCCTCGAGGAAGCCCCCTCACCGGCCCTCACCGCCGAGGAGCGCGCCACGATCGGTGAGACCGTGCGCAAGGCGATCGAAGTGATCGGCTATCGCGGTGTCGGCACGATCGAATTTCTCTACGAGAACGGCGAATTCTACTTCATCGAAATGAATACCCGGCTTCAGGTCGAACACCCGGTGACCGAAATGATCACCGGCATTGATCTGGTGCGCGAGCAGATCCGCGTCGCCGATGGCGCCCATCTCGATATCCGCCAGGAAGACATCACGTTTGAAGGCCATTCCATCGAATGCCGGATCAATGCGGAAAACCCCCGCACCTTCGCGCCCTCGCCGGGCAAGATCACCGACTTCCATGCCCCGGGCGGGCTTGGTGTCCGGCTCGATTCGGCGCTCTATACCGGCTATTCCGTGCCGCCCTATTATGACAGCCTGATCGGCAAGCTGATCGTGCACGGCCGCACCCGCGCTGAAGCGCTCCTGCGTCTGCGCCGCTCACTCGAGGAGATGGTGGTGGGGGGTATCGAAACCTCGATTCCGATCTTCCTGAATTTGCTCGAAGAGCCGGAATTCGTGAATGGTGATTACCATATCCGCTGGCTGGAAGACTGGTTGGCCAGCCGGGAAGCCTGATCTGGCGGAGGCATGATGCGCGGCTTCGGGGCTACAGAACTTCTCGAATGCTATGCGCGCGGCGTTTTCCCGATGGCGGAAGGCCGCGATGATCCGCGCATCTATCTGCTCGACCCCGATGAGCGCGGCATCCTGCCGCTCGACGATTTCCACATACCGCGCCGGCTGCAGCGCACGGTCCGTCAAGACGGGTTCGAGGTCGACATCAATCGCGATTTCCAGGCCGTCCTCAACGGGTGTTGCCAGTCCGCACCGGGGCGCGAGGAAACCTGGATCAATGACGGGATTTTCGGCCTCTATGTCGAACTACATCGCCACGGCCATGCTCATAGCGTCGAATGCCGCCGCGATGGCGAGCTGGTTGGCGGGCTCTATGGTGTCTCGCTCGGCGGCGCCTTCTTTGGTGAAAGCATGTTTTCGCTGCAACGCGATGCCAGCAAGGTCGCGCTGGTGCATCTGCTCGCCCGGTTGATTTCTGGTGGCTACGCCCTGCTGGACACCCAGTTCACGACCGGGCATCTGGAAACCTTTGGCGCCCGTTCGATCCCGCGCGCCGACTACAAGGCCCGTCTCGCCCCTGCCCTGGAATTAAAAGCTGATTTCTTTGGCCTGCCGGCGCCGATCAGGGGCGCCCAAGCCTTGCAGGCGATTCAAGGCCTGCAGTCGAGCACCCAGACATCATAGATCGCGTGTTCAAGCGGGTTTTGTGCCGGGCGTGATGCAAACATCCAGCCCGAATAGACCATCTCACCGGCGATATCGACGCCGAATCCATCCGTGCGCCGGTCAATGACCTGCAGGAAGGCATAGGTCTCAGGGGTCTCTTCCGGCGGACGCTTGCGGCAATATTGCGCGGTGATCGTCAGGGCGCCGAATTCAGCGCTTTCGCCAATCGGGATTTCGAAATCGCGTGTCCGCGCCGTCACCTTGTCGAGACCGCGCAGAACCACGATCGAGCCCGGCCGGCTGGACAATTCCTGATTCGACCGCAGATCCGGATCATCGCCGCGCAGGCTGCCACCGGTATCGGGTTGACTGGCCGTATCATTGTCCTGCGCCTGCAGGCCGAGCGGCAGACAGGCCGCGAGGGTCAGGGCTGTGAGAAAACGCATCATGACTGGAAACTGCCCCGGGATTAAGGCGCTGTCGAGGCCGTTCTCCCGACAGGCGATTGGAGCCGTTTCGTCAAACATTCCACCCGAAACGGCACTGATATCTGATCGTTGAGCTTTTGAACCGCGAACCGGCTCCTGTTCTGGCTGTAAACGCGTCAGTTTGAATCAGGCGACCAGGCTTCATAATCGCCGGTCGACGCCTGGCGCTTCGCGGACGTGACGAGACTGCCGGTCGGCCGATAGGCATAGACGGTACCGGTGAGGTTGGGATGGTGATCCTTTTCCCAGACCTGGCGCGGCAGCGGTGCTTCGCTCGGCGGCTGATCGAAGGTGTGGTGCAGCCAGCCATGCCAGTCGGACGGTACGCGCGAAGCGTCCGCATAACCCTTATAGATCACCCAGCGGCGCTTATTGCCGTCCGGACCGGTAACGCCACTCTCTTCAAAATAGCGATTTCCGTAATCGTCTTCGCCAACTTTTTTGGCACCGCGGCGCGACAGCGTCAGCAAGGTGCCCGGCGTGGCATCATTCCACCAGATGAAAATCTTGGAGATAAAACCCAACATGGTGTGCGGCTCCGAGTCGGTCGCGGCGAGGAATTCCCCCGTATATGCCTTCGCATGGCCATCGGGTCCAGTCTCGAACACTGCGGGGTTATGACGCGCAGCCCCGCAGGGTAGACTGACGCCAACTCCGGGCGATTCGGGGACCAGAGGGTGGGAATATGAAACTCAATCATCGCTTTGCCGATGCGCTTGCTGCCGCTGGTGACCGCCACGCCTTTCTTTCGCGCGCGGCCGGTGCCTATGGGGATCCTGACAGCGAGAGTCACACCGACACCGCCCGCCCGATTACAGTACCGCAGGACTGGAGCCCGTCCGCCATCGAGGCGCTCGCCAATCTGCTCGACCAGCCCCGCCCCGCATTGACCCGTCCGCGCCCGGGCCTCCAGGCCTTTGGCGGCCTCTCACCGCAGCTTGCCGACGGCAGCGAGCTGGCGACGGAAACCGGCTATGACGCGGTCATCGCCCGCATTGCGGGATCGCTGACCTGGTCGGTCGCGCGCCATGGCGGCCTGGACTCGCCAGACGATGCACCTGTTTTTCATGCCGAGCTCGCCGCCAGCCTGCGTGGCCGCTATGTCGTTCCCGACGCGGAACTATGTCGGCATGGCGGCATTGACTGGGCCTATGGGCTGGCAGTTCCGACGGCCAAGCCGGCGCGGCCATCCGCGACTATCCACGCCGGCAGCGCCGCAGCGCCGGAGCAATTGCGCGCCGTCGCTGAAGCCTCCATGCGCGGCGGTGTGCTCGATGTCGGCGCCCGCGTGACGCGCGACCGTCTTGATACCATCGCCCAGGCTTGCCATCGCTGTTCCGGCGAGACCGATGACCGGTTCGACCCGCGCCGCAATGCCGCGCTGGCCCGCGCCATGCGCGCTGCCTTGCGCGACGGGGTGGCGGAAGAAGCTGTTGAGCGGGCCCTGGCCCTGGCCCGGCAAGGTGTCGCGGAAGATGCGCTGACGCAACTACAGCCGCACAACGAAGACCAGCCCGAGAGCATACTGCAATTCCCCGCCGCCCTTGGCCGGGCGATCGAGGCCGATGAGGACTGGCAATTCGGCGGCAATGATGAGGCGGGACGCAGCCGCATCCGCGCCCGCGAATTGCGCGACAATCTTGCCCGCACAGTCTGGAGCTTCGGCGCGCCGTCGCTCGCTTTCCAGGCCTGTCCAGCCACCAGCGGGCCGGTCCTGCACTTCAATCTGCCCGCCTTCCTTGATCCACAAGCCGGCTTTCGTGCTGACCTTCTGGCCGATGCGATGCGGCTCTGGTCGCAGGCCCTGACCCTGAGCGTTGCCCGTACCGCGGAGAGCGCCGGAACGCTCAATCTGACCGGAATCGGGGCGTTGCTGAGCGCTGGTGGCATCGCCTATGGCAGTTGCGAGGCCCGTGCGATCACGGCCGCGATCGGCCGCCTGGCAAGTCTGTGCTTGCGTGAGACCGGCAGCGAGCTTGGGGCCCAGGCGCCTGGGCTCGGTCCCGAGCCGGAGGCCGGTGCGCTACCGGCTTGCTTCGCCAGCCTGTCCGACGAGCTGGAGCGGGTCTCGAACCGTTTCCTCCCGCGCACAGCGCTCGCCCGCCCGGGTTTGACCCTGACCTGTGCCGCCCCGGAAGCCGCGATCGCCGGCCTGTTTGACGCGGACAGCCAGGGCGTTGCCCCGGTCGAAACCGCGATCATCGCCGATAGCGGGATTTCCGGCGGCCATCGCTTGCGCGATTGCCTGCGCGCCGGATTGCAGCGGCTCGGCGCCAGCCCGACCGAGATCGAGATCGCCGAAGACCATGCGGCCGGCCACGGCACGCTGCGCGGCGCACCGGGCATATCCGTTGCAGCCCTGCTGGAACGCGGCCTGCCGGACGATGCGATCGAGCGGGTTGAAGACTCAATCGGCGACGGCGCGTCCGTGCGTCATGCCCTCAATCGCTGGACCCTGGGTGATCGGACCTGCCGCGAACAACTCGGCCTGCCGAGCGATGTCGTCGCGGCCGAGGGCCGGTCGCTGGCCCGGGCGCTGGGCTTTTCCGAATCTGAAATCGCCGCCGCTGACCGCCATGCCCATGGCAGTGGCACGCTCAACGACGCCATCGATCTGCCGCCGGAATGGCGCGCCGCTTTTGCGCCGGCGTCTGCGCAGGATCAGCTGGCCATGAGTGCCGCGCTGGAAAGCCAGATCAATGGCGGTGTGGACACACAACTGGCACTCGATGGCGAGAGCACAATCGATGATGTCGCCGCCATTATCGACCAGGCCGCCGGTCTGGGACTGCGACAACTGACCGTCCGCCGGACCCGTTCAGGCCTGCTCGACCTCCTCCCGGCGATCGATTTCGACAAGGGCGATTACACCGCCGAACCTGCCAGGGAGCGCATTGTCGAACGCACCGTGGAGCGCACGATCGAGCGCGTAGTTGAACAACCGGCGGCGCGGCGCAAACTCCCCGACCGGCGCAAGGGTTATATCCAGAAAGCCACGGTGGGTGGGCATAAAGTCTATCTCCATACAGGCGAGTTCGATGATGGAGAGCTGGGCGAGATCTTCATCGACATGCACAAGGAAGGCGCCGCCTTCCGCTCGCTGATGAATAATTTCGCCATCGCAATCTCGATCGGGCTGCAATATGGCGTTCCGCTCGAGGAATTCGTCGACGCCTTCGTCTTCACCCGCTTCGAGCCGGCGGGCGATGTCACCGGCAATGATTCAATCCAGCACGCGACCTCGATCCTGGACTATCTCTTTCGCGAGTTGGGCGTGTCCTATCTCGGACGTGAGGACCTGGCCGAGCTTTCGCCGGACAATGCCGACCAGGGCGGGCTCGGCAAGGGTGTCGCCGAGGAAAAGCTGTCGCAGACCGATGCCGCACGCTTCATCTCCAGGGGTTTCAGCCGCGGCCAGGTGCCCGACAATATCGTGATGTTCGCCAATGCCGCACGCAAGGTCGCCAGCGGCCAGGCAGGCGGGCCGGATGTCGGCGAAATCGAGATCCAGGCCTCCGAACCGGCATCGCGCGGTTCGAAGCGTCACGATGTCAGTCTGTATTCCGGTGACCCCTGCCCGGATTGCGGCCATTTCACGGTGGTCCACAACGAGAACTCGCACCGATGCGATGCCTGTAACTGGACCTCCGACTGACCGGCGTGCCACTTGCATCGGCCCCGGTCTCTGGCTCGGAGCGCCTCATTATGAAACGAATTCTGGCTGCCATTGCGATCGTCCTGTCGGCATCGGCCACGGCCTACGCCCAGGATGCGGCGCAAATTGCCCGCGTCCAGGCGGGGCAATCCTGCCCGGGTTGCAATCTTTTCCAGGCCGAACTCGGCTATCGCGATTTACCCGGCATTGATGTTTCCGGATCGCGTCTGCGGCAGGCCAATCTGGCCCTGTCAACGATGAACCGTGCCAATTTCGACAATGCGAATCTTTCCCTCGCCAATCTGTTCGGGGCCCGCTTCACCAGTGCCAGTTTCCGCAATGCCGATCTCACCGGTGCCACCCTGGTTGGCGCCTATTTCGGGAGCGCCAATCTGAGCGGCGCCCAGTTGAGCGGCGTCAATATCTCCGGCGCTGAAATGACCACGGCAACCGGCCTGACCCAGAGCCAGCTCAATGCTGCCTGCGGCGATGCCTCGACCCTGCTGCCGGCCGGGCTGCACGTGCGGCCCTGCCGCTAGCGGATGATCCGGCCTCGAGCGGTGATGGCGGTGGGATTACTGTGATTTAAGTCGTCATCTGCCGGATCGTGCTTTATCCCTGAACCCATGCGGAAACCCGCCACCATATCGGCCCTCGCCCTGTTGAGCCTTCTGATCGGCACCCAGCCCGTCTGGGGCCTGGGTGATGATCATCCACGGCGCGGACTCGCCATCGGCGGCGAGTGCGAATCCTGTGATTTTTCCGACAAGAATCTCGCCGGTGCGATTTTCATCGGTGCAAACTTTCAGGGCTCGACCTTTGCGGACTCGGAACTGGGCGGCACGACGATTGTCGAGAGCCGCTTTACCGATACCGAGTTCAGCGACACCGTCCTGACCCATTCCCGGCTCAGCGGCGTCACCTTCCTGCGCGCTGACATGAGCGATGCCGACTTCACCGGCAGCCATATCGAACGCGTCAACTTTTCCTCTGCCTCGCTGGAGGACGCGAATTTCTCCGAAACGCAAATGGCATTCGCGACCTTTATCGGCAGCTCGCTCGAACACGCGATCTTTGCCGATGCCGTGCTCAGCCAGGCCAATTTCTTCCGCTCGCGCATCAGCGGTACCAATTTCCGCGGCGCCTCGCTGCGCGGCGCCAATTTCACCGAAACCACGGGCAGCGACACCAGTTTTCACAATGCCGACCTGCGCGGATCGAGCTTCGAAAATGCGGTGCTCGATGGCGTCAACTTCACCGGTGCAAACTTGCACGGCGTCAATTTCACAGCCGCTGTCATCACTGACGTTACCGGCCTGTCGAAAGACTCCATCCGCGATGCATGCGGCGATGAGGCGACGCAGCTGGATGGCGGTTTCGAATTGCCCGTCTGCAGCCAGCGCTCCAGCCCTGGATCAAATAATGGTGACGGTTTCCGGTTTGGCTGGCGCGTCAGCCGCGACGGCGATACTGGCACCACTATCCGCCTCGAGGCCGATGACGGGCGCATTGTTGAACTCCTGTCCGGCAATGGCGCAATCCCGCATATTCGCGGCGAGGGCTTTAACGAGGACGCCCGGCATGATGTCGCGGCCGCAACCCGGCGCGATATAGAGCGCGCCGCCCGTGACATCCGGCGGGCCCAGCTGGAGCAGCAAGCGGCACGGGCGGAAAGCGAACGTGCCAGAACCGAGGCCAGAGCCGAAGCGAGCGCCGAAGCCCGGGCTCACGCTCGCATCGAGGCGCAGGTCGAAGCCCAGAGGGCCGAGATCGAGCGGCATGTGGACGAGGCACAACGCCAGCAGAGGCTGATATTCGAGCGTCACGGCAATGGCGAACACCGGATCTGGCTGACCCCTGCACCCAATACTGCGCCGCCGGCACCCTCGCCGCCGCCGCAGCCGGACCACTAGGCCCAGGTCCAGGGACCGGAGAGACAAAAACGGCCGGAGATTGCTCTCCGGCCGTTTGTCATTTGGGTCGCGGCAGGCCGGCCTAGCTGGCCTTCTTGGCTTCCGGGATCACATTGCGAATATGCAGCTCGCGCAATTGCTTCATCTCGACTTCCGCCGGGGCGTTCATCATCAGATCGCGCGCCTGCTGGTCTTTCGGGAACATCACGATTTCGCGTAAGTTATCGACGCCCGCCAGGATCATCACGATGCGGTCGACGCCCGGTGCAATACCGGCGTGTGGCGGGGCGCCATAGCGGAAGGCATTGAGCATGCCGCCGAATTCCTCTTCCACGGTCGCGGCGTCATAACCGGCATGGGCGAAGGCTTTCAGCATCACATCAGGACGGTGGTTACGCACCGCGCCGGAGGAGAGCTCGATACCATTGCACACAATGTCATACTGGAAGGCCTTGAGACCGAGCAGGGTTTCATCATCGCCTTCCTCGATCGCCAGGAAGTCCTCGGCGGACATTTGCGGCATCGAGAACGGGTTGTGCGAGAAATCGATTTTCTTGTTGTCTTCATCCCACTCATACATCGGGAAATCGACGATCCAGCAGAATTTGAAGACATTCTTCTCGCAAAGATCGAGTTCCTTGCCCACGACATCGCGGGCACGCCCTGCAAAGCTCGCAAAGGCCTTCGGCTCACCGGCGGCGAAGAAGACGGCATCGCCGGCCTTCAGGTCGAGCGAGGCGCGCAAGGCTTCGGTGCGTTCCTCGCCGATATTCTTGGCGACCGGACCAGCAGCCTCGAGCACACCATCGGTTTCGCGCCAGAAGATATAGCCCATGCCGGGCTGACCGTCTTTCTGGGCCCAGGAATTCATCCGGTCACAGAAGGCACGGCTGCCGCCGCTTGGCGCCGGGATCGCCCAGACGGCGACTTTCGGATTCTTCTCGATCATGCCGGCGAAGACCTTGAAACCGGACCCGCGGAAGGTCTCGGTGACGTCGCTCATCTTGATCGGGTTGCGCAGGTCCGGCTTGTCAGAGCCATACCAGGCCATCGAGTCGGCATAGGTGACGCGCTCGAAGGCGACATTCGGCACGACACGGCCATCGGCGAATTCGTCGAACAGGCCCTTCAGCACCGGTTCGATCACATTGAACACATCTTCCTGGGTCGCGAAGCTCATTTCCATGTCGAGCTGGTAGAATTCGCCCGGCGCGCGGTCGGCGCGGGCGTCTTCATCGCGGAAGCAGGGCGCGATCTGGAAATAGCGGTCGAAGCCGGAGACCATGATCAGCTGTTTGAATTGCTGCGGTGCCTGCGGCAGAGCGTAGAATTTGCCCGGATGCAGGCGTGAGGGCACGAGGAAATCGCGCGCGCCTTCCGGCGAGGACGCCGTCAGGATCGGCGTCTGGTATTCAACGAAATCCTCATCGACCATGCGGCGGCGGATCGAGTCGATGATCTTGGAGCGCAGCACGATACGCTTGTGCAGGCTCTCGCGGCGCAGATCGATATAGCGGTGCTTGAGGCGAACCTCTTCCGACCAGTCCGGCTCACCGAAGACGGGAAGCGGCAGCTCCTCCGCTTCCGACTGCACCGCCAGATCGCGAACCCGCACTTCAATCCCGCCGGTCGGCAGATTCTCGTTCAACGCCTCGGCATCGCGGGCGACGACATCGCCGGTAATGGTGACAACGCTTTCAACGCGCAGGCGCTCAAGCCGCTCGAAATGCTCGCTCTCCGGCTCCAGCACACACTGGGTGATGCCGTAATGATCGCGCAGATCAATGAAAAGCAGGCCGCCATGATCGCGCTTGCGATGGATCCAGCCGGAAATCCGGGCCGTCTGACCGACTTCACTCGGGCGAAGCTGGCCACAGGTATGGGAGCGATAAGCGTGCATGGTTTTCAAGGTCCGCAATGAGCGTGAATGGAGTTGCCGCGACATGCCTGTGGCAAGGCCTCAATGTCAAGGATTTGGGGGGAAATGGTGCAGTTGTGGCAAGCCCCGCGGCGCGGCGCTTGATCGCCGTCGCAGCCACTTTGCACGCCCCATCCGAAGCGGGTGGCGAAACGGCGGCGCCGGTTACAATCCGGCAAACACTCTGCCAGTCTGTCACCTGTCACCAAGGGGCTAAAGCCCTGCCTGCAAAGGCCCGGACGCCGCGACAGGGCTGATGGCAAACTCTGTCAGTCTGCCACTAAAGCACCGGCCTTGCGCCAGGGCGGAGCCGGCCGGTCGGCGGCATTCCGGTCCGGAGCGGGCGCGTTCCTGGAGATCAATCGACGATGTCAAAGAGCTAAATCGCCGTCATTGTAACTCCGCGCCGCCGGGGGGTGGACAAGGCAAACCGCGGGGACACTGCAGCTTTGCTGCAGGTGCGCGTCCCCGGTGGCCCACCACCCGAGCCCGTCATCTTCACCAGCTCCGCCCCGGACTGACGTCCGGCGCGCCTCTTCCATCAAGGAAGAGGAGGGCGGTAATCGAGGCGGTGGGTATCATCACCTCCTCTTCCTTGATGGAAGAGGCGGCCGCGAAGCGGGCGGAGCTGGGGAAGATGACGGGCGCGGGGGGTGGGACACCGGGGAC
>NZ_JBLWTL010000021.1:0-53133 GCF_048270095.1 Maricaulis sp. | reverse complement strand
CTCTGTCCGGACGAGCTCCACGCTCCCGACCGCCGCAAATGACTGAGCTCACGCCTCCCGTGCGACCGGAACAGTTGAAGTATGCGCGCAGCGCGAGGGGGCGGGGATAACATCACCAAAAATTCGTCATCCCGACGAAAGTCGGGACCTCGATATCATGGGCTCCGCCCCTGTCCCGTCGAGGTCCTGACTTTCGTCAGGATGACGTGGGATAGTTGTCGGGCGTGGGGGATAAGTCGCCAAATCGGCCATCGCCGGCGCCCATCATCCTCACCAGCTCCGACCGCTTCGCGGCCACCTCTTCCATCGAGGAAGAGGTGGAGACGATACCCACCGCGTCAATTACCACCCTCCTCTTCCTTGATCGAAGAGAAGTGCGCCGGACGTAGCTCGGGGCGGAGCTGGTGACGGCCTCGCACCGGCGCATCGACGTTTAACGCATGACCCAAATACATACCCGAGGGTCGATTTTTGGGAAAACCACCTTACCTGTGGACACAGTTTTCATTTCCAAGGATACCCGGATGACCTCGACCGACGCCCTGTTCAAGCCCTTTTCGCTGGGCTCTCTAGAGCTGCCCAACCGTATCGTGATGGCCCCGATGACGCGCTCCAAAAGCCCGGGCGGCGTTCCGGGCCAGCCGGTCGTTGATTATTATCGCCGCCGCGCCGAGAACGCGGTCGGCCTGATCATCACCGAAGGAACAACTGTCGACCGCCCCGGCGCCAGCTTCGATCCGGCCATACCCAATTTTCATGAAGCCGAATCCCTGGCCGGCTGGAAAACCGTCGTCGACGCCGTTCATGCCGCCGGCGGCAAGATCGCGCCGCAACTCTGGCATGTCGGCCTCGCCCGCAAGCCGGGTACCGGGCCGCATCCCGACGCCAGGTCCGACAGCCCCTCCGGCATCGTGCCAGGCGGCAAGAAGGTCGGCGAAGCGATGAGCGCCGAAGACATTGCCGACACCATTGCCGCTTTCGCCAAGGCGGCCAAGGCCGCTGCCGAACTCGGCTTTGACGCCATCGAATTACACGGTGCCCATGGCTATCTGCTCGACCAGTTCTTCTGGGAAGGCATGAATGCACGCGACGACCGCTTCGGTGGCGGTCTGGTCGAACGCACCACCATCGTCCAGGAAATCGTCAAGGCGGTGCGCGCGGAAATCCCCGCCGACCTGCCGCTTATCCTGCGCTATTCGCAATGGAAACAGCAGGACTACAATGCCCGCCTCGCCGAAACTCCCGACGAGCTGGCCGCCTTCCTCGGTCCACTATCGGACGCCGGCGTCGACATCTTCCACGCCTCGACCCGCCGCTTCTGGATCCCCGAATTCGAAGGGTCCGATCTCAACCTGGCCGGCTGGACGCAAAAGCTCACCGGCAAGCCGGCAATCACCGTTGGCTCGGTCGGCCTCAACTCCGACTTCATCGGTGCCTTTATGGGCGAGAACTCACCGGCCGCCTCGCTGGATGGTCTGATCGAACGGATGGAACGCGGCGAATTCGACCTCGTCGCCATCGGCCGCGCCCTGATCTCCGACCCGGAATGGGCCGTGAAGGTGCGTGATGGGCGGTTTGATGAGCTGGCTGACTTTAATGCGGAGGCGCTGAAGGAACTGGTGTGATCTGAGGCGCCAGCAAGTGACACGGAAACGCCCGGCCGGCTGGTCGGGCGTTTTTGTTTGGGCGTGGCCGCGGACGGCTCGACTTGCGCGTTCTCCATCAGGTGGCGTTAAGCCTATTTTTTGCCCTGACCTGCATTCTGGAGGGCGAAGCATGAAGGTGGCCCCATGACGCATGACAAGACTCGCCAGCACCTCAGCCAAATCAAGGTGTTGAGCCTGAACACCCTTGCCTGGCCCCTGCTTGTACTGCCGGCGGGCCTGGTCAGCACCTACCTGCTGGCCGCCCGCGCCGAGACCGAGCGGCTTGCCGCACTGCGTTTTGCAGTCGAGACACGAGCCGACGATCTCAGCGATCATCTGCAATACCAGATCGCTCAGGAAATGCTGGCAATCGACCGGCTGGGGCAGCGATTTGCGGTGCGGCCGGAGGGTTTGCCCTATGAAGTCTGGGTGGCCGACGCCCGGGCCTATCTGGAAGACAAGCCCTGGATGCAGGCGATCGAATGGGCCGATACCAGCTATCGCATTCGCTGGATCGAGCCCTTGATTGGCAATGAAGCGGCGCTTGATCTCGACCTGTTCAGCGTGGAGTGGCGCAGGATCGGAATCAGCAATGCGGTGCGCAACCGCGAAATGATGGTCACCAATAGTTTCCAGCTGATCCAGGGCGGGCGCGGTCTCGTTGCCTATTATCCCGTCCGCCATGACGACGAACCGGGTGGCCTGATCATCGGCGTTTTCGCAGTTGAGCGTCTGATCGAGAACTTGCTGCAAATTGAACAACTCAGCCAGTTTTCCATCGCCGTCGAGGAATTGGGTGAGACAATCTGGGCCTCGCAGAATTTTACCGGCGAGCCCCAAGGCACTGCCGCGGCCTCGCTCGTCCAGTTCAACGGTGTGGAATGGACGTTGCGCGTGCAGCCAACCGCGGAATTGCTTGGCAATTTCCGGCGTTACGCCGTGTCGGCGACCTGGATCATCGGCTTGCTGCTCAGCCTGTTGGCCACCAGCGTTACTGCCGTCACCCGGGTCGCCAACCGGAGGGCGAAGGCCCTGCGCGGCATGGTGAATACGCTCAATGCCCGTGAAGCAGAACTTGAGGAGGCCACGCGCCTGGCTCAAAGCGCCAACCAGCTCAAGAGTCAGTTCCTGGCCAATATGAGTCACGAAATCCGTACCCCGTTGAACGGAGTGCTCGGCATGGCACAAGTGCTCCAGGAGACCGGCCTTGATAGCGACCAGCGCGGCATGGTGGGGACAATCCGGGAATCGGGCGAGTCCCTGCTGGGCCTGCTCGACGATATTCTCGACCTGTCAAAAATCGAAGCGAACATGCTCACGGTCACCCATGCGCCCTTCGAGCTAGACGAATTGCTGAGCTCGGTGGTGTCCGCCCACGCGCTCACAGCCAGCGAGCGCAAGCTTGAGCTGACGCTTGCAGTCGCCGAAGCGGCGCGCGGCCGTTTTATCGGCGATACCAACAGGTTGAGGCAGATACTCAATAATCTGATCGCCAACGCCCTGAAGTTCACCGAGGCCGGCAGCGTCAAGGTCGCCGCGGCCTTGCGCGCGGGGGTACAGGGCGACGAATTGGTGTTCGAGATCGCCGATACCGGCATCGGTATGGATGCCGAGACCTGCAGCCGGTTGTTTGCCCCCTTCATGCAAGCCGATGCCTCGACATCGAGAAAATTCGGCGGCACCGGTCTGGGCCTGTCCATTTCCCGGCGGCTGTGCGAACTGATGGATGGCTGGATCCGGGTCGAAAGCGAGCCGGGTCAGGGATCGGTGTTCAGCTTCGCCATTCCCGCGATCCGCAGCCAACCGGCGGCGGCCGAGACGGCACAACCCGGGTCCACGCCTGGTGAAGCCGAGGCCATTTTGCCTCGCACCACCATCCTGGCGGCCGAGGACGTGCTGACAAACCGACTGGTCCTGCAAAGCCTTCTGGCCCCGCGCTGCCGCGAAATCACCCTGGTCGAGGATGGAGCACAGGCTATCGAGGCCTGGAAGCGCCGGCGGCCGGATATCATACTGATGGATATTCAAATGCCGGTGATGGATGGCGTCACGGCGATCCGGGCCTTGCGGGCGCTTGAGGCGGAGCAAAACCTGCCCCGAACCCCGATCATCGCCCTGACCGCCAACACCATGGCCGACCAGATCAACGCCTATCGCCAGGCCGGCGCCGACAACCACCTCGCCAAGCCCTACCGGCTCGAAAGCCTGACAGCCATCATCAGGGAGACGCTGGCCGCCAGCCGAACCGCCTGACACGCGCGGCCCCGCTAGCATCCGGCGGACTTTGGGCGGAAGTTCAAGGGATCGATGCGCCCGGCGAACCGGCATCAATCCTGGTTGCCCCTTACGGACAGTCTGGATCAACAACAGCTCAGCCCACGGGAACAGAACCCTGGGCGAAGCGATTGGCCATGAAATGAAAATGGTGCCCGGAGGCGGATTCGAACCACCGACACGCGGATTTTCAATCCGCTGCTCTACCAACTGAGCTATCCGGGCACCGGGCTCGCCGTGCAGCTTTGGGCCGCTGGCGAGAGCGCGGTTTATAAGGTGCGTGTCCGGGTCTGTCCACGATGCAGCGCGCTGGATCGAAATTTATTGCAGTGAAGCCCGCCGCTTGCCCGTCTACTCGTTGTCGGGTTTGCCGGCAGGTGTGTCGTCGGCCTGGTCGACGGGCTCGCCGGGAATGGCGTAGGCACCGGTGAACCATTTGCCCAGATCAAGGTCGGCACAGCGTTTCGAGCAGAAGGGTTTGAAGGCCTCGACGGGGGGATTCTTGCACATCGGACAGGTGACGGGTTTGGGCATCAGGATTTTACCCCGCAGTCCTCGCGGCCGAACTCATCCTTCAGCGCGATGGTGAAACGGGCACCGATTCGCTCGGCCAGTGCGGCATTCCAGCCGATTGGGTCAGCGTCCAGCCAGGCATGAACTTCGGCCGGCACTTGCAGCACCAGTTTGCGCGAGCGCTGGGCGCGCGCTTCGCCTTCAAGCCGCCGCATGGCGGCAAGGGCGCAGGTTTCCACGCTCGGGCGACCGGTCTCGTCGAGTTGGATTTCAGCCAGGGTGCGACCCCGACGCTGACGCGCCAGCTCACCGACGCAGAATTGCGACAGCGGCGCGACATCGACCTTGGCACGGTCATTGCGGAACGCCTGGCGCAAAGCCTGTTCGACCGCCTTGCGCTCGGGCTGGCCGCGCATATGGACGAAGTCGATCGCGGCAATGCCGCCCAGGCCGCGCAGGCGGATCTGGCGTGCGGCTTCCTTGGCAGCAGAAAGATTGAGCGCCTGGGCCAGCTGCAAGGGCGAGCCGGTACCCTTGCGGCCCTCGGCGTCGACATCGACGGTGACCATGGCGCGGGTCTGCTCGATGCAGAGCGAGCCGCCGCCGGGAATGGGGGCGACGGAATCCATCGCCAGTTCAAAAGCTTCCTCGATGTCGAAATCGGTCTCATCGGCCCAGACCACATCGGCACCGGAGAAAATCTGCGCCAGGCGCTGGGCCAGGATCGGGGCCGGTTCAAGGCATTCCGGCGCATCGCCGGCGGGGACTTCCACCAGATTGAGCGTCGGGCCCTTGTCGGCAAAAGCCTCGCGCGAAACGCGCACGCCAATGGCCGCGCCTTCATGCAAACCCTTGGGCCGTCCCGCTTTGCCGAAGGGCATGAAGCCCTCCTCGCCGAGACCCAGATCGACAAAGGCGGCATTGAGCGCCGGTTCAACACGGCGCACACGGCCGCGATACAGCTCGCCCTCGACGGCGCGCTGTCGCAGCTCCGACCAGCGGTCGAGATGCAGTTCGACGATGCGGCCATTCTCGGCGATCGCGGCGCGGGTCTCGCCGATATACTCTTCGATCAGGATCTGGCGGATCATGGGTTTTTCGCCTCGTTTCGGGCTTCAAATACCGGGTAGCCGCGCCCGGCCAACAGATTGACGGTTTCATACATCGGCAGACCGACAACGCCGGTATAGGACCCGATCAGCGAGATGACGAAAGCGCCGGCGCGGCCCTGAATGCCATAGCCGCCGGCCTTGCCGTGCCATTCGCCACTGGCGATATAGTGTTCCAGCTCCGGTCCGCTCAATCGCTTCAACTTGACGCGGGTCTCGACCAGTTTTGCCGTCAGCTCACCATCCGGTGTGCGCAGGGCAATGCCGGTATAGACCTTGTGATTGCGGCCCGACAGCAGGGCGAGGCAGGCGCGCGCCTGGGCCTCGGTCTCGGCTTTGGGCAGGATGCGGCGGCCGACGCCGACAACCGTATCGGCCGCGAGCACGAAAGCCTCTGGATCCGGATGGGCCGAAGCCTTCTCGAGCGCAAGTCGACGCGCCAGAGGGCCAGGCAGCTCTCCGGGGATTTCGCTCTCATCAATATCGGTGGGCTCGACAGCGTCCGGGGTGATGCCGACGCTGGCCAGCAGGTCCAGGCGGCGCGGTGAGGCGCTGGCCAGGATCAGGCGTGGGCGGGGCTCAGCCATGCGGGCATCCGTTTCGCGCATCCACGCCGCTTGCGATCTTATTTGAAGCGATAGGTGATCCGGCCCTTGGTCAGATCATAGGGCGTCATCTCGACCAGCACCTTGTCGCCGGCCAGAACGCGGATACGATTCTTGCGCATCTTGCCCGCGGTGTGGGCAATGATTTCATGGTCGTTTTCGAGCTTCACCCGGAAGGTCGCGTTCGGGAGCAATTCCGTCACTTCGCCGGGAAACTCCAATAATTCTTCTTTAGCCATGCGGCTCCTCATACTCGTCAATGCGGGACAAAAACTGAACAGATCAGCCCGACTCTCGGGCCGATAGCGCCCCGGCGCGCGTTATAGTCCCGCCTGCCCTATAAAGTCGAGGCTTCAGGCGCTTTTTCGCGGCAAGTCCCAATCGGCAATGCGGGCCTTGATGGCATCACGCGTTTGCCGGTAGGCCATCAGGCGCTGCTCACGGCTGCCGCCGGTCTCGCTGGGATCGGGAATCGGCCAGGCTTGGAACTCGGCTGACTTGTCCGCGGCGTACTGCCGGGCCAGCCGGTCAGCGGCGCTCGAGAGCGATACGACAAGGGCGGCGGGCGGATCGGTAACGCCGCTCAGCGCCATCGGCGAGATGTCTTCCAGATCGCAGCCAAGCTCGGCCATCACCGCGACCATGAAGCCATCCGCAAAGGCGGCCGGGATCACGCCGCAGGATCGCGCCTGCGCCGCTTCCCCGAATTGCTGCCGCCACAAGGCCGCTGCCATGGGTGAGCGGATCGCATTGCGCCCGCACACGAACAGGACTGACGGCACGCTCATGACGCGGCCCGCCGGTGCAGGGCACAGATCAGGGTGAAGAGACGGCGCGAGGTATCGAAATCGACTTCGATCTTGCCCGCAAGGCGTTCGCGCAACAGGGTCGAGCCTTCATTATGAACGCCGCGGCGCCCCATATCGATCGCCTCGATCTGGGCCAGTGGCGCATCACGCACGGCCTCGTAATAGCTCTCGCAGATCATGAAATAGTCTTTGACGATCCGGCGCAGCGGCCCGAGCGCAAACACGAAGGCGCGCACCGGCGTGTCGTCCTCCAGCCGGACATCGAATAATAGCCGGTCATGCTCGATCGCCAGGCGCAGAGCATAGGGACCACTGGTATCGCCGACCGCATCGCTGACCGGGCGGAAGCTGTTGCCCTCCAGCAGATCGGCGATGGCCACACGGCGTTCATGATCGGCGTTGACGTCAGTCGGGCCGATACTGGCCAGGTCGAGATCGATCCGGACGATCCGGTCCGGCAGGTTGGCCTCGCCGCTCATGACCGGTCCATTTCATGTTCAGGCCGCCGCGTGGCGGGCCAGGGAGCGCTGATATCCATCATTGCGGCATCAAGGCATTCGACATCAAGGCGCATTTCGCCGCCACCGGAAAACACCAGTACGACCTCGCCCGACGGGGCCTCGCCCGGGATAAAGCTGATCGAGAGCAGATTGACCACCGCCTCATCGGCGTCCTGGCGCAGATTACAGGAGCGCGCAGCCCGGACATGGCCAAATTGCAGCCCGCAGCGCACACGTTGCTTGCGACCGTCCACCTCCCAGCGGAAGCGGTTGAAGGCAATGGTGAAATTGCGCTGACGGCTGGAGAATTCGAAATCGCCCAGCTGGGCGACGGCGTCCTGCAAGGCGGCCGAAATCGCCTCCAGATCCGTCACATCCAGCGCCGTCAGGCGAAGCGGGGCTACAGCGCGTTTCACGTCAATTCTCCGTCAGTCGGACCGGCGTTCGATATGGGCACCGCAGCCGGACAATTTCGCTTCCAGTCGCTCGAAGCCACGATCGAGATGGTAGACCCGGTTGACCACGGTTTCACCCTCGGCGGCAAGCCCGGCAATGACCAGGGAGACCGAGGCGCGCAAATCCGTCGCCATCACCGGGGCACCACGCAGGCGCGGCACACCACGCACCACGGCCTCGCTGCCATGAACGCTGATATCGGCCCCAAGCCGCGTCAGCTCCGGCGCGTGCATGAAACGGTTCTCGAAAATGGTTTCGCGGATCACCGATGTACCTTCAGCCAGCGTCATCAGCGCCATGAATTGCGCCTGGGCGTCGGTGGGAAAGCCCGGATAGGGCTGGGTCTCGATATCAACGGCCTGCAAACGCGCGCCATTGCGGGCCACGCGCACGCCCTGGTCGGCCGGCTCGACAGTGACACCGGCATCGATCATCGCACGCCAGAGCGCCTTGTTGTGCGCCCATTGCGCGCCGTCGAGGATGCAGTCGCCGCCGGTTGCGGCCACCGCCAGGGCATAGGTCGCCGTCTCGATACGGTCGCCAACGACATGGTGGCGCACGCCCTTCAGCCGGCTCTGCCCCTGGATCCGGATCGTGCTGCTGCCGGCGCCCTCAACCGGGGCGCCCATCGCCGTCAACATGGCGGCAAGATCGGCGATCTCCGGTTCACAGGCGGCATTCTCGATCACGGTTTCGCCGCGCGCCAGCGCCGCCGCGAGCATCGCGTGTTCGGTCGCTCCAACCGAGGCGAAGGGCAGATCGATTTCGCCGCCGACCAGCCCGCCGGCGGGCGCCTTGGCGTCGACATAGCCTTCAGAGACTTCAATCCGTGCCCCCAGCGCCTCGAGCGCCTTGAGATGCAGATCAACCGGACGGGCACCGATGGCGCAGCCACCGGGCAAGGATACGCGGGCATGGCCCTCCCGGGCCAGCAGCGGTCCGAGAACGTTGAAGGTGGCGCGCATTTTGCGCACCAGGTCATAGGGCGCATAGGTAGCGGCAATCGTGGCAGCGTGCAGCCGCAGCTCGGCGCCATCGCCCTCCTCGACCGACACGCCCAGCTCGGCGAGCAAATGCCCCATGAAACGCGAATCGGCCAGGCGTGGCATGTTGGCGAGCGTCACCGGCTCATCGGTCAGCAGCGCCGCCGCCATCAGTTTGAGCGCCGAATTCTTGGCACCGCTGATCGGGATACGGCCTTCAAGCCGCGCGCCGCCCTGGATGATGATCCGGTCCATACTCACTCCTCAAACCGTTGAAACTGCATGCAGCCGTTCGAACCCGGCGGGATTATGACCCATCCTGGGGAGATTTCGTGGCAGGGATTGCAGACGCTTGTGCAGTGCAACCCTCACCGGCATCATCGCCAGGCTGCTCCACGCCCGAATCCGGCTCGGGGACAGCGGCAGCGCGGTCGGCCTTGCGGCGGCGCAGATTGGTGCGCAGGGCCGCAGCCAGCCTGGCCTCACGGGTGTCAGGATTGCCAGTAGCCGGCGGCTTGCGCGGCGGTGTCGGTGTTTCGCTCATGTCATTGGTCATGTCGAACGCAGCTCTCTACGTCAAGACGCACTTGGCGGGAGGCCGACCATGTATTATACGCCCGGCTTCGCGTCGCGACTAAAGCGACCCGGCGCCGCCATAGCTCAGGGGTAGAGCGCGTCATTGGTAATGACGAGGTCCACAGTTCAAATCTGTGTGGCGGCACCATTTTTCCCGACTTCACCGCTGAGCCCCCACGGCACAATCTGTCACGCATCGTTTGTGCGCGCTGGACCGATCCGGATGGCTTCACTAGATTGCCCGCTGCGCTTCCAAGGGGGCTGGGAGAGAATGAAATCGGATTGGCAACGTGCACTGGCTGTGCTCGTAATCGCAGGCGGCCTGGGCGCCGGCCTGGCAGGCTTTGCGCCCGAGCTGCGGCAAGCCGGGTTCGCGCCGGCCCCTCAACCGGCCGCCGAGACCGAACTTCTCTATTCCATCGTCAATCTGACCGAGGATCTGGGCGCCCGCTCCGCCTGCCCGCTGGATCTGGCGGCGGCGCGCGCGCGCGTCGAGGCCGGGCTGCGTGCCCATGCGCTCAAACCGGTCTTCAGCCCGATTGCCGAAGGCCCCGGCGTCATGACGCAGGAGATCGCGGCGCAGCATATTGCCGCCGCCAGCGGGACAGTGTGCGACTGGAGTGCCAGCGCTTATTTCAATGGCCGCCGCGGGCCACTGCGCCGCGACCAGGCCGGGCATTCCTATTCCAGCCTCGAAGCCGCCAGCCGCGATGTCGCGCCGCTTGTGACGGCACCGGTGCGTTGACGCGGCGCTATCGTCGGCTGGCCGTCCGCGCTAGGCTTGCCAACGCCCCGGCCCTTTCTTCGATGGACCCCCATGAGCCCACTTTTCCCGCCAATTGAACCGCATAGAACCGGGCGCCTCGCCATCACGCGCGGGCATTCGCTTTATTGGGAGCAATGCGGCCAGGCGAGCGGAACGCCCCTGCTGGTGCTGCATGGTGGGCCAGGTTCGGGCTGTTCGCCCCGATTCCGGCGCCTGTTCGATCCGGCGCGCTTCAACATCACCCTGATGGATCAGCGAGGCTGCGGCCGCTCGACACCGCACCTGTCGCTCGACGCCAACACCACGACCGATTTGCTGGGCGATATCGAGGCCTTGCGCAAACATCTGGGCATTGAGCGCTGGATCGTATTCGGCCCGTCCTGGGGCTCGACCCTGGCTCTGGCCTATGCCCAGGCTTTCCCCGAGCGGGTCAGCGCGCTGGTGGTCGAGGCGATCTTCCTGGCGACGCGGGAGGAGCTCGACTGGTGGCATGGCGAGGCCGGTGCGCCGCGCTTCTTCCCCGAAGCCTTCGCCGATTTCATCGCCCCGGTGCCTGAAGCGCACCGCGCCAGCCCCCAGACGATCATGGACTGGTGCTTCGAAGACATGCAGCGCGAACAGGCCGATGGCTTCACGGCGCTGAACCGGCTGACCGATCCGCAGGCCAGCCTGACCGAGCTGCGGCAATCAACGCTGTACCGCTGGACTGAATATGAAGAGCGGCTCTCCTGGCTCGATCAGTCCGCCAAAGCCACGCGCGCCGGTCTCGCCGAGCGCGGGCCGGACTTCGTCGCGGCACACTCGCTGATCGAGGCGCATTATTTCCGCAATGCCTGCTTCCTGGAGCCCAACCAGCTGATCACCCACGCCCCGAAGCTAGCCGGTGTGCCGATGCAGATCCTGCACAGCCGCTATGACATGGTCTGTCCACCGCGCGGCGCCCAGCGCCTGGCAGCCGCCTGTCCGCATGCGGGACTGCACATGGTGCCGGTCAACGGGCATGCGATGACGGATCAGGTGCAGACGGTGCTCAACGACGTGATGGCGGGGGTGCGGAGCTAGGCGGCTTGCGGCGCACTCTACGATCCTCACCAGCTCCCTAATCTGGTGCCTCCGGCATCCAGGCGTGGATCGCCAGGCTGACTGCTCCGCCGGTAAAGGCGCCACCATTGGCGGTCAGCACAATATCCGTATCGCTATAGAAAGCCGTGGGGCCGATGACACCGAGATTACTCGCCCCGGCTGACACCCCCAGCGAACCGCCGAATTTCGACGTCTCGCCGGCAATGCCGCAATCGAAGCTCGTGGCGCCGGTGATCGCTTCAGTCGTGCGAAGGGAGACGCAGAAAACGATGGAACGGGTCGGTATGGTGACCGCTGTGACTATGCTGGCACCAGTCAAGCCGGTGACTATGTCGGCGATCAGGATAGTGCGCGTTCTGGCGCCGCCTGGCGATTCGGCGAGCACGGTGTCAGCGCCGGCCAGGCGCCAGCTCGGGCCGTCGAACACAACATCGCGGGCCTCATCGAGCAGACGCACACGCCAGCCCGGCCGGGGGTTGAGCTCACTCCAGAAACCATCGCGATAAATCGCCAACGCACCAGCGGCCATCGCGGCCCAGTCGTCGCCGCTGGCACCGGTGGGCAGGATCCAGCATTGCCCGTCCTCCGGCGCGCCCGGTTGAACAGCAAGGCTACGGCTTTGTGCCTGCGGCTGGACCAGGGCATCGAGGCGCAACAGGCTCTCATTTACGGTGACATGTTTTTGCGCCTGGGCCGGCATCACCAGCGGCAGGTCGAGATTGGGTGTGGTCTGGGACATCGGGAAACTCCATCGCAGCGTGGCTTCATTGTCAGGCCGGCCCATCGCTGTGGGACAAGCGATTTTGCTGTCCATGCCCGCCGCGCGCACTTGACGTGCGGGCCCGCTACGCCTTTTCTCCGCCCCGACACGATGCTTGCCTCACCGCGACAGGATTTCCATGACAGACACGATCCGCGATTTCGCCGGGGATTTCCCCGCCCAGACCGCCGCCAACTGGCGCGTCCTGGCCGAAAAGGCCCTGCGCGGTGCCGATTTCGAAACCGCGGTCGACCGGCACACGATTGACGGCCTGAAGCGTGGCCCGGTCTTTTTCGACCGCCCGGCAGGCACGGGCGCCGTCGATACCACACCGCGCGATCCGCACCTGCCCTGGGGCATGCGCCAGTCCATCGTCGAAGCGACCCCGGATGACGCCAATGCCGCAGCGCTCGACGATCTGCTCGGCGGCGTGTCGGAGCTGGATTTGCGGCTCGACAGCACCGGCCGTTTTGGCCTCAAGGCCAATGAGCTTGAGCGGCTTGATGCCGCGCTGACGGGGGTCGATCTCTCCCTCGCCCCGATCCATCTCGACAGTCTCGACGGACAAGGCCATCACGCCCATCTCCTGCTCACCCTGTTTGCCCGCCGCCGTCTCGATGGCGAGACCCTGCTGGGCGGGCTCGGCCTGTCACCGGTCGAACGGGCCGCCCGCCAGGGAATCGCGCTAGACGAAGACTGCTTTCCCAAAGCCCGCGGCATCGCTGAACTGGCCCAGGCCGCCTTCCCGCAGATCAAGATTTTCCGCGCCGATGCAGCGCTGGCTTTCGAGGCTGGCGGCAGTGAAGTGCAGGAACTCGCAGTTCTGGCCGCATCCAGCGCCACCTATATCCGCGTCATGCTTGAGGCCGGCCTGTCCGCCGACGAGGCGGCCCGCGCCGTCGAGGCCAGGCTCGCCGCCGACACGGACATTCACCTGACCATCGCCAAGCTGCGCGCCGCGCGGCGCATCTTCGCCCGCATTGCCCAGGGCTTCGGCGCCGGCGAGGCCGCCCAGCGGCTCGCCCTGCAGGTGACGACTTCGGGCCGGATGATGAGCGCCAAGGATCCGTGGACCAATATGATCCGCACCGCCTGTGCCGGCTTTGCGGCAGCCGCGGGCGGCGCTGACGCCATCACCATTCGCCCATTTACCGATGCGATCGGCCGCCCGACCGGGCTTGGCCGGCGCGTCGCGCGTAATCTCCAGATCCTGGTGGCCGAGGAGAGCCATATCGGCAAGGTCACCGATCCGGCCGCCGGCAGCTATCTGCATGAAACGCTGAGCGATGAGCTGGCTCAGGCCGGCTGGTCACTCTTCCAGGAGATCGAGCGCCGCGGTGGGCTGGTCGACGCCTTCGCCAATGGCTGGGTACAGGGCGAGATCGCAGAGGTGCGCGAAAAACGCCTGCAGCAGATCGCCGATGGCGCGGAGATTATTCTTGGCGTCACCCAACACCCGGATCCGCATCCCAAACCGGTCGAGACCAACGGGGTCTGGCCGGCCCAGGACGCACCGGAGACGGCCCTGTCTGCCATCCGCCTGGCTGCCAGCTTCGAGGGAGCCACATCATGAGCCTGAAGCCTGATTTCACGACGCTCGACCTCGGCCCGGCCCTGCCCGCTGCCGCTGCGAAGGGCGAGGACTGGACACCCGCCGAAGGCATCGCGATCCAGACAAGTTATGGAGCGGCCGACAGCGATGGCATCGACTTCATCCATACCGTTCCTGGCGCAGCGCCCTTCGTGCGCGGCCCCTACCCGACCATGTTCCTGCAGCGGCCGTGGACGATCCGGCAATATGCCGGCTTCTCGACGGCAGAGGATTCCAACGCCTTCTACCGGCGCAATCTCGCCGCCGGCCAGAAGGGCCTCTCGGTCGCTTTCGATCTGGCAACGCATCGCGGCTATGACAGCGATCACCCGCGTGTGGCCGGCGATGTCGGTATGGCCGGTGTGGCAATCGATTCCATCTATGACATGCGCACCCTGTTCGACGGCATCCCGCTCGACCAGATGAGCGTCTCGATGACAATGAATGGCGCGGTGCTGCCGATCCTGGCGCTCTATATCGTGGCGGCCGAGGAACAGGGCGTGAAGCCAGAACAGCTCTCCGGCACCATCCAGAACGACATCCTCAAGGAGTTCATGGTCCGCAATACCTATATCTACCCACCGACACCCTCGATGCGGATCATCTCGGATATTTTCGACTACACCTCGAAACATATGCCGAAATACAATTCGATCTCGATCTCCGGCTATCACATGCAGGAAGCGGGAGCGCCCGCCGATCTCGAGCTCGCCTACACCATCGCCGATGGTCTGGAATATATCGCGACGGGTATCGAAGCCGGCATGGATGTCGACACTTTCGCGCCGCGCCTCTCCTTTTTCTTCGGCATCGGCATGAATGTCTTCATGGAGGTCGCCAAGCTGCGCGCCGCGCGCCTCTTGTGGGCCAAGCTGGTCAAGGAACGCTTTGATCCGAAGAGTGAAAAATCGATCTGCCTGCGCACGCATTGCCAGACCTCGGGCTGGTCGCTGACGGCGCAGGACGTGTTCAACAATGTCGGCCGCACGGCGCTGGAAGCGATTGCTGCCGTTGATGGTCACACGCAATCGCTGCACACCAATTCGCTTGATGAGGCGCTCGCCCTGCCGACGGACTTCTCCGCCCGCATTGCGCGCAATACCCAGATCCTGCTGGCCAGCGAGGCCCATGCCTGCGACGCGATCGACCCCTGGGGTGGCAGTCAATATGTCGAACGGCTGACCCATGACCTTGCCGCACGCGCGATGGATCATATCGCGGAGATCGACGCGCTCGGCGGCATGGCGAAAGCCATCGAGGCCGGGGTGCCCAAATTGCGCATTGAAGAGGCGGCTGCGCGCACCCAGGCGCTGATCGATAGCGGCCAGCAGACGATCACCGGCATCAATAAATTCCTGCTCGAGGAAGACGAGGACGTACCCGTCCTGAAAGTCGACAATTATCTCGTGCGCAAGCAGCAGATCGAAAAGCTCGAACGCCTGCGCAAGGAACGGGATCCGGCGAAGCTGGAAGCCGCGCTCAATGCCCTGGCCGCATCAGCCGCGTCCGGTGAGGGCAATCTGCTCGAACTGGCCGTCGATGCGGGCCGCGCCATGGCGACGGTCGGCGAAATATCCGATGCGATGGAGACCGCCTTCAAGCGCCATATCGCCGAAATCAAGGCTGTGACCGGGATTTACGGACCGGCCGCCGGCGATGATGACAAGGTCCGCCGCGCGCGCGACAGCGCCGCCCGTTTCCTGGACCTTCATGGCCGCAAGCCAAAAATCCTGATCGCCAAGCTCGGCCAGGATGGCCATGACCGCGGCCAGAAAGTCGTCGCCTCGGCCTATGCCGATCTCGGCTGGGATGTGGTGATCGGGCCGCTCTTTCAGACCCCGGAGGAAGCCGCGACGCTGGCGATCGCCGAAGACGTCCACGCTGCGGCGGCCTCGTCGCTCGCCGCCGGCCATCTCACTCTGGTGCCGCTCTTGCGCAATGCGCTGTCCGAGCAGGGCCGTGAGGATATCCTTGTGATCGTCGGCGGCGTCATTCCGCCCGATGACGAGCCGGTGCTGCGCCAGATGGGCGCTGCGGCCGTGTTCCCGCCGGGAACGGTGATCGCCGACAGTGCGCTGGTCATGCTGGCCCGGATGGGCGTTGAAGAGGTGGTGGTCCAGGGCGACGAATGATCGTATCGTGATGCGGCAACACATCTGGAGCTGCCGCCATGACCCGCATTCTTCCCCTGCTCGTCCTGCTTCCCGCCCTCGCGCTGACGGCATGCGCCACGGCGGGGCCGACGCTCTACGCCCCGGCGCTCGACGGCCGCTATGGCTATTCCGAACGGCGGATTGAGGCCGACCGTTTCATGGTCCGCTTCGATGCCGGCCCGGACGCCAGTATTCAGGAAACCGAAGACCTGGCCCTGCGGCGAGCAGCCGAGTTCACGCTGGACCAGGGCGGCGACTGGTTCATCGTTGTCCGCCGTGACCGCGACGGCAATGACCGCAATCCGGTCCGGGTCGGAACATCGGCCAGCTATTCCACCGGCTCGCGCGGCTATTCGGCCAGCGGCGTCGGACTGGGCATCCGCTTCGACGGCTCGGCCGGACAGAAATCCGTCACGCTGGAAATCCTGGTTCGCACCGGCACGGTGTCCGATGACGCCAATGCCTATGATGCCCGCAACGTGTTGGCCAATATGCCCTGAGGCATCAGCGCGTCAGGCTGAAAGCGTCTTGGCCTGACCGACCCAGTCATCGCGGACGATGCGCCCACGGCCATTGATGCGCTCATCCCAGCTGGCGATATCGGCCTCACTCCAGGCAGCGATCTGCGCCAGACTGACAACACCGCCAGCCTTGAGGCTCGCTGCAGCTTTCGGGCCCAGCCCCTTGATCACGGTCAGATCGTCCTGCCGACCGGTATCTGTTGGTGCGGCCGGAGTCGCTGGCGCAGCTGGCTTCGGTGCGGCGGGCTTGGGCTGGGCGGACTTGGTTGCCGCCGGCTTCGTCGGCGCAGGCTTGGCCTTTGCCGCTGCGGCAGGCTTCTCAGGCACCGGCTGAACCTTGCCCTCAGGCATCTCCGCATGCCCGGTCTTGACCGCTCCGGCCGGTTTTTGCCGGGCGGCAACCGCGCGGGTTTCCGCTTCGCCAAGCCGTCGTGCGAGATTTTCGTTTTCCCGGCGCAGCGCAATGACATCGGCCAGCGCCTTGTCGGCCTCGGCGCTACGCGCCTCGCCGCTCCAGACTTTCCATCCGGTCAAAACCCCGAATCCGAACGCCGCCAAAATCAGGAACCCAATCTGCCAGACCAGCCAGAACATGCCTCAACCCTCGATCGATGAAATAGAAAAAGTCAGTGCCTGCACCTGGTCATCAGCCAGCGCGACAATAATTCTCGACTCGCCGACTGCTCCACCGGCCAACAGCGAACGCACCTGCGCGGCGCGCTCCCTGGCCAGCTCCGCGCCGCCATCAGCTATGCTGACCCGGGCAGAGAGCCTGGCATTGGCGGGACAAGCGGCAAACGTGCGTCCCAACCGGCGCAGGGCAATCTCGGTCAATGGGCTGGCACCGGCACCGCCGGGCTCAAAACGCAAGTCATCCGTGCCTTGTGCGGCGCGGACAATGGCCGCGCAGGCATCAATATCGGGCACATTGACAATCGGCGGTGCGCCAGCCGGTATCACGATCGAGGCGGCCCGGAAGGGTGCCGGCATGCTCTGTAGCGTATTCGCGACGGAGCGGGCAATTTGCGGGTTCTCGGCCTCGCCATAGAGACCGCCCTGCTGGCCGCTGAGCACGATGGCACCGCGCTCGAGACGTGCCAGCTGCCCCAGCAGGCGTTTGGCGGCCTCCTCCCACTCTGCCGCCGGCGCACCACCGGGGACCAGCGTCAGGTCGGAATCGGCACCATTGGGGAAGTTCGCCGTTGCAAAACGGGCAATCGCTTCGCGCGCGGCCGCGTCGCTGGCATCACCGCGGATCAGCACCCGGCCACTGAAGACTACATCGGCACGGAAGGCAAAACCGCGGTCGATACGGGCATCGGTAGTTTCGTCGATCACGCGCGACACACCGCCGGCGATATTGCCGCCCGACCAGGTCGACCCTGCCACAACTTCAAGCGCGATTTCCCGGGCCGTGTCATTGGGGGCGGCGCCGCTGAGGATAGCCTCCTGCCCGCGCATGCGGACATGGGCCCAATCCATCTCGCGCCGGTCCAGCGCGTCACGGGCATTGGTCTCCAGCCGCGCCTGCAGGCTGGTAACGGAAAACGGTCCAACGACCAGCAACAGGCCGGTCACGACCAGCAGGCCGGCCAGGGCAATCAGCAATATATTTCGGGCGCGCAGCGTCATGGCAAAAATCATCAATGTTTTGATCAGCGGAAAGCCGAATCATATGGGCTTCTTTGATCATGATATCGCGGCCAATTCAGGGCAGGCACCCCAAAGCGGATCGCGTGGTGAAGATTGTGCAGTCGCCTCGCGCCCAGGCCAGGTTCAGCACGCCTCCCCCCTGTGTATGGGAGCAGAAGCGCCTGATCAAAAAAAGAAGGGCCGGAGCGTTGCCGCCCGGCCCTCCCCTTCGTCATGCGAATGCCCGATTAGCGGCGGGCGCGGAGCGTGATGCCCCAAGACCGCGGCGTACCGATGGATGCCTGGAACGAGCCCGGCTGGAAAGGCCCGTCAAAGCCGACCTGGAGGTAATCCTCGTCTGTCAGGTTGCGGCCCCACAATTCCAGCGACCAGGATTCGTCGGCAGAACCGATACCCACACGGCCGTTGAAGAGCGTATAGGCTTCCTGGACCTTCTCGGGATCGAGATCGGAACCGGTATTCTGCTCCGACATGTAGCGCGCATCAATGTGAGCGAGCCAGGTCATGTTGTCACCGAAAGTGCCGTTATAGGTAGCACCACCGGAAGCATACCATTCCGGAGCCAGCGAGAAGTTGCGCCCGGACAGGACATCGACATCAGCGGTCCCCGTTGGTGCGAACTCATCATAGGCCGCATTGGCATAGGTCACGCCGCCCTGCATGGTCAGGCCCGGCAACGCTTCCGGCAACCACAGCAATTCCAGCTCGCCACCATGGCTCGACGCACCGTCGATCGACGTCACAAAGAATGCGATGCCGTTGAAAGTGTTGAGCTGATAGGTGTCGAACTCCGACTGGAACAGATAGACGTTGGCCAGCAAGGTGTCGTTGAACCATTCGGTCTTGATACCCAGCTCGTAGCTGTCGACCGTTTCCGGGTCGAACCGTGCAGGATAGCTGTTCGGGCTGGCCAGGACATTGGTGAAGTTGACAGCGGTTGAGCCCGCTTGGGTAAAGCGGTCCAGGTTGAAGCCGCCAGCCTTGTAGCCATGGCTGTAGGTCCCGTAGACGAGCAGGTCGTCATTGAACCGGTGCGACAGCGAAAGCAGGCCGGAGAACTCGTTCTCTTCAAGCGTTTGCATATTGTCGATTTGCGCGAACACATCACGCGCGAATGGCAGACAGGTAAAGGTCCCGAACTCTGCCAGGCTGGCCGGAGCAACGCCCGTCGCACCCGAGAAGATCCCGAGCAGGGCCTGATTGCCCGGCGTCGAGAAGTCGAGCGCATCGCCAAAGGCATGTTCCCAGACATCACAGGCAGGAAGGTAGCTTTCGCCGAAGTCAAAATGGGCCGTCTTCTGCGTATTGGTGTGACGCAGGCCAAAAGTCAGGTCCGTACTATCGGTGAGATGCCAGGTATTGTGCGTAAAGAAGCTCAGGCTGTCGCCATTCTGCGTGAAGGTATCGCCCGCAGGGTTGCCGCCACCGAGCGGTGCGCCCTGGGTCGGGAAGAGTGGCACATAGCCCGGGACCGGATTGCCCAGGAAGGCCGATAGCCCGGCCAGGCCATTCGCCAGATCGACTACGGTTGAGATCGAGCCGCCGCCCGAGCCGAGCAGGGAGAGATACGTGTCGAAGTGCGCACCGGTCTGGATCGCGTCCTGGCGAACCAGGGTTTCATTGGAATAGTAGGACCCGAACATCCATTCGAAGTTCTCGGTCGAACCCGAAACGCGCATTTCAAAGGTCGTGTTCCCGAAATCAAACGTATTGTTGTCGGCCTCGCGGAAGACGATGTCCGCGCCCGTGAAGTCCGTATCCTGGCCCGAATGGAGGTTGTAATTGCGGTCCGACAGAATCGCCGTCACGTCGAAATTCTGGAGTTCCCAATTCAGCTCGGCGCTGAAGCCACTATCGGTGATTTCCTGCTCGGTGCTGCGATTGGCCTGGGTAACCCGGGCGAACGCATCTGAGCTGCCGGGCATAGGACGACCGCCGGGCACCAGGGCATTGATGATGCCCGCAGTTGCGCCGGAGAGGAGGGACGGAGCGACGCAGCAAATTTCGTCACGCTCGGTATAGTCGGCGGTCAGAAGAAGATTTACATGATCCGTGAAGTCGATCAGCGCTTGACCACGCAGGGTGTAAAAATTCTGATCTGCGTCCTCGGTCTCTGTCCGTGGGCCACCAAAGGTCTCGACCGTCTGCCAGCCATCACGAACCCGCTGAGCGCCATACAGCCGCAATGCAATTTGGTCGGTGACCGGTCCGGTAATGCTGCCGGAAGCCCCCCAACCTGACGCATCGCCCCCGATATAGGTGACCTCACCATTCATTCCGAACTCGAATTCGGGACGCTTGGTCACGACGTTAATGATGCCGGCAGTTGTGTTGGCGCCGAACAGCGTGCCCTGTGGGCCACGCAGGACTTCGATCCGCTCAAGCTCGCCCAGATCGTTGAACCCGGCACCGTTCCGGGCCCGCGGCACCCCATCGATGACGATGCCGACAGACGACTCAAGACCTGGATTATCGCCGACCGTACCGATGCCGCGAATCCGGGCTGTGGTGACAAATTCATTCGTCGTCGAGGTCACATTCAGGCCGGGCGCAATGATCGCCAGGTCTTTCAGGTCACGAACGCCTGCATTCAACAGAAGCTCTTCATTATAGGCGGTCACCGCAACCGGCACGTCCTGGATTCCCTGTTCGCGCTTTTGCGCGGTCACAGTGATGACGTCCACGCTGCGGCCCTCCTGGGCCACTGCCTGGGCACCGGTCAATGCGATAACCGAGGCTGCGGCAAACAGAATCGTTCTCTTGGTCGATGGCATAGTCTTTAACTCCCTCCCGAGCGCTGGCGATTTTCCGCTCAGCTGATTACGTCAAACGCTTTGCGCGTCCTCCGTGCACACTGCGGGAGTTTGAAGGCGAGGTGAAGCGAAATTTCGACGTCAAAACGCCGCATCACCCGATATCGTACCGGAAAATCGAAATTCCCGCAGAGTGTTGCAGGGTAGTCACATTTCCGCTCGCGACATTGCGACTTGGCCTGCCCGGGAAAAACGGCTCAGATACAATCAGCATCCGAGGAGAGTGATTGTGTTTAAAACCCTGCTGGCCGCGCTGATATGCGCGACGACCGGAACCGCACTGGCGCAGCCATTACAGCCGCTGCAGCCCCGCGATATATTTGCCCTTGAGGCGGCATCCGACCCTCAGATATCACCGGACGGTCAAGGCATTGCGTATGTCCGCCGCTCCAATGACATCGCGACCGACCAGAGCCTGTCGGCGATCTGGTTGATCAACCCGGACGGTACTGATCATCGCGCCCTGCCCTCCGCGTCCGGCGCGAGCCACACGCCGCGCTGGTCTCCCGACAGCCGAAGACTGGCCTATCTTCAGCCCGGCGCGGACCATGTCAGTATTCGCGTCCTGACGCTGGCCAGCGGCCTGGACCGGGAAGTCGCGCAGGTTCAGGGCGGCGCTGCCGGCCTTGACTGGTCGCCCGATGGTGATCGCCTGGCCTATGCAGGCTTTGTCGGTGAAGCCGGTATGGCGGCGGCGGAATTGCCGACGCGCGACGACGATATGACCTGGGCCGCAGGCGCCCAGATCGAGAACCGGCTGGCCTTCCGTTTCGACGGGATCGGCGCATTGCCGATCGGCCGCCAGCAATTATTCGTGGTCGACGCCGAGGGCGGTGAACCGCGGGCCCTGACCTCGGACACGCTCGGCGCCAGCAGCGATTTCGCCTGGGCCGCCGACGGCCAGGCCATCCTGTTTTCCGCCGACCGGCGTCCCGATCGCGAAACCCTGGCGCCCGATAGCGAGATATTCCGGGTCGAGCTTGTCGATGCAACGCCACAGGCCCTGACCAGCCGGGAAGGCCCCGACATGGCACCACGCCCCTCACCGGACGGAAGTCTGCTCGCCTATCTGGGCTATGACGACCACCGGATGGGCTATGACAATATCCGCCTCTATGTCGCCAATGCCGACGGCAGCGAGGCGCGCAGCCTGTCCGAGACACTCGACCGTTCGGTGAGTAATCCGCAATGGAGCGCCGATGGCGAGGCGCTCTATGTCCAGTACGAGGACCACGGCGAAACCCTGATCGCACTGATCGGGCTGGATGGCCGGATTGAAACGCTCGCCCGCGGCCTGGGAGGCCCGGATTTCGGCCGCCCCTATACCGGCGGCGAATTCACCGTCTCGCAGCAGGGCCGGATTGCGGCAACCATCAGCACGCCCCAGCGGCCGGCAGAACTGGCGACGGGCACACGCGATGAAGCGCTGCACGCGCTGACAAATCTGAATGCCGACGCCCTCGATGACCGTTGGCTCTCGGATGCCGAGACCGTGCACTGGGCTTCCCCCTTTGACGGCCGCGAGATTGAGGGATGGGTGTTGTATCCGCCCGAATTCGATCCGGCGCAGCAATATCCACTCATCCTGGAAATCCATGGCGGCCCCTTCACCGCCTATGGGCCGGCCTTCTCGGCCGAGCTCCAGCTGATGGCCGCGGCAGGCTATGTGGTGATCTACACAAACCCCCGTGGCTCAACGAGCTATGGCTATGAATTCGCCAATCTGATCCACCATGACTATCCGGGGAATGATTATGATGACCTGATCGGTGCGGTGGAGATGATGCTGGATCGCGGCTTCATCGACCCTGATCGGCTGTTCGTAACCGGCGGCTCGGGCGGTGGCGTACTGACCGCCTGGATTATCGGCAATACGGACCGCTTCGCCGCAGCAGCCGTGGTCAAGCCCGTCATCAACTGGGCGAGCTTTGTGCTCTATTCCGACCTGCCACAATTCTTCTACCGCTACTGGTTCGCCAGTGCGCCCTGGGAAGATCCGGCCGAGTACTGGCGCCGTTCGCCGCTTTCGCTGGTGGGCAATGTCGACACCCCGACCCTGGTTATGGTCGGCGGCGCCGATGTGCGCACGCCGCGCAGCGAGAGCGAGCAATACTACTCGGCCCTGCGTCTGCGCGGCGTTCCCAGCCGTCTGGTGGTGATCCCTGATTCCTATCACGGCATATCCAACTCCAGACCCAGCCGTTTGCTGACCAAGGTGGCGGAAATCCTGCGCTGGTTTGAAACCTATGATCCCGGCCCGGAAGCGGTCGATCCATGAGCCCGGTCCGGCTCGCTGCCATCCAGGCGGCCCCGGTCTATTTCGACAAGGCAGCGTCGGTGGAGAAGGCCTGCGGCCTGATCGCCGAAGCGGGCCGGCTCGGTGCCACAATCGCCGCCTTCGGCGAGACCTGGCTGCCCGGCTATCCCTTCTTCATCGAGGCGCCGCTCGGCGATCTTTGGTGGGAAGCTGCCGCGCTCTACCTGGAAAACTCAATCACCCTGCCCGGCCCGGAAACCGACGCGCTGTGCGCCGCTGCGCAGTCCGCCGGGATCGATGTCGTGATCGGCGTCGCCGAACGCGACGCGGCCACCGGCGGCAGCATTTATGCCAGCCTGGTCTTCATCAGCCGCGAGGGCGCTATTCTGGGCCGTCACCGCAAGCTCAAGCCAACCCATCATGAACGCTCGATCTGGGCCGATGGTGATGCCCAGGGCCTGCAGGTCTACCCGCGCGATTATGGCCGCCTGTCCGGGCTCAATTGCTGGGAGCACAATATCGTCCTGCCCGGCTATGCCCTGATGTGCCAGGGCACGCAGATTCACGTCGCCGCCTGGCCCGGCCACGAGCCGGCGACCGCGCCGAGCGATCCGGTCTGGTCGCGTCAGCTTCTACTCTCGCGCGCCTTCGCCAGCCAGGCTGGCGCCTATGTCATCGCCGCCGCCGGCCTGCGCCTCGACACTCACGTGCCCGAGCGCTTCAAATCACTCAGCGCCTTCGAGCATACCGGTCAGAGCTTCATCATCGACCCGCGCGGCGAAATCATTGCCGGCCCGGCCGAGGGCGAGACCATACTGATCGCGGACGCCGATCTGGCCGAGGTGCGCAAGGCGAAGCTGGCTTGCGATGCAGCGGGGCATTACGCACGGCCGGACCTGTTCGAGCTCAAACTGCAGGGCCGGACCCTCTACCCGCCCCGCAATGACTAGGCCGAGGCCGACGGCCGTTTGGAAATTGCCTCTCGCCAATTGGCGAGATGGAGCAGCTCCGGCCCCGGTTTGAGTTTCACCCAGGCGGCGAAATCAACGAAGGCATAACCGGCAATATCAGCGGCGCTGAACGCATCGCCGGCGAGATAATTCGCTTCGGCCAGCCTCTGGTCCATGACGCTGATGAACGCCTCGGCGCGCTGCCGGCCACGCTGGGCCAAGGCCGGAATCTGCTCATAGCGCTGCGGCCCGGGAATGGCCGAATCCTTGAAGAAATCTGACGTGTTGCGCAGCGCCTCGGCGACGCCCATGAATCCCTCCCACTCGACCCGGCCCAGCCATTCGGCGACCTGCGCCTTCTCGACCGGGTCCCGGCCCAGCAATGGCGGCTCAGGGCAGATTTCCTCGAGATAGCGAGCGATCGAGGCATTATCACACAGGACAACACCGTCATCGAGGGCCAGCGCGGGGACGGTGCAGCGCGGATTGATCGCACGATAGGCCGGGTCAAACTGGGCCTTTACGCCAAGATCGACCTGGATGGTCTCGATCTCGAGGCCCTTCTCGGCGATGAACATCCGGGCACGACGCGGGCTCGGTGCCGCCTTGTAATCATAAAACTTCATCGAAAATCTCATCCCCTGTCGGAAGGCTGACCTTGCTGGAAGGCCGTCGGTTGTTCGGCGGTGGTGGCGACCAGACGCGTCGCCACGGGAAATCCGGCCCGGAGCCTGCCGTGTACCCCCGGTTATCGCAAGAGGCACCGAAACCAGCCTCGCCTCAATTGATCCACAAATCGCCGGTTTGTGCCCCATTGGCTGCCACAATTCACAATTAACCATGGTGTCAGTGCCGAACCGGCGCGAAAAAATGGAGGGGAGGCCATGCCCTTAGACAATCGTACAGATCCAGGCTTCGGCAGAATGACTGACTTGCCGCCCGATCTCGCAGAATTCCGCGATGTGCGCTCGCCGTCAGAAATGATCGCGCTGGGCCGCACCATCTCGCTGGCATCCGCACGTCATGAAGACCTGCTGAAATTCCGCCGCACCTGGGGCGGCGCTGTCGACGACGCGAATCTCTCCGCCGAAACCGATATCAAGCCGATCGACCGGGCTGCGATCTACCCCAAATCCCACATCCTGCACTTTTCAGTGCTTGCCTCGCTGGTCTTGTTTGAAGGCCTGGCGAACGCCTATTTCTTCTCCACCGGGTCCGATCTGGGCCTGCTGGGTGGCTGGCTGCAAGCCATCACCGTCTCCTTCACCAATGTGATCGCCGCTTTCTTCCTGATCGGATTCCTCGGACTTCGGCATATGTCGAACCCCCACAAGCGCGTCCATAGCGGCCTCGCCGCTGTTGGCGTCGGGATCGGCATTGTGACCCTGCTGGCCCTCAATCTGAGTGCAGCCCATTTCCGCGACCTGCTCGAATTCAACGCTGCGACGCTGGCTGTTGGCGCCGGCGATGTGACCGGCCTCGTCCTGACACCTGTCACCGCGGCGCTGTCGGATCCGTTTGGCATCCAGACCCTGGAAGCGCTGCTTCTGCTGGTGCTCGGCACGACCTTCGCCGTGATTGCCGCCTTCAAGGGCCGCACATTCGACGACGCGATTCCCGGCTATGGTGGGGTGACCCGCCGCCTGGAAACGGCTGCGAATGATCTGGAAAAGGCCCTGGAGGCCGGCTGGAAAGACGCCAAGAAACTGAGCCAGCACGAACTGGAACAGCTCGTCGAAGCCAAGGAATTGCATGATGAGATCTGCCGCGATCTGGCGGGACCGAGCAACCACAGATAAGCTGTTTGCCGAGGCGGGCCCCCAAGCGGGTCCGCCGCACTCATTAGTGGCGGGGGGCCCCTATGACCGGACGCGATATACTGGGAATATTCAATCTACTGATTGTGGCCGCCGTATTGGGCGCAATCAGCTATGCCGCCTTTGTGCTCAAGCCACCGGTCTATGACAGCCAGACCCTCTGCCTGGCCGGCACCGTGCCGCCACACCGGGTCGTGGTGATCGACAAGACCGATCTCTATTCGCCGGAGCAGGCCGAGGCGATCGGGGCGCTCATCCTCTCCCAACGCGACCAGCTCGCGGTCGGCGAACGCCTCTCGCTCTACGAGCTCAATGAGAGCGGCCAGCTGCGCAACACCAATAGTTTCTCACTGTGCAATCCAGGCGCCGGCGAGCAGGTCAATCCGCTCTATCGCAATCCCGACCGGGTGCAGGCGCGCTATGACGCCCTGTTCGCCGAGCCGCTCGATCGCGCCCTCGCCGACCTCGTTCTGCCCAAGGACGCCCCCAACAGTCCGATCATCGAAGCGCTCGCCCGGCTTGGCCAGGATCCCGGTTTCGACCGTACCGTGCCGTCGCGTCATATCGTGCTTGTCTCCGACATGCTGCAGAACTCGGACGTTTTCACGGTCTATCGTCGCCGGCTGGGCAGTCTGGAGCAGCGCGTCCCTGATCCGGCCATCGTCGCCGACGCGATTCGCGAAACCTATGGCGACAGCCTGCGCGGCGCCCGTCTCGATATCCGCCTCATTCCCCGGGGCAATTGGGAGGCTGAACAGCATGGCGCGCTGATGGAGTATTGGGACGCAGTGTTCACGATGCTTGGCGTGCAGGCCAGCTGGCACGCGCTTTAGACCCTTGCAGCAATAGATGCCGTGATCGGCGGCGCGCTCCCGCCGGGGCAATACCGGTCGAGCGGAGCGCGTCCGCCATCCCACACACAGGCCATGGTCATTGCGGACAGGGGGACGGCTGCTGCCCCGCCGCCGTCCCGGGATTTTGAATTTTCCGTGGCAAACACTCTGCCAGTCTGCCAGTCTGTCATTATGGCGCTGCAACCCTGCCGTCACGGGCCCGGACGCCATGACAGGGCGGATGGCAGAGACTGCCATCCTGCCATTGCCGGGCGGGCTTCCGGCAAGGCTGCGTCCGCCGCCCGGCGGCATTCCGGCGCGGCGCGAGCGCGTTTGTGGTGATCAATCGACGATGTCAAAGAGCGAAAACGTCGCGATCATAACGCCGCACCGCCAGGGGGCGGACAAGTTGGACGGCGGGGGACGCGGGCAGCATTTGCATTCGGTGTATGTACAGGTCGCTGCCGGGACGTGGACCCGCTTCCCTGAAACGGGTGCATGTCCCGACTTGGGTCGAGCGCTCCCCGCTGCCGGCACTGCATGGATTGAAGCCGTCTGGCCGCAGTCGTCGCGCACGCAGCAAGTCATGGCGACGGCCTGCGCGGCACCCGTCTCGATATCCGCCTCATTCCCCGGGGCAATTGGGCGGCCGAACAGCACGGCGATCTGATGCAATACTGGGATACGGTATTCACCATGCTCGGCGTCCAGGCGAGCTGGAACGAGCTCTAGCGACAGGCGCGGCCTTTCCACCGGAGCCCGCGCGTGTTTTCCACAAGGAAGCGCTGCGGCTCATAGCTTATGAATATCCGTCAGCGCCAAACCCACCCACTGTATGTTGTGGCACCCCGCCACCGACACGCAACCGGTTGAGGTTTCCATGGCCGCTCCTGCCCGACACTACGATGCCGACCAGATGGCGTCGTGCGAGCCGCTCAATCCCGTCCTCGACGAGGATATACTGAGCTTTTGTGTCCGCTCACCGCAGCTGGTGGAGCTGGCCTTCACCCTCGCCGATCATGGGCATACCCATGTCGGCCATGTCGCCCGCCTGACCGAGTTCACCCTGGTCGATCTGGCCAATGGCGATCCCTCACTGGCCCGCGATTTGTGCCTGCGCCTGCACAAATGCGGCCTCGACACGGCAATGGAGCTGGCAGGCTGGCATGCGCCACTGAATGAGGCGCATGCGGGCCAATTCGACTAACGCGCTGTTGCGTTTGCGACCAGCTGGCGTATTCCCTCTGACAGGTCTTGTTACTTGCCGAGGGATTGCCAGATGATCACCGTTCACCACCTGAATAACTCCCGCTCACAGCGTATACTCTGGCTGCTTGAAGAGCTCGGTCTCGAATATGAGATCAAGAAATACATGCGCGATGCGAAAACCATGCGCGCGCCGGCCGACCTCAAGGCCGTCCACCCGCTCGGCAAATCTCCTGTCATTACGGATGGCGACATCACGGTCGCTGAATCCGGTGCGATCATCGAATACCTGGTCGACACTTACGGCCCTGCCCTGAAGCCCGACGCCGGCAGCGAGGCCTATCGCCGCTATGTCTACTGGCTGCATTTCTCCGAGGGCTCGCTGATGCCGCCCCTGTTGATGAAATTGCTGATGAACCAGATCAAGTCCGCCCCGGCGCCCTTCTTCGTCAAGCCGATCGCCAAACAGATCGCCAAGCGCGTCGAAGACCGTTTCATCGGTCCCGAACTGTCCAGCGTCTTCGCCTATATCGAGGCCGAACTGACCGCCCATGATTGGTTTGCCGGCGACACATTCACCGGTGCCGATATCCAGATGAGCTTCCCGCTCGAAGCAGCCGCTGCGCGCGGCGGCCTCGACAAGGCACAGGTCAAAATCCAGGCCTGGGTCGACCGCATCCACGCCCGCCCCGCCTATCAGCGCGCGCTCGAGCGCGGCGGTGAATACGGGATTATCGGGAATTAGGCTGGCCTTTCAGAGATGCCGCAACGGGTCTTGCCGCTGGCCGAGTATGCGCAAGACCTGCACATCGACGTCATCCAACTGCTTGTAGTAAATCGAATGCCTGGCCTGCTCGAACCGCCGCAGGCCGGGCAGAATGTGCCCGTAATCATGGCCAAGACCGGGATAGTTCGCCAGCAGGTCAAAGCGCGCGAATAGCGAGTCAAAATACGTGCCCGCACGCTCCAACCCGAAATTCAGGATCGAGTATTCGTATATCGCTTCGACATCGGCCTCGGCCCTGATCGTGAGCCTATAGCCTGCCATCGGCCTTCAACCGGTTTTCGACCCGCGCCTTGATATCGGCAGAAGCGCTGTCGCTTGTCCCGCTCTGCAGGCTTTCCTGCATGATATCACGCAGCTGGGTCTCGGCAGTATGGCGTTCCTGATCTCGGCGGATCAGATCGCGCACATACTCGCTGTCATTGGCGTAGTGGCCCGATTGAATCCGGATTTTGATCCAGCTTTCCATCGCATCCGGGATGGTGATGGTCTTGCGCATCATGGTCATGGGTGCGGCTCCTCAAGACATTGATTACCACACGCCAGTTGTATGACCAAAATCATACGATGAGCACATACTGTCCCCTAAAAGCTGAACACCACCCGCGCCATCAGTGCGTCATCGCCGCTGCCTTCGACATCGAACAAGTATTCGACGTCGAAATCGACGCGGCGGCGATAGGCGTGGTGGTCATCCTCGCCGAACCAGTGCGAGACCGAGACGCCGGGGCCGGCTTCAAACCGGTCCTGGCTGCCATAAATGTCGTCGGAATACTGGGCTACGGCGGTGACATAGGGCGTCACGGTCCAGCCTTGGGCGGTGCGGAAACGGCGGCCCTGGCGCACTTGCGCATAGGCCCCGAAATACTCGTTATCGCCGGGGATATAGGCGAGATCGGCATAGACGCTGGTGTAATTCCAGCTCGAGGCATCGGGCTTCCAGTCATAGCCATTGGTCCAGCCATAGCTCGCCCGCAGCAGCCAGTCATCGCGGGCATTGTCCCCCAGTGCGATGAGACGTTCGCCGGACAGGCTGAAATCGACCGACTGGAACGGCTTCCAGCGCGCGCCGATACCCAGCTGGGCCGTATCGCTATCGAGGTTGAATGCGCCCGGCTCCATACTGACATAGCCGCGCGCAAAGGCGGTGATGCCGGTACCGTTTTCATAGAGGCCCTCAGGGCGCCAGCTGAACTCGGCGCCGAGCGAGGATTGGGTAATGCTGTCCTGCAGCCCACCCGACAGTGAGACGCCCTCATTGCGATAGCTGGCATAGGCAAAACCGGAGGTGCGGCTTTCCAGCGCGGTGACTTCTCGGCGCAGCCTGTAAAGCCGCTCGGCATGGGCCGCTTCGCCGCCCTGGGCCTGCAGCCTGTCGATCACGCCGATAAAGGCAGCGCCGGCCTCGGCTTGCTGGCCGGCATCCTTGAAGGCATAGGCTTGGTCTTCGCGAATGCCGAGATTGTCGGGCTGGACGGCGATGACTTCACCGAAATGCCGGGCGGCCTCCGCATTCTCGCCGATCGAGCGCAGGGCATAGGCGAGTGACAGACGTACGTCGGTATTGGCCGGGTCCCGCGCGAGAACGGTGCGGAATTCACCGATCGCGGCGCGGGGTTCGTCCGCGGCTTGCAACATGAGGCCATGGTCAAACCGGCGCCAGGTCTGGTCGTCAATCGCGATGGCGCGCGCCATGTATTGCGCGGCCATTCCCGGCTGGCCCTCACGCAAAACCTGGGCCTGCTCGTCATAATACTGCGCCAGCGCGACGCCTTCGAATTCACCGGGGCGCACCTGCCACAGACGCGCCTGGGCATCGCCGACGCGGCCGCTGAGCCGGGCCGCGCGGGCTGCCTGCAGCTTGTCCGACGGCGCATCGCTCAACTGGGCAGCGTAGTCCCAGCCGATCAGGGAGCGATCCCAGTCGCCTTCCGCTTCGGCCTGATAGCCCAGCGAACGCAGCGCAAACAACTGGCCCTCCGTATCCAGCTGATCGCGGCGACGGACAACCTCCCACAGATCAGCGACGGCACGGGCGCTATCCCCGGCCTCAATGGCGCAATTGGCGGCGTCGAGATAATCACTGGCGCGCCCGAGCACGGCACCGAGCTCTTCCCAGATCGGTATCGCCTCGCTGCAGCGCCCTTGCGAATTAAGTTCGTAGGCATGAGCGCGGGCCGAGGCGATTTCTTCAGGGCTCAAATCTGCCCCTGCCGTGGTGACCCAGCCCAGCGCCGCCGCCGAAGCGCCGAGCAGCATGGCCGTGCGGGTAAAACGGCCGCGGCTCTTGGGTTTCGCTAATGCAGACATGACATGCTTCCTTTCCGCTCAGGGCGCGATGGCGCCGGAAGCGAGTTCCGGTTGGCTGTCGACGAGGATCTTCCAATCCGCATCGGAGAGTATGCCCGATTCCCGGGCTATTCTGATAAAATCGAACGGAGCCTCGCCCGCCGCGCTGACGCGGCGAATCCCCATCCAGATGGCCGCGATCTGCTCGTCATCGGCCAGCGCCAGGCGTTTGAGGACCCGAGCGGCGCGCAGATCGGGCTCCAGCGCAGTCCGGTCCCAGGCGAAACGTAGCCCGAAGGCGACATCGCTGGCCGGCGCGATCACAAAATTGAGGTCAGGCTTGAAGGCAGCCCTGAGCTCTGCCTCGGCGGTCTCGTCCAGCGGTTCGGCGAGTGCCAGTTTCAGGGCGGCGCGGGACGCAGCGAGCGGGAAGGCGCCAAATTTGCGGGCCAGGGCGAGATCGATCGTGTCGCGCACATCGCCGGTGACCAGCAAGGGATCAAACGCCTCGACCGGGTAGCGCGAAACTTCGCTCCAGGCAGTGGCGATTTCCTCTTCGGTCGCATGGCCAGCCTTGACCAGCACACTGGCCAGACCAATGCCGGCGGCGGAGGCTTCCGCTTCGGCAGCGACGAGCGTGGCATCATTGACGACGCCATAGAATTTCAGCGCATCGCCGAGCGTATTGCCCTGGCCACTGATCTCCGCCATCGAGGGATAGGCGTGCATCGTCTTGTCCCAGGTGATGCGCTCGCCCGTGATCATGTGCACGGCAAAGCGGCGCGCCGCCCGCATCGAGGCGAGGAAGCCGACATAATTGCCGACCACCATGCGCACCGGCGAGAGGATGGCGTGTTTCAGCCCGTGCGCCGAGGCGGTGAAGATGACGCGGTGGACAACGCGGTTCACCAGGAAGAGGAAATTGATCAGCACCAGCGTCCAGACCCAGCTGTTTGGATCGATCAGCGGTGGCAGGGTCCCCACCGATGGCACCAGCTTGGTGACAAGCCAGTAGAGCGCCCATTGAAACACAATCGCATAGGCCAGCATGCCGGTCGGCGCGGTCCAGATCGCCTTGCGGTCGCGATACAGGAAATAGCGGTGTGAAAACGGTCCGATCCAGCCGAGCTGTTTCCAGCCGAGATAGGAAATCCCCAGCATCCAGCGCGATTTCTGCTTCACCGAGACCGACAGATTGTCCGGGAAATATTCCCGCGTGCCGACCAGTTCGCGGCGATAGATGGTGCGCATCCCACTGCCATGGCGGCGCTTGACCTCGCCGACCGGGACCTTGGCCCAGAAGCGCACGAATTCTGATTTCAGACCGGCCTGGAACAGGCGGTGACCGACATCATAATCTTCCGTCAGGCTGTCGGTATTGAAGGGCTGGTTGTCGCGCTCCTGGCACAACAGCTCGATGCACCAGCGCGAAAACGAGGTCGCGACGCCGGCCGAGGGCACAAGCCGCGTCATGGCCGAGCGCGCGATCAGATCCTTGCCATGCCATTCGGCGAACTCGTCCATATAGTGGCACGGAACCAGCTCACTCCATTTGCGCGGCATCGACAGGACGGGCAGCTGCACCATGTCGGAGCGGTCGAGATAGGCATTGACCACCTTGAAGGAGAGCGGGTGGATGACGTCTTCGGAATCCTGCATCGCGAAGGCGTCGTAGTGCACGCCCACCTTCTTCTCATGGGCGAAGATGTTCTGGATCATCCAGTTGAGGCAATCGGCCTTCGAGGTCGGTCCGGGATGGCCGACCATGGCGCGAACGACCTGCTTGTGCTGGCGCGCAATGCGGTCGACCTCCTCGATCGTGTCAGGATCATTGGGATAGCAGCCGACGAAAATGTCGTAATTGCTGTATTCCAGCGAGGTCAGCGTATTCATCAACATACGCGCGATGACATCGCTCTCCTGCCAGGCCGGCACCATGATGGCGAGACGCTTTTCCGGGGCCTCCATGATGGCCTTGGTGCTGGGCACAAAACGGAAAGGCCGCGTCAGGACGCGCTGGCCCTGCAAGACCCAGAAATACAGGTCGAGAAAAGCGTCATCGGTCGAGGAGATGAAGATCGCGATGGCGGCATAGATCGTCGCCCAGCTCAGACCGGTCCAATAGACGCGCGCGATCGTGGCGCTATCGAGCCCCATCGCCCAGTCGACCACAAACAGCCAGCTACTCGCTCCGAAAGCCTGGATTGCCGCTAATATTTCGCCCCCGCCCTCCACGATCTCAAGCCTCGGCCTTGACGCGTTTCGCGTCCTGGACAGGGAGAACCGCCGATCTCAAGGCTTGCAGGCCGGAAGGCGCTTGCGGCGCGTCCGGCTTGTTGCCCGCGCCGAGGAAAACTGAGACCAGTTGCGCGATGCGGCGGCCGGCATGGCCGTCGCCGAAGGGATTGGCTGCGCGCGACATCCGGCGATAGGCACGCGGATTGTCGAGCAATTGCCGTGCATTGGCCAGAATGGTTTCGGTGTGCGACCCGACCAGGCGGGCAACGCCAGCCTTGACCGCTTCACCGCGCTCCGTCTTGTCGCGCAACACCAGTACAGGGACACCGAAGCTCGGCGCCTCTTCCTGCACGCCGCCGCTATCGGACAGGATGAGGTGCGAGCGCTTCATCACCGCAACGAAAGCCGGATAGGCGAGCGGCTCGACCAGGTCGATGCGTTCCTCGTCGCCCAGCAGAGCTTCAATCGGGCCGCGCACGCGCGGATTGAGATGCACCGGGATGACGAAACGCAGGTCAGGATAGTGATTGCGCAGCAGCTTGATCGCCGTGCAGACACCGGCCACGCCATCATCCCAGTTTTCGCGCCGGTGCAGGGTTACCAGCACAAGGCGTTCCTCGGGGCGCAAGCGATCAAGGGCCTGCGGGTTGATTTCCATCGAGCCGACCATCTGGACTGCGTCGATCACCGTATTGCCGGTCATGCGGACCTTTTCGCTGGCGATACCTTCATCGGTCAGGTTCCTGGCGGCGGCCCGTGTCGGCGCGAAATGCAGGTCGGCAATCGGGGAGATCAGTTTGCGAAAACCTTCCTCGGGGAAAGGATGACGCAAATCGCCCGAGCGCAGCCCGGCCTCGACATGGCCAACGGGGATATCATTGAGAAAGGCAGCCATCGCGCCGGAAAAGGCCGAAGCCGTATCACCCTGGACGAGAACAAAATCGGGCCGGCTGGCAGCAAATTGCTCGCCAAGATCACGGATCAACGCGCTCGTCAGGCTGCTCAACGCCTTGCCATTCCAGTCCAGATCCAACCGCGTCTCGGGCGTAATGCCGAAGACCTGCAGGGCCTGGTCGGCCAGCGAACCATGTTGGCCAGTGGCGATCCACTCGGGCTCGAGATTGGCTGTTTTCAGGAGTGCGGCGCGAACCGGCGCCAGTTTGATAACTTCCGGGCGCGTGCCCGCAACGATTGAAACTTTCATGATCCCAGCCCCAGCTATCCCGGCGCTTCGATCAGCAGAAGCACCATCATCATCCCCGGCGCTCCGGAGACACTTAGCTTATCGTTTGGAAGTGGGGCCTGAACCGCGCCGGGTTACGGCGATTTAAGGATCAATTAAGGTTATTCCGTCCGGCATGGGACCATTGCGGGGCACCGCTGGTCATCGGGCATTCATCTTCGCGTTTTCGCCTGCTCTTGCCCCAGCGCCATAAGCAGGCTGCGCCGCATCTTGATGAAAAGCAGGAGCAGGCCGGCAAACACGGTGACGAGGCTGAACAGGGCGAAGGCCTGTAGCCAGATCGTGTTGAAATCATCCCGGTCCTGATAGCCCATGATGTGGAGCATCCAGACAAAGTCGAACAGACGCCATTCATCATTGCGACGGCTGGTGAGCAAGCCGGTATCGACGGCGTAGTAGAGGCTGGTACCGTCACCATCATCGAAATTCACCCGCCAGGCGGGCAGGTCCGCACCGCGATATTCCGTCGTTGAAGTCTCGAGCAATTCGGTCGAGGACGCCGGCAGGGCTCCCAGATGGAATTGCTCGGCCAGCGCGATTGCGGTGGCTTCGGAGATCGGGGTCAGTCGTTCGCCGTTATGGGCATCGACCAGATGGCTGGAGCCGAAGTAGTCCTCGACCTGATACACGGCCCGTCCCAGCCAGGGAATCAGGTCCACAGTCTTGACCACGCCCGGCAATGCGGCGATTTCGGCCGCCTCGAACGGCGTGATCACAGCCGCGAGGTCCAGCTCTATGACCGGCGCTGGCGCAACATGATGGTCGCCGTGCACGCGATCAATATCGAGCAGGCTCATCACCGCGCCGCCGGCGACCCAGACCACGATCTGGACCCCGACGAATAGAGCGAGCCATTTATGGATCCGTGCCGTCCAACGCAAAATTGCCGTCATGAGATGCCCCGACTGGTCGAAGCCGGAGTTAGAACCAGAAACGGACGCCGACGGCAATAACGCGGTCACTGGCTGCTTCGCCGCGCAACCGCGCCAGTTCAGCCGTATCGCCTTGCAAATCATGCCATTCCACACCGATATAGGGGGCGAATTCGCGACTGATTTCATAGCGCAGACGCAAACCGAACTCGGTCTCGGTCAAGCCGGAGCCGAGATCATGGTCGGCGATATCGCGGGCGGCAAATTGCAGCTCGGCGCGCGGCTGCAGCACCAGGCGCTGGGTGATGAGAAGCTCATACTCGGCCTCTATGCGGGCCGTCATGTCGCCGGCATCGCTCAGAAACACCGCGGCATCCACCTCGAACCAGTAAGGCGCCAGCCCCTGGAGACCGACCACGCCATAACTGGTCGACGGTCCTGGCTCGATATCATGGCGCACGCCGAGCTGAAGATCGAAATTGGGCGAGATGGCCCGGCTATACAGAGCCTGCAGCTGCGCCGATTCAAATTCCGATGCGTCGAAGGAATATTCACCCTCGGTCTTGAACCAGAATTTGCGCTCATCGCCGCCAATCCAGGCCTGCGCATCCCACAACAGCGCATCATCCTCGCCGCCGCTGAGATGCTCGAAGCGGTCGACCAGCACCATGGAATGCGTGGTCCCCATGCCATGAAACATGTGGGCACGGGCTGCGGCCATCCGCGCCGGATCGGCATCGACAGGATTGGCCTGGCGAGCCTGCGCAGCGGGCAAAATTGCGAGCGCCAGAAACGCCGCAGCGAAAAACCTAGATATGGCCATGATGATCTCCATGCCCGGGGCGAACCGAAACCACCTGCATCATGCCGGCATGCATGTGGAAGAGTAGATGGCAATGAAAGGCCCACTCCCCCAGCGCGTCGGCTGTGACATCAACGGAGAGCCGTTCGGCCGGTTTGACGATGATGGTGTGCTTGCGTGGTTTGTGGGCGTCCTCGCCATTGACGACATCGAAGAACATGCCGTGCAGATGGATCGGGTGCGGCATCATGGTGTCATTCACAAGGGTCAACCGCAGCCGCTCATTATGCTGGAACACAATCGGCTCGACGACCGGTGAGAAGGCCGCCCCGTCGAAGGACCACATATAGCGCTCCATATTCGAGGTCAGGTGGACCTCGACCTCGCGGCCGGGCGGTCTCCGGTCCGGATTGGGCTCCAGGCTCTTCAGCTGGGTATAGACCAACACCCTGTGCGGCTCGTCCGTCAGGCCAATCCCGCGCTCGCCCAGCCGGTCGAACACCATGGCCGGCATCATCGCAACGCCGGGGCCTGTGGGGTGGTCATGGGTGAGCGGCGGTTCCATACCGGGCATCGGCGCGGGCGGCGCGGGCATCGCATGCCCCATGGCGGCGTGATCCATCGGTGCTGGCTGTGCCGGCATTGAATGCCCCATCGCCGCATGATCCATCGCCGGCGCAGGCGCAGGCGCAGGTGTGCCATGCCCCATGGCCGCGTGATCCATCGCTGGAGCCGGGGTGCCATGCCCCATGGCAGCATGGTCCATCGGGGCTGCGGGCGCAGGCATCACATGTCCCATAGCGGCGTGGTCCATGGTGGAATGATCAACGGGTGCCGCCGGGGCTGCGCCGGCCGGCATGTCATGGCCCATCGCCGCGTGATCGCCGCCCATGGCAGAATGATCCATGCCCATATCGCGCATACTCAACAGCGGCCGCTCGCGCAGTGGCGGCACGGCAGCCTGCATGCCGGCGCGCGGCGCCAGTGTAGCGCGGACATAGCCGCTGCGATCAATGCTCTCGGCAATGACGGTATAGGCCTGATCGCGCGGCTCGACGATGACGTCATAGGTCTCGGCCACACCGATCTGGAACTCATCGGTCTCAACCGGCTGTACCAACAGGCCATCGGACTGGACCACCGTCATCGGCAGGCCGGGTATGCGCAGATTGAAAATCGTCATCGCCGAGGCATTGATGATGCGCAGCCGCACCCGCTCACCGGGATGAAAGAGGCCCGTCCAGTTATCCTCGGGGCCATGGCCATTGATCAGATAGGTGTAGGCCGCCGCGGTGACGTCGGAGATATCGGTCATGCTCATCCGCATCCGCGCCCACATCGCCCGCTCGGCGACGGCCTGGTCGAGACCTTCGCGGCGGGCGTCGCGGAAGAAGTCCACCAGGGTACGGCGCTGGGCATTGTAAACGTCGGGGACCTGTTTGAGCCGGTTGAAAACGGCGTGTGCGCCCTCAAAGGTCCAGTCCCCCAGCATCAGCACATATTCGCGGTCATAGGCGATCGGGTCTTCGCCCGCCGGATCGATAATGATCGGACCGTAATGCCCCATTTGTTCCTGCAGGCCGGAATGGGAGTGATACCAGTATGTGCCCGATTGCCGGACCGGAAAGCGGTACTGGAAGGTCTCGCCCGGCGCGATGCCGGGGAAGGTCACGCCCGGCACGCCATCCATCTGGAAGGGCAGCAAGAGGCCGTGCCAGTGAATCGAGCTGTCCTCGTCGAGCCCATTGGTGACATTGAGCGTGAGGTCGTCGCCTTCGCGCCAGCGCAGAACGGGGGCCGGCATATGGCCGTTCACCGTCACCGCCCGGCTGCCGCGGCCATCAATGCTCACCGGCGTGCGGCCGATATTGAGATCAAAGCGCGTGCCCGAGAGTGCGGGCAGGCCGGCGCTGGTCAGCGGTGCCGCGCTCTGCGCCCAGGCTGGCAGGAGGGTGCTGGCCGCCGCGAAGCCGCCCGCTGCGATCGTGCTGGTGAGGAAGTCTCGCCGATCCATACCGAATACCTTTTGTCTGGGTGCCTTGGGCGGCACGCGATCAGAGTTTGACGCTGCGCAGGCGCAGCGCGTTGGAAATCACCGAGACCGATGAGAGGCTCATGGCTGCGGCGGCGAACATGGGCGAGATCAGGATGCCGAACACCGGGTAGAGAATACCCGCAGCGACCGGAACTCCGGCGGCGTTGTAGATCATCGCAAAGAACAGGTTCTGGCGGATATTGCGCATCGTCGCTTTCGCCAGGTGGCGGGCGCGCACAATGCCGGTCAGGTCGCCCTTCACCAGCGTGATGCCGGCGCTCTCGATCGCGACATCGGCGCCGGTGCCCATGGCGATGCCGACATCGGCCCGGGCCAGCGCCGGCGCATCATTGACCCCGTCACCGGCCATGGCGACACGATGGCCGGCGGCCTGGAGATCCTCAATCAGTTTCGCCTTGCCCGCCGGCATGACACCGGCGTGGAAGTCTTCAATGCCCAGCTGCGCAGCGACGGCCCTGGCCGTGCGCTCATTATCGCCCGTTGCCATGATGACATGGATGCCGGCAGCGGCCAGGGACTTCAGGGCATCCCGCGTTGTTTCCTTGATCGGATCGGCGACGGCGACGAAGCCAGCGCAGGCACCGTCGACGGCCAGGAACATCACCGTCTCACCGGCATCGCGGCGGGCATTGGCGGCGTCCAGAAAACCTGCCGGATCCGCCCCGGCATCGCGCATCAGCGCGGAATTGCCGAGTGCCAGCGCTTGACCATCGACACGACCGGTAATGCCCTTGCCGGTGACGGACAGGAAGTCTTCGGCGGTTTGCAGGCTCAGCCCCTTGGCCTCGGCGCCCTTCAGGATCGCCTCGGCGAGCGGGTGTTCCGAGCCGCGCTCCAGCGCTGCGGCCAGCCCCAGAACCGTGTCGTCCAACTGGCCCGGCGCGCTCTCGACGCCGACCAGGCTGGGCCTGCCGAGCGTGAGCGTTCCGGTCTTGTCGACCAGCAGGGTATCGACCTTTTCAAAGCGCTCGAGCGCCTCGGCATCGCGGATCAGCACGCCGGCCTGGGCGCCGCGTCCAGCTGCCGTCATGACCGACATTGGCGTGGCCAGCCCCAGCGCGCAGGGACAGGCAATGATCAATACGGAGACGGCGGCGATCAGGGCATGTGCCAGCGCGGGTGACGGCCCCCAGATCGACCAGCCGATGAAGGCGAAAATCGCGACAGCGATCACGCCCGGGACGAACCAACCCGCGACAAGATCGGCGAATTTCTGGATCGGGGCACGGCTGCGCTGGGCCTTGGCGACCATGTCGACGATCTGGCTGAGCACGCTGTCAGCACCGACCCGCCGCGCTTCGACCACCAGCCCGCCGGAGCCATTGATGGTCGCGCCGGTGACACTGTCGCCCACCGCCTTTTCGACCGGCAGGGCTTCGCCCGTCAGCATGGATTCATCGACCGATGATTTGCCCGAAACGACCTGCCCGTCGACCGGCATTTTCTCGCCCGGCCGGACACGCAAACGGTCACCGACCCTGACGCTGTCGAGCGCAACCTCTTGTTCTGTACCGTCCTCGCGGATGATGCGGGCCGTCTTGGGTGCCAAATCCAGCAGGGCCCGGATGGCCGTACCGGTGCGTTCACGGGCGCCCAGTTCGAGGATTTGGCCGAGCAGGACCAGCACGGTGATGACCGCAGCGGCCTCGAAATAGACCGCGACATGACCGCCCATATGGCGGAATTCCGCCGGGAAAATCGAGGGAAACAATACCGCTATGAGGCTGTAAACATAGGCCGCACTGACGCCCATCCCGATCAGGGTGAACATGTTGAGATGGCCGCTGCGCAGCGATTGCACAGCGCGCTGCAGGAAGGGCCAGCCAGCCCAGAGCACGACCGGTGTGGCGAGCGCGAGTTCGAGCCAGAGGGCAGCGCCCTCCCCGACGAAATCGCGGACGAAACCAAGCCCGATCATGGGTCCCATCGCCAACAGGACCAGAGGCAGTGTCAGCAGGCTGCTCCAGAAGAAACGGCGACGGAAATCAACCAGTTCGGGGTTGGGACCGGCATCGCCGGCCGGCACGCCCATCGGTTCCAGCGCCATGCCGCATTTGGGACAGGTGCCGGGCCCGTCCTGGACGATTTCCGGGTCCATCGGACAAGTATATTGCGTGCCAGCAGGCGCGGCGGCCTCAGCGCGCCGGTGAGCGCCGCTGAGAAAATGCTCAGGGTCGGCGGCGAAACGTTGATGGCAGCGGGCCGAGCAGAAATGCCAGGTGATTCCCTCCTGCTCGAATTGCGGTTTTCCGGCAGCTTTATCCACGCTCATGCCGCACACCGGATCGATCGCTGCCGCGTCCTGCGTGTGATGCGAACCGCCGCAACAATTGGCGGATTTTCCTTGATGACCGGCCGTCATGACCCATGCCTTTCCGACGAGAAGGCACCGGTTTAATCCTTCCAGCCACTGGAAGGTCAAGCGGCCTGTCTAGTCCGCCGTAGAAGCCTTGCCCGATGCGGCACGCTTGCCTGGCGCAAGGCCCGATAATTCATCCATGATCGGGCAATCGGGCCGGTCATTGCCCTGACAGGCGGAGGCCAGTTTCTGCAGACTGGCGCGCATCGCTTTCAGCTCGGAAATCTTGTCGCCGATCTGGCGAATATGCTGCTGGGCCAAGGCTTTGACCTCGCTACTGGAGCGTGAGGCATCGCTGTCGAGGGTGAGTAGATGGCGGCAATCCTCGATCGAAAAACCCAGCGCGCGAGCACGGGCGAGGAAGCCGAGCTTGTGCAGGTCCACCTCGCGATAATCGCGATAGCCATTCCCGGCGCGCAAGGGCGTGAGCAGGCCGATACTCTCATAATAACGAATGGTTTTGGCCGGCAGACCGGTCCGTGAGGCCGCATCCTTGATATTCACCGGTTACCCCCCTTCAGACTGGCTGCAAGCTGGCCGGCAGGCTCCCGCAATCTTGCCGGAAGCCTGCCATTCATTCAGTGCAGGTCAAAAAAACGCGGCGCGAGCTACTCGTCCGCCGCCGTCTCTTCGGCCGGCGTGCGGAATTCGACATCCATATTGGCCGCCAGATAGACCAGCGCGGCATAAGCGGCGACATTCTGGGCCAGGGCCTCGGGATCGATCTTGTCGAGCGTATCGTCCGGGGTGTGGTGCAGGTCGAAATAATCCATTCCGTCCTGGTTCAGCCGAACCGTCGGCACACCCTGCATGGCGAGCGGGATGATGTCGGGCCCGCCACCGGGAACATTGCTGCCGCCGCGCAAAATGCCGAGCGGCGCGATGATGCGGCCGACCGCGTCGATCGCCGGATTGGCGCCTTCATCGACATTGGAGACCAATTGCCAGATGCGGCCGGCACCGAAGTCGGATTCGGTCGCCATCACATGATTGGCAACTTCGTCGGCATGTTGTTCGGCATAGGCGCGGGCGCCCAGAAGACCGACTTCCTCAGCCCCGAACATGACGACACGGATGGTGCGGCGTGGACGTTCCGGCAGGCGGGCGATCAGCTCTGCGGCGGCGACGGTGATGGCTACACCCGCGCCGTCATCGATGGCACCCGTGCCCAGATCCCAGCTGTCGAGATGTCCGCCGATGAGGACGATTTCGTCGGGCAATTCACTGCCGACAATATCCATCACGACATTGCCGCTGGTCACATCACCATGCCAGCCGGCGGTGGCGCGGATCTGCATCGCCAGAGGGGCACCGGTATGGTGCAGGCGGCGCAAATGGTCGGCGTCCGGATTGGAGATGGCGATGACGGGAATACTGGCCCACTCACCATCCATCGAGGAGATCATGCCGGTATGGGGATTGCGGTGGAAATCGGAGCCAACCGAGCGCACGACAATCGCGTCGGCGCCGGCGCGTTCGGCGTGCTGCCAGCCAATACGGCGGCGATTATTCGCAGGGCCATAGCCGGCACCGGTCTGGGTTGCGACCATGGCGTCGCCATCAACAAAGGCGATCTTGCCTTCAAGCGATCCGTCGGCGACGGCGGTGAGGGCATCAATATCGCGGAAATAGACGACATCACTCTCCACCGGGCCGGAGCGCGGCGAGGCACCGGAGCCACCCAGCGCCGAGCCATGCAGGGCCTGGGTATAGGGCGAGGTGATCGAGATCTCGAGCTCGCCGCGATCCCAGAAGGGCATGGTGAAGGGTTCGATCACCACACGGTCAAAGCTGAGCGATTGCCCCAGCGCTTCGCCCCAGGCGCGGGCGCGGACTTCCGCTTCACTGCCGGGCATGCGCGGACCGACTTCGGTGGTCAGCGATTCGACGATCGACCAGGCTAGATCACTCTCGAGCGCCTGCTCGACCAGCGCCTCGGCGGTCGCGGCCTGCGCCGGATCGAGCTCAAAACTGTCCTGGGCAAAGGCATGGCCCGCCAGCACCAGCGCTGCGGCAGTTGCGATAATTGATTTCATGAAGACCTCCCCACACATTGATGCATGCACTATGGATATTGAGGCGCGCGGCGCAAGCGCCAGCGATCAGTCCAGCCAGGCGGGAGCCATCACAATGTCGACAAGTATCGAACGCAGGATTGAGGGACGGACCCGTGATCTGGGCGGATTTGAAGTTCGCCGCGTCCTGCCGGCGCCCGGCCAGCGCATGGTCGGTCCCTTCATTTTCTTCGACCAGATGGGCCCCGCCCTGTTTGAGCCCGGAACCGGAATCGATGTCCGCCCGCACCCGCATATCGGCCTGGCAACAGTGACCTATCTGTTCGACGGCGCGCTGCGGCACCAGGACAGTCTGGGTGTTGATGCCGTCATCCGTCCCGGCGACGTCAACTGGATGACGGCCGGGCGTGGCGTTGTTCACTCCGAACGGACACCGCCGCCGGAACGCGCCAATGGCCACCGCATCCACGGCATCCAGACCTGGGTCGCCCTGCCCGCCGGCCAGGAAGATGTCGCGCCGGCCTTTCACCACCATCCGGCGGCCAGCCTGCCGGAATTCTATCGCGGCTGTGCCCGCTTCCGGCTGATTCTCGGCACCGCCTGGGGCCAGGAGGCGCCGGCTGACGTCTTTTCACCGATCTTCTATCTGCATGGACGCCTGCCCGCCGGGGCCGATGTCAAACTCGATATCGAGCATGAGGAACGCGCCGTCTATCTGGTCAGCGGCCAGGCGGCGCTTGACGGCGAAGCCCTGCAGCCCGGAGAAATGGCCGTGCTCACGCCGGGCAGTGCGCCGCAACTGACCGCCGATGACGAGAGTATCGTAATGCTGTGCGGCGGCGCACCGCTCGGCAAGCGCGAGATTTTCTGGAATTTCGTCGCCAGCGATGCCGCCTGGCTGACCGATGCCAAGCGCGACTGGGTCGAGGCTGCAAAGGCCGGCTTCCCGGCGGACGGGCGCTTCACCCTGCCCGCCGGAGAAACCGAACATATTCCGCTGCCGGAGTAATTACTCGGGCAAACCTGCTTCAGGCATGTCGTCTTCAGGCAGGGCGCGCCAGGCCGGGGCGTCCACCCCGCGCCGGGTCACCAGATAGGTGGCGAAACTGGCCAGCCAGTGACCGCCCGCATAATCCTCGCCATTGACCGAGCGGGTCCCGACCTCTTCATGCACCGCCGCAGCGGCCAGCAGGGATTCGCGGCGTGTATCTCCGGCCGGCAGGGCATCGGCAATGCCCTCCAGCGCCCAGGCGCGGGAGAGATTGACACCGTCAAGATGAACCAGCTTGCCATCACTGGCATCGAGCACGATTCCCGGCGCCAGCCAGTCGGCCGAACCATCGCGCGGAATATCCGGCAGGAAAGCGTCGAGCCAGGTGACATAGTCGGCGGGTGCCATGACGCGCCGCATCAGGTCGGCTTCCATCAGGCAGGGCGAGAGGAAATCTTCTCCGGACGGTTCATAGCCGATCGGGCAATTGCGATCTTCGGCATGGAAGCCCATCGCCTTGGTGACAATCAGGCCTTCCAGCTCCACATCACCCGCCTCACGGGCCCAGTCGAGCCCCAGCCCGAGCGCAAAGGCGGACTGGTTATGGGTACCGATGCGGATTGGATAGGCGAGATTGGGCAGCCAGCTCCTGTACCGGTCTGACACGATCTGTTCGAGCGGCGCGATCGCCGCGCTCCAGCGCCGTGCCCGCGGATCGTCCCATTCGCGCAATTCAGCGCCCAGCTGCAGCAGCCAGGCCAGCCCGTAGGGCCGCTCAAAGGCAGCGCGGCCTTCAGCCTCGAAATAAGCCACCTCTCCGGCGATGTTTTCCGGGGTCAGATTGGTGTCCAGCGCGGTCGTGGCAGCCTGGCTCATCGCGCCGTCCGGCATGGTGCGCAACAGGCGAACCAGCAGCCAGTGGCCATGCACCGAAGAATGCCAGTCGAAACAGCCATAAAAGGCCGGATGCAGCGCGCGCGGCGCTTGCGCATCGGCATCAGAGGCCAGCACATGACTGATCTTGTTAGGATATTCCCGCTGAACACAATCGAGCGCCATGGTCATGAAACGCGCTCCAAGCTCAGGCATAGTTTGCCTGTCCTCAGCCTGCGCCGAAGCAGCGCTGGCGAGGATGGCAGACACTGCACAGGAGATTATTGATTTCGATAGCATGGCGATTTCCGGTTTCGTTTTCGATTTCTTGCGTGCCTTTTGGGCTTTTCTGGATCAAGCTGATCTGGTACCGCGACATTTCATGACGGTTCGCCGGAACTGGCAAGACACTTGCGTTCTCCGGAGAAATGAGCGCGTCGCGCCGGACAAGTGGGGAAACTCCGCGGCGTGCTGCAGGCAATGACGGTTACCTCTCCGACAGATGAGGGGGCCACAGGGGATTAAGAGATCATGTCGACATCCGAACGTCACGATGGCGGCCTCGCGGCCATGGGTATCCAGGCCGGAACCGTCCATCTCAACTGGAATGAGGCCCGGCTTTACGAAGCCGCCGTGCAGGGCAAGGAAGCCGAAGTCGCCGAGGGCGGCGCCCTGGTCGTCAAGACCGGCATCCATACCGGCCGCTCTGCCAAGGACAAGTTCACCGTTCGTGACAGCGATACCGAAGACCAGGTCTGGTGGGATAATAACGCCGCCATCGACCCGGCCCATTTCGACACGCTATGGCAGGATTTCCGCAGCCATATGGCTGGCAAGGACTTGTATGTGCAGCAGCTGTTTGGCGGCGCCGACAAGGATCATCGCCTGCCGGTGCGGGTCATTAATGACCTCGCCTGGCACTCGCTCTTCATCCGCCATTTGCTGCGCCTGCCGACCGAAGAGGAATACGCCGGTTTCCAGGCCGAGTTCACCATTATCAACCTGCCCGATTTCAAGGCCGATCCCGCGCGCCATGGCTGCCGTTCGGAAACCGTGATCGGTGTCGATTTCACCCGCAAACTGGTGCTGATCGGCGGCACATCCTATGCCGGCGAAACCAAGAAATCCGTCTTCACCATCCTCAATTATCTCCTGCCCGCCAAGGGCGTGATGCCGATGCATTGCTCGGTCAATGTCGGCAAGGATGACGACGCCGCGATCTTTTTCGGCCTGTCCGGCACCGGCAAGACCACCCTCTCCGCCGATGCCAGCCGCACCCTGGTCGGCGATGACGAGCATGGCTGGTCGCCCAATGGATTGTTCAATTTCGAAGGCGGCTGCTACGCCAAGATGATCAAGCTCTCGGCCGAGGCCGAGCCGGAGATCCACGCCACCACCAAGATGTGGGGCACAGTGCTTGAGAACGTCGTGATGGACCCGGTCACCCGCGTCCTCGATCTCGACGATGCCTCGCTGGCGGAAAACAGCCGCGGCGCCTACCCGCTCAGCGCCATTCACAATGCCAGCGAAAGCGGCACATGCGGCCATCCGAAAAACCTGGTCATGCTGACCTGCGACGCCTTCGGCATCATGCCGCCAATCGCGCGCCTGACCCCGGCCCAGGCCATGTATCATTTCCTCTCGGGCTATACGGCCAAGGTCGCCGGCACCGAGAAGGGTGTCACCGAGCCGAGCGCGACCTTCTCCGCCTGTTTCGGCGCCCCCTTCATGCCGCGTCATCCGGCTGAATATGGTGCCCTGCTGCGCGAACTGATCGCGACGCACAATGTCGACTGCTGGCTGGTCAATACCGGCTGGACCGGCGGCGCCTATGGCACCGGCAAGCGCATGCCAATCAAGGCCACGCGCGGCCTGCTCAACGCCGCACTCGACGGATCGCTGAAAACCGCCGCCTTCCGCGAAGATCCGAATTTCGGCTTCATGGTCCCGATTGCCGTCGATGGTGTCGACAATTCAGTCCTCGACCCGCGCTCGACCTGGCAGGACCAGGCCGCCTATGACGCCCAGGCGAGCAAGCTGGTCGGGATGTTCATCGAGAATTTCAAAATCTTCGAGAGCCATGTTGCGCCCTATGTCCGCGCCGCAGCTCCAAGACTGGAAAACGCCGGCAAGACGCTGGAAACAGCCGCCGAATAAACCCTGGTACGGCGATGCATAATCAAGCCCCGGTCGGACACGGCCGGGGCTTTTTGCTGTCTGAAATACTGGCGGAGGCGATGGCGATGGCGTGACATTTTGGCTCGCTTGATGCGCTAAATGCAGCTTTGCGACAAAAAATGTTTGACCTGCGGCGTGGACCGGGCCTTTCTTGCAAAAGAATTTCGCTGAGCCCGGTTTTGGGCAAGGCTTTGCCTGACGGACCATGATGCCCTGTTTTGACCTGATCCGCTTTGACATGCTGCGCCGCACCGCTTGCGGCGACGGCCTCCTTGCGGCCTCCGGCTCGACCCTCACCACCACCATGACCATTACCATGACCACCTCGGGTATGAGGGGGCGGGTTGGCGTGGACTAGCGATTTTTCAAATCCGTCCGATACCCGACCCGCTCCCACCCGGAAGCGGGTTTTTTCATGCTCAAATTCCAGATCACCCAAAGGACCAGTTCAGTGAAACCTTCAGCCAGCCCGGCACCGGCACCCAGACTCAGCATCCTCAAATTCGGCAGTTCAGTCCTGCTCTCGCCGGATGACTATGCCCGCGCCGCACATGAAATCTATCGCCATACGCGGGCTGGCGAGAAAGTCGTCGCCGTTGTCTCGGCGCTTGATGGCGAGACCGACGCGCTGTTCGAAGTCGGGGCTGCGGTCGGGCAAAGCGCCCATGATGCGATGCTGGCGCGCCTGGTGCGCTGCGGCGAGCTGAAATCGGCGGCCCTGATGGGACTGGCCCTGCAGCGCTCGGGCATCAGCGCGGCGGTGCTCGACCCGCATGAAATGTCGCTCAAGGCGGAAGGTTCGTCGCTGGATGCGAACCTGACCGGTCTGGATGCGAGCCGCGTGCTTGCGCATTTCGAACAGGCCGATGTCATTGTGGCGCCGGGATTCTTTGGCGAAGGCCCGGACGGGCCGGTGACACTGGGCCGCGGCGGCACGGATTTGACGGCGGTGATGTTTGCCCATTGGCTCGGCGCCAGCCGGGCGCGCCTGATCAAGGATGTCGACGGGGTCTATACCGATGATCCGGCCCGGGTTCCCGATGCCCATCGCTTCGACCAGCTCGATTATGCCGAAGCGGCACGGGTCAGTCGCGGCCTGGTGCAGGACAAGGCCATCCATGCCGCCCAGGCGCTCGGTGTGGTGATCGAGGTCGCCGCCCTGGGCAAGGCCTTCGCGACGCGAATCGGGCCGGTGGCACCGAAGATCGGTGCGACTCACCATGTCCGCCCCCTGCGCGTCGCCCTGCTCGGCCATGGTTCGGTCGGCGCCGGTGTCTGCCGGCATCTGCTCGCCCATCCCGGCCGTTTCAGGCTCAACTCCGTCCTGGTCCGCGACGCCGCGCAACATGCTGCCACCGGCGCGCCCGGTCTGCGCTTCACCGAGGATCTCGCCGAAGCGCTGGCAGACCAGCCCGACCTTGTGGTCGAGACGATGGGCGGCACCGGCGTCGCGCGCGCCCTCAGCCAGTCCGTCCTGCGCGATGGCATGCACCTGGTCACGGCCAACAAGGCGGTCATCGCGCTGGATTTTGACCGCCTGCACGAACTGGCGGCTGAATCGGGCCGGCATTTGCGCTATTCCGCCGCTGTCGGGGGCGGCGCGCCCATTCTGGAAACCCTCGACCGGGTCAGCCAGCGCGGCGCGGTGCTCTCGGTCGAGGGCGTCATGAATGGCACCTGCAATTTCATTCTCGGCAAGCTGGGTGACGGGGCCCGGCTCGCCGACGCGATTGCCGAGGCCCAGGCGCTCGGCTTTGCCGAGGCCGATCCGCGCGGCGATATTGATGGTGATGATGCCGCCGACAAACTCTCCATCATCATCCGCCACGCCTTCGGCATTCGCGTCGATCCCGGCGACATCGCCAAGGAGAGCCTGTCCGGCCTGTCGGCGGAGCGTCTGCAGGCCGTGGCCGACCAGAACCAGGTGATCAAACAGGTCGGACAGTGCAGCGCCGGCGCCGATGGACGGCTGGTGGCCCGCATCGAATTGCGCGCCCTGGATCGCGACGATCCGCTGGCGAAACTGCGCAATGAGGAAAACGGTTTCCTCGTTCAGCTGCCGCACCAATCCCTCTATGTCCAGGGCAAGGGTGCCGGCCGCTGGCCGACCGCCGAAGCGGTGTTTGCCGATATTGTCGACATTCAGCGCCTGCTCGATAACACTCTGGCCGTACCGGCCGCGTCCAGGCCGGACCGGGCCGCGCAAGCGGCACGAATGCCGGGGGAAGACAGCGCATGACATCTGCAGCCAGCTCCGCCCGCGCCTCGGCGCCGGCCAGTATCGGCAATGTCGGCGTCGGCTTTGACGTGCTCGGCCTCGCCTTCGATGCCGTGCGTGACCGCGTCACCGCGCACCGGGAAATCGAACCGGGCGTCCGGCTCGGCACGGTTTCTGGCCTGGTCGACAACCTGCCGGCCGAGGTCGAGCGCAATTGCGCCCTCGCCGCGGCCCGGGCCGTGCTCGACGCGGCTGGCGCCTCATTCGGGGTGCGCATCGATATCGAGAAGGGTGTACCGCTGAGCGCTGGCATGGGCGGGTCTGCGGCCTCGGCGGTGGCCGCCGCCGGTGCCGTCAACGCGCTGCTGGACACGCCCTTGGCTACGCTCGACCTCTTGCTGCCCGCCATGCAGGGCGAGCGCGTCTCCGCCGATCCACCGCCCTGGGACAATGTCATGGCGGCCCTGCTCGGCGGTCTGGTGATCGCCGCGAGGCTTGACCCGCCACTGATCCGGCGTCTGCCCCTGCCGGACGGCATTGCCTGCATCCTGTTTCACCCCGACCGCAAGATCGAGACCCGGCGCGCCCGGGAATTGCTCGCCGACACCATCGCCAAGGACATCGCCGTCGAGCATGCGCGCAATATCGCCAGCTTTGTCGCCGGCTGTGCCAGCAATGACCTGGACCTGATCGCGGCCGGGCTGAAGGATGTCTTCATCGAGCCGCAGCGCCTGCCGCTTCTGCCCGAGCTCGCATCGGTACAGGCCGCAGCGCTCGCGGCCGGCGCGCTGGGCTGTTCCTTCTCCGGCTCCGGCCCGTCGGTCTTCGCCTGGGTGCCCCAAGCGCAGGCCGATGCGTGCCGCATGGCCATGGCTGCGGCCTTCGCAGCGGCCGATTGCGGCGCGGCGCCCTATCACGCGGCCCTGATCTCGGATGGTTTGCGGCTGGAGGCGGTAAAATGAAATATCGCAGCACACGCGGCCAGGCACCGCTGGTCAGTGCCGACCAGGCCTTGCGCGCCGGGGTCGCCCCCGATGGCGGGCTGTACCTGCCCGAGACCCTGCCGCATTTCGGGGCCGAAGACTTCGCGGCTGACCACGACCCGGGCGCCCTCGCGCACCGCCTGCTGGCGCCCTTCTTCGCCGAATCGCCGCTGGCTGACAGCCTCGCCGGCATTTGCGCCTCGGCCTTCGATTTTCCGGTGCCGCTGGTGACACCCGACCCCGCCGAGCCCGGCCTGCAGGTGCTCGAGCTGTTTCATGGGCCGACCGGCGCTTTCAAGGATTTCGGGGCCCGCTTCCTGTTTCGCGCCTTCGATGCCATCGCCCGCGCCGATGACCCGATCACCGTTCTCGCCGCCACATCGGGTGATACCGGCGGTGCGGTCGGCTGCGCCGCCGAGGGCGGGCGCCATGCCCGCGCCGTGATACTCTTCCCCGAGGGGCGGATCTCGGCCTTCCAGGAGCGCCAATTGTGCTGCTGGCGCGCGCCGGTGACGGCCTTGCGGGTGAGCGATGATTTCGACGCCTGCCAGCGCCTGGTGAAGGCCGCCTTCGCCGACCCGGTGCTCAGTACGCGCCACGGTCTCAGCTCGGCCAATTCAATCAGTATCGGACGGCTCTTGCCGCAAATGACCTATTGGGCCCGCGCCAGTCTTGAGGTCTTCAACCGCACTGGCACCCGGCCCGGCCTGATCGTGCCGACCGGCAATCTGGGCAATGGTTTCGCGGCCCTGCTGGCGCGCGCCTGCGGCCTGCCGATCGGTCCGGTCGTGCTGGCGACCAATGCCAATGCGACGCTGAGCGACTGGCATGCCAGCGGCCAGTACACGGCGCGCCAGTCGATCGCGACCCTGGCCAATGCCATGGATGTCGGCGCACCGAGCAATTTCGAACGATTGTCGGGTTTTGGAGTGGATCTGGTGGAAGATGTGGTGCGCGTCGATGATGCCGCGATCCGCCAGCGCATCCGCTCGACCCATGCCGGCAGCGGCTATATCGCCTGTCCGCACACGGCCACGGCGCTGGAGGCTTATGCCCGCCTGACACCGGAGCAGCGCGCGGGCCGGGTCTGGATCGCCGCCGCAACGGCACACCCCTACAAGTTTGCCGATGCGGTGGAGCCCCTGATCGGCCAGACCCTGGCGCCGCCGCCAAGCCTGGCTGACGTGTTGCAGCGCCCGATTGAGGTCACCGATATCGCGGCCAGTCTGGGCGAATTGGCGGCCCAACTGGACGCCGGCCGGGCGGGTTGATCAAGGTCAGACAGGACGCGACAGCACGGGACAGGACGGCCGCTGCACCGCACGAATGCGGGCAGCCGCACCACCTCATACCCTACCAGCCGAAGCTGATGATGATATCGGCATTGCCATTGCCGACCTGCGTATAGGTCTGGTTCTGGCCATTGCCGACCTGGATCACGCCGAGAACATTATTATTGCCCTCCTGCACCGTATTGACAGTGCTGCCCTCACCGACCTGGGCGACGGCGACGATATTGCCATTGCCGTTCTGGTAGAGGCTGGCGGAGAGATCATTGCCGTATTGCTGCAGCGACATCGTGCCATTGCTGCCATTCTGATACAGCGAGGCGCCGTTATTGCGGCCGTGCTGGTCGACCGAGACACCCTGCTGCAGGCCACGCCGCATGTCCTGATAGATATTCAGGACCGGCGAGGCGCCGCGCGAATTGGTTTCCATGGTCGCGGAGCGATGATTGCGCATCGCCTCGCGCGCTTCAGCGCTATTGCGAAAACGCGACTGGGCGTCGGCGGTGCCGCTGACGGCGGCCAGGGAAGCCAGCGCCAGACCGGCCATAAAGAAGCGACGAAGTGACATGGGTCTTCCTCCTGTTTGCCGCCGGGCGAAATGTCCGGGGCCGTTGTTGCAGGGAGATTGGCCCAGCGCCCCTGAGCAAAGCCTGAGTGCGGTGTTCATCCTGGCGACAGGCGCGCACCGACCGTGGCTGCCACACAAATTGACGCCCCCGGCCAGGGCTGTAGCATCGCGTCTTGTCCTGGAGACGCCACCGCTTGCCCCCGATCGCCATTCATCTTCGCAAGCAGATCGATCCGGCCGGCCGCTATGCGCCAGACTGGCCGGACGGCATTGCGCCCGCCCGGTTTGATCCGCAGCGTCATGCCCGCGCCGCGCGTGACCTGCTCAATATCGCCTATACGCCGGGCGGCGGCGATGTCATCGCCTTCCAGGACTGGTGGCCGGCGCTGGTCGCCGATCCGGAATACCGCCCCGACCTGTGCTTCATTGTGCTGGACATCGCCACCGGCCAACCGGCCGGCTTTGCCCAGTGCTGGAGCCTCGGCTTCGTCAAGGATATCGCGATTGCCGCCCGCTGGCGCGGCCGCGGCCTGGGACGCGCGCTGATGGCGCAGGTGTTCGCCACGTTCCAGGCGCGCGGCATCTACGAAGTCGATCTGAGAGTGGCCGCCGACAACCCGTCCGGCGCGGCGCGCTTCTATCAGGGTCTGGGGATGGTGGAAATCGGGCCGGATGGCGACCTTATCTGAGCTGGCTGTCCTTGCTGCCCCGGCGATTGAAGGCGGCGGCCGAGGGCTGGCCGTCGCGTTCGGACTGACAGGTGATGCAGGTCTTCACGCCCGCAATCGCCAGCCGCCGGCGCTCGGGAATTTCCTCACCGCACTCGAGACAGAATTGCGCACTCTCACCGCTCGGCAGCTTGCTGCGCGCATGCATCACCTCATCCGAGATGGAATCCTCAATCTGATCCTGTATCGCCCCGTCCCGGGCCCATCCGCCAGCCATTCCATCACCTCTGCCTGAGTTCCATCACGAGCATCAGGGGGCTATTCCCATCGGGAATTCAAGCTGACCCGCCTCAACCCGGGGCGCGGTGGCGGCCGCAGCGGCGGCAGCACGCGCCCAGATCCAGAAACAAAAAGCCCGCCAGGTCATTGACCGGGCGGGCTTTTCTTTGGGTGCGGGGATAGGATTTGAACCTATGACCTTCAGGTTATGAGCCTGACGAGCTACCGGACTGCTCCACCCCGCATCAGGATGGCTTCCGCGGCGAGCCGTGGAAGAGGCGCGTATGTAGGCTGGCTGCGCGGGTGCGTCAAGGCGATAGCTGCGCTTTACCTCGGGGCCGGAAAATGGCCTAAACTCGTGGGCATGACCGAGAACCCGAAATCGCCATCCGACCCCTTCGATCGCGCCCTGGCAGACTGGCATGGCGGCCGGTTTGAGGCGGCCCTGGCGGGATTGCGCGCGGCGACCACGGGCGGCGATGCCGGCTGTGGGAGCCTGCTCCTGCGGATGGGCGCCGGCCCGTCCGGCCCCGCCCGTCCCGGCACGGCCGCGG
>NZ_JBLWTL010000020.1:0-53988 GCF_048270095.1 Maricaulis sp. | reverse complement strand
GGGCGATGCCCAGGCCGAGCGGGTGTGGATGCGCCTGCAGGCCGGCGCAGGGTGGCGCGGCTGTGCCAGCATGGCCGAGCGGGTCGCCTCGCCGGTCTGGCCCGAGGGCCGGGGCGTCGAGATCCTGCGCCCCCTGCTCGATGTCCGGCGAGCCGAATTGCGGGACTATCTGACCATTGCCGGAGAGCGCTGGATTGACGATCCCTCGAACCAGGACATCCACTATACGCGCATTCGAATCCGGCAACGGCTCGATGCGCTGGAAGCCGCGGGCTTCGTTCCGGAGCGCTTGAGCGGGTTGGTCCGGGATCTGGGCGCGATCGAGCGAAGCGAACGCCTGGCGGTCGCGACTGCCGCCAGGGATGTTGTCAGGTTTTGCCCCTGGGGCGGGGCGCAGCTGGATGTCGAGCGCTTGATGAAGGCGGCGCCGGTGATCCGCCGGCGCCTTGTCGAAACGCTTGCCCTGGCGATCTCCGGCCGCGGTATCGCGGCGCGTCAGTCAGGGCTTGATCGCCTGGTGGAGCGTGTGCTGACGGGTGTTTCCGGCAACGCTGCGGGTGTGCAATCGATCCGCTGGCGCGGTGGCAGCTGGATGTTCCGGGACCCCGGCGCTGTCCTCGGGCGGGTCGATCTCCCTGGGGGTAAGTCACTGGAAGTGCAGCCAGACACTGCGCAGGTCTGGGACGGTCGTTACGAGATTGAAACCTCCGTCGTGAATATCATCGCCGAACCCTTGGGCAAGGGGTATAAGGGGATTGAGGCGCGGCGCGACCTGGACGCGATCCCGGGCCCGGCGCGAACCGGTCTGCTGACGCTGCGCCGCCAGGGCGAGGTCTTGGCAATTGCCGGTGTGCGGCACCATCCGGACGTGCGGATAGTGCCATTGATGGAGCAGCGATTTGATAGCCGGTTGCAGTGTGATCCGGCCCTCGGGCCAGGACTGGATCGACCCGCTCCGGCCTGACAGGGCTCGCGGGCTGCGCCTGTGACTCGCACTTGGGGCAAGGAATGCCCATATCTGGTCCAAGATGACCGCTAGATTGAACGGATGATCCGCATGCAAATGAGAAATATCCTGATTTGGGCCGTGGTGTTCGTGCTGCTTCTCGCACTCGTGCAGCTTGTCAGCCGTTCCGGCGAAACCGTCGCCCCGACCAGCCAGGTGACCTATTCGGAATTTCTCGGCCGGGTCGAGCGCAATGAGATCTCCTCGGCAACGATCCAGGGCGATATTATCCGCGCCCAGGGCGGGACCGGTCAGGTGATCGAGGCCATGATGCCGCCCCAGGACAACCAGACGGTTGAGATCCTGCGCGAGGCTGGTGTCAATATCGATGTCGAGCCCGTTGATACCGATGGCAATTTCTTCCTCAACATGTTGATGAGCTACTTCCCCTTCCTGCTGCTGATCGGGGTGTGGATATTCTTCATGCGCCAGATGCAGGGCGGCGGGCGTGGCGGCGCGATGGGCTTTGGAAAGTCCAAGGCACGCCTGCTGACCGAGACCCATGGCCGCAAGACTTTCGACGATGTTGCCGGTGTCGATGAAGCCAAGGAAGAGCTGCAGGAAGTCGTCGAATTCCTCAAGGATCCGAGCAAATTCCAGCGCCTCGGCGGCAAGATCCCCAAAGGCGTGCTGCTCGTTGGCCCTCCGGGTACCGGCAAGACGCTGCTGGCCCGTGCGGTCGCCGGCGAAGCCAATGTGCCCTTCTTCACGATTTCCGGTTCCGACTTCGTTGAAATGTTCGTCGGCGTGGGCGCCTCTCGCGTCCGCGACATGTTCGAACAGGCCAAGAAGAATGCGCCCTGCATCATCTTCATCGACGAAATCGATGCCGTCGGCCGCTCGCGCGGCGCCGGTATTGGCGGCGGCAATGATGAGCGCGAACAGACGCTGAACCAGCTCCTGGTGGAGATGGACGGGTTCGAGGCCAATGAAGGCGTCATCCTGATCGCCGCGACCAACCGTCCTGACGTGCTTGATCCGGCGCTGATGCGTCCGGGCCGTTTCGACCGCGAAGTCGTGGTCGGCAATCCTGACATTATTGGCCGCGAAAAAATCCTCAAGGTCCACATGCGCGATGTGCCATTGTCGAGCGATGTCGACCCGCGCGTGATTGCGCGGGGCACGCCGGGCTTCTCCGGTGCCGATCTGGCCAATCTGGTCAATGAGGCCGCCCTGCTGGCCGCGCGCCGCAATAAACGCGTCGTCTCGATGGCCGAATTCGAGGATGCCAAGGACAAGGTCATGATGGGGCCCGAGCGGCGTTCCATGGTGATGACCGATGCCGAGAAAAACCTGACCGCCTATCACGAAGCCGGTCACGCCATTGTCGGTCTGAACATGCCGCAGCATGACCCGTTGCACAAAGTGACGATCATCCCGCGCGGCCGCGCCCTCGGCGTCACGTTCAGCCTGCCGGAATCCGACCGGCTGAGCTATTCGCGTCAGTACTGCATCTCCAACCTGGCCTCCCTGTTTGGTGGCCGCGAAGCGGAAATCATTGCGCTGGGACCGGAGAATGTCACCAATGGTGCGACCAGTGATATCCAGCAGGCGACCCGTATGGCGCGTGCGATGGTGATGGAATGGGGCATGTCCGAGAAACTCGGCCGCGTGCGCTATCAGAACCAGTCCTACGAGGCGCCGAACATTTCGCCCGACACGGCCGAGCTGATCGACAAGGAGGTCCGGGCCCTGATTGAGGAAGCCGAGACCACGGCGCGCCGAATCCTGACCGAAAACCGGAAGGACCTCGATGTGCTGGCCGCCGGCCTGCTGGAATTCGAGATCCTGAGTGGCCAGGAAGTGCGTGACCTGCTCGAAGGTAAGCGTCCAAGCCGACCTGACGAGCCGGATCTTCCCAGCTCGCCGCCGCCAAGCAGCGCTGTGCCGACAACAGATGATGGCCCGGCGATTGATCCGGAGCCGCAAGGCGCCTGATCAAGGCCTGAAACGGATAGATGACAAACCCCCGGTGCCGCGCGCCGGGGGTTTTTCTTTGCCTTTGTGCCATGCGACAAATCAGTCGCAAGTTGCAGCCGGTACCGGTTGGCGGCCAGGAGGCCGGTGACGCCCGGGCGGGCTTCACACTCAATCTACGGGCATCGCCGCTCCCCTAGCGTCGCAGCTTGCCAATCCCGGGCGGGCAGACTAGCAGGGGTGGATGCGCAAGACTCGATCCCGCCGCCAGCCCGGCATCCCCTTCATCATGGGCGTTCTCAACGTCACGCCGGACAGTTTTTCCGATGGTGGTGATTTCATCGACCAGGAAGCTGCGGTCGCGCGCGGGCTGGAAATGCTCGGCAATGGTGCCGATGTCATCGATATCGGTGGCGAGTCGACGCGGCCGGGTGCGGCGCCTGTCGATACCGCCGAGGAGATGCGCCGCGTCATCCCGGTCATCAAGGCCCTGCGCGAGCAGACGGCGGCGCGAATCTCGATCGACACCTGCAAACCGGAAGTCGCCCGCGCCGCGATCGGGGCGGGCGCTGATATCTGGAATGACGTCATGGCGCTGCGTGCCGAAGGCGCTATCGCGACCGCAGCCGAACTCGGTGTCCCGGTCATTCTCATGCATATGGCGGGCACACCCACGACGATGCAGGCCGCACCGCGCTATGAGGATGTCGTCAGCGAAGTGTGCGATTTCCTCACCGAGCGCGCTGATATTGCCATGGCGGGCGGTGTCGATGCCGGCAGTATCTGGCTTGATCCGGGCATTGGTTTCGGCAAGTCGCTCGATCATAATCTGGCTTTGATGCATGATCTCGACCAGGTCATTGCGCTGGGCTATCCGGTCCTGTTCGGGGCTTCGCGCAAACGCTTCATTGCGGCCATTGATGAGGGGGCAGCCGAGACCGAGCGGCTTGGCGGCTCGCTCGCCGCCGCCCTGCGCGCCGCCCAGGCGGGCGCGTCCATGGTGCGGGTCCACGATATCCGCATGACGCTGCAGGCCCTCAAGCTCCAGGCCGCCATTCGCGAGGGCAAGGCATGAGCTATACGCTCTACGGCCAGCAGGGCTTCGGCTCGACCTGTGTCGAGGCGGCGCTTGAACTGCATGGCATCCCTTACGACTTCGAGGAGGCCGACCCGCTTGATGGTGCCGCCGGGCTCGCCCGGGTGAAATCGGTCAATCCGGCGGGCCAGGTCCCGGCATTGATCCTGCCCAATGATGACGTCATGACCGAGAGCGCAGCGATCCTGATCTGGCTCGGTGATCTCGACGGCCAGTATCGCTGGGCGCCGCGCCCCGATGCCCCCGAACGCGCCGAATATCTGCGCTGGATGATTTTCATGTCATCGAGCTTCTATTCGACCCTCGCGATCACTGACGGGCCGGCCCGTTTCCATCCCGATCCTGCGACCCACAAGGTTTTGCTGCAGCAGGCGGTCGAGCGGCGCAAACAGATGTGGCGGATCATCGACATGGCCTTCAAGGGTGCAACGCGTCCCTATTTGCTCGGCGAGACGATGAGCCTGCTCGATGTCTATGTCGCGATGATGAGCCATTGGTCGCCCCGCGGTGGCTGGTTCCTCGAGCATTGCCCCAACCTGGCTGGCGCGGTGCGGGCGACCGAGAAACATCCGGTCATCCGCGAAGTCTGGCGCCGTAATTTTGATCTTGAGGTACAGGCATGATGGCGTTTCTGACGGGGCCCTGGTCGCTGCTCGTGATGGGCGGGATTTTCGAAATGGCCTGGGCGCTCGGCTTCAAATATGTCGACCGCCAGGCCCCGCTCTGGCAGCACGCCGCCGTGCTCGCCGCCCTGGCCGCCTCGATGGTGCTGCTATTTGCGGCGATGAAGCATCTGCCCGCCGGCACCGCCTATGCGGTGTGGACCGGGATCGGCACGCTCGGCGTCGCCACGATCGGCATTCTGGTGTTCAAGGAGCCGGTGACGATTGCCCGCATCCTCTTCCTCACCCTGATCATGGTCGGAATTCTCGGCCTTCGCCTCAGCGGCGACAGTTCATACTAGCCGAACGGATCCTCGATCGATTTCGAGGGCTGGGTGAACCAGCGCGGGCCATTGGCGGTCATGTAGAAATGGTCCTCGAGCCGGATGCCGAATTCGCCCGGCACACAGATCATCGGTTCATTGGAAAAACACATCCCCGTTTCGAGCGGGGTTTCATCGCCGCCGACCAGATAGGGCGCCTCGTGGATGTCGAGCCCGATGCCGTGTCCGGTGCGGTGCGGGATGCCGGGCAGTTGATAGCCTGGCCCGAAACCGCGGGCTTCAGCCTCGGCGCGCGCTGCGGCATCGACGCTGGCGCAGCTATGGCCCAGCCGGGCCGCTTCGAAAGCGGCAAGCTGGCACGCCTTTTCCGCATCCCAGACTTCGCGCTGACGCGCTGTGGGTTCGCCGAACACATAGGTGCGGGTGATGTCGGACTGATAGCCATGCATCGCGCAGCCGGTATCGATCAGCACGACATCGCCCTCATCGAGCGTCTTGGGCCGGGCGACGCCATGTGGGAAAGCGGTATCGGGGCCGAACAGGACGATACAGAAAGTCGAGCCGCCGGGCGCGCCAATCTTCTTGTGGGCGGCATGGATGAATTCGGTGACTTCGCCGGTTGAAATGCCGGGCCGCAGGATGGCACCGGCCGCCTTGTGTACTTCGATCGTCGCAGTCTTGGTTGCCTGCATAAGCGCCAGCTCGGCGGGTGATTTGCGGGCGCGGCCGGACAGGACGACATCGCCGGCATTGCGGGCGACGCCATCCAGGGCTTCGCTCAGACCCGTGACGGTGAAATAGGGTGCCGCCGGATCAATCCCCAGCGCGGCACCAGAGGGCAGCAGGGACGCGACACAGGCATAGGGGCTCTCATGCTCTTCCCAGCCGCGAAGCGGCGCCTCGATGCCCATATAGAGCTTGAGTGTGCCCTCCTCGAAGGCAGGGCCGACATAGGTGACGCCGCCGTCCGCGCCGATCAGGGCGCCGACCAGCCGCTCGGAGGCGCGCCATTTCATACCGGTATAGTAGGTGAGATTGCTGCCGGCATCGAGCCAGACCGCATCGAGCCCGGCCTTGGCCATGCGCTGCGCCAGGCCGGCCAGCCTCGCCCTGTGCTCGTCATGGCTGATCGGCTGGCAGTCGCTCAACATCGGCTTGAGGCGCGCGAGTTCCTTCTCGGCGGTCGAGCCGCCCACACCCTTGGTCATCATGGCAGTCATGGTCCGTCTCCTCAGTATGGGAGTTGCTCGAGCACGCTTTCGAGCTGTTTCATATCGTCGGGCAATTCGCTCTCGAAGCGCAGATCAACCCCGGTCACCGGGTGTTTGAAACCCAGCACGGCGGCATGCAATGCCTGGCGCCGGAAATCGCGCAGGAAGGGGTCGCAAATCTCCGAGCCGAGCAGGCGGCCGCGCTTGGAGCCATAGACCGGATCTCCGAGCATGTGGCAGCCGATATGAGCCATGTGGACGCGGATCTGGTGGGTGCGCCCGGTCTCGAGACGGCATTCCACCTTGGCTGCCAGCCCGGCGCCGACCGAGGCGTGCGGATCCTGGCCATAGCGCGCCAGGGTGACGTAATTGGTGATGGCATGCTTGCCGGCCGTGCTGTTGGGGTCGTGGGGCACTTCGAATTTCGTCCGGTCGCGTGAAGAACGCATCAATTGCGTCTCGATGCGGCCATCCTTCGGATTGGGCGAATGCCGGGTAAAGGCGATATAGGCGCGCTCGACCGTGTGGCGGGAGAACTGGATCGTCATCCCCTTGTGCGCGGCGTCGGATTTGGCGGCCACCATCACGCCTGATGTGTCCTTGTCGAGCCGGTGGACAATGCCCGGCCGCTCGACGCCGCCAATGCCCGACAGCGAGCCGGCGCAGTGATACAGCAAACCATGCACCAGCGTACCCGACCAATTGCCCGGCGCCGGGTGGACGGCGAGGCCGACCGGTTTGACCAGCACGACCAGGTCATCATCCTCATACAGGATGTCGAGATCCATCTTTTCAGGCACCGGATCGGCCGCAACCGGTGGCGGTACGGTCAGGGCATAGACCGCGCCCGGGATCACCTTGGCGGAGCAATCGGCCAGCACGGCGCCATTGCAGGTCAGCTGACCGCTATCGATCAGCGCCTTCAGGCGCGAACGCGAGAACTCCTCCAGCGCGTCGGTCAGCCAGCGATCAATGCGCTGATTGACCTGATCGTCGTCAGCGGTGAGGGTGCGGATATCGGGATTTTCAGTGCTCATTCACAAGCGAGTAGCCTTGCTGTCGCGAACACGCAACAATCGCACGCTATGGCGGATGCACAAGAGTGGCTTCGTTGATGCCGGTTTGGGCTTTGGGGAGAGCAAGATGAAGAAGATCAATCTGACACGGCGCGGGGCGCTCATGGGCGCTGCAGGCGCGTCACTGGCCGTTAGTGCCTGTGCGCCGCAGATCGAGGCCTTCCGCCCCGCCAGTGAAGACGGTCCCTTTCGGCACGGCGTCGCCTCCGGCGATCCGGACCAGACCAGTGTGATGTTGTGGACGGCCCTGACCAATGATGGTGGCGGTTATCGCGGTGTCGAGGTCGCAAGCGATGCAGCGTTCGAGAATACCGTGTTCGAGAGCGGCGAAGATATCCGCTACGTCACGATGCAGCCGCTGGGGACGCTGAAAATCCTCGCCACCGGGCTGGAGCCGGGTCGCGCCTATTTCTACCGCTTTCGCCTCGGGGAAACCTATTCACCCACCGGTGTAACCCGTACCCTGCCGGTCGGCGCGCTCGACAGTTATACCATCGGGATCATGTCGTGCTCAAACTTCCCGGCGGGGCATTTCAACGTCTACCGCGAGGCCGCGGAGAATGGCGGTCTCGACCTCGTCCTTCACCTCGGCGATTATCTCTATGAATATCCGATGGGCCAGTATGCGACCGGCAATGCCGAGGCGCTGAACCGGGTGCCCGACCCGGTGCATGAGATGGTCTCGGCAGCGGATTATGTCGCACGCCATGCCCAGTACAAAACCGATCCCGATCTGCAGGCGCTACACGCGGCTGCGCCCTGGATCATGAGCTGGGATGATCACGAGACCGCCAATGACAGCTATCGTGATGGCGCCGAAAACCATGATGCCGATGAAGGTCCATGGGAGGTCCGCCGCATCGCAGCCCTGCGCGCCTGGTATGACTGGACGCCGACGCGCGAACCGGAAGGTGATAACCGCCAGCGCTTCGGCAGTTACGAGATTGGCGACCTGGCGACCCTGGTCATGCTGGAATCGCGTCTGACCGACCGGGATCAACAAATTACGCTCGATAATTTCCCGGTTGCCTCTGATGCCGACGACACTGATCCCGAGGTGCTCGCCGCGGTCGCCGCCTGGCGGCGTGATGTCGTGGGTGATGAGAGCCGGACCTTGATCGGGGACACGCAGATCGCCGGAATTCGCGATGCCTGCGCCGCCTCGATCGCGGCGGGCAAGCCCTGGCGCATTCTTGGCAATCAGGTGATCATGGCGCGGGTCAACTTCCCCAATTTCGCCACCGAAATGCCGGCCTGGCTGCGCTGGTTTGTGACCCGCAACAGCGAGTTGGCGCGCTCGATCATCATGCGCACCCGGTTCGGCATCCCGTTCAATCTCGATATGTGGGATGGTTATCCTGCCGAGCGCGACCGGCTCTATGCCGCCCTGCGCGAAGTGGGTGCCGATGTCATCACGGTGACCGGGGACGTCCATTCCTTCTGGGCCAATGACCTGCTCGACAAGGATGGCCACCGTATTGGCACCGAGCTGGTCGGCGCGTCGGTCACCAGTCCCTCGCCCTTCTCCGGCTTTACGGCACCGGGCGTCGACTATGGCAAGATGATGCGCGAGGCCAATAGCGAGGTCGCCCAGTGCAATATGGTCGATCACGGCTATATCCGCCTGACCCTGACCCCCGAGGAAGCCCTGGCCGATTACGTCACGGTCTCCACCCTTGATAGCCGCGACTACAGCGCCGGGCTCGACAGCCAGTGGCGCATCGCCCGTGCCGAGGGTGGTGAGGTGCCAATGGCCGAACGGGTCGGCTAGGACGTCAGAAGCTGAGCCTGAATCCGGCCTGCGCCCGGGCGGCGAGGCTGTCCGGAACTGCGGCTGCTTTGGCGTGAGCGCCCCAATGTCCGGCGGCGGTGAGAATCTCGCCGAGCATGCGTTTCAGTTTCGCCGGCTTGATATCCGCATAGCGGCCGAACCGGAGCAGGTCCGCGAGGACGAAGTCCTGCGTCTTGCCGGCCAGCGACATCTGATGCTGGCTGGTCCACTGGCCGTCGGGATTGTGAGAATAGACGACATCAAACGCTGGTGAGAGCCGCCATTGGCCGGTCTTGTCCATCAGGTAGGCGATATTCTTGACGTGGTCGTCCTGGTTGCGGATCACGATGTTGAGCAGGGCGCGGCGCACCTGTTGTTCAATCGCGTCAGGACCGAGGCCGAGCAGGCGGATTGTTTCGATCGCCTGCTCATAGGAATAGGCGCGCGGCGCGTTGAAATCGAAATGGCGCATCGCGCAGAGCGATTGCATGTGCAGCTTTTCGCCGCTGGCGGTGCGGTCGAAGCGTCGGGTCATGAAATGGGCGCGGCCGCCTTCTTCGTGCAGCCGCGACGGGCTCATTTCGACCCCGGCTTCGCGTGCCAGCAGATAGCAAGCATATTCCAGCCGGCCATAGCCGAGCGGGTCGGCGACTTCCTTGTCCGCATTGCCACTGACTCCGTCGAATTTCATCAGCCAGGGGGTAAAGCCCGACCCGGCCTTGATCTGGCCAGAGTGGAAATCGCCAGTGGCCTCATTCCAGGCCAGCACCGCCTTGGCGCGGGCGCCACCGGCCGAGGTGCCGACGCGCAGGATATCGCGCAGGGCATCGCGATCATCATCGCCGTCCAGCGTGCCGCCCAGGCCGGCGCGTTCATGAATGACACGGGCAGCCAGTTCGACCAGGGGCGCGATATCGATCGCGCGTCCAGCCTGGCCCGGCGCGGCGCGTGCGGGTTCGAATTCGAGTGCGCCCATGCCGCGTGTGCCGGTATAGCAAAGCCGTTCCACCGGGTTGAAGCTGCCGGGCGTGCGCCCCTGTTCGGCCAGCCAGCGATCGATCAGCAGATTGCCGAACTTGTCCGGCAGGCTGTCGGCGAGCAGGCCGGGCAGGCCCCTGAATGTCTCACGCGGCAGGGCAGGGAAATCAAAAACGCCGCGCCGCAGCGGCATTGTCAACGGCGCGACCTCGATCCGCGAGCCGACGAATTCCGGCGTGTATTCGAACACGGCGACATCGCGCTCGCTATCCCAGACCGCGGCGCCGATCATGCGGCCCCAGAGATTGATTTTGGCGCGGGTATTGGGGGTGTCGCTCATTTCCCGGGCTCATCATCCCAGCTCCAGGGCGCATCATCGCTTTTGCGGTCGCGCACCCGCATGCGGCGCTGACCGGTCTCGCTCATCGGGTCGAGCGGTTTCAGGGCGGCGTCGGGGATGAGGTCGGTCAGGCGGTCGGTGAGATCCAGCGCCCGCAGCACCCGGATCAGCGTGTCGATCGTGCCGCCCTTGCCAGCCTCAAGCCGCATCAGGGTCGAGCGTGAAATCCCGGCGCTGGCGGCGAGATCGGCCTGTTTGATGCCGCGCGAGATCCGGTAGGCCTCAAGCCGGATGCCGAGGTTTTCGATGATGCGGGAAATGGGTTCCAGATCCGGATTCGAATGTTCCATAATTGCTACATTAAGCCAGTTTTGACCCATAATGTAGCAAATTTAGATCATTATCGCAAGTGAGGTAATGAGTGATATTTGACGCATTATGGCGCAATATGCCGATAATGCGTCAAATATCGGTCTTTATGATCGGATCGGGGCTCAGGCCTTCTCGGCCAGACGCATGAAGCGGTCACGCAGATTGGCGTCGGTCTTGAATTCGCCGGTAAAGGTCGAGGTTATGGTCGACACATTCGGGTGATGCACGCCGCGCGTTGTCATGCACTGGTGCTTGGCATCGATCAGGATCGCGACGCCGCGCGGATTCATAGCATCCATCAGCGCATCAGCGATCTGGGCGGTCATTGTTTCCTGCGTCTGCATGCGCTTGCAGAAGATCTCGACGACGCGGGCGATCTTCGAAATCCCGACGACGGCGGCCGATGGCAGATAGGCGACGTGCGCCACGCCCATGATTGGCGCGAGATGGTGTTCGCAATGGCTCTCGACATCGATATTGGTCAGCATGACCATGTCGTCATAGCCCTGCACATCCTCGAAGGTCTTGCCGAGGGCTGCGGCCGGGTCGGCGCCATAGCCGGAGAACCATTCCTCATACGCTTTCGCAACGCGCTTGGGGGTGTCGAGCAGGCCTTCGCGGGCCGGATCATCGCCGGCCCAGGCGATCAGTGTGCGCACGGCCTCCTCGGCTTCATGGCGGGAAGGGCGGGCCGGCTTGGTTTCGCTCAGGCGGGCTGCATCTGAAGTCATAGCGTCCATCTCCATGGATCCTTTCGTTGTCGGGTCGGCTCTGCCATCAGGGCAGATTCCGTAGTGCCGGTTTCCGGATCGGGGATGGACAGTTCGGCGATTTCTCCGCCAATTCCGTATACCCACCGTGTCCACGCTTGCGCGTCGGGAAGCATTTAGGCCTTCCCTGCGGCAATTCCAATGATATGACCGCATCCGAATGATACATTTTTCAGCACCGACCTATTGAGCGAACGGAAATTTCCCATGGCATCCCTCACCCTTTTCGACACGATGGCGCGTCATAAACGGCCGTTCGAACCGATCGATCCGGACCGGGTGACGATGTATGTCTGTGGTCCAACTGTTTATAATTACGCACATATAGGAAACGCCCGGCCTGTGGTCGTGTTTGATGTTCTCTATCGTATTCTACGTCGGGAATTCGGTGTGGATCACGTCACCTATGCGCGCAACATCACCGATGTCGACGACAAGATTATCGCCGCGGCGCGCGAGCTCGGCGAGCCAATGTCCGAGATCACGGAGAAATTCGCAGCGATCTACAAGGCCGACATGGCTGCGCTCGGCGCCCTGCCGCCGACCATCACGCCGAAGGCGACCGAGCATATCGGTCAGATGATCGGCATGATCCAGTCGCTGGTCTATGGTGGTCACGCCTATGAGGCCGAGGGCCATGTCCTGTTCGATGTCGATTCCTTCGAGAAGTACGGCAGGCTCTCCAATCGCGATCTCGAGGACATGATTGCCGGCGCCCGCGTCGAAGTGGCCAGCTACAAGCGCAATCCGGCCGATTTCGTGCTGTGGAAACCGGCCGGTGATGACGAGCCGGGCTGGGACAGCCAGTGGGGCCGCGGCCGTCCGGGCTGGCATCTGGAATGCTCGGCCATGACGGCGGCGCATCTCGGCGACACGATCGACATCCATGGCGGCGGCGTGGATCTGGTCTTCCCGCACCATGAAAACGAGATCGCCCAGTCGGTCTGCGCCCATGACGGTGCGCCAATGGCGAATTACTGGCTCCATAATGGCTTCCTCACCATGGGCAGTGACAAGATGTCGAAATCGCTGGGCAATGTTCAGCTCGTGCATGATCTCACGGAACATTATTCCGGCGAGGTGCTGCGCTATGCCCTGCTGACGGCGCATTATCGCGCGCCGTTGACCTGGACGACGGACCTGCTCACCAAGACCCGCCGTGCGCTCGACCGCATCTATGGCGTGCTGCGCCGGCTCGGTGCTGTCGAGGCTGCCGAAACCGAGGCACCCGAGGCCTTCCTCGAAGCCCTGTACGATGACCTCAACACCCCGAAGGCCCTGTCGGAATTGTTCCAGATCGCCGGCGCCGCCAACAAGGCGGAAACCCCTGGGGAACAGGCCCGCGCCAAGGGTGAGTTGCTGGCCGCCGGTGCCTTGCTCGGGATCGGCCAGGGTGATCCGGACGAATGGTTCGGCCTCAATGCACTCGATGCCACCGAGCGCGCCGCCATCGATGATCTGATCGTCAAGCGCCAGATTGCGCGCGAGACCAAGGACTGGGCCGCCGCCGACGCGGTACGCGCGGAACTGACTGCGCTCAATGTCCAGGTCGATGATGGCCCGGAAGGTTCGACCTGGCGCAAGCTGGAGCAGGGCTGATGGCGCTCACCGGTTTCAATGTCCTGGTCCAGGTCGAGGATGCCGTGGGCGAGGGCTTCGTCACTTATGGTGTCGTCGCCGCCGACAAGGACCAGGCCTGCAAGCTGGCCGCCGGTGCGGCACAGGCGGAAGGCTTCTGGAATGTCGAGATTGACGAGGCCTGGTGCCCCGAGGGCGTCGATCCGGCCGATCTGGGCGATATCCCCGAAGTGCTGGGCCGCACGGAGCCGACCTATCTCGATGAGGATGAACTCGACGAGGCCGATGAACTGGACCCGGATGATGACGAGGAATAGCCGGACCGGCTGAGCGGTATTGCCGCATCTGGCGCTGGCACGCAAAAACGCATACATTCATCGCGATATGACAGACGATCTTTATTCCAACGCCGTTCTGCGGCTCGCCGCGGACATCCCGCGCATCGGACGCCTGGCGCGGCCGCAAGCCTCCGTGCGCAAGGTTTCGCGTCTGTGCGGTTCGGAAATCGAGCTCGACATCACCGTTCAGTCCGGCCATGTCGCTGATCTCGCCTTGCGGGTCAAAGCCTGCGCGCTGGGGCAGGCTTCGGCCGCGATCCTGGGACGCGCGGCGATCGGGGCTTCGCTGCGCGAGCTCGAGCTGGCCCGCGATGGTCTCAAGGCGATGTTGAAGCAAAATGGCCCGGCCCCGCGCGGCCGTTTCGCCGAATTGCAATTGCTGCAAAGCGCCCGCGCCTATCCGGCGCGCCACCAGTCGATCCTGCTGGCCTTCGATGCCGCCGTCGAGGCGGTCAGCCAGGCCAGCGCGACCCGACTTGCCACCCCGCTGACCGGCTAGGGTTGTCCGCTCCTGCCCAGCCGGCAGGATGGCGCGGACAGCCCGTAAAACGAAGCAAACCCAATCCGAATTTCATGCGGCCGGCTCCGCCCGTCTCATCTCCATGGTGGACAGGGCGCAGTGCGGCGTTAAAAGGCTTGAATCCAAATGCGTTCGAGCGACGGGATAAATCAGGCCAGGGGGCCGATGGGATGGCTGATGGTGGGCGCGATCCGCGTCTATCAATACAGCCTGTCACCGGTTTTCTATGCCTTTGGCGTGCGGTGCCGCCATGAGCCGACCTGTTCGGCCTATGGTATCGAGGCGATCCGCGCCCAGGGTGGCTGGCGCGGCTTCTGGCTGACTTTTGGTCGGCTGGGACGTTGCCGTCCGGGTGGGAGCCATGGCTTCGACCCGGCCCCGACCGTTCGCACGCAAGTGCCCTGGTGGGCGGTCTGGCGTTTCAGATCCCGCCCCATCCTCGACGCTTCGGAACAGCTTCCGCCGGCAGGCCGCGCCGACGACAAGGACGAAGACCAATGATCAATATTACGCTTCCCGATGGTTCCATCCGCGAATTGCCCGATGGCGCCACGCCGATGGATCTGGCCGAGAATATCTCGAAATCCCTCGCCAAGGTGGCGATGATCGCCAAGGTGAATGGCGATGACTGGGATCTGATGCGCCCGCTTCCCGGCGATTCTTCCGTTGCCCTGGTGACGCGCAAGGATGACGAGGCCCTCGAGGTCATCCGCCACGATACGGCGCACATTCTCGCCCAGGCGGTGCAGGAGCTTTTCCCCGGCACGCAGGTCACGATCGGCCCCTCGATCGAGGACGGTTTCTATTATGATTTCGCCCGCGACGAGCCGTTCTCGACGGATGATTTCGCCGCGATAGAAAAGCGCATGGCCGAGATCGTCGATGCCGACCTGCCCTTCCAGCGCGAGGAAATGGACCGTGACGCGGCCATCGCCATGTTCGAGAAAATGGGCGAGACCTACAAGGCCGAGCTGATCCGCGATCTGCCCGAGGGCGAGACGATCACGATCTATCGCCAGGGCGAATGGTTCGATCTGTGCCGCGGGCCGCACCTGCCCTCGACGGGCAAGATCGGCAAGGCGTTCAAACTGATGAAGGTGGCCGGTGCCTATTGGCGCGGCGATCATCGCAATGCCATGCTGCAGCGGATCTACGGCACGGCCTGGGCCGATGACAAACAGCTCAAGGCGCACCTCTTCCGCCTGGAAGAAGCCGAGAAACGCGACCACCGCCGTCTCGGCCGCCAGATGGAATTGTTCCATTTCCAGGAAGAAGCCCAGGGCCAGGTCTTCTGGCACCCGGCCGGCTGGCGCCTCTATCGCACGGTGACGAGCTATATGCGCCGCCGTCTGGAAGCGAATGGCTATCAGGAAATCCGCACGCCACAGCTGATGGACCGCAAATTCTGGGAAGCCTCGGGCCATTGGGACAAGTATCGCGAGAACATGTTCATCTCCTCGATCGACCAGGAAGAGAAAATCCTGGCCGTGAAGCCGATGAATTGCCCCTGCCATGTCCAGGTCTTCAACCAGGGCCAGAAATCCTATCGCGACCTGCCGCTGCGACTGGCCGAGTTCGGCTCCTGCCACCGCTATGAGCCGTCAGGCTCCCTGCATGGCCTGATGCGCGTGCGCGGCTTCGTTCAGGATGACGCCCACATCTTCTGCACGGTCGAGCAGATCGTCGATGAGGTGAAGGCCTTCTGCGAATTGCTGAAATCGGTCTATGCCGATTTCGGCTTCGAGGAACCGCGGGTCAAATTCGCCGACCGTCCGGACCAGCGTGTCGGTTCCGACGAGGTCTGGGACAAGGCCGAGGCAGCCCTGCGTACGGCGGCCGAGGCTTCCGGTCTCGACTTCGAATACAATCCCGGCGACGGCGCCTTCTACGGTCCCAAGCTCGATTTCGTCGTCAAGGATGCGATCGGACGCGAATGGCAGACGGGCACGATCCAGTGCGATTTCAACCTGCCTGAACGCCTCGATGCCCATTATATCGGCGACGATAATGACAAGCATCGCCCGGTCATGCTTCATCGCGCCATCCTCGGCTCGCTGGAACGTTTCCTCGGCGTGCTGCTGGAAAACTATTCCGGCAAGCTGCCCTTCTGGCTGGCACCGCGCCAGGTCGTGATCGCCACGATCACCTCCGATGCCGATCCCTATGCCGAACAGGTGCTGGCCGCCATGAAGGCGGCCGGGCTGAATGCCGAGACCGATCTTCGCAATGAGAAGATCAACTACAAGGTCCGCGAACATTCGGTCGGCAAGATCCCGGTGATTGCCGTGATCGGGCGCAAGGAAGCGGAGGAGGGCACGCTCGCCCTTCGCTTCCTTGGCGAAGAAGGCAATAAGCAGGAAGTCCTGCCGCTGGCCGAGGCGATCGCACGCCTGTGCGATGACGCCCGGGCACCTGATCTGAAACGCGGCTGATCTGAAGCGGGCGGCACTGACGATGGCACAGGGGCAGGACAGGGTCGGATGGGTTGGCGTCACAACCTTTGCCTTTGCCTTGCCCTGGTGCATCGCCGGTGCCGGCCTGCTGCCGCCGATGGCGGTGCTGATGTCGCTGGCCGCCTTTCCCGTCGATGCGCGTTTCTGGCGGCCGCGCGGATTTTCGCTGCCGCTGGCACTGGGTGGCCTCTTCCTGGCGTGGGTCGGGATCAGCTATCTGTGGTCGCCCTATGACAATCCGGAACAATTGCCCAAAACGCTGATCGGCGTGCCGCTCTACCTACTGCTGGCTCTTCGGGTCGGTGGGCTGGACGGACGCTGGCGGACGCGCTGTGAGGCGGCAATGATTTTCCTCGTCGTGGCGCTGGGCCTGTATCTGTTGGCCGAGACGCTGACGGGCGGCGCGATGACCCATGCGTTCAAGATTGCTGTCGAGGGCTATGACACGGTGCCCGAGGCGGATGTGATGACCTACGTCAATCGCAATCTGGGACATGCGGCTGTGCCGCTCATTCTGCTGGCCGGTCCTGCGGCTTTGATCGCCTATCGCGCCGGAGGCCTGATCGTCGGTGCGGCCGTGATGGTGCTGGCAGCGATTGCGGCCTTCAGCTTTGGCACTGAAGTCAATGCGGTCGCCTTCACGCTGGGATTGGTCGCGGCGGTTTCAACGGCCGTCTGGCCGCGCCCGATGATTGCCGGCGTTTTTGGCATTGTCGCGGGCGGGGTGCTGGTCGTGCCGGTCGTTTTGCCGGGCCTGATCGCCATCATGCCGGAGGGGCTGCGCGACAGCCTGCCCCTGTCCTGGGTCTGGCGTCTGGAGATCTGGACCTATGTCAGCGAGCTGATCAAGGACAAGCCGCTCTTCGGCTATGGCCTGGATGCATCACGACCCTTGAATGATGAAATGGAACTGGCTGGCTACCAGATCGAAATGCTGCCGATGCACCCGCATAATGCCAGTTTGCAGATCTGGCTGGAAACCGGTCTGATCGGCGCGGCGCTGCTGAGCTGTACGCTGGTTTTCCTCGGCGGGCGGATCGCCAGCGCGTCGCGATTGACCCGGGATCAGGCCATGGCGACATCCTGGGTGCTGGTCAGTTATGTATCTCTGGTTTTGTTTTCCTATGGCGTCTGGCAAGAGTGGCATCAGGCCGCTGCGGCACTCGCGGTGACCGCTGTTCTATTCCTGGGCGCCCGAAAGCCGGCATGATGAGTGAAGTGCGTCTCAGCGTCGTAACCGTATCCTGGATGACCGGGCCGCACCTGATGGATGCGGTCGCTGCGGTGCTGGCCGCGCCCGGCGTCGATGAATTCGTCATGGTCAGTCATGAAAATCCGCCGGCGGCCGTTGCGGCATTGCGTGAACTGGCGGCCAGTCATGCCAATTTTGTCCTGATCGAGACCGACGCCAATCTCGGCTTCGCCAAAGGGTGTAATATCGGCGCGCTCGCCGCGAGTGGCGACCTGGTGCTCTTCCTCAATCCCGACGCCATTCTGGCCCCGGGGGCCGGAGAGCAGCTCAAAGCGTCCGCCCGGATGGCTCTGGCCCGCCCCTGGATCATTGGTGCGCGCATCCTCAACAGGAATGGCAGCGAACAGGCGGGCGGCCGACGCGGTGAATTGACGCCGCGCAGCGCGGCAATCAGCTTTCTGCGGCTCGACCGGTTGTTTCCGGGACTGCGCAGCCTGCATTGGGAAGCCGACGATCTCCCCGATGACATGACCGAGGTGCCCACTGTCTCGGGCGCGGCGATGATGATGCGCCGCGATGATTTTCTCGAGATTGGCGGGTTTGACGAGAGCTATTTCCTGCACGTCGAGGACATTGATATCTGCCGCAGCGTCCGCATGGCGGGCGGGCAGGTCTGGTTCGAACCGCGGGTGGAAATTCTGCATTTCGGCGGCACCAGCCAGTCCAGCCCGATGCGGGTCGAGACCCATAAGGCGGCGGGTTTCGTCAAATATTTCTGGAAATTCTATCCCGGTCCCCTGCAGCGCCTGGCGACTATCATGCTGATCGGGCCGATCTATGGCGCGATCTGGGCGCGTGTGGTCTGGCTGTGGCTGCGCGGGCGCTAGCCTGATCGCTCAGGCCTGGGATCCGGGAAAACCACCGGCGCGCTTGAGCGCCGACTCCACCGGATGTTTCAGCGCCACATCCTCAAGCCATTTCGCCGTCGCGATCATCCGGCCCAGATCAATCCCGGTCTCGAATCCGCCGCGTTCGAGCATGTAGATCACGTCTTCCGTTGCCACATTGCCGGTTGCATTGGGCGCAAACGGGCAGCCGCCAATTCCGCCGCACGAGGCATCGATCACATCGATCCCGGCATCCACCGCTGCCGCGATATTCGCCAGCGCCGTATTGCGCGTATTGTGAAAATGCATCCGCAGCCGCATATCGCCGCTCTGCGCGCGCACAATATCGAGCGCCTTGCGCACGCGCCACGGATCGGCCACGCCGATCGTGTCGCCGAGCGCGAACTCGCCCGCACCGGCCGCTTTGGCCCGCGCCGCCAGCATGCCAAGTATTTTCGGGTCCACTTCGCCGTCAAACGGGTCGCCAAACGCCACCGAGACCGTCACCGAGACCGGCACGCCCTCGTCATGGGCGAGGATGGCGATCTTGTCGAACAGGTCGGCGGTCTGCTCAGGCGTCGCATTCTGGTTTTTCAGCCCGAATCCGGGTGAGGCGACCATGACGTAATTGATCTCGTCACAGCCGGCCTCGAGCGCGCGGCGCAGACCGCGTTCATTCAGCGCCAGCCCGATATATTTCACCCCGTCCAGCCGCGGCGCCAGCGCCATTACCTCGGCACTGTCGGCCATCGCCGGCACCAGTTTGGGATGAACAAAACTCGCCGCCTCCATCCGGTTGACCCCGGCATCGATCAGACGCGAGATGAATTCGATCTTCATCTCGGTCGACAGCAGGACCGGGTCGTTCTGCAGCCCGTCACGCGGCCCGACTTCGACGATTTCAATCTTGCGGGTCATTGGGAAACTCCTGATCCAGCCATTCTTCAAATTCGGGGCCTGGCCTGAACGAGTGAGGCGTGCTCTCGTCGGGTGCCGCGCATTGGGTCCAGACGAGTGCCAGAACCGTTTCATCCCCGCGCGAATAGTTGGTGCCCGATGCCAATCCGAGATGACAAACATTGGCCCGATCTTCGAACGCGCTCCACGTATCGATGAAGTTTCGGGCAGCCTCGTCGCCTCGTACCACTTCGAACCAGGCGAGCATGCCGTGGCGCAAATCAGCATCCCGCGACAAATCCAGCACTACAAGGGTCGGCTCCTCGCGCCCCTCCGCAAACGCCATCACCTCTTCCGCCGTGCCCAGCAGCGTGTCGGTGCCGAGCGAAAAGACCAGGCTCGGCTCGGTGTAGCTGGATGCCGTGACGATATCCTCCGGCGCAATGCCGGCAATCGTCTGCGAATAGCTGCGTGCCGCGCGGACCTGATCGGCCAGCCTGACAGCATAGGCGTTGGGCGCCGCCGCGCCGCGTGCCATCACTTGCCAGCCGAGCCCGGCAGCGACCGCGAGGCACAGCACCAACACCGCAGAGCGCCCCCGCGCGGCCATCAATGCCGCACCGGTCAGGATCGCGAAGATTGCGGCGGTCAGGAAAACGATTGTCGCAACCGCCGGGTCCAGCCCGAGCTCGAAACCCCCTTCGAATCCCGCCAGTGACAGCCGCACGGCATCCCAGCTGGCATTATTGCCATAGACGACAAACAGCACCGGCATCAAAATCGCGAACACCAGACCGGCGACAGCGAACAGGGCCCAGCTGGTCCATTTCTGCCAGGCCGCAGCCTTGTTCAATTGCATCAGCCCCCAGCCGGCAATCAGGGCCAGGGCGGGATAGGCGGGCAGGACATAATGGGGAAGTTTGGTCGGCAGGAGCTCAAACACGATCCAGACCGGAATCGCCCAGGCGAGGAGAAAACGCGCCGCGTTGGCCGTTTTTTCGTCGGTTCGGCCACGCAGGGCTGACGTCACATAGGCCAGCCCGGGTATAACGGTAAGGGTGGCAGGGAATAACAATAAGGGAGCCAGTAGCAAGTGGTAGCCAAACAGACCACCATGCCGCTCGGCTGCGCCGGCCAGTTTCGGGGCCAGATCATCGCCGATCGCCTGGCGCAGAAAACCGCCATCGGTGGCGATCTGGATCGAGATCAGCCAGGGCAGAACCATCGCGATGGCTAGCAGTGGACCGGGCCAGAAACCCAGTGGTTTCAACCAGTTCGCCTTGCGCTCCCAGATCACCAGCACCAGCACGGCCAGGCCCGCAACCATCGGCGTCACCGGCCCCTTGATCAGTGCGCCCAGCCCGATCGCGAACCAGAAGAGCAGGGCGGTCTTCTTGCCCTTCCCGGCCCGCAACTGCGCCAGGGCCGCCATCGCCAATGTCGTGCAACCTACTAACATCGCGTCGGTTTTCGCGATGCCGCCTTCAATGCCGAGCAGGATCGTCACCGCAAACAGCGCCGCTCCGGCAAACGCCGCCTTGCGCCCGACCAGTCTTTGCCCACCCCAGAAACAGGCCAGCGCCGCCAGCATGGCCCCGAACATGGAGGGCAGGCGGTAGGCCCAGATTTCGCGCGCGTCAGCGCTCGAGAAAGCGGCGACGCTGACGGCCTGAAGCCAATGAATTCCTACAGGTTTTTTGTTACGGGCTTCGTCGAGGAAATTGATCGAGACGAAGTCGCCGGTCTCCAGCATTTGCGCCGTCGCCTGGGCAAAACGGCTCTCGTCGCGGTCAAGCGGGGGCAAGGTGAAAATCCCCGCGAGGGCTGCCAGAGCAGCCAGCAAGCCTATGATAATATAGGCGCGAATTCCCTTGGCTAGCTCGGCCATGAAAGTCTCCAATGGTCGCAGGGCTGTGAAACCCCTCGCGTCATGTGCTAGACGCGGTATGTAAAGCAGACCCCGTTTTCCGCAAGCGCAAGCAGAACCCCTTATGAGTCAGACCCCTGATATCTCCGTCGTTGTGCCCGCCTATAATGAGGCTGGCAATGTTGTGCCGCTGGCGCGCGAAATCGCTGCCGCACTCGATGGCCGCAATTTCGAAATCCTGTTCGTCGATGATTGCTCGACCGACGGCACCCGCGCCGAACTGATTGCCGCAAAAGACGAATTGCCGATGCTGCGCGTCATCGGGCATCGCAATAATGCTGGTCAGTCGCGCTCGGTGCGGACCGGTGTGATGCAGGCCCGCGGCGCCATTGTCGCGACGCTGGACGGCGACGGCCAGAACCCGCCGGACGGTCTGCCGATCGTGATCGAAGCCCTGATGCGCGTTGATGCACCGGAAAATCTCGGTCTGGTCGGCGGCGACCGCAGTCAGAACCGGCAGGATTCAGCCTGGAAGAAATTCGCCTCGCGTTTCGGCAATGGTATCCGCAAGCGCATGCTCAATGATAATTGCAATGATACAGGCTGCGGCCTCAAGGCCTTCAAACGACATGTTTATTTGCAGCTTCCCTTTTTCGATCATCAGCACCGCTTCCTGCCGGCGCTGATGAATCGCGAGGGATATTTGTGCGAATTCCGCCCCGTCAGCCACCGTCACCGCACCATTGGCGCGTCGAAATATACGAATTTTGGTCGTCTTTTCGCCTCTTTGACAGACATGATGGGAATGATGTGGTTAAATTCACGAGCGCGGAACCCGCGGGGTTCAGACGAGTTATAGTGAGGATCTGATTATGTCAGGTGGCGGGGATAATGGTGTAATGTTGGGTATGATGGCTGCCAATCGCGCACAGCGAGGCGGCCCTGCCAAGGGGAAGAGTTCAATGTTCAATGTATTTCCACTGATGATCATTCCGGTCATCATCTATGTCGTTATCGCCTTTGTTTTTGGCGGTGCCGACCAGGCTTCGATGGCACTGGCCCTTGACTGGACCGTGTTCCGGATTCCGATGGTCTCAGGCCCCTGGAGCTTGCCTCTGGGCGACTTTCTCGTGATCGTCGGGATGTTTTTCCTGTTCATCGAACAGATCAAGGCGGCCGGTTCCGGCACAGCGACGATCATCAATCACGGTCTGTCCATGGCCGTTTTCGTCGTCGCGATGGCGCTCTTCCTGCTGGTCGGGAAATTCGGCACATCGGCCTTCTTCCTGCTCACCCTGATGACGCTGATGGATACGGTTGGCGGCTTTGTTGTCACGGTCGTCGCAGCCCGTCGCGACCTCGCGGTTGGCGGCGAAGGCTAGAACAGTACGAAGACCAGGCCGGCGCCAAAGGCGGCGTCGCACCAGAAGCCAAGGCGGCGCAGGATTGCGTCGGTCACCATCAGGCGCGTCGCTCCCATTGCGGGGGCGGCGCGCTTTTTTGTGTCGCCTGATGATAGGCGCGGCGATAGCGGGCCTGCTCGCTGTTTTCGGCGCGTATGCCGCGGCGCGGCGTTCCGGCGATGATCTGGACAATAAGCTCAGCCGGGGCGACCTGCGCCCTCACAGACGACTGCGGCTGGGCCGGAGTGGAATGCGGGGTCGGGACAGGAGCATGGGCGCGGTCTTGCCGCGGCTGGCGATCATTCGACCCGCATGCCGAACCCGCTGGCTCAATACGCCGGCTGGTCAGGGTCGGGACAGGATATGGGCTGCGGATCGTGATCATATCAATACCCTCGCAAGGGGGATGCCAGACTTTAACGCCTCATTAACCATGATTCTGGTCGCAAAAGCGAACCGGACGGCGGTTTCCCGTCCGGATTGGGGTCATCTGGCCCGTGCGCTGATCTGAAATGATACGAAAGTCTTAACGCGACCCGGCGGCGGCCGGACTGTTTCCGGCGGGTGTGGCGTCAGGTGGAAGGCGCGCTTGCCTAGTCCTTGGCCTTGAGAATCTGGTCGAGCTTGGCGCGCATATCGTCGAGCTCGTCGCGCATCCGTGCGATATCGTCCTCGTCGTCCCGGGCCGCCGCCGGGGCATCAGCCTCATGCGCTTCCGGCCCCGTGGTCGGGACAAAGGGCGTGAACATGCGCATGGTCTTGCCGAAGGCTTCCATATTGCGCCGGGTCTGTTCCTCTATCAGCGCCATGGTGGCTTGCGGCGACATCATCGCCTCGCCGACCTTGGTGCGGTATTCTTCCTGTTGCTGCGTGAAATTATTCATCGACATCTGCAGATAGCCCGGCACGACGCTCTGCAGGCTGTCGCCATAAAACCCGATCAGCTGTCGCAGAAAGTCGACAGGCAGAAGATTGGCGCCGCGCGATTCTTCTTCGAAGATGATCTGGGCCAGCACGCCATGCGTCAGGTCTTCGCCGCTCTTCGCGTCGATCACCTGGAAATGGACGCCCTTCTTCACGAGGTCCCGCAAATGGTCGAGGGTCACGTATTGGCTGGTCGAGGTGTCATACAAGCGCCGGTTGGCGTATTTCTTGATGATGATTTCCGACTTGCTGCCTTTGGTTTTACTCACAGCGTTTCCCCTATTCGTGTAGAATGCGCGCTCCGTTCTCGATATTCGCTCGACACGGACGCGCACCTATTTCATTAGGGTTTACGCTCAGCAAGTGGTCTGCTGCAAGCGCGAAGACTTAATGCTCAACTCAAGAACAAGAATTTGGGGATTGAATATGACACGCACAGCGCTGGTTACAGGCGGAACCCGGGGTATCGGGGCGGCCATTTGTCTTGAGCTCAAGGCGGCAGGATATACGGTTGTTGCGAACTATGCCGGCAATGAAGAGGCAGCAAAATCCTTCACTGCGGAAACCGGAATCGGCGCCGTGAAATGGGATGTCGGCGACTACCAGTCCTGTGTTGACGGTATCGCTGCGGCCGAGGCCAAGGCCGGCGCCCCCTTTGACATTCTGGTCAATAATGCCGGCATCACGCGCGATGGCATGTTCCACAAGATGACGCCGGACGACTGGAATGACGTCATCCGGATCGATCTGAACTCGATGTTCAACATGACGCGACCAGTCATCGATGGCATGCGCGAGCGTGGTTTCGGACGCATTATCAATATTTCCTCGATCAACGGCCAGAAGGGCCAGATGGGCCAGGTCAATTACTCGGCCGCAAAGGCTGGCGTGATCGGGTTCACCAAGGCCCTTGCGCAGGAAACCGCTCGCAAGGGTATCACGGTCAATTGCATCGCCCCGGGCTATATCAATACCGAAATGGTCGCCGCGGTGCCGGCCAATGTCCTGCAATCGATCATCGCCGGTATTCCGGTCAACCGGCTCGGTGAAGCCGCGGAAATCGGTGGCCTGGTGACCTATCTGGCTTCCGACGCCGCCGGATTCATGACTGGATCGGTGCTGACGATTAACGGCGGGCAGTACATGGCATGACCATTGGCCGGGCGTCTGCCCAAAAATTGCCGTCTTGCCAGTGTCAATGCTGTCCTCGATGATCCGTTTTCTGATTGTAATCCTGACCGCGGCCTTGTGCGCGGGTGCCGCCATCGGGTTTCAAAACCCGTTGCGCGACCGCCTGCTTCGCAATGAGCGGGCCCAGGAAGTCGTGGGCTGGTATCAGCGCGCTGATACCGGCGAGTTCTTTCTGTTCGACCGGTCGAACACGGTTGCCCTGCTGAGCGAACGCGACGATCCGACGGGCGAGGTTCTGGTCCTGTTCGCCAATCGTGCGCCGGGCGGGGGAACGGCCTATGTGACCGATACCGGCCGCGAAGTTGTTCGTCTGACGGGGCTGGGTGGCGCGACCTATTTTCCGACCGATGCCCCCAATGGCGTGATCGCCGATTTCGCCAGCGAGGCTGGCGGGCTCGCCCCGGCGCCGCGCTCGACCGAAGAAGTGCGGTTGCGGGCGGAGGATCTGGCCAATGAGCTGACGGCCGAGCTGGACCGCAGTATTTCGGTTGGCTACGCCCCCGCACCGCGCGCCGGGCTGGGCGTCCAGCACGACAGCCTGCATATGGTGGCCCTGGCCTTTCGCTCGGTGCGCAATGAGCGCCGGCGTCTGCGCGGTATCGACCGGGTCGAAATCTCGATCGGTGAACAGCCCGCAGCCTATCGGCGCGGCGAAAGTCTTGTCGTCGTGATCGCTCCGGAATACGGCTTCGCTGGCCGTTCTTCTTCGGCTTTCATTGCCCGCGCCTTGCTGGCAGAAGACTGGCCGACCTGATCAGGACCGCGACTTGCCGGGTTGCCAGCCTGGTTCCGCCATTTCAAACCCCGAGAACTCGAAGCCTGGCGTGACTGTGCAACCGGCTAGGGTCCATGGGCCCAGTGAGTGCGCGCTCTGCCAGACATGCGGGCTCACCAGCGCCTGTGGCCGCTGACCCGTTTCAATTTCCGGCCCGAGTGTGACACCGGTCTGCTGCCGGCCATCCGCGCTGAGATCCAGCTGCAGCGCCGCTCCGGCATGCCAGTGCCAGATTTCGGTCGCATCGACGCGGTGCCAGTGTGAGCGATCACCGGCTTCCAGCAGATAGTAGATCGCCGTCCCGCGCGAGCGCCCGTCGGGGCCTTCTGCATCGCGCCAGGTTTCCACATACCAGCCACCCTCCGGATGCGGTTGCATGCCGAGGGCCTGGATGATGGCGCCGGCCGTGGCCATCAGAATGCATCCTTGCGGCGGCGGATTTCGGCAAATACCTCGGCATCGCTGGCATCGGCCCGGCCAAGCCGGCTGCGGATGGCGCGGTCAGCGGGCCGCAGGAAGGGATTGGCGGCCTTCTCGGCTGCGATCGTCGTCGGGATGGTCGCTTCGCCGCGCGCGCGCCGGGCATCGACATTGGCGGCATAGGCCCGCAGTGCGGGATTATCCGGATCGACGCTCAGCGCGAAGCGGGCATTGGCCTGGGTGTATTCATGGGCGCAATAGATGACCGTGTCGTCCGGCAGCGCCGACAGTCGCGACAGGCTTGTCCACATTTGCTCCGGCGTGCCCTCGAACAGACGACCGCAACCCAGCGCGAACAGGGTGTCGCCGACGAAGGCGACTCCTTCGTCCGGAAGGCTGTAGACAATATGCCCGCTGGTATGGCCGGGCGTGAAGATCACTTTCGCGTCGATCTTCCCGAGCCAGACGCTGTCCCCATCATGGACCGGCTGGTCGATGCCGGGGATGCGATCGGCTTCATAGCCGGGTGCCACGATGCGCGCGCCGGTCGCCGCCCTGATCGCGGCATTGCCGCCAGCATGATCGAAATGATGATGCGTGTTCCAGATCTGCGTAATTGTCCAGCCAGCCGCTTTCGCCTCGGCCAGGATTCGTTCCGGATCCGGCGTGTCGATCGTGGCGGTTTCACCGCTTGCCGCATCGTGGATGAGAAAGCCGTAATTGTCGGACAGGCAGGGAAATTGCCGGATGCTCAGTTCGCTCATTGTCGATTTCGCCGCTATGGTTAGTGTTGCGCTGGAAACCCCATGATCGGGGTAAAACCGTGGAGTGTGAAGGGTGCGTCGCGAAGCTCTTGAACTGGACCGTTTCTATCGCAGCCGCCAGGGCCTGGTGGCGCGCGAGATGATCGGCCGCCGTCTGGCTGCAATCTGGCCGGACGCCAAGGATCTCGATCTGCTCGGTCTCGGTTTCGCTACGCCCTATCTGGAACCTTATCGCGAAACCGCCCGGCGCAGTGTCTGCTTCATGCCAGCGTCCCAGGGCGCTGTAATTTCCGGCACGGCCTGTTCCGGTATTGCGATGGGTGACGAGACGCATCTCCCCTTTTCCGAGGCCGTGTTCGACCGCGTACTACTGGTTCACGCGTTGGAAGAGGCCGATTCGCTACAGGCGACGTTGCGGGAAATCTGGCGAGTGCTGGCGCCGGAAGGCCGCGTGGTGATTGTCACCGCTGCGAGATCTGGCATCTGGGCCTGGCTGGACTCAACGCCCTTCGGTCATGGTCGGCCTTTCTCCCGGGCCCAACTGTCACAATTGCTCAATGATGCACTCTTCGAGCCGACCGCCTGGTCGCGTGCCCTCTATGCGCCGCCCTGGAAGTGGAGCACCCATACGCGTATCGCGCGGATGTGGGAGGAGACGGGTGAAAGGGCCTGGCCGGCGCTCGGTGGTGTGGTGCTGGTCGAAGCCGTGAAGCGCACCATGGCACTGCGTCCACGCCCGGCAACTGCGCGCGTCCGCGCCAAACCCCTTGAAGCGCAAACCCGCCCCGCGTTATCCCGTCACGACAATCCTTCCGACCTTTCGGACAGCTGAGGAAATCCCATGGCCATCGAACCGCGCGCCGGCATTCTCGACATTCAGCCCTATAAGCCGGGCGCTGCTGATGCGCCGGGGGTGGCCAATCCAGCCAAGCTCTCCTCGAACGAGAATGCGCTCGGCTGTTCGCTCAAGGCCGTGAAGGCCTTCGAGACTGCCGCCTCACGCCTGCATCGCTATCCCGATGGTGGCGCGAGCCGTCTGCGCGATGCCATTGCCCGGGAAGAGGGGATTGATGCCGACCATATCGTCTGCGGCACGGGCTCCGATGAAATCCTGCAATTGCTCGGTCGCGCCTATCTCAATCCGGGCGACAAGGTCGTCCAGTCGCAATACGGCTTCCTGGTCTACCGCCTGGTCGCGATGCAGAGCTGTGCCCGCCTCGTCTCGGCTCCCGAGCGTGGCTATACGACCGACGTCGATGCCGTCATCGCCGCGGCCGGGGACGACACCCGGATCGTCTTCATCGCCAACCCCAATAACCCGACCGGCACCTATATCCCCGACGCCGAGATCCGCCGTCTGCGGGACGCGTTGCCGCCGACCACCCTGCTGGTGATCGACGCCGCCTACACCGAATTCGTCGACGCCGAGGATTATGATTCCGGCATGGCGCTGGCGCGCGAGCGTGATGATGTCATCGTGACGCGAACCTTCTCCAAGATCCATGGTCTGGCCGGTCTGCGCCTGGGCTGGGGTTATGGCTCCAAGGCCATTATCGACGTGCTCAACCGGGTGCGTGGGCCGTTCAATGTCAATCTGCCGGCGATCGAAGCCGGGGCCGCGGCGATTGCCGATCGCGATTTCATGCAGCGTTCGGCGCAGCACAATGCGAGCTGGGTTGATTTCCTGCGCCAGCAGATTGGCGGGCTCGGTCTGGAGGTGACGCCGAGCGTGTGTAATTTCGTGTTGGTGCATTTCCCGCAAACGGCCGGAAAAACGGCCGCGGATGCCGATGCCTTCCTGACCCGGAACGGGCTGATCGTCCGCGGAGTCGCGCCTTATGGCTTGCCCGATGCGTTGCGCATCACGGTCGGCAAGGAAGCGGAAAACCGGCGGCTGGTGGATGCGCTGACCGAGTTCATGGGGCATTGATCGCGACCGGCGGCCAGGCCGCCCGTCGTCAATTCTCCAGATCGCCGAGCCTGACAGGCCCGAGATAAACGCCGCCGTCGCGAATGCGGAAGGGCAGGGCGACGCCATCGGGGCCGCGCGGGGCCATCATCGCCGCCAGGCGCAGCGCCTGTTCGTTCTCGGCCGGAACCAGTCGGGCCTGAACCAGGGCGTCGGCGAGCGCGTCCGGGTCTGTGATGTGCAATGACAGACGGCCATCGGGCTCGGCGCTGGCGTCCAGGGTGAATTCGCCGACACCTGACAATTGCGCCGGACCCCATTCCAGAGCCGATTCGGCGATCAGTAATTGCCCACCGGCGCGGCTCCATGCGGCCGCATCAGCATCAATGGCGAGCGTCGCCCATCGGGTCACAGTCAGGTCCATCCGTGCCAGCTCGGCCGAACTGCCGAATGCGCGCTCGATTTCGGGCGAGATGACGGCGGCGCTGGCAGAGAGACCGGTGGCCTCAAGCCGGAGGCGCAATGTGTCATCCTCGGCGACGGCACCGGAAAACAACAGGCTTTCGATGGCTTCAAGGCCGGGGGCCTGGCCCGAGCGGGTTGCAATCCGCACATCGCTGAATTCGCCCCCGATCCGGATCGTCTCGCCGCGATCATTGCTGGCCAGGCTGACCAGCGCCAGTGACGCGTCAAGTTCCAGCAATGTCGGTGTTTCGGCATCGTATTCCAGCCAGAGCGGTCCATCGAACTCGATGATCCAGTGGCGGAAGTCGTAGAAGAGGGCATGTGCCTTGAGCATTTCCAGTCGCGCATTCCAGCCGCCATCGCTTTGCGGCGCCTGCATTCGCGGTGCCGTCAGTTCGACCTGGAAACGATAGGGGAAGCCGGTCACGCGGACCCGCTCCTGCTCGATGAGATAGCCGGCGCTTTCCTGGCGCGCGATCCAGACGCCGACTTCGCGCTCTATCGTGCTCTTGGCGTGCAGCCAGTAGGCCGTATAGAGGACCAGAACAACGAGAATACCGAGAACCGGAAACAAAAAACGCTTTGGAATACTCACGCAAGGCTCTCCCGGTCGGCAGTCTCGGCTGGCTGTTCGTCGAGCAGGGCATCGGCAGCCAGATTGATACGCTCATGCAGGGTTTGCATGAATTGGGCCTTGGGCAGGCCGGGGGCGATCGGTTCGAGGAATTCGACCACGATCAGGCCCGGTTTCTTCAGCCCGCAATAGGGCTGGAGATGGACGCCGGAATTAAGCGCCACAGGGACGCAGGGCAGGTTCATCGACTGATAGAGGCCGGCAATGCCGGGCTTGAAATCCGGGTGCTCGCCGGGCTCGACCCGCGTGCCTTCGGGGAAGATCAGCACCTGGCGGCCCTCGCTGCCGCGGGTCGCGGCATCGCGCAGCATTTTGCGCAGGGCTTTTGAGCCGGCCGTGCGCTCGACACTGATATTGCCCAGCTTGACGGCAAACCAGCCGAAGAAGGGCATATAGACGAGCGATTTCTTCAGAATGATCGCCGGATCATCGAGAATGCCCCAGAAGGCCAGCGTCTCCCACATGCTCTGATGCTTCGAGGCAATCAGCGCGCCGCCCTCGGGCAGGTGTTCGCGGCCGCGAACCTCGAAACGGACACCGCAGATCCAGCGCAGACCGAACCAGATGATGGCGAGGTAGAGCCTCAGATAATTACGCGCCCAGCGCCGCGGGCCGAGCAGAAGCGGTGTGCCCGCCAACCCCATGATCGCCATCAGCCCATACATATAGACCTGGAAAATGATTGATCGGATAGCGGTCATGACGGGGTGTCCTGTGCCGGCAGCAAGACGCGGCCAAGCCGGACCGTCGCGTATTTGGCGTATTCCTGGAGCCAGAGCCGGGCCGAGCGGGGATTGCGCCAGGGCGGGGTTGTGCGGACCGGATAGGCGATGAATTCAACGTCAGGCATGGCCATGTCCATCTCGATCAAACTGCGGGGCAGATGATAGTCTGAGGTCACGATGATCAAGCGGCGATAGCCGTTGCTGCGCACCCATTGTGCAGTTTCGCGGGCATTGCCAACCGTGTCGCCGGCCTGGCGCCCGAGCTCGACGCAGCAGGTGAATTGTTCGTTTGAGAGTGTGGTGTGGGCCCGCAATTGTTCGGTCGTCACCGAGGCGTGAACGCCTGAAATCAGCAAGTGCCGCGATCGCCCGTCTTGCAGCAATTGCGCACCGGCCGTCAGCCGACCCTGATCCCCGGTCAGGACAACAATGCCATCGGCGCTGAGATCGTCATCGGGCAGGGCATAGCTGGAAACGAGTCCGGCATAGGCTGCGAAGCCGATCAGGCCTGCGGCCAGGATCACAAAGGCCAAGGCCCGCAAGATACCAATGCCCTGTTTCATGCGTCTACCCGCTCTGGCGTGAGGGCATGAGGTGACAAGCCCGCCCCGTCGTAAATATCGACAGACCATTTATTGCTGCGATTGAGGCCGATTTTGGCCATTACCACCGCCCCCGCAAGTCCGAGGCAACAGCGAGACGGGCTGAAATAGCGGCTGTTGTTCCGGCCAGCACCGGTGCGAGCAGCAGCAGGGCGAGCTCAAACGGGTCCATCGCCCAGTGCGGCAGGAAGAATGCCATGTCGGCGGGACCCTGGCCGAAACTCGCCAGGACCGCGACCAGTCCGGCGCAGGCCGCCCCGGCGATGCCGGCCTTCAGTCCGAGCATGAAGAAGCGACGCTCAAACAGACCAGCCACGAACCGGTCTTCGGCGCCACAAATATGCAGGGCATCGATCACATTGATCCGGGCGGCCAGACTCGCTCGGGCGGCAAAGGCGACCACCGCTGCTGCTGCGCCGGCCAACAGGAACATCATGGCGAGGCCGAGCGTCTGTGCCGTTCGCGCGGCACGCCGGACCGCGCCGGCCCAGCGGCTGTTATCGTCCACTGTTGCGGTCAGGCCGGCCGCGTCCAGGGCCGCCTGAAGGGCGCCTCCCGGCGGCGGCAATTGCGGGTCCAGCTGGACCTCGACCATAAGCGGCAGGGGCAGGTCGTCGGGCAGGTTGCCCGCGCCCAGCCAGGGCGCCAGCAGCGCCTCGGCATGAGCCCGATCATGCGCTGTCGCGCCGAGAATCCCGGGCACGGTCAGGGCGATGCGGGCCGCCTCTTCAGCGTCGAGCTGGGCGTCGCGCAGCTCGATCGGCCGGATCTGGATGGTGATGCTGCTCTCCAGGTCCGAGGTCCAGTTTTGTGCCTGCAGCCAGGCGCCGCGTGCGCCCAGGGCCGCAATACAGGCGAGGAAGACCAGGATGGCCGCGACCACGAAGAGCGGTCGGTCTCGCCCGGAATCGGGTGGCAGCAAGGCGCCGGCGCCGCCGGCCGGCGGTGGTGGAACCCGGTTACTCATCGGGCGCCTCCGTGGCCGTGGTATCGGTTGCGGCCTCTTCCTGCTCGGCATTGGCCTGTGCCTGGCGCTGGCTGCGTGGCGCGCGGATATGCAGATGTCCGTTCGACAATGACATCACTGGCGCGTCGAGCATGCGCACCAGGGAGAGGTCATGCGTCGCGATGATGATGGTGGTGCCCAGCTTGTTCAGCTCGGCGAACAGCCGCAACAGCCGCATGCCCATTTCAGGGTCGACATTGCCGGTTGGTTCGTCCGCGATGAGGATTTCCGGCTGTCCGACGACCGCACGGGCGATGGCGACGCGCTGTTGTTCTCCGCCGGACAATGTGGCCGGCACGACATCCATTTTCTCGCCCAGGCCGACCCAGGCGAGTAGTTCGGCGACGTCTTCAGCATAGTCCTGCCGCCGCCGCCCGGCGATGCGCAAGGGCAGGGCGACATTGTCGAACACACTGAGATGATTGAGTAAACGGAATTCCTGAAAAACCACGCCAATGCGCCGGCGCAGGAGCGGCATCTCCTTGCGGGTCAGCTCCGCGGCGTCGCGTCCGAAATAGGAAATCTGCCCGCTCGACGGCTTGGCGGCGAGATAGATCAGCCGCAAGAGCGATGTCTTGCCGGCACCGGACGGTCCGGTGAGGAATTGGAAAGAACCACGTGGTAAATCAAATGAGAGATCACGCAGCACTTCGGGACCGTGCCCGTACCGCATTCCGACATTGTCGAAGCGGATCACCGGTTCTGCGGCGCTGTTTGGCGATTGTGCAAGGCTCGGGTCGATGGAATTTCTCCATGGGCGCGGATGAACCGGATAAGGCGTAAGCGACTCAGATGAGCATAGTACTCAGCTGCCCTTCATGTTCTACGCGGTATCGCGCCGATCCGCATGCGATTGGCCTGAATGGCCGCCGCGTGCGCTGCGCGTCCTGCGCCCATGTCTGGACCGCCGAAGCCGAGGATCCCTCGGATCTGCCGACACTGCAACCGGCACCCCCAGAAGCCGATTCCGCAGCCGAGAGCAAACCGCATACCGCTTTCCGTGAGCGCCAGGCCAAGAAACGCCGGACCATGTCGGCCGCCGTTGCAGGCGGTGCCTGGGGCGGGCTGGCCATTGCCTGTGCCTTGCTGCTCACCGCGTCCTGGATCTTCCGGGTTGATATTGTCACCCTGTGGCCACGGGCCAGCTCGGCCTATGCCGCGATGGGGGCCGAAGTGAATCCCTACGGCTTCACGGTTGGCGAGTTGACCGTCACCCGCGACAATGCCCATGGCGTGCCGCTGCTGGTCATCGAGGGCACGATCAGCAATCTCGACCGCCGCTCGCGGGCCCTGCCTGCCCTGCGTGCCATCCTGCGCGACGAAAACAGCGAGTCCCTGCTGGAATGGAGTGTCGGCCTGCAAGGTGCTGCGGTTCCAGCCGGTCAGGTTCGCGATTTCCGCACTGTCGTCAGCGATCCACCACCGGCCTCGGCTGAGGTCGAGGTTGTGTTGGTCGCGGATGCGACACCGGTCCACAGTGTGACCCCGGAGCCCGCACACACAGCTGAGCACGCACCGGAACAGGCCGTCGCCACTGACAGCCACACCGCTCCTGCCGCCGATCACGCGCCGCAACCCGACGCCGGACACCACTGATTTCACTGTGAACAGACGCGGTCGCCGCTAGAAGCGGTCGAGCAGGCGTTCGATATAGTCGAGCTCGTCTTGCGGGCGCCCGGCTTCGGCTGCTCGGCGGCGTAATTCCTCAAGGATGCTGCGCGCACGGGCCCGCGACATTTCCTCAGGGACTTCGACCCCACTGCCATCGGCAAAGGCGCCTTCCGAGGGACGGCCGAGTGGATCGCGTTCCTGCTCGCCTTCGCCGGCCTCGCCCTGGGCGTCCTGCATGCGCTCGAGCAATTCCTCGGCCAATTGTTCAGCGCCGGCACGCAAGTCTGCCAGCGCGTCATCCTGGGCTTCCAGAGCGGCTGCCGCGTCACCTTCGCCAAGCGCATCGGCTGCCGCGCGCATCGCATCGCCAGCCTGGGCGAGCGATTCGCTGCCGCCTCCGGGCAGCGCCTGCTGCGCCTCGGCGAGCTGCTGGGCGAGTGCGTCCTGCATGGCGCCTAGCGACTGCGCACCGGCACCGCCACCATTCTGGTTCTCTGCCAGGCTTTGCGGCATGTTTCCGTCCTGCTGGCCGGTCTGGCCACCCGATTGAGGCTGTGAGGCACCACCGGATTCCTGCTCCTGGTCGAGCCCGAACGTCTGGTCCTGCAGATCGCGCTGGCTGCCGATCACATCGCCAAGTTCTTCGAGTGCGTCCTGGATGGCTTCGGAGATCGGATCGCTTTGCTCGCCCTCGCCGGAACCCTGTCCCATCTGCATCTGCATATTGCGCAGCAATTCGCTCAATTGTTGCAGGGCCTGGCGGGCATCTGCGGTGTCGCCGAGCTCGGCAGCTTCACGCAGGGCATCGAGCATTTCCTGTAGCGCAGCGCCGTCGAGCGACTGGGCCTGGGCATCGGCCATCTCGCCGCTGCGTGCGGCCTCGGCGGCCATCGCGGCCATGTAATTGTCCATCGCCTCCTGGAAGGCGTCGAACAGGGCGGCCAGCTCGGTCTCGTCGGCACCGCGCGCGAGGGCTTCCATCAGCGCCCGCTCGGCGGCGCGCAGTGCGGCCTCGGCATCCGCCAGCGAGCCCAGTTCGGCGCGCAGGGCGATTTGCCACAAATCGGCTTCCAGCCCGGCCAGGTCCGCCTGCTGGCGCGAACGCCGCAAACGTTGAACGCTGGCGCGCAGGCCGAGATAGACGACAGCATCGTCGAAAAAGTGCGTCGGCGCATCGGTGATGGCATCAAGCGCACGGGCGGCGAATTGCAGGCCTTCCGGCGCGCGCTCAATGCGGCGCTCCGGCTCGTCGGCGAGATAGGCCATGCCCGGCGCGACATCCTCGGCATAGAGGACGGGCCGGACCGGTAATGGTGCGTAGGCCTGGTTGGCATTGAGGACATTGCGGCGCTGTTCGGCGACGGCGCGGGCCAGTGCATCGAGGAAAATCCGTGAGGGCAAGGTGATGCCCAGCTCTGGCGAGCGTCCGGTATTGCCACCGGCATCATCGGCGGCGATACGGATCGTGACCCGGCTGCCGGCCAGCTTGTGCTGCGCAGTTTCGAGCAGGGTGCGTACACCGTCTTCCGTGTCGAGATTGGTGATGCCGGCCGGGGTGATCTCGATGCGTTCCCATGGCGCGCCGGGATCAGTCTCGGGCCGCAATTCCAGCGCATAGGCGGTGGCGCCATAATCATCGACGACGGAGAATTGCAGGTCGATCTCGCCGCTGGAATTGGCATCGGGCACGGCGAGCAGACGCACAACGGGCGCGCGGTCGGGGATAACGGTCAGGGTCCAGTTCTGGCGCGTCGGGCCAGCGGCCAGCCGGATAGTCGCATCATCGGCAATCGCCAGGCGGCTATCCCACACGCTGTCACCGATCGCGGTGGACGTTGCGCGCTCTGAGCCGGCGCCGTCGCGGCGCGTCAGCACCGGGGCGCGGCGGCTGCCGGCGGTACGGGCGATGAAGCTTGATCCGGCCGGGACCTCGATTGTGCGAGTCTCGGCAGACAGAAAGATCGGAGCCCGGCCGGTATAGGCGGGCGGGTCAATCCAGGCATCAACGCTGACATCGAGCCCGCCGACCTGGATCGGCGCGAGACTGAAGGCTTCGCCGAGACGGTCCTGTGCGGCCGGTCCGGCCATGAACCAGGAGACCAGCAGGGCCAGGGTCAGGCTTCCGCGCAGCGCCCAGCGATCCTGTCGGGCCCAGGCGGCCTTGGGCCGGCGGGCCCGGGCCAGGTCGAGCCGCCGGGCCATGCGAGCCTGGTGCTCATGCCAGACCTGGAGCGCGGCGGGATCATCGGTGGGCGGGGTATCAAGCAGGGCTTCGTGCGGCCGGGCGCTGATGCCGGAATCTTCTTCAACGCGGCGGGCGAGGTCTTCGACCTGAGGCCAGGCAAAACCGGTCAGGCCCCTGCGGGTCAACCAGACCGCGCCGGCCAAGGTGGAGAGGGCATAAATGCCGCGCCAGGGGTCGCCGATACTTTCCCACAGACCCAGCAGGGCAAGCACGGCAAAGCTCGCTGCCCAGGCAAGACCTGGCCAGACCACAGGCACAGCGCGCTCCCACATCAGAGCGCACCATGCGACGATCAGGGACCGACGGTGCATGGGGCAAATCTAGCACGCTGCGGCGCGCCGGATAGCGCGGTAAGCATTACGTTTTGTTGAAGTGTGACGTCTGCGGGCAATGCGTTATCGACCGGCACTGTCATCCGCCGCGTCGGCCGCTGCTTCCGCGTCCTGCGGATGGCCCCACATCGGATCGGGCCGCTCGAGATCGCCGCGCAGGCCGCAGGCCGCCAGCGATGTGGTGCCAAGGAGGATCAGGATCAGGCTATACAGGCGTTTCATCATGCTTTCCTTTATGCCGACAGGCGGGCTTTCCAGGCTTCGACCTGCTCGCCTACCCGTAACGGCGAGGTGCCGCCAAAGCTGGTCCGGCTCTGCATCGAGGCGCGTGCACTCAACACTGAATAGATGCGTTCGTCGAGGCCGGGCTCGACCGATTGCATGGTCTCAAGCGGCAGTTGAGCCAGCGGCACGCCGGCCGCTTCGGCAAGGCGGACAATCGATCCGGAAATGTGATGCGCATCGCGGAAGGGCTTGCCCAGTTCGCGCACAACGAAATCAGCCAGATCAGTCGCGTCGGAATAGGCTTCGCCGGCGGCTGCCTCCATTGCCTCGCCATAGAAGGTGAGATCGGCGGCCATGCCGGCCATCGCCGCGAGGGCCAGTTCCAGGTCATCGACGGCCTGGAAGGCGGGCGCCTTGTCTTCCTGCAGGTCTTTGGAATAGGCCAGCGGCAGGCCCTTTACCACGACCAGCAGCCCGGTCAACGAACCGATAATCCGGCCCGGCTTGGCGCGGACGAGTTCGGCGGCGTCGGGATTGCGCTTTTGCGGCATGATGGACGACCCGGTCGACCAGGCATCCGACAGGGTGGCGAAGCCAAATCGGCGCGTGCACCAGAGCACGATCTCTTCGGCAAAGCGCGAGAGGTTGACGGCACAGATCGCGGCGGCGGCCATCACTTCAAGCGCAAAATCGCGCGCGGCAACGCCGTCGAGCGAATTGGCCATGGGCCGGTCAAAGCCGAGCGCCTTGGCGGTCATGTCGCGGTCGATCGGAAAGGCCGTCCCAGCCAGGGCAGCGCAGCCGAGCGGGCTTTCATTGAGACGTTTGCGCGCGTCGGCAAAGCGGCCGCGATCACGCTCAGCCAATTCGACATAGCTCAGTAGATGGTGCGCCAGCGAGACCGGCTGGGCGGTCTGCAAATGGGTAAAGCCGGGCATGACCTGGTCGATATGCTTTGAAGCCTGTTCGACCAGGGCGCGTTGATAGGCCTCGAGCCCGGCATCGATACCGTCACAGGCGGCGCGTAGCCAGAGGCGGAAATCGGTCGCGACCTGGTCATTGCGCGAGCGCGCCGTGTGCAGCCGTCCGGCCGGTTCGCCGATGATATCCTTCAGACGGGATTCGACATTCATGTGCACGTCTTCAAGCGCGGCCGACCAGGGGAAGTTGCCGGCGCGGATCTCTTCACGCACTTGTGTCAGTCCGCGGGTGATTTCTGCGGCGTCAGCACTTGATATCACCCCGGTCGCCGCCAACATCGCGGCATGAGCCAGCGATCCGGCGATATCTTCTTCGGCCATGCGTTGATCGATATCGATCGAGGCATTGATCGCTTCCATCACCGCCGAGGGGCCGGCCGCAAAACGGCCGCCCCACATGGCGCTGGCACTGGATGTTGGTGTCGATTTGGTGTCGTCTGCCATGAGCGCCCCGCCGATCAGGAGAATGAAATGCAAATATCGCCCGTCAAAGCCGGTATCACGGCCATGCTCGTCATCGGACTGGTCGGGTTTCTATACGTGTTCATATCCGGCACGGGCAAGAGCGAAACCGGGTCTCTGGACAGCTATGCGCGCGGCGAAATGGGCGGATTCGTCACCCTGAGCGATGCGCCGGCCCAACCGGCGATGGTCTATACCGACCCGGATGGCGGCGAGCACTTGCTCTCCGACTATCGCGGCAAGGTGATCCTTCTCAATCTCTGGGCCACCTGGTGCGGCCCCTGCGTCGAGGAAATGCCGGCGCTCAACCGGCTGCAACAGCAAATGGGGGGCGATGATTTTGATGTCGTCACCATCAGCTTTGACCGCTCCTTCGACCCGATCACCGAATTCTTCGAGCGGGAGGGGATTGATGCCCTGCCGGCCCTGCGTGATGCCAGCTTCACCAGCCATAACCTGGTCGGCGCGCTCGGCCTTCCCATGTCCATCCTCTACGACTCCCGTGGCCGCGAGATTGGCCGCATGCCGGCACCGGCCGACTGGGATAGTGAGGACGCGCATCGCCTGGTGCAGGCGGCGATCAACCGCGGGTAAAAAAACGGGCCGCCCCGACGGGCGGCCCGAGTCGTGTGTTTCGCTCGGAGGGATACCAAGCTTTGAGACAAATCCGGGGAGGACAAGTTTCGAGCCTCTGCCTACGGATGGTGCACGACGGTTTGATGACGGCAGTGCGACGCTTTTGCGGCGAATTGAGAACGGGCGGGTCAAGGAGATCGGGCCGACATCCATGGTCGTGAATGCGCGCACCGTGGTGGCTGGATGGCGGCTGAGGCTTTCGTCGCACAGCGTGGCACTCTAGAGTCGAGTCATGACGCTGCATCCAGTCAATCTCATCCAGATCGCATTGATGACGATCGCCCTTCTGGGCGTGGTGTTGACACTGCTCCGTGCCAGGTTGCACGCGGTTACCGCGCTGCTCGCGATGTCGGCAGCCTGGATGGTGTTCAACTTTCTCGAGGAGACCGCCGGCTTCCGGCAGATCTGGCTGGTCACGCCGGCCTTTCGATTGGCCTATCCGCCGCTGGTCTATCTGCTGGTGCGCGGCGTGATGATCGCCGGACCGGCCCTGCGCTGGCGCGACTGGCCACACGCCCTGCCGTTTCTGGCTGCGCTCGCGCTGACACCGCAGATAGAGCTGGTCGAACACGCGGCCCGGATCAGCCTGTTTGCCTATTCCGCCGCAGCACTCCTGCTGGTCCGTCGTTTTCACAACGCGACCCGGGACATGCGCTCCGATGCGCGGACTATCCAGCTGAATTGGATGGTCGCGATGATCGCCTTCTACGTTCTCGACGGTGTGTTTGACATTTTGCGCATGGATGCGCACTGGCTGCACCCCTACTGGCCATGGCTGGACACCCCGTCGGCCTATGCTTTCCAGATCGCGGTGTCGCTGGTATTCGTGGGTGTTCTGATCGTTCTGGCCGTCCGGCATACCCGCTTGTTTTCGGGCCTCGATGAACGGGTCCTGGAGGCTTGGGCAGAAGGGCGCGCCGCGCCACATTCGCCCGATGACACGGCCGTGGCCAGCGCGGCTGCGAGCGTCGATTTCAAACGTGTCGAGACCGCTGTCTGCGATGGGGCGCTCTACACCGAACCCCGGCTGACACGGCAGGAGGTCGCGGCCGCCTCCGGCCTCACCGAACGCGCCGTGACGCTGGCCATCAAGTCGGCGACAGGGCGGAATTTCAATGACTATATCAATTCGCTTCGGATCGAGGATGTTTGCGCGATGATGCGGGAGGACGCCCGGACGGGCAGGCGCCAGCGTGTGATTGACCTCGCCTTCACGGCCGGCTTCAGTTCCAAGTCCGTTTTCAACGCGGTCTTCAAGCGCGAGACCGGACAGACGCCGTCGGCCTTCGCCGCTGCCAAGGATGCCACGCCAGCCGGTGCGAAATCCGGTTCGGCCGACACCTGACGCATTCCGCACGTCCGGAATCCGGATATCGGGCGATCCGTCCGGACGCCCGTGATCCTGTCGCCCCGTCATCAATCGGGAGACAGACATGCTTCGACTTTTCATGGCCCTCGGGCTTCTCGCCAGTATCGCCGCCGCGTCCCTCGTCACCTGGGCACATCAATTGCCCGGGGTGATGCGCCCGGATCGTGAGTCGCCGCGATCCTATCTGATTACCAATGCCAGCCTGCTCGATCCCGCGACCGGGAGCGTGCAGGAGAATGGTCATGTCATGGTGATTGACGGGCGGATCGAGCGCGTCGGGACCGGGCCTCTGCCGGCACGCCCCGACGGTGTCGAGCCAATCGATGCAGGCGGGCGCGTGCTGATGCCGGGCCTGATTGATGTGCATGTCCATGTCTTCGACGAGACGGATCTGGCCGCGGGCCTGGCTCATGGCGTCACGACGGTGCGCAATATGGGTGGCTTTCCCTTTCACCTGCCGCTTGCCGCGCGTATTGAGCGGGGCGAGATCCTCGGGCCACGCCTGTTGACGACCGGTCCGATCCTCAATGAGGTTGGAGGACGCAATGGCAATGCCCTGCACGAAACGGTCGATGGTGCGAACGAGGCGCGGGCCAGCGTGCGCCGGCAATACGCGGCCGGCTTTCGCCATCTCAAACTCTACTCGAACCTGTCCCGGGAAAGCTTCGCGGCAATCCGCGACGAGGCAGCCGTTCTGGGCATGACGATGAGCGGACACCCGGTCGAAGGCACGCCGGCCGATCCGGTCGACTTTGCGGCCTCGCTGGGTGCGGGCTTCCAGACGCTCGAACACACTGAGTCGATCGTCTGGCATGCGTTGAATGACGAGACTGACCCGGATGGCGTTCGCGAGCTTGCCCAACAGATCGCTGCATCCGGCACGATGATCGACCCGACGTTGGTGGTGCACGAGAATCTGGCGCGGATCGTCGAGACCCGAGGGGCTCATATCACCCGCCCCGCCATGGCGAGCTACAATCCGGTGATCGCCGGGCATGAGCAGGAGAATTTCGAATTCTGGTCGCAATACCAGCATGATGACCGTTCCCGCATGCAGGCCTTCTATGTTGAGGTCACCGGTGCCCTGCATGCCGCCGGTGTACGCCTGACAGTCGGGACGGATTCCGGCGTCATGGTCACGCCGCACGGGATTTCGACTGTGCGCGAAATGGAGATACTGGTTGATGCCGGCCTGACCCCGCCTGAGGCGATCCGCGCCGCGACGCTGAACGGGGCGGAGGCGCTGGGGCTGGACGGGGAGATCGGTTGCCTGGCGCCGGGCTGTGCCGCCGACCTTATCCTGGTCGCTGGCGATCCGACGCAGGACATCGCGTGGCTCTACGAGATCGACGCCGTGATGCGCGATGGGCGTTGGCTTGATTTTGACACGCTGACGGCCCTCGAAGAGGCGGGGCATCATCCCTCATCGCTGCGCACCTGGTGGCGCCTGGCGCAGCACACCCGGTCGATACACTGAGGGTAAACTGCCAAGAAAAAGGCCCGGCTGGAACAGCCGGGCCTTGATCGTTTCGATGCGAAGTCGGTCTATCCAAGCGCGGCGTCGAGCTCGGGCAGGGCCACGAACAGGTCTGCGACGAGGCCGTAATCGGCGACCTGGAAGATCGGGGCTTCCTCATCCTTGTTGATGGCAACAATGATCTTGGAATCCTTCATGCCGGCGAGATGCTGGATCGCTCCGGAAATGCCGACGGCGATATACAGGTCAGGCGCGACGATCTTGCCGGTCTGGCCGACCTGGTAATCATTCGGCACGAAGCCGGCATCGACGGCAGCGCGCGACGCGCCGACGGCGGCACCGAGCTTGTCGGCGATGGAATCGAGCAGGTGGAAATTATCGCCCGATTGCATGCCGCGTCCGCCGGAGATGACGATCTTGGCCGCGGTCAGTTCCGGACGGTCCGACTTGGACATTTCCTCGGAGACATATTCCGATTTGAACGGGCCGGAGGAGGCCGCCATATTGTCCTGGGTGGCCGCACCGCCATCGCCAGCCTTGGCGAAATTTGTCGGGCGCACCGTAATGACTTTCTTGGCGTCCGAGGATTTGACCGTCATCAGCGCATTGCCGGCATAGACCGGGCGCACGAATGTATCCGGGCTGACGACTTCGACGATTTCGGAAATCTGCATCACATCGAGATGGGCGGCGATGCGGGGCATGAAATTCTTGCCCGTTGTCGTCGCCGCGGCGAGCACGGCGTCATAATCGCCCATCATCGGGGTGATCAGGGCATCGAGCGCTTCCGCGGTCGGTTTGGCGAAGACATCGGCTTCGGCATGGATCACCTTGGTGACACCATCGAGCTTGGCAGCCGCATCGGCGACGCCTTGCGCGCCGGAACCGGCCACGAGGACATGGATGTCCCCGCCCAGGGCCGCGGCGGCGGTGACGACAGCACGGGTGGCGTCATTGAGCTCTTGATTGTCATGCTCGGCAAAAACGAGAACAGCCATATCAGATCACTCCCGCTTCGTTTTTCAGCTTGTCGACCAGTTGAGCGACGGATTCGACCTTGATGCCGGCTTCGCGCTTCTTGGGTTCGGTCACCTTGACCACTTCCAGGCGCGGCGCGAAATCGACGCCGTAATCGGCCGGGGTTTTCATGTCGATCGGCTTGCGCTTGGCCTTCATGATGTTCGGCAGGGAGGCATAGCGTGGCTCATTGAGGCGCAGGTCGGTGGTGACGATGGCCGGCAATTGCAGCTTCACCGTCTGCAGACCGCCATCAATCTCGCGCGTGACGCTGGCAGCACCGTCGCTAATCGCGACTTCCGAAGCGAATGTGCCTTGTGGCCAGTCGAGCAGGGCGGCGAGCATCTGGCCGGTCTGATTGCTGTCATCATCAATCGCCTGCTTGCCGAGGATCACCAGTTCCGGCGATTCTTCCGCGACAACGGCTTTCAGCGCCTTGGCGACGCCGAGTGGTTCGACCAGATCATCGGTCTGGATCAGGATGCCGCGATCGGCACCCATGGCGAGCGCGGTGCGGATTGTTTCCTGCGCCTGGGCCGGTCCGACCGAGACGACGATGATTTCCGTCGCGACACCCTTTTCCTTGAGCCGGATCGCTTCTTCGACCGCAATCTCGCAGAACGGGTTCATGGACATTTTGACGTTGGCGAGGTCGACACCTGACTGATCAGGCTTCACGCGGACCTTCACGTTGTAATCAACGACCCGTTTGATGGGGACGAGAATCTTCATGCCGGAGCTCCGAATTTGGACGCGCACGGGGAGGGGCGCACCTTGAAAGGACAGGCGTCGAACCTGCCTATGCCTGCGCTCTAAGTCAATGTGACGCGCGCGCTGACGTGCGCGTCAAATCACAGCAGGCCTCAATCCTTCATCCAGGTCGAGACGGGGCCGCCGGGGGCGACGGCAAAACGCCAAAGCGCGTAGAGCAGGGCCGCAATGACTGCGCTGAGCGTCAACATGGCCGGGATGAACCAGCCGCCAAGCACTTCCGTCGCGCCGACCTGTGCTTCATAGGACAAGGACCAGTCGCCCTGGCCGTAGTGCCACAGGCCGACACCTTGCGGGTTGAACACCTCCATCACTGTCATATGGAGAAAGATGAGCACGAAGATCCCGGCGATCCCGAGCGCGAGGATGGATCCATAGTGCAGCACGACCGCCGCAGGCTGCCGCCAGGCCGGCGGCGCGGCCGGCAGATCGCCATAGCTGCTGATCGCCGCATGCAGGCGCGTCAGCTCATCGCCTTCGTCCAGGGCTTCCATCGCATCGCGGATATGACTCGCGGCTTCGGCACTGATGTCTGCGCGGTCGGCAGCGTCGAGCTCGCGATTGGCCCGGTCGAGGCGGCGTTGGAAATCCTGCCACAGGCGGCGGGCCTCAGGCGTCGAGAATGTGAGAACACCGGTCATGAATTCACCTCCTGCGCATCCAGCGCCTCGCCCATAGCCGTCCAGATCGACTTCATGTCCTTGAGAACCTCGGCGCCGAATGGTGTTGTTGTGTAGTATTTTCGCGGCGCACCGCTGTCCTCGGCCACCCATTCGGCGGTGACCAGACCGTCATTCCGCATCCGCGTCAGCACCGGGTAGACCGTGCCCTCGGCGAGACCTTCAAAGCCGGGCACCTGTTTCAGGCTGGCGACGATTTGATAGCCATAGGCGCGCCCGGCCTGCAGGCGGGCCAGGAGCAGCATCTCGAAATATCCCTTGCGGGCCTGGGAAATCCAGCGCTCCAGAACGCCTGCCTTGTCCGTTATATCCGCCATCAATGCCTCGCCCGTCTCGACTTTCTATTGGTATCCCTTGTATTGCCTCATAGCAAGATGTATAGCAATGCATAGTAGTTGCTATAACCAAGGAATTTTCCCATGCGAATGCTCAAGCTCGTCCGCCTTGCCGCCGCTCTGGCAGCGCTGGGCTGGATCGCCTTCATTGCGGCAGACCTGCGCCCTTTCACCGGCATTGATCCGGACGCCTCGCCGGCAGAGATGGCGGATGAGCTGGACGGGGTGCTCGATCGGGCGATGCGGCGATATTCGATCGCCGGCGTTGCCGCCGGTGCCCTGCGCGATGGGGAGGTCATCTGGTCGGCCCGTCGCGGCGCGGCGCGGGCAGATGGCACGCCCGTCACCGGGCAAACGGCCTTCAATCTCGGCTCGGTTTCCAAACCGGTCACGGTCTGGGCGGTTCTCACCCTGGCCCGCGACGGACGCATCGACCTGGATGCGCCGGTCCAGTCCTACCTGACCCGCTTCACCCTGCCCGAGAGCGAATTTGATGCCTCCGGTGTCACCGTGCGTCGGCTGCTGCAGCATGTCGGCGGCATCAATATTCATGGCTATGGCGGCTACAGCCCCGAGGAGGACCAGCCCGCCGATATCGTCGAGCTGTCACAGACCTATGAGCCGCTCCAGCTGGTGCGCGAACCGGGGCGTGCGTCGAGCTATTCCGGCGGTGGTTATGTCTTGTTGCAGATGATGATCGAGGATGTCAGCGGGCAGGGCTTTGATGCCTATGTGCGCGAACAGGTCTTCACGCCGCTGGGCATGGAGCATAGCGGATTCATCGAGGCCGACCTTCCCACCCGATCGGCGGCGTTCAATTACTATCGCCGGGAAATCGAGGATTTGCGTGACGTCGCGCTTGCTGCGGCCGGCGTTTACATGTCCGGCGATGATATGGAAGCCTTCCTGCGTGCCCATCTCGGTGGTGGCGGTGTGTTGCCGCTGTCATGGCTCGACCAGGCTTTCCTTCCGTCTGAAGGCACGCCCAATATCGGCATGAGCTACACCCGCCTGGAGACGCCGGGCGGACTGCTGATCGGTCATGGCGGCAATAATTCCAGCTGGAATGCCCAGATCTATATCCGTCCGGAAACCGGCGACGGCTTCTATTTCATGACCAATGCGACCTCGGGCGCGCAGCTCGATTTCGACCTCAGTTGCACCTGGTTGTCGGCGGTGAGGGAAAGGCCCGTTGAGCAGGTGTGCGATGAAGCCTTCGAGCTGACTCACCAGATCAGTCTGGGGGCTGGCCTCGTCGGCGTGCTGGCCGTGCTGGTTGGCTATTGGTTGTTCGCCGGTCTCGCGGCAGGGCGCCGACGCCTGTGCGTGCTACCCAAGGGGCGCGGCCCATTGCGCCTGATCGGGCGGATGGTTCTCTTCGTCCTGACCCTGGTCCTGACGCTTGGCTGTGCCTGGTTCTTCTACACCAATTCGGTGATGTGGCGCACGCAGGTCATCTTTATTGACGAGATACCCGTCGACGAGTTTGAGCGGCTCTTGCCAGCGGTCCTCGCCTTGCTGACTGGCCTGGCACTCAGCCTGTGGTCGAGCCCGGGCGATCGGGCCAAAAGCTCTGCCGAGCTGTCCCGCCAGGACTAGCGTTGAGGCTATACTGCAGGCACGCGCGCCGTGCCTGCAGCAAAGGGATGGTCAGCTATTCGGCCGGCGCCGGGACGGCCATTTCGGTCGAGATGAAGAGCTCGATTTCGTCGGAGACGTAAGGCACGGCATAGCCCATGTCCCACTCAGAGCGCAGCAGTGATCCGGTCGCGGTAAAGCCTAGCTTGGAGCGGCCATCGCGGGTCTCGCCGGCATTGTTGAGGGTGACATCCAGCGACACTGGATGGGTCTGGCCATTCATGGTCAGGTCGCCGCTCATCACGCCGGTTTCGCCATCTTCGGTCTCAAAGCTGGTGCCGACGAAATGAGCGGTCGGGGTGAGGGCCGTGTCGAAGAAGTCACCGGAATTGAGATGGCCGATGAATGCGTCCTGCCCGGCACCGGCCCACAGACCGCTGATCAGGTTGAAGGTGATGTCGATGGTCGAATTGGCCGGGGTTTCCAGGTCGAGCTCGACCGTGCCCTCATAGTCGGTGAATTGCAGCGATTGGCGCGAATAGCCCTGATGGTCCCAGCTGGCACTGATGACGGTGTGGCTATGGTCAAACTCATAGGCGACGGGCTCAGCCGACGCGCTGGAGAAGGCCAGCAGCGCAGCCGGGGCAGCGGCGAGAAAAAAGCGAAACATGCGGTCACTCCCAGGTGATTTGAAAACGGTCTGCGTTGAAAATTGTTCGCAAAACATAATGCGTCTGACCGGGAAATCGAGCCCACTCGCGCGAAGTTGATGTTTCCGTGCCGGAAAGAATGCGCGGTCTCAGCGTTCGCCGCCGGGCACCCAGAGGACATCGCTGCGCCCTTCATCATTGGTGATGCGGGCCATCACGAAGATCAGGTCGGACAGGCGGTTGAGGTATTTCAGTGCCGCCGGATTGATGCGGATACCCCCGGCGATCAGCGCGGAAAGCTTGCGCTCGGCACGGCGGCAAATGGTCCGCGAAAGGTGCAGGCGCGCGGCGGCCTCACTCCCGCCGGGCAGGATAAAGGAGTTCAGCCGTGACAGGCGTGCATTGAGCGCATCGATCTCGGTCTCCAGCCGTGTCACCTGACCCTCGGTCATTCGCAGCGGCTCGAAGCCGAGCGGTTCATCGCTCTCGGGCACGCACAGATCGCCGCCCAGATCGAACAGGTCATTCTGGATCCGTTGCAGCGCTGCATCGAGCTCATGGCCGCCGCCCAGTGCGGCGCGGGCGAGGCCGAGGGAGGAATTTGTCTCGTCCACATCCCCGTAGGCATCCACCCTCGGGTCGTGCTTCACTGTCAGCGACATGTCGCCGAGACGGGTTTGACCGGCGTCGCCGGTACGAGTGTAGATTTTATTGAGCTTGACCATGAAGCCTGTCTAGCGCTTCGGCGCGCGCGGCGCGAGCCCCGCATCAGATTCAGGCTGCGTGGCCGGGCGTCACGAGAGCAGGCCAAGAGGTCAGGGAGAAAAGATGATGATCCGCAATTTCGCAATCGCACTGACAGTGGCGGTCAGCCCCGCAGCCCTCGCACAGTCCGTGACCAATGATGCAGAGCTCGCTGTGTTCGCCGAACAGGCGCGCGAATCGAGCGGGGCGCCGGCCGCTGCGGTGTTGTTCTGGCAGGCTGGTGAGACGCGCATCGGTGTTGCCGGAGTGCGCGAGGCCGGCAGTGATGCCGCCGTGACGCCGGATGACCTCTGGCATATCGGCTCTGACACCAAGGCGATGACGGCAATGCTGGCGGCGCGGCTGGTGGAGGCGGGTGTCATCAGCTGGGACGACACGATTGGCGAGCGCCTTGGCGGTGTGATCGAGGGGATGGATCCGGCCTATCCGGCGCTGACCTTCCGGCATCTCTTCAGCCATCGCGCCGGCCTTCCGGCCAATATCGGCATGGCCGACATGATCCGCTTCCAGATGGAAGGCACCAGTGGCCGCCCCATGCCCGAGCAGCGGCTCGACTATGCGCTCCGGATGTTGCGGACGGCACCGGCGGCCGAGGCGGAGACCGAATTCCTCTACTCCAATGCCGGCTATGTCATTGCCGGGGCCATGCTCGAACAGGCGACCGGGCAAAGCTGGGAAAGCCTGATGGCGAGCGAGGTCTTCGAACCGCTCGGTCTGGATTCAGCCGGTTTCGGGCCTCCGGGCAGCGTTGATGCAATCGACCAGCCGCGCGGTCACCGCTCCGGCATGCTCGGAGGTTTGACGGCAGTGCCGCCGGGACCACGCGCCGATAACCCGCCCGTGCTCGGACCGGCCGGAACCGTCCATATTTCGCTCAGCGATCTTGGCCGATATCTGGGCGCGCAGATGGCGGGTGATCGCGGCGAGGCGAGCGACTATCTGACCGCAGACAGTTGGCAGACCCTGCACACACCGCCCTTCGGCGGCGATTATGCGCTCGGCTGGGCGCTACAGAATGGCCGCCTGATCCATGCCGGATCGAATACGATGTGGTTTGTCCAGATCGTGATGGACCCGCAAAGCGACCGCGCTGTGGTCATCGCCTTCAATGATGGCCGCGTGGACCGGGTTGCGCCAACGATGGGACCGGTCTTCGGGGCCTTGCTGACCCCGTCCGACTAGCGTGCCGGTCAGGCGCCCCAATGTTCCTTGGCGAAATAGATCAGTACGATCAGCGCAATAGCCGAGAATTGCAGCACGATCCGCAGACGCATCAGCTTGTTGGAGCGCGACCGCGCCTCATCGCCGGAACGATAAAGGTTGAAAATCCCGAAACCGAGCACGATCACCACGCCAAGCATGGCGATGTAGAGCAGTCCGGTAAGAAGATCGACGGTCATCAGCTTCTCCAGCGCAGGGTGGCGGGTTTGACAGGATTGACGAAGGGCTCGCCGGTTTCGCGATGCTTCGTCCAGGCGCGTTTGAGCGCAAAATACCATTTCGCCTGCACGTCGCTATCATGGATCAGCATCAGGTCGGGATCATAGGCGAGCCCGATCTGCTGCGCGTTCACGGCCTCGCGGTCCTGGCCGACGAAGGTCTCGATCCCCTTGCGGATCAGGAAATTCGGCGTGATGTGCAAGAGCGGGTGATCCCAGTAGACGACGATGGTGATGGCGGTGGAATTCTCGTTCGTCGGTGTCACCGCGGTGAAACCGGTGAAATGCTTGCCGCCCGCCTTGACGTATTCTGTGCGCAGGCCGGGGATTTCAAACCGGATCTCGGTCTGGGGCTCGCCGAGCAGGGCGTAGAGATAGGAATTCTTCGACGGCACATGCGGCAGCATGGAGAAGCCGCGCCCGACCGGTCCGAATTGCTTGGCTTTCTCGTGCACGGATTTGCCGGACCGCCACCACCATTGCCGGTGGATGAAAGGGATATGCGCCGGGTCCATCAGCCCGATCACGGCATGGTCGACATGGCAGTTGAAGACGTCATGGATCACCATGCGTGGGCGTTCGCCCTCGGGCAGATCCAGCTTGGGCGGTGCGATGGTGGGCTCGGGATTCTCCTCGGACCCGTAATAGATCCAGACCAGGCCCTGGTCCTCGTGCAGCGGGAAGGTGCGGGTGCGGATCTTCGAGAGGTCCATCGCTTCGGCCTGGTCTGCCGTCAGCGAGGGAATGGCAGCGCAGGAGCCATCAGTGCGGAAACGCCAGCCATGATAGGGGCATTCCACCTGGCTCTCGCCCTCATGGCACTGCATCTTGCCACCGGACAGCAAGATGCCGCGGTGCGGGCAGACATCCTTCATCGCGAAGGCGCGGCCCTCATGGTCGCGTCCGAACAATATCGCCTGGCCCAGCAGCTCGCGATGGAGATGCTGGCCCGGTTTGAGCTCGCTCGAAAGCGCCCCGAAATACCAAAGATCGCGCAAAAACATGTCTGCCTGATAGCGGCTCAGACGGCGCTTGCCTAGTTCGAGGGGCCGGAGCTGGCTGCGACATGATCGCGGGCCCGGCGTCAGCGGCCGAGAAAGGCTGAGACCACGGCGTCCGATGCGATCAGGATTTCCGGCTTGTCGGTCCGCAGAGCAATCCGTTCGCCGGGGAAGAATTCCAGTCCGGGCGGGATGGCGGCAGCCGGCTCGCCATACTGCCCCGTCAAGAGCTGGCGCAGCCGCGCTTCATCGCCAACGCCGGTGAGGATCCAGGCCAGGGCCAGCTGGCCATCGGCAAAGACGAATTCGATTTTCCGGTCGAAACCGGCGATTTCATAGCCGAAACAGTCAATCTGCGTCTGTGTCGTATTGCCGGTCGGCAGGCCGGGCTCGTCGTCAAAGGTGCGCGTAAAGGCGCAGGCCGCCTCGATTTCCGGGGCCAGCACCTCGATCGTTTCGCCGAGACGGATTTCCTGCGGCACCGCAAAGCTCAGCGCTTCAGTCTCGGGCAGGGCGGCGCCGTCGAGGGCGGGATGACGCCACATGAAGAGATTGGTGTGCAGCCCGTCGGGATTGAGAACCCAGACCGTGTCGCGCGCGGTATCAATCAGCACACCCGCGGCCGGCCAGACCGTGAAGTCGCGAAAGTTCTGCGCCTCGCCGGCCTGGGCCAACGCCTCGGCACCGCCTGTGGCATTGACATGAACCAGGGCACCATCGCCGAGGATGAAGACGGCCCGGTCGAGGCGGGCGCCCGAGGCCAGATCGAGCCCGTCGCAGATCAAATGCGCCTCGCTTTCAGCCGCGAGTGGAAAGCGCGGTGTGGCGACATCGATCCGCTCCACATCCTCGCAGCGCTGTTCCAGCAGGCTTTCTAGCGCCGCATCGCCGGTGCCCATGGCGAGGACCGGATCAATCGCGGCCAGCGGGTCGGCCAGAGCTGGGCCAGCGGCCAGGGCAAGGCTGAGTGCGGCGGCGGTGAGAAGGCGTTGGCGGACGGTCTGTTTCATCGCATCGGGTCCCGAATTTGTGTGGCTTCAAGACCTTGGATGCGCGGGATGGCGCGTCTGGATGCATGACAAATCGGTAAACTCAGCGCCGGAAGATTGAGCGCAACCCTTCCGAGGTCTCGCCGCTCATCCGCATCGCCTGCAAGGTCGCTGCCTGGTCGCGCTTGGCGAAGCGCTTGCCGTTTTCATCCAGCAGAAGCCGGTGATGGCGATAGATGGGAGTTGGCAGGCCGAGCAGGGTCTGCAGCAGCACGTGCAGCGGCGTCAGCTCGAACAAGTCCTCGCCGCGGATCACATGGCTGATGCCCTGTAGCGCATCATCATGCACCACGGCGATATGATAGCTGGTGCCGACATCCTTGCGCGCCAGCACAACATCGCCGAGCGGGGCTGGATCGGCCGCCACTTCGCGCGCGCCTTCGCGCTTGGTGGCGCTTACCCCTTCCTCGACAAAACACATCGCGCCAAACCGCGGCCCGAGATGATCGCGGCAGCGATCCAGCGAGAGCCGCCAGGCATAGGCCTCGCCGGCCGCCACCCGCGCCGCTTCCTCATCTGCCGACAGGGGCGTGTCGGGCCCGCGATAAACTTCGCCGACGCCATGCGGGGCGCGGGCGATATCCTCGAGGATTTCCGTGCGGGTCTTGAAGCAGCGATAAACGAGGCCGAGCGCCTTGAGCCGCTCCAGCACGCCAGCATACTCATCGAAATGCTCGCTCTGGCGCCGCACCGGTTCTTCCCAGTCGAGCCCGAGCCAGATCAGATCATCAAACAGGGGCGCCTCGAATTCATGTCTGCACCGAAGCGTGTCGATATCTTCCAGCCGCAGCAGGAAACGCCCCTCATGGTCACAGGCCGCACGCCAGGCGGTCCAGGCCGAGAAGGCATGGCCAAGATGGAGGTAGCCCGAAGGCGAGGGGGCGAAACGTGTGACGAAATTCATGGCGCTATCGCAAAGCCAATTCGCACCACTTGTCAAAACCATCGCTGCCCGCAGCCCTCACGCGTTGACAGCACCGGCGCGAATGCTGACTTTCCGCCCGATACCGAGCAGGAGACACGCATGACCCCCATCGACGGACCCCGCCTCGCGCCTCGCGATGGACAGCCGCCGCGCAAGCTGGTGATTTTCCTGCATGGCTATGGCTCCAATGGCGATGATCTGATCGGGCTCGGCCAGCATTGGGCGCCGGCGCTGCCGCATGTGCAATGGGTGTCGCCGAATGCGCCCGAGGCGGTGCCCGGTGCGCCCAATGGCTATCAATGGTTCCCGATCTCCAATCTCGATCCCGACCGGATCGAGGCCGGTGCCGCTATCGCCGGGCCGATCATTGACCGTTTCATTGACCAGGAATTGGCGCGTTACCGCCTGACCGAGGCCGATCTGGTGCTGTGTGGATTCTCTCAGGGCACCATGCTCTCCCTGCAGGCGGGTCTGCGCCGTGAGCGGCCTTTGGCCGGCATTCTCGGCTTTTCCGGCGCCTTGCCGGGCGGGCCGAAACTGAAGCAGGAAATGCGCTCCAAACCGCCGGTGATGTTGATCCATGGCGATCAGGACCCGGTCCTGCCGCTCGGCTTCATGTTCGATGCGCTGGAAAACCTGGCCGCCGCCGGTCATGGCGCGCAATGGCATATCTCCCAGGGCCTGCCGCATTCCATCGGCCAGGACGGGCTGGAGATCGGCGCGCATTTCCTCAAGACGGCCCTGTCCGGCGGTTATCGCTGAGCGCAAGTCCTGCTGCCCCGTGTCGCAGCGTGTGTGGCCTTGATGTCATAGGCGCGTCACCGAAACAGGCGTAAACTTGCCTGCAAGGACACGTGATCCGATTCGCCTGTCGGGCGGCCGGGCAGTCCAAGGAGGTGCGTTTTCAGGACGAATGTCCGGGATACATCCTTCCCTCGCGGCCCCAGGGCCCGGATGCAAAGGGGAGGCGGCCATGCAGGTGCTTGCTAAAGCCCCGCAGGGATGGCCCTGTCTGGTGCTGAATGCGGATTTCCAGCCGCTCAGCTATTGGCCGCTCTCGACCTGGCCGTGGCAGGAAGCGGTCAAGAATGTCTTCCTCGAACGCGTCGCCATCGTCTCCAACTACGAGGACGTGGTGCATTCCCCGACCTTCGAAATGCACGTCCCGTCAGTCGTCGCCCTGCGCGACTATGTCGCCCTCGACCGCACGCCCGCCTTCACCCGCTATAATGTCTGGCTGCGCGACGGCTTCAAATGCGCCTATTGCGGCGCCGGTGGCAGCGGCAGCACGGAAAAACTCACCTTCGACCATGTCATCCCGCGCCGCGCCGGCGGCAAGACAAGCTGGGACAATATCGTCGCCGCCTGCAGTCCGTGTAATCTGAAAAAGGGTGGCCGCAATCCGCGCGAAGCCCGCATGCCCCTCAAACGCCCGCCGCAACGCCCCACCATGTATGAGCTCCAGGCCCAGGGCCGGAGATTCCCGCCGAAATTCCTGCATGAGAGCTGGCTGGACTATCTGTATTGGGATGTGGAGCTGGAGCGGTAGGGCGACACGCTCCAGTGTCGCGTTGGCCCGCCTCATCCGGCCTTCGGCCACCTTCTCCTCACGGAGAAGGAAAGTGCGCGCCTTCCCTCTCCGTGAGGAGAGGGTGCCCCGCAGGGGCGGGTGAGGCGGGCAGCTGTGACGCTGGCGGACGTCGCAATGGGAGACCTCGATATCACGAGCTCCGCGCCTGTCGCGTCGAGGTCCTGACTGTCGTCAGGATGACGAGGTTGAGAGACTACGCCCGCCGCAGGATCCGCACCACCCGATCGTAAACCGCTTCCGTCGCCGTCCAGGTATGGCCGCCGCTGGTGTTCACAAACTGGATCACCACGGCGTCGATATCGCTGTGATAGCGGGCGATGCTCGAATAGCCGGCGAGCAGACCGGTATGGCCATACTCATAGACTTCGGAATAGATCGCTTGCGCCTCACCGGTGAGGAGGGTGCCGTCATTGAGGGCGCGCAGGAAGATGCCGGTGTCTTCGGCGGTCGCGACCATGCTTCCGCCGGGGACGTGGTGGACGCGGGGCCGGAAATTCTCTTCGGGCCAGCCTGGATCATAACCGCCGGGGATGCGCTCGAGATCGACATCATCCACCGAGGCGAAGGTGTTTCGCAGTCCGAGCGGGTCGAGGATGTCACTGCGGATGAATTGCTGGTGCGGATAGCCCAGGGCCTGATCGAGGATATTGCCGATCAGCAGGAAATTGGTGTTGGAATATTGATAGCGCGCATCGGGCTCGAATTCGGCAGGATCATCGAACACCAGCGCCAGATAATCATTCACCTCGCCTGAGGTGATCGCCCAGCGGTCGGGATCCTCGACCCAGTTGGGAATGCCGCTGCGGTGCTGCAGCAG
>NZ_JBLWTL010000019.1:0-54245 GCF_048270095.1 Maricaulis sp. | reverse complement strand
CTGATTTGCAAGCCGGGTCTGCCGTGCACATCACCCCCAATCAATAAATCCCGGACAGCAGTGGACTTTCGTCAGGATGACAAGGATTTGGTTACTCAGAGAAAGTTGCGTGTCGGCCCGCAAACGCAGGCGCGAGGCCGTCACCAGCTCCGCCCCGGGCTGCGCCCGGCGCACCTCTTCCATCAAGGAAGAGGAGGGAGATAATCGAAGCGGAGGACATCATCACCTCCTCTTCCTTGATGGAAGAGGTGGCCGCGAAGCGGTCGGAGCTGGTGAGGATGGCGGGCGCTACCGTGGGCGGTCTCGCCCCAACGCCCCCTAGCGCTTGCGCTTTTTCCGCGCCGCATAACGCGCATCGCGCTCGGCCTTCTTCGCGGCTTCTTCGGCGATATGGCGCTCGAGCTCGGCCTTTTCCTCGGCTTCGCGTGCCGCAGCTTCGGCTGCCTCGGCGGCGAGGGCGGCGGCTTCGCGTTCGGCGCGTTCGGCGGCCTTGCGCGCCTTGGTTTCGGCGTTCACCCGCTCACGCTCGATGCGGCGAGCTTCGCGCGCCTCCGCGATGGCGGCGCGTTCGGCGCGCTTGGCGGCCAGCTCGGGGTCGTCGAGTTTCGGGGCGGACTTGAATTTCTCCAGAAGCTTTTTCTTGGCCTCCGCAGCATGCTGTTTGCGGTCGGCGAATGTCGGATGTGCTGAATTTTTCAAGCTGCAGTCGTCCCTGGTCTGGTTGAAAGCCGGTATGGCTTGCCGAAATTGACGGCGATTGGCCCCTGTCTGCCCCCGCAGACGCGGCAGCACAACCCCGCATGGGGTCATCTTGCATGAGTTTCACGGCGCAATGTCGCATTTTTGGAGCGGGGAGGGTGACGGTCGCGGCGGTGAGCGCCCGCTTATCCCCGCCCTCTGCAAATTATCCCACGTCATTCCGGCGAAGGCCGGGCCCTCGATGGGACAAGTGCGGAGCCCGCGAAATCGCGGTCCCGACTTTCGTCGGGAAGACGAATTTTGGGTGATGTTATCCCCACCCCCATGAGCCTGGCGCATAATCCAACTGTTCCGGTCGCACGGGAGGCGTGAGCTCAGTCATTTGCGGCGGTCGGGAGCGTGGAGCTCGTCCGGACAGAGGGGTGACAGCCCGAGTCCCGGTGAGGCCATGATCGGGGAAGACCGGCATGAATGCTCGACTGTTCGTCCACGGTCATTTCGAGGCAGGGCCCGCGAGGGACCTGAGTAAATCTCCACGTGCGGGACGTCACGGATGCCCCCTAAACCTACAACAGCTCCGGCATTCGCCGGCGTCCCGCACACCTCCCATTCGAGAGGTGAACCACTCAAACCTCCAGCGGCAAGCCGCGTGGAGATTTTGGTGCAGCCTGCTCGCAGGCTACGGGCTGCGCGCCTATGTCGCAGATTCAGGTTTTGATAAATATCAAGTCTTGGCGTTATCACTGATCGACGGATTTTAATCCGACGGGTGATCAAAACAGGACGGGATGCTCAATCATGCTGCCACAATCGCTGCTTCATCCCGTTCATGCTGCCGGTCGCTTTTTGTCGGCCCGGCCCTGGCCGCAAGGTCCCCTCGGACGCTTGGGCGGGCGGGTGGCGGCCACGGCGATGCAGCCGCTGGCCGTGATGTTGACGGCGTCGCTGCGGCGGCTGGCGCGGCAGCGGCCCGACGTGTTCGAGCGACTGGGGCCGGCGCGCCAGGCCCGTATCCTGATTTGTCCGGCCGGTCTGCCAGTCGCCTTTCTGGTGCGTCCGGACGGCGGCGCGGGCGCGGTGCAGGTCGTCAGGGCGGCCGCGCCGACGCCGTGCGAGGCACGGATTGAAGCGCCGCTCGATCTGCTATTGCGCCTGATGCAGGGCAGTGAGGATGGCGATGCCGCCTTCTTCGCCGCCGATCTGTGGATCGAGGGCGAGACCGCCGTCGTGCTCAGCCTGCGCAATGCGATCGAGGAGGCGGAGATGCGGCTGGCTGATCTCGTGCCGCTGCCATCGCTGCCACCGGGCCCATGGCGTCCGGCGAAACAGGGGCGGCGATCATGAGCCGCGGCGCGCTTGAGCTGGTCTGCCCGGCGGGCACCCCCTCGGCCCTGCGTGCCGCGGTCAATGCCGGCGCCGATACCGTCTATTGCGGGCTGCGCGACGAGACCAATGCGCGCAATTTTCCGGGCCTCAATTTCTCCGACACCGAACTGGCCGAGGCCGTCACCTATGCGCATCAGCGCGGCGCCAAGGTGATGGTGGCGATCAATACCTTCGCCCAGGCTGGCAAGACGGCGATCTGGGCCCGCGCCGTCGATGCGGCGGCTGCGGCGGGCGCTGATGCCATCATTGCCGCCGATATGGCGGTGCTGGGCCGGGCCGCCTCGCATCATCCCGAGCTGCGGCTGCATCTCTCGGTCCAGGCCGCCGCCGGGACGCCGGAAGCGATTCGTTTCTATGCCGAGCGCTTTGGCGTCCGGCGTGTCGTGCTGCCACGCATTCTCTCCATTCCGGAAATCAAGGCCCTGATCGGCGAGATCGATATCGAGGTCGAGGTCTTCGCCTTTGGCGGGCTGTGCGTGATGACGGAGGGGCGGTGTGACCTGTCTTCCTATGTCACCGGCCGATCGCCCAATCTCGACGGGGTCTGCTCGCCGCCCGAAGCCGTGAGCTATTCACGCGAGGATGGCAGCCGCTCCGTCGCGCTCGGCGGATTGACGATCGACCGCAAGGCGGAGGGCCAGCCGCTCGGCTATCCAACCCTGTGCAAGGGCCGCTTCATGGCGGGCGGCCAGACGGGGCATTTGTTCGAGGATCCTGTCAGTCTCAATACGATCGATGTCCTGCCGCAATTGCGCGATGCCGGTGTCACGGCGCTTAAGATTGAGGGGCGCCAGCGCGGCAAGGCCTATGTCGAAGCGGTGACGCGGCAATTCCGGCAGGCCATTGACGGGTTGGGACAGGCGGCCAGACCGGAGGCGCCGGATGGCGGGGCGGCGGGCGTGTCGCTGCTCAACACACTGGCCGAAGGCCAGCGCGGCACGGTGGGAGCGTACAAGAAGACATGGCGATGAACCCGACCCCGATACCCTTGAGCCTGGGGCCGCTCTATTTCAACTGGCCCTCGGCGCAATTGCTCGACTTCTATGCCCGCATTGCCGATGAATGCCCGGTCGACCGGGTCTATCTCGGCGAGATTGTCTGCGGCAAGCGCGGTCCTCTGACCCAGGCGGCGGTGGCCAGTGCGGCGGAGCGGCTCGAGCGGGCCGGCAAGACCGTGATCTGGTCGACCCTGATCTCCCCGGTCAATCGCCGCGAACGCCGCCTGACCGAGGAATTGGTCCGTGATGGCGAGCATGTCGAACTGAATGATTTTGGCGGTCTGGCCAGCCGTGGCGGCGCCGCCTTCACCGCCGGGCCCTTCCTCAATGTCTATAATGAAGACACGGCCCTGATGCTGAAGGCCATGGGGTGCACGCGCTGGTGTCCGCCGGTGGAGCTTTCCTTGGATTCGATCGCGAAAATCGCGCAGCTCTGCCCCGGCCTGGAGATTGAATTATTCGGCTTTGGCCGCTTGCCCCTGGCCCATTCCGGGCGCTGCTATCATGCGCGCCAGCACAAGCTGAATCGCGACAGCTGCCGCTATGTCTGTGAGCAGGATCCCGACGGCTGCCGGGTCTCGACGCTCGATGGCACCGCCTTTCTCGCCTTCAATGGCGTGCAGACCCTGTCCGATGGCCTGCAATTATGTACCGAGACGGCCGACAGCTTGCGGGCAGCGGGCATATCAGCCCTGCGCCTGTCGCCGCACAGTGTCGGCATGGTCGAGGTCGCAAATGCCCTGCGCGGCTATCTCGACGGGGCGAGCAGTGCGGTGGAGCTGGTCGAGACGGTGCGCGCCTCGACCCTGCCATTGCCGCTGGTCAATGGCTATCTGGGCGGGAAGGCGGGGCGCGAATGGACGATGGCGTAAACGGGACAAGCCTCGAGGCGGTCCGGCTGAAAATCGACCGGGTCGACCGGCAATTGGTTCGCCTGCTGGCGGCGCGCAAGGGTCTGGTCGAGACCGCGGCGCGCATCAAGCGCCATCCACGCTATGTCGTCGATGCCGACCGTAATGAAGCGGTGCTGGAGCATGTGCGGCGCTGCGCGCGCGAATTCGGCTTGCCGCAGGCCTTTGCCGAGCGGGTCTGGCGCTTTCAGACAGAATTATGGGTTCGTCACCAGCTTGATCTCATGGTGCGCGAAAGCGGTGAAGTGCCCTATGCCGGGAATCGGTCGGCATCGCCCGGACACCCGCTTCGTACGCGATAAGACGGGGCATTTTTGTAAGTTAAATTAAAGGTTTAGCGCACATAGCTCGCGCCATTGATGTCGATGCAGCTGCCCGTTGCGCTCTGGCAGGCGCCAGAGGCGAGGAAGGCACACATGGCGGCGATCTCTTCGGGCTCGGCCATGCGGCCGATCGGGATTTCCGACTGGGCGGCGGCAACACCGGCGGCGTTTTGCGGCGCCATGCGGGTATTGATCCAGCCCGGCGTGAGGGCATAGGCGTAGATCGAATCCGGCCCCCATTGGCGCGCCAGCGTCTTGGTCAGCGACAGCAGACCGGCCTTCGATGCGCCATAGGCGATATGGTCACGATCCTCGCCGCGATAGCCGGCGCGGCTGGAAATGTTGACGATCGAGCCACCGCCACGCTCCACCATGCCGGGAATGGCGGCGCGGCAGATATCGGCGACGGCCATCAAATTGACCTGGAGAATACCGGCCCAGCCCGCTTCCCACTCGGCATCAGTGGCTTCGAAGGGGGTCGCCCAGTGAATGCCGGCATTATTGATGATGGTATCAAGCTTGCCGCCGGCCAAGTGCTGGGCGGCCTCGACCAGGTCGCGTCCGGCGCCGGGCATCGACAGGTCGGCCTGCACCGCACCCAACGCCCGTGGTCCGATCTCGCGCACGGCCAGATCGGCATCACTCATATTGGCATTGCCGTGCAGGACCACTTCGGCGCCTTGCTCGGCGAACAGTTTCGCTGCCGCCAGGCCGACACCATGGCTGGAACCGGTGATCAGGGCGCGTTTGCCAGCGAGAGGGAGATACATGATCCGTGTCCTGTTGTGACTTCCTGGCACGAGCTAACCCAACGCGTCGGGACTGCCAAGGGGAGCGATGTTTACAGCAGCCTTTATTGCGAAATCGACGTCACGACCGAACCGTCACAGGCTCCAATGTCGACAGTGTTTACGCGCGGGCCTGACTTGCGGGGCTCAGGCTGCGCCCGTGGCGGTCAGGAACTCATTCATTTTCGATTTCAAATCATCGAGTTGAGCCTGGACCGTGGCGGTTGATCGGGTGACGGACCGAGCCAGTTCGGCGGCGCTCAAAACCGGATCTGCCGTCGCGGCCGGGTCGGAATTGGCGAGCTGGCCGGCGGCTTGATTGAGCGACCCCATCGCGGCGTCAAGTTCGGACATCGAATGCGCAAAGGCTTGCCGGAAGGCATTCGAGAATTTCAGCCGGGACAAGCGGGCCTTGGACTGCTCGGCTTCGGAATAGCTGGTCAGGGCAACGCCGATATCCAGCAAGGCGGCGCGTGTCAGGGCATCAACGACCACGTCCCGGGAATGACTCGATTTCTGTCCCTTGCGACCCGTTCCGCCATCCAGCTGGCTGGCATCGCGCATCAGTTTCGACAATACGGCCGCATAGCCGGTCAGAAAGGCATGGGGCTCAAGGCCGATCGAACAATGGACCGTGCCGATCCGCTTCGCCGATTCCAGGTAAGTCTCGTCGAACAGGCCCGACAGCAGTGTTCTCCAGTGTGCGTATTGCTTCTGCCGGACATGGGTGAGCTGTTCGACATCTTCAAAGAATGCCGAGAGATCGGGATTATCCGCAATCGTGGTGTAGAGCTCGAGCAGGGCCTTTTTCAGCCGGGGCGCGCTTTCATGACCCCAGCGGTCCATCTCCTCGGAAGCTTCCGGTGTCAGACCCATGGCGTCGACCAGGTGACGAAATTCCACAAAATTCATAGAGACGCCCCCGCTGTCCACACCGGCTGCCGGGTGCGACTCATGGGCCGCACCGATGCGGTCAGCCTTCAGGCATTCGGCGGCATCGTCAATTGCGGATTGCGATGTGTCAGCTCATCTGTTTTTTCGACACGGTCTCGTAAAACTTGCCATAGGGCGGGGCGAGCAGGCGGGACGGATGCCATTTGCCGGTCGCGAAGACCGAGCGCTCATGGGTGAAAGTCAGGAAGCCGGCTTCCCCATGATAGCTGCCCTGGCCGGACGCTCCGATGCCGCCGAAGGGCAGGTCGGGTACGGAGAGGTGGAGAAGATTGGTGTTGATGCCAACGCCGCCGGACTGGCTCTGGTCGAGGATGCGCGCGGCCATCTCCTTGTCGGTGGAATAGACATAGAGCGCCAGCGGGTGCTCGTGATCGGCGACATAATTCGTCGCCGCATCGATCTCGCTATAGCCGATGATCGGCAGTAGCGGTCCGAAGATTTCCTCGGTCATCAGCTTTGAATCGGCGGGCGGATTGAGGATCACCGTCGGCGGAATCTTGCGCGCCGCCTGGGCGGCCTGGGCGTCATGCTCGGCCTGCAGGATTTCGGCGCCGCCGGCGCGGGCTTCCTCGATCATGCCGGTCAGGCGCTCATAATGACGGTCCGAGACGATGGCGGTATAGGCGTCATCGCCGGAGGATTCGGGGAATTCATGCTGGGCGATCTTGATGATTTCCTCGCCCATGGCGCGTTCCTCGCCATTGGGCACCATTACATAATCGGGGGCGACACAGGTCTGGCCGGCATTGAGGAATTTGCCCCAGCCGATGGATTTCGCAGCGCTGAGCTTGGGATATCCGGGGGTGACAATCGCCGGCGATTTGCCGCCAAGCTCGAGTGTGACAGGCACAAGGTTTTCCGCGGCAGCCATGGCGACAAGGCGTCCGACCTGGGTCGAGCCGGTATAGAAAAGATGGTCGAATTTGAGCCGTGAGAAGGCTTCGCCCACTGCCGGACCGCCGGTGATAACGCAGACATGGTCTTCCTCGAAGGCCTCACCGATCAGGCGTTTCATCAGCTCGGCTGTGGCCGGGGTCAATTCAGAGGGCTTGATCATGGCGCGGCAACCGGCCCCGAGTGCGGCCACCAGCGGTGCCATGGCGAGCTGGAAAGGATAGTTCCAGGGCGAGACAATACCAACCACGCCCTTGGGCTCACGGCGGATGGTGGCCTTGCCGGGCATCAGCGTCATCGGCACACCGACGGAGCGGGTCTTGGCCCATTTGCCGATATGTTTGGCGGTGTGGTCCGCGTCCTGGATGACGAAGGCGATCTCGGCGATGACGCTTTCCTGTTTGGCGCGATTGCCGAAATCACGGCTGATCGCTTCGCAGATTGCATCGCTATTCTTGCGGCACAGATCGGCAATGCGGGCCAGGTCGGCCTTGCGCAGATCGATCGGCCTGTGGCGCTCATGGCGAAAGGCGTCGCGCTGTGTGGCGAGCAGGGACTTCATGCGTTCGATCTGCTTGGCTTCGGCTTCGCTCATGGCGGCCTCCTGATTTCGTCTGCGTGCGGTCGGCTGGACTCAAGACCCTTGAGGTCAGGCGGTGTTATTGTCTTGCGCGATCATGTCACCGGCGCGGGTGGCGACCATGATCGTCGGCGCATTCGTATTGCCGCCGACCAGGCGCGGCATCACGGACGCATCAACGACGCGCAACCCGGCGACACCCTTGACGCGGCAGCGGCTGTCGGTGACCGCCATTTCGCCCGATCCCATCGCGCAGGTCGAGGTCGGATGATACAGGGTTTCAGCGCGTTTACGAACATCATCCTTGAGCCCGTTGAGCGTTGTGACCTCCGCACCAGGCCAGCGTTCCGACTTGCGATCATAGTCAAAGGCCGGTGAAGCGAGAATCTCGCGGACCTTGCCGAGACCATCGGCGAGCACATCGAGATCGAATTCATCCTGCAGATAATTCGGCTGGATCGCCGGATGCTCGTAGGGATCGGTCGATTTGAGCGTGATTTCGCCGCGGCTCCTTGGATAGAGCTGGCAGGCATGCAGCGTGACGCCATGCCCGCTCGCCTTCTCGATGCCGTGCGGATTGGAGATGGCCGGGATGAAGACCAGTTGAAGATCGGGCAGATCGCCCGCGAAGGCGGATTTGATGAAGGCACCACCCTGCACCGGATTGACGGTGAAGGGCCCGTCGCCGGCCAGCGCCCAGCGTGCCACCATATACATATGGCTCGGAATGGAGCGCAGCGAATTGCCGATCGAGGTCGAGGATTTGGTCCAGAGCTGGGCCGTGATGTCGAGATGATCCTGCAAATTCTTGCCCACACCCGGCACGTCAGATTCGACGGCAATACCCATCGCGCGCAATTCGTCGGCCGGGCCGACGCCCGAGAGCAACAGGGTTTGCGGTGAATTGATCGCTCCGCCTGACAGGATGATTTCCTTGCGGGCGGTGAGGGTCGTGGTGACACCATCAATATCGACTTCGACGCCTGTGGCGCGGCCGCCTTCGATAATGACGCGGCGGACCATCGCCTTGGTGGTCACCGAGCAGTTTTCGCGCTCCAGGGCCGGGCGCAGGAAAGCGTCGGCTGCAGAGCAGCGCTTATTGCCCTTCTGCGTGACCTGATAGGGGCCGAAGCCTTCCTGGGTCGGGCCATTGAAGTCGGAATTGCGCTTGTATTGCAGCTCGTCGCCGGCCTTGAAAAAGGCCTCGGTCAGCGGATTGAGCGGTTTGATGTCCTGCACCCAGAGCGGGCCGTCCGTGCCGTGCAGCTCGCTGGCGCCGCGGGTCTGGTGCTCGACTTCCTTGAAGGCGGGCAGGGCATTGGCCCAGTTCCAGCCTTGCGCGCCATAGCCACTTTCCCATTCGTCGAAATTCTCGTGGGCACCGCGCATATAATGCATGGCATTGATCGAGGAGGAGCCGCCCAGCGTCTTGCCGCGGGGCCAGAGCAGTTTGCGGTCATGCAGGTGTTTCTGCTCCTCGGTCCAATAGCCCCAGTTGAAGGCTTCGCCGGTGACGGCATATTGCAGCAACATCGGGGTGCGGATGATCGGACTATTGTCCGAGCCGCCGGCCTCGAGCACACAGACCGAGACGGACGGATCGCGCGAGAGGCGTTCCGCGACCGTGCACCCGGCCGAGCCGGCGCCGCAGATAATGTAGTCGTAACAGGTCTCACTCATTGCCAGTCTCCGTAAGGTCGGAAGCGACTGGATCCGATGGCTCTGTGGCGGGGGCGTCGACCTGAGTTTCATCGACCGGGCCACCATAATGGGCGGCGAGGGCACGCATCGCAGAAATCGATTCCGCGGTACGCCCGGTCCAGGCCGGATCGGCCGCGGTGCGTGCGATCACGATATTGCGGCGCTCATCGACCCAGACATACTGCCCGTAGACACCGGCCATGAAGTATTCGCCATCGTGGTCTTCAGGCACCCAGAAATGCAGGCCATAGCCGCGATGGGGATAGACTGATGCCGGGCCGGCCTCCTGGAAGGCCGCGTTCGGACGGGTGGCCATTGTCACCCAACCCTCGGGCAGCAGGCGCTGGCCGTCCCAGACACCGTCCTGAAGGTAGAACTGGCCCATCCGGGCATAGTCCTCGACGCGGGCATTGAGGCAGCAATAGCCAATCGCCATGCCGTTATCGCCCTGGATATTCTGGTTCCAGGACGCATCGCCTGTCATGCCGAGCGGGCGCCAGATCTTGGTCTCGACGATTTGGGCGAGCGGCGCGTTATAGATGCCGCGAACGACCGCGGACAGCACCTGGGTATTGGCGCTGACATAGTGCAGGTCCTGACCAGCGGGCCGGTCGCGTTCAATTGCGGCCACCAGCTCGTCGATATTCTGGCCATATATATTGGCGCCGAGGAAAAGGCGGCGGATGTCGGAACCCGGCGCGTTATAGTCTTCCTCGAAATCGACGCCCGCCGACATCATCAACAGATGGCGAAGCGTGGTCTGCCCGTAGGCCGTGCCGGCATATTGTGGCGCGAACATTTCGGCGGTCTGGTCGAGGCTGCCGATATGGCCGTCCTGCATCGCCATCGCGATCAGGGTCGCGACAAAACTCTTGCCGACCGACCAGCTGGTATGCCGGGTCTCGACCGTGGCATCGAGCCTGTATTCCTCGTGCACGACGACGCCATCATGCAGCACGATCAGCCCGGTGGCATCGGAGTCTGTTTGCCAGGCATCAACCGTCCGGGTCTGGCCGTCGAACTCGAAACGGACATCGTCATTGCGGCTGTCGCGGGTCAGGGGAATCGCCGAATCCTGTGCGGAAATCGTCCGGTAGGGGAAAATATCGTCCATATTGCGAAATGTGGGAACGAGCTGGTCCGGCTGCGTGGCGGCCTGAATCTCGGCCGGGGAGTACTCGGACCACGGCCGGTAATACCAGCCGGCGGCGATCACCGTCAGGGTTGCGATAATCGCACCCAACCCTATGAAAAATCTTTTCATTTCTCTCCCCACAGTCTGCAAAATGAACGCTGTTCACTTCGCAGCCTAGCAGAGTCCGGGCGGGATGAAAGAGGTTCGCAGTGGCGATGATGCGAATTTGTAAGTGCGGTATGCATGCATCATGTCAGAACCTTTTTCGTCTGGACCGGAAAAACGGGCTGACAGGAGGGGGCGGGAATGCTCAAATGGGCCTAGATACGCGGATCGGTTGGTTAAAAAAAACCGCGTCTTAAGGGGAGAAAAATTCACATGAAAATATTCTCAAAAGCGGCTGTCATGGGCACGACCGCCATTCTTAGCGGATTGATTGCCGCGTCCGGCGCGCTCGCGCAGGTCGAGACGATCACCGTCACCGCGCAAAAGCGCGAACAGACGCTGCAGGACACGCCGGTATCGGTTGCTGTCGTCACCGGCGAGCAAATCGAACAATCGCAAATCCGCGATGCAGCCGATCTGCAGATGCTGGTCCCATCGCTGCGCGTTTCAGAGTTCGCCACGTCGACCAATACGGAGTTCAACCTCCGTGGCATCGGGACGTCGAGCTTCAACCCGGGCCTCGAGCCTTCGGTTGGCGTCTTCATCGATGGCGTCTATCGCCCGCGCTCCGGCTCGGCGATCAATGACCTGTTGTCGGTTGAGCGCGTCGAAGTTATCCGCGGTCCACAATCGACCCTGTTTGGCCGTAATACGCCAGCCGGTGTTGTCAGCATCCTGACCCAGAAGCCGGAATACGAGTTCGGTTATACGGGCGAAGTGACGATCGGCAATTTCGGCTCGCGCATCCTGCGCGGCACCGTGACCGGCCCGCTGTCCGACAGCATGGCCTTCCGTCTTGATGCCACGACGCATACGAATGATGGCTACATCACCGCCGAAGATGGCCGCGACATCAATAATCGCGATCGTCAGAGCTATCGTGGTCAGCTGTTGTGGAATCCGGGCGATAACACGGAAATTCGCGTGATCGCCGATTTCGGCACGATTGACGAGAATTGCTGTGCCGCACCGTTTGCCTATTACGATCCGATCGACCAGGGGGCCATTGTGGGGCTCGGCGGCACTGCCGTTCCGGCTGATCCGCATGGCGGCCGCATCGCGATTGATGGCGACCTGAACACCGTGCTGGACACGTCCGGCATCTCCTTCCAGGTCGATCATGATTTCGACGCCTTCACGCTCACCAGCATCACAGCCTGGCGCAATTACGACGAAGATCAGAGATTCGACGCTGACTTCTCGGATCTCGATCTTGTCAGTGATCGCCATATCCAGAACCAGTATGACAGCTTCACCCAGGAATTCCGGCTGACCTCGACCGGCGACAACACGATCGACTGGATGCTCGGCGGGTTCTATTACGACAACCAGCTGCACTTCCGGAATTCGACGCCTTACGGCGCCGATGCGCGGAACTTCTTCGATGCTGCATCGGCACCCAGTGTCGCGGCACTGGTTTCCAGCCTCGGTCTGCCTGCCGGTACTGGCGGTATCACGTTGCTGGAGTTCTTCCTCGACATGAACCAGGGCGCCGGCGTCGGCAATTTCGTGCCGCTGGCCTCGGGCAGTGCAGCCCTGCCGACGACGCCTGCCGAGGGCTTCATCGACACCACGCATGGTCTGATTTCGGAAGATTATCAGTATGACACCGAGGCCTGGTCCTTCTTTGGCCAGCTCGATTTCAACGTGACGGATAACTTCACGGTCACGGTCGGCGGTCGTTATTCGAACGAAGACAAGACGATGGTCACCCAGATCAATCAGCCTGATCCGATGTCGGCCTTCAGCTTCCTCGATCTGGCGCAGGACCTGCGTCTGGTAGCGCCGGGCTTCTGTGATCCGGGGCTCTTCCCGGTCATCGGCGGCGATGCCTGCGCCTACCTCGTGCCGGTCGTTCTGCTCGGCCAGGGCGCGACGCATTACCCGGATCCTCTGGGTGGCGCACCGATCCCGATCAACCCGTCCTCGCCACTGCCATCCTACCTGGCCGGCACAGCCTTTAACCCACTGCTCGGCTTTAGCGCCTTCCAGAACTGGGAACCGGTCAATGCGGCTGATTTCCCGACCTCGCGTAACGACACCAATTTCTCGGGCAATATCATCCTGTCCTATGACGTGTCGGATACGCTGAACGTCTATGCGAGCTATGCCACAGGCTTCAAGCCAGGCGGCTTCAACGTCTCGACCAATGCGGCCTTCACCGGCGTGTTCGAGTTTGAGGAAGAGACCTCCAGCTCGTTCGAAATTGGTATGAAGGGTGCCCTGTTCGACAACCACCTCGCCTATGCGGTGGCCCTGTTCGACCAGGAAATCGAAGGCTTCCAGACCAACAACTTCGTGGGTAACGGTTTCGCCCTCGAGAATGCCGGTTCCATCCAGGTTTCCGGTCTCGAGTTCGAGGGTACATGGGCACCGACCCCTGGTCTGGTCTTCACCGGTGGCTTCACCTACCTGTTTGAAAGCAAGTATGGCGACTACCAGTACGCACCTTGCCCCGATGGCTTTAACGGTGTCGGCGCCTGGGATGCGGGTGATCCGAACTTCGCACTTTGCGAAGTGGGGGCCGAGCGTACCAATACCGCTGGCGTAACGGCGCTGTTCAACGATCTGTCGGGTCGTGATCGCGGCAATTCCGAGTTCGTTGGATCGATCACCGGTACGTATACCTGGGCGGTTGCCGATACGATGGAGGCCTTTGTTCGCGCTGAAGCGACCAATATCTCCAGCTTCGGCCTCACCACCTCGCAGGATCCGCGTACTTTTGCCAACCAGGATGGCTTCACCATGATCAATGGCAGCTTCGGCATCGGTGCCGAGGACGGCCGTTGGGGTCTCCAGTTCTGGGGACGCAACCTGTTTGAACAAGAGTATGTCAAAGGGGCCTTCCCGTCGGTTGGTTATCTGGGAACCAGCGTCAATGCTTATCCCGGCGATCCACGGACCTATGGTGTGACCCTGCGTATCCGCGGGTAAACAGCGTTCAATTTTCGCTTTGAATGGGGGCGAAGGCTGTATAGCCTTCGCCCTTATTCTTTGTGGGAGCGCGCAATGATGCTCGTTTTGTTACTCGCGGGTTCGCTGACCGGTGTTGCTGCCATGGTGGCCCTGAACCATTGGCTTGGACTGGCTGAGCCAGCGTGCCTGCGCGATCTTGACGAGGCCGTTGAGCGACTGGATACGGATGCCGTCGGGTTTGATGCCGGTGAGGCTGTACTGGCCGAGGACGGCACCGCAGCGCTGGTCGAAGCCGCTGATGGCAGCTGCATCGGCCTGCTTGCCGCCCGGGGCGACCAATTCGTCATCCGGTATTTGAAACCGGGACTGGTACAGGCGGCCCGGATCGGCGAGGGTGGCCAGCTGACGATCCGCCTGGAAGACTTCACCTTCGCGCCGGTCGTTTTCCCGTTTGGCGCATCACCGCGCATCCGGCACTGGGCCGACAAACTCAACGCGTTGCAGGGCTGAATTATGGAAAATGTCCCGGCTTTCGTCCGCGATCTCGACCCGATCGTCTTTGCGATTCCGATCTTTGTCGTCGCTGTGTTTGCGGAAATGATCTATGCGCGTACCCGTGGTGGCGCGCGCTTCGATCCACGCGACACCGCGTCCAGCCTGATGATGGGGCTGGGAAATACGGTGTCTGGAATCCTGTTTGCCGGGCTTCTGACGGCCTGGTTCATGTTCGTTTATGACCACCGGTTTTTCACTATTGGGTTTGCGTGGTGGATCTGGATCCTGGCCTTCGTGCTCGACGATTTTGTGTATTACTGGTCGCACCGCCTCGCGCATACGGTGCGCTGGTTCTGGGCCGATCATGTCGTGCACCATTCCTCACAGCACTATAATCTCACCACGGCGCTGCGGCAGCCCTGGCTCAGCCCGTTGACGCTCAAATTCATGTGGCTCGGCTCAGCGATGGTCCTGCTGGGTTTCCATCCGCTGATGGTCGGCTTCCTTGGCGCGCTGAACCTGATCTACCAATTCTGGATTCACACCGAAGTGATCAAGCGTTGTCCGCCCTGGTTCGAGGCCGTGATGAATACGCCGTCGCACCATCGGGTGCATCACGCGACCAACCCGCTCTATCTCGACCGCAATTATGCCGGCGTTTTCATTATCTGGGACAAGCTGTTCGGCACCTACCAGCCCGAGCTGGACGCCGAGCGCTGCCGATATGGCATTGTCACCAATCTGGGGACCAATAATCCGATCAAGATCAGCATGCATGAATGGTTTGCGATCATTTCCGATATGCGGCGGGCCCGGTCCTTGCGCGACGCGATGATGTATCTGCTCGCCCCACCCGGCTGGTCGCCGGATGGTTCGCGCTCGACCTCGAAACAGATCAGGGCGCGCTGGGCCAAGCGGTCGGGCAGCGTTGCGCCGACAAAGCCGGACAGCGAGCCGACGACCGATAGTGCAGCCGCGCCACAGAGTGCCGCGGAGTAGGTGAATGGTTATGACGGATTCGGCAAACCCCTTGCCTTCCGGAAAAATATGACTGATGTTGGGGAAGTGAACGTTGTTCACCACTGAATTTTTGGCCATACCTGGGGAGGTTCAACGCCATGGGAACGCTTCGCGATCTCTATCCGATGCCGAATATCGACAAGTCGTGGTCCGTGCCACAGGATTTCACCACCCTGTTTGACTGGGAGTATGATGAGGGTCGCACGACGCTCATGCATCTCTACCAGAAGGGCAAGGACATGCAGTGGGATGCGGTCAACCGCATCGACTGGACCCAGGAACTGGACTTTGAAAATCCCATGCAAATGCCCGAAGAGGCCAATGCGATTTTCGGCTCCCCGATGTGGGACAAGATGAACAAGTCGGAGAAGCGCGAATTTCGCCGCCACTCCCAAGCCTGGAATATCTCCCAGTTCATGCAGGGCGAGCAGGCGGCACTGATCTGCGCCGCCAAGATCGTGCAACAGGTTCCCGATCTCGACGCCAAATTCTATGCCTCCACCCAGGTGATGGACGAGGCGCGCCATGTCGAGGCCTACAAGAATCTCCTGACCAAGTTCGGCGTCGCCTATCCGATGACCGCGCCGCTGCAACAGCTGATCGACCAGGCCCTGCGCGACAGCCGCTGGGACATGACCTATCTGGCGATGCAGGTCGTTATTGAAGGTCTGGCGCTCGCCGCCTTCGGCACGATCCGCGATGTCGCCCAGAACCCGCTGGCCCGCATGGTCAATGCCTATGTGATGGAAGACGAGGCGCGCCATGTTGCCTTTGGCCGCCTGTCACTGCGCGATTATTATCCGACCCTGACGGACGCCGAGCGCGATGAACGCGAGGAATTCCTCGTCGAGGCCTGCTATCTGATGCGCGACCGCTTCCAGGCACGCGAAGTGTTTGAAGTGATGGGCCTGCCCGTCGATGAATGCGTCAGATACGTCGAGCAATCGGCCACCATGCAGCTGTTCCGGACCTTCCTGTTCCAGCGCATCGTGCCGATCGTCAAGGATATCGGCCTGTGGGGCCCGCGCATCCAGAAGGCCTATGTCGATATGGGCGTGATGCACTTCTCCGAACTCGATCTCGACGAGCTCTCTTCCCAGGACGAGAAAATCGCCGCCGAGTTCGACGAGCAGAACCAGGATGTACGCACGGCCTATGTCCAGTCTGTCGCCGGGCATGCCGAGTAATCGTCGCTCGGATCCGCGAGTTTTGTTGTCGGATTGAATCAATTTGGGCCCCGCCTCGGCGGGGCCCTTTTTGTATCAACCGGCAGCTCAATCCTCGCCGAAGGAATAGGGCGAGGCGCGCAGCTGGTGCAGGTCCATATGGAGTTTGCGATTGAGCGGCGGGAAGGCGCGCTGGGCGCAATCCTCGCGCTCGCACAGGCGGCAGGCGATACCGACCGGCTGCACGCGGCTGCCTTCCAGTCCGTCGGCATGGACGATCTTCTCGGCATGGACCCAGTCGCAGCCCAGCGCGATGGCGTGGATGACCGGCCGCTGCCCGATCGGGGCGGCGCTGACCTGGCCGCGGGCGATCGAGAGATTGCGCTTGCCGTCGGGCAATTCGAACGCCTGCACCAGCAGCCGCTCGGGCTGGCCCAGCGCGTCATAAAGATTCCATTTCGGGCAGCCCCCGCCGGAGCGCGCGAACGGCATGATGCCGCCGCCAAAGCGTTTCGAGACATTGCCCGCCTGGTCGACCCGGATCATGAAGAAGGGCAGGCCGCGTGCGCCCGGGCGCTGCAGCGTGGTGAGACGGTGGCAGACCTGTTCGAAACTGACCTCGAAACGGCGCTGCAGCCGGTCGACATCATAGCGCGTCGCCTCGGCCGTCTTGAGAACTTCGGCATAGGGCATGTGGACGGCACCCGCGAAATAATTGGCGAGGCCGATGCGGTAGAGCTTGCGCGCTTCGTCCGAGGGCAGGTTGGCGTTTTCGCACAGCGCGTCGAGTGTCTCGCCCAGCTCGAGCGAAGCGAGCACCACGGCCATGTTGAAGGAGCGGGATCCCGGCGCCAGGGCTTCAGACAGAAGCAGGCGCCGGCCATGGAAGTCGAGCCGCCGGCGGGCGCCAGCCATGATGGTCTCGTCGAGAATGCGCACCGCGAAGCCGTGCCGTTCCAGCAAATGGCGGGAGAGGGCGCTCTCGCACAGGCGCGGCCGGATGCCGGCCTGTTCGATCAGGGCCTCGGCGGCTTCTTCCAGCTCAGGGAAGTGATTGTGCCGCGCATCGAGGGCATCGCGTACGCTTTCCAGCACCGCGCCGGGCCCGCCATGGGCCGCGCCCGAGCCCGACATGCGGCTGGCCAGATCGGCGGTGGCGGCATTGGTCTCGCGATAGGATTGGTAGAGGCGGGCAAAGGCTTCGGCGACGCGCGGATGCGCCTCGCTCAACTCGTTGAGCTCGATGCGGTCGAGCTCCATGCCGGCCAGCAGCGGGTCTGAGGCCGCCTCGCGCAGATCAGCCAGCAATTGCTTGTCGGATTCCTGGGCAAAGGCGCGCACATCAACGTCGAAAGCATCTGCCAGCGACAGCAGCACGCGCGCCGTTACCGGGCGTTGATTGCGTTCCAGCAGATTGAGATAGCTGGCGGAGAGGCCGAGTGCGGTGGCCGCCTCGGCCTGGGTCATGCCGCGTTCGCGCCGCAGGCGCCGCAGACGGGCGCCGGCAAAAATCTTCTCGAGAGGCTGTAAATCGCTCATAATTTGTACCAAACTTTACAAGCTGACATAATGACAGTGTAATTTGTATACACCGTGTCCGCTTTCTATGGAAGGCTTTATGGACAGGCTCTATTCCGTTTGACACCGTAAGGGCAATTCAACTCCCACAGTTATGGTGACAAAAATGACAAGCTTCAAAGATCTGGTTCCCGGTGCCGCTGCTGACCGTTTTGACGGTATCGAGCGCGGCTATGGCGTCGAGGACGTCCTCAAGCTGCGCGGCTCGGTGCAGGTCCGCAATACGCTCGCTGAACGTGGCGCCGAAAAGCTCTGGAGCCTGCTCAAGACCGAGCCCTATATCAATGCGCTCGGCGCCATGTCGGGCAACCAGGCCATGCAACAGGTCCGTGCCGGCCTGAAAGCGATCTATCTGTCCGGCTGGCAGGTCGCTGCCGACGCCAATGTCGCCGGCGCCATGTATCCCGACCAATCGCTCTACCCGGCCAATTCCGGTCCCGAGCTGGCGCGCAAGATCAATCGCACCCTGCAACGCGCCGACCAGGTCGAGTTCTCTGAAGGTGAAGTGACGCGCGACTGGTTTGCGCCCATCGTCGCCGACGCCGAAGCCGGCTTTGGTGGCCCGCTCAACTGCTTTGAAATCATGAAGGCCTATATCGAGGCGGGCGCTGCCGGCGTTCACTTCGAAGACCAGCTGGCTTCGGAAAAGAAGTGCGGCCATTTGGGCGGCAAGGTCCTGATCCCGACCCAGGCGCATGAGCGCAATCTGATCGCGGCCCGTCTCGCGGCCGACGTGATGGGCGTCTCGACCATCACCGTTGCCCGCACCGATGCGGAAAGCGCCAAGCTGCTGACCTCCGATATTGATGAGCGCGACCATCCCTTCATCGATTTCGATGCCGGCCGTACGCCGGAAGGCTTCTATCGCATCAAGGACGGCGTCGGCGTCGATCATTGCATCGCGCGCTCGATCGAATACGGCAAATATGCCGACCTGTTGTGGTGGGAAACCTCCAAGCCGAATCTCGACGAGGCCCGCCGCTTCGCCGAGGCCGTGCAGAAGAAATATCCTGGCAAGATGATGGCCTATAATTGTTCGCCAAGCTTCAACTGGGAAGCCAATCTGGACAAGGATACCATCGCCAAATACCAGCGTGAGCTTGGCGCCATGGGCTATAAATTCCAGTTCGTGACCCTGGCCGGCTTCCACAGCCTCAACCACTCCATGTTTGAGCTGGCCCGCGGCTACAAGGATCGCGGCATGGCGGCCTATTCCGAGCTGCAACAGGCCGAATTCGGTTCTGAAGCCGATGGCTACACCGCCACGCGTCACCAGCGCGAAGTCGGCACCGGCTATTTCGACCAGGTTTCCCTGGCCCTGACTGGCGGCACTTCCTCGACAACCGCCATGGGCGAGTCGACCGAGTCGTCCCAGTTCGAAGCCGCCGAATAGAGTTCGGGCCCTCAGACCCGACGCGGGGTGTGCGCCCCAAACGCGCGCCCCGCACCTTTTTGCCGACAGGAGACAGCCATGACACAGATCACACCAAGCGGCGTTGAAATCCTTGGCCATCTCGAGCCGGGCTATCGCGATATCCTGAGCCATGATGCGCTGACCTTTCTGGCCGGCCTGCACCGGCGCTTCGAGAAGCGCCGCCAATCCCTGCTGCGCCATCGCACCGAGCGCCAGGCCGAGCTGAATGTTGGCGCGTTGCTGATGTTTCCGCACGAGACCGCGGATATCCGCGCCAGCGAGTGGAAAGTCCGCGCCGCGCCGGCCGATCTGCAAGATCGCCGCGTCGAGATTACCGGTCCGGTTGATCGCAAAATGGTCGTCAATGCGCTCAATTCCGGCGCCAAATGCTTCATGGCCGATTTCGAGGACGCAACTTCCCCGGTCTGGTCCAACCTGATCGAGGGGCAGATCAATCTGCGCGACGCGGTGCGCCGCGAGATCGATTATGTCGACGAGAAAAACGGCAAACGCTATTCCATCGATCAAGACGCTGCGGTGCTGATTGTCCGCCCGCGCGGCCTCCATCTCGACGAGCGCAACCTCCGGATCAACGGTCAGGCCATCTCCGGTGCGTTCTTCGATTTCGGCCTCTATCTGTTCAATAACCACGCCGCCCTGAAAGAGCGTGGGACGGGGCCGTATTTCTACCTGCCCAAGATCGAATCCCGTTTCGAGGCGCGGCTGTGGAGCCTTGTCTTCCAGCATGCCGAGGACGAGCTCGGTCTTGAGCGGGGCACGATCCGCGCGACCGTGCTGATCGAGACGCTGCCCGCCAGCTTCGAACTCGACGAGATCCTGTACGAGCTGCGCGGCAATATCGTCGCCCTGAATTGTGGGCGTTGGGATTATATCTTCAGTTATATAAAACGCTTGCAGGCACGCCCCGAACATGTCCTGCCTGATCGTTCGGCGGTGACCATGGCGACGCCCTTCATGGCGGCCTACTCGAAACGCGTCGTGGCTGTCTGCCATCGCCGCGGCGCGCATGCGATGGGTGGCATGTCGGCCTTTATCCCGGTCAAGGGCGATGAAGCGGCCAATGATGCGGCGCTCGAACAGGTCCGCCAGGACAAGCTGCGCGAAGTCAAAAACGGCCATGACGGCACCTGGGTCGCACACCCCGATCTCGTGCCGGTCGCCATGGCCGTGTTCGACAAGCACATGCCCAAGGCCAACCAGATCGATTTCGTCGATGAGTTCGCCATGCCGGTCACGACCCGCGATCTGCTGACCGCACCGCAAGGGGACATTACCGACGCCGGTGTTGCCGATAATATCGACGTCGCCATCCGCTATGTCGCGGCCTGGCTGGGCGGGCGCGGCGCGGTGCCGATCCGCAATCTGATGGAAGATGCGGCCACGGCCGAGATTGCCCGGGCCCAGCTCTGGCAGTGGCGCCGCTTTGACAAGTCGACCGCCGAGGGCACAGCCCTGACGGCAGACATGCTGGGCGCCAAGATCGAGGCGATCTGCAAGTCGATCCAGGCGGAAGTGGAGAGCCAGACCGAGGTGCAGGAGCGCATCGCCCAGGCGAGCACGATCCTGAAGGACCTCGTCCTGGCAGATGAATTTGTCGAATTCCTGACCCTGCCAGCCTATGACGTGCTGACCGAAGGTCTCAAGAAATCAATGCGCCTGAAGGAATTCGAGGACTGAGTTCACCGTCTTCGACGCGACCATAAAAAAAGACCGGCTGCGCCATGCGGAGCCGGTCTTTTGCATAGCGCTCGATAGCGGGGTTACAGGCCGGTCAAACCGCCCGATCCAGGCATGCGATAGCCGCACATATCGGCCAGTTTCCAGCCGTCAGCGGTCTGTTCGAAACGGCAGCTGAGATAATCGCGCATGGCGGTACCATAGGGCGGCGGCGCATCGGCCAGCGGCGTCGTGGCCGGCGGGGCGACACGGTTGTGGGCCGCTTGCGGATAGACCAGGACTTGCTGCACGGTTTCCGTCGCGGCGACGCGCGGATCATTGATGATGCACAGCGGCGGCTGCGACAGCATGCCAACCAGCGTGCCATTGGTCTCGCCTGGAGCACCCCAGACCCAGGCCCGCACCAACGGGTCGCGGCGGATGAAGGCATTGCGCAGCGCGTTTGGCGCCAGGCTCTGGCTCACATTGGTTTCATTATGGCTGATAATGGCAGCGAAGGCGGCCATCTCATGGGCTTGCGGCGCGCGGCATGCGGGCACGGTTTCGGTGGCGCAGGCGGCCAGCACACTGCTGGCGGCGACGGCAAGGACAACAACACGCTTCATCGGTTTTTCCGGTTCTCGATCAGATCTTCAACAACGCTCGGGTCTGCGAGTGTAGACGTGTCTCCCAGATTGCCAAACTCGTTCTCCGCGATCTTGCGCAGAATGCGCCGCATGATCTTGCCGGAGCGGGTCTTCGGCAGGCCCGGAGCGAACTGGACCAGGTCGGGCGTCGCGATCGGTCCGATCTCCTGGCGCACCCATTGCCGCAGCATTTTGGCCGAATCCTCGCTCGGCACGATGCCGGCATTGAGCGTCACATAGCAGTAAATGCCCTGACCCTTGATATCGTGTGGATAGCCAACCACGGCCGCCTCGGCGACGTCGGTGTGGGCGACGAGTGCGCTCTCGATTTCGGCCGTGCCGAGCCGGTGGCCGGAGACATTGAGAACATCATCGACGCGGCCCGTAATCCACCAATAGCCGTCTTCGTCACGGCGCGCGCCATCGCCGGTGAAATAGGCGCCGGGATAGGTCGAGAAATAGGTGTCGATGAAGCGCTGGTGATCGCCATAGATCGTGCGCGCCTGGCCGGGCCAGGACCGCTCGATGATCAGATTGCCTTCGGCCGCACCGGTATCAGGGATCGGGGCGCCCTCGCTGCTGACCAGGGCCGGCATGATGCCGAAGAGCGGTTTCGTCGCCGAGCCGGGCTTGAGATCGGTGGCGCCGGGCAGGGGCGAGATCATGATGCCGCCGGTTTCCGTTTGCCACCATGTATCGACGATCGGGCAGCGGCCATCACCGACGACGCGGTGATACCAGGTCCAGGCCTCCGGATTGATCGGTTCGCCGACCGAGCCGAGCAGGCGCAGGGAGGCCCGCGAGGAGCCCTGCACCGGCCCGTCGCCCTCGCGCATCAGGGCGCGGATCGCGGTCGGGGCGGTGTAGAAGATATTGACCTTGTGCTTGTCGATTACCTGCCAGAAACGGTCGGGCCCCGGCCAGGTGGGAATGCCCTCGAACATCAGCGTCGTGGCGCCATTGGCGAGCGGTCCGTAGAGGATATAGCTGTGGCCGGTGACCCAGCCGACATCGGCGGTGCACCAGTAGATCTCGCCGCGTTTGTAATCGAACACATATTCATGTGTCATCGCCGCCCAGACCATATAGCCGCCCGTGGTGTGCAGCACGCCCTTGGGCTGGCCGGTCGAGCCGGAGGTGTAGAGGATGAAGAGCGGGGCTTCCGCATTCATCGGCTCGGGCGGGCAGGTGGATGGCTGGCGCGCGATCAGGTCGTGATACCAGACATCGCGGGCCGGATCCCAGTTCATCTTGCCGCCAGTGCGCTTGACGACGACAACCTGTTTGACGCCGGGCGCGTGATGCATCGCCCGGTCGACATTGGCCTTCAGCGGCGTCGACTTGCCGCCGCGCATGCCCTCATCGGCGGTGATGACGATATCGCTAGCGCAATCATTGATCCGTCCCGCCAGGGCTTCGGGCGAAAACCCGCCAAACACCACTGAGTGCACCGCACCGATGCGCGCACAGGCGAGCATGGCGTAGGCCGCTTCCGGGATCATCGGCATATAGATGGTGACGCGTTCGCCCTTCTTGACGCCGAGCGATTTGAGCCCGTTGGCGAGGCGGCAGACATGGTCGTGCAGCTCGCCATAGGTGATCTTGGTGCTGGCCGCCGGATCATCGCCCTCCCAGATGATAGCCGTGTCATTGGCGCGTTCGGGCAGATGCCGGTCGATGCAATTGGCGCTGGCATTGAGCGTGCCGTCGGCGAACCAGCGAATATGCAGGTCATCCTTGTCCCAGGAAGTGTCCTCGACCTGGGTGAAGGGCGTTATCCAGTCGAGCCGCGCCGCTTCCTGACGCCAGAAGGTGTCCGGCTCCTCGACCGATTGCCGATACATCTGGGCATAGCGTTCGGCGTTCACGCGTGTGGAGCGCTTGTTGGCTTCGGTGACGGGATAGACGGTCTGGTCCTGGGACGGCATGGGCGGGACTCCAAGTTGGGTCGCGGGTTATGCGATAGTCTACCCCATCAGACCGGGTGCGATAGGGGGCGAAATCACGTTTCATCGCGGCGCTTTGGCATCAGGACTGTCAGCACTCCGCTTCGCTCGGCACCTCTGATCAGGGCTGCAGGCCTTCGGCCCGCAGCGTTGTTGCCGGGTCGAGGGTGCGCATGGCGGCGTATTGCGACAGGAAGACCTCGCCGCTGAGCTCTTCCAGGAAGCCGGCGGCACCAAGCCGGTCGCTGACCGGGCCGATCACTTCGGACAGGTGCAGTTTGACACCGGCATCCATCAGGCGGTGATTGATCGCGCGCAGGCTTTCCAGCGCGCTGGCGTCGACGAAATTCACCGCCGGGAACATCAACACGAAATCGGTGATGCCGTCATTTTCGGCAATGATGTCGGCGGCCAGCTCCTCAAGAAAACGCGCATTGGCGAAATACAGCGCGCCGTCGACACGCAGCGCATAGACATGCGGCGAGATAATCACTTCATGCCGGTCCGGATTGCGGAAATGATGCGTGCCCGGCACCTGGCCCACGCGGGTCCAGTGCGGCCGCATCGTGCGCTGCAATGCCGCGCCGACCGAGAGGACCACGCCGAGTGTGAGACCGATTTCGACGCCGAGGAAGATCACACCGAACAGGGTCAGAAATGCCGCCGCACCATCGGCCGGCGCGTATTTCCAGGCTTTCCAGAGCCCGCCGAAATCGGCCAGCTTGGCGACCGCCACCAGGATGGTCGCAGCCAAGGTGGCCTTGGGCAGGAAATGGAAGAGCGGCGTCAGGAAGACGGCGACCACCAGGATGATTGCGGCGGTAAACACGCCGGCCAGCGGGGTCTGCGCTCCGGCCGCCTCATTGACCACCGAGCGGGCAAAGCCGCCGGTGACCGGATAACCGCCGGTCAGGGCAGCGGCGGCATTGGCGGCGCCGAGGCCGAAGAGTTCCCGGTCCGGATTGACACTTTCGCGCCGGCGCGCTGCGAGTGATTGGCCGACAGAGACGCTTTCGACAAAGCCGATCAGCGAGATCAGCGCCGCCGGCCCGATCAGGGCGCGCCAGATATCGAGGCTGACGATGGGCAATTGTATCGGAGGCAAACCACTTGGCAGGGCGCCGACCACAGCCAGATCCGCGCCGCTATCAAGATGCAGGCTCCAGGCGATGGTGGTTGCCAGAACGACCAGGCCGGCCGGAGCGGCGCGGGCGATACCGCCGGCCATGTCTTCGCTCAGCTTCAGCGCCGTCAACAGGCGCGGCAGCACGGTGCGGGCCGCGACCAGGAAGGCGATACTGCCCACACCGATCACCAGCGCCACCAGATTGATGGCGCCGAGTTGCGGGCTCATCGACAGCAGGATTTCCGGCAGGGTCGAACCGTGCGAGTTGATGCCCAGGATATGCTTGGCCTGGCTGGCAATGATCAAAATGGTCGAGGCGGTGACAAAGGCACCGACCACCGGCCGGCTGAGGAAGTTGGAGACGCTGCCCAGCTTGAACAGGCCAAACAACAGCAGGAAGAAGCTCGACAGGGCCGCCAGCGCCCCGGCGGCCGCCATTTGCTGGGCCGGGTCGGTCAGGCCGAGATTGCCGATCGCGGCTGCCGTCATCAATGAGACGACAGCGACCGGCCCGACGGCGAGCACGCGGCTCGAGCCGAACAGGGCATAGGCGACCAGCGGTGCGATCGAGGCGTAAAGGCCCGCCTGCGCCGGCAGGCCGGCCAGCAGGGCATAGGCCAGGCTTTGCGGGATCAGCAGGATCGCCGTGATCAGGCTGGCGAGCGCATCCTCGCCGAAGGTGCGGCGGCTATAGCCTTCCAGCCATTGCAGGCCGGGCAGGACCCGCTTGGCGCGCTTGAAGATCTCAGACTGCATTGAGCGGGATTTTCAGATAGCGGCGGCCATTCTCCGCCGGCTCCGGCAGATGCCCGGCGCGCATATTGACCTGCACCGAGGGCAGGATCAGCGTCGGCATGGAGAGCGTCGCATCGCGCTCCGTGCGCATCTTGACGAAGTCCGCTTCGGTCGTGCCGGCCTTGATATGGATATTGCTGGCCTTCTGCTCACCGACCGTGGTTTCCCAAGCATAATGCTCGCGGCCCGGCGCCATATAGTCATGGCACATGAAGAGCCGCGTCTCGTCGGGCAGGGCGTAGATTTTCTGGATCGAGTGATAGAGCGTCGCCGCATCGCCGCCGGGGAAGTCGCAGCGCGCGGTGCCGAAATCGGGCATGAAGAGCGTGTCGCCGACAAAGCCGGCATCGCCGATATGATAGACCTGACAGGCCGGCGTATGGCCCGGCGTCCAGATCGCCTCGGCCTCGATCTCGCCGATCCTGAAACGCTCGCCATCCTCGAACAGATGATCGAATTGCGAGCCGTCATGGGCAAAATCCGGCCCGGCATCGAAGATCTCGCCGAACACGTCCTGCACCTGGCTGACATGATTGCCGATGCCGATCTTGCCGCCGAGCTTCTCCTTGATATAGGGCGCCGCCGAGAGATGATCGGCATGGACATGGGTTTCCAGCACCCACTCCACCGTCAGCCCCGCCGCGCGGACAAATTCGATCACCACATCGGCGGATTTTGTCGTCGTGCGCCCCGAGGCGGGGCAATAATTGAGCACGGAATCGATCACCGCGGCGCGTTTCGTCGCCGGATCCCAGACGACATAGCTGACCGTGAACGTGTCCGGGTCGAAGAAGGATTTGATTTCCGGTTTCTGCTTCATCGCTGGACTCCTGGGACGCGGATGGCTGCGGTGTGCCTGTAGTGGTGTGTCTGTAGTGGATATAGGGTCTTTGCAAAACTCTGCAAGTACGCAAGTGCGATTGCCGTCTACGCCCGATCAGGCGGGGGCAGGCGGACAATAGGTCTTGTAGAGAGATTCCATGATGGTGCGAATCTCGTCGCTGGCGAGGCGGTAATAAATCGTCTGGTTCTCGCGCCGCGTCGCCACCAGCCCCTTGGCGCGCAGGATCGCCAATTGCTGCGACATCGCCTGGTCACGCACCCCGAGCGCTGCCGCCAGCTCGCCAACCGAGCGCTCCTGATCCACCAGCGCACACAGCGCCAGAAGCCGCTTGGGATGCGCCAGCGTTTTCATCACATCGGCCACGCTCTCGGCGACCGGCTGCATTGCGGTGTAGTCCATCCTGGGTGCGAGGCTCTGTAGCTATGAGATGATGGAGATATAGGGGGCCGCGCGACGGAAGGCGAGGGGGGGCACTTTCCTCCCCGCTTTAGCGGGGAGGGGGACCGCGTAGCGGTGGAGGGGCCGACGCGCGATCGCGCGGCGGTGTTTGACGCCGACCTTTCTCCGCAGCCTGCGGCCGCGGCCCCATCGGCCCGGACTTCGTCCGCGCCACTTCCCCGCGAGCGGGGAAGAACGGCGGTGGTGCCTGCGGGTGATCGGAGAGGGTTTAGGACGGGCATCGTTCCAGCCATATATATCAAACGTACCAAGGGGCGGTGACCGTCCAAACAGGAGAATAGAACGCCCCTAATTTGGCTCGTGCGCGCCCTCAACTTGATAGGTCAGGAGGTTGGCGGAGGGGCGCTGCATCTTGATCGGTTTTATCGGCTCGCCGCTTTTGACTCTCAATTGCTTGAGCATTGCGATGTTCAACTGCCGTCCAGCGAGCTGATCCGTGTAAAAGAGAAACTGAGACCAGTAGATTTCGCCGTAAATGGTTTCCCATCTCAATTCGCCCTGGAGGATCAGATAGCCCTGCAGGCGCTCCGCTATTTTGACGGATTTTGCACTGGCGGCGTCAGTGCCATACAGCATCCCGAGGGTAAGGGTTTGGCCCGACGGCGGGCTGGTCCAGCGTCGGGTCCTTCCAAGCGGCATTTCAACATCGAACAGGATGGCTTGCTGAGGGCCAATTTCCGGCGCGTATTGAAACCGGGATGCGGCTTTGACTTCGTACCATTTCGCTGGTGTGCTGCCTTGGTTCAAGACGGTACCGAGGATTTGCGTTCCAGTCCCGTGGGGTATCCTGACCTCAATGATCTCCAGATAGGCGCGAGATTGATCCCTGCCAGTTTCCCTGGTTACATCGATAGCGCCTTGCGCGGCCTGATTGGCTTTCCTCGTCAGGTACAGCGTGTAGATCAGCGCGATAGTGCCGAAGAACACGAAGAGGGTTTGCCAGAACGCGTAACGGGCCATTCGCTGGGACGCCGCATCCATACTCTGTTGGGCGAGCACATCCCGGTAGTGCAATTCATTGGCTTCTTGTTCGCGCCGGTTTGCGGCTTCTTCCTCTGCCCCGGATCTAATGATCCGAACTGGAAGCGCGGGAGGCGACGGCCGCTCATCGCCGCTCTGAGTTCCTGTATGGGTTTGCTGCTCCTCGCTCTGGGCCTGCCCATGTGATGAGAGGCAGAGCGCTAGTCCAATTGCAGCGAGCGCGATCCAATAGCGTCTAAACATCGCGTCATTAACGCGGCGCTGAACACGCCGCGACTCAACCTGTTGGCGAAACTTGATTCATATTCGCCTGCCCTGTCGGCTGAGTCACGGACGGAAACGTTTTGAGAGGGGGAGTCTTCCCTGAGGACAGGTGCCAGACGAACCTGTCCCTAGCTGTAGCGCAAATCCGGCCCCCAAAACCCAGGCCCCGCCCTGAAAACCATGCCGGGATCCGGCCAGACTGGACTTGAGCTGTCAAGGGCGCCGCAGGCGCCGCTGCGCGGTCGAGACCCTTGACCGCTCAAGTCCAGTCTGGCGCCTTGCTTGGCAAGGATTTCAGGGATCGCTCCGCCCGGCGTGGCCGGGCCTGGCGAGACGCGAAAGGGTAGGTTTGCTGATTGGCGTGCGCCCGGGACATGCCCCGGCTTTGCCGGTGCGTGTCCCGTTTTGGTGAAATCTCGAGCGGCCTTGCCGCTGTCTCACTCCGTCCGGCCAAACCTGGGAGGCCCACGCCCGGACCTTCGCAAGTCAGGACATGGCCGTAATCGCGGCTGGTCACGCTCCGGGTCTATAGTGCGGGGTCTGCGTAGAGCAGCCCCAATGGACCTGAGAGGAGCGTGACCAGCCGCGATTACGGCCGTCTCCCCTTTAGCTCGCCCCCAACAGAGCCCCAATTTTCCCCACCAGCGCTTCGCGCGCCTTGGACGCCAGGAAGGCCTTTGGCACGCGCAGCAACCAGCTCGCATGCGGGCTGGCCTGGCGGATTTTTTCCCGGTCGGCACCGGCGCGGAGCCAGGCCAGCAGATCGACCATCATCGCCCGGTCGAACGCCCATAGCGTGTCGCCGCGATATTCCAGCTGGTAGAAAGCCTCGCGCGGCCAGTCGACCTCATGCGTCCGGTTGAGGCCGCAGCCCAGACAGCTGAGCCGTCCGGCCCAGGACTGTTTCGGACCGGCCTCGCCATCGGCCAGCAGGACCGGCAGCGGCAGATCGCCATAGAGGCTCTCAAACCGGGCCTCGGCGCCGCATTGCGGACAGGCCAGGGCCAGTCTCGGGGCAATGCCCTTATTGTAATAGCGATCGGTCATGACGGGTCCGAAAATGGGGTCCGGTATCTGTGGTGCGGCCGGGATGCTGCGCCGGGCAGATTATAGCGCCGCCATTTTCGCCGCCAGATGCGCGCGCAGGCTTACCGGATTGTCATGTGGGCAGGCTGGCGTCGGCGCGCCGCCTCGGCTAGCAATGAGGCTACGGCGGGGGCTGTTGGGAGTGTTGATTGGGCCAGGCCGCCGTCCGACCCGCATTTGTGCGCCTGCGCCATGTCCTCGCCTGGACGCTGGCAGTGCTGGCCAATGGTGTATTGCTCACGATCATCCTGCTCGTGCCCCGGGCGCCCGTTCAAACCCCGCCCCTCAGCGTCATCGAGTTGCAGCTGGTCGTCGAGGCCGCGCCGGATCCAGAGCCTGAACCAGAGCCGGAACCAGAGCCGGAGGTCGAACCCGAAATCGAGCCGAAAATTGAACCCCTGGACCCTCCGCCGGACCCTGAGGACGCCACCGATCCGCATAGCCGCGAGGTAGCAGCCGACCAACAGCAGGCCAATGCGAGGCCAACCGGTGATGAAAGCCTGGACAATGGCAGCCTTGCAGCCGGCGAGCCGACCGGGCTTGCCGGCTACGCGATCGGGGCGCTTCCCGAGAGTGCGGCCCTGACCGGAACGCCCTTCGTCATCCGCGAAATCTTCTGCCTCACCTCATCAGAGGCCACCCGCGAAGCCGGTCATTGCCCGGATGGACCGGACCCGGACGGGCTGTCCATGCTGCGCTATGCCAGCGAGGCCAATCTGGAAGCCGGACAGCGCGCCGCGATCGGTCACGGCCTGAGCCCGGAGCAAATTCGTGCTTTATTTGAAAGGGATGGCCTGCCGCTTGCCGATCTGTCTGGCCAGCCAACCCTGGCCGATACCAGCCAGAGCCCGACCTCATCCGCCGACCAGATGCGCGACAGCCTGCCGCCACGTCATCCCGATCCGGCGTTTCGTGATTGACGATTTGCTGCAAGCCGGTTTCTTCTGCCGGCCATGAACTTCCTGTCCGATACCACCGCCCCCGCCCATCCCAGATTGCTGGAAGCCATCACCGCCGCCAATTCCGGCTTCGAGCCCAGCTATGGCAATGACGCGATTTCTGCCCGGGTCGAGACCCGGTTGCGCGAGATATTCGAGTGCGATCTCAAGGTCTTGTTTGCGGTGTCGGGTACCGCCTCGAACGCCCTGGCGCTGTCCGTTCTATGCCCGCCGGATGGAGCTATCCTGTGTCATGACGAAGCCCACATCCACCGCGACGAACGCGGTGCACCGGAATTCTACACCGGCGGCGCCAAGCTCATTCCGCTCGCCGGCGCGCATGCGAAAATCGATCTGTCAGCGCTGGATCGCGCCCTGGCAGAAATCCCGGATGGCTTCGTCCACACCAGCCCGGCGCGCGTGCTCTCACTGTCCAATCTGACCGAAAGCGGCACGGCCTATTCAGTCCCTGAAGTCACCGAACGCGCAGGGCGGTTGAAGCAACGCCCGGCCCTGGTCCACATGGACGGTGCCCGCTTTGCCAACGCCCTGGTTTCGCTCGGCTGTACGCCGGCCGAACTGACCTGGAAGGCCGGCGTCGACGTGTTGTGTTTCGGCGCGACCAAGAACGGGGCGCTCGGTGCCGAAGCTGTCGTGCTCTTCCCGACCGCGCTCGACCGGTTCGAAACCCTGCAGGGGCGACAGAAACGCGGCGGCCATATGGCACCGAAAATGCGTTTCATGGCCGCCCAGTTCGAGGCCTGGCTGCAGGATGATCTCTGGCTGGACCTGGCGCGCGCAGCCAATGCCCGTGCCGGTGAACTCGCCGCCGGTCTGGCAGCACTCCCCGGCGTGGAAATTCTGCATTCGGTCGATGGCAATGAAGTGTTCGCCCGCATCCCGGAGCCGCTGGCAGTCCGGATTCGCGCCGCCGGCGCGGGTTTTTACCAATGGCCCGACGGCTCCGCCCGCTTCGTCACCAGCTGGTGCACCGAGGCCGCCGAGATCCAGTCCCTTATCGCCGCCGCACAGTAAATCTCGCCTTGAGATTGCGGAACAAAAGGTGTACACTCATGTCTCGATTGACAGGAGGGAGCCATGGCACAGGGTCGTGGGGTATTGTTTCATCTCAGTTCGGTGGGCTTTGATCCGTATGGTCGAGTCTTCATCGCCGACCGCGACGCATCTGTCGCGCTCGGCGAAATGCTGAGCCAGGCGGACGCGATCAGTTGCCGTTCCGGCTGCGGTGCGCCGCTGAGTTGCGACACCGCTTTGATCACCCGGGAGGAATTGGTCAAGGTCGGACCGGAATTACTGGTCAATAACGCGGACTTCGCCTCGATCATCCGCAAGCGCAAAGCCGTGGGTGCCGAGGAAGTGGTTATCGTCTTCAATATTTACCGGGAGATGGCCAGCAGCGAGCGCGCCTCGCCATAGGGGCCAGACTCAGGAGGCCTCAGCCTCTTCATCATCGGTCGAACGGCGCCAGGGCCCGGCGAAGCGCGGATCCTGCCGACGGCGGCGGTCGGGGCCAAAATAGGTCGACGCCTTCACGAAGCGGCGCGGCCGCTCGATCAGGGCCGAGATGCGACGAAACAAGTCAACCGGACGAACCGGTTTGGCGAGATATTCATTGACGCCGGCATTGATCGCTTCGATCACCTTGGAACGGTCCGTGTGACCGGTGACCATGATGATCGGCAGGTATTTGTTCGCACTATCGGAGGCGGTGCGCACAAGGCGGGTGAATTCGAGCCCGTTCAGATCGCCGAGCATATAGTCGACCAGCGCGAAATCCGGATTGACGTCGCGCATGGTTTCAAACGCATCGGCGGCGTCGCGCACCTCGATAATCGTGCGGACACCAAACCCTTGCAGGATGGTGCGCAGGATCGTCGACATGTGCGCATTGTCCTCAACGATCAGGACACGGATGCGGTCGAAACTGCCGGACATGGGGTCTCACTGAGCAGTGGTGAATCTCTGGACGGTCCGAGTCTGCCCGTTTGACCTTAACCAAGTCTTGCTCCGGCCTGCAGTGACGGGCGTTGAGCGTCAATTTGTGCAGCGCTGGACAGGTTTCCAACGACTTAGCGTGGCTCAAGTCTGCATTCCGGGCGCGGGCAGAGGAAATGCCAACTCCCCGGCACACGATCGCCAAGCTTTGTGTTAGTCTGAGGCGGCAGTTGAGGAAGGCGAGCTGGCGATGAATATGGCCGAAAAATCAGTCCGAAGCCTGATCATGCGGGCCCGGGCCTATGACAGCAAGGAGCAGATCGACGATTTTCAATCCGACCCGGACAGTTCGGAGATTGACATGGTCGAGTCGATGCTGACCGGTGATCGCGACCCTATTCGCGATGAGATCAAGAACTGGATCGACTGTCTCGATGAGGAGAGCCAGGTCGAGCTGGTCGCGCTCTACTGGATTGGACGCGGCGATTTCGACGGCAATGACTTCATTGCCGCGGTCAGGGAAGCCCAGGCGCGCCGCAGTTCACCGACGGCAGACTACCTGCTCGGCGCACCTATGCTGGGTGACTTCCTTGAAGCCGGGCTGGACGCCGTGATCGCAGCCGACGTGTTCGACGACGCATAACAACGGCGCGCCGCGCCAGCCGGGCCTAGATCCACTGCACTTCCGTCTTGGGACCACGTCCCGCCGCCCGGACGATATCGCTTTTGCGGCTGGACAGGACTTCCAGAATTCGCCGCCCCAGCTTGTCCGGCATAACCGGCTTTACCAGGAAGCCATCAGCGCCTGCCCGGATCGATTCCTCGACCACCGCCGCCTCGGAATGTCCTGTCAACATGATGGTCGGAACGGACTGGTTGGGCGAGGCGGAATTGGCGCGCAATTCCTGCATCAGCTTGATGCCGGTGCCATCGAGGAGCTCATAATCGAGCAGCATCAGATCGATGCGTTGCCGGTTGAGGTGCTGCCAGGCGCCTTCGACACCATCAGCCTCAATCAGGTCGTGACAACCGAGACTTCCAAGCAGGCGTGCGATCAGGCGTCGGGTCGCGGCAACGTCCTCGACGATCAGGATACGGACTCCCAAAAGAATTTCACTTGGCATGACGAACCTCGCAGGACTGGATATAGTTAGTTGCCCGAAAGAACTGAATTACTGATTAAGCGGTGCGGGATAGCGGCGGCGCGGCCCGAAGGAATCCGGCCTGCACAACCTGTTGCACCTGCATTGCCAGCGTGGCGGCATTGACCGGCCTGGGCAGAACCGCATCAGCGCCGGCAGCCCCGGCACCCCGCGCCAGATGCGGCAGGCTCGGCGGCGCCAGAAGGATGATCGGCAGGCCCGGATCGGGGCTCGACGATACATCCCGAAAGCGACGGATCGCCTCCAGCCCGCTGGTCAGACCGAGATCATAATCGACCAGCGCCAGGTCAGGCCGGCACAAGCGGGCGGTGACCAGGGCCTCATCAGCATCGCGGCTCTCAAAGATCCGCGTCACGCCCAGCCCCCGCAACAGGGTTGTCAGCACCTGCCGGATCGAGCGGCTGTCATCGAGCAGCAAAATATTGAGACCGGCCAGATCGAACCCAGACATGATATTCTCCAGAACAGAAACCATAGACTACCCTGCCCGGCTTAATATCCGCCTACCCGTCATTGATTTGACGTGAGCGCCTCCTGACAGGGTGACGTCAGCATCGCACCCGGCCCCTCTGGTCGCGGCGACCTGGCATGCGTATATCTTGGCCATGGTCAAACTTACCCTCGACGACAGCCTCGCCGCACCGGAAGACTTCATCCTCGACACGGTGCCGGAAACCGCGCCGGCGCATCCGATTGAAAACTGGGAGCCGCACCGGCCCGACCGGCCGACGAAATCGGAAGGCGGTCAACGCTTTCGCTGTGTCGCCGAATTCGAGCCCACCGGCGATCAGCCCCAGGCCATCGCCGAACTGGTGGAGGCCATCCAGGGCGGCGAACGCGACCAGGTCTTGCTCGGCGCCACCGGGACGGGCAAGACCTTCACCATGGCCAAGGTGATCGAGGCAGTGCAGCGCCCGGCCCTGATCCTCGCCCCCAACAAGACACTGGCGGCCCAGCTCTACGGCGAGTTCAAGTCATTTTTTCCTGATAATGCGGTGGAGTATTTTGTCTCCTATTACGACTACTACATGCCGGAAGCCTATGTCGCGCGGACCGATACCTATATCGAGAAGGAGAGCTCGATCAATGAGGCCATCGACCGGATGCGCCATGCCGCGACGCGCTCCATCCTCGAACGCGATGATGTTATCATCGTCGCCTCGGTGTCGTGTATCTATGGCATCGGCTCGGTCGAAACCTATACCGCGATGACCTTCGAGCTGAAGCGCGGCGACGTGGCCGATCCGCGGGCTGTGATGCGCCAACTGGTCGATCTGCAATATGTCCGCAACGACGCCGCCTTCGGCCGCGGCACTTTCCGCGTTCGCGGGGATAGCCTGGAAGTTTTCCCGGCCCACTATGACGACCGCGCCTGGCGCCTCTCCTTTTTCGGCGACGAGCTGGAGAGCGTCACCGAATTCGACCCGCTCACCGGCCGCGCCATCACCGATCTGAAGAGCGTCAAATTCTACGCCAATTCCCACTATGTGACGCCGAAACCGACCCTCAACCAGGCGATCCAGTCGATCAAGGCCGAGCTCAAGACCCGCCTCGCCTGGATGGAAAGCGAGGGCCAGCTGCTGGAAGCCCAGCGCCTCTCCCAGCGCACCGAATTCGACCTGGAAATGCTGCAGGCGACCGGTTCCTGCGCCGGCATCGAGAATTACTCACGCTATCTGACGGGGCGCAAACCCGGCGAGCCACCGCCGACCATGTTTGAATACATCCCTGAAAACGCGATCATTTTCGCCGATGAAAGCCATGTCTCCATCCCCCAGCTCGGGGCGATGTTCAAGGGCGATTTCTCGCGCAAGAAAACCCTCGCCGATCATGGTTTCCGCCTGCCCTCCTGCCTCGACAACCGCCCCCTCAAATTCGAGGAATGGGACGCCATGCGCCCCCAGACCATCTCGGTCTCGGCGACGCCGGGCAATTGGGAACTCAACCAGACCGGCGGCGTCTTCGTCGAACAGGTCATTCGCCCGACCGGCCTGATCGACCCGCCGGTCGAGATCCGTCCGGTCTCGCTTGATGGCGCCAGCCAGGTCGATGATGTCATCGACGAGGCGCGCCGCACCGCCGAAGCCGGCTATCGCACCCTCGTCACCGTCCTGACCAAACGCATGGCCGAAGACCTGACCGAATACATGCATGAGCAAGGCCTCAAGGTCCGCTATATGCACAGTGACGTCGACACGGTGGAACGCATCGAACTGATCCGCGACCTGCGTCTGGGAACCTATGACGTGCTGGTCGGCATCAACCTGCTTCGCGAAGGCCTCGACATCCCCGAATGCGGCCTCGTCGCCATCCTTGACGCCGACAAGGAAGGCTTCCTCAGATCCGAAACCAGCCTGATCCAGACTATCGGCAGAGCCGCCAGAAACAGCGAATCCAAAGTCATCCTCTACGCCGACCGCCGCACCGGCTCCATGGACCGAGCCATCGGCGAAACCGACCGCCGCCGCGCCAAACAAACCGCCTATAACGAAGAACACAACATCACCCCGACGACGATCAAACGCGGCGTCTCCGACATTCTCGAACAGGTGATGGAAAAACAGGCCGCCGGAAGAAGCGCCTCAGCCCGCGGCCGCGGCGGCAAGGGCACAGGCAAACCCAAAGGCATGCGCGACCAGGACCAGGCCGGCTATGGCGGCAATGTCATCGCCGTCATCGCGGACCTGGAGAAGCGGATGCGCGAAGCGGCGGCGGATCTGGAGTTTGAGGAGGCTGCAAGGCTTAGGGATGAGATTAAGGGGCTGGAGGGGTGATCGACCGGCAGAACTGTGCAATTTTGCTCCAGTCACTTGGATGACCAAACAGGGCGGCTGAGGATCAGAACTTGGGCATAGAGACTCTCGGAGAGTTTCGGGACTTGTTTCGCCATGCCGGCGTGCGCACCGTCTATGTTAAGCGGCTCGCAGAAAGACAAGATAACGAAAAGAATCAAATCGTTCTCGCTTCCGAGCTTAGTGGCTTGGTTAACTTGTTCCCGGCGAAAATTGCCTTACGTGCGGGCAGCGAGAGCAAGAAGAAGCGTCATTCCGAAGCTGGCCTCCCGATCGCCGAAGCTCGACTGAATTTCTTCTGGATGAACCGCATCGGCGAACGCTTTCATGCGCCGAGAACCCGGCTGATCGAGTACTTCCAATACCCCGAGGTACGGATGTCCGGCTTCCTCGCCCAGTGCGAGTGGGCACCGGAGGCGATCCGGAGAGACAAACAAGCAGCATACGGCCAACGCATTCTAGCGCTCGGTGCCAATGCTGCAGGCGAAGTGATCGCACTTCTGATCACGGAGGCGGAGGATCCGCTTGCCCGCGATTTCCCGGAGCTCACCCCATCGGGCGTTTCGGGTGTCCTTGGTGTGCTCTCAACCGTGGTCGAGGCCACTACTTCACCGCGAGACCTGCTGATTGAGGACCTCCGTAACATTGTTCGTGCGGACTGGTTGCCCTCCGTCCGAAACCAAGGGGGTGAGATTCAACCGTTCACTGGCAACCAGGGTGCCGGCTACACCTTGGAGGCTGCACTGGGTGTGGAGACCAATGCGTTGAAGGAACCGGACATACACGGGTATGAGGTCAAGTCCTACCGTGGCAACAAGATTAGCCTCATGACCCCCACTGCCGACAAGGGGATAGAAGGCGACAATACCTTTCGGCATTTCATGGATGCGTATGGGCGGCCTGCAAAAAAGGAGGATGGCTCAACCCGCTTTGTCGGCCTCTTCCGGTCCGGCAAACCGAACAAGCCTCATGGGCTTGTCTTGGGAGTGAGTGGATACGATGCTGAGAAGGACCGTTTCTCGGAATCACCAGAAGACATCTGTGTCGAGCTCCGCCACATCGAGACCGGCGAGCTTGTTTCAGGCTGGTCGCTGGATAAGCTCGCGAAATCATGGAATGCGAAGCATGCTGCTGCCGTCTATGTGCGGGCTGAGGCACGCAAAACGACTACTGGCAATGAATACCGTTTCCTCGCCCCATGGCTTATGTGTGAGGGGACAGACGTTTGGCGCCTGCTCCGTGCTATCGCCTTGGGAAAAGTATACTACGATCCCGCCCATACGATTTACGCAGATAAAAAAGCCAAGGTCCGGCCACAATGGCGGATTGGCACCGCGGATTTCGAGAACAACCTTCGCGCGTTATACACACGGGTCCAGACCGTGTGTTAGGTGGCGCTGCGGATGTCAATAGAACCCTGCGAGCTCCCGAGCCAAATCTTGAGCCGCTTGATGACTTCCTCATCCGGCATACGGTGACGCCCCTTTAGCGCGCACTCCCAAATCACGGCGTCCCGCCACCCCGCATCGCGAATGGCCTCCAACGAGCGTGAATCTCGCAACCTGTTGCCCTCGATCTTGGCTCGCCAGAACTCCGGGCGCGTCGATGGCCATTTAAACAACGCACAGTCATGCCCATGCCAGAAACAGCCATTCACAAAAATGACCGCGCGATATTTGGCGAAGACAAGGTCGGGCTTGCCGGGCAGGTCCTTACTGTGGAGCCGGAACCGGAATCCAAGCCGGTGCAGCCCCGAGCGGATCATCAGTTCGGGCTTCGTATTCTTGCCTTTGATCCCTGACATCATCCGGCTGCGCGTCGCGCTGTCGACGACGTCGTTCACTCAGCGGCGCCCGCCTCTGCAAAGAGGGGCCCCGCCTCATCCTGCTCCAGGATCGCAGCCATGATGTACGGCTTCATCTTTCGAGCGATATCCTCAATCACCGGGACAGCAACGGCGTTGCCGAATTGCTTGTAGGCGCGCGTATCGGAAACCGGGATTTTCATCGGAGCATGGCCAGGTTGGTCAAAACCCATAAGGCGCGCACACTCCCGGGGCGTCAGCCGGCGAGGATTGCGCCCCTCCTGGGCGATCAGGATCTCGCTTCCGTCCTTGTAATAGCGCGCGGACAGCGTGCGGGCGGTATCGTTCGGGCCGCACAGACCAAAGCCGAAGCCATTGCCTGCCGCCTTGTGCTTGGCGGCATACCCCTGCAGATAATTCCACAGCTTGTCCGATAGCGTATATTTCGGATTCACAAAGCTGGCCTCGTTTGACCCGGCCTCGATAGCAGGGAGTGTAAACAGCTCCTCGGGCTCCTCATGCGGCGCGTGAAGAACCGAGTCGAGACGCGGTCCGGCCTTCGGGTCACGGAATTTCAGCGTTGAAATATCGAATTTGGTCTCTTCCCGGAAGCCCACGATAAAGATGCGCTCGCGGTGCTGTGGCACATAGCCTTTCGCATCAATGACGACGGTCGAGACATGATAACCAAGATCGTTTTCCAGCGCGCCCTTGATAGTTTCAAACGTGTCACCACGGTTGTGACTCTTCAGGTTTTTCACATTCTCCAGCAAGAAGGCAGCGGGACGCTTCGCCTTCAGAATGCGCAAAACGTCAAAGAAGAGCGTCCCCTGGGCCTTGTCCATGAATCCGTGAACCCGACCGAGTGAGTTCTTTTTCGAGACGCCTGCGATCGAAAAAGGCTGACAGGGGAAACCCGCCAGCAGGACGTCGTGGTCAGGTATTTCAGCGGCATCGATTTCCGTGACGTCCCCGCGAATTTCGTGATCGTCATCCGGGAAATTCGCGCGATAGGTTTTCTGGGCGTAAGTGTCCCATTCGCTAGTGAAGACGCACTTGCCACCGGCTGCGGCAAAACCACGACGAATGCCGCCAATCCCCGCGAACAGATCAATAAAAGTGAAATCGGGGATAACGTTACCCTTTGCCTGCTCCTGAACGTAATGACGTTGAAGCTCTTTCGCATACACAGGCTTGGGTACAACCTCGCCACTCTCCCAGCGGTAGACGGTTTTGGCTGCGACATCGAGCATGATCGCCGCCTCTTCAACGGAGAGCCCGGCCCGCTCACGTGTTTCGCGAAATTCTAGAGCGCTCATCACCACCTCCGGGACAAAAATTGACAATATGGCAATTCATATCCCAGCGGGCGCGGCAGTCAACCCATTGTTCGTTATTTGTTCTCATGTTCGCACGATTGTTCACAGGGTATGAAAGAGAAACACAGGCCTGCACACTCTCCCCCAATCATCTTACCCGCAGCGCGCTACCGGCGCCCGGGCGGCTGCGGGTGGATATCTTCTCAATCAACTCAACCGGTTGTCATCCAACTTATCCACCCCCACCCCGCTGCGCACTATACTTCGCCCATGGCCGGAACCCGTCGACATCCTGATCAGATTGCTGCCCTGGAGGCGCGTGCGCGGCGGATGCGGGGGGACGGGTGGTCGATGGCGGAGATTTCGCGTGTCCTGTCGGTGCCGGCCTCGACGCTGTATCAATGGGCGGCGCGCGGGGAATGGCGGCTGCAGGATCTGGCGGACGCTGAGCTGCCCGCGGACCTCGCCGCGCCGGATCGCCCGGCACCGGAGGAGAGCGGCGAGCCGCCGACCGCGCTGGAGGCGGCGCAATCCATGTTGGAACAGGCGGGCCGCGCGGCGGTGGCAGGGCAGATAATGCGCTCGGAACGGGCGGCGAAGCTGGCGCGTCAGCTGTTTGGCCTGGCCGAGCAGGCCCAGCGCGTCGAAGCCGCCGAGGCGGCGCTGCATCCAAAGGAGGTGGGGCTGAGCGCGGCGGAGGTCGAGGCCTTGCGCGATGAGTTGCGCCAGCGCCTTTTCCCGCACAGCCTGGCCCCGTCGCCCGAAGACCACCCGGACCAGGAAGCCGCGCCGGGCCCCTCAATCCGCCGCCTGTAACCGGCCGCCCCATCGGGGCTGCCCTCATGAAATCATGGACAAAATTTTGGTCCACACTGATGCCACATAGAATCCTGCGCCCTCATTTAAGGCAAAACCAGACAAAAAGTCGCGCCATTGCCCCATTTTGCGCAAACTTCACCTTCATATAGCGCGACTCATGTTGACCAGGACGCGGGGAAGTAATCCGGTTTGCGCCCGTATTCGACCAGTGAGTTCGAGATCCGCATTGATAACGGTCTGCTGGAAATGCGGAGCGAGGGGCCACGTGTGTCGAAATCCGGCAGCGATGGCGAACGGGCCTTCACCAGCCTGTTGCGCAGCGAATCCATCCGGCTGGCCGCCTTCGATATCCGCGCCGCCGACTTTGCATTCTCAAAAGTCGAGCTGGAAACCCGCATCCGCTATATCGGTCGCCAGTGCCGCGGCATGCCGCTGGCGTTCATCGGCCGTGGTGACCAGCAGGACCAGTTGCGCGCCGCCCTGCGCGTGATCGAACAGATGGACGGCATCGCCCGCGCCTTCCGGTCGCGCGAGCAGGCCCTCACCTGGCTTCGCGCCCAGCGCTCCTGAGGCGAACCTATTGCGGCCGGCCGCCGGCCCGCGCGGCGATCAGGCCGGCCACCAGCGCTTCAATCATCACCGCACGCGCCGCACTGCCAGGCGCTTCGAGCAGGTCCTGACGCGTATGGGGCGGCAGGGGTGCGAGCATGGCGATCCGATCAATCAGGGCCTCGAAAGGCATGTGTTCCAGCCCGGTCCAGTCGAGCTGGATATTTTCGCCAGCCAGCCAGACGCCGAGCAGGCGGATCAGTCGTGACCGGTCGCCCTGCAGCGCCGGACGCGGCACGAGGTCCTGGATGAAGCGTGTATAATCGACCCGGCCAATCCGGTAGGGCGTTTGGGCCTCGGCTTCAGCCGTCAGGGCGAAACGGCTGACCCCGGCCAGGGTCAGCAGATAACGTCCATCACGGGTTTCGGCGAAGGATTTGATACGCCCGGCAGTCCCGACCCGGTGCAGGGCCGGTTGTCCGGGCACCAGGCCGGCGGTGTCGCTGGCTTGCGGCTGGATGATACCGATATGGCCACCCTCGCGGCGGGCATCATCGACCATGTTGAGATAGCGCGGCTCGAACACGTTCAGCGGCAGCAATTCTCCGGGCAGGAGGATGCAGCCGGCCAGCGGGAAGAGCGGCAATGAGGCGGGCAGTGTCTGGATCTCGGTCATGATCCAGAGATAGGTAGCGACGGCGCGCCCGCCAAGGGCCTGACAGGGATTTCAGCCCGTCAGGGCGCATCCCAGGCAGCGCAGGGCGCTTGCGGCTCGATATGGCATCCCGTCTCGATCCAGGGCTTCAGACGGCCGCCAATGAAATGCCGCCAGGTTGCCAGCACGACCGCCGCCAGATCGGCATCGATCTGGCCCTGCATGGCCAGATCGACCTGGAATTGGGTGCCATCGCCGGCCGGCGTCAGGGTCCAGCTCGTGACCAGATCGATCGACCGGCCCGACAGGCCGAGCGGTCCGTGCAGACGCAGGGCCGTCGGCGCATCGACATAGATGACTGTCGCGTGCACGGCCCCATCATCGCTGCCATCGCGCAGGCGTTCATAGAAACGGCCACCGAAATGCGGCTCGATCACCAGTTCGGCCGGATCCAGCGCAAAACTGTGATCCCACCAGGGCGAGATATCGCCGGTTGCCGCGTCAAACACCGTCGCCGGCGGCGCATCGATTTCAATGGTGAAGGAGGCGGTAAAGCCCTGGGGCTCGAACGCCTCGACGCCGGTCTCCTGGAGCGCGACGGCCCCGGTCAGAACCAGTATTGCAAACAGCATGATCTCCCCCGCCTCATCAGACGGGGGAGAGTAGCGGCTCGTGGCGTCAGGCGCTAGACGGCGAGAAAATCGCGCTTGCCGACCGGAACCCCGATGCTGCGCACGAGCGCATAGACCATCGAGGCGTGGAACAGGACATTGGCGAGGACGTAATTCTGCACAAAGGCATGGCGCGGCAGGGTCATTTCCTTGCCGGGACCGGCCGGGAAGGTGACATCGCCCGAGGGCTCCGCATCGAGCGCCGCGGCCGGCAGGGCCCAGACGGCGGCGCGCGCCGCTTTCAACCGGGCGCGCAAATCATCAAATGAGGCTTCGGTATCGGGGATGGAGACCGGATCCTGGCCCGCGAGGCGCGACAGGCCACGCACGGAGAAATCGCTGACAAGCTGGACCTGGCGCTTGAGCGCGAACATGTCGGGTGTCAGGCGCCAGTCGAGATAAACGGCTTCATCGACCTTGTGCTCGGCGGCGTGGGCCGCGGCCTTGGCGAGAATACCGTCGAGCGCGCGATAGGTCTGGTCGAGCTGGGTTCTGGCAATGGATGACAGTGGAATGGACATGATGACTTCCCCTTGATTGGAAGCCATCAAATGGGGGCGTTCGAGAAAAAGGGCCAGAGGCGGGGTGGTGAATACCTGCTATGGCCGGCTCCGGGCCGGGCGGTCTGCGAACCGGCCATCACGGAAAGCCCGCAATGGCCGGTCTCGATCAGACCCGTTCATTCCAGTTGCAGACCGGGTCGCCATTGGCATTCCAGGTCGACAGCCGGGCCGAGAAATCCGCCTCGGTGTCGAGCAGGATGTCGGACAACAGGGTGTCTTCACTGCCGCTGAGCGGCACATCGCCCTCCTGGACGATATCGAAGCCACCGCCGCCCATACGCTGGGTGACAACCATGCGGTAATTACTGCCCGCCTCACCCTCGCCCCAGGCCGTGACCAGCAGACCGTCCGGGGTCGTGGCCAGCTCGATATGGCAGGCTGAGTCCGCGTACCGGGCCGCATTGGCAGCCGCTGGGTCAAAGCCATCAGGCTCGCCAGGCTGAAGTGCCAGCAGGGCTGCGCCAGAGATTGCTGCGACATTGGCAGCCAGAATATTCATGCTCATGACAGTCTCCTTCTCGACTGCGGGTTTCGGATGTGGCGGTTTGGCCGGACTGGCCGTTTGGGGAGGGCTGACTTGCCCTCCCCGAGCCTGTAGCCGGTGTTAGTGTTCGCCCTGGATGACCAGGGTCACATTGCCACTGCCGGACTGGTTGACATGGGCGTTCTGGCCATTGCCGACCTGGATGATGCCGACACCGTTATTGGAACCATACTGGTTCGTGGTCGCGGTGTTGTTGCGGCCCATCTGGGCGATGCCCGAAAGATTGCGATTGCCGGTCTGAACGCTGGTGCCGTAATTATTGTAGCCTTGCTGACCGATCACCGCGTCATTATTGCGGCCGAACTGGTCAACATGGGCACCATTATAGCGGCCCGTCTGGCCAACCGTGGTGCCGTTGCGGGCGCCGTCCTGGATGACCGTGACATACTGACGGTCGCCGCGCTGATTGATCACCATCGACTGACGCGTGCCATTCTGGCGGCCGGCGATGTCGTTATTATAGCCCTGCTGGCTGATGGCGACGCGGTTGCGCGATTGTGCTTCAGCAGCACCAACGGTGCCGAGGACAGAAACAGCGACGAGGGCGCTGGCGAGGAAAAGACGGATTTTCATGGCTTAACTCCATTTGGTGTGGCCCGACGCCCAATGCATCGAAGACTGATGCTGTTCTAGTTGAAGCCATGTGAGCCGATCCTGAGGGCCGCATTCAGAAATCCGACAGGTGGATGAATGCCAGATGTCCGCCGTTAAACCCCTGAAAAACAAACCATCCCCGGCGCATACTGGCGCTCGGCATTGGGGTGCGGCCCGACTTTTAGGTGCAGCGCGCCAACAAGGCAGGCTGGTGCGCGAAGCCAGGCTGGAGCCGATTCGTTGCGGATGGAATGAAAGCGGAGAGTCGCGCCGGGCCGGCCCGGCACGCGGTGCCGGTGCCAGGAGCAAGCCATGAGGATCCGGTTGTGTGCGCTGTGCCGCAGCTATGCGCGACGAGCGGCCGGGCTTGCAGCAGGCTCCAGCACGACACTTGCCGCGGCGGTGACGCCGGCACTCAGCCAGGTCAGCTCTGCGAAGCCAAGCGATTTGAGAACGCTCACGATCCGGCTGCGATAGCTGGACCGCTCGGGCTCACCGGACATGTCGGCTTCAACACTGACGCCATCACCATCATCCTGGACCAGGATGGTGACCAGGCGCTCGCCGCGTTGAAACTCGATACTGGCACAGCGTGAGGCATAGCCCGGCTCGGCCAGCCGCTGCGCCAGCTTGCGCCGCCAATTGCCGGTCGCCAGGCCCTGGGCCTTCTCTGCAGCCGAAAAGCCGAGATTGCCGAATTCGATCGCATTGGCGAGCAGCACATAAAGGCCGACCGCCATTTCGCAGGCGTGCGGCAAGGTCGCGCCAAGGAAATTGGCCAGCCGGCTCGCCTCGGCCATGGTCCGGACGCTGAATGTCGCATTGTGCAGGGTCATGACCGGCTCAAGCGCCGCCGCCGGCGAGATCTCGAACTCACGATAGGCGAGCAGGCCTTCAATCACCGTCGCAAGCGGTCCGGCATCAATATCAAGGGGCAGGGAGATATCGGCCCGCCCGGATCGCCGGGTGCCGGCGGTCACCTGGACAATTTTTTGCGCCGAGGCCGCATGTTGCCGGGCCGTTTCAACCAGGCCGGCATTGGCATCATCGACCAGCATCACGGCAACAGGGCCATCCGGCACCGATTGGGGGCCCAGATACACAGTGACATCCATGCCCTCCGCCAGAACCCGCGACAGGGTCCTCAGTCGTGGGCTGTCATTCATGCACAGCCAGAGCCGCTGCGGAGTATGGGTAGAGGTTGAAGCGCTCATGCCTGATCCAAAACCGGGACGTTTGATGCATTCCCTGACGCGCGAAGCTTTGCAGCAATGTCTTAATAACCACTATCGTCAACCACGTGCGACCGGCTGAGGCCCGACCACGCACCCCACAGAGCCCCCCCGGAGAGCCGCACAAAGAAAAACCCCGGATCGCTCCGGGGCTTTTTTTCTGTCTCATCGTCAGTGCACGACCGCCGATCAGGCGTCGCGCCCCGCCACGACACCGGCCGAACGCTCTGTGCGGGTCGGGAAGCGGTAGAAAATGTGCGTGCCGATCCGGCGGGTCCGCACCAGCGTATCGCTCCAGTGTGGATCGACGGCGACGGTGTGGTAGTGGGTGGCCCGGCGGGTCACATCACGGCCGAAGCCCATAAAGGCGTGTTGCGCGATCAGCTCGGCCCGGCGCCAGGCACGGCCACGCGCGGCACGCAGGGCGGATCCGTCACAGGTAAAGGAGAACTGGCAACCCGTGCTGCGTTCGGACCCCTGATAGACCACACCGCAAATCGTGTCCGGATAGGCCGAATGGCGAACCCGGTTCATGATCACCTGGGCGACCGCGAGCTGGCCGACAAAGGCCTCGCTGCGTGATTCGTAATAGATCGCCTCGGCCAGGCAATTCAGTTCGGCGGTAAAATCGGCGGCCATCGAGAAATGTGTGCTGTCGAATGTCCGCAAATCATCGATCGGGCGCTCGGTCAGCACGGCGCCACGGACACGGTCGGCTTCCAGCGAGAGCGCGGCAACCTGCAGGGTGCGCGGCGCATCCCAGGCAGTCTCGACATCGCCGGCATGCAGATAGCGCTGGGCCAGGGATTGCCAGAGGACCGTCTCGTCCTGCTCGCGGGCGCGCCCGGAAGCGGCGTTCAGGGCCAGTACGGTCAGCAGGCACAACAGGACGAACGCCACCGTATAAAAGGCGGTCGCGACCTGCTCTTGCTGTCTACGTACTGCGTCCGAACTCATTCGCACTCCTGGTTTCGACCCGGTCGAATCAATGCGCTGCAATGACCGTACCACGCAAAAGCTAACGCGCCTTTGCTTGAAATTTAGCGCTGTCCTCTATGAGAACAGGCTGATCTGGTCAAGCACGCGGCACGATTACAAATAAGAAATGACTCTCCCCGAACAAGAGAAGAGCCATTTCACGCACGAAGTTCAACGGGTTATCATTTCCGTCGCAAATTGGCCTGGGCCGCCGCCAGACGCGCAATCGGCACCCGGTAGGGCGAACAGGACACATAATCGAGCCCGACGTCTTCACAGAAATCGATCGAGGCGGGATCACCGCCATGTTCGCCGCAAATCCCGAGTTTCAATTCGGGGCGGGTCGCACGGCCGCGCTCCACCGCGATCCGGACCAGATCGCCAACACCATCGCGATCAATCGTCACGAATGGATCCTTTTCCAGGATCCCCGCCTCGAGATAATCGCCGAGGAATTTACCGGCATCGTCGCGCGACAGGCCGAATGTGGTCTGGGTCAGATCATTGGTACCGAAGGAGAAGAATTCGGCGTCCTTGGCGATCTCGCCGGACATCAGGCACGCGCGCGGCAATTCGATCATCGTACCGATCAGGTATTTCGGCTTGGCGCCGGTCTCTTCGGCCACAGCCTGGGCAACCCCGGCGACACGCGCCTTGAGGATCGACAATTCGGCAACGGTGGCGACCAGCGGGATCATCACCTCGGCGAGGGGCTGAAAGCCGGTTTCCTTCTCGACCGCAACCTGGGCCTCAAAGATCGCCCGGGCCTGCATCTCGTAGATTTCCGGGAAGGTGATGCCGAGACGGCAGCCGCGATGGCCGAGCATGGGATTGCTCTCGGCCAGATCACGGGCCCGCGCCATCAATTGCTCTGCCGGCAGACCGGTCGCCGTGGCGACGTCCATCACATCCTCTTCCGTGTGCGGCAGGAATTCGTGCAGCGGCGGATCGAGCAGGCGGATGGTGCAGGGCAGATTGCCCATGATGCGGAAGATCTGCGCGAAATCATCGCGCTGCATCGGCAGGATCTTGTCGAGGGCGGTGACGCGGCCATCCTGGTCATTCGACAGGATCATTTCGCGCACGGCGGCAATGCGGTCGGCATCAAAGAACATGTGCTCGGTCCGGCACAGGCCGATGCCTTCGGCGCCGAATTCGACGGCGGTCTGGCAATCCTGCGGCGTTTCCGCATTGGCGCGCACCTTCATGCGGCGCGTCTTGTCAGCCCAGCCCATCAGGATGGCGAATTCGCCAGTCAGTTCCGGCTTGATCATCTTGGCTTCGCCGTAGAGAACCTGGCCGTTGGAGCCGTCAATCGTGACCATTTCACCGTCATGCACGGTGCGGCGGCCGACGATGAAGAGCTTCTTGGCGTAATCGATCTTGATCTGGCCGGCGCCGGAGACGCAAGGACGCCCCATGCCGCGCGCGACCACGGCGGCGTGGCTGGTCATGCCGCCGCGGGCGGTGACGATGCCTTCGGCCGCGTGCATGCCGTGAATGTCTTCCGGCGAGGTCTCGATGCGCACGAGGATGACTTTTTCGCCCGCCTTGGCGCGCTCTTCGGCCTCGTCGGAATCAAACACGACGCGCCCGGTCGCCGCGCCCGGCGAGGCCGGCAGGCCGGTGGTCAGCACATCGCGCTCGGCCTTCGGATCGAGCGTCGGGTGCAGCAATTGGTCGAGATGCGAGGGATCGATCCGCATCACCGCTTCTTCTTCGGTGATCAGGCCTTCCTGGGCCATGTCGGTGGCGATACGCAGGGCCGCCTTGGCGGTGCGCTTGCCGGTGCGGGTCTGCAGCATCCAGAGCCGGCCCCGTTCGACCGTAAACTCGATATCCTGCATGTCGCGATAATGGCGTTCCAGCTTGTCGAAGGCCGCCGACAGCTCGGCATAGCTTTCCGGCATCGCGGCTTCCATCGAGGGCGAGTGATCGCCCATGCGCTCGCGCATGTCCTCGGTCAGGCATTGCGGGGTGCGAATGCCGGCGACGACATCCTCGCCCTGGGCATTGACGAGGAATTCGCCGTAATAGCCGCTCGAACCGGTCGAGGGGTCGCGGGTGAAGGCGACGCCGGTCGCGGAGGTCTCGCCCATATTGCCGAACACCATGGCCTGGACATTGACGGCGGTGCCCCAGCTGGCCGGGATGTCATGCAGGCGGCGATAGGTCTTGGCACGCTCGGTCATCCAGCTCATGAAAACGGCACCGATGGCGCCCCAGAGCTGTTCGCGCGGATCGGTCGGGAAAGGCCGGCCAAGCGCGGTGGCGGCGGCTTTCTTGTAGCGGCTGACGATTTCTTCCCAGTCATCGGCGCTCAGATCGGTGTCGAGGGAATAGTCGTTCTCGTCCTTGAAGCCGTCGAGAATGTCTTCGAAGATCGCGTGATCGACGCCCAGCACGACATCGGCATACATCTGGATGAAACGGCGATAGCTGTCATAGGCAAAGCGGCGATCACCCGACAGCTCGGCCAGACCGGCGGCGGTCTCGTCATTGAGGCCGAGATTGAGCACGGTATCCATCATGCCCGGCATCGAGGCGCGGCCACCGGACCGTACCGAGACCAGCAGCGGATTGGCCGGATCGCCCAGCACCTTGCCGGCCGTCGCTTCCAGCTTGGCCAGGGCGGTCTCGACCTGTTCATTGAGGTCGGCGGGATATTGACGCTTGTGCTCGTAGAACGCCGTGCAAACCTGGGTCGTCAGGGTGAAGCCTGGCGGGACCGGCAGGCCGAGCGTTGCCATTTCGGCCAGATTGGCGCCCTTGCCACCGAGCAGCTCGCGCATCCCTGCCTCGCCCTCCGAATAGCCGGCACCGAACGCGTAAACCCACTTATTGCCTGCCGTCATGACTTCAATCCCTGTTCAAGCATCGTCATCAACCATCAATCCGATTGAAATCCGCCACGGCACAGATCGCCGCCCGGATATCGGACAATAAAAGGAGTCTGTTGCGGCGCAATGCGGGCTCGTCCGCATTGACCGTCACAGTCTCGAAAAACGCATCAATCGGCGCGCGCAAAAGGGCGAGCGCGGCCATGGCGGCCTTGAAATCCTCGCCGCGCAGGGCCGCACCAGCCGAAACCCGTGCCGCCGCCAAGGCCGCAATCAATTCGCGTTCGGGCGCTTCCGGCGGGGCCGACAGATAAGCGTCGGATGGTGCGCCCTTGAAGGCAGCGTCATCCTTCTTCTCCTCGGCCTTGAGGATATTGGCAGCACGGTTGAAGCCGGCCAGCAGGGCGGCACCCTCATCGGTATCGAGGAAGGCCTGCAGCGCGCGGGCCCGCTGGGTGACGCGGAACAGATCGTCATCGCCGAGCGCGAAAACAGCGTCGATCACGTCGTGACGGACGCCCTCATCGCGCAAATGAACTTTCAGACGATCGGCGAAGAAATCGAACAGGGAGCGCGTCCCGATCCGGATCCGTTCCTTGTATTCGGCCAGCGGATTGACATTGGTCGTCCGGCGAAGGGCGATCAGGGGTTGCCCGACCGTCGCCTCGGCCTCCATCACGGCGTCGCGCTTGGCCTGGAAATCGGCATGGCTGAGCGCATTGTCGACGCGCTGATACTGGCGCGCGATGGCTTTCAGCGTCGAGAAGCGGAAGCCCCCCTCGAGCACGATGCGGATCACCCCCAGCGCCGCACGGCGCAGGGCGAAGGGATCCTTCGAGCCGGTTGGCTTTTCATCAATGGCCCAGAAACTGACCAGCGTATCGAGCTTGTCGGCCAGCGCGACCGAGGCCGAAACCGGTGCCAGCGGCAGGCTGTCGGTCGGGCCTTGTGGTTTATAGTGATCCTTGATCGCGTCAGCGACGCCGCCATCCTCGCCCTGTTGCAGGGCGTAATACCGGCCCATCGCGCCCTGGAGCTCGGGAAATTCATAGACCATTTCCGAGACCAGGTCGGCCTTGGACAGGCGGGCCGCACGGTCGGCCAGCCTGGGGTCGGCGACGACAATCGGCGCGATATCGCGCGCCAGGGCGGCCACACGCTCGACCTTGGCCGCGACCGAGCCGAGCTTGTCATGGAAGGTGATCTTGTTCAGTTCAGCGACACGGCCGGACAAGGGTTGCTTGCGGTCATTATCCCAGAAGTGGCGCGCATCGCTCAAGCGTGCCGACAAAACCCGCGCATTGCCCGCCGCGATGGCCTTGCCGCCATCGGGGGCGGCCTGGTTGGCGACGACCACGAAATGCGCCGCCAGACCATCCTGCCCCGGCTTGCGCACGGCGAAGTATTTCTGGTGGGTTTTCATCGTCAGCGTGATGACTTCCGGCGGCAGGTCGAGGAAATCCGCGTCCATCTTGCCCAGCAGCGGCACCGGCCATTCAGCCAGACCGGCAACCTCATGCAGCAGGCCGGCATCCTCGACCAGTTCCAGACCGGCATCGGCACACACCTTGCGCGCGCCCTCAAGAATGATCGCCTCGCGCTCTTCGCGCTGCTGCACGACATGGCCCTCTTCGCGCAAAACTCGTGTGTAGTGCGCGAAATCACGAATCTCGAACGGGCCCGGACCGTGACGGCGATGGCCTTCGGTGATGTTGGAAGCGGCAATGCCGAACACTTCGAAGGGCACCACGGCGCCATCAAACAGGCAGAGCAGGCGATGCACCGGGCGCACCCAGCGCTGCAGCTTCTCGCCTTCGCCGAACTTCATCGATTTCGGCCAGGGGAATTCCTTCATCACCGCCGGAATCGCTTCGGCGACAACATCGACCGTCGCGCGGCCGGGCTTTTCGATGATGGCGACCCAGAACTGGCCCTTCTTGTCGTCACGCTTTTCGCAACCGTCCAGACTGTCCAGCCCGGCACCGCGCAGGAAGCCCTGAACGGCTTTCTCCGGTGCATCGGTGCGCGGTCCCTTGCGCTCTTCGCGGACATCTTCTGTCTTGAGCGGCAGGCCTGTAATGGCGAGGCCAAGGCGGCGCGGACCGGCGAATGTGGTCAATGCCTCCCAGCCCAGACCGGCGGCCTTCAGACGCTCGCCCAGCAGGCGTGCCAGATCAGCCTCGGCACGCGCTTGCATGCGGGCGGGAATTTCTTCGCAGAAGATTTCAAAGAGAAGCTCGGACATGGGCAGAGGATAGGGCCTTTGTCAGAATTGGGAGAAGACATGAATCAGGCCGACATTGGCCAGATCCACAAAGAAGGCTGCAACAATGGGAAGGATTATAAAGGGGAGCGGCGCGGGTCCATAGCGCTTGCGCACAGCGGTCATGTTGGCAATCGCTGTCGGCGTCGCCCCAAGCACGAATCCGGCAAAGCCGGCAGAGAGCACTGCGGCGTTGTAGTCACGCCCCATCATCGGGAAGAGGAGGAATACAATGAACACCACGGCGACCAGAGCCTGGACCGCCAGAATCAGGATCAGCGCCAGACCAAGTCCGGACAGGGTCCACAATTGCAGGCTCATCAGCGAGATCGTCAGAAAGATCGAGAGTGAATAATCCGACAACAGGGCCAGGGCCCGCGTCCGCGCCGGCCAGCGCACGCTCGGGAAAACATGAGGCACGGTGTTGGACAAGGCGATCCCGACCATCAGGCACGGCACAAAGAGGGGCAGATTCACCCCCATCGCCTGAATACGACCATGAATGACGAAGCCGATAATCACGGCGATATTCAGCACCAGAAGCGAGGCCATCATCGAGGTTTGCGACACGTCCTCGCTCCGATTGGGGTCGTGTGACAGGCCGACGACCGGGCCTTCCTTGCTGTCCGCATAGCTGGGGCTGAGATGGTCGCGGCCAATCAGGAAACGCGCGATCGGGCCGCCCAGAAGGGCTGCGACGATCAGCCCCAGCGTCGCATTCGCGACGCCCAACTCCATCATGCCGGTGGTGGAATTGAGGCGCGCAATCTCCGGCGCCCAGGCGATGACCGTGCCATGGCCGCCGATGAGTGATGCCGTACCGACCAGAACGCCGGTGCCCGATGGCAGATCGAACAGGCGGGTGCCGGCGACGCCGACGACATTCTGCACGATCATGAAGACCAGCGTCAGACCGAGCAGGATCATCAGCGGACGGCCGCCACTGGTCAGATCCTTGAAACGCGAATTGATCCCGATCGACGTGAAGAAATAGACCAGCAGCAAATCGCGTGTTTCCGTGCCGAAACTAATCTCGAGGCCCAGAACCGAATGCACAACGAGCATCACCAGGGCCAGGCCGAGCCCGCCGACGACCGGTTCGGGGATATTGAATTCACGAAGAAATTTGAACCGGCGCGTGATTGCGGCGCCGCCGAAATAGACAATCATGGCCAGGGTAAAGGTCTCGAATTCCGGGATATGCGTGATATCGGCCAACAGGCTCGGACCGGGCATCAGACGTGTTCTTGGGAGGACCAGCGTTCCATGAGGGCGAAATAGCCGTCATCGGGCGCGGTTTCATAAATCAGGTCATCATCGCGGAATGTGACCCAGTCCTGGGCACTGCGCACCCAGATATGACCGACCGGGCGCAGCTTGGCACGATCATCGAGCGTGCCGGCCTTGAGCGAAAGCGCCGGCTTGCCCTGGGTGTCATGGGCGATACGCGTGCCGCATTCATCGCAGAACAGGCCCATCTTGACGGCCTTGCCGCTGCTTTCCATCGCGAAGGCGGTCGGCGCGCCCTTGAGAAAGCGAAACCCGTCGCGCTCGACCAGCATCGACATGCCGAAGGCGCTCGAGGATTGCTGCTGGCACGCTGTGCAATGGCAGCAATACAGCGTCATCGGCGGTTTGGTGATCTCAAAACGGATCGCACCGCACTGACAGCCACCGCGCAGGGGGAGCTTCATCACGCCGCGCCTTCAAACAATACCCGTTCCGAGGCCACCCAGGCATCGGCACAGCCCTTGGCCAGTTCGCGCACGCGGCCAATCCAGCTGGCACGCTCGGCGACCGAGATCGCACCGCGGGCATCGACCAGATTGAAGATGTGCGAGGCCTTGAGGCAGAAATCATAGGCCGGCAGTGGCAAAGGCTTCTCCAGTGCCAGCAGGGCCTTGCACTGGCCGGCCGCGTCCTCGAACCAGCGTGTCAGCATCTCGACATCGGCATGTTCGAAATTGAAGGCGGAGAATTGCCGCTCGGCTTCCTGGAAGATATCGCCATAGCTCAGCCCGGCGCCGTTGAAGTCGAGATCATAGACATTGTCGACGCCCTGGACATACATCGCCAGGCGCTCCAGCCCATAGGTCAGCTCGCCGGAGACGAGGTCGACATCCTGGCCGCCGACCTGCTGGAAATAGGTGAACTGGCTGACTTCCATCCCGTCACACCAGACTTCCCAGCCCAGACCCCAGGCGCCGACGGTCGGGTTTTCCCAATCATCCTCGACGAAGCGGACATCATGCAGGTCGCGATCAATCCCGATCGCATCGAGCGAACCGAGATAGAGCTCCTGCAGATTGTCCGGGCAGGGCTTCAGCAGAACCTGGAACTGGTAGTAATGCTGCAGCCGGTTGGGGTTTTCGCCATAGCGGCCATCGCCGGGACGGCGCGAAGGCTGGACATAGGCCGCATTCCAGGGCCGTGGCCCCAGCGAGCGCAGGGTCGTTGCCGGATGCAGCGTGCCCGCACCAACCTCGACATCATAGGGCTGCAGGATAGCGCAGCCATGGCCGGCCCAGTAATGCTGCAGACGCAGGATGAGGTCCTGGAAGGACGGCGCTTTGTCGGCAGCCATGGCAGTATTCCCGCTGGAAAAATCAAGATCAAAAAATCGCGCCGACACTAGGCAAGTCAGCCCGCCGGATCAAGCGCGCGAGTCCTTGTTTTATTGCGACGCAACATCGCGCCCGCTGGGCCCGGGGCCCGTCTTCCTGCCCGGCTTGAGGTCGCTTAGGGCTGAGCCCCGGCGCCCGCCCGACGCTTGAACGGTCCCGGCCGTCCGGGTATGTTTTCCGCCGGCGCAAGACAGTGACGACCGGCCCGCGCGCCGGCCGCGCCGCACCACAGCAGCGGCCCACTCCATGAATGCGTGCCGGAAAGGCGAGATTTTGTCCCCCATCCTCCCCGCCATCACCGCCACCCTCCTGCTCGCTGGCGCACTCCTGCCTGCTCCAGCCAGCGCCGACAATCCGGCCGGCCTGAAGATCCGCATCGACACAAATGAATTCGGCGCCATGGACGCCTTCTATCGCGAGGTCCTGGCCCTGCCCGTCGAGGAGGCCTGGTCCGAAGAGGGGGATCGCGGTGTGATATTCAGTGTCCCTGGCGGCGGGTTGCTCGAACTGGGCGATGTTGCAGACGCACCCGAACCCGTCGGCGTCTCGATCCAGATCGAGGTGGGCGATGTCTATGCTGAACAGGCCCGGATCGGCGATCTCTGGCCGAGCGAAGGGCCGGAGCCACGCCCCTGGGGCCTGACCTATCTCTATCTCACCGACCCCAGCGGCGTTGGCATTATTCTCTATCAGCCCACGGTCGAGCCGGGCGAGACGCCCTAGGTCATCATCACCACAGCCTGCCCGCGCAGGATCGCATCGGCTTCGGCGGTGTGGGCAGCCTCGCCTTCATCGTGCAGCATCAAGGCTGGCAGGATAACCAGTGGCGCCTTGCCACCCAGCCGCGCCGTGACCAGCACACGCTTGGCCGGCCGGTCGGCGCGGGGATGAATGGGCCGGACCGCGACCGAGCCGAAACGCGGGGCCAGCGCAGCCAGGATATCCCCCAGCGCGTCGGCGCGATGGATCAGGGTGACGCGGCCCTTCGGCTCG
>NZ_JBLWTL010000018.1:0-60630 GCF_048270095.1 Maricaulis sp. | reverse complement strand
TGATCGGGTCGGAACTGGCGGCGCTGACCATCGTGCGCGGTTCCGGCGGCAGCTATCCCGCCGTGACGGGCTTGCAGTCGCTGGCGGGTGAGGCCCGCGCCATGCTCGGACCCTCGACGCAAATCGCCTATGCCGCCGACTGGACCGAGTATTCCGGTCACCAGCCCGGCGGCGGGGCGAAGCTGTTCCACCTCGATCCGCTGTGGAGCGATGCCAATATCGATGCCGTCGCCATTGACTGGTATGTGCCGCTCTCCGACTGGCGCGATGGCGAGGGCCATCTCGATGCGGCGCTGGCAAGCGGCCCGCATGACCGCGATTATCTCGCATCCAACATGAATGCCGGCGAGGGGTTCGACTGGTATTACGCCTCCGAAACGGATCGTAACGCCCAGATGCGGACACCGATCATTGACGGGACTTATGGCGAGGACTGGGTCTGGCGCTACAAGGATCTGGTCAGCTGGTGGAGCCAGCCGCACCATGACCGGCCCGGCGGTGTGCGCTCGGAAACGCCGACCGGCTGGGTGCCCGGGTCCAAGCCGGTCTGGTTGACCGAAGTGGGCTGTCCCGCCGTCGACAAGGGCTCCAATCAACCCAATGTCTTTGTCGATCCGAAAAGCTCGGAGAGCGATTTGCCCTGGTTTTCCGGCGGCACGCGCGATGATCTGGTGCAGCGGCGCTATCTCGAAGCCATGCTGGCGCACTGGACGGGCGATGCGGCAGCCAATCCGGTCTCCCCCGTCTATCACGCACCGATGGTGGCGAGCGATCGCATCCATGTCTGGGCCTGGGATGCGCGGCCCTGGCCGGATTTCCCGGCCCGCAGCGAGGTCTGGTCTGATGGCGCCAACTGGACGCTGGGGCATTGGCTCAATGGCCGCGCCGGGCAGGTGCCGGTGGCGGTGATCATCGCGGACATCTGCGCTGCGGCGGGGCTGGAGGCGTTTGATGTCTCCGCGGTCGATGATCTGGTCTCCGGCTATGTCCTGCCGCAACCGGTGACGGCGCGCGCGGCGCTGGAACCGCTGATGGATGTGCTCGGGATTGACGCCTTGCCGCGAGCCTCGGCGCTGCACTTTGCCTCCGCCGACGCAGCGATGGCGGCGCTTGTTCTGGCGGAAGCGGTGCAGCCGGAGCACGCCCCGGCGATCGAGCGGCTGGATCCAGCGGCCTTCGATATGCCGCGCGAGCTCAGCATTGATTTCATCGACGATGCCGCCGACTACCGGCCCGGCCACGCCGTTGCGCGCGGCCTGTTCGAGACGGTGCAGGCGGTGGCGCTGTCGGCGCCGCTGCTGGCGGACCCGCATCTGGCCCAGAGCTGGTGCGCGCAGGCGCTGGCCGAGCTGGCAGCCCGTCCGGCACGGCTGGCCCTGCATCTGCCGCCATCGCTGCTGGCGCTGGAGGCGGGCGACGTGGTGGGGCTGGACGATGCGCTGTGGCGGGCCGAAACGCTTGATGGCGGCACTGTGCGTCAAGCCGGATTGCGGCCGCCGCGGCTTCGGTCCGGGGTCTGGCAGGGCTCGACAGCCGGGGCAGGTGCGTCCATGCCGCCGCCGGCCCGGCCGCAAGTGATCGCCCTCGACCTGCCGCTGGATGGCCATGAGACCGTCCCGCGCGATGGTGTCCTGCTGGCCGGATTTGCCGACCCCTGGCCGGGTGCGCTTGATGTCTTCGCCGGGACCGGTGAGGGCGGCCGGGAGCTGCGTGGCCAATTGCGCCGCCCGGCGCGGATCGGGGTGCTGCTGGGTGATCTGGCGCCGGGACCGGTGGGCTATTGGGATGAAGCGGCGAGCGTCGAGATCGAATTGTCCGGCGGCGAGCTGGCGAGCCTGACTCGGGAGGCCGTGCTCAAGGGTGGTAACCGACTGGCAGTCGCACAGGGTGATGACTGGGAAGTGCTGCAATTTGCCAATGCCGAACTGACGGGCGAGCGGCGCTACCGCATCTCCGGTCTCTTGCGCGGGCAAGGCGGAACGTTGGCGCAGGGGGCGCCGGGCGGTTCCGTGTGTGTGGTGCTGGACGAGGCGCTGAGCGTGCTGCCATTGCTCGAGCATGAGTTCGGAAGTGCGGTCGAGGTCCGCGCCGTGGCGGCCGGCCTGGGCGCCGATCATGCCCAGGCGGGCGTGCTGGACGTCATCGGCGAGCAGCGTGATCTATGGCCATTGGCCCCGGTGCATGTGCGGGCGCGTCGAGTGGGCGGATGGGTGATGGTGAGCTGGGTGCGGTGCACACGGGTGGGCGGTGATGACTGGCGCGCCGCCGAAGTGCCGCTCGGTGAGGCGGCGGAGGCCTACCGGCTGGAGATCCTGCTCGATGAGGCCGTCGTGCTCAGCGTGGAGACGTCAGAGCCGCAATGGTCGATCAGCGAAGCCGATCTGGCAGCCTTGCTGGGCGGCTTGCCGGAGGCGCTCGAACTGCGTCTGGCGCAAATCTCGACCCGGACCGGGCCGGGACGCCGGGCGCGATGCAGCCTCGCCCTGTGAGCGATGCTTTGCGATCTGCGGCAAAGCCCCTTACATGAAGCCTGATATGAGCTGATGGCGTGGGCATGGACGATCCTTATAAAATCCTTGGTGTGGCGAAGACGGCGACGGCGGATGAGATCCGCAAGGCCTATCGCAAGCTGGCCAAGGCGCTGCACCCTGATGCCAATCCCGACAACAAGGCGGCCGAGGAGCGTTTCAAGAACGTCTCCCAGGCCTTCAAACTCCTGTCCGACCCGAAAAAGCGGGCCGAATATGATGCCGGCCAGCGTGCCGGTTTCGGACCCGGCATGGGCGCGGGCCAGGGCATGGGGGCCGGCATGGGCGGCGGCGCGCGCGGGCCGTTCAATTTTCGCCAGACGCGGCAGAATAATCGCGGTTTCGACGATATCTTCTCCGACCTGTTCACCGATTTCGGCGCCCAGGCCCGCGAGGCACCGCGCAAGGGAGCCGATGTGCGCCAGACCCTGACGATAGATTTCCTCGCCGCAGCCAGTGGCGGCAAGCACCGGGTGAAACTGCCTGGCGGCCGGGCCGTTGAAGTGGCCGTGCCCTCAGGTGCCGCCGACGGTCAGGTCCTGCGTCTGCGCGGCCAGGGCGAGACCCCGCCGGGTGGTGGCCAGGCCGGCGATGCGCTGATCGAGATCAGGATTGCCGACCACCGGCATTTCTCCCGCGATGGTGATGATGTGCGGCTGGAATTGCCGGTGACGCTGAGCGAAGCCGTGCTCGGGGCCAAGGTCCGGGTGCCGACCATTGATGGCCCCGTCTTTCTGCAAGTGCCGCCGGGCTCGAGCAGTGGCAGCCTCCTGCGGCTGCGTGGCAAGGGTTTTGCGAGCGGCAAGGGCAAGCGCGGCGATCAGATCGTCCGCCTCGTGGTGGCTCTGCCAGCACAGGACGAGGCGCTGCGTGCGTTTTTGCAGACCTGGACACCCGCTTCGGGCTATGATCCGCGCAAGGGCCTGTAGTTCGAAGATGAGTGCAGGATAAGGCAGTCGTTCAGACCGGGTTCAGGGCGGCTGCGTCACATAGAGTGCCATGTTGAGAACACTGATCATAATTGCTGCAGCCTTCACCGCCCTCGGCGTGCCGGCTGTAACGCAGGCCGAGGCCGAAGGTCTGGAGTGGACCCAGGGCCGCGATGTGCGTGACCGCTATACGCCGGGTGAAGCCCGCGTGCAGCGCGAGCAGGGCAATCTGGTGCCGGCGATCCGTGTGATCGGTGAGGTGCGGCGGCTCTATCCGAACGCCGAAGTGCTTGATGCCGAACTCGTGCGTGGCAGCCAGCCGCGCTATATCGTCAAGATACTGACTGCTGACGGCCGCCGGATTGATGTGGTGGCAGATGCCCAGACGGGCAATATACTGTCGGAACGATAGGAAAAATCATGCGCGCTCTGATTATTGAAGACGATCCTGATCTCAATCGCCAGCTCTGCCGGGCGCTCGAGGATACCGGTTATGCCGTCGATACCGCCCTGGATGGCGAGGACGGTCATTTCCTTGGTGATACCGAGCCTTATGATGTGGTCGTGCTCGATCTCGGTCTGCCCAAGCTGGATGGTGTGAGCGTCCTGGAACGCTGGCGCAGTGATGGCCGTGATTTCCCGGTCCTGATCCTGACGGCGCGCGATCGCTGGAGTGAAAAAGTCGCCGGCTTTGACGCCGGTGCCGATGACTATCTGACCAAGCCTTTCCATACCGAGGAATTGCTGGCGCGGTTGCGGGCCCTGACCCGGCGTGCGGCTGGCCATTCGACCTCGACGATTGAATGCGGTGGCCTGTCGATCGATACGCGCGGCGCGCGGGTCTTCATCGAGGGCAGCCCGGTGAAGGTGACCTCGCATGAATTCCGCATGTTGAGCTATCTCGCCCATCACCAGGACCGCGTCATCTCGCGCACTGAACTGGTCGAGCATATCTATGACCAGGATTTCGACCGCGACAGCAATACGATCGAGGTCTTTGTCGGCCGTCTGCGCAAGAAGATCGGCCAGGACCGGATCGAAACGGTTCGCGGTCTCGGTTATCGCCTGGTCGAACCGGTGACCCCACCCGTCTCGTGACCTCGCGCGTCTCCCTTGCCTTCCGGCTGTTTGCCGGCGCGGCGGCCTGGGCGCTGGCATTGCTGCTGGTTGGCGCGATCGCATTGAGCACGCTGTACCAACGCTCGGTCATCCGCACGCTGGATGACCGGCTGACCAGTATCGTCGGCGCTCTGGTCGCGGCGGCCGAGACCGACGCCGAAGGCGCGGTGGCACTGGCACGGCGCCCGTCGGATCCCGCCTATGGCCGCGTCTTCTCCGGGCGCTACTGGCAAATCGTCGACACTGCGCAGAGTGGCGAGGACAGCATCCTCATTGTCTCCCGCTCCTTGTGGGACGAGACACTTGCGGCCTCTCAGGGATTGCGCAACCGGGCCCAGGCCTCTCCAGGCCAGATTGTCACCGGGCGCGCCAAGGGTCCGGCCGGCGAGCCGTTGCGCGTCGTTGCCCAGGCCGTTCTCCTGCCGGACCGCGAAGGCGTCGTGATCATGATGGCCGGCGAGGATCGGCGGCCCGCAGATCGCGATGTTCGCAATTTCGCCATTACCTCGGCCGTGCTGCTGCTCGGTTTTGCGGCAGCGATCGCGGCGGGCGTCTTCTTCCAGGTCCGGATCGGTCTCGCGCCGGTCTTGCGCATGCGCAATAGTGTTGCCGATGTCCGCGAAGGACGGAGCGAACGCGTCGATGGCCAGTTTCCCACCGAGTTGCAACCGCTGGCCGACGAGCTCAACGCCATGCTCGATCATTCGCGTGAGCTGGTCGAGCGCTCGCGCACCCATGTCGGCAATCTGGCCCACGCCCTGAAAACCCCGATCGCAGTCCTGACCAATGAGGCGCGCGAAGCCGGGGATGATTTTGGCGATCTGGTCGGGCGCCAGACCGCCATCATGGCCGAACAGGTTGATCATCATTTGCGCCGGGCCCGCGCCGCGGCGCATGCCAAGGCGATCGGGGCCCGCACGGAAGTTGGTTCTACCGTCAGTGATCTCGCCCGTACCCTGACCAAGATCTACGCCCGGCGCGGCATTACCATCGATACGGCGCTGGCCGACGGTCTGTATTTCCGGGGTGAACGTCAGGATCTCGAGGAGATGGTCGGCAATCTGATGGACAATGCCGGCAAGTGGGCCGAATCGCGTGTTCTGGTCACCGCGCGCCAGGGCGACGAGCGCACACTTGAACTCCTGATTGAAGACGACGGACCGGGCCTCGACGCGGCTGGTTGCGAGAGCGCACTACAACGTGGAGTTCGTCTCGACGAAAAAGCACCTGGCTCGGGACTTGGCCTCGCCATAGTATCCGATCTCGCAAAGGCTTATGATGGCGAGGTTATTCTGTCTCGTTCCAGTCTTGGCGGCCTCTGCGTGCGCCTGGTTTTACCAGCCACGGCACGCTAAAGCGCCGTTAACCCAAACTGCTGAATACTCGACTTGCTTAAACATGGTCAGTATTTACGAATGGCAAATCTTTCGCCGACCCAACGGACCAAGCTTGAGGCGCTCTGGCGCAGCATGCCGTCGCGGATGCGCGCCGGCCTGTATGCGGCAGCGCAGGCGGGCGCTGCGACCGACCCCCAATCCGGGGATCTGCTCGCGGTGTTCGACGAACTCGAAGCGCTGATGACCGAGCCGGCTGGCGATCTCGCCAAGGCCTATCTGTTCGAACCCTTGCGGGCCCTGACCGCGGAGCCGGACTCGGTGCCGCCCTCGAAATTCCGCTTCAGTCCCGATGACCTCAGCAAGATGTGGGGGTGGCTCGGTCGGCAGATTGCCAAGGATCTTGTCGAGGAGGCGCGCAAATGCCGCAAGCCCGTCAGCGATCCGGTCTGGCATGATTTCCGGGCCCGTGCGGCCGCGGCCCTGGCCGAGGCCGTGGCCCGGGCAGACCGGGTGCCCAAGGATATGACGGCGCTGGACAAGCGCTTTGGCCCTCATTGCCGCTCCATGCTCCATGACGCGATTGATCTGCTTCGGTTCAGCGAACGGATCGCGGAGGTGATGGTGGGTATCCCGGCCGTCGTCGATGATTTCGATGCCGAGCTTTGCGAACAAGTCCGCGCGCAGCACGAGCAATTGATCACCGAAGCGCCCGAATCGGCAGTCTGGTTCCTTCTGCTCGTGATGGGGCGGCTGACCTCACCCTGGCAAATCTTTCGTGTCGTCGAGAAGATCGGCCGGCGCGGCGATGATCTCGTTGTCTCAAAGACCGAGCTCGCGGCGGTCGGGGACACGGTGCTGGCCGATACCGGCTATTTCTCGGCGAAGCTGAAACAGCCGCCGGCGAGCCGGGCCGAGGCCGAGCGCTATTTCGAGCTATTCGCGCGCTATGTCGGCTATTCAACCGGAATGGTGCAGGAATTCGGCATCCGCAAGGATGGCCGCTGGGGGCGCTCACTGTTCGGCTTGCGCGCCGAGGCCTCGACCAATGTCGAGAAGGTGATGGAGAAGGTGCCGCTCGCGCTCGATACCGGCCTGCCCGAGCCGCGCCGTGGCAAGAGCGGCCGCATCATCCCCGCTCAATTGCCGCCGACCGCCGCAATCGAGCGCGCCAACGGGCTGCTCTACTTCCTGCATCGTGCCCGCGAGCATGCCAATGCCGCGGCAATCGCCAGCGCCCAGAAGCGCCTTTACGATCAGGCAGAGCGACGGATGCAGGACGCGGGCAAGATGCTGGTTGATCTAGTGGCTGGCAGTTCGGGACAGAGCCGCGTCAGCGCCCAGGAATGCCTCGCCATTGTCGCCGACCTGCTCGACGCGGCAGGCAGCAGCGAGACCGCGGAATTGCTGCGCCGCCGGGGCAGCGCTGCCGCGGCATAGCGTCCTGGCGCGCAAGCCCGGCTTGCCATCTTCGCCCGGCACCCCTAATTCGCCCTGATGACTGATCCTTCCCCAACCGAGATCGCGCTTGAAGCGCGCCTGTCCGATGCGGCGCGGCTGTTTTCGCCGAGTGCGGCGCGCAATCGCGACGTGATCGGTGATTTGCTGGCGGGCCTGCTGCCGCCATCCGCTCGCGTGCTGGAGATTGGTTCGGGGACGGGCGAGCATGCCGTGTCGGTCTGTCAACGCCGGCCGGATATCGATTGGCAACCCAGCGACCCCGATGCCGCCTCCCGCGCCAGCCAGAATGCCTGGGCGGCCGAGGCGGCGCCGAATATGCGCCCTTCGCTCGATCTCGACCTAACCCGCCCAGGCTGGGCTGAGCCACTGGATGGCGTTGATGCCCTGGTCTGCCTGAACGTGATCCATATCGCGCCCTGGGCCGTGGCCGAGGCGATTGCAGCGGCGAGCCGTACGTTGCTGACGGGTGGTGGCCTGGTCTATCTCTATGGTCCCTATCTGGAGGGCGACGCGACAGCGCCGTCCAATATCGGTTTCGACCGCTCGCTCAAATCGCGCAATTCCCAATGGGGTGTGCGGGCGCGAAGTGATGTGGAGGCGCTGTTTGCCGACGCCGGCTGGGCTGCACCGGACCGTCATCAAATGCCCGCCAATAATCTGTCCCTCGTGTTTCGCCGCCGGAGTGCTTTGTGATGCGTCACCGTAATCGCCGTCTCGCCACGATTGGCCTGTCCGCGCTTGTCCTCGCTGCCGCCGTGGCGCTGGGCCTGTTTGCGCTGCGCGATTCGGTGGTCTTCTTCTATAGTCCGAGCGAGATCGCGAGCGCGCCGCCGGAGGCTGGCGAACGCGTGCGGGTTGGCGGGCTGGTGCTGGAGGAGTCCATCGATACCACAGGCGCTACGGACGGTGCCGCCTTTGCCATCACTGACCGGGTCGAGACTGTGCACGTCGTCTATGCCGGGATTTTGCCGGACCTGTTCCGGGAAGGTCAGGGCGTGATTGCCGAGGGCCGCTTTCGCGATGATGGCGTGTTTCAGGCCGAGACCGTGCTGGCCAAGCATGATGAGACCTATATGCCGCCGGAGGTCGCTGAAGCCCTGCGGGAGGCGGGCGTCTGGCAAGGCGATGAGACGGTCGGGGCTGCCGATCAAGCAGACGTGACCGCGCCGTCACAGCGATAGATTTGGCGTTGCCGGTCGCGGCCCTTATCTCTGTTCACCAGACAGGGAGACGATAATGGCCAGATCTGAACGCGTTGAATTCCCCGGGGCCCTTGGCGAAACGCTCGCCGCGCGGCTGGAGACTCCTGACGGGACGCCGCGCGCCTATGCGCTGTTCGCGCATTGCTTTTCCTGCTCCAAGGATATTCATGCCGCCAGTCGGATTTCGCGCCGCCTGGCACAGGCCGGTTTCGCGGTCCTGCGATTCGATTTCACCGGATTGGGGCAGTCGGACGGCGAATTCGCCAATACCAATTTTTCCTCCAATATCCAGGACCTGGTGAAGGCCGGCGAGTTTCTCGCCGAGCGCCATGAAGCGCCAGCCCTGATGGTCGGACACAGCCTTGGCGGCGCGGCGGTGATCGCGGCGGCGGTGCATCTGCCCTCGGTCCGTGCGATCGCAACACTGGCGGCGCCGGCCGATGCCGCGCATGTGCGGCATGCCTTCCACCCCGACATTGCCGAGATCGAGGCCAAGGGCGAGGCCGAGGTAATGCTGGGCGGGCGCCCCTTCCGCATCCGCAAGCAATTCCTCGAGGATATCGAGGACCATTCGCTGGAGGATGCCATTGCCGCGCTCAAGCCGGCACTGCTGATTGCGCATTCGCCGACGGACAATATTGTTGGCGTCGAGAATGCCACGCGGTTGTTCCGCGCCGCGCGCCATTCGCGCAGCTATCTCGACCTCGACGGCGCCGACCATCTGCTCAGTGACCCGGCCGATGCACGCCATGCCGCCGACGTGATCGCCGCCTGGGCCCAGCGCTATATCGGTGCCGACAAGACTGTCGGGGATGAGCGCACCGATACGCCGGCGCCGGCCGGTGAGGGCGGTGTCGTGGTGCGCGAAACCGGGCAGGGGCCCTATGCCAATCATGTCGTCGCCGGCCATCATGTGATGATCGCCGATGAACCGACCGATCTCGGCGGCGGTGATCGCGGCCCTGGGCCCTATGGCTTCCTCAATGCCGCGCTGGGCAGCTGTACCTCGATCACACTGCGCATGTATGCGACCCGCAAATCACTGCCCCTCGACCGCGTGACGGTCACTGTGCGTCACCGCAAGGGGGAGGTTGAGGGTCATGAAGGCAAGGTCGATATCTTTGATCGAGCCATCCGGCTGGAAGGCGATCTCGATGCAGACCAGCGCCGGCGTCTGCTTGAAATCGCCGATAAATGCCCGGTACACCGGACCTTGCACGGGCCAGCCCTGGTGCAGACGCGCGAGGAAGGCGGGGCCACTGAAATGTGACGGGTTGGTTACCGCCTGTAATGTTATTGTAATGTTTGAGACACGCCGCCGTCAGCTTCGCCCTGCCTAATCTGGCGACGGCTCGAACAAGAAAGGTCTGTCTTACCCATGTTGTCAGTTTCCAAAATCCGTCGCCTTGGCGGGGTTTCCGTTCTGGTCCTTGCTGCGCTCGCTGCCGGCTCCCTGCTCAATCAATCCATCGCCCCGGCTCATGCCATGCAGGCGATTTCGGAGCCGAATTTCGCAGCCGCCATCCCGACCGGCGCGCCGATGTCCTTCGCCGACCTGATCGAACATGTCAGCCCGGCTGTGGTGACAATCCAGGCCAGCTCGACGCCGGACGAGGCGCCTGCCGGCGTTGACCTCGATAATATGCCACCGCAAATGCGCGAATGGCTGGAGCGGCAGTTTGGCGGTCGCGCCGGGCCACAGGCCGCCCAGCCGCGCGAATCCCTCGGTTCGGGCTTCTTCATTTCCGCCGACGGCTATCTGGTCACCAATAATCACGTTGTCGATGGCGCCACCGAGATCACGATCGGTACCGCCGGTGGCGACACCTATCCCGCCCGCGTGATCGGCCTCGATCCGCAGACCGACCTGGCCCTGCTCAAGGTCGATGAAGAGATCGATTTCCCCTTCGTCACGCTCGAGGATCAGCCGCATTACCGCGTCGGTGACTGGGTTGTCGCCGTCGGCAATCCCTTCGGCCTCGGCGGTACGGCCACGGCAGGCATCATCTCGGCGACGGGCCGTGAAATCGGAAATTCCACCTATAATGATTTCCTGCAGATCGATGCCCCGATCAATCGCGGCAATTCCGGCGGCCCGACCTTCAGCCTTGACGGCAAGGTTGTCGGCGTGAACTCGCAGATCTTCTCGCCCACCGGCGGCAGTGTCGGGATTGGCTTTGCCATTCCGTCAGATGTCGCAGCACGCGTCGTCGCCGCCTTGCGTGAGAATGGCCATGTGTCGCGCGGCTGGCTCGGTGTCGGCATCCAGAATGTCACCGAGGATATCGCCAGTGCGATGGGACTTGAAGCCTCGACCGGCGCGATCATCAGCTCAGTCGTCGCGGGCGGCCCGGCTGACGAGGCCGGCTTCGAGCGCGAAGATGTCGTGCTGGAGGTCAATGGTGCCAGCGTCGAGAACTCACGCGACCTCACGCGCCGGATTGGCGATTTTTCGTCCGGCACCGAGGTCCGCTTCCGTATCCTGCGTGACGGCCGCGAACGTAATTTGCGCGTCGAACTGGGCGAACGCCCTGATGACACCACACTGACCCAGCTGCCGAGCCGGGAACAAGCCGAGGCGAGTGTCGATATTTTCGGCATGACCCTGTCGCAACTGAGCGACGAAGTGCGCGATGGCCGCGGCCTTGCCGCGGGTACGGTGGGTCTGGTGATCGAAACCCTGGAACCGGGCGGCGAAGCATCCCGCAAGGGTCTCTCGCGCGGCGATATCATTCTTGAGGCCGGTGGCCGTGCTGTCGGCACGACCGACGCGTTGAGAGACGCGATCAATGCGGCGCGGGCTGGCAATCGCAATGCGATTCTCCTGCTCGTCGAAACCCAGGCCGGCCAGCGCTATATCGCGCTCCAGCTCGGCGAAGCCGAATAACCGGGAGGACATATCCATGCGTATCCTGATTGTCGAAGACGACCGCGAAGCGGCAAATTATATTCGCAAGGGCTTGCGCGAATCCGGTCATGTGGCCGATCACGCGGCTGATGGCGAAGAGGGGCTGGAAATGGCCCGTGCCGCAGAATACGACGTGCTCGTCGTTGACCGGATGATGCCGCGCATGGATGGTCTGACGATGGTCGCCGCGCTGCGCGGTGACAATATCAGGACCCCGGTTCTGATCCTGTCAGCCCTCGGCGAGGTCGATGACCGCGTCGAGGGGCTGAAGGCTGGCGGCGATGACTATCTGGTCAAACCCTATGCCTTCGCTGAATTGCTCGCCCGGGTCGAGGCGCTGGCACGCCGGCGCGATCCCGATGCGGTCAAGACCCGGCTGGTGGTCGGCGATCTGGAAATGGATCTGCTGGCTCGCAAGGTGCTGCGCGGCGAGGAAGAAATCCTGCTGCAGCCGCGTGAATTCCGTCTGCTGGAATTCCTCATGAAACACTCCGGCCAGGTGGTGACACGGACCATGTTGCTGGAGAAGGTGTGGGATTATCATTTCGACCCCCAGACCAATGTGATTGATGTCCATATTTCCCGCCTGCGCTCCAAGATCGACAAACCCTTCCCGCGTGCATTGCTGCACACGGTACGCGGGGCCGGCTACCGCTTGCAGGCCTGACCGCGGGTGAGCAATCGCGGCGCCGCCTTTCTGAGAACAACGGCCTTCCGGCAAACCCTCCTGTCGGCCGGCCTGTTCGCCCTGTCGAGTTTCGTCATCCTGGCCTTCGTCTATGTGGCGTCGGCCGGGATGATGATGCGGCGCGCTGACGACGCGGTCCTCGAGGAGATGGAAGCGCTCGAAGCACGTTTCCAGGTGGGCGGCATTCGCGACATCAACCGTTATATCCTTCAGCGAACGGTCGGCGGCGGTGCGGACTATCTATACCTGCTGGTTCATCCATCAGGACGCGCCCTGTCGGGCAATCTCTCAGGCTTGCCCGATATCCAGCCCGATGATGAGGGGCGGCTGCAATTCACCTATCGGCGCCCCCCCGCCGGTGGCACCACCGAAACCGACAAGGATGAGCGGGCGGGCCGCGGCCGCGTCATCGAACTGCCCAGTGGCTATCGCCTGTTTGTCGGCCTCGATGTCGATGAGGAAAACCGCCTCGTCGGGCGGATGCTCAACACGATCCTGGCCGCCTCGGCGCTGGCCCTGGCGCTGGGCGTGGCGGCCGGCATTTTCGTCAGCCGCCGTTTCGTGCGCCGTCTGGATGGCATCAACGCGGTCGCGCGCAGCGTCAAGGCGGGTGACCTGAAGCGACGGGCGGCCCGAAATTTCACGGGCGATGAACTCGATGAATTGTCAGAAAACTTCAATGCCATGCTCGACCGGGTCGAGGCGCTGATGCATCGCATGCGACATACTGGCGACAGTATCGCCCATGATTTGCGGACACCGCTGACACGCATGCGCAACCGGCTCGATGAAGCCCTGCGCGAGGATGGGGATATCGAAGCGCGCGAGCAGGCGCTGGAACGCGCCGTCGCCGATACCGATGAATTGCTCGGGATCTTCAACGCCATTCTCAGCTTGTCGCGGCTGGAAGCGGGCGAAAGTCGCAGCGCCATGTCGCGGCTTGATCCGGCGGAAATCGCCATCGACCTCGCCGAGCTGTACCAGCCGGTTTGCGAGGATGAGGGCCTGTCATTTGACAGCGAAGTCCAGCAGGGGCTGCGGATGATGGGGGACCGCGGATTGTTGTCCCAGGCGCTCGCCAATTTGCTCGACAATGCCGTCAAATATACCCCCTCGGGCGGGGCTGTGGCGCTGCGTCTGCGCCAGACCGCCGACGGGCTGATCGAGTTCTCCGTCACCGACACTGGTCCTGGCGTGCCCGAAGCCGATCGCGAGCGCGTGGTCCAGCGCTTTGTGCGGCTCGACAATTCCCGCACCCTGCCAGGGTCCGGGCTCGGCCTGTCGCTGGTTCAGGCGATCAGCGATATCCATAATGGCCTGTTCCGGATCGAGGAAGGCCCCGGCCTCGTCGACGGCGAGCATGGCCCCGGTCTGCGCGCCTCGTTGAGCTTTCCTGTCGCGACAAAAGAGAGCAAGGCATAGGGCTTCCCCCGGCCGGGCAATCACGCCAGTTTGAGCCGATGTCTGACACACTTCCACTTCTCCATGGCGATCTTGCGCCCTTGCCCGGCCTCAGCCCCGGTCAGTGCGATCATCTGTTTGCCAGCTTGCCAGCCCATGTGCAGGCCGCGACCGCGTCAGTGCGGCCGTTTCTCGATAGTGCGTTTGCCGCTGCCCCCTATCTGGGGCGCCTGGCCCAGCGCCGCCCGGAGGGGCTGGCCGCCTGCACGCAGCAGAGCGCGGCCGCCCGGCTGGAGCAGGCCCTTGATGACGTCACCAATGCGGGCTCGGAATTCCCCGATATCGCCAGCCTCGATGCGGCCCTGCGCCGCGCCAAGGCGGATATGCATTTGCTGGTCGCGCTCGCTGATCTGTCCGGGCGCTGGGGTGTTCCGGACGTGACCGCTGCGGTTAGCTGTTTCGCTGACGCGGCGGTGCAGGCCGCCCTGTCTGGCCATGTCCGCTTCGCGGCGGCAGCCGGACGGGCCTTGTCTGTGCAGGATGCGGCCAACCCGCTGCCGGGCCTCTTCGTCTTCGCCCTCGGCAAGATGGGCACGGGCGAGCTCAATTATTCGTCCGACATTGATCTGGTCGCATTGTTTGATGCAGATGCGCTGTGCATGCCGGAGGACCAGGAGCCGCGCCAGCGCTTGCCGCGATTGCTGCAGGCAATCGTGCGCACGCTCCAGGATGTCACCGCCGACGGCTATGTTTTCCGGACCGATCTGCGGCTGCGCCCGGATCCGGGTTCGACCCCGGTGGTCCTGTCGACGGACGCGGCGCTGAATTATTATGAGTCCTACGGTCAGACCTGGGAGCGCGCAGCCTGGATCAAGGCGCGCTATTGCGCCGGGGATGCCGCTGCGGCACAGGCTTATCTCGACCAGATGCAACCCTTCATCTGGCGCCGGGCGCTGGATTTTGCGGCGATCGAGGATATTCGCGGCCTCGCCCGCCAGATCCAGACCGTCGGCCGCCGCGGCGAAATACAGCCCGCCGGGCATGATCTCAAACTGGGGCGCGGCGGTATTCGCGAGATCGAATTCTTCGCCCAGGTCCCGCAATTGGTGTTCGGTGGCCGCGATCCCAGCGTGCGGGTTTCGCCGACCCTGAAGGCGCTGGCGGCGCTGGAGGCGCGCGGCGTGGTTGATGCCGCAACGGTACAGTCCCTGAGCGAGGATTACCGCAGCCTGCGTTCGTGGGAACACCGCATCCAGATGCGCCAGGATGAGCCGAGCCAGACCCTGCCCCTTCGGGACGCCGATCGCCGCCATGTCGCGGCGATGGCTGGATATCCCGACCTCGCCGCCTTCGACTCTGAGGTTGAAGCCTTGTTGCGCCGCGTGCATGGCCATTTCTCTGATCAGTTCGAGGATGACGCCTCTTTGTCCTCGCAGGCGGGGACCTTGATCCTCACCGGAGTCGAACCAACGCCCGACACATTGGCAACACTGGAAACGCTCGGTTTCCAGCACGCCGACCAGGTCTGGAAACGGCTCAATGGCTGGGCTGGCGGCAAGGTGAGGGCGGCGCGCAGCCCGCGGGCGCGAACCCTGCTGGCCCAGATCGCGCCCCGGCTGGTCGACATCATGGCCGCTACCGGCGAGCCGGACGCGGCCTTTGTGCGTTTTGCCGCTTTCTTCGAGAACCTGCCGATGGGCGTGCAACCGCTTTCCCTGTTGATGAATGAGCCGGGTCTGGCGGCGGATCTGATCTCCATCCTGACGATTGCCCCGCGCATGGCCGCCGATCTCGCGCGCCGGCCCGACATGCTCGATGTGATGCTGGACAGCCGTTTTTCCGTGCCCCTGGTGCAGGACCCGCCCGATGACTTCCGGATCCGGTTGGGGGCGATGGTGTCGGCCTGCCACACCTATGAGGCCGCGCTCAATGCGGCGCGCCGGCTGGTCCGTGAAGAGCGTTTCCGGGTCGGTACCCAGATCGTGCGCGGCACAGCCGACGCGCAGACAGCCGGTGCCGCCTATTCCTCAATCGCTGATGCGGCGGTTGAATTCATGGCGCAAGCCGCTGAGCGCGAAACGGCGCGGCGCTCGGGCGACATGCCTGGTCGCTATGCGGTGCTCGGTCTGGGCAAGTTGGGTGGCCGCGAGCTGTCGGCGGATTCCGATCTCGATCTGATGATTGTCTATGACGGCGACGAGACCGCCCAGACCTGGTTCTCGCGCTTCGCCCAACGGCTGATCAGCGCCCTGTCCGCGCCGACCGAGGAGGGCGACCTCTATGAGGTCGACATGCAATTGCGGCCCTCGGGCAAGGCAGGACCCGTGGCCGTCCGGCTGACGCGTTTCGGCCAGTATTATTTCGACGAGGCCTGGACCTGGGAGCTGATGGCGCTGACACGGGCACGGGTGATCGCCGGCGACGAGGGGGTGAATGACGATCTTATCGCTGCGATCGAGGCGGCGCTGACGCGCCGGCGTCCGCGCCAGCAGGTGATCGCCGATGCGCGTGAAATGCGGCAGCGGCTCGAGGCCGCCCGGCCAGCCCGGACCGAATGGGATGTCAAGAGCCGCATTGGCGGGCTGCAGGACATTGAATTCATCGTCCAGACGCTGCAATTGGTCACCGCTCCCGATGGTCAGGTGATCCAGCATTCCACCGCGGCCGCACTCGCCGCGCTGGCGCGGTCCGGGGTCATCGCGGCGGATGATGCGGCCTTGCTTGCCGACACGGTCCATCTCTATCTCGGCATGGCGCAATTGCTGCGCGCGACGCACGGGACGGGTTTTGATCCGGCCGGCGCCAGCGCCGGCTTCATCCGCAGCCTGGTGGCGATGGCCCGGGTTGAGGATATGGACGGGTTGCGGGTGGCGCTAGACACCCGGTGTGTCACTGTGCGGGCCCTGTTTGAGCGCTATCTGGAGACGCGCTGAAAAAGCCGCGACGGATTTGCCGCCGGTCTGCGTTGAAGGGGTATGCGAGGACGCTGACAAACAGGATTACCCCGATGAAAAAACCATTTCTCACAATGATGCTGGCCGGATCGGCCATGCTTGTCGCCGGTGCCGTTGCGCAGGCCCAGCCCGGTCGTGGCGGTCATGACGGTCCCGGCCGGCATGGCGGCGGACAGGGTGGCGGCATGATGATGCTGCACCTGGCCGATGCCAATGGCGACGGCTCGGTCACACGCGCTGAAGTCGATGCCCTTCAGGCCGAGATGTTCGAGTGGAAGGATCGCAATGGCGATGGCTATCTCGATGCGGCCGACCAGTCGCCGGTTCGCCAACGGATGCGTGCCATGCATGAGGCCCGTGCCGATGAGGCCGCTGACCAGCCAGACGGCGAGGAGCGACGCTCCATGCGCCGTGGACATCGCGGTGAACGCGGCGATCAAGCCGAACGCGGTGACCGCGGTGATCGCGCCGAACGGGGCGGTCGTGGCGGACGTGGTGGCCGGGGCGATGCGGGCTTGCGCCGTGCCGATACTGATGACGACCAGCGGATCTCCCGCGCCGAATTCCTGGCCATGGAACGGCCCGGGTTTGACCGGCTTGACCAGGACAGCGATGGCGTGATCACGCCAGCCGAGCTGGACGCCGCTGCTGACGCGCGCCATGATCGGCGTCGCTGGTGGCGTAACTAGTGCCTTTGCCATGTTTGACGGGTACGGAATGGCAAATGAACCCCCGATCGCCAATGATCGGGTGGCCAGCCGTACCCGTAGCATGGCGATGGACATGACGGCTGGCGAGACCGATGAGGCGCTGATGGCGCGGATTGCCGATGGCGACCGCGCGGCTGCCGGTGAGTTGATGAACCGGCGCCTGCCGCGCATCATCGGTCTCGCGACCCGCATGCTCAATGATGCCGCCGCGGCGGAAGATGTGGCTCAGGAGACGTTTATTCGCGTCTGGAAGGCGGCCGCAAACTGGCAGCCTGGCCGCGCCCAGGTTTCCACCTGGATGAGTCGGATCGCGATCAATCTCTGCCATGATCGGCGCCGCAAGCATCGAGAATCCCTGCCGGAAACCCTGCCGGATCGCCCCGATCCGGGCCTGGGCCAGGAGGGGCAGCTGGTGCGTGCCGAGACTGAAAACCGGATCGCCGACGCTATGGTGCAATTGCCCGAGCGGCAAAGGCAGGCGATGGAACTCGTGCATTTCCAGGAGTTGAGCAATATCGATGCAGCTGACATTTTGTCCGTCAGCGTTGATGCCCTGGAATCCCTGCTCGCGCGGGGGAGGCGCAATCTCCGATCCATCCTGATCGGGGAAGCCGAAGATTTGATGTCGGGCTATCGGGCCCCGCAGCCACCGCAGACAGGTACAGAGCCATGACAGAAGAGCGATTTCGCCAGATCCTGAGTGCCTATGGCGCCAATCCGCAGCGCTGGCCGTCGGCCGAACGCGCGCAAGCCGAGGCTTTTGCGGCGCGCCACCCGGCCCAACTGGCTGCGGCGCTGGCCGCCGAAGCCGAACTCGATGCGCTGCTTGGCAAGGCCGAGCGCCAGCCGGGCGAGCTGCTGCAGCGTCGGATCTTGCGCAGCCTGCCGGAGGTCACCGTCTGGAATTGGCGCGCGCCCATGGCGGCCGCTGCGGCCCTGGTTCTGGGTGTCATGCTCGGCTTTTCCAGTGGCGCCCTGATTACACCGGCCGATGAGGTCGAGACTTATTATGCCGATGCTTTCACCGGTCTGGATGACGACTGGGTGGATTGGCTGGGAGGAGACGCATGAGATCGCCCACACCCTGGATTGCCGCCCTTCTGGTCTCCGTTCTGTTGAATGGCGCCCTGATCGGCTTCCTGGCCCATCGCAGCGCGGACGGACCGTCCTGGCGCAGCCATTCAGAGCGTGATCGCATGCATGGCCCATCGCCCCATGGCGGGTCCATGTCGTCCGGTTTTGATGTTCGCGGATTTCTTGGCGCCTTGCCGGAAGCCGAGCGCGAGTTGGCCGGTCAGCGTCTGCGCGCGAATATGGAGACGATGCGCGAAATCGGCCGCCAGGCTTTCGAGGCCCGGCGTGAGGCTGATGCGGTGCTGGCCGCCGAGCCCTTCGATCCGGAGGCGGCACGGGCCGCCCTCCAACGAGTCCGGGAAACCCGCCTCGGCTTCGAGGCCGGGATGGAAGCTTCGCTGATCGAGGTCATCGCCGGTCTGGATCCGGATGTGCGCGCCGCAGCGCTGGAAGCCGGCCGTCGCAACAGTTTTCGCGAGCGCCGGGGCCGCGGTGAGGGGCCGCGGGGTGAACGCCGCCGTCCAGAACCGGAGCATCGCCCCGAACCCGACCGGCCTTAACCGGCTTGATTATTCGTTGGCGATTAACCGGGATTTGACCGGCTCGCTGACGAATTCATCTTCATCCTCATCGAAATGTCCCGGGATCGCCTCGATCCCGGGAAGGCTGGCCGCAGCCGGAGCGGAATCGAGGGGCTGGTTCTGGCTGATCGGCAGTACGAAGCTCACCGTGGTGCCTTCGCCCAGCCGGGAGTCGATCGACAGCGAGCCGCCATGCAGTTCAATCAGGGATTTCGACAGCGCCAGGCCAAGTCCGGAGCCCTGATGGCTCTTGGAGTGCTGGCTCTCGATTTGTTCGAAGGGGCGACCAAGCCGCGGCAGGTCATCGGCCGCAATACCGATGCCGGTATCGGAGACCTGGAAGGCAACGCCAAGCCCTGACATGAAGCCGCGTATGGTCACGCGGCCGCCCTCAGGGGTGAATTTCACGGCGTTGGAAACCAGGTTGATCATTACCTGTTTGAACGCGCGCGGATCAACTTCGATCTCCGGCAGATCCGAAACATCGGCATGCAGACGCAATTGTTTTTCCTCGGCGCGGCCGCGGACGATGCGCACACATTGCTCGACCAGGTCGGCAGCATCGGTCGGTTCGGTCTGGAGCTGCATTTTGCCCGCTTCGATCTTCGACATGTCGAGGATGTCATTGATCAGGGCAAGCAGGTGCTGACCCGAGCCGAGAATATCCTTCATATACCCGACATAGCGCTGGTCCCCGATCGGGCCGAACATTTCGCGCAACATGATTTCCGAGAAACCGTTGATGGCGTTGAGCGGCGTGCGGAGTTCATGGCTCATATTGGCGAGGAATTCGCTCTTCGAGCGATTGGCTTCCTCGGCCCGGATCTTCTCTTCCTCGTACTTCTTGGCCAGATCGGCAATGCGGGCCTGGCTCCGCTTGACGTCGTCGACGGTCTTGCGTAGCTGCGCCTCGTTTTCGGTCAGCGCGGCTTCATGATGTTTGAGATCGGTGATGTCGGCACCGACGCTGACCAGGCCGCCATCGGCGGTGGCGCGCTCGGAATAGTGCAGCCAGCGGCCATCAGCCAATTCAATCTCATAGGTCTCGGTGCCCTCGGTATCACCATGGACGGCCTTGATGGCCAGGGCCGCGGCCTGCTCGACGGCGCCATAGGACATACCGGGCTTCAGCCGGCCGTCGGAGAAATTGAACAGGTCGCGGAACTTGCGGTTCCACAGCACGAGGCGTTGGCGGGAATCCCACAGCACGAAGGATTCTGTCATTGATTCCAGCGCCGCCCGCAGGCGGGTTTCGGCTGCGACGACGCGCGCCTGGGCACCCTTGCGATCGGTGACGTCAATCGCGACACCGACGATGCGCGCCTTGGTCGCGTCGCCGGCTTCGTTGAGAATGCCACCGCGCATTTGCAGCCAGACCGGGGCCGAGGCCGCCAGGACTTCCAGGTCGACTTCGCCACCCGTCGGTGCGCCGCGCATGGCGGCGCGCAGCTTGTCGCGATCCGGGCGGCTGAACAGCTTGAGGAATTCAGTACCGCTGCACTGCATTGCCTCACCAAGGCCAAGAATGCGCGCCAGCGAGTCGGTGACGAAGACAGTATCGGCCTCGGGATTCCAGTCCCAGACGCCGCAGCGTGCGCCCTCGATCGCGAAGCGGAAACGCTGTTCATTGTCGGCCAGTTGTTGGCGGGTTGAACGCAGTCGGCCCATCTGCATGAAAACCAGTGCGCTCAGCCCCAGCGCGACAAAAATCGGGGCGATGAACATCAACCCGTAGAAGAACAGCGTGCGGTACCAGGCATTCTGATTGATACGCATGGCGCCAAGCGCGTAGACGTGCAGATCCGTGCCGCTGATCGGCGCGACCGCAAACGTCACCTGTTCCTCACCGAAATGCGCCTGCGAGCTCGCACCACCACCGCCGGCGGCAAGCTGGTTGATGTAGGCATGCGTCAGCCCAAAGCGTTCGGCGAGCGGCGTGCCCGGGCGGGCGCCGGTGATACGTGGCCGGATCGCGAGCATCCCGCCGGCACCATCGGCGAGGGCGACAACGCGTTCCTCGCCCCAGTCGGGCAGGATGGTGAGAGCGGGCAGGCGTGCGACATAGGCACCCACGGTTCCGTCGCTGAGCTGCGCCGGCACGGCGAGGACCAGAAAAGCTTCGCCGGCAGCCGTGATCTCGGTCGTGAATCCTGACGGTGTGTCGAGGGCGGTGCCGGCAATCTCGCGCAGGCCGGTACCAGCCTCGCCTGACGCGAGCACGCGGCCATCGGGCAGTAGAAGTGCGAGCTCCGCGATCAGTTCGGACTCGGCCAGCGTGGCAAGGCGGGCCCTGGCAACCGTCTCGATGTCGCGCATTGCGGTATTGCGCAGATCGGTGCTGGCGAAAGACAGGGCGTAGCGCGCCTCGGCCAGCCGCCCGGTCACGCGCTCGGCCAGATAGCCGGCGGCATTGGCCTGCGACCGCTCCGCTTCGCTCACGAGCGCCTCGCGCTCCTGCTGGATTTTGACCAGAAGTATGCCGCCATAGGCGAGTGAAAACAGCACCATAGCGATGATGATCCACCCGGCGCCGCCATTGCGGCCGGGTTTGCGCGCGCGCGCACCCGGTGCCCGGGCCTGCGTCCGCGATGCGGCGCTGTCGGAGCGGGAGCTGTCGGTGCGGGTGGCATCCTGAATCATGACGACAAACTACGTTGCGTTTGCAGCCTCTGTCGACAGCCGATCCTCGTGACTCTCGCGGTCACGCTGCGTCGATGCCGTCCTCGCAACCCTCGCCCTCTTTAACGGCCTCGGTCTTGGCGCCAGCACGCCGGTCCGGACCGTGATAGCTGTGCTGTTCGCTGCTGGCGCGGCGACGGTCCGGTCCAAAATAGGTCTTGTTGCGGATAAAAGGGCGCGGCGCGTTGATGACCGAGGTCAGCTTGGCAAACATGTCGCGCGCGGTGATTGGTTTGCAGCAGAATTCGGTCACGCCGGCATCGCGGGCCGATTTTACCCGGCTGCGTTCGGAATAGGCGCTCAACATGACAATCGGGACCATCGGATTGGGGCTGTCATCTGCGGTGCGCACCAGGCGCACAAAGTCCAGACCATCCAGGATGTCCATCTGATAGTCGGTGATGATGATGTCGATGCCGTCCGAACGCACCATGTCGAACGCATCCGCCGGGTCGCGAGATTCGAAGATCGTCTTGATGCCGAAACCGTGCAGCAGAGTCCGCATGATCGTCAGCATGTAGCTATTGTCGTCGACGATGAGAACTTTCAACCGGCTGAGGTCTACCGCCATGATCTACCTATTGTCACATCAGGCGGCGCGCGAGGGGATGCGCCGCGGATCTGACAGCATCTTAAGCGGCAGAGGCTTACCGAAATAGTAACCCTGACCGTAAGTCACACCCAGCGCCTGCATTTGCTTGGCGCGTTGCTCGGTTTCGATCATTTCCGCAACCGTGTCGAGCTTGAGAGCCTGACACAGTGAGACCATGCCCTGGAGGATGGCGGTATCGCGTTCGCCGATCTCTTGCTGGCGCACATATGAGCCGTCAATCTTGACGATGTCGGCGGGAAATTCGCGCAGATACTGGAAACCGGCGGCGCCGGAACCGAAATCGTCGAGGCAGACCCTGTGGCCGCGTTCGCGGATTTTCTGGATGACCGCATTGGCGGTCTTGACGTTCTTGACGGTGGCGGTTTCTGTCAGCTCGAAGTGAAGGCGGCGGCGGTCGATCCGCAAATCGGCGAGCATTTGCAGGAATTTTTTACCCCAGGTGGGGTTCTCCAGCGATCGGCCTGACAGGTTGACGGCCAAGGCCGGACGATCGAAATCATCGCGCAGGAAATTGGCTGCAATCTCGACCATGGCCATATCGATCTCATAGATCAGGCCGGTGCTCTCGGCAAAACCGACGCTCTCTGAGATGGGCTGTCCGCCGGGCAGGCGCAGCAGGAGTTCGTAGTGCGCGACTTTGCCGGTGGCGAGCTCGACGATGGCCTGGGCATGGGGTTCGATCACACGCCCTGCGATGGTCGCCCGGATTTCATTCATCCGCTTGCGCGTATCCTCCATCATTTCGGCTGCAACTTTTTGCAGGCTCTGGACGTCGAGCACATTGGCGCTGTCGGCGGCCATATTGACGGCATGCAGGAAGGCCTGGATGGCGATTTCAGGTTCGAGTTCCGGCGCATCGGGGATGGAATCGATACGCACGCGGGTATTCTTGAGCGTATTGTCCTGAAGCAATTCCTCAATGCTGGCGCAAAGGGTTTTGAGGTCGGCGGAGACCGGATGGATCAGGGCGATACGGGCTGTGTCGACCTGTTTGGCAATGCCGCCGGTGCCGACTGTGTTCATGCATTCCGCCGTGATCGCCTGACGCAGCATATCCGCACGTTTGGCGCCGATCAGCCTGCTGAGGTCGTCAATCCCGTCGATTTGCAGGACCGACATGCTCATGGGAACGCCGGATTCGCGTGCTGTCGCGATAGCTCCCTGCGCGGCCCTGGCGAAGGCCTGCGGGTCGACCTCGGCCGGTGCGCTGAGGGCGGAAAATGACATCGCCCATCGAATTTTGTCGTCGTCACCGAGCAACCAGGCGCTCAACTGAGCCTCACGGCCACCCACAGCGACCCGTACAGGGCCGACGCGACGACCGGGTTTCAAACTCCGCATCAGGGCCGTCACGATGGGGCGCGATGTTCGATCAAGCCGCTGGGAAAAATCGACGTTTCCGCTATCGATGCTGGGTTCGCCGAGCGTCGCTGTCGCGCCGGCGGCGTAACAGGTCAACCCGTTCAAATCAGTCTCGATCAGAATGTCGGCCGCCGCAAAAGCGAAAGACAAAAACCGGTTTCTTTGTTCAATCAGCGACATTTAGAGCTTGGTTACCTCAAGACTAAACTCAACTTTGTGCCAAATTCATTAGAGTTGCGTTAAAGTACGCCGCGCTGTCAGGCGAGGTGAGGCGGGCTCACCGGGGCCGGAGCCGCGGGTTTGATGTTGATTTCGCGGACAATCTCATTGGCGCGGCGGGCCAGCGCACTCACGGCATCGGGCAGCTCGGTTTCCTCCGAGGCCAGCTTGATCAGTTGTTCGGCCAGCTCCAACAGCCCCGGGCTGCGGCTGAGAAGTCTTGCCTGGGCTTCGATCCGCACCGGATCGCGATCATACTCCGCCGCCGGGACGCGCCAGCCTCCCCAGTCTTTCGGATCCGTCACAACGACCGGGAATGTACCGGGAAAAGGGTGCCGGCTACACTCTTCCAGGCTTTGCCATTTATTCTTGGCGCGTAGCACCCGCCAATTTTCGCCGTCGACGCTTTCGACCTGTTCGGCCGCCAGCTCGTGCGTGGTGAAGTCGCGCCCGAGGCCGCAATCATAATAGACGCGGACCGGCTCCTCGACGTCTTTCACCCAATGAGGTTTGACGTGTTCGACGATCGCCCAGGTGCCGACCGGCGCCACGTAAACGCGTTGGTGTTTGTGAAACAGTGCTTTCGCCATCACTCATCCCTCCAGGCGGTGCCAGAGAAACACACGCGGATTGAAACGGGGTGAATCCCTTGTGCGGCATTTGAATCTTTGAGCGCCGGGCGGAAGACACAAATTGCCCAAGGGGCGCGTGCGCGCTATGTGGCGGCATGAGCCCTGATCGAACGCCCGATCGCCGCCTCAGCGTGGCGCCCATGATGGACTGGACCGACCGGCATTGCCGGGCCTTTCACCGTGTCCTGAGCCGGCACGCATTGCTGTATACGGAAATGGCGGTCGACAAGGCGTTGATCCATGGTGACCCTGAGCGGATTATCGGCTTCGATCCGGTTGAGCAGCCGGTTGCCCTGCAGCTCGGTGGCTCCGTGCCGGACGACCTCGCCCGGGCGGCGCGGATCGGGGCCGATTTTGGCTATGCCGAGATCAATCTCAATATCGGCTGCCCCTCGGATCGGGTGCAGTCAGGCCGGTTTGGCGCCTGCCTGATGCAGGAGCCCGAACTGGTCGCGGAGTGCGTCAGGGCGATGCGGGATGCCGTCGAAATGCCGGTGACGGTGAAATGCCGGATCGGCGTTGATGATCAGGATCCGGAAACCGCGCTGTTCGGCTTTGTCGATACGGTTGCGGCGGCGGGGGTGAGCAGCTTCGCAGTGCATGCGCGCAAGGCCTGGCTAAAGGGGCTGAGCCCGAAGGAAAACCGCACCATTCCGCCGCTCGATTATGATCTTGTACGGCGGCTGAAACAGCGTCGGCCCGAGCTTGAAATTATCCTCAATGGCGGACTGGAAAGCCTCGACCAGGCGCTCGCCGAGAGCGCCGGGCTGGACGGGGCCATGATTGGCCGCGCGGCCTATCACGACCCTTGGGTGCTGGCACGGGTGGATTCGCGGATTTTCGGACAACCAGACCCGGTCCCGACCCGCCATGACGCCTTGCTCGCCTATCGGCCCTATCTGCAGGCCCGGCTCGACGAAGGCGTGTCATTACATTCCATGACGCGTCACGTGCTGGGCCTGTTCCAGGGCTTGCCGGGCGCCCGCCATTGGCGACGCATCCTCTCGGAGAAAGCCAATCGGCCGGGTGCCGGCCTGGATGTGCTCGACGAGGCCAGTGCTGCTGTGCCGCAACAAGATGAGGCCGCATGATGACGGATATGCTTGTGTTGATCGGCGCCATGGCCGCGACGGGCGCCTTTGCCGGCCTGGTGGCCGGCCTGTTCGGGATTGGTGGCGGCGTCGTGATGGTGCCGGCCATGTATTACGCCCTCTCGGCGCTCGGCTATCAGGATGACAAGCTGATGCATGTCGCCGTCGGCACCTCGCTGGCCGTCATCGTCGCAACCTCGATGCGCAGCCTCTCGGCTCATGCCAAGCGCGGCGCGGTGGATTTTCAGGTGCTACGCAGCTGGGGGCCGTGGATTGTCGGCGGGACGCTGCTTGGCTCTGTGATCGCTGACCAGGTGTCGGGTCGGGTGCTGACGGGCTTGTTCGGCGGCATGGCGCTGTTGCTGTCGCTGCAATTCTTCTTCGGGCGTCCCGACTGGAAATTGCGCGACGAACTCCCGGGTGGTGCGGCGCGGGCCGGGCTGGGCGGACTGATCGGCATCATGTCGGCGATGATGGGGATTGGCGGCGGCGTGTTTGGCGTCACTCTGATGACGCTGTGCGGCAAGTCGATCCACAAGGCTGTCGCGACAGCGGCCGGTTTCGGTGTCGCCATCGGCCTGCCCGGCGCAGTCGGCTATATCGCCAATGGCTGGGGCTCCAACATTGTGCCCTATTCGCTGGGTTATGTGAATCTGCCCGCCTTCCTGCTGCTCGCGGGATCGGCTTTCTTCGTCGCACCGATCGGTGCCCGCCTGGCGCATGATCTGCCGGCAGCGACCCTGAAGCGCTTCTTTGCGATCGGCCTCGTGGTCGTTGGCGGGATGCTGCTGAAGGAGGCGGTTTTTGGGGGTTAGCGGAGCATTTTCAGCAAAAGTGGGCACCGGTTTTGCGGTTCGAAAATGCGACCACCGAGAATTAAGGCCGCAGGACCAGCTCATCGCCGCGGATCTCGACGCCGGAGAGGCGATTGAGGGCGGACATGCCGAGCAGGGATTGCGAACCGTCAATCATCACCATCGCGTCGACATCACGCAGTTCCAGACCACCCAGCCGCAGCGAGCGCAGGCGCACACCGGCCGCCGACGACGTGCCAGAGGCAGTCTGGACCGGCTGATTGAAGCGTAGCGCAGCGGTATCAATGCCGGCGCGTTCAGCATCGGCGCGGCTTAGCGCGACCATTGAGGCACCGGTGTCGACCAAGAATAGCACGGGTCGGTCATCGATCTCGGCGACGATGTAGAAATGTCCGTCGGCATGGCGCCGGATCGTCTGGGCGCCGCCGGCTTCGCCCTGGGCCCGTGCCGGCACCAGATTGCCGGCCATGCGCGCGCCGACCGTGGCGAAATCATCGCGCAGGGAATAACCGGCCAGCAGGACGAGACCGATCCCGATCCAGATGGCGAGATCGCGTATGGCGTGGCCGGGGCGAGTGGCAATGGCGCCGACCAGCCCGCCAGAAATCAGCACGACCAGACCGACCGCCTGGACCAGGCGCAGGGCGGTATCGCCCTCGTCGAGACTGCCGGGCGCGGCATAGCGCATCGCCAGCAGCACGGCGGCGGTGACCAGGGCGGCGAGGGCGAGATGGGGCAGCCAGCGTTTCACGATACCGCTCCGTTCGGGCCTGGATGCTGATCGGCATAATGCGCCTCGCGACCCGGCAGGGAGGCCAGGATCGCCTCGCGTTCGGCGTCGGAATACTTCGTCCAGCGGCCAAGTTCTTCCATCGTCCGGAAACAGCCGACGCACAGGCCGGCTGCCGGGTCGACGAAGCAGACTTTGACACAAGGGGTCTTGATCGGGGCAGGGTTCATGGCATGCAGCATTTCGCGCTGCGGCGCTTGAGGCAAGTACTTGCCGCCGCATGACCGGCCGGAATAGGGTGCTGCAGCGTTTTGCGGGGGATCAGATGGAAGATATGACGCTGCAATTGCGCAGTTTTGCCGGCCTGTTCGTGTTTGCCGGTCTGGCCTGGACCCTGGGGCCACGCCAGCGCTTCCCCGTCCTGCTCCTGCTTGGTTCGATCGGGATGCAATTGCTGATTGCCTGGCTGCTCTATTCCGTCACGCCCTTCCGCGCATTCCTGCAATCACTGACCGGCGTTGTGATGGTGTTGCAGGAGGTGACGAATGAGGGGGCGCAATTCGTGTTCGGCTACCTCTCCGGTGCGCCATCACCCTTCGTGCTCGATCCCGACGGCGGCAGCCTCTTCCTGTTTGCATTCCAGGCCCTGCCGATGGTGATTGTGCTCTCGGCACTGTCAGCCCTGCTCTGGCGCTGGCGTATTCTCGAACTCCTGGTGCGTGGCTTCGCCTATGCCTTCCGGCGACTGCTCAATCTGTCCGGCGCAGCCAGCCTGGGTGCGGCAGCGAATATTTTCCTGGGCATGACGGAAAGCCCGGTCCTGATCCGGCCGCGTCTGCCACAGATGAGCAAGTCCGACCTTTTCCTGATCATGACCGTCGGCTTTGCCACCGTCGCCGGATCGGTGATGGCGCTCTATGTCAGCCAGCTGACCGGCGTCATCGCGAATGCTGCCGGGCATATTTTTACCGCATCGTTGATTTCGGTGCCGGCGGCCGTATTGCTCGCACGCCTGATGATGCCCGCTGAACCGGACTCGGTGGAGGCGGACGCCGAGAAGATTCCCGCTCCGATCTATAATTCCTCGATGGACGCCCTGACGACCGGCGTGTCGGACGGGATGCGACTCTATTTCAACATCATTTTCATGCTGCTGGTCTTCACCGCCTTGGTAGCGCTGACGAATGTCCTGCTGGCCCTGCTGCCTGATGTGCATGACGTCCCCCTGAGCGCGGAGCGGATCTTGGGATGGCTATTCGCGCCGATCGTCTGGCTGGCCGGTATCCCCTGGAGCGAAGCGACGACAGCCGGTTCCCTGATGGGGCTCAAGACGGCCCTCAACGAGATTTACGCCTATGACCAGCTGGCCCGGTTGGGCGATGCCCTGAGCCCGCGCTCCAACCTGATCATGACCTATGCCCTGTGTGGTTTCGCCAATTTCGCCAGCGTCGGCATTTTGACCGGCGGCCTGGTCGCCATCGCGCCCTCGCGGCGTGAGGATATTCTCAACCTGGCACCGAAGGCATTGATCTCCGGCACGTTGGCGACCCTGATGACGGGCGCGGCGATCGGCGTCTTCCCGATGAGCCTGTTCGGCAGCTAGACGCCGTGGCGGGGCCAGAGCTTCGAGCTGAGCCAGCCTGTGGTGGAATTATCCTTCAACGCATCGCGATAGGCGTTTTCCATAAAGGCCTCCAGCCCGTCGAGATCGCCAAGCAGGTCGAGCCTTGTCTTCATCGGCAGTTCGGGATCCAGCCGTTTGACAAGGCGGGCGGGATTGCCAGCCATCACTGCATAGGGTTCGACATCCTTGGTGATGACGGCTCGGGCGCCGATCACGGCATGATCGCCAATCGTCACACCCTTGCCGATAAAGGCGCCATCGCCCACCCAGACATTCTTGCCCAGTTTCACAGGCTTGAAGGGAGGGGCCGGATCGACGCGATCATAGAGGGAATGCCAGTCGCAATCGGTGATCACTGATTCACGAGCGATCAGGCAGGCATCGCCAATCTCGATCGATCCCGCTGCCAGCAATCGTGTGCCGCCCGCCATGAAAACCCCGTCGCCCAATGTGATCCGGCCTTGCTGATCCTGCGGCGACCAGACAGTCAGACGCACCGGATCGGCAGCGCTGGCAATGATGTGCAGCTTGTCGCCGGCGATGATGTTCGGGCCGAAGACCTCGACATGCCAGGGGCGGACAATCTTGGGATCGCTGCCCAGGGTCTCGAAATGCGGTTTGAGGAAATGCCGTGTCCAGGCATTCTCATAGCCTTCCCAGAAATGGTGCATCCAGTAGGGGCGGTGATCACGGCGCATGGTGGCCTCTGGCAATGGCGGGAAAGCTGGAATAGAGAACGTCCATGACCGATACATCATCCGACGACCCGATCGAAGCCGTTATCCTGCAATTGGTGAAAGCCGCTCCCGAGGGGCGCTCCATCGCCCCGGAGGATGTCGCGCGCGCCGCCGATCCTGATAATTGGCACAAGCGCTTCGGCCATGTGCGCCAGGCCGCCATCCGGCTGATGCAAAAGGGTCAGGTGAACATCCTGCGCAAGGGCAAGCCTGTAACCGATGCCGAGACCTTCAAAGGGGTCTACCGGATTGGCCGCGTCTGACCTTTCTCCGCTTCTGAGTGAGATCCGGGCCTGCCGGATTTGCGCACCCCACATGCCGCATGAACCGCGCCCGATCGTGCAGGCTGCGCCTGACGCCAGAATTCTCATCATCGGTCAGGCCCCGGGCACGCGTGTGCAGGCTTCGGGTCGGCCGTTTACCGACCCGTCCGGTGACCGCCTGAGAGACTGGATGGGTGTTGATGAGACGGTATTCTATGACCCGTCGAAAATTGCCATTGCCCCGATGGGCTTCTGCTTTCCCGGGCTCGATGCGACCGGAGCCGATCTGCCACCTCGCACGGAATGCGCCCCGCTCTGGCAGGAAAGACTGATCGCTCGGCTGGGCAAAGTCCGGCTAACCCTTCTGGTCGGACTACATGCGCAGCGCTTTCATCTTGGTTCGCAGGTGCGAAAAACCATGACAGAGACAGTGCGCGAGGCTGAGGCCTTCGGGCCAGATTATATCCCCTTACCGCACCCGTCATGGCGGAATAGTGCCTGGTTGCGTAAAAACCCCTGGTTTGAGGCAAAAATTCTCCCATTGCTGCGCTGCCGCATAAAAGATTTGTTACAATAGCGTCTGATCACGATGTTTTCTCGCGCTTGTAACTGGCGGTGCGAAAGGGTATTCGAGCGCCGAATTTTGCAGCGATCACGCTGCGCCCATGGAAAAAGGGTCTGCGCTTCATGAGTGTCTTCGAGCACCCGTCTTTTGACAATCACGAGAAAGTCCTGTTCGCGACCGACGAACAGACCGGGCTGAAAGCCATTATCGGCGTTCATTCCACGGCCAGTGGTCCAGCTTGCGGCGGTTGCCGCATGTGGACCTATCCCAGTTCGACCGAGGCGTTGAATGACGCGCTGCGCCTGTCCCAGGGCATGAGCTACAAGAATATCATGGCCGACCTGCCGATTGGCGGCGGCAAAAGCGTGATCATGAAGCCGGCGGGCGATTTCGACCGCGTGGCCCTGTTTGAAGCTTTTGGCCGCGCCGTTGAAAGCCTGAATGGCGAATATATCAGTGCCGAGGATGTCGGCGTCAGCCCGGCTGACATGATGGCCGTGCGCCGCTTCACGACCCATGTGGTTGGCTTGCCGGAAGGCAAGGATGCGTCGGGCGACCCCTCACCGGTCACCGCTGAAGGCGTGTTCCGTGGCATGAAAGTATGTATCGAGCGCGCGCTCGGCAAAACCGATCTCTCCGGTGTCACCGTGGCGATCCAGGGCGCGGCGGGCCATGTCGGCTCCTATTTGAGCGGGCATTTGGCCAGAGCCGGCGCCAAGCTCATCATCACCGATATCAATGTCGACGGGCTCGAGCGCCTGAAGGCCGAATATGGCGCAACGATTGTCGGGCTCGATGAAATCTACGACCAGGATGCCGAGGTCTTCGCGCCGTGCGCATTGGGCTCCATCATCAATCCGGACACGATTGGCCGCATCAAGGCGAAGATCATTGCCGGCGCTGCCAATAACCAGCTCGCGACCCGCGATATGGGGGCCGAAATCATGAAGCGCGGCATCGTCTATGCGCCTGATTATGTGCTCAATGCGGGCGGTATCATCAACGTCATGGGCGAGATTGCCGGCGATTTCGACCCGGCCTGGGTGCAGGGCAAGCTGACCGGCCTCGAGCAGACGCTGGGCGAAATTCTCGACCAGTCCGACAAGGAAGGCCGCCCTTCCAATGTGATCGCCGACGAGATCGCCCGCCAGCGCATCGAGGAAAAACGCGCCGCCAAGGCCGCGTAGGCTCCGGCGCCTCCCGTCATAGTGATTCAAGTCGCCCCTGCCTTACGGCGGGGGCGATTTTTTGTGTCTGGAGGGGCGCTGCTAGACAGCCACTACCCGCACATAGACGGGGTCCAGCGCCACATTCACCCGATCGCCCGTGATGATCGAAATGGGAGAGGGCGCTTGCGCCGTCCATTCGCCCATCTCCCCTGAAAACCTGTAGGTCAGGTGCGGACCGGCAGAGCGGTGGCGGGTCATTGTGAAGGCGCCATTCTCGGCGGGTGTCAGGACAAAGGCGCGAGGCCGGATCAGGACGTTGACGCGCTGGCCCGCCGCAAGGCCCGGGGCCTCGGCTGGTCCGAAAGGCGTCGCGGCCCGGCCGTCGCTGACGCGGCTTTCGATGATTTCGACATCGCCGAGAAGTTTCGCTGCGGTGGCGCTCACCGGGTTCATCCACACCTCGCCCGGGGCACCGGTCTGGATGATCCGGCCGCCATCCATCAAGGCCAGCTCGTCGGCTACGGCCATGGCTTCCTCGGCATCATGGGTGACGATCAGCGCCGTCGTCCTGGCGGCTCTCAGCGTGTCCACAGTGCGCTCGCGCAGTTCGCCACGCAATCGGCGATCAAGGCCGGAGAAAGGCTCGTCCAGCAGCACGACAGCGGGGTGGGGCGCCAATGCGCGCGCAAGCGCGACGCGTTGCTGCTCTCCACCGGACAGCTCGTGTGGATAGGCTTTGGCGCGGTGACCAAGCTCGGCCACTTCCAGCTGGGCCAATGCGCGAGCCTTCTTGTCGGCACCGGAGAGCCCGAAAGCCACGTTCGCCAGTGCCGTCATGTGTGGAAAGAGGGCATAGTCCTGGAACACCATGCCGACCCGGCGCGCTTCCGGCGGCAGATGGATTTGCTTGTCATCCCAGATCGTCTCGCCGAGCCGGATCGAACCGGCGTCCAGGCGTTCCAGGCCGGCAATGGCTCGCAACAGGGTGGATTTGCCGCTGCCAGACGGCCCGAGCAGGGCGGTGATGTGGCCGGCGCGCAGGTTGAGATCTGCACCCGCCAGAGCGGCGTGATCGGCGCGGTAGCGATGTTCGGCACCGCGAATACTCAAGACTGTTTGCGCCTGCGTCATGCGGGCTCCCCCGGGCAGCATTCTAGCGATCCTGTCGCGACAGGTAGCGGGCGACGAAGATCATGGGAAGCAGCGCCACCAGCGGGATCAGGAGGGAGGGCAGGGCGGCCTCGCCGAGCCGCTCATCGCTCGCGTAATTATGCGCGATGATCGCCAGCGTGTCATAATTGAATGGGCGCAAGATCATCGTCGCTGGCAATTCCTTGAGGACTTCCACGAAGACCAGCAGACCCGCCGAGGTGACCCCGGCAGCGATCAGCGGCCAGTGGATCTGCCAGATCCGGCGGCGCTGTGTCGCGCCGAGTGTGCGCGCCGCGCCATCGAGCGACGCGGTGACGCGCGCCAGTGCGGTCTCGGCCGGGCTGATCGCGGCGGCGGCAAAGCGCGAGAGATAGGCCAGGACCAGGGCGGCGCCGGTGCTGGTGAGCAGAATCGGGAAGACATTGCCGGTCAGGCTGCGCCAGGCCGGGTCGATCAGGGCCTGGGTACCGGACAGGAGGGCGATCACACCAACCGCAGCCACCGCGCCGGGGACGGCATAGCCGAGACCGGCGGCGCGTGCGGCCAGGGTTGCAATCGCGGTGCGGCTGCGCAGGGCATAGGCGGTGCCCAGGCCAAGCGCTGCAGCGATCAGCGCGGTGATGCCGGCCAGGGTGAGGCTGTGCAGGCTGGCCGCAGCGAGCCCGCTCGCGGTCTCGGTTCGCAGTGCCAGCCAGGCCAGTCGCCCAAGCGGGATGATCATCCCCAGCATCAAGGGCAGCAGGCAGGCCATGAGCGCCGCCAGTGCGGTTATCCGGGTCAGCTGCAGCCGCGGGGCAGGCCTGTGGCGGCCGGCGGCGTTGATATTGCGGGCGCGGGTGCGCTGGGCGCGTTCCAGCCCGAAGACGAGGATGGCGACAAGGACAAGGACCAGTGAAAGCCGGGCGGCATCAACCAGCGAACCGGCGCCGCTCCAGGCTCGGATCAGGCCGATCGACAGGGTGGGGGCGCCGAGATGCGAGACGGTGCCGTAATCGGCCAGGCTCTCCATTACCACCAGCGCCAGACCGGCGGCGATGGCTGGACGCGCCATCGGCAGGGAGGTGCGCCAGAATGCGTTGAACGGTCCCGCTCCGAGCGTGCGTGCGGCGTTGTAGGCATCGGCCGATTGTCCGGCGAAGGCGTTGCGCGCCAGCAGATAGACATAGGGATAGAGGACGAAGGCGAACATCAGTCCCGCGCCTAGGCTGCCCCGTATCGTGGGAAAAAGCCCGCCCGTCATCGCCTGAAGGGGGCCGCCGGCATGGCTGAGATCGAGCCAGGCATAAGCGGCGACATAGGCGGGCACTGCCAGGGGCAGGATCAGAACCCAACCCAGAGTGCGGCGGCCGAAGAAATCGGTGCGGGCCATCAGCCAGCCGAGGCCGGTGCCGATCAGACCGGACCCGCCTGCGGCGATGAGGGCGACCACCGCCGAGGTCGCGAGATAGGTGGGCAGGCGGGTGCCTGCGAGGTGGCGCAGATAGTCGCCGGTTTCACCGGTCAGGGCGATCCAAGCTACGGCCAGCACCGGTGCCGCGCACAGCGTTGCCGCCAGAACAGCCAGCAAGAGCGTGCGGCCCGGCAACCAGTCGCCGAACCGGTTTGAGCGGGCCGTTGCCGCCATCGCTATTGCCAGCCGACCCGGTCAAAAATGCGCTGGGCGGTGGCATTATGATCGCCCAGTTCGGAGACATTGCGCTCATCCTCGACGAAGGGGAGCATCGCCTCCAGCGTCGGGTTTTCCCAGGCCGTATCGGCGATGGCGGGGATTTCATTGGTCATTTCGGCGAACATGCGCTGGGCATCGGGGCTGAAGAAGAAATCGATCAGCGCGCGCGCCTCGGCGGGGTGCGGTGCATTCGCGGCGATCCCGGCACCGGAGACATTGATGTGCGTGCCGGACGTCTGCTGGTTCGGGAAGAGCAGCGAAACCGTCCCGGCTGCGGCCTGGCGGGCAGGCTCGTCAGAATTCACCATCAGCGCATAATAGTAGTGGTTCACGACAGCTACATCACATTCCCCTGCCGCGACACCCTCAAGCTGGGTGGTGTCGCCGCCCTGGGGGGCGCGTGCCATATTGTCAACAAGGCCCTGGGCCCAGGCCTCAGCGGCCTCTTCGCCAGAACGTGCAATGATCGAGGCGAGCAGGGATTGATTGTATGCATTGCCGCTTGAGCGCACGCATATCCGGCCCTGCCAGCGCGGGTCGGCGAGGTCTTCATAGGTCTCGATCTCGCCGGGCTGAACGCGTGTATTTGAATAGGCGATGACGCGGGCGCGCTTGGCAATGGAGACCCAATACCCTTGGGGGTCGATCAGATTGGCCGGTATGCCGGCCGTGAGATCGCTAAAATCGCTCCGGGCAAACAGGCCGGCCTCCTCGGCGCGGTGCAGGCGCGCGGCATCCACGGTGATGATAACATCGGCCGGGCTACGCTCGCCATCGGCGCGGACGCGCTCGATCAACTGGTCGCCACCGGCGGTCACCAGATTGACCGTGATTCCGGTTTGCTCGGTGAAGGCCGCATAGATCGCGTCGTCGCTGGAATAGTGACGGGCGCTATAGACATTGACGACGCGGGCGCTGTCACTGTCCGTGGCAGCGGGTTGCGAGCAGGCTGCCAGAATGATGCTGGCGCCGAGAGCGAGGAATTTCACGGTTTTCATGTCACACCCAATCTGATTAATCAGCCTACCCTCTCTCATTTATGAGAACCTTTCGCAAGTAGTGTCCGCACCGGGACCAGGCGCGATGATGCGCATCAGCCCTGGAATGGTGCGATCCAACACAGAATCGCATTGCAGGCCGCAGCTTGTCAGGTCTGTTTCGGGTGGGGTGGAAAGTGGAAATGGTGGGCGATACTGGGATTGAACCAGTGACCCCCTCGGTGTGAACGAGGTGCTCTCCCGCTGAGCTAATCGCCCGGTATCCCGGAAAGCGCTCGTATAAGCACGCGCTTACGGGCGGTCAACTCCGCGTTCAGGCCGGTCTGCACTTGCCCCGCGACCGGGGTGCGACAACTTGACACATCAGTTTTGCCTCGTCACGGAAGCGTCATCCCTATATCAGCCCTCCCGAACCGGAAGCGCATCCAGCGCATCGGCGACTATTATCATCAGATTGGACGCAATTCCCGGCCGAGGGAAGCTTCGGTCGTATTGGAGGTATTGTTCATGAATAACGATCTGTGCACGCCGGAAGGCGCGCGCCGTCTTAAAGCGCGTATTGAAGCTTACTGGGCCGAGCGCGGCTATGACGTGAATGTCGATCTCGTCGAAGCTGGCTTTATGCCTGCCATGCGTTCCGCTCGCACCGATGTGCGCTCGAACCTGGTCAATGGCATGCCAACACGGCCTGCAAATGATGTCGGCCGCGAGCGTCGCTCCGCCTGATACCGACTAGGCTCGCCAGACTTCGGCGAGCACCCCCGGAATATCACCAAAATCATGCAGCAACCGGTCGGCTCCCAAGGAGCCGGCCGGTGCTTCGCTATAGCCATAGCTGAGCACAATGCTTGGCACCCTGGCGGCTCGCGCGGCATCCACGTCCGGTGCGCTGTCGCCGATCATGGCCGCGCGCAAATAGCCCGTGCCGAGCGCTGTGTGGACATGGTCCGCGGCGGGCTTCTTCGCTGTGGTGCGGTCGGGCCCGATGATGCGGGCGAAGTAGTCACTCAGCTTGAACTCGGCGATCAGCAAGTCTGACAGAACTGACGGCTTGTTGGTGCAGACCGACAAGGTGGCGCCTGCGCGTTGCAGACGCGCCAGTGTTGCCTCCACTTGCGGGAAGACCCGGCTGTGGGCGGCGATGTCGGCCTGGTAGATTTCAATGAAGCGCGCCACGAGTTCTGGCGTTGCCTCCGGTGGCAGAGGCCGGCCTTGCTGTGCGTAGGCACGTTCGATCAGGGCCTGGGCGCCGCGCCCGACCAGCGCGCGCAGATGATCGACCGGCACGGGGGTCAGCCCGTCGGGGACGATGACAGCGTTCAGCGCGCGCACCAGATCCGGTGCCGTATCGATCAGCGTGCCGTCGAGATCGAAGGCGATCGAGGCTTGGCCAAACAGGTCGGGGTCGAGAGGATCGGACATGTGAATTTGCTCTTTGAGGCTGGCGATAGCGTCGCTGTATGGTTACGCGCTATCGCACGATAGGCTATAGCGCCCTGACACATGTCCAACACGCTTTCGGTCCGAGAGGATAGCCCTATGTCACGATCCCGCGCTGCAGTCATTCTGGCTGCCGGACAAGGCACGCGCATGAAGTCCAAAACGGTCAAGGTGCTGCACGCTGTCGGTGGTCGACCCATGCTGGACTGGGCGATCGATCTGGCCGAGCGTAGCGATGCCGGACGGATGGTGACAGTCTTTGGCGCGCATTCGCCGGCGGTGCGCGATGCGGCCGAGGCGCTGGGGTCGGCGACGGCTTTGCAGGATCCGCCGCTGGGGACAGGGCATGCCGTGCTGGCAGCCCGCGAGGCGCTCGCGGACTTCAAGGGCGATGCAATCGTCCTCTATGCCGATACGCCGCTGATCAAGCCGGAGACGGTGGAGCGGGTATTCTCGGCGCTGGAAGGCGGGGCAGCGGTGGCCGTGCTGGGTTTCGAACCGGCAGAACCGGCCGCTTATGGCCGGCTCGTGCTCGACGATGAGGGGCATCTCGACAGGATTGTCGAATACAAGGATGCCTCCGAGGCGGAGCGGGCGATCGGCCTGGTCAATTCCGGCGTGCTGGCCGCGGATGCGTCGCTCCTGTTTGACCTGCTCGGTCAGGTCGGCAATGAGAATGCCAATGGCGAATACTACCTCACCGATGTCGTCGGGCTGGCGCGATCGCGCGGCCTGAAGGCGGTTGTGGTGCGAGCGGGCGCTGATGAAGTGCTCGGGGTCAATTCACGTGTCGATCTGGCCGAAGCGGAAGCGGCGCTGCAAGCCCGGATGCGCCGCGAAGCGATGAATGCCGGTGTCACGCTGGTCGCGCCGGAAACCGTGTTCTTCTCCTGGGATACCGAAATTGCGCGCGACGTGACCATCGAGCCGAATGTCGTCTTCGGGCCGGGTGTGACGATTGGCGAGGACGCGGTGATCCATGCCTTCTCGCATCTTGAGGGCGCGACGATCGGCGAGGGGGCCCATATCGGCCCCTATGCGCGTCTGCGCCCCGGCGCTCAAATCGGCGGCAAGGCCAAGGTCGGCAATTTCGTCGAGATCAAAAAGTCGCAGCTCGGAGAGGGTGCGAAAGTCAATCACCTCTCCTATGTAGGAGATGCCAGCGTGGGTGCCGGCGCCAATGTCGGTGCCGGGACGATTACCTGTAATTATGACGGCTTCGGCAAACATCGCACAGTGATCGGGGAAGGAGCCTTTATCGGCTCGAATACAAGCCTCGTCGCGCCAGTCACAATTGGCGCCGGCGCCATGACCGGATCGGGCGGTGTTATCACTGAAGACGTTCCGGCTGATGCCCTGGCGCTGGCCCGGGCAGAGCAAACCAACAAGGATGGCTGGGCGGCCCGTTTCCGCCTCGCCAAATCGACCCGAAAAGCCAGGAAGGACACGGCTTCATGAGTGTTGCAGACCGCCTGAAGGACAAGACGCTGTACCGGACCGCCTCCTTTGTTGACGGGGCATGGGTCCAGGGCGAAGGCGCCAAGCCAATTCTCAATCCGGCCAATAATGAGATGATCGCCGAAATCGGTGATGTTGGTGCCGATGGTGCCCGTTCGGCGATCGCCGCTGCAGCGACAGCGTTTGAGACCTGGAAGCGCACCTCCCCCTTCGAGCGCAGCAAGCTCCTGATGCGCTGGCACCAGCTGATCCTCGAGAACGCCGCTGATCTGGCCGTGTTGATCACGCTGGAAATGGGGAAGACCCAGCGCGAGGCGATGGGCGAAGTGGTCTATGGCGCGTCCTTCATCGAATGGTCGGCCGAGGAGGCCAAGCGCATCCATGGCGAGACGATGCAGCCGCCTTTCCCAAATTCGCGCGGCTGGACCCTTCACCAGCCGGTCGGCGTCGTCGCCTGCATAACGCCGTGGAATTTCCCCAATGCGATGATCACGCGCAAATGCGCCCCGGCCCTGGCGGCCGGTTGCACCATGGTAATCAAGCCGGCACCGGAAACGCCGCTCTCGGCCCTGGCGCTGGCTGAACTGGCCCGCCGCGCAGGCATTCCCGATGGCGTGTTCAACGTTATTTGCGGCGATGCCCAGGTGCTTGGCCCGGTCATGACCGGAACGCCCGAAGTCAAGATGATCGGTTTCACCGGCTCGACGGCGGTCGGCAAATTGCTGATGCGCCAGGCGGCTGATGGTGTAAAGCGGGTCGCGCTCGAGCTGGGGGGTAATGCACCGTTCATCGTCATGGATGACGCCGATATCGAGGCCGCAGCCGATGGCGTTATCGCCTCGAAATTCCGTGTCTCCGGCCAGACCTGCGTGTCGGCCAACCGCATCATCGTGCAGAGCGGTGTCGCGGATCGTTTCGTTGCTGCGCTGGAGGCACGTGTCTCCAAACTTAAGCCCGGCGACGGGTTTGACGGCACATCTGATCTCGGCCCGCTGATCCATCATGAAGCCGTCGCGCGGGTTGATGCCCTGGTGCGCAATGCCCGCGAGAGCGGTGCCCGGATTGTCACCGGTGGCAAGCCGCTGGTCGACGAGCTCGGCGGTGCTTTCTACGCCCCGACCCTGATCGAGGGAGGCAATCCGACGATGGATCTGGCCTGTTTCGAGATTTTCGGGCCGGTCGCCTCGATCTATCGCCTCGACACCGAGGAAGAGATTCTGCGTCTCGCCAATGACACGCCCTATGGGCTTGCGGCCTATGTTTATACGCGGGACGTCAATCGCGTTTATCGCATCACTGAGGGGCTCGATTACGGCATGATCGGCGTTAATGCGCCGATGGTCGGCTCGGCCTCGACGCCCTTTGGTGGCATGAAGGAATCGGGGATTGGCCGCGAGGGTGGCAAGTGGGGCGTCGAGGAATTCTCTGAGCTCAAATACGTGCTGCTCGGAGGTGTTGAAGCATGAGTGCCAACCGCCAGAAGACCTTTGCCGCCGCTGCCGCCCTGGCCTATGTCGAAGACGGCATGACGCTGGGGCTCGGTTCCGGCTCGACGGCCGAGATCTTCGTCCGCCTGCTCGGTGAGCGGATCAAGGACGGTTTGCGCATCCAGGCGGTGGCGACCTCAAACCAGACAGCAGAGCTGGCGCAGGAAGTCGGCGTGCCGTTGATTGATGTCGACCATGTCAATCATATCTCGGTGACCGTCGATGGCGCCGATGAGGTCGACGGTCATTTCCAGCTCATCAAGGGCGGCGGCGGTTGTCTGTTGCGCGAGAAGATCATCGCGCATGCGTCCGATCTGATGATCGTTGTGATCGACGAGAGCAAGCTGGTCTCGAAACTGGGCCGGTTTGCATTGCCGGTTGAAGTTGACCGGTTTGGCTTCTCCATCACCGCCAAGCAGATTTATGACGTGCTGCGGGCCTGCGGTATCGCCAAGCCCGACGTTCAGCTGCGCCGCAAGGGCGACGGGCTGGAGCCCTTCGTCACCGATGGCGGCCATTACATCCTCGATTGTGCCTGTGGCGCGATCCCGGACGCAGCGATGGTGGACTACCGACTGAAGGCGCTGCCGGGTGTCGTCGAGCACGGCCTGTTCATCGGCCTCGCCCGTGTGGTGATTGTCGGCGAGGATACTGAAGCGCGCGTTCTGGAATTATAGGGGAGAAAAGTGATGAAGTTTCTGAAGCAATTGACCGTTTTGAGTGCGGCGTTCCTGGCGTCGGCCCTGCTGTTCGCAGCACCGGCAGCGGCGGATGAGCGCGAAGCGCTCGCCCGACAACTCGCCGAGCAGGTCGGTGCGGTCGATCTGGCCTCAAGCATGATTGATTCAATGGCGCCGATAATGCGGGCTCAAATCCAGTCGAGCGCGCCGCAATTGACCGACGAGCAGCTCGACACCGTCGTGGGAATTCTGCTCGCGGAATTTGAAGCGTCCCAGGGCGAACTGACCGATCTGATCGTGATGCTCTATGCGACCGAGTTCACCGAAGCGGAATTGCTCGGGGCGATCGAGTTCTACGAAACCGAACTCGGCCAGGTCTTGCTCGCACGGATGCCGGTCCTGATGGAGCGTTCTGTCGTCGCAGGTCAGCAATGGGGCGCTGATGTCGCACAGCGGGCCTTGCCGAGAGTTCAGGAATACCTCGCCACTATTGAATGACGTCGCAGCAGGAGACAATCCCGATGACCCAATATGATTACGACCTCTTCGTCATCGGCGCCGGTTCCGGCGGTGTGCGCGCTGCGCGCATGGCGCGTCAATATGGTGCGGGGAAAGTGGCGATCGCTGAGGAATACCGGGTCGGAGGCACCTGCGTGATACGCGGCTGCGTGCCGAAAAAATTCCTCGTCTATGCCAGTGAATTCGCCAAGACGTTCAAACTGGCGGAGAGCTATGGCTGGTCAGTCGGCAAGCCGACCTTCGATTGGGAGAAGCTGATCGCGGCCAAGGATGCCGAGATCGACCGGCTGTCTGGGATCTATTGGCGCAATTTGTCCAATTCCGGCGTTGAGATCATTGAGGATCGGGCGGTCTTCGAGGATTCGCATACACTGCGCCTGGTGAAATCCGGCAAGACCGTCACCGCCGGCAAGATCCTGGTCGCAACTGGCGGGACGCCCTTCGCGCCAACCGATATTGAAGGCCATGAGATGGGGATTTCCTCCAATGAGGCTTTCCATCTTGAAACTCTGCCCAAGCATGTCGTGATCGCCGGCGGCGGCTATATCGCCTGTGAGTTCGCCCAGATTTTCGCTGGCATGGGCTCGCAGGTCTGCCAAGTCTATCGCGGAGATACCGTACTGCGCGGCTTTGACGATGATGTCCGCAGCCATGTCCACGAAGAATTGGTTCGCTCGGGCGTGCGGGTCATCACCCATGCGGTGTTCGAGAAAATCACCGATCTTGGCGATGGCATGAAACGGGTGCAGCTTTCCAATGGCAGCCATGTCGATGCTGATATGGTGATGTATGCCATCGGCCGAGACCCCCATGTTGTCGGGCTGGGCTTGGACAAGGCTGGCGTCGAACTTGATGAGAAGGGGGCGATCAAGGTCGATGCCTTCTCGCAGACCAGCGTCGAGCACGTTTACGCGGTGGGTGATGTCACCAATCGGGTCAATCTGACCCCGGTGGCGATCCGCGAGGGGGCGGCCTTTGCGGCCACCGTATTCGGCGGCAATCCCACCGCCTATGATCACAATGACATCGCATCGGCAGTCTTCACCCAGCCTCCGGTTGGATCGGTTGGTCTGTCTGAGGCCGATGCGCGCAAAGCCTTTGCGCAGGTCGACATTTACAAGACCAGTTTCCGGCCCATGAAAATCTCGCTGACCAATGACGCCAGTCGTATGTTGATGAAACTTGTCGTCGATGGGGAGACAGACCGGGTTCTGGGCGTGCATATTGTCGGGCCGGATGCGCCGGAGATGATCCAGATGGCGGCAATTGCCGTGAAGGCGGGGCTGACCAAGGCCCAGTTTGACCTGACTTGTGCCGTGCATCCGACCAGTGCCGAAGAACTGGTGACCATGAAGGAAAAATGGTCGCCACCCGAATTGAAAGCTGCTGAGTGATATGAGCTGGTCCCCGAATTCATGGCGTTCCAAACGCGTCGAACAAATGCCCAATTATGCCGATCCGGCGGCGCTTGATCGCGCCATTGCCGAGCTGGCGAATCGTCCGGCGCTGGTGTTTGCCGGCGAAGCACGGCGCTTGCGTCGCCAATTGGCTGATGTCAGTGCCGGCAACGCCTTCCTGCTTCAGGGCGGCGATTGCGCGGAGAGCTTCAAGGAGTTCTCGACCGAAGGCGTGCGCGACACCTTCCGTGTCCTGCTGCAAATGGCGGTCGTGCTGACCTTTGCGGCCTCCAAGCCTGTCGTGAAGCTGGGCCGCATCGCCGGCCAGTTCGCCAAGCCGCGCTCTGCCGACCTGGAGACGATCGACGGGGTGTCCCTGCCGAGCTATCGCGGTGACAGCGTCAATGACATGGCCTTTACACCGGAGGGGCGTCAGCCCGACCCGCAACGACTGATCCGTGCCTATGACCAGTCGGCCTCGACGATGAACTTGCTGCGTGCCTTTGCTTCGGGCGGCTATGCCGACCTGAATAATGTGCATCAGTGGACGCTCGACTACGTCAAGGACAGTCCGGCGAATGAACGCTATATCGAGACCGCCAACCGGATTTCCGAAGCGCTGGCTTTCATGAAGGCCTGCGGTGTCGGCCGGGATAGTGCGCCCTCGCTGGAGACGGTGGACTTCTTCACCAGCCATGAAGCGCTTCACCTGCCTTATGAGGAGGCCCTGACCCGGCGCGATCCCAATTCCGGGCAGTGGTATGCGACCTCGGCGCACATGGTGTGGATTGGCGAGCGGACGCGTCAGCTCGACGGCGCGCATGTTGAATATGCCCGCGGCATTTCCAATCCGATCGGTGTTAAATGCGGGCCGACCATGAAGTCCGATGACCTGCTTGCCCTGATCGACGCGCTCAATCCGACCAATGAAGCGGGGCGTCTTGTGCTGATCACCCGGATGGGCGCCAATAATGTCCGCGAGAAGCTGCCGGCCCTGGCCCGTGCCGTGACGCGGGCCGGGCGCAAGGTGGTTTGGTCGAGCGACCCGATGCACGGCAATACGATGAAGACCGAGAGCGGCTACAAGACGCGTGACTTTGAGCGCGTCCTCAACGAACTCGAAGGCTTCATGGATGTGCTCTATGCCGAAGGTGCCTATCCGGGCGGCGTCCATATCGAGATGACGGGCAGCAATGTCACCGAATGTGTCGGCGGCGCCAATGCGGTCACCGAGGCCGATCTGGCATCGCGCTATCACACGCATTGCGATCCGCGATTGAACGCCGAGCAGGCGCTCGACATGGCCTTCCGGATTTCGGAATCGCTCAAGCGGGTCCGGACCAGCCGCAGCACCGACGCAGCCTGATTGCCGCCCCGTCAGGGGCTCACCTGATCGCGCAAAGAAAAACGCCGCCCGAATCGCTTCGGGCGGCGTTTCATCAGAGCTGTAAGGCGCTGATTAGATATCTTTGAGGGCAGCAGCCGGACGGAATGCCGCCTGGGTGCGAGCCTTCGACATCATCTTCTCGCCGGTGCGCGGATTGCGCACTTCACGAGCTTCACGATGTTTGGCGTGGAACGTGCCGAAACCGGCAAGCTGGACGCTGTCATTGCCTTTGACCGAGCCGATGATGGCATCGATCGCAGCGTCGACGGCGTCGCCCGCTTGAGTGCGGGACAGGCCGGTCTTTTCGCTGACGGCTTTGGCGAGGTCTGACTTGTTCATAGGGTTCCCCCCAGTTTGTCGCGTTCCGGCCGACACGGTCATCGCATCTAGCCGGTTTTTCGCGTGTTCGTTGACTGGTCAACAAGGCCAACAACCGGGCCTGTTTGCAAGCCTCAACAGGTGAATCGGGCCGAAATCGCTGCATTTTTATAGGCAAAACCCTGAAATAGGCCCTATGGCCCCTCAATTGCGTGCCTGGAAAGGCATGTTTCAAGGTGAACCAGACCCTAATACACCCGCCGCGATTCGGGCGATTCGCGTGCTGCCCTTCGCTTTGGCGGCCGCTGTGGGGGCATATTTGCTGCTCGAGCGCTTCGGAGTCGGCCCGGACTGGTCCGCCGGACTGGCAGCAATCGCGGGCGGCTGGGTCCAGGGAAGATTGTCGCGGCGCTGATTTCGCGGCCCGGCAACGCGATGTCTCGCGAGGTCCTGAAGCCCCGGTCGTGGTAGCTCAGGACCTCGTCGAGTGAATGCGCGATCTCGTAGGTGTCGCGCCCGGCCTGGATCAGATCTTGACCAGCATCTTGCCTTTGTTGAGTCCGGCGAACAGGCCGGCGAAGGCTTCCGGCGCCGTCTCGATCCCGTCCATAATGGTCTCGGCCGGCGTAATCTTGCCCGCCATCATCCAATTGCTCAAATCCTTGATGAATTCAGGTTGGATATCGAGATGGTTGGAGACGATGAAGCCCTGGATCTTCAGCGACTTTCCGACGATGAAAGTCAGGTTGTCGGTGATGCTGGCCGGCTCGGCGTCATTATAGCGCTGGATCATGCCACAGGCCGCCATGCGCCCGAATTGCTTCATCGTGTTGAGGGCTGCGGTGAAGTGTGTGCCGCCGACATTCTCGAAATAGCCATCAACGCCTTCTGGCACGGCCGCCCGGATGGCCGCGGTGAGGTCATCCGTCGCCTTGTAGTCAATGGCGTGGTCAGCCCCGATGGTCTTGAGATAGTCACACTTCTCCTGGCCGCCAGCGGTAGCGACGACATTGGCACCCATCGCCTTGGCAAACTGGATCCCGGCCGAACCGACAGCGCCGGCACCGGCGGACATCCACATGGTTTCACCTGCCTGGAGATCGATGATGCGGCGGATGCCGACATAGGCGGTCAGCCCGGTCAGGCCAGCAATGCCGAGAAAGGCTTGTGGTGGCAGCAGGCTGGTATCGATCTTCTGAACCGCCTTGCCCGAGGCGGTGTAGGCTTCGCGCCAACCCAGCATCGACATGACGTGATCGCCTGGCTTGAGCCCGTCAAACCGGCTTTCCACGACCTCACCGACGGCGCCGCCCTCCATCACCGCACCCAGCTTGAACGGGTCGATATAGGTTTTGATGCCGCTCATCCGGCCACGCATATAGGGATCGACCGAGATGTAGAGATTGCGCACCGTGACCTGGCCTTCGGCCGGAGCCGGCAGGTCGGTTTCGACGACCGAGTAGTTTTCGGCTTTCGGGGCGCCTTTGAGATAGGCATTGAGGTGGATTTCACGAGACTTCATAATGTCTCTCCTTGCGAAGGGTTGGGGAGGGGACCGTTCCGGTTGATCCAGAATCGCTGATTTCGCACGACATCGCTGACTGCACGGGGCCGCGATTGGGCAGTTGGTAGAGCGGATTGTTCCAGCGCGAGGCTGTCTGCCTTGAAATTAGTGTCACCGGCCATCCCCTCCAATCTCGCTTCATGGTAGAGCGCGGACGCCGGACCGCAAGTAGGGGAGGCTGAAGCCAATGCAGACCACGTCCAACCACCCCGCCGGGATTGTCCTGCGCCGCGGCGAACGCAGTGATATCGCGGCCCTGACCCGCGTCTTCTACCGCGCTGTGCGCGAGGGGGCGGGACCGGAATATTCCACCGAACAACGCGCGGCCTGGGCGCCGGCACCGCCGGAAGTCGAGGCCTGGGACAAGCGCCTGACGCCGCAGGCCGTCTTCGTTGCCGAACTGGATGGTGCGGTGATCGGTTTCATGAGTGTCAAGTCTGATGGCTATATCGACCTGGCCTTTGTCGATCCCGAGCATATCGGCCAGGGTGTGGCGCAACTCCTGTATGACCGCCTGGAAGCCCATGCCCGCGAAACCGGGATGGAGCGACTTTACAGCGATGCCAGCGCACGGGCCCGTATCCTGTTTGAACGTCAGGGCTGGACGGTCGAGGCGGCGCAGAAGCCGATGATTCGCGGCGTTGAATTGCACAATTACCGCATGACCAAAGCGCTCGGCGACGAGGAATAGGCCCGGCCAATGGCGCGATTGTGCGCCGCCCGGGGTGTGACTGTCACTTGATTGCCCGGCCCGCACTTGTATGGAGCCGGTATTCGACAGGGCCGGTATGGGTCTGCGGCGGGTATTGCCAGGGAATGTAGAGAAGATGTCAGATTCCATGATTATCAGGGCAGGCGTTGTCGGCGCGGGCGTCTTCGGTGGTTTTCATGCCGCCAAATATGCCGCCGACGAGCGCGCCGATCTGATCGGGATTTATGATCCCGACCTGGAGCGCGCCCGGGCGCTGGCCACCAAGCATGGTGTCCGCAGCTTTGATACGCTCGCGGCCCTGATCGCGGCCTGTGATGCGCTGACAGTTGCCAGCCCGGCCGTCCATCATTTTGAGGCTGCCGCGGCGAGCCTGGCCTCGGGCCGGCATGTGATGGTTGAAAAGCCGGTCTCCTCTTCTGTGGAAGAGGGGCGCGAATTGATCGCGCTGGCCGCCGCGCATGGCTGTGTGCTTCAGGTCGGGCATCAGGAACGCTTCGTCTTCAACGCGATGGGCCTGTTCCAGGTGCCGGTCGCACCAAAGCGCATCGTCGCCCGCCGCATGGGACCGCCTTCGGAACGCAATCTCGATGTCTCGGTGACGCTGGATCTGATGATCCATGATCTCGATCTGGCGATTGCCCTGGCCGGTGCCGCTGTGACCAAGGTCGAGGGCAAGGTCGATCAAGGCCGTTTCGGCCATCCCGACATCGCCGAGGCCGTGCTGACGTTTGAAAATGGCTGCGTCGCCGAGCTGAGCTCGAGCCGGGTGCATCATGAGCGCGATCGCAAGATGCGGGTCGAATATGCTGAGGGTGTCGTCGATGTCGATTTCATCGCCAAGACATTCGAGAATACCACGCCCTTCACGCTCAATCCCGACTTCGCCGACACAGACATGGCGCGCGATTCGCTCGGCGCCAATGTAAAGGCCTTCATCGCCTCCGTGCTCGATGGTGCCCCGGTCGCTGTGCCGGGTATTGCCGGCTTGCGGGCACTTGATGCGGCACGCGCCGTCGATGGGGCGCGGGTCTACGGATCCTGACGTCGCTTGCCGGACGCGGCGCAGCGGGATAGATCGCGGGCCATGACCCAGACAGTGAAAATCCTCTCCGCCCAGCTCAACCCGGTGGTTGGCGATGTCGCCGGCAATCTGGCCCGCGCCCGCGCCGTCCATGGAGATGCCCGCGCTCGCGGCGCCGATCTGGTCGTGTTTCCAGAGCTTTTCCTGCTTGGCTATCCGCCCGAGGACCTCGTGCTCAAGCCGGCCGCCGTCGAGGCCTGCCAGAGAGCGCTCGAGACACTGGCGCTGGACACCCAAACCGGGCCGGCGATTCTGATCGGTCTGCCCTGGCGCCAGGACGGTTTGCTGTACAATGCCGTCGCCCTGCTTGATGAGGGCTCGGTGTTGGCCCTGCGCTTCAAACATGACCTGCCCAATTACGCTGTCTTTGATGAGAAGCGCGTCTTCGCGCCCGGTCCGCTGCCGCAGATTGTTGAATGGCGCGGTATCAAGCTCGGCCTGCCAATCTGCGAGGATATCTGGTTTGCCACAGCGCCTGATGCGCTGATCCAGCAGGGTGCCGAGATGATGATCTCGATCAATGGTTCGCCCTGGCGGCGCACGATCGAGATCGAGCGCCAGACGGCCTTTGCCCGCTGGTATCAGCGCTGGACAGGGCCGAAGGCGCTGATCTTCGTCAACCAGATTGGCGGCCAGGACGAGCTCGTTTTCGACGGTGCCAGCTTCTCGCACGACAGCGATGGCGCTGAATGCCAGCGCCTGCCGGCCTTCGAGGAGGCGCTGGATCTGGTCAGCTGGACCCGCACCGGGGCGGGCTGGCACGGCGAGGGCGCGCAGCAGGTCAAACCCCTCACCGGACTGGAAGCCGACTGGCTGGCGATGTGCCGGGGCCTGGGCGATTACGTCAACAAGAATGGTTTCCCCGGTATCGTGATCGGCATGTCCGGCGGCATCGATAGCGCCATCAGCGCCGCCATCGCCATCGACGCGCTGGGGCCGGACAAGGTCTGGGCGGTGATGATGCCGTCGAAATATACCAGCGAGGAGAGCCTTGAGGACGCCAGGGATTGCGCCCGGCGCCTCGGCATTCGCTATGACATCATCGATGTCGAGCCGGCGATTGCCAGTTTCGGCCAGGTGCTGGCCCCGGCCTTTGCCGGCACCGAGCCCGACGCCTCCGAGGAAAATATCCAGTCGCGGGCCCGCGGTGTCGTGTTGATGGCCCTGTCCAACAAGTTCGGACCGATGGTGTTGTCGACCGGCAATAAATCGGAAATGGCCGTCGGTTATGCCACGCTCTATGGCGATATGAATGGCGGCTATAACGCCCTCAAGGATATCTACAAGACAGAAGTCTACGAGCTGGCGCGCTGGCGCAATGCGGCGGCGGAACCGGTCGGGCTGGGCCCCGCCGGCGCGGTGATCACCCCGCGTATCATCACCAAAGCCCCCAGTGCCGAGCTGCGTCCTGATCAGACTGACCAGGACAGCCTGCCACCCTATGAAATCCTCGACGCCATTCTCTACGGCCTGATCGAAGACGAAAAGGCGCCGCGCGATCTCGTCGCCGAAGGCTATGACGCCGATACTGTGCGGCGGATCGAAAACCTGCTCTACCGCGCCGAATACAAACGCCGCCAGGCCCCGCCCGGGGTGAAGATCGGCTCGAAGAATTTCGGCCGCGACCGCCGTTATCCGATGACAAATCGCTTCCGCGCTGACTGACCGGCACGCCGAAATCTCCACGCGGCGTGCCGCTGGAGGTTTGAGCAGGTCACCTCTTGGTGGGAGGTGTGTGGGACGCCGGCGAATGCCGTTAAGCGCTATGGTTAGTGAGTGTGACATCCGGGACGTCCCACACGTGGAGATTTACTCGGACGCCTTGCGGCCCCCGTCTCGAAACCGGAGTGGATGATGCGGTCGAGCTTTATGCCGCCTTCCGCTCCGGTGGCCACGCCGGGACTCGGGCTGTCACCCCTCTATCCGGACGAGCTCCACGCTCCCGACCGCCGCAAATGACTGAGCTCACGCCTCCCGTGCGACCGGAACAGCTGAAGTATGCGCGCAGCGTGTGGGGGCGGGGATAAGTTGGGCTCAACAAACCGCCACAAATCGTCATCCCAGCGCAGGCTGGGACCCAGTTCATAAGGCGCAAGCGTGTGATAGATAGGCGCTATCTGGATTCACGACGGCGCGTGAATCTGGGTCCCAGCCTGCGCTGGGATGACGATGATTTGAGCGTTGGATGCTGGATAAGTGGCCGGCCGCGCACCATCCAACCAAAACATCACCCTCCCCCGGAGGAGCGCAGCGAATTCCAGGGCCCGCCATCCGCTGACCGCCTGGCTGGCTTCCCTTTTGGCAATCCCCGGAACAAGTCCGGGGGAATAGATAATTGTATTTGTTGGAGAAGTTGCCCGCGCGCGGCCGCAGACCGCCCTGAAAAACCAGCCCTCACCCGGCCAGAGCGGGATTGAAACTCAACAGATTCTACCCGCATGCAGCGGAGAAAACGAGTGCTGGTCAGGCATCACTCGTTCCCATCCGATTTCTCTGACATCACAACCGCAAGAGTCGAGAATGCGGTCAATAAAAATGCGCTCTTCAAAAATGATATCAAAAAGCGTTGAGCAATGCTGAGCTCATATTTCCACCCCAAGAACACTTCTGTTCCAACCTCGACGCCAACGAAAAGGAATGCGAGCACAACACTCGCGAGCAGTCCGAGGAGCGCATACTTGGTCGTCTTCCGAATAATTCTACGTACCCGCCCCATCCATTGCCCCTAAAACAAAGTCCCCTGCCCGGCCGCTTTCGGCTTCACCTTCGGGCGTGGCTTCGCTTTCGGGCGCGCCACCGGCGCCGGCGGCACCGCACCGGGCTCGCCATCAATCACTGCCCCGCGCCGTGCATCGGCAAACTCGAGCTCGACGCTGGCCCCTGACGCCAGACTGCCGCCCGTCCGCACCAGCTTGCCATCCCCGTCACGCACCAGCACGAAACCGCGCTTCAGCGCCGAGGTGTGACTGAGCGCCTCGAGCCGGGCGCCCCAGTTTCCCAGGGCCCGGCGCTGATCACGCAGGATGCGGGTGGCGGCGGGCGCCAGGCGCCCGGACCGATCCGCAAGACGTTCGCGCTTTTGCTGGATATCACGGCGCAGGGTGACGGGGCGCAGGCGGGCGGTCAGCACAAGGAGTTTCGAACGTTTCTCCGCGGCACCCGCCAGCAAGGCCCCGTCGAGCTTGTCGGCGACCATGTCGAAGCGCTGGCGTTTCAGTTCCAGCAGAGAGGTCGGGCGCGGCAGGGCGCGCGCGGCCGAGCGCAGCTCGGTCCGGCGGCGTTCAATCAGGCGCGACAGACCGGCGACCAGGCGTCCGCCGAGTGTGTCGAGGCTGGCTTTCAGTTCAGCACGCACGGGAACCGCGATTTCGGCAGCGCCCGTTGGTGTGGGCGCGCGGCGGTCGGAGGCATAGTCGATCAGCGTCGTATCGGTCTCATGGCCGACGGCGGAGATCAGCGGAATTTGCGACTCGAAGGCCGCGCGGACGACGATTTCCTCGTTGAAGGCCCAGAGGTCTTCAATCGAGCCGCCACCGCGCGCAACGATGATCAGGTCGGGGCGAGGTACGCGCCCGCCCGCTTCCAGCGCGTTGAAACCCTTGATCGCTTCAGCGATCTGCCCGGCGGCGGCCTCACCCTGCACCAGCACCGGCCAGAGCAGGACATGGCAGGGGAAACGGTCGCGCAGGCGGTGCAGGATATCGCGGATCACAGCGCCGGTCGGCGAGGTAACGACGCCAATGGTGCGCGGCAGAAAGGGGATGGCCTGTTTGCGATCGGCGTCGAACAGGCCTTCGGCGGCGAGTTTTTTGCGGCGTTCATCGAGCAGCGCCATCAGCGCGCCGGCGCCGGCCGGTTCCATGGTCTCGACAATCAGCTGGTATTGCGAGCGGCCAGGATAGGTCGACATCCGCCCTTCGATGATGACCTCAAGGCCCTCTTCCGGCTTGAAGCGGAAATGCGCCGCCGTGCCCTTCCAGGCAATCGAAGTGATGACGGATTTCTCGTCCTTGAGGTCGAAATAGACATGGCCCGATTTGGCGACCACGACACGGCCGAGCTCACCGCGCACACGGACATGGCCAAAGGCGTCCTCGACGGTGCGCTTGAGCGATCCGGCCAGTTCGGAAACGGAGAATTCGTGGATATTGCCTTGGGTCACGTCCATGCTTCACTTGGTAAGGCGGATTCGCCCCTGCCGCAACGGCGCGAGGGACTCGCAGCGAAGCCTGGTTTACGATAGGGCGGGCTTGAGATTTGCAGGAGATCGAGATGAAGGTTCTGGTTATCGGATCCGGCGGGCGCGAACACGCCCTGGCCTGGAAAATCGCCCAGAGTCCCGTCCTGACCGAGCTGATTGCGGCGCCTGGCAGCGCGGCGATCGGTGAACTGGCCGAATGCGTCAATATCCCGGTGTCCGATCTGGACGGCCTGGTTGACCTGGCGCGTGAACGGGCGGTGGATCTGGTGGTGATCGGCCCGGAAATTCCGCTGTGTGAAGGCCTGGCCGACAAGCTGCGCGCCGTCGGTATCGCTGTGTTCGGCCCCTCAAAAGCGGCGTCGATGCTGGAAACCTCCAAGGCCTTCGCCAAGGATTTCTATGCCCGTCACAATGTCCCGACCGCACGCTATGGCGTGTTCGACGATGCGGACAAGGCCAAGGCCTTTCTCGACGAATTCGAAGCCCCCTATGTGCTGAAGGCCGACGGGCTCGCGGCCGGCAAGGGCGTGGTCATCCCGGAGACACGCGCCGAGGCGGAGGCCGAGATTGATGCCTTCCTGTCCGGCAAGTTCGGCGATGCCTCGCGCACCCTGGTGATCGAGGAATTCATGCGCGGTGAGGAAGTGTCGATCTTCGCCCTGTGCGATGGCAAAACGGTGCTCTATTGCGGTGCGGCCCAGGATCACAAGCGCGTCGGCGAAGGCGATACCGGCCCCAATACCGGCGGGATGGGCGCTTATTCACCGGCCCCGATTGCCACCCCGGCGCTGATCGACACGGTGATGAAAACCATCATCGAACCCACCGCGGCCGGCCTCACCGCCGAGGGCACACCGTTTCAGGGCGTGTTGTTCGCGGGCATCATGGTCACAGCGGACGGGCCAAAGACGGTCGAGTTCAATATCCGTTTCGGCGATCCGGAATGCCAGGTCCTGATGGCGCGCATCGCCAATGACATCCTGCCCTATCTGAAGGCTGCAGCGAGCGGTCATCTCGACCAGATGCTGCCCATCGACTGGTCGCCGGAACCTGCGATCACGGTCGTGATGGCGGCGAAGGGTTATCCCGGCGATTATCAAAAAGGTTCGGTGATCGAAGGCGTCGATGCCGCCAATACGATGGACGGGGTGCATGTCTTCGAGGCTGGCACATCGCGCGACGCCCAGGGACGCCGCATCGCCGCGGGTGGCCGGGTGCTCAATGTCACCGCGACCGGGGAAAGCCTGCACTATGCCGCCGACCGGGCCTATACAGCCATCGACGCGATCAAATGGCCGGACGGCTTTTGTCGCCGCGACATAGCCTGGCGTGCGCTCAAGACCCATTAGGGCAGTGCGTCCGCCGCAGGAGAATTGACTTCCCGGCCAGCCGGGGCATGTTTGACGCCAAGAAATCAAATGGCGGGGAGACAAGCATGTTACGTTCAATGGTCGCAGCGATTGCTTTGATGGCAGCCGGCGGTATCGCCCAAGCGCAAGACGCGGCGGACGGAAATGCCGGTCTCACGGTTATTCATGCCGGCCATTTGCTGGCTATTCCCGGTCAGGCGGCGAGCGGCAATAGCTCCATTCTGATCCGCGACGGCCGTATTGAAGCGATCCAGTCCGGTTTCGTTACGCCGGACGGCGCCGCGATCATCGATCTGTCCGATCAATTTGTCCTGCCCGGCCTGATCGACAGCCATGTGCATTTGCAGGGCGAACTCAGCCCCGAGGGCCGCTTGCTGGAAGTCACCGAAAACAGTGCTGACCTGGCGCTGAACGGCGCGCGCCATGCGCGCACGACGCTGATGGCCGGCTTCACCACGGTCCAGGATGTCGGCGGCGATCTGGAAGCTTCGACCGGGCTGCGCGATGCGATCCGTGATGGCGATGTCATCGGCCCGCGCATGCGCGTCTCCGGCCCCGCCGTAACACCAACCGGCGGCCATGCCGACGTCAATGGTTTCTCGACCGCTGTGATGGACACACTGACCAGCCGCGCCGCCTGCAATGGTCCGGCCGATTGCCGCCGTGCCGTGCGCGAACTGGTGCGCGCCGGCGTCGATGTAATCAAGATCACCGCCACCGGCGGTGTCCTGTCCAATACGGCTGCAGGCGTTGAGCAGCAATTCTTCGATGACGAGCTGGAATCCATTGTCGGCGCCGCGCACATGATGGGCCGCCGGGTCACGGCGCATTCCCACGGCGTCACGGGCGTCAATTCCTTCCTCGAGGCCGGCGGCGATTCGATCGAGCACGGCACCTATCTCGATGCCGCCTCGATCCGTCTGTTCCGCAGCCGCAATGCCTATCTCGTCCCGACCCTGCTGGCCGGAGCCACCGTCGCCGAGATCGCGCAAACCGCCAGCTGGATGACCCCGTCGGTGCGGGACAAATCGCTGTCGGTCGGACCGATCATGCTGGATATGGCGCGGCGCGCCCACCAGGGCGGCGTCATGATCGCCTTTGGCACTGATAGTGGCGTCTCGGTTCATGGCATCAATGCCCGCGAATTCGAACTTCTGGTCGAAGCTGGCATGACCCCGATGGAGGCGATTGCCTCGGCGACCGTCAACGCCTCGGCGCATCTGCAGATGGACGCGGATATCGGCACGATCGAAGTCGGTAAATATGCCGACATCATCGCCGTCGACACCAATCCGCTGGACGATATTTCGGCGCTGCTCGATGTCGACTTCGTGATGCAGGGCGGCGTCGTCTACAAGCACGAGGACTGATCCGGCAGCGCTGCGGTCTGACCGCGGCATCACGGTATTGAACACGGCTGCCCGCAGGCGGTCCGGTAAACGGATGCATTATGTCTCAGATTGATAGCAATTTTTCCGGTACCAAGGACGTCGCCGAGGCGCTGGCCTTCGATCAGGCGGCCTTGGCGGCATGGATGGCCGGTCATGTCGCCGGCTATGCCGGACCGCTCGGCGTCAGCCAGTTCAAGGGCGGTCAATCCAATCCGACCTACAAGCTGGAAACACCGTCGAAAAGCTATGTCCTGCGCCGCAAACCGCCGGGCAAGCTCTTGCCGTCAGCGCATGCAGTGGATCGCGAATTTCGCGTCATGAAGGCCCTGGGCGAGGCCGGTTTCCCCTGCCCCGTCATGTATGGCCTGTGCATGGACCGCGATGTCATCGGCACCGAATTCTACGTCATGGAATTCGTCGAGGGCCGGATCTTCTGGGATCCGCTCCTGCCGGGCATGGAACCGGCCGAACGCGCCGCGATCTATGATGCATCCAACGCCACCCTGGCGCATCTGCACAGCATTGATGTCGAGGCGGCCGGCCTGTCGGATTACGGCAAGCCAGGCGACTATTTCCAGCGCCAGATCGGGCGCTGGACCAAGCAATACCGGGCCGCCGAAACCGACACGATCGAGGCGATGGACAAGCTGATCGACTGGCTGCCCACCGCTGCGCCGGAGCAGGAGCGCATCAGTGTCGTGCATGGTGATTACCGGCTCGACAATATGGTTTTCCACCCGACCGAGCCACGCGTTATCGCGGTGCTCGACTGGGAATTATCGACCCTGGGCGATCCGATGGCGGATTTCACCTATCAGCTGATGGGATGGATGGTGCCGCCGGCGATCCGCAATGGATTCCTGGGCGTCAACCTCGCCCCGCTCGGCATTCCCGATGTCGAAGCCTATACCGAAGCCTATTGCGCCCGCACCGGCCGGGCCGGAATTCCGGAGCTCGATTTCTACTTCGCCTATAATCTCTTCCGCCTCGCCTCGATCTGCCAGGGCATTTATGCCCGGGCCCTGCAGGGCAATGCGTCCAATTCCAAGGCCTTGGAGACGGCCCAGGCCGTCAAACCGCTGGCCGAAGGTGCGTGGGGATTTGCGAAAAACGCCGGCGCCTAGGATGGGCTGTCATCGTGCTTGCGCTCGGATTTGTGCTTCGATTCATTGTAGCTGGCGTTCGCGACCAGGACGACCATGGACAGAATGAAGACCGCCAGAGGCCATAGATTGATCTCAATCGAACCGATCATTGCCTGCCTCCAACTCACCAGCCCTGTATGCACAATGCATACTGGCAATCAATGCCATACCACCGAGGATAACGCTCCCCGGATCGACATGTCCACCTTGCGCGATGACCGATACGCCGATCGCACCCAAGCCCCCCGCACGGCACAAGGTCTCCCAGTTTCGCCACACCGATATATTCGGTCGACGGAGCGGAAAGATGAAACCGTCCATTGTGGTACCTGCCAGGCTGACAAGCGCGCTGAGCATTGTGAGAATTGTGGACCACATGAACTCAATAATACACGTTCCCGTTGTGTTCCGCAAGCGCAATCCCACGGAATGCCCAACCCGGCGCCCGCTCCATGACCATCATTATCCTGATCATTTCCGTCTTCGTCACCGCCTTTATTTCCGGCGTGTTTGGCATGGCCGGGGGGCTGATCCTGATGGGTTTGCTGGCGATGATCCTGCCGGTGTCCGCGGCGATGGTGGTGCATGGTGTGGTGCAGACCGTCTCCAATGGATGGCGCGCCATCCTCCTCGGCAAATGGATCGACTGGCGCATCCTGGGTATTTATCTGACCGGCTCGGCGCTGGCCGCTATCGTGTTGTTTTTCGCGGCTTTTCAACTACCGAAACCATGGCTGTTCATCGCCCTTGGCCTGGTACCGGCAGTGATCTGGGTGCCGCAGAACTGGCTCAAACTTGATGCCGGCAATCCGGTTCAGGCGGTAATTTGCGGCTTTCTGGTGACCGGGCTGAATACCGTCGCGGGCGTCTCCGGGCCGCTGGTTGATGTCTTTTTCGTCGCCACGCCACGCGACCGGCGCATCATTGTGGCGACCAAGGCGGCGACCCAGGTCATCTCACACCTTGTCAAGGTAGCCTATTACATCGCCCCGGCGATGGCTGCCGGTGCCCTGCCGCAAACCCACTGGTTATTGATCGCAGGCCCATTGGCCGTCATCGGCACCACGCTGGGCGCGCGGCTGCTGGAGGTGATGAGCGATGTCCAGTTCCGTAACTGGACGAAATGGATCGTGACAGGGATTGGCGCGATCTATGTGCTACGGGGGATTTTGCTTCTCACCGGGAATTGAGCCATGCAGATCGAACCCCGTATTCTTGAAAATGACATCGTCCGGCTGGAGCCGCTGACCGGGGCGCATCGCGAGCAATTGCGGCCGCTGGCGGCGGAGGCCGAGCTGTGGGCCCTGACCTCGATCCGCGGCGATGGCGAGCATTTCGATGCCTGGTTCGATCTCATGATGACCGGGCAGGCGCACGGCGACCAGGTCTCGCATCTGGTGCGGCGGCAAGGCGATGGCGCGGCGCTGGGCCATAGCGCCTATCTGGGGATCACACCGGCCCATAAACGGCTGGAGGTCGGCTGGACCTGGTATTGCGCCGCGGCCCGCGGCAGCACGGTCAACCCGGCCTGCAAACGCCTGCTGCTCGGCAATGCCTTCGACAACGGTGCCGAACGTGTCGAGCTCAAGACGCATCACAAGAATCTGCGCTCACAGAATGCGATGCTGAAAATGGGCGCCACGAAGGAAGGCGCGCTGCGCCATCATCTGCTGTGCTGGACCGGCGAGTGGCGGGACTCGGTGTATTTTTCCATGCTCAGGGATGAGTGGCCGGCGGCACGAGCCGGCCTCGATGCACGGATTGCGGGCGCAGATTAAGCCCCCATTGAAACATCACAAAGGATGGCAACGGGGCTCACCCCCTCGCCGAGCCCCGCTGGCACGTATTCGACCGCTAAAGCCACCACCTTCGGACGACAGGGGCGATGGTACGAGCTTCTCATAGCGAACGAACGAATTTATGGTTGCCAGAGCGTGCTGCTATGAAATCGCCACAACCGAGGGGGCCGTCTCTTGAAGGCAACGGAGAAGATCAAGATCTTTGGCCGGATGACGTGGGCAATCCCAATGATGGGGATCGCGCATTATTTCGGACTTTCTCTCGGAGTGTGGCTGTTTGGGGCACTCTTGGCTCGAAATATAACCATTGAAACCAGAGCGTTGGCTGGTCCGTCGATAAAAAGGAAACTTGCACGTGTCGATTGGGGCAAATCATGGATAGGCCCTAACATTATCCAAGCGATACGCTCAGCACTGAATAGTATTCAACAAAGTTTAATATATTCAGCTTTCGGGATTGCCACCCTATTATACGCTCAGATTATTTTGAATAGAGGAATAAACATCCATGTATCAAGCATCGCGAGTTGGGAAAGAAGACTATTCGAGACCCGCGAAGCAATCTCATCGGCACTGAGTTTTGAAGTCATATTTTGCGTGCTTTTGTTGGGTTTAATTTTCTGGCTAATCACACTCAAGACCAGGCCTTTGGTTTGGATTGGAAATTCCTACAAGGCCTTAGGGGTCGCGGCGACAGTTCTCGGAGCTGCAAGCAGCTTCACCTTCGTCACCTACGCCTCGAATTCAGCGGCCGCCGACTCGGAGCGCCAACATTTGGCCGCTGCCTTCCGGCGAACAGAACTTGAGTTGGCGAACGCGCGGCGTCAGTTATCCGCCGCAGGTTGGCTTGCTCAAGAAATCTGGCAAATGGAAAATCGTCAGCGCTATGCTCGGGACTTGGGAATTATCGTTACGCAAGTTCGAGAGGCCTGCACCGGTGCCCGTGAAGAGTTTTTCGCAAGGCACGAACATGCGGAACGGGAGCGGCTCGCGCGCGACATAAGGGCTGTCGAGTACCAGGAGAACGGGGATCATCGTTCCGGGCGCAGCAGACAGTTATCGATGCATCAACGGTCCCTGGCGACCGCGGCCAACCCAGATTACTGCCCATTGCGCGGGGCCAATCTACTACTCGGCAGAGCGGCCATTCGAGGTTGGTCAGATTGGAAACCCAGTGCACACCCCGTTCCAATGCTGGAAAGCGCACCTGGTTGGGGGGTGAGCGAGAGCGACGCGGGCTGGCTGAACCGGTGGCGGCGCTCGCACAATCTCCACTTTCGCGACGCTTTTGACGTGCTCACCGAACGCCGTTCGGAAGTTCAAAGGACCCACAGCGCCGCGAATGCATTGCGCGATCTTTCCTCATCCATGCTGGCCCGATCATCTGGAATCTCTGCCGAGGGCTTTTGGGATTTGCTCGTTAGCGCGATGATCGATGCAACAGCGGAGCGAATGGTGGCGACGGCAGAGGAGCTAGTCGGTGCTCGGTGGCACGCACTCGTTTCGAACCCAATCCAGCACGCCCTCGAACCGATTGCCCCAAACGCGATAGCGAGTTCCCTCGAAGCCCCAGCAGAGCCCTTTCCTGGGCGCCCCGCTGATGGGACAGCACTGCGAAACCTGTCGGAGTTAGCGGGATCGGAGGCAGGCCCAGACGCGGCCTGGAGCATCGAGCGGCTTGCGGCAGCGGTCAACCTAAGGATGGAGGCCGAGCTTGCCGAGGACACTCGCAGGGCACGGCAAGCCCGAATAGGCCGACTGAACGCACAGCGCCACCAGCAACGATGGCGGCGAAATATCTTGCGCGCCCTGCGGCACGCGATCTGATGGCGCGCCGCAGGGCAAGAGCCAACAGCCTAAATTCCATTGCAATACCAAGCGACGCCCGCAAAATTCTTGCGAAGCACGGGGACGGCACCGCACACCACCAGCGTGTCCTTCAATAAATCCACGCGCCCCGGCTCACACGCCATCGCTTTTTCGCTTGCGCCGGGCGCGGAAGAATCCGCGCAACAGCGCGGCGCTCTCTTCGGCCAGGATGCCGGACGTGACCTGCGGCCGGGAATGGCAGGTTGGTTGCTGGAAGAAGCGCGGGCCGTGCGCAACGGCGCCGCCCTTGGCATCATCGGCACCATAAACCAGCCGGCCGATGCGGGCATGGGAGATGGCGCCGGCACACATGGCGCAGGGCTCCAGCGTCACAAACAACTCCAGACCGGGCAGCCGGTAATTGCCCAGTTTTGCCGCTGCAGCGCGCAAGGCGAGTATTTCTGCGTGCCCGGTTGGATCATGACCGGCAATCGGGCTATTATGAGCACTTGCGATGATCTCGTCCGTGGCCGGATCGACGATGATCGCACCGATTGGCGTTTCGCCGGCTTGTGCTGCCGATTGTGCCAGGCGTAGTGCCGCCTCCATAAACCCGGTATCTCGCGAAATTGTCATAGCGGCGGCGTAGAGCGCCAATGGGAAAGGGTCAAGTTTGACCGACGCAGTCCAGAGCGGCGAACGCATCGCCAAATATCTTGCCCGTGCCGGCGTCGCTTCGCGGCGCGAGATCGAGCGCATGATTGAAGGCGGCCGCGTCAAGGTTGACGGCAAGACGCTCGACACCCCGGCCTTCAAGGTGACCGGCCAGGAAGTCATCATCGTCGATGGCATCACGGTCGAGACACCGGAGGCAACCCGGCTATGGCTGTACCACAAGCCCGCCGGCCTGGTGACGACGCATAGCGACCCGGAAGGGCGCGAAACCGTGTTCGACAAGATTCCCAAGGAAATCGGCCGGGTGATCTCGATCGGCCGGCTTGATCTGACGTCGGAAGGCCTGCTGCTCCTGACCAATGACGGTGCCCTCGCCCGCGCCCTGGAACTGCCCTCGACCGGCTGGACGCGGCGCTATCGGGCCCGCGCCTTCGGCACGATCGACAATGCCGCCATCGCCAAACTACAGGCCGGCATCACGGTTGAGGGGATCAAATACGGCCCGATGGAAGTCGATGTCGAACGCGAGACCGGTTCCAATATCTGGCTGACGATCGGCATCAAGGAAGGCAAGAATCGCGAAGTGCGCCGTGCCCTCGATGCTGTCGGTCTGCGCGTCAACCGGCTGATCCGGATCGCCTATGGCCCGTTCCAGCTCGGCACGATCGACCGCGGCGAGGTCAAATCCATCGCCTCGCGCATCCTCAAGGACCAGTGCGGACATTTGATGGAGCCCGGACATGTGTTCGAAGAGCTGGCCGCGGCCAGCGCCCGCCCCGCCAAACGCCCGGCCAAGCGCACCATGGGCGGGCCCGGCCAGCCTGGCTTCGCCAAACCGGTCCAGTTTCTGGAAGATTCAAACACACGCGGCCCGCGCAGCCGTCCGGACCCGAAACGCGCTGACTCCAAACCCCCCGCTTCCAAACGCCCCGATTCCAAGCCGCCCGATGCCAACCCGGCCGGCCCCAACCGCGCCGCGCCGGGCGGCGG
>NZ_JBLWTL010000017.1:0-66617 GCF_048270095.1 Maricaulis sp. | reverse complement strand
TGATTTCTGGCCTGATTTGCAAGCCGGGTCTGCCGTGCACATCACCCCCAATCAATAAATCCCGGACAGCAGTGGACTTTCGTCAGGACCTCGAACGACCGGGCTCCGCGCTTGCTATATCGAGGTCCTGACGTTCGTCAGGATGACGTGGGATAATTGTGTGATGGCGGGGGTAAGCGCGCGGATGGCCTGCGCGCACCGGGATATTTTGGTGGACGCTCCGGGTGGGCGCGGCATGATGGGGCGGCGAGCAGGGGGGCAGGAATGTATATCAGTTTCGAGCAGGGAAGACGTGCGCGGGCGGTTCTGGCCTGGGTTCTGGCTTGTATGGTCGGGGGGCTGTTGCTCACTGCGCCGCTGGCGGGTCCGATGATCATCGGGGACGGAACGGCCCCTGACGGCGACAATATGCTGGCGAGCCTCGTGGTGCTCCTCATGGCGACCCTCTACACCCTGGTGGTAACAGCCCTCCCGGCCGTCGTGCTGGTGCATCTGGTGCGGTGGTTTGGTTGGCGACGCGGGATCGCCGATGTGGCGGTGCCGGCCGGCATTCTGCTCGCGTTCTCGGCCTTGATCACGCCTACGGACGGGGCTCAGGCGGGCAGCTGGCTACCGGTCATTCTGGCGGTTGCCGCAGGCATTGCCGGCTTCGCCTACTGGCACTTCGCCGGCCGTCCCCGCCCGCCATATTGACACCCCCGCTTGCCCGCGCGGCCCGACAGCGCTAAGCCGACGCCTCAACTTCAAGCAGGCGTCCTCCCATGACCAAAGTCCGTTTTGCCCCGAGCCCGACCGGCAAGCTTCATGTCGGCAATGTTCGCACCGCGATCTTCAATTATCTGTTCGCGAAAAAGGCGGGCGGAACGTTTTTGTTGCGTATTGATGATACCGATACCGAGCGCTCGACCCAGGCCTACGAGGACGGCATCCGTGAGGATCTGACCTGGCTGGGGATTGGCTGGGACGAGACGTTCAAGCAATCCGACCGGTTTGATGTTTATGAGGCTGCGGCCGCAAAGCTGCGCGCCGATGGCTTGCTCTATCCCTGCTATGAGACCGGCGATGAGCTGGATCGCAAACGCAAGCTGCAGATGAAAAATGGCCGTCCGCCGGTCTATGACCGTGCGGCGCTGGAGCTCACCGATGCGCAGAAGGCGGCGCTTGAGGCCGAGGGGCGCAAGCCGCATTGGCGCTTCAAATTGTCGGGCAATCCGGTGGTGTGGGAGGATATGGTGCGTGGTCCTGTCTCGATCGAGACGACCTCATTGTCCGATCCGATCCTGATCCGCGAGGATGGCAGCTATCTCTACACCCTGCCGAGCGTCGTCGATGATATCGACGCCAAGATCACCCACATCATCCGCGGCGAGGATCACACCACCAATTCGGGCGCCCAGATCGAGATTTTCGAGGCGCTTGGCGGCGCCGCGCCAAAGTTTGGTCACCAGGCCCTGCTGGTCGGCGCCGATGGCGGCAAGCTGTCGAAACGGATCGGCTCTCTCGGCATCGCCGATATCCGCGACGTCGAGGGCTTTGAGCCGATGGCGGTCATCTCGCTGCTGGCCAAGCTGGGCACGTCCGATGCCGTCGATGCGTACGAGACCGTCGAGGGCCTGCTTGAAGGCTTCGATCTGGGCAAGCTGTCGCGTTCGCCGGCCCGTTTTGATCCGGAAGACCTCAAGCGCATCAATGCCAAACTGCTGCACGCCAAGCCTTATGGTGAGGTGAAGGACCGTCTCGCCACGATGGGCGCTGATGGCGGCGAGGCCTTCTGGAATGGTGTTCGCTCGAATCTGGAACGTCTGTCCGATGCCAAGGCCCTGGCCGCGCTGGTCTCCGGGCCGGTGACGCCGTCGATTGCCGACGAGGATGCCGGATTTGCGGCGACAGCGGCCGAAATGCTGCCGGCCGGCGATCTCGACGGGACAAGCTGGGGCGCCTGGACCAATGCGCTCAAGGAGGCGACCGGCCGCAAGGGCAAGGGGCTGTTCATGCCGCTGCGTCTGGCGCTGACGGGTGAGGCCCACGGACCGGAGATGGCGGTGATGCTGCCATTGATCGGACGGACGCGGGCGATCGCCCGGCTCAAGGGTGACACGGCCTAGGCTGAGACCGCCCGCTTCGTTTTCAAGGAGGCCCTGCGCATCGCGCGGGGCCTTTTTTGTCCTATTTGCGTGTCTCTTTGTCAGGATAACTTGACATGTGGCGAGGTTCGTGTCAGGTAAGCATGACAATTCGTCATTAATACCTGATAGAGGCGATCATGCATCTCAATCGACTGCAGTCCCCCAAATTGCGCGCCTGGTTGCTCGCCCTGATCGGCCCGCTGGTCGCAATTATCGTCGCGGTTTCCGCCGTGCGTCAGCCCGATGAGGGATCGCCGGGCGAGGCGACCGCTGTCACACCCGCCCCACAGGGAGACTAGAATGGAACCCGCTGTTCGCCGCTATCTCATCCATTTCGGAGGCGCGATGCTGGGCTATACGGCCCTGCTGTTTGCCTCGATCTACGCGCTCAACACTTACGAGCTGACACCCGTCTGGCGCGGCACACTGGCCTTGTTGCCGGTCCTGCCGGGGCTGTATGGCCTGTATGCGGTGATGGTCTTCTACCACTCGCGAGACGAGTTCAAACGCCGCGTCATTTCCGAATCCATGTTGATCGCGGCGCTGCTGACCGGTTTTGCCTGCTTCGCCTATGGCTTCGCCGAAGGTGCGGTGGACCTGCCGTCGATCTCCCTGATCTGGGTCCTGCCGGTGATGATCGGTCTGTCCGGGCTCGTCGCCTGTGTCCTGCGGTGGCGCTACCGATGAAAAATCGTCTTCGAGTCCTGCGCGCCGAGCGCCGCTGGAGCCAGGCCGAACTGGCCGAGCGGGTCGGCGTATCGCGTCAGGCGATCAATGCGGTCGAGACCGGCAAGCATGATCCTTCGCTGACCCTGGCTTTCGCCCTGGCGGGCGCATTCGGCATGTCCATCGAGGCGGTGTTCGATCCGGCCGGCGAGGCGGACTAGGCTTTTGCGGCGTCGAGCGTCGCGAGAATATGGGCCACGGCGCGCTGCGCATTGTCGTCCAGCCGGATATGGTCGCCCAGCGATGGCGGCGTGAAGCCCTGATCGATGGTGTGACGGATCAGCGCAACGAAAGGGTCCCAGAAGCCCTCGACATTGAGAAAGACCACCGGCTTGTCGTGCAGGTCGAGCTGCTGGCGCGAGATGACGTCGAAGACTTCTTCCAGCGTGCCGGTGCCGCCGGGCAGGATGATGAAGGCGTCGGATTCGTCGATCAGCTGGACCTTGCGTTCCGACATGGTTTCCACGATGCGGACATCGACCCCGTCCAGATGGCCTTCGCGGGCAATCAGGAAGCCCGGGATGATGCCCAGAACGGCGCCGTGTTCGGCGGCAGCCGTCGACGCAGCCACCCCCATCAGCCCGACATCGCCGCCGCCATAGACCAGCCGCGCGCCGGCGCGGGCAATGGCCTGGCCGACCGCTTCGGCGGCGTCCTGATAGCTCTCGCGCTCACCAAGACGTGAACCGCAAAAGACACCAATCGACCTTAGTTTCGCCATCGAAGCATCGCCCTTGTTTGATTTGCTTAATGGTGATGGTATTCGCCTTGGCCCGGCGGCGCGAGGATTGCATCAGGTGATTTCATGATCGATTGCAGCGTCGCCCCGGACCGAATTGAAACAGGAGAGCGGACATGACCGCCACGCGGTCGTTTATCATTGCTGCGGCACTGGCTGCGCTGGCGATTGCCGCCGCGCTGGCCTTCATCCTGTACAGGCCCGCCCTGAGTGGCCCTGCACAATCGCCCACCCGGCCTGACAGCGCCGTGACGGCCGGAGCCGATGCGGTTTCCGGCGCGCAAACGGCTGGCCTGCTGGCCGCGCCCGTATTCGACATTGTGCGCGTCGCGCCGGCCGGCACGGCCGTGATCGCCGGTCGCGGTGAACCCGGTGCCGCGATTATCGTGCTCGCCAATGGCGATGAGATTGCCCGCGAGACGGTGAATGATCGCGGCGAATGGGTGATTATCCTCAATGAACCCCTGCCGTCCGGAGCGATCGAGCTTGGACTGGTGATGCAGGTCGCCGATGGCCGCGAATTGCGTTCGGAACAGGTCGTGCTGGTTTCCATCCCCGAATCGCGTGGCGCCACCCCGCTGGTTGTCGTCGGACGTCCCGGCGAGGCGAGTCGCGTCTGGCAATGTCCGTCCTGTGCAGATTCGGAAATGGGCAGTCTGGTGCTGGAAACCGTCGATTATGACGAAACCGGTGCCGTGATCTTTGCTGGCCGGGCTGAAGCGGGTTCGACCGTACGCATTTTCGCCAATGGCGCCCTGGTCGGGTCGGTCACCGCCGGTGCCGATGGCCGCTGGACGCTGCAGGCCGGTGCCTTGCTGGCCCCGGGCCGCTATGACCTCCAGGTCGACCAGCTCGACGCCGACGGCAATGTCACCGCCGTGATCGCGCTGCCTTTCGAACGCGTTGCCGCCGAAGATCTCAATCTCGGTCCGGATTCGGTCATCGTGCAGCCGGGCAATTCACTGTGGCGCCTGGCGCGCCAGCTCTATGGCCGCGGCGTGCAGTATACGGTGATCTATGAGGCCAATCGAAGCCAGATCCGCGATCCCGATCTGATCTATCCCGGTCAGGTCTTGCGCGCTCCGGACGAGGCTGCCGCGGACGTTGGCGGGCCGGACCAGGGCTGATCGCGCCCGGCTGGCTGCTTTGATCTCCGGATGATCACGCGCGGCACTGGCGCTTGAGGTCGGCGCGCCCTATCTGTGAGCGCGATGAAACCCTCAAGCCCCGATCCCCACGACGATTCCATAAAATCCACCGATGGCGGGCTCGGCCCGGCGATGGCGCGCCTGTTCGGCCTGCTCGCCTCACCGGAAATGTCGCGCTGGCGCGTCCGCATGGTGGTGGCGCTGGTCCTGACAGTGATCGCCAAATTATTCGCCGTTTATGCCCCCGTCTTTTTCGGTGATGCGATCAATGCCATTGCGGCCCATGAACCAGCCGCTGCCGATCCGGGCGGCGGGATCGGCTGGATGAGCGGCGGCGCTGCGGCCGGCTTCGCCTTCGCCTTCATCGCCTATGCCGTCGCCCGCTTCCTCTCGGTCGGGGCGCCGCAATTGCGCGACGCGATGTTTGCACCGGTCAGCCAGGACGCCCAGCGCCTGACTTCGGTGCGCGCTTTCGGCCATGTCCAGGGCCTGTCGATCGGTTTTCACCAGATGAAGCGCACCGGCGCGCTCAACCGGATCATCGACCGGGGTGCCCGCGCCGTTGATTTCCTGATGCGCTTCCTGATCTTCAACATCGCGCCGACCCTGCTCGAGCTGGTGCTCGCGGCCGGCGTGCTGAGCCTGAGATATGGTTGGGAATTTGCGGTTATCGCGCTGACCACAGTCGGCATCTACATGGCGATGACCTGGTCGGTGACCGATTGGCGGGTCAAGATCCGTCGCGACATGAACAACGCCGACAATGAAGCCAATGCACGCGCTGTCGACAGCCTGATCAATTTCGAGACCGTCAAGGCCTTTGCCGCCGAACGCCGCGAAACCGACGCCTATGATCATGTGATGCAGCGCTATGCGAAGGCCGCGGCCCGGTCGCAATCCTCGCTCGCCGTGCTCAATGGTGGCCAGGCTTTTGTGATGAATGCCGGCCTGCTGGCTATGGCGCTGGTCGCCGGCTGGAAAGCCTGGAACGGTGAGTTGCAGCCCGGCGATGTCGCGGCCGTGACGCTGATGCTGATGAGCATCTACCAGCCGCTCAATATTCTGGGCTGGGCCTATCGCGAGATCAAGCAGAGCGCCGTCGATATGGAGCGTCTGTTCGATACACTGGCGCTGAAACCCGATGTCGCCGATGCACCTGATGCTCAGCCCTTGCGTCTCCAGGGCGGTGCCGTGCGGTTCGCGACGGTCGGATTCGCGCATGATGGCCGTGCACGCTCGATCGATGGTGTCAGCCTGGATGTGGCGCCGGGCAGCTTCGTCGGCCTGTGCGGGCCCTCCGGTGCCGGCAAATCGACCATTCTGCGCTTGCTCTTCCGCTTCTATGACCCGGCGGCGGGGCGGGTGCTGATCGATGGTCAGGATCTGACCCATGTCACCCAGGAAAGCCTGCGCGATGCCCTCGGCCTGGTGCCGCAGGATGTGGTCCTGTTCAATGATACGCTGCGCGCCAATGTGATTTATGGCCGTCCCGATGCCAGCGAGGACGACATTCTCGACGCTCTGGAACGGGCGCAGCTGGGCGATTTCGTGCGGGCCTTGCCAGAGGGCCTTGCGACGCGCGTCGGCGAGCGCGGGCTGAAACTGTCCGGCGGCGAAAAACAGCGCGTCGGCGTCGCGCGGGCCATTTTGAAGAATCCGGCTGTTCTGGTGCTCGACGAAGCCACCTCGGCGCTCGACAGCGAGACGGAAAAGGAAGTGCAGGCGGCGCTGGCCGAGGCCGCCCGGGGGCGCACCACCATCGCCGTCGCCCACCGCCTGTCGACGATCGCCAATGCGGATCGCATCTATGTGATGGATGCCGGGCGCATTGCCGAGTCGGGCACGCATGCCGAGCTGCTCGAACGTGACGGGCTGTATGCGCGAATGTGGAAGCGCCAGAGCGAGGCCGGCGATCCGGCGATGTCAATCGACGCCGTCTGACTCTTTTTTTGAACCGTGTCTCCGCCGCACTTTTCCGCACGTTAGGGCTGTGCCAAGCTCGATCTTCTTTCCCTAGGAGTGGTGTTGTGCGTGTTGGTGAGTTCCTGGCCAGTTACCCCGGTGATAGTGGTCGTGTGTTTGAATGGATCGAGCTTCGTCGTCAGGGCGATGTGTGGATGGGGCAGGTCACAGGGCTGGGCGCGGCTGGTGTTTCGACCTCTTTGCGCAGCCGCAGCGGCAATGAAGACGGTTTCATTGCCGAGCTGGGTCCGGTCGGCGCTGCCACCGCGATTCTGGACCTTCGGGTTGTGGAGCGCGGCGAGGGCGAGCTCGTCCTGTCAGGCCGCCGTGTCGGGCTCGGCGATGGGGCGGGGGCTCCGGCGGCCTTCATGGCTGAATATGATGGGCGAGTCGCGATCCAGGCCAGCGCGATCCATGGTCATGGTGTCTTCGCGCAGCGTGATCTGGCGGCCGGCGATGTAATCACCGTCATCCGCGGCGCGATGACGAGCGTGCAGACGCCGCATTCCGCGCGCATTACCGATGATGTCCACTGCGAGCCGACCGGTTATCTGCGCTATATCAATCATTGCTGCGAGGCCAATAGCTATATCGATGCCGCCGACCCGGCGCGCCCGCTATTGCGTGCCAAACAGGTGATCAGCGCCGGTTCGGAAGTGAATTTCGACTATATCGAGAATGAGGGGGAGATCGTTGGCGGCTTCGCCTGCAATTGCGGCGCGGCGACTCACCACATCTGACGCCACGGGCAATCGCGCTGGTCGCGACGCCGAAAATCCCGTTCAATCCGCCTGGCGGGCAAGGGGAATGCAGATTGGCTGAAAATCGCAAACAGATCGGCCTGATCGGGCTGGGGGCGTTCGGCCGATTCGCCGCCGGGCATCTGGCACCGCATTTCGATCTGCTGGGCCATGACCCCCATGCGGATGCCTGTCCCGGCCTTGCCCGTGTGAGCCTTGAGGCGGCAGCGGCTTGCCCGACTGTGGTGTTGGCCGTGCCGGTGCAGGCGCTGGAACAAACCTGCCGCGATATCGCGTCTTTCCTGCCTGAGGGAGCGCTGGTGCTCGATGTCGCCTCGGTCAAGGTCGAGCCGATGCGGGCGATGCGCGATGCCCTGCCGACGCATGTGCGAATCATCGGCACACATCCGCTGTTCGGGCCGCAGAGCGCTGCAGCAGGGCTGACCGGCCAGTCTGTCGTGATCTGTCCGGATGCCGGCGTTGATGCCAGTGGTGTGGCGGCTTTTTGCAGTGAGGTTCTCGGGCTCGATGTGCACCTGTCCGATCCGGACACGCATGACCGCGCCATGGCCGATGTGCAGGCGCTCACCCATCTGGTGTCGCGCGTGATTGCCGAACTCGATATTCCGCCGCCGCCCTATACGACCAAAAGCTATGATCTGCTACGCCAGGCAACCGATCTGGTGCGCAATGACAGTGATGATCTGTTCCAGGCGATCGAGCAGCTCAACCCGTATGCCGCATCCCTGCGCAAGCGCTTTTTCGAGGCTGCGCGCGCGTTTGACGGGCGGCTCGACAAGGGCTCCGGGGCAGGGGCGAAGGTTTAAGGGGATAAAGTCGCTTGCGAGAGTGGCTCCCCGGGCCGGACTCGAACCAGCGACAAAGCGGTTAACAGCCGCTTGCTCTACCAACTGAGCTACCGGGGAACATCTCTCTCGCAAGCGAGACGGCGCGTATATCAGAGCTATTGCGGCGGTGGCAAGCGCGTTGCTGCCAGAGTTCTGCAATTGCTCTGCTATTCGCAGGCAAAAAAAATCGGGAGCCGTCTGGGCTCCCGAAAAGGCATTGGGTGGATGGTGGGGTGTCTTCACGGGAAGACAGGTGCAGAATCGTCCAAAATTCCTTAAGGACGGGTTAATTTGCGCGGCAAAATTTCGCAATTGGTTTAGTGTGATTGCTGAAACCCTAATCGATACATGGAAATATGACCTGTCGCGTTATGTGCAGATTATCCATGACGCGGCCGGTTTTCCGATAGCCTCATGGCTGTGATATGGGTTTGTGTCGGTCGTTTCGGGGAGAATCACATGCGGGAACATCAGAATTTCGAATCATTCTGGCCCTTTTATTTGCGCGAGCATGCGCGGCCGGCGACGCGTCACTGGCATTATGTCGGGTCGACCCTGGCGATGCTGGTATTGCTGGCCGCGGTGCTGACCCAGACTTGGTGGGCCCTGCTGGCCGTACCCCTGGCGGGATATTTCTTCGCCTGGGTCAGCCATGCCTTTGTCGAGCGCAACAAGCCGGCCACATTCACCTATCCGCTCTGGTCGCTGATCGCGGACTACCGGATGTATGTGATGTTCCTCACCGGGCGGCTTGATAGCGAGCTCGTGAAAGCCGGTGTCGTGCCTGCCTCTGTCGAGGCCTGAACTGTCGGGACTCAGTGCGGCATGATCCCGCAGCCCATTCCGTGCGTAGACACTCACGTCAACCGGCGGATGGTGTGGGTATCTGGGCATGGACAATCAAGGCTTATCGCTGGTCATCGGCGCCAGCGGCGGCATCGGGGCGGCTTTGCTGGAGCGGCTGCAGACGGTGTCGGCGCCCGACACCGTAATCGGGCTGTCGCGGTCCTCGACGCCGGGGCTGGACCTGCTGGACGAAGACAGCATCGCTGCCGCGGCCGCCGGGATCGAAGCCCTGACCCGAAGCCGGGGGCTCGATCTGCGCCGCGTGATCGATGCGACCGGGTTGTTGCATGACGGGCGTTTGCAGCCCGAACGCGGACTGAAACAGCTCGAGGCTGACCATCTGGCGAAGCTCTTCGCCGTCAATGCCATCGGCCCGGCATTGTTGATGAAGCACTTCCTGCCAGTCTTGCCGCGCCGTGGCCGGTCGATCTTTGCAACATTGTCTGCGCGTGTCGGTTCGATTTCCGACAACAGGCTGGGCGGCTGGTATGGCTACCGGGCCTCGAAGGCGGCGCTCAACCAGCTGGTGAGGACGGCGGCCATCGAGTTGGCACGCCGCCATCCCGACGCCATTTGTATTGCCCTGCATCCCGGCACGGTTGATACGCGGCTTTCAGCCCCCTTCGCCAAGTCAGGGCTCAAATTGCGCACGCCGCAGACAGCAGCGCTGGAGCTGATGGCGGTGATCGACGGGTTGGACCCGTCGGATTCGGGTGGGTTTCGGGATCATAACGGCATCGAGATCCCGTATTAGGGATTCGTCTTGCGCCGTAATCTTGAGGTGAGGGAAGCATGGAGGCACCGCCCGGAATCGAACCGGGGTGGACGGATTTGCAATCCGCTGCGTAACCACTCCGCCACGGTGCCAGCTTCTGGCGGGAGCTATAAACCTGCCGCGCGCCGGGGGCAATCGGCGAGGGCATGGTCCGGTGAAACTTGTCAGTGCGGCTACCAAATGACGCGCACGCAGCACAGTGCTTGCCCGTCTCGCCTGTGGCGGGATATATCAGCAGCAGCACCGGTGCGCCGCCGGACCCAGGCAGGGAGAAAGCCGTGAACGAACATGATCAGGCCCGCAAACAAATGGTGGATTGCCAGATCCGTCCGGCAGATGTCACTGATCGCCGGCTGATTGCGGCCTTCATGGCTGTCCCACGGCATTTGTTTACGCCGCGCGCGCGCCTCGCCCTGGCCTATGCGGATTCTGAAGTCGCGACGGGTGACCGGCGCACGATGATGCGCCCCCGCGACCTCGCGAAACTGATTCATGCCGCTGCGATCGAACCCGATGAGCTTGTGCTCGATATTGCCTGCGGTCGTGGCTATTCCACCGCCATTCTCTCGCACATGGCTGAAACCGTTGTCGGCCTTGACGATGACGAGGACGGTCAGGCACGCGCCAGCGACCTCCTGTCAAAGGTTGGCGCTGACAATGCCGTCGTGATTGCCGGTGACCCCAAGCTTGGGGTGCCGAAGCAGGGCCCCTTCGATGTGATTTTCGTCAATGGCTCGGTCAGCGAAGTGCCGGCGGCCTGGTTTGACCAGCTCGCGCCCGGCGGACGCCTTGTGGCGATTATCCGCAAGGGCCCGGTTGGCAAGGCGACGGTGTTCACGCGCTCGGCAGCCGGCATTGGCGAGCGCGTCGTGTTCGACGCGACGGCCAAGCTCCTGCCCGGTTTTGCGCTGGAACCCGGTTTCTCGCTCTAGCCTGCTGCAACAAGTGTGGCATTCGGGCGACGGATTCCCGGGCACAGGCCGTTAAACGCGGTAATAGAGCCGGTATTACGGACGTATCACGGTGAACGCTGTTCAATTGTAGTGTGGCAATGCCTATATGGCTGCGACAAGAGTGGTGCTGGTCTCTGACGCGCGGCGCGTTATGATGGCGGCACCGAGGTGATATTGGCTTGTTGCCGGTAAAAGGATTTGCAGATGACGCGTTTGAAATTGTGGGCGATGGCGGCGACGGGTTGTGTATCGCTTCTGGCGATGGGCGCAGCGGCGCAGGCGCAGAGTCTCGAAGAGAGCCTGGCGCTGGCCTATAACTCCAATCCGACCTTGCAGGCCGAGCGCGCCCGATTGCGTGCCACCGATGAGGGGCGCATCCAGGCCCGGGCCGGCTATTTGCCCCAGGTCTCGGCGTCAGCTTCGATCAGCGCCCAGCACAGCGAGTCGGAAAGCGGTGCCGGGGCGCCTTTCCCCAGCAGTTCCGAGAGCGATTCGACCCCGAAGAATTATTCGCTGACGGCCAATCAATCGATTTATCGCGGTGGTTATAATGGCGGCGCGGTCGACCAGGCGACGGCGCTGGTCTATGCGGGCCGCGAATCCCTGCGCTCGGTGGAGCAAACTGTCCTGGTCGATGCGATTACCGCGTTCATGGATGTCCGTCGCGACGCCGAAGTGGTGAATATTCGCCGCAGCAATGCTGATGTTCTGGCGCAGCACCTTCAAGCCGCCCGGGATCGTTTCGAAGTCGGTGAGATCACGCGTACGGATGTCGCCCAGGCCGAGGCCCGGCTGTCGGGCGCCCAGGCTCAATTGTCCTCTGCCCAGTCCCAGCTGGCGACCAGCCGCGCGGCCTATGAGCGTGTGACAGGTCAGCCCCCGGCAACCCTGCAGGACCCGCCGGCACTGCCGGAATTGCCTGACAATCTCGCCGATGCCGCCGAGACCGCCTACCGCTTCAGCCCGCAATTGCTGGCCGCCCAGTATGGCGAGCAGGCCGCCAGTCATTCGATCCGGATGGCCCGTAGCTCGCTGCGGCCACAGGTGACGCTTTCGGCGTCGGCATCGGGCTCGCGGGATGCCTCCTATGCAGGCGATGAACGTGATTCGACCTCGATCGTCGGTCAGGTTTCGGTGCCGCTTTTCACCGGTGGGTTGAATCGGTCACGCGTACGTGCAGCCATCGCCCAGGAAGATCAGACCCGCCAGCAGACCTTGCTGGCGCGCCGTCAGGTCACCGAAGGTGTGACGAATACCTGGAATGCCTACATCACCTCCCAGGCCGTGATCGAGTCGAGCCGGCAGGCTGTCCGGGCCAATGAGATTGCTCTGGATGGTGTCGAGCAGGAAGCTTATGTCGGCTTGAGAACAACGCTTGATGTGCTTGATGCGGAACAGGAATTGCTGGCTTCGCGGCTGCTTCTGGTGACCGCGGAACGGGATTCCGACGTGGCCGGCTATCGCCTGCTCCAGGCCATGGGACTGCTGTCCGCCGACCGGATGGGCCTGAATGTTGAAATCTATGATGTGGCAGGCGAGCCGGTGGGGTCTGGCTTCCCTAACTTTGATTTAACACCCTGGAATTAGCCTGATTAGAGATTCTGGGGCTGGACAGGCAGGGCTGCGCCCGGTTTATTCGCCTGATACGAGAAACGACCGGTTAGGGACGTGCGCGACCATGGCAGAACAAGCCACCGACAACGAGCCATCAATGGAGGAGATCCTCTCCTCAATTCGACGGATCATCAATGAAGACGACGCCCCGGCCGAGGCCGAGGCCGAACCGGCTGCTGCGGCGCCGGAGCCCGAGTCAGACGGTAATGATCAGGGCGCGATCGACGATATCTTCGGCGATGCGGGCGATGATGATGCCGGTGATGTCCTCGAGCTGACCGACCGGATTGATGAGCCGGAGGGCGGCACCGATCCGATTGTCGGCGATGATGATCTGATGATTGTCGACCGCGAGGATGATTTTGAAATCGTCGCGGAGGAAATTGCGCCCGAGCCGGAGCCTGAACCCGAGCCGGCGATGGATTTCGATTCGGTCGAGACCGAAATCGAGGATGCGCTGATGAGCGAGCCTGCAGCCTCTGCTGCGATGGGCTCATTCCATTCCCTGGCCGATACAATCCGCATCTCGGACGAGGAAGGCCGTACGCTGGAAGGCGTGGTTCGCGCACTTCTGCGTCCGATGCTGAAGGAATGGCTCGACACCAACCTGCCGGGTATCGTCGATGAAAAGGTCCAGGCCGAGATCGACCGGGTCGCGCGCCGCCGCCGCTAACTGCTGCAATCAGCACTGAATTCATTAAAGGGCATCGACGGCATCGTCGGTGCCCTTTATTCATGCGCCCCATGATGGAAAAGACATTCGACCCCCGCGAAGCCGAAACCCGCCTCTACCAGGCCTGGGAATCATCCGGTGCCTTCAAACCGAAGGAGGATCCCGACGCGGATCCCTTCTGCATTGTCATTCCGCCACCGAATGTGACCGGCCGTCTGCATATCGGCCATGCGCTCAATAATACGCTGCAGGATGTGCTGATCCGCTATAAGCGCATGCTCGGCGACAGCGTGTTGTGGCAGCCGGGCACCGACCATGCCGGCATCGCGACGCAGATGGTGGTCGAGCGTCAGCTGGCCGCTGAAGGCAATCAATCGCGCCGTGATATGGGCCGCGACGCCTTCATCGAACGTGTCTGGGAATGGAAAGAGGAAAGCGGCGGCGAGATCATGGGGCAATTGCGCCGTCTCGGGGCGTCGTGTGACTGGAGCCGTGAGCGCTTCACCCTTGATGACGGGCTGTCCGCTGCCGTGCAGAAAGTCTTCGTCGAGCTGCATGAGCAGGGCCTGATCTATCGCGATAAGCGTCTGGTGAATTGGGATCCGCATTTCCAGACCGCGATTTCTGATCTCGAAGTCGAAAATCGCGAAGTCCAGGGCCATTTCTGGCATTTCGCCTATCCGCTGGCCGATGGCTCCGGCGAGCTCGTCGTCGCGACCACGCGCCCGGAAACCGTGCTCGGCGATGCCGCTGTCGCTGTGCACCCCGATGATGAGCGCTACCGGCATTTGATCGGCAAGATGATCCGTCTGCCGATCGCCGATGTCGAGATTCCGATCGTCGCCGACGAACATGCCGATCCGGAGCAGGGCACAGGCTGCGTCAAGATCACGCCGGCCCATGACTTCAACGATTTCGAAGTCGGCAAACGCCACGATTTGCCCAAGATCAACCTGCTCGACCGCGAAGCGCGCTTCCTGACCGAGGATGACGGTAGCGGCGGTCTGGATCGCATCCCCGCCGAATGGCGCGGTCTCGACCGGTTCGAAGTGCGCAAGCTGCTGGTCGCCCGCATGGACGAGCTCGGCCTGCTGCGCGAAGTCGAGGACAAGCTGGTGATGCAGCCCTTCGGCGACCGCTCCAATGTGGTGATCGAGCCCTGGCTGACCGACCAATGGTATGTCGATGCCGCGACCCTGGCGAAGGACGCCATCACGGCCGTCGAGGACGGTCGCACCACTTTCCATCCGAAGAATTGGGAAAAGACCTATTTCGAATGGATGCGCAATATCCAGCCCTGGTGCGTCTCGCGCCAGCTCTGGTGGGGCCACCGGATCCCGGCCTGGTATGATGCGGATGGCGGCGTCTATGTCGCGCAGGACGAAGCGTCAGCCTTGGCACAGGCGCGGGACAAGCATGGACGCGATGTCGCTCTGACCCAGGACGAAGACGTCCTCGACACCTGGTTCTCCTCTGCCCTGTGGCCGTTCTCGACCCTGGGCTGGCCTGAGAAGACGGCTGAAGTGGCGCGCTTCTACCCGACCTCGGTTTTGATCACCGCCTTCGACATCATCTTCTTCTGGGTTGCCCGCATGATGATGCAGGGATTGCATTTCATGGGCGAGGTGCCGTTCAAGGACATCTATATCCATGCGCTCGTGCGCGATGAGCACGGCCAGAAAATGTCGAAATCCAAGGGCAATGTCATCGATCCGCTTGAGTTGATCGAGGAATACGGCGCCGATGCCGTGCGCTTCACCCTGGCCGCCCAGGCCGGGCAGGGCCGCGATATCCGCATGTCCAAGGATCGCGTCGAAGGCTATCGCAATTTCACCACCAAGCTGTGGAATGCGGCGCGTTTTTGCGAAATGAATGAGTGCAAGCCGGATGCGGGCTTTGATCCGAAATCGGTTCAGCAGACCGTCAACCGCTGGATCCTGTCCGAGTGCGAGCAGACGGTGAAAGCCGTCAATGCCGGGCTGGATAATTTCCGCTTCAACGAGGCCGCCGCTGCGGCCTATCGCTTCGTGTGGAATGTGTTCTGCGACTGGCATCTGGAACTCGCCAAACCGCTCTTCATGGGTGATGACGAGACCGCCAAGGCCGAGACGCGGGCGACGACCGCCTTTGTGCTCGACCAGGCGCTCAAGATTCTCCACCCCTTCATGCCCTTCGTCACCGAAGAGCTGTGGGCCCAGACCGGCACGCGCGACACGCAATTGATTACTGCCGCCTGGCCCGAGCTGGACGGGTTGGTCGATAGCGACGCGCAGGCCGAGATGGACTGGCTGATCGGTCTGGTCACGGATGTCCGCCGTCTGCGCGCCGAGATGAATATCCCGCCGGGTGCCCAGCTCGATGTCGCCGTGGTCGGCGCGTCCGGCGACACCCTGGCACGACTGCAGCGCCAGGATGCTCTCATCAAGCGCATGGCGCGTCTGGCCAGTGTGACGCCGTCGGACACTGTACCCGAGGCCTCGGCCCAGACCGTAGTCGGCGAGGCGACCTATGCCCTGCTGCTCGCGGGGGTGATCGATTTTGACGCCGAGCGCGCCCGTATCGGCAAGGAGGTCGCCAAGCTCGATGGCGAGATCAAGCGGCTCGAGGGCAAGCTTGGCAATGAACGTTTCATCGCCAATGCGCCCGAAGCCCTTGTCGCCGAACAGCGTGAGAAGCTGGCTGACTACGCGACGCAACGTGTCAAAATGGTCGAGGCATTGGAGCGGCTGGCCGGGATGTAGCCTGGCCATGAATTTACCTGGGGGGGACGACATGAACGAGGCATTTCAGGGGCTTTGGCGCGAAACGCTGGAGCCGTGGCTGGCGTCACTGGAAGCGGAACGCAAGACCAGCGTCTCGCGATTCATCGCCTGGGCGGCGGGCATGGCCCTGCTCGGTCTCGCTATTGGCGGCTATTTTTTCAGCCGGCAAGGCGAATTCATGTTCCTGTTCGTCGCGGCCTTTTTCGGCCTTGTCGCGGGCATGATGATTGGCGGCCGGCGCATGGAGCGTCTGCGCAAATCGATCAAGGCCGAGCTCAACACCAAGATCGCCGAGGTCTGCCAGCTCGACTACGCCCTCGCGCCGGCCGAGCCGGCACGCTTCGCAACCTTTCGTGCCTATGGCCTGTTGCCCTCCTATACGCGCTGCCGTTTCGAGGATCATTTCTCGGGCGAGCGGCAGGGCTGCGATTTCGAACTCTATGAAGCCCATCTCGAGGAGCGCCGCCGTTCCGGCAAATCGACCCACTGGGTCACGGTTTTCCGCGGCGTCCTGATCCGGATCAATTTCCCGCGCAAGGTCGAGGGCGTCACTGTGATCACGCGCGACAAGGGCATCTTCAACGGGCTCGCGGCGCTGGGTCACTCCTTCGGCTCGAAAAAGCTGGAGCGCGTCGCCCTGGTCGATCCGGAATTTGAAAAGGCCTTCGAGGTCTATGGCACCGACCAGGTGCTGGCGCGCTACATGCTCGACCCGGCCTTCATGGAGCGGCTGGTCCGGCTTGAAAAGGCGCTGAAGGGCAAGAATGTCCGGGCCGCCTTTGACGAGCATAGCGGCGAAGGCGAATTGCTGATCGCGGCCGAGACCGGCAATCAGTTCGAGGCCGGCTCAATGTTCAAACCGCTCGCCGACGAGGCCCGTATCAGGACGATTATCGACGACCTGACACGCGTCATCGACATCATCGAAAACCTGGTCAAACCGCCCGAGCTGGGCGAGGGCGGCTGAGGGGCGGTGCGGCTTTCGGAGTGAGCGATGGATGCGCAGTTCGACGAGCTCTGGCGTGAAAGGCTGGAGCCTTGGCTGGCCTCACTCGAAGCCGAGCGCCAGCGGGGGGTAAAAGAGTTCTGGGCCTGGATGGCAGCAGCCTGTGTCGTCGGGCTTGTGACCGGTGCGATCCTTGCAGCCCGCAACGGCGACCTGTTATTCCTGCCGGCCTGCGTGTTTCTTGGTGTCCTGGTCAGCTGGTTCGCCGCGGGTGGGCGTCTCGACGCACTGCGGACCCGGGTCAAGTTCGGGCTCAATAGCTGCATCGCCGAGGCCTGCGGCCTGCACTACGCGTTCAAGCCCGCGGCGCCAGCGCGCTTCGAAGTGCTCAAGGAACTGGGCCTGTTGCCCGCCCATTCCCAGCGTCGCTTCGAGGACCATTTTTCCGGTGAGCGGCAGGGCTGCGGTTTCGATCTCTATGAAGCGCACCTAGAAAAGCGTCATGGTTCCGGCGCGTCGACACACTTCGCAACGGTGTTTCGTGGCGTGCTGATCCGGATCAGTTTTCCGCGCAGGGTCGAGGGTGTCACGGTCATCACCCGCGATATCGGCGTTCTGAACGATTGGGAAGCAATGGGCCGCGCCTTCGCGTCGCGGGAGCTGCAACGCATCCGCCTGGTCGATCCACAATTCGAGAGCATATTTGAAGTCTATGGCACCGATCAGGTGCTGGCACGCTACATGCTCGACCCGGCCTTCATGGAGCGCCTCCTCCGGCTGGAAGTGGCGTTGATGGGTCAGAATGTCCGGGCGGTGTTCGACGAGCATAGTGGCGAAGGCGAATTGCTGATCGCGGCCGAGACCGGCAATCAGTTCGAGGTTGGTTCCATGTTCGAGCCTCTGGCCGACCCGGAGCGCGTGAGGACCGTGGTCCATGAGCTGACACGGGTGACCGAGATCATCGAAGGCCTGGTCAAACCGCCGCAGCTGGGCGAGGGCGGCTGAGGGGCGGGCTGCCCCCGTCAGGCGGCCCGGACGGCCTGGACTTCATTCCGGATCGCGTCCCATCGCGCTTTTCCGATCGAGGCGAGGTCGTAATTATTCTGAAGGTTCATCCAGAATCCGACCGTGGTGCCGAAGGCGCAGGACAGACGCGATGCCATTTCCGGTGAAATGGCCTGCTTGCCGTTGATAATGCGCGACACATTGGCCGGTGCGGTGTTCAGGGCCAGGGCCAGTGCACTGGCTGACAGGCCGAGCGGCTTCATGAAGTCCTCGACCAGTATCTCGCCAGGATGGACCCGAAGTCCGAACATTGGTGGTTTTGGTGAGTGGGGCATCTCTATGCTCTTCATACTGTTCGTCCGTCCGCCTAAAGCGAAAACGTCCCCACGATCGGAATATGATCCGAGGCCTTCGGCTCGCCGCGGGTCTTCTTGTGGATCTCGATGCTTTCCAGATGGTCCGCCGCCTGCGGTGAGCACAGCAAATGGTCGATGCGGATGCCATGGCCCTTGTTCCAGCGGCCGGCCTGGTAATCATAGAATGTGTATTGGTGGGCGCGGCCGTCGAGCTGTTCGAAGGCTTCCGTCAGGCCGAGCCATTTGAGGCGCTCAAAGGCGGCGCGGCTCTGCGGCAGGGCCAGCGCGTCCATCTCCCACACTTCCGCATCCCAGCAATCGCTGTCGCGCGGGATGACATTGTAATCGCCGGCCAGGATGAGTGGCTCTTCCAGCTTCAACAGGCTCTCGGCATGGCGCGCCAGACGATCCATCCAGGCCAGCTTGTAATCATATTTCGGGCCGGGCGCCGGATTGCCATTGGGCAGATAGATCGAGGCGACGCGGACCGGGCCATCGGGCGCCGAGATCACCGCCTCGAGATAGCGCGCCTGCTCGTCTTCATCGTCGCCAGGCAGGCCGGGCAAGGATTCTTCGATCGGAAACTTAGACAGGATGGCGACGCCGTTATAGCTCTTCTGGCCATGGGTGATGACATTATAGCCCAGCCCTTCGATCTCCTGGCGCGGAAAGCCCTCATCGACCGTCTTGATCTCCTGCAGGCAGACAATGTCCGGCTTGGCCTCACGCAGCCAGTCGAGCGCATTGGGCAGGCGAGCCTTGATGGAATTGACGTTCCAGGATGCGAGGGTCAAGGTCATGTTGGATTGCTTCGCTGTGTCGGCAGAGGAAGCACCTTAGGCGATTTGCGGTCTGAGTGAAGCGGTCAGACCGCAGTATGAACAGGGAAGGGCAGGCAGGTGCAGGAAGAAAGCGGCGAATCCGGCACGGGCCCGGCGGCCGGACCGGGCCGGGCCTGGCTGATTTCCGCCAGCGTGGTGATTATCGCCTTCGGCTTTGCCTCTGCGGTGATGTGGGAGTCGGCCTGGCTGGTGTTTGCGGGCGGCGATGAACTGCCGCTGCCGGCTGCTGTCTTTGCGGCTTATTCGTCCTGCGGGCCGTTGGCAGCCTTGCTGGCGCTGGTGATCGGCTGGCTGCGTTTCAACGGCGGCCAGCGCGGCTCGGCGCTGAAATGGATGATCGCGATCCCGGTGGTCTGGCTGATCGGCCTGCTGGGATGGCTGGCGGCCTTGCAGGCCTTTTGCGGCGGCGCGCTGGTCTGCGCGGCCTAAAACCCCGCGAAGCTCGCAAATTCATCGACATCCGCCCGCTCGGTGCGAGTCTTGTTCACTGGCGCGTCCGGGTCGGCATGGCCCAGGGCGATGCCGCAAAACAGGGTGAAGTCGTCGGCAATGCCGGCCGCGGTCTTCACCGTCTTGGGATAGATCGACCAGGCCTCCTGGGCGCAGCTGCCAAGGCCCGCCTCGGTCGCGGCGAGCAGGAAGGACTGGATGAACATGCCCAGATCCGACCACTGGCCCGGCTGCATGTCCTTGTGGATCGAGACGAACAGCCCGACCGGCGCGCCGAAAAATTCGAAATTGCGCGCGACATGGGTGAGCCGCGCCATCTTGTCTTCGCGCGGAATATCCATCGAGGCATAAACGGCCTCGCCGCAGGCGAAACGCCGGGCGCGCCAGGGATCGATGATCGGCTTGGGGTAGATCTGGTATTCCAGCTCCGGCTCGCCGAACGGGTGTTCCGTCTGGACCATCTTGACCGCATCGATCACGCGCTGGCGCGCGGTGCCGGTGACGACATTGACCTGCCAGGGCTGCAAATTGCCGCCGGACGGCGCGCGGGCGGCGAGGTTGAGCAGCTCGCGCAGCTGTGCCTCGCTGACCGGGGTGTCGAGATAGGCGCGCGTCGAGATGCGCGCGGCCAGCGCCTCACGCACAGTCATCAGACCGAAAAACTCGTGCCGCAGCCACAGGCAGCGGTGGCATTGGGATTGCGGATCTGGAATGAGGCGCCGATCAGCTCATCGACATAATCAATCTCAGAGCCTTCCAGGAAGGGCAGGGAGGCTTCGTCGATCACGACTTTGGCCCCATCGCGCTCGAGCAGGAGATCGTCCGGCTGGACCTGGGTGTCGAGGTCGAATGTGTAGGAAAACCCGGAACAGCCGCCACCGACCACGCCGATGCGCAGCAGGTTTGCTGCCGCCTGGCTGGCGATGATGGTGTTGATCTGCCGGGCCGCATTGGCGGAGAGCGTCACAGGTGTCGTCATGATTGGGCCATATCCGGCGTTCAGTTTAAGGGTTTCATGCTCTATATGGACCCGCACTGGCGTTGATGAAAGAGCCGAACAGTATGAAGAAAGATCGGGCGACATGATGATAGCGGCCAATGATCGGTTTCGCGCGCCTTACGCCTGCCATCCGTCGCAATCGCGTGGACGGCTGTTTGCCCAGCCCGACAGTGCGATGCGCAATGCCTTCCAGCGCGATCGCGACCGCATTATCCATTCCGGCGCCTTCCGGCGCTTGAAGGAAAAGACCCAGGTCTTCGTCGCCCATGAAGGCGATCAGTACCGCACCCGGCTGACGCATTCGCTGGAAGTCTCGCAAATCGCGCGCACCCTGGCGCGGGCGCTGGGCGGCGATGAGGATCTCGCCGAGGCGCTGGCGCTGGCCCATGATCTGGGCCATCCGCCCTTCGGGCATTCCGGTGAGCGGGTGCTGGCCGAGAAGATGAAGGCGTTTGGCGGGTTTGATCACAACGCCCAGACCCTGCGCGTCGTCACCAAGCTGGAAGTGCGCTATCCGGAATTCGACGGGCTCAATCTGACCTGGGAAACCCTCGAGGGCGTGGTCAAGCATAATGGTCCGCTGATGCCGGCCGGCGGTGATGGTTCCGGCCTTGCCTGGGCCTTCACTGACTATGAGGACTGGCGTTCGCTCGAGCTGCACACCCATGCCGGGCTCGAGGCGCAGATCGCGGCCCTGTCGGATGATATCGCCTATAACAATCACGATCTTGATGATGGTTTGCGTTCCGGTCTGCTGGAGCTTGAACCGCTGCTTGAACTGCCGCTGCTGGGCGATATCTTCCGCCGGGTCGAGGCGCGCTGGCCCGATATCAAGCGCAATGTCATGATCCACGAAGCGGTGCGCGAACTGATCGGGCTGATGGTCGGCGATGTGCTTGAGGAGACCAAGCGGCGTCTGGCCGAAGCCCAGCCGGCCAGTGCCGATGCCCTGCGCCAGCTGGACCAGCCCATGGTGGCTTTCTCCGAGGACATGCTGGCGATCCTGGCGGCGCTGCGGCGGCATTTGTTCGCCAATATGTATCGCCATTACAAGGTCAATCGGATGATGAGCCAGGGCCAGCGGGTGATGGGCGATCTGTTCGATCTCTATCTCGCCGATCCCGGCGTGCTGCCGCCTGATGTGCAAAGGGATATGGGCGAGGCCGGTTCGGCGCAGACAGCACGGGCCGTTTGCGATTATATCGCCGGGATGACCGACCGCTTCGCGGTTGAGGAACATCGCCGGCTGTTTACCGTGCAGGGATATTTCTGATGCGCCTTGCCTCCCGGCCTGCCAGACCGGTAAGTGCATGGTACAGACAATGTTATTGTGATGGGGTGCCGTGCGATTCGCGCGGCGCAGGATCATTGCCAGACGCCGGGATAAGATGACGGATCACGACGACGACGCTCGCCTCGGGGCTTATGCACCACCGACTGACGAGTTCGCGACATTTGACGCGCGCGATGAAGATTCGCGGCGCGGCCCGCTTCTGCTGGCTGCCGCCTTTGCCGTCTTCGTGCTGTTTCTCGCCGTCGTCTGGAGCGCCTATAATCAGGGACTGCGCGAAAGCGGCCGCGATGGCGCGCCGCGGCTTCTCGCCAATACCGAACCCTATCGCGAACGTCCGCTCGATCCCGGCGGTGTGCAGACGCCCGATACCGATATGGAAGTCTATGACCGGCTGAGTGGGGAAGATCATACTGATGCGGCCGTCACGACGCGGCCCGGGCCGGAAGAGCCGCTCGAAGAGAGCCGCCCGGCCCTGCGGATCGAGACTGTGACAGCCGATCAGACGGGGGCTCAGCCAGAGCCTGACGCCGCGACCTCGACCCATGTGACACCGCGTCAGGCTCCGGACCGCCCCGAACCGGCCCGCCAGGAGCCCGAGCGCCCGGAACCTGCACAGCCGCAGCGCGTTGAGCCCGAACCGGCGGCCAATCCGCCGGCGCGTGAGCCTGAACCAGCCCCTGCGCCATCCGGCATTGCTGTCGATACCAGCGGCGACTGGGTGGTCCAGATCGCGTCCTTCCGCTCTCAAGCTGATGCCGAGGCCGCCTGGCTCGCCTTCCGCACCCGTTTCTCAAGCATTGCTGCCGGTGTGGCTCCCGATGTGGTCGAAGTCGATATTCCCAATCGCGGCGTTTATCACCGTCTGCGCATCGCCGCTTTCACCAGCCGCGATGCGGCCGTCGCCTATTGTGCGCGGCTGCAACAGGGTGGGCAGGACTGCCTGGTGGCGCGTCGATGAGCATCAGTGCTGCGATCTACGGACTGTCGGGGCCAAAGCTCACGACAGTCGAGACGGCGTTTTTCCGTGATGCCGATCCCTGGGGTTTCATCCTGTTCGCACGCAATATTGACGGTCCCAAACAGCTCTCCCGTCTGACGGGTAGCCTGCGCGATGCACTCGGCCGTGATGTGCCGATCCTGATTGATCAGGAGGGCGGACGCGTCGCCCGCCTCAAGCCACCGACCTGGCGCAAGGCGCCGCCGGCGCAGGTGTTTGGCGATCTGTTCGAGCGTGAGCCGGAAGCGGCGATCGCGGCGGTCCGGCTCAATCATCGTCTGCTCGCGCATGAACTGCGCGGCGTTGGCGTCGATGTTGATTGCGCGCCCGTGCTCGATCTGCGCATTCCCGGCGCTGACGACATTATCGGTGATCGCTCCTTCGGCGAGACGCCGGATATTGTCGCCCTGCTGGGCCAGGCGGCGATGGACGGGTTGATGGCGGGCGGCGTGGCCCCCGTGATCAAGCATATTCCCGGCCATGGCCGCGCCGATGCCGACAGCCATCTGGCGCTGCCGCGCGTCACCGAGGAGCACGGCCTGCTCTCGGAAACGGATTTTGCCGCTTTCCGCAAGCTCAACACCGCCGTGATGGCGATGACGGCGCATATTGTCTATGCCGATATCGATCCGGAAAACCCGGCAACCACGTCGCCGGATGTTGTCGGTAATGTGATCCGCGGCGAAATTGGTTTTGACGGTTTCCTGATGACCGACGACCTTTCCATGAAGGCGTTGTCGGGCACATTCCGCCAGCGCGGTGAGGCCTCGATCCGCGCGGGCTGCGATATTCTCCTGCACTGCAATGGTGATCGCGAGGAAATGCGCCAGGTCGCCGAGGCCGCGCCAAGGTTGGACGGCAAGGCGCTCGAACGGGCGCATCTGGCCGAACAGTCGCGCGAGGGAATCGAGGATTTCGACCCGGAAACCGGCGAATCAGAGCTCAATGAGCTGCTGGAGTTGGCCAGACGGTGAGGGCGGCGTGAACACTGAGTTCGAAGAAGAGCTGAAATTCGAGGCGGCCGAGGAGGCCGAGACGGATGCGCTCGTCGTCGATCTGGATGGTTTTGAAGGCCCGCTTCACCTCCTGCTCGCCCTGGCGCGCAAGAAAAAAATTGATCTCGCCCGTATCTCCATTCTGGAACTGGCCGAGCAATATCTGGGCTTCATGGCCGCCGCCAGCCGTAAGCGGCTTGATCTGGCGGCCGATTATCTGGTGATGGCGGCCTGGCTGGCCTTCCTCAAATCCAAGCTTCTCCTGCCCAAACCGCCCAAGGATGATGATGAACCGGTCGAGGTGCTGGCCCAGGCGCTGGCTTTCCGGCTGCGCCGGCTCGATGCGATGCGCGCTGCCGGTGAAGCCCTGCATGCCCGGCCGCTGGAGAACCGCGATGTCTTCACGCGCGGCGCACCCGAGGGTGTGCGCTCGACCCGTTCGGTGATTTATGAAGCTGATCTGCATGATCTCCTCTCGGCCTATGGCACGCGCCGTTCGGCCCGGATCCGCTCGGTCTACCGGCCACAGACGCCGCGCGTTTACGGTCTGGAAACTGCGCGTGAGCGGTTGGAAGCCGTGTTGCCACAGGTGAAAGACTGGCGCGAGTTTGATAGCTTGCTGCCGGGCGAAGCGGAGCTGGGCGCGAATCCGCCGCCGCGCATCTCTGTGCGGGCAAGCTCGGTACTGGCGGCGCTGGAAATCACCCGGGACGGGCATGCGCAGCTGCGGCAGCGCGAGCCCTATGCTCCGCTTTATGTGCGCACCTGCGACAGGGATGAGACGGTCAATGAGTGATGATGAGGAAACCCGGATTGCCGACCCGATCAGCGACGCGATTGCGAGCCTGCGCGCGCGCGCCGAGCATCAGGGGCCGAGCGGTGACCGCGAGGCTTCCGAGGCGCTCGGCCTGAGGCTGGCGGTGGATACCGAGCGGGAAAATCTTCGTCTGCTTGAAGCCCTGCTCTTCGCCGCTGCCGAACCGCTGGACGAGGAAACCCTGATTGGTCGCCTGCCGCTGGAAGCCAATATCCAGGCCCTGCTCGCCACCCTGGCCGGGGAATATGCCTCGCGCGGTGTGCGCCTGGTGGAAGTGGGTGGGCGCTGGCGTTTCGAGACCGCGCCGGATCTGGCCGAGGCCCTCAATGAAGTGCGCCAGGAGCCGCGCAAGCTCTCCCAGGCGGCGCTCGAAACCCTGTCGATCATCGGCTATCACCAGCCGGTGACGCGGGCCGAGATTGAGGAAATTCGCGGCGTCGCGGTGTCCAAGGGCACGCTGGACCTTCTGTTCGAGCTGCGCTGGATCCGTCCGCGTGGCCGTCGCCGCACGCCGGGCCGGCCTTTGACCTATGGCACCACGCCGCGCTTCCTGGAGTATTTCGGTCTGGCTTCGATCGGCGATCTGCCCGGTCAGGCTGACCTCAAGGCGGCCGGCCTGCTCGACGCGCGCATCCCGGCTGATTTCTTCATGCCCGATCCAGGCCGCACCGAGGGCGATGTCGATGGTGAGGATCCGCTCGATGAAGAGGATCAGCGCACATTCCACATCGACTTCATGGATGATGACGGCGATGCTGGCGGCGATGATATCTGAACCCCGCATTGGACGGGGCCGGGTAACTGGATTAGACCTTGTGATAATTGGTTAGACGGAGGGGCAAATGGCTCCCGGAATGTGGCAAATCCTTCTCGTCGTATTGCTCGCGGTGCTGCTGTTTGGCGGCCGCGGCAAGATTGCAGCCGTGATGGGCGATTTCGCCAAGGGCATCACCAGCTTCCGCAAGGGGCTGAAGGATGAGGAAGAGGATGGCGAAGGCGATGATGCCGCCGCGCCTGCTCCCGGCCTCGATGCCGCGGCGCGCGAAGACGAAAAAACCGGAGTTTAGCCGCTATGGCGCCCGGCATCGGAATGCCGGAAATGCTGGTGGTGCTGGTGCTGGCGCTGGTGGTGGTCGGGCCGCAGCAATTGCCGGTGCTGATGCGCCGTATCGGTCGCATGCTGGCCCAGGCGCGTGGCATGGCGCGGGAATTTCAGGCCAGTTTCGATGAGCTCGGCCGCGAATCGGAACTATCCGATTTGCGCAAGGAAATCGAAGCCTTGAAGCGCGGCAACCCGATCGAGGAAATCTCCGGTGAGCTCGACAAGGCAGCGCTTGAAGCCCAGAATGACAAAATCCGGCAATTGAAAATGGCGAGCGCCAACCGTATCGGCGATAGCGGGTTCGGCGCGCCGCAACCGCCTCGGCCGGTAGCCGAAAAGCCTGCGCCGTCGAAATCTGTGCCTGAAAAACCCGAGTCTTCCAGTCCTGAGCCGTCACGGCCAGACGCGTCCAGGGACACTGAATAGCCCCATGGCCGAAATCGAACATGACGAGGTCGAGTCGAGCCGCGCGCCGCTGATGGATCATCTGATCGAGCTGCGTCAGCGCCTGCTTGTGGTGATCGGATTTCTGACGGTTGGTTTTATCGGCTGTTTCCTGATTTCGGGCCTTCTGTATGAATGGCTGCTGGCGCCTTATAGCGATGCTGCCTCGCTGGTTCGCGGTGTGCCGGTCGAGGAACTCGACCTGACGGCGAATTTCTTTGCGCCGCTCGAATTCTTCTTCGTGAAACTCAAACTGGCCCTGGTCGGCGCCATCATGGTCGTCTTCCCGGTTATCGCCTGGCAGGTTTACGGCTTCGTCCAGCCGGGCCTGTACAAGAATGAGCGCGGGGCTTTTGCGCCCTTCCTGGCACTGTCGCCCGTCCTGTTCGCGGCCGGGGTGAGCTTTGTTTATTTCCTCGTCTTGCCAATGGTGATGCGCTTCTCGCTCGGCCAGGAACAGGCCAGCGCGGGGCCGGGGATCTCGATCGAGCTTCTGCTCAATGTCTCCGATTACATGAATTTGATCACGACGCTGATGCTGGTGTTCGGGATATCCTTCCAGATGCCGATCCTGATGATGCTGTTGGCCAAGGCCGGCATCATCAATTCGAAGCAGATGCTGGGCAGCTGGCGCTTCGCCGTGGTCGGGATTGCGCTATTCGCCGCCTTCGTGACGCCGCCCGACCCGATCAGTCAGCTGATGCTGGGCTCGGCCCTTCTCCTTCTGTATTTCATCTCCATCGTCCTGATGCGCTGGATGGAGCCGAAGACGACCGAGGTCGACGAGGCCTGATCGGCTTGCGCCGGCCCTGTTTACGCAAACGGCGGCTGGGGCTATAGCCCGCTGACAGATTGTTGAACCGGGATCACCGCCATGCACGATATCAAGCTCATTCGCGACGATGCCGCCGCTTTCGACGCCGGCCTCGCACGGCGTGGCCTGGAGCCGCAATCGCCAGCCCTGCTCAAGCTCGACACCCAGCGCCGCGAAGCGCTCGGCCGTCAGCAAGAGGCCGAAACCGAGCGCAATGCCCTGTCCAAACTGGTCGGGCGCGCCAAGGCGAGCGGCGATGAGGCCGAGTTCAATCGTCTGCGCGGCGAAGTCGACCGGCTCAAGACCGTGCTCGAGGAAAGCAGCGAGCAGGCGAAGCACTTTGACGAAGCGCTGAACCAGCATCTCGCAGCTCTGCCCAATCTGCCCGAAGCCGATGTGCCGATGGGCAAGGATGAGAGCGACAACCAGGAAATCCGCCGCTGGGGTGAGCCCAAGCCGCTGGGTTTCAAGGCGAAAGACCATGTCGATCTCGGCGAGGGCCTCGGCCAGATGGATTTCGAGGCGGCTGCCGCCCTGTCCGGCGCGCGCTTTGTGGCGCTCAAGGGCGGTCTGGCGCGGCTGGAGCGCGCCCTGGCGCAATTCATGCTCGATCTGCACACCGGCGAGCATGGCTATACCGAAGTCAGCCCGCCTTATCTGGTGCGCGATGAGGCCATGTTCGGCACCGGCCAATTGCCCAAATTCGCTGATGATCTCTTCCGCACGACCGATGGCCGCTGGCTGATCCCGACAGCGGAAGTGCCGCTGACCAATCTCGCCCGCGATGCCATCCATGGCGAAGACGCGCTGCCGATGCGGATGACGGCGTATACGCCCTGTTTCCGGGCCGAGGCCGGGTCGGCCGGGCGCGATACGCGCGGCATGATCCGCATGCACCAGTTCCAGAAAGTGGAGATGGTCTCGCTGGTAAAGCCCGAAGACAGCGCCGCCGAGCTCGACCGCATGACCGGATGTGCCGAAAAAGTCCTGCAATTGCTGGAGCTTCCCTATCGGGTCATGCTGCTCTGCAATGGCGATATGGGCTTCTCCGCCAAGCGTACTTACGACCTCGAAGTCTGGCTGCCGAGCCAGGACAATTATCGCGAGATTTCTTCCTGCTCGAATTGCGGTGAGTTCCAGGCCCGCCGGATGAATGCGCGTTTCCGCAAGGAGGGCGAGAAGAAACCGGCCTTCCTGCACACGCTCAACGGTTCGGGCGTCGCGGTCGGACGGGCCATGCTCGCCGTGATGGAAAACCACCAGAATGAGGATGGTTCCATCACCATCCCGGCCGTGCTGCGCCCCTATATGGGCGGGCTGGAGCGGTTGGTGGCGTAAGCTTGCCGTTCGTCTGCCGCTGATCATCGGCTGGTCTGCCACTGGCTGTGGGTGGGGTATCCGTTCGTGAGCCGTTGGTTTTGCCCGGCTTTGCTGATAAGTGCAATAAAAACAGATATATGTCTTATTGTTGCGCCGGTTTCGGGCTCATTCCCCCGATTTCCCGCCTGCCGCGCCACGTTTCGTCCCGGTCAGTATAGGGGCGCTGCGCGGCAGGCGGATAAGCGGGGGCGGGCGCATCGCACGGCTCCCGCCTTAAACCTCATGCCAGCACTTCGCCACCGGGGCTCAACGCCGTCAAGGCGCTTGCTCGCTTCGCGGCGCCGAAGGCGGCCTTGACGGCGTTGAGCCCCGGTGGGCCACTCGCAGGCAAGAGATCTATGGGGTGGTGTAGGCGGGATGCTTCCCTGATTGGGCCTCATAAGACGCGGGAGATGGGACAGGTATGAAACGGTTATTCTATCTGATCGTTGAAGCCGCACGATCACTCGCCTTGTTCTATGGTCTCGCATTTCTTGTGGCGCTTGTGCTCGGTGTCCTTTTTGGCAATCCGATCTCGATCATTGTCCTTGCTGGTGAAGCGCTTGTTGCGACAGTTATTTTTTGCGTTCTGACGCTCTACCTTCCACTCCAGTTCACTCTGCGGACTCTCGGCGTAACGTCGCGGGCTGTCTTGCTAATTCTGCCGCTCGGCTTGGTGGTCAGTCTTGTGGTGGGGCTCATTGGCTACGCTTGGATCACGCAGGTCCCAATCAACGCAGAAGCTTGGCATGCATATTTGCGTTGGACGACGACGGTGATCCTGTTTCTCCCTCTCAACTACCGGATTGTCCTGAACCGGACGGCTCGCGTCACGCCGAGCGACCGTCTGGACTAGGCGATTACCCCTGCACCTTCGCATTGGCCCGTAGCCAAGGCTCCAGCATCTCGAAATCAAACCGCCCTTCATCATAACGCGGCAGCACGAACGCCATCAGCGCGTCCGCTGAGGCAGTCAACTCCACCCCGTTGAGCTGGAGGAAGACGTGCATCGCGTCCAGGGCGGTGCGCTTGTTTCCGTCGATGAAGGGGTGGTTCTGCGACAGGCTTTCCCACAGGGCCGCGGCTTCCTCGATCACATCGCGGTAGTAGCCTGATTGCGGGCGATGGAGCGCCGAGTCGAGCTGGCCGGGGTCGCGCAGGCCGTGGGCACCGCCGAAGCGCTCGATCTGGGCGGCGTGCAGGGCCAGCACATCGGCGGCGTCGAGGTATTCGCGTTTCACTCCGCGAGCTTCTTGTAGACGGCTTCGTATTTGGCGACCGAAGCCTCATGCAATTCCATGATCTGGGCGCGCCGGTCACCAGACTTGCGCGCCGCGAGGAGGGCCGAGACGGCTTCTTCGATCAGCGACTGGATCTGGCGGCCCTCGGTCTTTGCCTGAAGGCGCAATTCCGCGAGGATGGCGGCGTCCATCTGGGTCGCGAATTTTTCGCGCGGCTGGTCCATCCGATGTTCCTTTGGGTTCATTGCTCCATCAAGATGTATCATGATAGGTCTGATTTGTGGAGGGCCTCCCAAGGAGGCGCATCGGTTGCGCTCCCCCCACCGCACTCCAGGGCTGGCACGCCGCAACAATTGGGCTAGAAGCGTGCGACCTGACCGCCGCCATGAAAGCCTTGCCCCATGATCCCCAAAACCAATCCGCGTATCCTGCTGACCAATGATGATGGCGTGCATGCGCGCGGGCTGAAGGTTCTCGAGGCGATTGCGCGGGAATTGTCGGATGATGTCTGGATCGTGGCGCCGGCGCTGGAACAGTCGGGGGCCGGGCGCTCGCTCTCCCTGCACGCGCCGCTGCGCATTCGCCAGTTTGACGAGACGCGTTTCTCCGTCTCCGGCACGCCAACCGATGCGGTGCTGATCGGGGTGCAGGACCTGGTCAAGGGCAAGAAGCCTGATCTGATCCTGTCGGGTGTCAATCGCGGCCAGAATATCGCCGAGGACGTCACGTTTTCCGGCACCGTTGCCGGTGCCATGCAGGGCATGCAGCTGGGCATTCCTTCGGTGGCCCTGTCGCAGGCCTATGGCTTCAAGAAGGATGACCCGATCGAGTGGGACACCGCGCAGACCTTCGGCGCGCCGATCCTGCGGCGGCTGTTTGATCTGAAATGGCCGGACGATGTGCTGATCAATATCAATTTCCCGGACTGCAAGGTCGAGGACGTCAAGGAAGTCGAGGTCACCCGCCAGGGCCGGCGCGACCAGCATATCCTGCACGGCGAACGCCGTGTCGATCCGCGCGGCGAGGATTATTACTGGCTGGCCTTCAAGGGCCTGCTCTCCAATCCGCCCGAAGGCGTTGATCTGCGTGCCATTTATGAGGGCAAGATCTCGGTCACGCCGCTGCATATGGACCTCACCCATGGTGAAACCCTGGGCAAGCTCAAGCGCATGCTGGGCGGCGTCCCGCCGCGGAGCTGACACCCATGGCCGACGCGATGAAAATGCCCGATCCGCGCATGATCCAGCTGGTGATGTCGCTGCGCGGCGGCGGCGTCACCGATGCGCGTGTGATGGCGGCGATCGAGCGGACGCCGCGCGATATCTTCGTGCCGGAACGCTTCAGCGACCAGGCCTTTGATGACAGGGCCTTGCCGATCGATTGCGGCCAGACGATTTCCCAGCCGCTGATCGTGGCCCTGATGACCCAGGCGCTCAAACTCGATGATCGCTGCAAAGTGCTCGAGATCGGCACCGGTTCCGGCTATCAGGCCGCGGTCCTGTCGCGGCTGGCGCGCCGGGTCTATTCGGTCGAGCGCTACCGCACCCTGTCGAGGGAAGCCGAGGCGCGTTTCGAACGGATGCGGCTGACCAATATCACCACCCGCGTCGGCGATGGCACGCTGGGCTGGCCGGAACAGGCGCCGTTCGACCGCATCATCCTGACCGCTTCGGCGCCGGTGCGCCCCGACGCGATCCTGGCTCAGCTCAAGGATGGCGGCATCGCCATCGCCCCGGTCGACCGCGGCACCAAACAGGTGCTGGTGCGATATCAGCGCGAGGGCGATGAGTTGACGACCAGCGATATCATGGATGTCCGCTTTGTGCCGCTGGTGAAGGGCGAAGCGAAATCGCTTTGACGCCGGCCCCTGGCCCGTTCGACAACTTTCGCATTTTCCCGTGCATGGCTAACTGCTGGTTAAGTCTTCTCTGGCTTGATATCGCCGGAATGAATAGCCGGAGGTCCGTGTCGGGACGATGCGCTGGAGTGTTTTGATCTGCGTGATGGCGGCCCTGGGAGCAGGGCTGGCGGGGTGTTCATCGACGCCGCGGGAGCCTGCGCGCGTCGATTATCGTTCCGGTTCAGCCTATTCCGGCCCATCAGGCCCGGCGAGCGTTGCCTCCTCGGGGAGTTGCGGTTCGGGCGGTTATACAGTGCGCTCCGGCGACACGCTCTCGGAGATCGCCGAGCGCTGCAATGTCGCGATGGCCTCGCTGGCCAGCGCCAATAATCTGAGCCGTCCCTACACGCTGCGTCCGGGGCAGACCCTGTCGATGCCGCACCCGCCTGTACATGTGGTGCAGCGCGGCGAGAATCTCTACCGGATCGGGCTCCGTTACGACATTCCATTCCCGCAACTGGCCAGCCATAACGGCATTCCCGCGCCTTATGAGCTGGAAGTCGGACAATCCATCCAGTTGCCCTCGGGCGCAACTGTCGCCACCGCAGCGACCCGCGCACCGGCGCGAACAACCCGGCCGCCGGCGCGGACCCAGACTCCGCCGCCGCAATCGACCCTGCCGGCCACGCAGCAAGTCGCCAATTCTGCCGTGAGCTTTGACTGGCCGATCCGCGGCTCAATCCTGTCGGAGTTTGGCCGCAAACCGGATGGCAGCCGCAATGACGGGATCAATATCGAGGCCCGCGCGGGGGCCGAGGTGCGTGCTGCAGCGCCCGGCCAGGTCGTCTATGCCGGCTCGGAACTGGCCGGTTATGGCCAGCTCATCCTGCTGCGCCATGAGGGCGGCTTCGTGACCGCCTATGCCCATAACAGCCGGTTGATGGTGCGCGAAGGCGACCAGGTAACGCGCGGTCAGGTGATCGCGGCGGCCGGATCAAGCGGCACGGTCGAGATCGCCCAGGTGCATTTCGAGATCCGCCGCGGCGTCAATCCGGAAGACCCGATGCGCTATCTACGCTGAGTGCAGCAAGATTTCCTGCAGTCAGTCTTGTTGCAACGCGCCGTCGCCCCGATATAGTCCGCCCAAACTGAATTATACCTGCCCTCTATCCGGCGGCAGGTTGCCGGCAAGCGGAGCCCAGCATGAATCTCCAGACCATTCTCGAATCGCCGATCCCGATGCTCGTCCTGATGGGGCTTGTCTTCTACTTCCTGCTGTTCCGGCCGCAACAACAGCGGGCCAAGGCACATCGTGAGATGATTGAAGCCCTGAAGCGCGGCGATGTTGTCGTCACCCAGGGCGGCCTGGTCGGCAAGGTGGTCAAGGTCGAGGAGACTGAAGCGGTCATCGAGCTGTCCAAGGGTGTCGACGTTCGCCTGATCAAGCACACCATCGCCGATGTCCGTAACCGGACCGAGCCGAAGCCGGCCAATGATGCGGCCAATACCTGAACGCTCCTGCTGAACAAGGTTCGCCGTCATGCTGCAATTCGGGCGCTGGAAGCTCATTTCCATCTTTGCCATTATTATCCTGGGCGTGTTGTACACGCTTCCGAACCTGGTTCCGGAAGCCGATCGATACAGCATTAACGAGATCGACAATTCACGCGAACCGCGTGGAATCTGGCGCTATATTCCCAGCAGTACGGTGAATCTCGGCCTCGACTTGCAGGGCGGTTCGCACATCGTCTTCGAAGTGAATATGGCTGAGGTGCGCGCCGGACAGCTGGAAACGCTGGCCGCAGATGCGCGTCAGACGCTGCGCGGCGAGACTCCGCCTCTGCTGGCGCGCAGTGTTGCCGTGATCGGCGAAGAAGTTGTGGTTCTGATGGCGCGCCCGGATGACCGCGATGCCGCGTTCGAGCGCCTCTCCGAGCTGTCGCAGCCCGTCACGACCGCGCTGGGCCAGCCGGGCCTGGCCCAGACGCTGACCGTTCGCCGTGATCCTGGCGACGCCAATGCAATCCGCATCGCCGTGACGCCGGAGCAGTTGCTGGCGATCCGCAACCGGACCGTCACCCAGTCGATCGAAGTGATCCGGCGCCGGCTCGACGGGCTCGGTACCACAGATCCGACGATTGCCCGCCAGGGCGATACGCGGGTCCTGGTCCAGGTTCCCGGCGCCAGCGATCCTGATGCCATTATCGCCATTGTCGGGGCCCAGGCGAGCATGAGCTTCCATCTGGTCGATGAAACGATCGATCCGGGCCCCAATGGCCAGGCGCGCGTGCCGCCCGGCCGCACCATCTATCCGATGACCGACACCAATCCGGTGCAGTATCTCGCCGTCGAGACCGCCTCGCGGCTGACCGGTGAAAACCTCACCCAGGCCAATGTCACGACGCACCCCAATTATGTGGGTCCGGTGGTCGGCTTCCGTTTTGACACCCAGGGCGCGCTCGTGTTCGGGGACATGACGCGGTCCAATCGCGGCAAGCGTTTTGCTATTCTGCTCGATGGCGAGATCATCACCGCCCCGACCATTAATGAGCCGATCCTGTCGGGTTCCGGCGTAATTGGTGGCAGCTATAATTACGAGACCGCGCAACAACTGGTCGTCCTGCTCAATGCCGGCGCCCTGCCGGCCTCGCTGACTCCGGTTGAACAGCGCACCGTGCTTGCCAGCCTTGGTCAGGACCAGATCCAGAGCGGCCAGACGGCCGTGATGATCGGTTTCCTCGCCGTGATTATCTTCATGATCGCCGCCTACGGCGTGTTCGGCGTGTTCGCGACACTGGCGCTGCTGGTCAATGTCATCCTGATCATGGGCGGACTGTCGGGCATTGGCGCGACTCTGACCTTGCCGGGCATTGCCGGTATCATCCTGACAATCGGTATGGCGGTCGATGCCAATGTGCTGATCTATGAGCGTATCCGCGAGGAGAGCAAGCTTGGACGAACGCCGGCCAATGCGCTGCAAGCGGGCTATGAACGCGCTTTCTCGGCGATCTTTGACGCCAATATCACCACCTTTATCGCTGCTGCGGTGCTCTATCTGCTCGGCGCCGGTCCGGTGCGCGGCTTCGCGATTACCCTGGGCATTGGTATCATCACCTCGGTGTTCACCGCCTTTGTCTTCTCCCGCCTGCTGGCGGTTATCTGGTTGCGGGCCCTAAAGCCCAAGACCATGCCGTTGTAGGAGAGGTATTTCCATGTCACTCGCACTGATCAGATTTCTGCCCACCACAGGCAATGTCCCCTTCATCCAGATCCGGACCTGGGCGATCGCGTTTTCCGCCTTTCTGGTACTCGGTTCGCTGTTCGAATTTGCCAATGTCGGGATTAATTTCGGCATTGATTTCCGCGGCGGCATCCAGACCGAGGTTCGCACCGAAGGTCCGGCTGATGTCGAGGCGATGCGGACCGTCGTTGGCGATCTCGATCTGGGCGAACCTCGCATCCAGCAAACCGGCGATCCGCGTGAAGTGCTGATCTCCCTGCCATTGCAGCCGGGTGAAGGCCTGGAGGGCGAGGAAGCCCAGCAGGACGCGCGGCGGGCCCTGGAAGCGGCCCTTGAGACGAATTTCCCCGGTATCGAGCTGCGCGGCACGGATGTGATCGGCGGCGCGGTCTCCGGCGAGCTGGTCGTGAAGGGCGTCATGGCGATCACACTCGCCCTCTTCCTGATGCTGATCTATATCTGGTTCCAGTTCGAGTGGCAGTTCTCGGTCGGCGCCATCCTGGCCCTGACCCATGATGTTATCGCCACGGTGGGGATGTTCTCGGTCACCCAGATGACCTTCGATCTCGCGACGGTCGCGGCGATCCTGACGATTGTCGGTTATTCGATGAATGACACCGTGATCGTGTATGACCGAATCCGGGAGAATCTTCGCAAGTACAAGAAGATGCCTCTTGGCGAACTGCTGAATATGTCGATCAATGAGACCCTGTCCCGTACGATCCTGACCTCGTCGACCACGCTGGTGGCGCTGGTTTCGCTGTACATGATCGGTGGCGAAGCCCTGAAGAGCTTCTCCTTCGCGATGATCTGGGGCGTGGTGATCGGGACCTATTCCTCGATCTTCGTGGCGGCACCGCTGCTGCTCCTCGTCGGCGTCAAGCGTGAGAGCAGCGAAGACTGAGCCATACCCGAGCCGATTAACCGGGCTATCGCCAGACGCGAATTGCTGTAAATTCCCCAACAGAGACAATCTGTCCTGTCCTGGGGAGGAACATCATGCCTGCAATTCTGAGCAATCTGCGAACGACCGTCCATGTGTCGTTGCTGCTGACGATCATCTATATCGGCGCCTATATTTTCAGCGGCGCTATCCCGGTGAATGACGCGCTCTGGATGGGCGTCGCGCGGTGGACCCATGTCGTGTCCGGCATCATGTGGATCGGGCTGTTGTGGTATTTCAACTTCGTCCAGATCCCGAACATGCCGAATATTCCCGATGAGCAGAAACCGGCGATCGGCAAGGTCATCGCACCGGCGGCGCTGTTCTGGTTCCGATGGGGCGCGCTGGCGACGGTCGTGACCGGTCTCGCGGTGGCGGGTCTGAGAGGCTATACCGTTGAGGTGTTGAGCTTCGGCTTGGCGGCGGAAAACTACACGCCGCAGTACAGCTTCATCGGGATCGGCATGTGGATGGCGATCATCATGGCCTATAATGTCTGGTTCATTATCTGGCCAAACCAGAAGATCGCGCTGGGCCTTGTCGAGGCCGATGCCGAAGCCAAGCCGAAGGCAGCGCGCACGGCGATGCTGTTCTCGCGCACCAATACATTGCTCTCATTTCCAATGCTGGTCGCGATGGCAATGGCCCAGACCGTGTTTGGCTAGCGCCAGGCGCGTATGCAGTCATGGAGAAGGCCCGCCGGTTGTTCCGGCGGGCCTTTTTCATGGCGGGAATGACCGTCCGGCTCAGTCGAAGGCGAAGCTGGCATAGACGAGTGGCCGGAACATCGTCGAACTGCGCGGTTCAGGCCGGTTGGGGCCGGGCTGGATCTGGGTCATCAGGACGGCGGCGACGCCGGTATTCGGGCTGATGAAGAAGTCCGTGTCGAACAGACCGCTCCAGGAATAATCCCCGGTCACGCCGACCGCACTCTGGTCCCCGGTCGGGGACAGGGCCACGGCACCGCCCAGGGCAAAGCCGCGTGCGCCCCATTCGCCGCCGAGCTGCTCGGCGGGGACTTGCGGCGCGGTCATTTCATGCACGCTTTCAGGCGACAGGATACGCACTTCGCCGAGGGCGCCGTCATTGGCGAGCATCATCGCAAAACGGATATAGTCTGACGCTGTCGAGACCAGCCCGCCGCCGCCGGAGGGCCAGTCCGGATTGGCCTGGTCGAAGGGCACCATCGCGCCGGTCTCGTCATGGACATAAAGCGGCGACATGTCGGCCTCGTCGAAATCGACATCCTCATAGAAAAACCCGGTCGAACTCATGCCGAGTGGTTCGAACAGGCGGGTCTCCATGAAGTCCTCGAACGGCATGTCCGAGACAATTTCCACGACACGGCCGAGCACATCGATCGAATAGGAATAGATCCAGCGCGTGCCCGGATCGGTGTAGAGCGGCAGGGCGGCAAGCTGCTGCATCCGCGCCTCCAGATCGCCGCTGCCCGAATAGAGCGAGTTTTCCAGATAGAGGCGTCCAAGGTCGGTTTCGCTCTCAAAGATATAGCCCAGCCCGGCCGTATGGGTGAGCAGGTGACGGATCGTGATCGGACGGAGCGGGGCGCGGGTCTCGATGACACCGTCGGCATTGGCCATCGGGCTGACAGCGACCCGGACATCGCCAAACTCGGGAATATAGTCGGAGACGGGATCGTCCAGCCCGAGCTGGCCGGCCTCGACCAGCATCATCACCGCCACCGCCGTTACCGGCTTGGACATGGAGGCGATGCGGACCGGGCTGTCGATGGTGAAGGCTTCGCCGGTTTCCAGGTTGATCTCGCCAGCTTGCGAGACGAAGGCGACCTGGCTGCCGCGGGCAATGATGGCGGCATAGCCGGGGCGGGCGCCGGCGGCCGCCAGCGCGTCGAGCTGTTGGTCCAGCGCGGCCAGACCGGCCGGGTCAAAGCCCAGCGCGGCCGGGTTGTCTACCGGGGTAAAATCCGGCGGGGTAAAATCCGGGGCCGCGATGGCCGCCGTTTCAAGCGCAACCGGCGCGTCACTGACGGGCTGTGCCGCTGGACCCGGACTGCAGGCCGCCAGGCCCGCCAGGGCGAGCCCGGCCAGGAAGTCACGCAATGCCATGGTATTCCCCTCGGTAATTTTATCGATCAACCGAGGGGAAGCCTAAGGCGGGAAAGTCCGCTTGGCGAGATGCCGTGCAGACTATTTCGCGGCGGCCAGATTGGCGGCGGCAAACTCCCAGTTCACCAGATCGCTGAGGAAGGTCGCGATATAGTCCGGACGACGATTGCGGAAATCGACATAATAGGCGTGTTCCCAGACATCCATCGTCAGGAGCGGCGTCACGCCGGCCTCGCTGACCGGGGTTTCCGCATTGCCGGTCTTGCGGATTTCCAGCTTGCCGTCTTTCAGCACAAGCCAGGCCCAGCCGGAGCCGAACTGGGTTGCGCCGGCATTGGCGAAGGCGGTCTTGAAAGCGTCGAACGAGCCGAAATCACGGTCGATCATCGTGGCCAGTTCGCCGGTCGGGGCGCCGCCGCCCTTGGGCGTCATCGACTGCCAGTAGAAGGTGTGGTTCCAGACCTGGGCGGCATTGTTGAAAATGCCGGCCTTGTCGGCCTGGCCAGCGGTCGCCTTGACGACGTCTTCCAGCGACTTTCCGGCCAGTTCATGGCCGTCGAGAAGCTTGTTGAGATTGGTGACATAGGCGGCGTGGTGTTTGCCATGGTGGATGTCGAGGGTTTCGGAGGAGATATGCGGTGCGAGGGCGTCCTTGGCATAGGGCAGGTCGGGAAGGGTGAAGCTCATGGGTCTATCTCCGTATAATCGAGTGTGACAAAACAGGTGCGGGCGGCGCAGGCGAATGCGCTGCTCAATGATATGAGTGCATATGGGCCTCTGGCCACCAATGTCCACCGGAGGAGCGCATGAGCGCTGAGGATTTATCGGAGCTTTTGCAGCGTGCCGGCCCGGACCGGCGCCTGGCAGCGCTGTTCGCGCCGGCCGAGGCGCGCGCGCGCCTGTTGGCGCTCTATGCGTTCAATCACGAGATCGCGCGCATTGCGGATGCCACCAGCGAGAGCCTGATTGGCGAGATGAAACTGACCTGGTGGCATGATGCGGTCAGCGACCTCTATGGCGCGACGCCCAAGGTTCGACGGCATGATGTTACCGAGGCGCTGGCACCGCTGACGGGCCTGCTGCCACAGGCCGAATTGCTCGATCTGATCGATGCCCGTTTCGATGACGTCACCGCCGCGCCGCATGCCGATCTCGACGCATTGCTCGATTATGTCGACCGCACCTCCGCGCGGCTGATCCGCCTGGGGCTGACCCTGACGGGCGGCGAATTGCCCGAGCCGCAAATCCGTGACGCCGGCCGGGCCTGGGGGCTGACCGGTCTGCTGCGCGCCTTTGCCTGGCGTGCCCGTATCGGCCGCGCCCCGGTGGCCGGCGATTATCTCACCGAACTGGGCGGCAGCCCCGCCATGCTCGCGCAGGGCCTCGGCTCCGACAAGGCGAAAGCCGCGATCCAGCCGGTGCGCGCGATTGCGGAAGACGCCGCGCGCGGTTTCCGCGCTGCCGGCCCGCTGCCGGTCGAGGCTGTGCCCGTGGTTGGCTATGTCGCGCTGGCGCAATCCTATCTCAAACGTCTGCCAGACAATCCGTTCGAGGCGCCGGCCGAGCGCTCCCTGCTGGCACGGCAGGCGAGGCTCAGCTGGTTGTCTTTGACGGGCCGCTAGTTCGCGCCGTCGCCGATATGCTCGCCCAGGAAGCGTTCCAGCTCGGTGAGGACCTGTGTCCGCATCTCGACATTGGTCAGCCAGTGATCGCCATCTCGCATTTCGATGTAGTCGAGATCGGCCCGGTTGCGACGCAAGGCATCCCGCATGTCCCGGCTCTGCTCGATCGGTACGACGCTGTCATCGCGGCCGTGCATCAGGAGGATTGGGATCTGGATCTGTTGCGCATGGTGGACGGGCGAGACCGCCCGCAGACGGGCGGCGCGACGCCCCTCATCGACGCCGTGCATGACCTCATCCCAATAGGCGACGGTCCAGTGCAGATTGCCGTGGCGGTCGCGATCATAGCGGATCAGGCCCTGGAGGTCGGTGACGGGGGCGATGGCCACCGCGCAGCGATAGAGGTCCGGTGTGAAGCTCGCGCCGGCCAGGGCCGCATAGCCGCCATAGCTTGAGCCAACAATGCAGATCCGGTCCGGATCGGCGATATCGGCCTGGATCAGGGCGAGGGCACCGTCGCTGACATCATGCTGCATCAGGCCGGTGCCCCACTCGCCATAGCCCGCCACTTCCCACTCCCGGCCATAGCCGTCCGAGCCGCGGAATTCCGGCTGCAGCACGGCATAGCCACGCGAGGCGAGAAAATGCGCCTGATAGTCGAACCCGCCCGTGTCGCGGCTGGCCGGACCGCCATGGGGCAGTATGACCGTCGGGAAGGGGCCGTCGCCGTCCGGTGTCGTCAAATAGCCCGGTATCTGCGTGCCGTCGCGCGCCGGATAGTGGATGTGCTGGCGCGGGCGCAAACCGCCCAGTGCCAGATTGCCATAGGCACTGCCGATCGCTGTGACATTGCGGCTGGCGACATCATAGAGGTAATAGACACGCGGCTGATCCGCAGCCTCGGCGGAGACCACGTAGCGGGCGCGGTTGCGCGACCAGCTCTCGATCCGCACTGATTTGCCGCCAAAGCCGGCGTCGAGCATGGCCTGCTGGGCCGCGAGTTCCTCATCGAACCAGACATGCTCGTCAAACACGTCGCTATAGGCGATGCCGACGACCAGATTGGTGTAAGGGTCGGTGAGGACGGCGCCGATATCGTAATTATCATCGCGAAACAGCTGCCGCGTGATCTCGCCGGTTTCGAGCGAGACGGCATAGAGCCCGCTCGTGGTCGCCTGGTCCTGGCGGTTATAGGTCACCCGGATCGCCAGCGAGCCGTCCTCGACGAGGCCCCAGGCGGAATAGACCGGACGATCGGCATCATCCTCTTCGAGGATGGCCGTCCAGCCGCTCTCACCGCGCACCATGATGCGCTGGGTGTTACGGGCATTGGAATACTCGACCCGTGCCACGGCTGCACCATTGCGGTCGATGATCCAGTCGCGGGTAATATTGCTGCCGCCGGCCTCGACCCGTGAGCCCCGCCGGGAGGGGTCTGCGGCCAGCAGGTCATAATTCCCGCCTTCATCCCAGGCGGGGATCAGCACATAGCCATCCTCGGCGCTAATGCCGAGCATGCGGCCGAGCCGGAAATTGACCCCGGTCCGGCGTGAGCCGCGCAGCAATTGGCGAAATTCAAGCCCGTCATCAATGTCGAAGGCGAGCACGGCGGAAACATCGACAACGCCGCGAACCCGCTGGGTATTGGTCGCTTCGCTGGCCGAGACCAGCAGGGTGTTGTCATTGGCCCAGAGCATGGATTCCGGCCGGATTTCGCTGACATTGGCGAGCAGGTCCTCGCCGCCCGCCAACGGACGCACGACGAGGATGCGGCGTCCCTCAAAATTGCCCAGAAAGGCGATCCGCTGGCCATCCGGTGACAGGGTCACCATGTCCATATTCGGCATTTGCGCGAACAGTTCGAGCGCGGGTGGCGTCCCGGCCTGGGCCGCGCTATCGCCACAGGCGAAGAGGGCGGCCGCAAGGCCAGCCAAAGCTGATCTGAACATGTGTCTCCCCCGATCTTGCCGGGAGTTCACACGCTTTGATCGGCTATTTCAAGTTGAAATGAGGGCGGTTATCCCAGCCACGCCGCCAGGTCATCCAGCGCCCGTGCCGACATCGCGGTCTTGCGCGCCGGCGTCTTGGCCTTGCCGCGAATGCGATTGCCGTCTGCGTCTTGTGTGGGCTGGGTGATGGGCGGGAAGAGGCCGAAATTGACATTCATCGGCTGGAAACTGCCCTTGCCGGCATCGAGATGGCCGCCGGTGATGTGGCGGATCAGCGCGCCCATGGCGGTGGTTTCAGGGGGCGGTGCCAGTGTCGTGCCGAGACGTTCGGCCGCCGCATAGCGCCCGGCGAGCAAGCCCATCGAGGCGCTTTCAACATAGCCTTCGACGCCGATCAATTGCCCGGCAAAGCGCAGGCGCGGCTGGGATTTCAGGCGTAGCTGATCATCGAGCAGGCGTGGCGAGTTGAGGAATGTATTGCGATGAATGCCGCCGAGACGGGCAAATTGCGCGTCCTCCAGGCCGGGAATGAGTCGGAAGATCTCGGTCTGGACGCCGTATTTCAGCTTGGTCTGGAAACCGACCATGTTGAACAAGGTGCCCAGCGCATTGTCCTGGCGCAATTGCACGATGGCATAGGCCTTGACGGTGGGATTGTGCGGATTGGTCAACCCGACCGGTTTCATCGGTCCATGACGCAAGGTCTCGCGGCCACGTTCGGCCATCACCTCGATCGGCAGGCAGCCTTCGAAATAGGGCGTGCCTTCCCATTCCTTGAATTCGGTCTTCTCGCCGGCGATCAGCGCGTCGATGAAGGCGTCATACTGGTCCTTGTCCATCGGACAATTGAGATAGGCGGTCTGGTCGGCCAGCGTCTCGCCCTTGTCATAGCGCGACTGGAACCAGGCCTTGTCCATATTGACGCTGTCACGATGGATCACCGGCGCGATGGCGTCGAAGAAGGCGAGCTCGTCTTCGCCGGTCTCTTTCAGGATGGCCTCGGACAGGCTTTGCGAGGTCAAGGGCCCGGTCGCGATGATGACGCTGTCCCAATCGGCCGGCGGCAGACCGGTGATCTCCTCGCGCGAAATCGTCACCAGCGGATGCTCGCTCAGGCGTTTGGTGACGGCAGCAGAAAAGGCGTCGCGGTCAACGGCGAGGGCGCCGCCGGCCGGCAGGCGATGATTATCGCCCTCGGCCAGGATGATGGAATTGCAGCGCCGCATCTCTTCGTGCAACAGGCCGACCGCATTGGTCTTGGCATCATCGGAGCGGAAGGAGTTGGAACACACCAGCTCGGCCAGCCCGTCCGTCTTGTGAGCCTCGGTCTCTTTGACGCCGCGCATCTCGTGGAGGATCACCGGCACGCCTTGCGAGACAAGTTGCCAGGCCGCTTCGGAGCCGGCCATGCCGCCGCCGATGATGTGAACAGGTTTGAGAGCGCTTTGAGTCATGCGCGGCATATCGAGCCGGGCGCGGGGCAAGTCAAGCGGTAGGGGGCAGTCTAACGCCAATCTCCGGACGCCTCGCTGCAGCGCAGAACTTGCCTTCACGCCCTGTCGCGTCCAGATCGGGGGCCTTGAACGCAAACCCCGTCTGCGGAGACCGGCATGAGCAATCCATCCAGCCCGACACCTTCTGCGGCGCCTGTCCCGATCCTGCGCAGCGTCATGGCCGCCTATGCCTTCCTGATCTCGCATTGGCAGCGTGCCCTTCTGGCGGCGGCGCCCTATACGCTGGCCTATGCGGCACAGCTCGTGCTGATGCAGTCGCTCGGCGGCCCGACAGGCAATCCGGTGCTGGCGATGGGGATGTTCCTGCTCTCCCTGGTGACGGTGGTCGCCAGCCTGGCGCTGTCGGCGGCCTGTCTGCGCATGGCGGTGCTGGGCGATTATAGCGGCTGGCATTCACTCAAGGCCGGCGCCGATGAGGGGCGAATTTTCATCGTCAGCCTTCTGGTCGCGGCCTTGACCCTGCTGGTCTTCATCATGGCCTTCATGTTCTGGGCCGTTGTGCTCGGTTCGATCGCCGCCGGGGCGATGAGCCGCGCCGGGATTGATCCGGAAGCGGAGGGGCTCGAGCTGGCCGATGCCATGGCTTATCTCGGTACCGCTGACTGGGTTGTCGCCGGCGTGGTCGGACTGGCGGCCGCAGCGCTGTTGATCTGGCTGTCGGCGCGCCTGGCGCTGGCGCTTCCGGCGACGATCGCGAATCGCAAGATCATGGTTTTGAGCGCCTGGTCGTTGAGCAATGGCAATGCCGCGCGGATCGCTGCGGCCCTGCTTTTGACCGGTCTGCCGCTTCTGGTGCTGGAATTGGGCCTGTATGAGCTGATCTGCGCCATTCTCGGTTCGCGGCCACTCTATCTGGCCGTGCCGGTCGGTGCCGAGCAGATCAATGCGCCCGCCCTGGCCGCCGCCGAGGAATATTTGCGCTGGAACGGCTTGATGGCCTTCATCAATGTGCCTGTTTTCTCAGGGCTTTACGCCTATATCTACCGTAATCGAACCGCCGCTGCCGCGACAGGGGACCGCTCCGGCTAGCATCCCTCTGGCATTCGGTCGCCAATCCGTCATGATGAACGGATAAAGCAGCACAGGCTGTAAAAAAGGGGATCGATATGACTGGCAAGGCTTTCGATATCGGGGACGGTATCTTCTTCTTCTTCAAGCGCTTTGGCGCAAATCCGCTGGGCGTGATCTGGATTGCGGTCTGTCAGGCCCTGGTGGTCGGCGCGCTTGCCGCATTGGCGATCATGCTGCTCGGCCCCTTCTATCTAGGCCTGTTCGACCTGGTGGCGCAGGAGGCCGGCGGCACTCTGTCGGAATCGCAGATGGAGCGCGAAGTGCTGACCCTGATCGGTCCCTTCCTCGCTTCCATGCCCCTGATTGCGCTGCTGGGCATTGTCTCGGCGCTGATGTTCCAGGCGGCCTGGCTGCGCTTTTTGACCCGCGGCGAGATCGCGGCGGTCATTCCGTTCCGCTTCGGCGGCGATGAATTGCGCCTGCTGGGCGTCAATCTCCTCTATTTCGTCGTCGGTATTGCGGCCTATCTCGGCATCGCCCTGGCCGCCGGCGTGGTTGCGCTTCTGGCCGCCGGCGTCTTCGCCGGCAGTGACGGCTCGATGGCGGGCGGGCTGGCGACCGGTCTGATCGTCTTCCTCGGCGTGCTGGTGATTGCCATCATGGTCATTGTCTTCTGTATCCGTCTGGCTTCGGCTCCAGCGCTGACCCTGGTCGATCGCCGTGTCCGCTTCTTCGAAAGCTGGACCGCCAGCAAGGGTGTGTTCTGGCCGATGGCGCTGAGCTATCTGGTGGTGGTCGGGCTGATCCTCGTGCTCTCGACCATTCTGGGCGGCTTGATCCAGCTGGTCTTTTTCGGCGCCCTCCTGCCGGTTTTCATGGAGTTCGCGATGATGGCCGAGGGCAATGGGGATGTCTCACCAGACGAGGTGATCGCTATGCTGCAGGGCATGCTGGGTAATCCGGCGGTCATGACGGGGCTCATCACCGGAGCGGTGCTGGGCTATGCGATGCAGATCACCTTTGAGGGCATGTGGCACGGTGTCGGCGCCTATAATGCCGTGCGCTACCGCGCCGATGGCGGAGCGGAGGAGACCGACTCGCCGGTCCTCACCGCCGATCATCCGGCCGGTGCCTCGCCCAGCGAAGGCTGACCCCGGACGGCAGGTGCAACAGGCAGGCGGCCCGTCGGATTTCCGGCGGGCCGCTTTGCTTTGTCGCGCCCGGGCGGCAACGGGCAGTCGCTGGCGCCTGGGCGGCGCGTATGGGGCCAGCATCCAGCCCGGTCTGAACAGCGGTGGAGGTGATCGTCGGCCGGGTGGTTATGCTGTTGACGCAGTTGATGGTGCTGAGTCCCGCCGCCTATACCGCGCGGCGGCATGCCGGGCTGAGCCAGCCCATCGACTGGCGACTAAACCGCCGCCGCCTTGCGCCGCGCTTTTTCCTTCTCCAGCATCGGCGCCAGATAGCGGCCGGTCCAGCTGGCCTCGACTTTCGCTACCGTTTCAGGCGTGCCGACCGCGACGATCTCGCCGCCGCCATCGCCGCCTTCGGGGCCAAGGTCAATCAGCCAGTCGGCGGTCTTGATGACGTCGAGATTATGCTCGATCACCACGACCGTATTGCCGGTCTCGACCAGCTCGTGCAGCACTTCGAGCAGTTTGCGGATATCCTCGAAATGCAGGCCGGTGGTCGGCTCGTCGAGGATGTAGAGCGTCTTGCCGGTGGCGCGCTTGGCCAGCTCCTTGGAGAGCTTGACGCGCTGGGCTTCGCCGCCGGAGAGCTGGGTCGCCGGCTGGCCGATCTTGATATAGCCGAGGCCGACGCGCTTGAGCGTTTCCATCTTGTCGCGCACGGCGGGCACGGCCTTGAAGAAATCGGCACCTTCCTCGACCGTCATGTCGAGCACGTCGGCGATGGATTTGCCCTTGAACTTGACCTCCAGCGTCTCGCGATTGAAGCGGGCGCCATGGCAGACATCGCAGGGCACATAGACGTCGGGCAGGAAGTGCATCTCGATCTTCACCACACCATCGCCCTGGCAGGCCTCGCAGCGCCCGCCCTTGACGTTGAAGGAGAAACGGCCGGGCTTGTAGCCGCGGGTTTTCGAGTCCGGGAGCTGGGCAAACCATTCGCGGATCGGGGTGAAGGCGCCGGTATAGGTGGCCGGATTGGAGCGCGGCGTGCGCCCGATCGGCGACTGGTCGATATCGATAATCTTGTCGAGCTGATCCAGCCCCTCAACGCGCTCATGCGGGCCCGGCACGGTCTGGGCCTTGTTGAGCTTGCGGGCGGCGGCCTTGTAGAGCGTCTCGATGGTCAGGGTCGACTTGCCGCCGCCGGACACGCCGGTGATGCAGGTCATCACGCCGAGCGGGAAATCGGCGGTGACTTTCTTGAGATTATTGCCGGTGGCGTCGACGACGCGGATGGTGCGTTTCCTGTCGATCTTGCGTCGCTTGACCGGGATCTCGATCCGGCGCGTACCGCGTAGATACTGGCCGGTCAGGCTGGCCTCGCTGGCGAGAATATCGGCGGGTGTGCCCTCGGCGATGATCTCGCCGCCATGAACGCCGGCCGCCGGCCCTAGATCGACGACGTGATCGGCGGTCAGGATGGCTTCCTCGTCATGCTCGACGATGATCACCGTATTGCCCAGATCACGCAGGCCGCGCAGGCTTTCCAACAGGCGGGTATTGTCGCGCTGGTGCAGGCCGATGGAGGGCTCGTCGAGCACATAGAGCACGCCGGTCAGGCCGGAGCCGATCTGGCTGGCCAGGCGGATACGCTGGCTCTCGCCGCCGGACAAAGTGCCGGAGGCGCGGTCGAGGGTGAGATAATCGAGCCCGACATCGACGAGGAATTTCAGCCGCTCGCGGATCTCTTTCAGGATACGCTCCGCGATCTGCTGGTCCTTGGCCGACAGGGTTTTCTCGATGGCACCAAACCAGTCACGCGCGACGCGGATCGGCATGGTGCCGGTCTGGGCGATGTCATGGTCGGCGATCTTGACGCACAGCGCTTCCGGCTTCAGGCGGCGGCCATGGCAGGTCTCGCAGGGCTGGGAGGACTGGAAGCGCCCGAGATCCTCGCGCACCCAGCTTGAATCGGTCTCGCGCCAGCGCCGCTCCAGATTGGGGATGACGCCCTCGAAGGGCTTCTTTGTCTCGAACTTCCTGAGACCATCCTCATAGACGAATGCGATATCGTCCCTGGTGCCGTAGAGGATGACCTTGCGGAAATCCTCCGGCAGTTCGCGCCAGGGTTTGAACATGTCGCCGCCGAAATGTGTCGCCAACGCCTGCAGGGTCTGCTGGTAAAGCTTTGAGGTGGCACGGCTCCAGGGCGCGATGGCGCCGTCAGTCAGAGACTTGTCACGGTCAGGGGCGACGAGATCCTCGTCAAATTTGAGCGACTGGCCCAGCCCGTCACAGGCCGGGCAGGCCCCGAAGGGATTATTGAAGGAAAACAGGCGCGGCTCGATCTCGGCAATGGTGAAGCCGGAAACGGGGCAGGCGAATTTTTGCGAGAAGATCAGCCGTTCCGCTTCGCCTGTCTCTTCATTGATATCGGCAAATTCGGCAATCGCCAGACCGTCGGCCAGGCGCAGCGCCGTTTCCAGACTGTCGGCGAGGCGGTCTTGCAAGCCCGGCTTGATCACCAGACGGTCGACCACGACATCGATATCGTGCTTGAACTTCTTGTCGAGGGTTGGCGCTTCTTCCAGCGTATAGAACTCGCCATTCACCTTGACGCGCTGGAAACCGGCCTTCAGCCATTCGGCGAATTCCTTGCGGTATTCACCCTTGCGTCCGCGCACAACGGGCGCCAGCAGATAGAGCCGCGCGCCATCCTCCAGCGCCATCAGCTTGTCGACCATCTGGCTGACCGTCTGACTGCGGATCGGCAGGCCGGTGGCCGGCGAATAGGGCACGCCGACGCGGGCCCAGAGCAGCCGCATATAATCATAGATTTCGGTGACGGTGCCGACCGTGGAACGCGGATTTTTCGAGGTCGTCTTCTGCTCGATCGAAATCGCCGGTGACAGGCCCTCGATCGAATCCATGTCCGGCTTCGACATCAGCTCGAGGAATTGGCGCGCATAGGCTGACAGGCTCTCGACATAGCGCCGCTGGCCCTCGGCATAGATGGTGTCAAACGCCAAAGACGACTTGCCCGAGCCTGACAGGCCGGTGAAGACGATCAGCTTGTCGCGCGGCAGATCCACCGAGACATTCTTGAGATTATGTTCGCGCGCACCGCGCACGCGGATCGTATCGAGGGCCATGAAATGTCTTTCGTCTGCCAAATCGCGGGTAGAACTGGTCGCCGGCGGGACCGGTCAAGGCTGGAATCGTGCTGAACATTTAGAGAACAAGCCGCGCGGCGTCCAGCAGCGCGATGCAAGTCTGCTGACACCATGTAGGCAGGAAGTCGGTGTGGGCAAGCGCTGCCGGTCCTGGAACGCAGCGTCGGTCCGCTGTCAGGCCGGGCCGGGGTGGCGCGTCATTGGCGGCTGACTCAGACGGGTTCGGCTTCGCGACTGGTGCAGGTACCGAGATGAGCGATGTAGTCGGCGATGGCAAGCTGGATGGCATAGGTCGAGGCGAAGCGGATTGCCGCCTGTTCGCCATGGGGGGCAACGCCTTCGCCGCGCGCGAGGCCGAGATCGGCATTGATCGCAGCATTGTTCTGGCTGGCATTGACGAATTGATCGACCATGAAAATCGAGGCGTCGACACCGACAAAAGCGAGGCCGATGCCGGCGATGATGCCAACCGCGCGTTGGCCGCCGCCCGAATGGACAGGGGTCAGCGCGTGGAATTGCGCATTGGATGTGTGGGCGGCGCATTGCAGCGCCGGGTCAGCCTCGATGGGCCGGAAACCGAGCGAGACATGCGCCGTAATCGCTTCGTCCGATTGATGGATCTCGATCTCTGACAGCCGGACTTCCAGGTTGACCCCTTCATCCGCCTCGCTGCCGGCATAGCCGTAATTCTCGAGTGACTTGCCGATCGCTGTACTGATGGTCTGGTCGAACGCGATCACCTCATAATCGAAGGCCGCCAAACCGTGCGACAATTCGATATCGGACACCCGCATCCGTCCGGCGAAGGGCGCGGCATTGGCGTGGGGCAGGGCGTAACGGCCACTGACCGTGAAGGAATCCGGATTGAGTGGCGCCGACGGTGTCGCAGCGCAAGCCGCGACACCCGCCAGTGCCAAGCCGAGAGCGAGACGTTTCACGCGTCTAGTCCCGGTCAAACCGACGCCGCAAATCCGCGACGAAAGAATTGCTCATAATGCCGACAATGTCGGGCTGGGTCGCGGCCTGGGCGATCGCGCCGATAATGCCCGCGCCGCTGGCGTGATAACCGGTGACATCCTCATAGACCCCCAGGACGTTGCCATCCTCATCGATCACGGACACGTCGGCGACGACCATATTGCTGCCGCCGATGATATTGCCAGTCAGCGCGTTGACGCGATTATAGCGCTCGATATTGATCGAGAAGCTGACGGGCTGTGAGCCGGCAGGCGAATGGGCAAATTCGGTTTCGACAGCGGCTTCCAGCCGGACCAGCAAGTCGTCACGCCCGGCGGCGTAATTGCCATTGTCATCCTGCTCGTCGGCATCGTCGACGGACCAGACCAGGTCGGCGCCGGTGACATAGGTGCCGGACCGGGTTTCGGCGGCAATTGGATTGGGTGTCGACGCGCAGGCCGCCATTCCCGCAGCGCAGAGCGCCACGATCATGAATTTGTACATGGTGATTCCCCTCTATAAAACGCCGCAAGCTAGACCGCTGGTATTGGGGACTACAAGTTGTTTTTACCCTTCAGCCGGGCAGGGGCATCCGGGGGAGGATATAGCGGTCTGTGTTCCGTCCACACCCCGCCGCGCGGCTCACTGGACTCTGTGCCGCCACTCCGTTCAAATCCCTGCGACTCGCGGGCGCGATTGACCCGTGGAACAGAATGTGAACAAATTGGCGCGGCGCACAAGCCGTGCAACACAAGAACATGGAGAATGGGCGATGGCGGGATCTGTAAACAAGGTCATTCTGGTGGGCAATCTGGGCAAGGATCCGGAGACCCGGCGTCTGCCGAATGGCGATCCGGTGTGCAATCTGCGCATCGCGACCTCGGAAAGCTGGCGCGACAAGACCTCCGGCGAGCGCCGCGAGAAGACCGAATGGCACAGCGTTGTGATCTTCAATGACCAGCTCGCCAAGGTCGCCGACAACTATCTCAAGAAGGGCGCCAAGGTGTATATCGAAGGCGCGCTGCAGACCCGCAAATGGACCGACCAGAACGGCGTCGACAAATACAATACCGAGATCGTGCTGCAGAAATACCGCGGCGAGTTGCAAATGCTCGACAGCAAGGGCGAGGGCGGCGGCTCATATGGCGGCGGTGGCGGCGGAAGTTTCGAGTCCAGCGAGCGCTCGCCACAGCGCGCGGTTGACGGGCCGAAGGAAGATTTCCGTAGCGCCGACATGGATGATGAAATCCCGTTCTAGTCCACACGGGACTGAATGGGGGGCGAGGAGCCGGAATGCGTAGAACGATCTTGATTTTGGCCTGCCTCATGCTGGCCGCGCCCGCTTGGTCCCAGACCGCCGATGCCAATCTGCGCCGACCGGGGATCATGTCGATCGGTGGCGAGGGGGCTGAATCCCAGTTCGTCGTCGGCGATGCAGCCTGGGGCGATGTCCTCGTGACCCTGTCGGCCCTGCGCAATACGGACGCGGCGCAATCCCCGGCTATTGCCCGCCAGTTATGGGAGCGGCGCGATATCAATCCGCCAATCTTCCTGTTCGAGGTCGCCCGGCTGACGGTCGCCACTGACCCTGACCGGGCCCTGCAGGCCTATTTTCTCGGCCGCGCCCGCACGATTTACGACGCCTCGCGCTGTATCGACTCGTCAGCCTTGAACGTCGTCGGCGGGGCATCGGAATATGCCGGGCCCGCGGTCACCGAATTGATGAATTCCGATCCCGCGCGGCTCGAGGCGGCACTCGCCGCCACCATCGCATCGGGTGAGGTCTTTACCAGTCAGGCCTCACCCTGGTGGGCCTGTTCTTACGGGACAACGGCTTACTTCGCTGCCGTGAACCAGGTCGAGATGCCCGGTTCCGAATGGCTCAAGGTCGAAGCCGTCTGGCCCGCGCTGCGCACGGCGATCAGCAATAATCTGGATGCCAATCTGGCCATGATGCGCGAAGGCCAGGCGGCGTCTGCGCCATAGCTGGCGCGATCGGGTCCAGACCAGACCGAATAGCGAGTGCCGGGGGGCGAGCGGTCATGAATATCCTTATCGCCGGGGCGTCCGGTTTCATCGGATCGCATCTCGCGGCCCATCTGCACAGCCAGGGCCATCGCGTCATCGCCGCCGGCCGGCAGATCAACGCGGCGCGGCGCCTTGCCCCCGATCTCGACTGGATCGCCTGCGACTTCCGGCATGACAACGCCGCCGACTGGCGGCCACGGCTGGCCGGGGTCGATGCGGTGATCAATTGCGTCGGCGTACTGCAGGACGGGCTCGGCGATCATAGCCGTGCGGCCCATGTCGATGGCGCCACCGCGCTGTTTGCCGCTTGCGCCGAGGCGGGTGTGCGCCGGGTGATCCATATTTCCGCCGTCGGCGCCGATGCGGCCTCCGGCTCGGCCTATGCGCGCGACAAGCTCGATGGTGAGGCGGCGCTCAAGGCGCTCGATCTCGACTGGGCCATCCTGCGCCCCTCACTGGTGATTGCCCGCAATGTCTATGGCGGCACCGCCCTGGTGCGGGCCCTGTGCGGCATGCCCTGGATCACGCCGCTGGTCGGCGGCGAGCAGGTTTTCCGTCCGATCAGTGCGGAAGATCTGAGCGCGGCGGTGGGCGATCTGCTGGAACCCGGTGCGCCATCGCATTTCAGCTGGGACATTGCCGGCCCGCAGGCGGTCTCGATGGACCAATTGCTGCGCGGTTATCGCCGCTGGCTCGGCTTTGGCCGGACGCGGATCTGGCACGTCCCGCGCTGGCTTGCGGCGCCGGCCTTTCGCATCGGCGATCTGCTCGGCTGGGTCGGCGTGCGCACCTCAATGCGCACCACGGCGCTGAAACAGCTCGACTTCGATGTCGAGGGCGATCCGGCTGAATGGCTCGCCGCGACCGGCGCGGCGCCGCGCGGCTTTGACGCCTACCTCGCCAGCGCTCCGGCCGGTGTGCAGGACCGCTGGCATGCCCGGCTCGGCTTTGCCCGCCCGGTCGCGCGCTGGGTGCTGGGACTTTACTGGCTGGCGACCGGCATCATTTCGCTGACGATCGCGCGCGGTGATGCCTATGACGTGCTGCAGGCGGCCGGATATACGCCGGCGATGCAGACTTTTCTGCTCTGGTTCGGGTCCGCCTTCGATCTCGCCCTGGGCGCGGCGATGCTGGCGAAATGGCGGGTGCGGCTGGTCAGCGCGATCATGATCGCCGGCACATTCGCCTATATCCTCGCGCTCAGCCTGACGCTGCCCGGCCTGTGGGCCGACGCGCTGGGACCAATCCTGAAAGTCTTCCCGATGATGGCGCTGGCGCTGATGATTGCCGCGACAGAGGATGAGCGCTGATGGAGCTGTATTGGACCGTCAAGACGCTGCATATCATGTCGGCATCTGTGCTGTTCGGGTCCGGCGCGGCGATTGCCTTTTTCATGCTGATGGCCTGGCGCTCCGGCGATGCCCCCGGCTTCGCGCTGGCGGCCAAGCATGTCGTGCTCGCCGACTGGGTCTTCACCACCACCGCCGTCATCGCCCAGCCTTTGACCGGCGTCGCCCTGGCGTATCTGGCGGGCTGGCCACTCACCGCGCCCTGGCTGCTGGTGAGCTATGGGCTCTATATTTTCATCGGCGCCTGCTGGCTGCCCGTGGTGTGGATCCAGCTTGAGGTGCGGCGTTTGATGGCCGAGGCCGTCGCGGCCGGGGAGGCTGTCCCCGACCGCGTTCACCGTCTGATGCGGATCTGGTTTGCGCTCGGCTGGCCGGCCTTTGCTGCGCTGATCGCGATCTTTGGGCTGATGGTGGCGCGACCGGCCCTGGCCTAGCCGATCATCAGGCCCGTCACCTGGCCATCGGCATCGTATTCAATCATCACCGGGATCGTCTCGCCCGAATGCGGATCGCGCACCGAGAGGGTAATCGTGGTTTCGTTCTCGAAGACGGCGACGACATCGCTTTGGCCGACATCACGGTGCAGCTGCCGCATCATCCTCAAATGTCCGTCCATCGGCGCGACCGCGCGCATCTCATCGCTCATCCGGGTCAGGACATAATCCCGCCAGACGGCCTCATCATCGCTGGCGATCATGGCGAGGAATTCAGCCGCGGTGCGTCCCCCGGCCGTATCGGGCAGGGCCACCGGGTCGACACTGGCCTGGCGCGGATGCTGCACCTCGAATTCCTGGCCCATCAAGGCCGCGACCAGGGCCTCAATGGCCGTGTCGGCCGAGATGCCGCGCTGATTGGTGGTTGCGAACAGCTCATAGCCCTGATCCGCCAGAACCCGCCAGTGTGAGTTGAAGGAGGGATTGCCGCCATTATGCCAATAGATGCGGCCAAGCTCGGCATCATCCTCGACCACCAGGCCATAGCCATAGAAGGAGGGTGCCCCGTCACCCTCGCGCACCAGCGGTGCATGCGCCAGGTCGCGGGCCTGCGGGGAGACAATCGTGCCGTTCCGGTAGGCCGCCTGCCAGGCGAGCATGTCGCGCGGTGTCGAGACCAGCCCGCCATTGCCCATCAGATTCCAGTTCGGCGCATGACCGCCCCAGGACGCGTCGATCACGGCTTCGCCGTGGCGGTTGCGCGCCGCGAGGGCGTCGTCATAGACGGCCATATAGCCGGTATGCTCAATCCCGGCGGGCACGAGGATCTCCTCGACCAGATAGTCTTCATAGGTTTGACCGGTCACTATTTCGATGATCGCGGCCAGGACGGTGAAGCCGACATTGGAATAGCGATAGGCCGATCCGGGCGCGTGGTGAAGCTCTGCGGCGAAGGCCTTGTCGCGGACGCTGGCCCAACCCTCGTCGGAGAAATCATCGCCGACGGCATCGGGCAGGCCGGCCGTGTGGGTGAGCAATTGATGCACAGTGATGGTCGCCTTGTCGGCGGGCACGTCCGGGAAGAAATCGGCCAGGGTCGCATCGGGCGCGAGGCGTCCGGCATCGACCAGCGCGGCGATGGCCATGCCGGTGAAACTCTTGGTGATCGAACCGATATCGAACTGGGTATCGAGGGTGAAGGGGCGCCCGGTGGCCGGGTCGGCGAGGCCGGCGCCACGGGCAAGGATGATCTCGCCATCATGGGCAATCGCGGCAAAGCCGGTGAAACCCGCCTCGGCGAGTTCGTCGAAGCGGGCCTCGATCCGTGCCTGCTGGGCGGGGTCGGTCTGGGCGCCCGCGAACGGTGCGATCAGTGGCGAGGCGAGGGTCACCGCCAGGGCGAGCCGCGCAATCGCGAGGGGAGATGAAAAAGCTTTCATGGGCAGGGCCTTCCTGTTCTGTGTTAGGAGGGGAGGCGTAGGAAAATGCCACCACACTGTCCTGACGAAAACATTTCCGAAAGATGATGATGAATATTGCCAGCCCTGTCTCTACCCGTCGCTCTCCCTCGGCCTCGATTGTGCAGATCGGCGATGCGGTCTGCGATCTGCGCAATTGTGTGCTGGAAATCGGCGGCCGCAGCCACCGGCTCGAACCGCGCCTGGCCGGCGTGCTCGACCTGTTGGTGCGGCGCGGTGGGGCGCCGGTGACGCGCGATGAATTTCTCGAGAGCGTCTGGGATGAAGACGGTTCGGACGAAGCGCTGAACCAGGCGATTTCGCGCCTGCGCCGTCTGCTGGGCCGCTCGGATTTGATTCTGACCCTGCCGCGCGTCGGCTATCGGCTGGCGATTGATGCGCCGCCGGCGGCGCTGGCCGGACTGCCGGCGCGCGACCGGCCCCGCGTCTCGATCGGAGACCTCATCGCCAGCCTCGACCGCAGCAGTTTCATCGCCGGCTTCCTCGTGGCGGCGTTGATGGCCGCTATCCTCTATACGGCCTTCGGCACGCGGATCGTCGAGCGTGAATTCGAGATTCGGAACCTCGACTCTCCGGCCTCGCGCGAGGGCGCGGGCCTGGTGCCCCTTGGGGCGGACGGCGCTTGAGGGCCGAAACCCGCATCGTCGAAATTGTCATCGAGGCGGACATTCCAGCTTTGTGATGGCGCTTCAGAGCAATGGCCAACCCGGGCGTCCCACTCGGTCGGGAAGCCGGGTTGCAGGTAGGTGATGTCTACGCGGCCTCGTTCAGGGCGTCGTGATCACCGCACAGGCAATGCGCGCGCCGGCACCGCCGATCGGCTGGCTGGTCTGGTCATCGCTGCCGGCATGGATCACCAGGGCTGAACCGTCGGCGTCGAGCAGGGCGGGCAGGGTGTCAGAGCCCTCCAGGCTGACGCGGGTTGTGTAGACCTCGGCGCGGATCGCGCCATCGCCGTCGACCCAGAGATTGGGCAGATCGGCATTGTCGGGGCCTTCTGGGTTGAGCAGGCCGTGCTGGCGCCCTGACGGGTTGATATGGCCGGCCGAGGAGGTGAAGTCCTCTGACGAGCAATCGCCAATGCTATGCAGATGGACGCCATGCCATTGATTGCGCGCATCCGCTGGCAGGCCGTCAGCCTCGATCCGGATGACCACGCCTTCGGGGCCCTGGTGCAGGCTCACCGAGCCGGCGGGGCTACGGTCACGGATGATCAGCTCGCCGCTGGCGGTTGTGGTCGTGTGCGGCGGGACGGCCGCTTCATCCTGGGCGCAGGCTGCGACGGGTAGCAGAAAGGCTGTGGTGACGAGAAGGGTGCGGGACAACATCGGGCATTCTCCTGTTCGGTTTCCAGCCTGTCTACGCGCTTGGGTCGGCGGGGGCCAGCGCCCTGGGTCAATCGGCCGCCGGGCACCGCCCGCCGGTAATGCGCGCCACCTCGGCCGGATCGCCATCAGTCTGCACCGGTTCCAGTCCGAGCGCGCAGGCGATCATCAGATAGACATTGACGTTCTCGAACGCTTCCGGCCGCGTGCCCGGCGGGAAAATCGGACCGGCCCCGATGAAGGTCGCGCCCATGGTCTCGTCGCGACTATCATAGCCGTGCGTGCCATGCATGCCCGCTGGCCACGGGCCGGAGAGGTCGGCATCGCTGCGCGTCAGCAGCCAGCCCGGCTCGGCCAGAATGAAGAGGTCAGGGCCGCGGTCGGGATGGTCGAAATGCCAGGTGCCGGGCATCGCGCCGCGGCGATAGACGGAGACATGTGGGTCGGCACCATCGAGCGCGGCATAGGCGCGGTCGACCGCTTCGCTGTCGCCATAGGCCATCACATAGGGTTCGAGCCCGGGACCATAGCGGCCGGAGAATTCCGGGATGAAGAGCCCGTCCAGATCCGCCAGCGTGTCGATGGCGACGGAGCGTTCCATCTCAACCGGCACCATGCCGTGATCGGACACGATGATGATATTGGTGCGATCAATGAGGCCGCGCGCGGTGAGGCCCTCGACCAGCTCGCCGACCAGGGCATCGACGCGGGCGACCGCTTCGCCCTCTTCGGGCGTAAAGGGGCCGGTGCCATGGGTGATGGTGTCGACATGGTCGAAATACACGGCGGCCAGGCGCGGCTGTTCGGCGGCCGGTGCATCAAACCATGACAACACTTCGGCAACACGGTCTTCATAGGGCATTTCATGGACATAGGGATGCCAGACCGTGGGACGCACGCCGTCATGCTCTACTTCCGAGCCGAGCCAGAACATGATGCCCGAGCGGACGTCCTGTCTTTCGGCCGTGATCCAGATCGGCTCTCCCGCCCACCAGCGCGGATCCTGCGGTCCGCCGCCCCTGTTGGAGAAGATTTCATCGAACACCCGGTCATAGGGCGCATTGGAGATCATGCCATGATGCTCGGGATAAAGCCCGGTCGCCAGGGAATAGAAATTGGTGAAGGTTTTCGACGGCATCACCGGATACATGCTTTGCGGGCGCACACCGCGCGCCGCCAGCGCGCTCAGATTGGGCGCATCCCAGCGGTCGATCGCGTCATAGCGCAGTCCGTCGAGACCGATCATCAGCACGATGGGCTCTTCATTGGCAGCGGGCGGTGCCGGCGTGTGGCCGCAGGCGGTGAGGGCGAGCAGCGCGAAGCCGGTGATTGCCCGAAGCAGAAGGCGAGGCTTGGTCATGGTCATCATCCCGTCTGGCCTGGCGAATTCCGCCGGCTGATGCGTTTGAGCGGCAGGTTTCGACACAGCGCCGGTTTTGGCAAGCGCCCCCCGATTAGCACCCTTGAGAGACAGTTTCTTGTCAGCCTCAGGAGCGGTCCCCCTCGGGCGACTCTACCGCCGAGCGCATTTGCCCTACGGGCCTGTGATTGTTAAGTGTTGGTGACAGGAAAGCCGCCTGATTCACGCACCGATTCTGTGCGCTCGATACAAGGCGGCATTTTGCTTTGCGCAGCGGGGTTTTGGGCCCGGCAGCGACGCGAATGAGAGAGGGCCGCCTTGAGCGATCACGATGATGTTCTGACCCCGCCGCCCGGTCTTCCGGAAGGCGTTGGCAATATTGCCATCGAAGACGAGATGCGCACCTCCTATCTCGATTACGCGATGAGCGTGATCGTGAGCCGTGCCATTCCGGATTCGCGTGACGGTCTCAAGCCGGTGCACCGCCGGATTCTGTGGTCGATGCATGAAAACGGCTATACGCCGGACAAGCCCTACCGCAAGTCGGCCCGGGTCGTCGGTGATGTGATCGGTAAATACCACCCGCATGGCGATCAGGCCGTTTATGACTCGCTGGTCCGCATGGCCCAGCCCTGGTCGATGCGTCTGCCCCTGCTCGACGGGCAGGGCAATTTCGGCTCGGTCGATGGCGATCCGCCGGCTGCCATGCGTTATACCGAAGTGCGCATGGACAAGCCCGCCAGCGCGCTACTGGCCGATATCGACAAGTCGACCGTCGATTTCCGCGAAAACTATGACGGCCAGGAAAGCGAACCGACGGTTCTTCCCGCGCGCTTCCCCAATCTTCTCGTCAATGGTGCGGGCGGTATCGCCGTCGGCATGGCGACCAATATCCCGCCGCATAATCTGGCCGAAGTGATCAATGGCACCCTGGCCCTGCTCGACAATCCGCTGATGGGCGAAGAGGAATTGCTGGAGCATATTCCCGGTCCCGATTTCCCGACCGGCGCCCAGATCCTGGGCCGCTCCGGTGCGCGCAGCTCGGTGGCGACCGGGCGTGGCTCGATCATCATGCGCTCGCTGACCACGGTCGAGGAAGTGCGCAAGGATCGCATGGCGATCATCGTTCACGAGATCCCCTTCCAGGTGAACAAGGCGACGATGATCGAGAAGATCGCGGACCTTGTGCGCGACAAGAAGATCGAAGGCATTGCCGATTTGCGCGACGAATCCGATCGCACCGGCATGCGCGTCGTGATCGAACTCAAGCGCGATGCCAATGCCGATGTCATCCTCAATCAGCTCTATCGCTGGTCGCCGATGCAGACGAGCTTTGGCGCCAATATGTTGTCGCTGGTCCGTGGCCGTCCGCAATTGCTCGGCGTTATGGATATCCTCAAGGAATTCCTGCGCTTCCGCGAAGAAGTTGTCGCGCGCCGGGCCAAGCATGATCTCGCCAAGGCGCGTGATCGTGCGCATGTGATCGTGGGTCTGGCGCTGGCCGTGGCCAATATCGACGAAGTCATCGCGCTGATCCGCGCTGCGCCCAATCCGGCGGCTGCCCGCGAAGGTCTGATGGCCCGCGCCTGGCCGGCCCATGATGTGGCACCGCTGGTTTCCCTGGTCGCGGATCCGCGCTCGGTGCTGCAGGCCGATGGCACGCTGAAACTGACCGAGGAACAGGCCCGCGCCATTCTCGAACTCCGCCTCAACCGCCTGACCGGTCTGGGCCGTGACGAGCTCGGCAATGAGGCCGCAACGCTGGCCGAACAGATCGCTGATCTGCTCGATATCCTGCGTTCGCGGGAGCGGGTGATCGAGATCATCCGCGACGAACTCACCGATGTGCGGGAAAACTTCGGAACCCCGCGCCGCTCCATCTTCATCGATGGCGAGTTCGATTTCGAGGACGAGGATCTCATCCCGCGCGAAGAAATGGTCGTTACCGTCACCCATGGCGGCTATGCCAAGCGCACGGCGCTGTCCGACTACCGGGCCCAGCGCCGCGGCGGCAAGGGCCGTTCGGGCATGGCGACCAAGGACGAGGATTTCATCACCACCCTGTTCGTGGCCTCGACCCATGCGCCGCTGCTCTTCTTCTCCAATCGCGGCATGGTCTACAAGACCAAGGCCTGGCGCCTGCCACTGGGTGCGCCGAACACGCGCGGCAAGGCGATGATCAATCTCCTGCCGCTCGACCAGGGTGAGACCATCACCTCGATCATGGCGCTGCCGGAGGACGAGGACAGCTGGAGCGAATTGAATGTGATGTTTGCGACGGGGCGCGGCACGGTTCGCCGCAACCGCCTGTCCGACTTCGTCCAGGTCAATCGCAATGGCAAGATCGCGATGAAGCTGGAAGAGGATGACAGCATCGTCGCCGTGCGCCTGTGCACCGAGGCCAATGATGTCTTCCTGGTCTCCGACAAAGGCCGTGCCATCCGCTTCCCGGTCGGTGATGTCCGCATCTTTGCCGGCCGGTCCTCGGTCGGTGTGCGCGGTATCCGCATGGCGGCGGGCGACAGCCTGATCTCTATGGCGATCCTCAACCATGTTGATGTCACCTCGCCGGAAGCCCGCGCCTATCTCAAACACGCCACCGCCATGCGCCTGGCGCTCGGCGATGAGAGCGATGACCAGGCGTCGGCCGACGCCGCGGGAACGGATTCTGGCGATGGCGATGATGAGGGCGAGATTGCCGCCCTGTCGCCGGACCGGATTGCCGAGCTTGGCGCCGCAGAGGAATTTCTCCTCACCGTCGGTGTCGATGGCATGGGCAAGCGCTCCAGCGCCTATGATTACCGTGTCATGGGACGCGGCAATCAGGGCGTCGCGGCGACCGATCTCAAGCGCGGGGTCGAACTGGCGGCCAGCTTCGCCGTCGACGATAGCGATCAGATCATGGCCGTCACCGATGGTGGTCAATTGATCCGCTTCCCGGTCGACACTGTTCGCATTGCGGGCCGTTCAACCCGCGGCGTGCGCCTGATCCGCCTCAATGAGAAAGAGAATGTCGTCGCCGTCGTGCGCATCCAGGATGCGGGCGATGAGGACGATGCGGAGCATGACGGCATAGATGGCGGGCCTGATGGCAACCCAGCCGCCAGCGCCTCCGATGCCGGCGAAGCGTCCGAAGACTAGTCAATGCGAGGGTGAGCCTGCCGGATTTGGCGGGCTCACCGATCGCCCTGATAGGCGGCCCGGAAAACCTCCATCTGCTGGCGATAATGCCGGGCGCTGCCGATGGAACCGGCGTGCAGGGCTTGCCGGACCTGTGCCCGCGACGCTGTCGTCACGGCCCGCCGGGTGTGATGAAACGCCTCGAGACCGGGATGCGGATCGAGTTTGCAATGGGCGAGCATGCGCGCGATCTGGGCGGCGGGCTCGGCGACCAGGACCTCATATTCCACCGTCAAAATGGCCTCGCGATGCAGGTCCGCCCAGTGATGATAAAGTCGGTCCTCGGCGCGAAACTTCGCCGCGATATCAGTCAGTGACCAGGTCCACTCCATGCCCTGGCTGAACCAGGTCCGAAAGCAGGAAAGGGCCGCGTCCTCCGGCGTGCGCCGGATCCAGATGATCGGCGCATCGGGCAGGACGTGGCGAATCAATCCCGTCATCGGTGCCGTGTTCAGGCTCTTGTCGACAATCCGCCCTTCAGGGCCAAAGCGTGCGGTGAGCATGTCCAGATAGGTCTTGCCGATCCCGGTCCAGCCGCCCCGGTCCGCCACTTCGAAGCGGCGCGCTGCGGCCATCGAGAGCTGGCCAACTGGCGCGAGTGCGGCCGAAAGCAGGTTGAGCTCTCCGCCACCGCTGATGGCGGGATGTGATGTCAGGATCTGTTCGACCAGTGTGGTCCCCGAGCGCGGCAAGCCGGTGACGAGGATCGGGCGAGCGGACCGGCATTGACTCGGCCTCAGCCCCGGTTCGGCGCGGTCAAACTCATGCATCACCTGACGCGCGAGCGCCGATGCCGCCCCGCTCCGGCAGGGCCGCAAGGTCCGCATGATCGCTGCACCCGCTTCATAATCGCGAAATGCGTCGCCATGGGCGCCGATATCATGCTGGCATTTGGCGAGCGCGAAGAGCAGGCTGGCGTGAGCCTCCGGCGGCTGGCCGGCGAAGTCTGGACGCAGCGCTTCCAGTCGCTGGTAGTCGGCATCATCGGAGGTGACGGGTTTTGCCGAGACCAGGATGATCCAGCTGGCACCGCTCAGCGGCGCCCGCTCGAGCGCCGCCCGCAGCGCCTCGATCGCGGCATCACTATCGCCCATCTGTGCCGCCAGGACCCCGATGAGGTGGTTGAGCGATGGCTGGTCGCCATGCGCCGGCCGGAGCGCCCTTGCGCGGGCGAGGGCGGGCTCGACCTGGCCGCATTTCGCCATCAGGGCGAGATGGCCAAGGTGGTCGGTGAGTTGCCCCGGGCCCTGCGCCAGCGCCCGGGCGGACAGCGTCTGGGCGAGGTCGCAGGCATTGAGCGCATCGGCCATCCGCGCCAGCCCCTGCCAGGGCAGGGCGGTATCCGCTTCCTGCGCGCTCAACCGGGTGAGCGCCGCGAGACAGGCCGGCCGGTCGCGGGCCTTCAGGGCGGCGATGGCCTGGTTGCGTAATTCACCCGGCGTGGCCATCGGATCCTCCGGACTGACAAGGCAGACGGCACCATGTTGACCCGCGCCTATCGCGGTTTCAATCCATGTCGGGCCGCTTGTGCGACGAAGGCGGTGCGCGCCGGCGCCGGTCGCATCCAGCTGTCATTCGTCGCGCCGATCCGACCCGCCTGCCCGGACACGGGCTGGATTTTTCGACAGACGCAGGCGCGCTTTGTGGCTGGCTTGCAGTTTCAGGCGTTTAAAACCCGGGCCAAACACGCTAATAGGCGATGAGTTGGTGAATGCTGCGGGCAGATTGCCGTTGCCGGGAGAGTTGATTTTCATGACCCGAACCGCGCTGTATCCAGGCACGTTCGATCCGCTCACCAATGGCCATCTCGATATTATCGGGCGGGCGGTGAAGCTGGTCGATCGCCTGATCATCGGCGTCGCGATCAATGCCGCCAAACAGCCTCTCTTTACGCTCGACGAGCGGGTTGAAATGGTGCGCTCCCAAGCGGCGCAGTTCTCGGATCATGCCGTGATCGAGGTCATGCCCTTTGAGGGCCTGTTGATGCATTTCGCCGAACAGGTCGGGGCACAGTCGATTGTGCGCGGCCTGCGCGCCGTGTCCGATTTCGAATATGAATTCCAGATGGTGGCGATGAATCAGCAGCTCAATGATGATATCGAGACCGTCTTCCTGATGGCGGACCCGCGCCACCAGGCCATTTCATCCCGCCTCGTGAAGGAAATTGCTTCGCTGGGCGGGGAAGTCTCGGCTTTTGTGCCTGCGGCCATCAAGGCCAGTTTGAAGGAGCGTCTCGCGTGATCAAACATCTCTCACTCTCCCTTGTTCTGGCTGCGGGGCTGACAACCGCTGCCTGCGCGCGTGAAGCCGATACACCGCAGACATCCGATCCGGACATCACCACACTGGTCCAGGACGTGACCATGGGTGCGGGCGCGACGGCCTATGACTTCCCCGATGACGCCTGGCGTGATCTCGACCCCGAAGACACGCTCTATATCGAGACGCCGCACGGCCGCATTGTCGTTGAGCTGGCGCCGGAATTCGCGCCGACCCATGTCGAGCGCATGAAGACGCTGGCGCGGGCGCAATTCTATGATTTCCTCGTCTGGCACCGCGTGCTCGAGGGTTTCATGGCCCAGGGTGGCGGCTCGCGCGGCAATCCCAATCACCGCACTGAATTGCCCTCGATGAGTTCGGAATTCACGGTCCGCCGCGGCGCAGAATTGCCGGTCAGCGAGTTGCAGGACCGGGTGATCAATCCGTCCGACAATCCGCGATCGGCGCGGGCCGGATTCTGGAACGGCTTCCCGGCCGGCACCCAGACGCTCGCAGTCGCGGCCCTGACCGGTGACGGACAGGTTGAAAGCTGGCTGCTGCATTGCACCGGTGCCGCCGCCATGGCGCGCACCAATGATCCAAACAGCGCCGGCAGCCAGTTCTACATCACGCGCGGCAATGCCGAGCACCTCAATGCGATCTACACCGTCTGGGGCCGCGTGCGCGCGGGTCAGGACGCGGTCAACGCCCTGCGCCTCGGTACGCTGGGCCAGGATCCGCGCTTCGTGCCCGACACGATTGATTCCATGCGCGTCGCCGCCGATCTGCCCGAGGCCGAGCGCACCCGTATTCAGGTGGTCGACACCGAGAGTGCCGCCTTCACCGCCTATCTCGATTCACTGCGCAATGCCGCCGGCGCCCTGCCGGATGTTTGCGAAATTCCCGTGCCGACACGAATTCTGGAGTAAATTCAATGGCTGAAGAACAACTCGTATTCACCCTTGAGGGTGGCGATGTGACGATCAAACTGCGTCCGGACCTGGCGCCCAAACATGTTGCCCGCATCACCGAACTGGTGAAGTCCGGCTTTTATGATGGTCTCAACTTCCACCGCGTGATCGACGGTTTCGTCGCCCAGGGCGGTTGCCCCGACGGCAATGGCATGGGCGGATCGGGCACCAAGATCCCGGCCGAATTCAATGCCGAGAAACATGTCCGCGGCACGATGTCGATGGCGCGCTCGTCTGATCCAAACAGCGGCGACAGCCAGTTCTTCATCTGCCTGGACGCTGTGCCCTATCTCGACAATCAGTACACAGTCTGGGGCGAAGTGATTGACGGCATGGACCATGTCGACGCCATCCCCAAGGGCGAGCCACCGGCAAAGCCCGGCAAGATCATCAAGGCGAGCATCGTCGAGGTTTAAGGCCCGGCGTATGCGCTAAACTGAAGAGCCGCGATGCCCTGAGGGTGTCGCGGCTTTTTTTGTGTCAGCGCGCTGCGTCTTGCAGGCTGAGTGTGATCTGGACCGGCCGGTGATCCGATCCTGTATCGGCCAGAACGCTCACGCTCTGCGTCTGCCACGCGGTGCCGGCATAGACATGGTCGATCCCGGCCAGCATTGACGGGACGGGCAGGCGGGGCAGGCCGAAGGCGCGGGTAAAGCTCTGGCTCGGCCAGCTCGGCAGCCCGTGCGTGCGGCGTTCGAGCCCCCAGTCGCGGGCCATGCGCTCATGAATCACGGCCGGTGGGGCGGCGTTGAAATCGCCCAGCACGATCAGCCGGTCGGCCTCGAAGCCCTCGAACAAAATTGTCAGCGCCTCGATTACTGCGGCCTGTGCGTTGAGCGGTTCCGGCCAGGGCAGATGGACCGCCACGATCACGACTCTTTCCCCGTCCGGCATCGCGATCTCGCCCCAGGCGGCGGGCATCACCCGGAGCCCGGGCAGGCGATAAGCCGGTTTCCATCCGTCCAGACAACCGGAGCGCACGAAGGGGTGGCGCGAGAGCAGCCGGGTCGGGCCGTCGCCGCAATCGGCGGCAAAGGGGTAGTCGGCCGCAAGTGCTGCCGCCACAGCGAGGCCGTCGCTGCGGACTTCCTGCAGGGCGATCAGATCAGGTGCGTCCTCGGTGAGGATGGCCGCGACTGCGCCGGCACGCTCGCCGCCCTTGCCCCACAGATTATGGGTGACGAGGGTGAGGCTGGCCCTGCCTGATGTCGCGGACGGCTGGCGCAGGGAGGCGGTAAACTCGCCGCGCGCCGGAAGCAGGATCAGGACCAGCAGGATTCCGGCCAGGCCGGCCTCACGCCAATGCCCGGTCCAGACAGCCGCTCCGATGACGACCAGTGCTACGATCACCCAGAGCGGCCAGGCATGGCGGAACAGATCGAACACCGGGGCCAGAGAGGCCAGCCAGAGGCAGGCTGCGACAAGGCCAAGCGCGGCCAGGGCGATGTTGAGCAACACCGTCGAATTCAAGTCAATCACACCGACACTCCCTGTCCCTGAAGCCGGGCAGTTTTTCGCGGCCCTGCGGCAAAACTGCGGCGCTGGCGTGCTGGTTTTCTGTCGAAATAGTCCAGATAAACGCCTCAGTTCCGGTTATCGATGAGGTGCCCTTTCCCTCTCCGTGAGGAGAGGGTGCCCGAAGGGCGGGTGAGGCGGGCGATGTGGACGCTGCAGAACTGGCACCGCTGCTGCCTTTCACCAACAGGCGGTGTTTGCCCCCTCATCCGGCCTCCGGCCACCTTCTCCCCATGGGAGAAGGAAGCGGCGTGGTGATTTTCCCTCCCCCAACCCGAAATTTCAACTACACTCATCGTCCCATGCCACTGCCGAAAGCCCTGACATGTCACGCCATACGCTCGCCTCTCTCATCCTCGCCGCCGCGCTTTGCCATCCTGCCGCAGCGCTTGCCCAGTCGGGCGATGATGGCCGCGAGACCGTCGACGCCGTCTGCGCGGCCTGTCACAGCACCAGCCTGATTGAGCGCAGCTCCGGCTATACTCGTGATGACTGGCAATTCCTGACCTCGACCATGGTCGATCTGTCGGGCGCACCCGAGATGCAGGCCGAGATCCTCGACTATCTGGCCGCACACTTCCCGCCGGGAGACAATCGCGCCGCGACGCCGGTCGACGGGCCGCTCACCATCCGCTTCGAGGAATGGCAAGTGCCGACCCTGGGGCAGCGTTCGCGCGACCCGGTCGAAGCCCCTGATGGCTCGATCTGGTGGGTGGGGCAATGGCTGGATATTCTCGGCCGGCTCGATCCCGAGACCGGTGCGATGGAGGAATTCGATCTGCCGGCCGGCGCGGGGCCGCATTCGGTGACGATCGGGCCGGATGGCGATGCCTGGTATACAGGCAATCGCAACGCCACCATGGGCCGCTTCGATCTGGCCAGCGGCGAGATCACCGAGTATCCGATGCCTGACGAGGCCGCGCGCGACCCGCACACGGCCGAGTTCGATGCGAGCGGCATTTTGTGGTTCTCGCTTCAGGGCAGCAATATGATCGGCCGTCTCGACCCGGCGACTGGCGAGGTCCGCCTGGTCACCAGTCCGCGCGAGCGCTCGCGGCCCTATGGCGTCAAGATTGGGGCCGATGGCACGGTCTGGGTCGCCTGCAATGGTGCCAACTGCCTGCTGCGTGTCGATCCGCAGACGATGGCTGTTGAAGAAATCACACTGCCGGATGAGGGCACGACGGTGCGCCGTCTCGATATTGATGCCGACGGGATCATCTGGTGGGTCAATTCCGGCCTGGGACGGCTGGGCCGGTACGACCCGGAAAGCGGCGAGATCCGCGAATGGGATTCGCCCAGTGGCTCAAGCTCGCACCCCTATGCCATCGCCGTCTTCGATGGCGCGATCTGGTATAATGAAAGCGGTGTGCGCCCCGACATGCTGGTGCGCTTCGACCCCGACACGGAAAGCTTCCAGAGCTGGCCCATCCCCTCCGGCCCGGTCCATGCCGGCATCTTGCGCCACATGCGCACCACACTCGATGGCGAGGCCCTGCTGATCCATCAGAGCGGGACTAATCATATTGCGCGGGTGACAATCGAGGAGCGTTGAGGGACGCGCGCCGCCGGGACATGGTCCCGCTTCTGTGAAGCGGGTGCGTGTTGTCTAATCGCGGCCCTTTCTGTCAAGCTCCGAGTTACTCCGTTTTGTCTGTCACCGCCGGTATCACG
>NZ_JBLWTL010000016.1:0-67451 GCF_048270095.1 Maricaulis sp. | reverse complement strand
ACCCCTCTGCCCGGACAGGCTGCACGCTCCCGACCGCCGCGACTGACTGAGCTCGTGCCTCCCGTGCGACCGGAACGCTGTGAGCATACTCGCGGGTTGGAGGGGTGGGGATAAGCTTGGCTCAGCAAACCGCCACAAAACGTCATCCCAGCGCAGGCTGGGACCCAGTTCGTAAAGCGCAAGCGTTTGATAAACGGGCGCTATCTTGATTCACGACGGTGCGTGAAGCTGGGTCCCAGCCTGCGCTGGGATGACGATGATTTGGAGGTTCTGCGCTGGATAAGCGGGCCGCAGCGCGCGGGACCCCACCTTAAACCTCATGCCAGCACTTCGCCACCGGGGCTCAACGCCGTCAAGGCGCATGCCCGCGGAGCGGCGCCGAAGGCGGCCTTGACGGCGTTGAGCCCCGGTGGCCCACTCGCAAGCAAGAGAATTAAGGGGCGATGCAGGCGGGGGAATCTCCATCCTGGCGCGGCGCTCCGACCAAGGCTTGCGGCGCGAAACCGCGGAAAATGGACACGGCACCCCGGGGAATGACAAGGAGCATGCTGGCCATGGAAGCGCTCGAAATCGAACCATCCGAAGGCCTGCGGCGTGCCGGCCGCGAGGACAGCGCGCTGCTCGGCGCGATCACGGCGGATGCGTTTCGCGAAGATCCGTTCAATCACTGGACGTTCGGCAATGAGACCGCGATGCGGCACACCTTCACCGGCTATGCCCGTCACGTCTATACGCCGCGTGGGTATTGCTGCCGGGCTGCCGATGGTGCGGCCGCGATGTGGCTGGGGCCCGGCGGCGACAAGGAATTACCCTTTCACGCCATGCCCGGCCTGGCAGCCGCACTGCTTACCAGCGGCGGCCCGCGGGCGCTGATGCGCGGCATGGCAGCGGATGCGGCGCTGGCGGCCCATAAACCACAAACGCCGCACGTCTATCTCTTCACCATCGCCGTGCGTCCCGCCCTGCAAGGTCAGGGCTATGGCCGCCGCTTGATGCAGCCCGTGCTCAAGGCCTGCGACCGGGCCCGCCTGCCCGCCTATCTGGAAAGCTCCAACCCGGCCAATCTCGGCTTTTACGGCTCGCTCGGCTTCAAGGTGATCGGGGAGATCCAAATTGCACCAGGCGCGCCACCGATGACGCCGATGTGGCGGGACGCGCGGTAGGAGTGGGTTTGGGGAGCACAACGATCACACGCAATAATACAAAGATTACAAATACTTGTCATCCCTGACGGATGCCCCGCGAAGGCGGGGCGCAGATCAGGGACCCAGAACCACCATGGTGCAACCATCCGGGCTGGGCGGGCGAATGATTCCTGCCTCACTGCGTCAGCTTGCATGCGTCGGGCGTCTGGGTCCCAGATCTGCGCCCGGATCGCTTCGCGTCCGGGCATCCGTCAGGGATGACAAGGCGTTGATTTTTCTTAAATAACCGACGCCCCTCACCCCGCCATAATCTCAAACGACCTGAGCCGCGCTGCGTGGTCATAGACATCCGACACCACGATCAGCTCATCGGCACCTGTCCGCTCGACCAGATCCTCAATCCCGGACTTCACAGTCTCAGGCCCGCCATGGATGGAACAGCTCATCATCTGGGTGACATGGGCTTCTTCGGCGGCTGACCAATAAGTGTCGATATCATCGATCGGCGGGCGCGAGAGGCCGGGGGTGCCGCGGATGAGGTTGGTGAAGCTCATTTGCTGGGTGGTGGCGAGGCGGCGCGCTTCGCTGTCGCTGTCGGCGGCGACGATATTGACGCCGACCATGGCGTAGGGCTTGGCCAGCTGCGCCGAGGGTTTGAAGCGGTTGCGGTAGGTTTCCAGCGCCGGGATCAGGGCGGCGGGCGCGAAATGCGAGGCGAAAGCGTAGGGCAGGCCGAGCTCGGCGGCGAGCTGGGCCCCGAACAGGCTGGAGCCGAGAATCCAGAGCGGCACTTGCGTCCCGGCGCCGGGAATCGCCTGCACGGCCTGGCCGGGCCGGGACGGGGCGAGCCAGGCTTGCAGCTCCTGCACATCCTGGGGGAAGCGATCATCGGAGCCCGGTGAGCGGCGCAAGGCCTGGACGGTGCGCTGATCGGTGCCCGGCGCGCGTCCGAGGCCGAGATCGATCCGGCCGGGATAGAGGCTGGCCAGCGTGCCGAATTGTTCGGCGATGATATAGGGCGCGTGATTGGGCAGCATGATGCCGCCCGCACCGACGCGGATCGTGCTCGTGCCCGCCGCGATATGGGCGATGGCGAGCGCTGTGGCGGCACTGGCTATGCCCGCGAAATTATGATGTTCGGCCAGCCACATCCGCTTGAAACCGTGGCGCTCTGCATGCACCGCCACGTCGCGCGCATTGTCGAGCGCGGTGCGGACATCGCCGGTATCGGTGATGCGGGCGAGTTCGAGGATGGAGAGCGGAATCATCGGGTCGGCTTTCGGGACGGTGATCAGAGGGATTGGATATAGTCAGCGCGGCGCCGAGTGTAAGGGCTTGCGCGCCGAACGGCGCCGTTAAATATAGCCATTGTGTTTTGTGAGAGCCCGACCCATGCCCCTCGCCCGCCCGGTCTATCGTTTCAATGCCGCCCTTGTGCGCGAGCCATCGCGCTCCGTCGTACGCGGGCTTCGTGCCGTCGATCATGGCGATCCCGATTATGACGGCGTCGCGGCGGAACATGCCGCCTATATAGACGCGCTGGAGGCCGCCGGGCTGGCGGTGACGGTGCTGCCACCGCTGGAGGCCTTTCCCGATTCGGTGTTCGTCGAGGATCCGGCGCTGGTCTTTTCCGGCGGTGCGATCCTGTTGCGGCCGGGCAATGCGGCGCGGCGCGGCGAGACGGCGCAGATCGCACCGGCCTTACGGCGGCGATTCGAGACCGTGCTGGAAATGTCCGGCACCGGCTATGCCGATGGCGGCGACATCCTGGTGACGCCCGATCATGTGTTGATTGGCCTGTCAGCGCGCACCAATGCCGCCGGCGCCGGCGCGCTCGGGGCCTGCCTGACCAAGCTCGGCCTTGCTTCAAAAACAGTGACGACGCCGCCCGGCGTGTTGCATTTCAAGACAGATTGCGCGCTGATCGAAGAGAATTGCATTCTCACCACCGCCCGGCTTGAAGCGTCGGGTGTGTTCGAGGATTTCGAGACCCTGATCCTGCCCGAGGGCGAAGAGGCAGCGGCCAATGCCCTGCGCATCAATGATGTCGTTCTGGTCGGGGCGCAATTTCCGCGCACGATCGAAATGCTCGACCAGGCCGGCTATAGCGTGGTGCCGCTGGCGACGGAGCAGATCGGCCGCATTGATGCCGGCCTGTCCTGCATGTCGCTGCGCTGGTTTGACGAAACACTGGACGGCTGAGCCGCGGGCAAAAAAAGGCCCCGGTCTATTGGACCGGGGCCAGGACATGCCGAGTGGCATGTGAGTGTCTGGTTATGGATCAGCGTCTTGATGGTCGCATTTTCGAACCGCAAAACCGGTTCCCGCTTTTGCTGAAAATACTCAGCGATAACCGCCAACCCCGCCATCGAGCATCAGTGTCATCGAGGTCAGGCGCGTGCTTTCGCTTTCGCGCTCATAGCGGACCGATTCCATGTAGTGTTCCTCGCGGCGCATGAAGACCAGCTTGGCGCCGGGGCCATACATGCGAAGCAGGGAGCGCTCGTTACAATTGCGGCGCGGCTCCTGGGTGGCGCAGGTCAGGGAGCCACCCGGGCTATGGCGCAGGGCCTCGCCCTTGCGGCACATAATGGTCGGCGCATCGGTCCAGTTGTCCTGGCCATCCTGGCGCCAGCCGATCGTGACCTGCATCGCGGTCCCGGCCACACAGCGATAGACCTCGCCGTCATAGGTCGCGGTGACCCGATCACCATTATCGACGCGTGAGGCAGGGTGCGGCGTGCCGGTATCATCGACGCAGACGGCGCGGACCAGGCGCCATTCCTCGACCCAGCGCGAACGCTGTTCCTCACGGAATTCATATTCGGTTTCGCGTTCCAGCCCGGACACATTGAGGCCGGTGATCGCGGTTGCCGCTGGCGCCGTTGTATAAGGTGTATAGCTGCCGCCACCGATATAGGTGATCGCGCCGGCACCGGCGCCCGCCCCGGCCCGGGCCCCCGCACTGGCATTTGACGATGCATCGACATTGGTTGTCACATTGGTTGTGACATTGACCCGACTCGAGACATTGACGCCGACATTGATATTGCCGCCATGAATATTGATGTTGGGCACATTGACCGTATGACCGCCGCCATGATTGCAGCACGAAGGCGGCGGTGGCGGTGCCGGGGTGCAACACCCGTCCCCGCCGCCTGCGAATGCAGGCGCCGGCGCGACCGGAGCGATACACAAAACGAATGTCGCACTCGCCAAAGCGAGGAAACCGTGCCGGGCTGATACGCGCATGGTCATGCTCCTTCTATCCTGAGGCCGGTCTTGCAAGCGGCGGGCCGTTTTCCCCGCACAGGCGATTCCCGCCAGTGGGGAGTGGGATCGGAGCGTTTCGCCACCCGCTTGCATGGCCCCGTTCTTGAAACTCCCCCGACAAGCCGGCGGGGCAATCGAGCCGCCCGGCGCTATGACCGCAGTGTCTGGAGAGTGGAATGCGCCACGCGCAATCAAAAGCCCTACATGCCTATTGGCAGGCGCGCCGCCTGGGTGGCGCCGCGCCCTATCGGGCTGATATCGAGCCGCAGGACATTGCCGCCCTGCTCGGCCATGTCTTCATTCTGGGACGTATCGATCCGCAACATCACGTGTTCCGGCTGGCCGGCACCGGCCTGTGCGAACTGTATCAACGCGAGTTTCGCGACCAGAACTTCCTCAGCCTGTGGCGCGGTCATGACGCGGTCCATATCCAGGCCACGCTGGAGGCGTCCCTGAGCGGTGTCTCGCCAGCCTCGGTGATTGCGCGCGCCACGACTATGGAGATGCAACAAGTCCAGATCGAGATCAGTTTCCTGCCGCTGCGGGGGCCCGAAGGCCTGGTCGACCGCACATTGGGCCTGTTCCAGCCCCTGGACGCGGTGGAGTGCCTGCGCGGACGACCGATCATCCGCACCAGCCTGCGCGAAGTCCGCCCTCCGGCCAATCCCGGCTTCCTGTTTCCACCGCACGCACGCCCCGATTCGCCGCACCCGGTCATGATCGCAAACGACCAGTAGTTGAAAACACTTCTTAACCGCTTCGTCCTATCCTCCCCGATTGCAGGAGGTTGTCGTCATGCAGCAGGACTCAGGCCGGTTGGACCGCCGCAAAATCAAGATCGCCGCGCGCGGTGCCCAGGAAAGGCGCCGGCATACGCGCGTCCCGCTGCAGCTGCACGGCCGCTTCTGGTCGGAGACGCTGGGCGAACATGCCTGCCGCCTGCTCGATATTTCACCGGGCGGCGCCCGCGTCGCCTCGCGCTCAGCGCCGCCGGCCAATGCCCGCATCATCCTGATGATTGCCAGCATAGGGCGGATTGAAGGCACGATTGTGCGCGTCGAGGGCGAGGAATTCTCGGTCCGCTTCAACGCCACCGCGCGCAAGCGCGACAAGCTGGCCGATACCATCACCTGGCGTTTCAACAAGGATCGCCTCGGTCTCGAGGAAGATCGCGCCGCCGTGCGCAAGCCCGGGCGCGGCCGTGCGCGCATCCTGCTCAATGACGGCGTCGTGATCCAGGCCAATGTGCTCGACGTATCCGTAACCGGCGCCGCCTTCGAATGTCTGGAAAGGCCTCGTCTGGGCGAATTGCTACGTGTGGGTGAAATGACAGGATGTGTGGCTCGTATTCTGGACAATGGCTTCGCGGTCGTGTTCGATCCACCTGAGGCCGCGAAAAAGAGTAGCGAAGCAGCCTGATCCGCGCCTCGGCAAGTTTGAGTCGTGTTTCCCCGGTAAAATCACCGTGTCGGCCTGATTCTTGCCCTATACGGGCGATAGGAAGTAGTTGTGCTAGTGCGAGAAAGAACCGAAATGCCTCGCGATGACGGAATTGCAATGTCCTGGTTTGTGAAAGTCGAAGGCCGTGTCTATGGCCCCTACACCCCGCCGCAGATGAAGGCCTTCGTCAGCGAAGGCCGGATTGCGGCCCATTCCCAAGTCTCCAATGCGCGGGACGAGGGCTGGTGTGCGGCATCGGACGTGGATGAATTCACCGACTGGCTGGCGGAAAACGCCGGCGGCCCTGCCCCGGAAAAGCGTGTCACCGCAGGTGTTCGCCCGGCCAATTTCGTGATCGTCACCGAAATTCAGTCCGAAGCCGGACCGGAGTTTCGCAATGCGCTGACCGCCTATGGCGAGCTGGAACAGATCACGCCCGGCACCTGGCTGCTGCGTGGCCCGACCACCGCCGCCGTGCTTCGCAATGAGCTCAGCCATATCCTGGATCGCGATGATCGGCTGCTGATCATCGACGCCACCCATGACCGCGCCGCCTGGTTCAATCTGGGACGCGATGCGGATGAAAACATCCGCAATCTGTGGGGCCGCGCCAACTAGCGACGCTTCATGCGGGCAGAATCGCCGGTCGGCCTAATCGATTCGGCGCAGCTCGCGGCTGTGGCGCTGCCAGTTTTCGACATAATGATCGGCGGAGGCCTTCAGGATCTCCGCCATTTCCGGCCCCAGCGTCTTCATGACACGGCCGGGCGAGCCGACCACCAGGGAATTATCGGGAATCACCTTGCCTTCGGTGATCAGCGCGTGGGCGCCGATGATGCAATTCGTCCCGATCACTGCCCCGTTGAGAATCGTCGAGCCAATCCCGATCAGGGAATAATCGCCGATCGTGCAGCCATGCAGCATGGCGCGATGGCCAATCGTCACCCCCTTGCCGATCTTCAGCGGTGCACCGGCATCCGTGTGCAGGACTGAAAGGTCCTGAACATTGGAATCTTCACCGATTTCAATCGGATCATTATCGCCCCGCACCACCGCGCCATACCAGACACTGGCATTCTTGCGCAGGATGACGCGCCCCATCACGCTCGCATCCGGGGCCACCCAATACTCGCCGTCGGCCGGCAGTTCCGGCCGGGAATCACCCAACGCATAAATCGCCATGTCTGTCTCCGTGTAGAATTCCGTGAATTTTTAGCGACGCGGGCGTTGAGAGTCTGTTCACCGCGCTACACTCACACTGTAGCGGCGATTCGGGGTGCAGCCCCGTATCGTTTCGGCAACTCCGGACGGAAGGCCCGATCAGACGTCATGGACAGTCTGCACCCAAGCCCACCCGAAATTGACGCCTGCGGGCGCCGTCTGCCGGATTCTTCCGAACCGACCCCATCGCTACAACCCTGTCGCCCCTCTGCCCTTGGCCGAGGGGTTTTTCATGTGTGGAGACCTGAGCCATGACCAAGCGTATCGCCAAACGTCGCACTCGCACCGGTGAATTCAACGCAGCTCACTATCAGACAGAGGAGACGAAGGTTCGCGCCCTCTTCCCCGGCACCAATTGGAGCCCGGAGACCCGCGATCCCATGCGCGACCAGAGATACGTCAAGAACGTCAAACCGCGATCGGAGGGCCAGGCCGTACTGATGCGCGCCGTCGACGAACATAATCTCGTCCTGGCACTCGGTCCGGCCGGCACCGGCAAGACCTATCTCGCCGTCGCCAAGGCGGTCGAGGCGCTGGAAGCCGGGTCGGTCAGCCGGATCGTGCTGTCGCGCCCCGCCGTCGAGGCCGGCGAATCAATCGGCTTCCTGCCTGGCGCGATGGAGGAAAAGCTCGCGCCCTATCTGCGGCCGCTCTATGACGCCCTCGCCGACCGGCTCTCGCCCAAACGCCTGCAGGCGATGATGCAGGAGGGCCTGATCGAGATCGCCCCGATCGGCTATATGCGCGGCCGCACGCTCAATAATGCCTTTGTCGTCGTCGATGAGGCGCAGAATTGCACCTATGTTCAGCTTAAAATGTTGCTCACACGGCTGGGCTGGAACGCGACCATGGTTGTCACCGGCGATCCGGCGCAATCGGACCTCCTGCCCGGCATGTCCGGACTGGGAATCATCGCCGACAAGCTGGAACCGCTCGAGGACATCGCCGTCTGCCGCCTGGCAGCTGAGGATATCGTGCGCCATCCACTGGTGGCGACCATGTTGACGGTGCTTTAGCGCGCTTGCGCGACCGGGAATGAAGGCGGCGCGGCTCGAAAGGGACGCGCCGTCCTGATTCAGGGTCCTGTCGCCCCAGCAACCTCAGTGAATCGTCGCCGGCATCACCCGGTATCGCACCAGCATGCGCAAAGTGAGCGCGTTTTCCTCGCCTTGACGCAAGCCCAGCCGCTGCATTTCGCGCGTCGCCCGCTCGCGAACACGCCGGGCACGCAGATATTGCACCGCGATGAAGCCCGCGATCGCCGTATAGGCGGCATATTCCATGATGCCATACCAGTTGGGCATGAAGATCCAGACCAGGAAGGCGGCAATCGCGGCGAAGATGATATCGACCGGCCAGCCCTCCGAGGCGGTGAAGAAGGCCAGCATCGGGAAGATGGAGCGATCAATATCACCCTCCGGATCAATCTTCGCCAGCAAGGTCTCGAATTCGGCCGACTGGGTCGTATAGGAGCGATTGAGCTCGGTTTCCGGCGTGTATTCCGGCGCATGTGGCGGCAGGTCGCGATTCATCAGGACGCAGGCGCGCATCAGCCATTCATCGTCCTGCAAGCGGCCATGGCCGACATATCCTGCCATTATTCGTCCCCGAGCCGCGTCGCGAGCCAGGCTGCCGCCTGGGCCGGTGTCTGGTGTTCCAGATCGACCAACCGATTGGCACCGCGCATGGCATCGCCGTCAATCGCCCCGACCAGTGGCGCCAGCGCTTCGGCGAGGCCAGGCATGGCGGCGGCGCGCGGCGAGAGCAGGATCACCGCATCATAGGGCGGCAGGATATGGGCCGGATCCTCCAGCACGACGAGGTCATAAGCCGCAATGCGGCCATCCGTGGTGTAAGCGCTGATCAGATCGACCTGGCCATCGCGCACCGCGCCATACATGAAAGTCGAATCCATCGCCCGCGTGCGCATCGCGCCAAGGCCATAAGCGTCGCGCGTACCGATCCATTCGGAACGGACGAAGACTTCCGGATCACCGCCGACCGATAATTCATCGGCATGAGCGGCCAGATCGGCCAGGCTGGCAACATCCAGCTCGCCCGCACGATCCCGCGTCATGGCAAAACCATAGGCATTTTCAAAACCGAGCCGGCCCAGGGTGAGGATGCCGTCACGCGTATGCAGCCAGGCCGTCATCTCGGCGAGCATGACATGACGCTGCGCCGCTTGCGGCCGCTCCATCAGGGTCGCCCAGATCGTGCCGGTATAATCAATATAGACATCAATCTCGCCGGAACGCAGCGCGTCATAGGCGATGGTCGAGCCCAGATTGTCGCGGCGCTCGACAACAGCGCCCGCCCCTTCCAGCACATCCTGCATCAGGGCGGCGAGAATATATTGTTCGGTGAAGGCCTTGGCGCCGATGCTGATCGTCTGACCGGCCAGGTTTGCCGGGGCGTTGCTGGCGCTCGAATTGGTGGCTGCAGGCGCCGGGGCCGGGACCAATACCGGCAGGAGCGAGAGCGAGACCACCAGCGCCAGTGCAATTGCAACCCCGCCCGCCAGACCGCGCCGCCGCGTCCTTGCGGCGATCTCGAGCAGGCGAATCATCTGGTCGAACACAATCGCCAGACCGGCGGCGAAGACACAGCCGAACAAGACCGAGAGCCAATTGCGCGTCTGCAGGCCGGCAAAGATGTAATTGCCCAGGCTGGACGCCCCGACCGGGGTCGCCAGCGTTGCCGCGCCCACCACCCAGACGACGGAAGTGCGCAAGCCGGCGACGATCACCGGCAGGGACAGCGGCAGCTCGACCCGCCACAGACGCTGGGTCTCGGTCATGCCCAATCCGCGTGCCGCTTCGCGCACACCCGGCTCGATGCCTTGCAGGCCGACAATCGTATTGCGCAATATGGGCAGGATTGAATACAGCATCAGTGCCAGGAAGGCCGGCCAATAGCCGATCATCCCGCCCAGCAGCGGCACCATCAACGCCAGCAGGGCGAGGCCGGGAATCGTCTGGATCACACCGGCAATATTGAGCACCCCGCCGGCCAGTCGCGGTCGCGGCGCGGCATAGATACCGAGCGGGACGCTGATCGCCATGCCGACGAAAATCGCCGCCAGCGACAGCAAAACATGTCCGGAGAGCAAATGCGGCAGTTCGGCCCAGCGTTCGGCGAAATTCTCGCTCATGCCTCCAGCTCCGCAATCCGGCGCATCTGGCGGCGCGGCGTATCCAGCAAGGCGGCGACATAATCATCGGCCGGCGATTTGAGCAGCTGTGCCGGACTGCCGCACTGAACGATCAAGCCGTCACGCATCACCGCGACCTGATCCGCCATGATCAACGCTTCGGCCATATCATGGGTGACCATCAGGGCGGAAAAACCGAGCCGGGCCTGCAGCGCCATGAAATCCTGTTGCAGCCCGTCACGCGTAATCGGGTCGAGCGCGCCGAAGGGTTCGTCCATCAACAAGAGATCCGGCTTTCCGGCCAGGGCGCGCGCGAAGCCGACACGCTGGCGCTGTCCGCCGGACAGGGCATCGGGATAGCGCTCGCCAAATTCAGCATGATCCAGGCGAACCAGTTCGAGCATTTCGCGCACGCGCGCAGCAATCGCGGCCGGCTCCCAGCCCAGCAGGCGCGGCACAATGGCGACATTGGCGGCAACGCTATAGTGGGGGAACAACCCATCGCCCTGCATCACCCAGCCGATCGAGCGGCGCAGCTCGACCGGATCGAGCGTGGTGATGTCGGCACCCTCATACAAAATCGAACCGCCCGAAGTTTCCTCCAGGCGGTTGATCAGTTTGAGCATTGTGGTCTTGCCGCAACCCGATGTGCCGGCCAGGGCCAGCAATTGGCCGCGCTGCAAGCTGAGATCGACGCCGGCAACCGCCTGAACACCACCGGGATAGGTCTTGGTGACCGCCCGGGCTTCAAGCACGGTCGTCGACGGCTCGATCAAAGCTCTTCCAGATCAATGTCCAGAATGGTGATCTCGAAGGAATAGGAGGTTTCACCCTCATCGATGATCTTGGCGACGACACCGAGACATTCATCGCCGATATGGATTTCAGCGCATTCATCGGGGCGATTGCGGCACTGAACCGCCATCTCCGGATTGAGTTTATTGCGCAGGAAGCGCTGCAATTTCGCGGCTTCGCCGGCGGTCATATTCTTGTTCACAATGTCTCTCCGGTCGGGGGATTCGAATTGGCGACAAATAAGCCCATGCGAGGGGGGTGCGTCCAGTGCAGGGCCTGCGATCATCCGCGCTGACGGCGGGTGCGGCGCAGACCCGGCCGTCTATTTCCCGTCGGGGAAGGTCTGATCCATGCTGCGCGCGGGCTGCGGACAACAATCGCCCACCACCTTGGCCGGCACGCCAGCCACCGTGCAGCCGGCCGGGACCGATTTGAGCACCACCGAACCGGCAGCGATGCGGGCCTGGTCACCGACCTCGATATTGCCGAGCACCTTGGCGCCGGCCCCGATCATCACGCCGCGTCCGATCTTGGGGTGACGATCTTCATGCGCCGCGCCCGTGCCGCCCAGCGTCACCTCGTGCAGCAGGGAACAATCATCACCGATCACCGCCGTCTCGCCGATCACGACTGCGGTCGCATGGTCCATCATCACGCCCTGCCCGATCCGCGCCGCCGGATGGATATCGACGCCGAAGCGCTCCGAGACCCGGCTTTGCAGATGAAAGGCGAGGTTTTGCCGCCCCTCTCTCCACAGCCAGTGGGCGACGCGGTGCAGCTGCAGCGCCTGATAGCCCTTATAATAGAGGAAGGGCTGAAGCACGCTCTTGCAGGCCGGGTCACGCTCCTCGACCGCGACCATGTCGGCAATCGCCTGGGTGACAATGCCCGGATCGCCTTTCAGCGCCGCCTCGGCGACATCACGTGCCAGCATGGCATCGAGCTGGGCATCGGCCAGCTTGCTCGCGAGGCAATAGGCCAGCGCGTGGGAAAATTCGTCGTGCCGCAGCACAGCGGCATTGAGAAAACTGGCGAGAATCGGTTCTTCCGCAGCCGCTGCGGCGGCTTCGACGCGCAGACGCGCCCAGACGGCCTGGGTTCCGGTGCGCGCGGCAATCGGCGCTTTGGCCTGGCTCTGTGACATCACATTCTCCTGCCTTCAACGTTGCAGCATGACACCGGAAAGCTCTGACGCCAACAGGCCCTGTTGCGCCATATAGTGAGCCCGCATCAGCATCGCCACCGTCAGCGCGTCGCGAATTCGCCCCGACATCGCCTCTTCGAGGGCGTCGAGGAAATGAACGCGGCGGGTCTGGAGGACTTCAGTCCCCTCCGGTTCCGGCTCGCCTTCATGCAGGCCGGTGGCGAGAAATCCGATCGCGCGCTCATCGGTGATCGAATTGGACAGGTCCAGCTGCAGGATCTCGCTCCAGTGATCAGCGCTCAGTCCGGTCTCTTCCTTCAGCTCACGCCGGGCATCGGCGAGCGGCTCACCCTCGAGCTGGCCGCCGCCCGCGGGAATTTCCCAGCTATAGCGATCCAGTGCGAAGCGATGCTGCCCGACCAGCGTGACCGAGCCATCGGCATGGATCGGCAGTACCACCAGCGCCAGATTGCGCGGCGACATCACCGCATAGACGCCCGGCTTGCCGTCGGGCTGGGTAATCTCGAATTCGTGCACCCGCATCCAGGGGCTTTCAAACGCAATACGTTCGCCGTGAATGGTCCAGGGACCGCGTGTGTGAGGCATGTCCTGCTCCCGTTTCTGGAGCGCTCTAAGCCTGTTTCGCCCGCGCCATCAAGTCACCGCGCCGCTGTTTGTAATTCCGAACCTTCTCGGCAATGCGCCGCTTGCGATCCTCGAGCCGCGCCAGGAGCGCGAAAGCGGACGGCGCGAAGACCAGCGCCAGGATAGCCGAGCCGGCCACCCCGCCGACCATCGCCGCGGCGAAGGGCAGCCAGAAGGCATCGCCCGACAGGAGAAGCGGCACAAAACCGCCAATCGTCGTCAGGGTCGTCGACAGGATATGCCGCGTCGCATCCATCACCGTCGCCTGCACGGCGCCGGGCTGCATCGCGACAGCGGCCGGATTGGTGCGCAGCGCCGACAGGACAACAATCGCACCATTGATCGACAACCCCATCAGCCCCATCGAGCCAACAATGGCGTTGAAACCCAGCGGCGTCCCGAACAGCCAGACGCCAAACATGGCCAGCCCGACCGAGAGCACGGCGACGATCAGGATGATCCCGGCATAGCGAAAACTGTTGAAGGCCAGCACGACCGAGCCGACCATCAGCACCAAGAGCGGGATCGCGGTCGAGAACAGGCCTGCCATCGCATCGCCGCGCTCGGCGGCTTCGCCGGCGACCTGCAATTCATAGCCCGGCGGCAGCGCGATATCGGCCGCGTCCAGCGCCGTGAAGAAATGCTCCAGCGCCGGTGCCGGCAAGGTGTAGGGCTCCAGATATCCATAGATCGAATTGACCCGGCGGCCATCCTCATGCGGGATGATGGACACCTGCGGCGCCAGCGTGACGTCGCCAAGCGAAGCCAGCGGCGCGGCGAACACATTGCCGCCGCTGGAGCGCAGTGGCGCGCCGGCGACAGAGGCGAGGTTGGATCGCCGATTATCCCGTGTGATGACGCGAACGGGGAGTTCCTCGACACCTTCCAGGACACTGCCGCCGACGACACCATCCAGATCGCCGCGCAAGCGGTCGGCGAGTTCGGAAAGGCGCATGCCGGAGAGTTCAGCCGACGCTTCATCGGCCATGATGCGGGCGACGGGTTCGCCCATTTCAAGCAAGGCCAGGGTGTGGGTAATGGTCGGCGTCCTGGCCAGAACGCTGCGGATTTCATTGCCGAGCCGGTTGAGCTCGGTCAGTTCCGGCCCGACCAGGACCAGTTCGATCGGAGCCGGGATGGGCGGGCCCTGTTCGAACGGCAGGCTGAGAAAACGCGCCTGCGGGAAAGCATTGAGCATTTCCAGCTGCAGCGCCGGAAGGATACGCCGGGTCACGGCATTCGACCGGGTGTGCACAAAGCCGGACGCATAGTTGGACACGCCGGACTTGTTGCTGATCGCATTGTAATAGGTGCGCGGCGCGCTTTGCCCCAGCACCCAGGTGACGCGTTCCACGCCGTCATAGCGCTCGATGATTTCGCGCGCCCGTTCGGTCTGGCGCCGGGTCTCCTCGATCGAGGCGGAGGACGGCAATTCCAGTTCGATCTGGAACATGTCGCGATCGGTCTGCGGGAAGAACTGCACCGGCAGGGCCGAGGCGGCTGCGAAACCGGCGATCGGCAGGAGGATACTGCCGAAAATCCCGATCCAGGGCCGCGCCGTGATCGTGTCGAGCAGGCGGCGATAGAGCGGCGCAAAAGGCCCGGCACCAAGTCCATGGCGCCAGAAACGCCGGGGTTCTTCACTCGCCCCGGCATCGTCAAACCAGGCCGCGAAAGCACCAACCACCGTCATCGCCAGGATGAAGGAGGAAACGACGGCGAAAATCACCGAAATCCCGATCATCGAGATGAATTCACCCGCAGCGCCCGGCATAAGGGCAATGGGTGCAAAGGCGAAGACCGTGGTCATGGTCGAAGCCAGGAGCGGCGCGAAGAGATGTTTCAGCGAGGCATCAAGCGCATCGACCGGCGATCGGCCCCGCGCCCGGTACAAGCGGTATTCGTCGACCACAACGATCGCATTATCGATCAGCAGGCCCAGCGCCACGACCAGCCCGGTCACCGACATCTGATGCAGCGGCTCGTCATAAATCCGGGTCAGCAGCAGCACGGCGAGCACGGTCAGCGGCAGGGCCGTGCCGACGATCAGCGCCGAGCGCCAACCCATCATGACGAACAGGACTGCAAACACGATCAAGCCGGAATAGCCCAGATTCTGGGCCAGACCATTGAGCCGGCTCTCGACATAATCGCCCTGGCGGAAAATCGTCTCGACCGCGACACCCGGAACCGAGTCGGCAAATTCGGCGACCACCGCGTCGGCGTCCCGCGACCAGAGGTCGGCGCGCAATTCGGGCTGGAGGTAGGCGGCGACCAGCACGGAGCGGTTTCCATCCATCATCGCCATCGCCGAGGCCGGGGTGCGAGCCCCCTTTTCCACGTCCGCGACATCGCCAACGCGGATGAATTCACCATTTGGCCCCTGACCCAGCGCAATCGCGCGGATCCGGTCGATACTGTCGAATTCGCCATCAATCTCGATATTGAGGTCGACCGTTCCCGACCGCAGTTCTCCGGCTGGCGCGCGCGCATCGGCACTGGCCGTCAGCCGGGCGACATCGGCGACTGTCAGGCCGAGAGCCGCCAGGGTGTCGGGATCGGCGATGATGCGGAATTCTTCCTCAACCTCACCGAAAATCGCGGTTTCTTCGGTGCCTGAAAGATTGCGCAACCGGCTTTCCAGGTCCGTCGCCAGGCGGGAGAGAATGGGCAGGTTCTCCGCGCCCTGCTCGCCCCAGGACAGCGCGACAATCATGGTCGCAGCGCCGAGATACTGGCGGCGCACATCGGGCGCTCCGGACCCGGCCGGCAAAGTCGGGCGCACGCTCTCGACCTGTTCGCGGATCTGCGTCCAGGCCTGGTCGACCTGGGTCGCAGTGAGGTCTTCGCGGATCTGCAAATGGATGATCGAGATCCCGGACCGCGAGGATGAGGAGGTCGATTCGACCTCCGCCAATTCGTGGATCGCATCCTCGAGCGGAGTGGTGATCAGGGCTTCGACGCGCTCGGCCGAAGCGCCCGGAGCGGCGGTGACCACCAGGCCATAGCGCTCGACGAGTGAGGGGTCTTCCTGGCGCCCGAGCGACATGAAAGCCCCCATCCCGGCGGCGACCAGCAGAATGACGGCCAGAATCGTCAGGCGGGAATAGCGAAAGAAGATCGTGCTCATTGCGCGCGGGCCTCGAGCACGGCGGGGGTCACCCGCAGGCCGGGCGTGATGCGCTGGATGCCGGAGGCCAGAACCAGCTCGCCATCGGTCACGGCGCCGCGCACGAAGACACGGTCCGCCTCGATACGCACAGTCTCGACGACGCGTGCCTCGAGCGTGTAGTCGCCCGCATCGGGATTGAGGACATACACGGTCCACAGTCCGCGCCGGCCTTCGGCGAGCGCCGATGTGGGCACCCAGAAACCATCGGCGGCAATCGGTGTCGCCATGGCAAGGCGGACAACCTGGCCGACCGCGACAGCACCCGGTTCGATGTCGAACAGGACGGTGACGGTGCGACTATGCTGGTCGACCACGCCGGTTGAGGCGCGGAAGCGGGCATTAATCGGGCCGCTATCGGCGAGGAAGCGATAATTGCGATCAGCGCCCAGGCTGGCGGCCAGCACAGGCGGCAGACCGACCCGGATTTCCAGCGAACCGCTCTCGATCAGTTCGAGCAAGGGCTGGCCGGGCGCGGCAATCGTCCCCTCATCGGCGAGGCGGGCGGTGACCACCCCGTCGAAAGGGGCTGTCATGCGGGCCAGGTCGAGCTGGACCCGGATCGCATCGGCGGCCGCGGCGGCTGCACTTTGACGCGCCCGGGCCGCGCGGGTTGACGTGCGGACCTCATCGAGGCGTTGCTGCGAGACATGGCCGCGTTCGAGCAATTGCGCCTGGCGGGCCTCGGTCTCGGCGGCGAGCGCGGTCTGGGCTACGGCCTCGGCGGTCTGGGCATCGGCCGCCGCGATCTGGGCAGTTACAGCGCGGGTATCGAGCACGGCCAGGACATCACCGGCGCGGACCTGATCACCGACGTCGACGCTGATCGCATCGATACGGCCGCTGCGCTCAAAGCCGAGCGAGCTCTGGCGCCGCGCCGCGACAAGTCCGGGAAAGAATTCCTCGATACTGGCATCGCTAGCATATTCAGCTTCGATGACCGCAACCGGCAGGGGTGGTGGCGCACTGATCTGCAGTGTCGCTTCGGCGCGCAGTGCCGAGACCCCGAATACCAGTATGGCAACGCCGATCGCGGCCAACGCCACGCTCGTTCTCGCACCCAGTCGCCGACTTTTTCCGGACATGTGCCCACCCTTGCTGCAAACTCACAGCTTCATATAGGGTGTTAAATGTCGTTTGAAAAGTAAACGCTGTTCACTGATTTTGCATAACCGCTATGCGTCAGGCTTTAAGCCCTTGCAGCATCATGTCGGTATGGAAATCGATCACCGCATCCGCTGTGACATGTTCCGACCCGGGCATGCCGGCCGGGAAGCCTTCCATCGAGACCATCAGCGTTGTCAGCCCATGCAAGCTGGCCCAGACGCTCTTGGACGCAAGCCTGGGATCGACCGTGCGGAATATTCCCTCCGCCATGCCGGCTTCAATCATGCCCACCAGGGCATGTTCGGCCTGGAAGGCCACATCCTGCTCGTCGTGGACGTGTGGCGCGATTTTCTTGCCGGAGGAAAACGCCATCATGTAATGATTGGGCTCTTCAATTCCGGTTTCGATATAGGCGCGCATACAACGGGCACACAGACTGGGCGTTTCGCCGCCCTCTTCCTGCGCACCGCGAATCCGCTCCATCAGGCGCTCGAAGAATGTGTCGCGAATGGCCTCGAACAGATCATCCTTGGACGCGAAATACTTGTAGATCGCCGCCGGGCTGTAATCGATCGAATCCGCCAGCCGGCGCATGGAAATGCCCTCTTCGCCCTCAGCGGTAAAAATGACTTCGGCGGCGTCGATGATCGCATCGCGCACCTTGCGGCGTCGGCGATCAGCGGGCGTGTCATCATCGATAGCGATTTCCACAGTCATTGGTAGATTTCCCTCCCGCAGCGACGGGGTGTCATTACATGTATACCCGATAGATATAACGATCACCGAACCCAAACGTCAAAGCGACAATCTCTCACCCCCCAAGAGGCGTCCGATGAACAACAAGATTTCTCACGATTTTCCGGCGCCCGGCGAGCCGCTGGCCCCATCACACGCCAGCGCCGACACGCTGGCCCTGTTGACCCGCCGCCGCTCAACCCCGGCCATCGGCCTGGCCGAGCCCGGACCGGATGCGAACCAGGTCGAGCATTTGCTGGGAATCGCCTCGCGGGTTCCCGATCATGGCAAGCTTGCGCCCTGGCGTTTCATCTTGTTCGAAGGCGAGGCCCGCAACAGTTTCGGCATGATTCTCGGCAAGGTCTGGGCGGTGAAGAACCCGGACGCGACCCCGGATCAGATCCGTTGCGAGCAACAACGCTTCGAACGCGCGCCGCTGGTGATTGCGGTCATCTCGACCGTGACAGAACATCACAAGATTCCGCTCTGGGAGCAGGAATTATCAGCCGGCGCCGCTTGCCAGAACCTGTTGATTGGCGCTTCGGCCATGGGCTTCGCAGCGCAATGGCTGACCGAATGGTATGCCTATGACTGCGACATCAAGGACGCGCTCGGTCTGCGGTCGGGCGAGCGTATCGCCGGCTATATCTATATTGGCTCATCCGCGAGCGAGGTCATGGAGCGGCCACGGCCGCGCGCCCATGTCGGACGCTGGAAAGCCTGAGGCCAAACAAGGTTAAGGGACGCCTAACACCGCCCAGATTTCATAATACTGTCCAATTCCCGGTCTTCCCGCCAGAACCGGTGCTGAAGTCTCGGGAAATGCGCCTGGGCATCTGGCCTGCCGCAATTGTGGCGGTCCCGCCCTGCTTTCCCGAACCAGTCAACGCCTGACCGGGCGAAGCGGGGAAGACGAGTGACATGAAAGCGTTGAAATTCGCAGCTGCAATCCTGGGCCTGTTCGCGACAACGGCACCTGCCGCCCTGTCGCAGAGCTGGGAATTCTCCATGAATCCCGGACCGCGTTGGGACAGCCCGACGACGAGCGATTACTTCAAGTTTCGCGGCCGCGCCTATTTCGATATCGCCGATGTCGACTGGTCGAGCCCGCTAAGCGCGGCGCCAACCGATGATGAAGAATGGCGCACACTCTGGTTTGGCATTGAAGGCCAGATCGGCAATCTCAAGCTTGTGGCTGAATATGACTGGCTGCCCGATGATCCAGCGCCGACCGATGTCCATCTGACCTACCGCCTGCCTCAGGGCAGTGTCCGGGTCGGTAATTTCAAGACCATGAACTCGATGGAGGAACAGACCTCCTCGCTCAATATGAGCTTCATGGAGCGCGGCCTGCTCACCGATATTTTCGGGATCGACCGCCGTCTTGGTGCCGCCTATTTCTGGTCCAATGATAATTTCACGGCCTCGGCCGGCCTTTATGGCGGCAAGATGGAAGACAATTTCCAGCTCGCCGAAGCCGATGATTCCAGCGCCTTCGCGGGCCGCCTCACCTGGCACACCGAGACGGACGCCGGCACCACGCTCCATCTGGGCGCCTCATTCCGCAGCCTCGATTATGATGGCGGAGCCCGTCTGCGCGACCGGCCACAGGCTCACCTGGCCAATAATTTCGCCACCGCTGATTACCGCACCGGCCAGCCACTTGGCGAAGCCGAGAACTCCGATCTGATCGCGCTTGAAGCGGCCATCATTCGCGGCCCGTTCTGGGCTCATGGTGAATTTGCCCGCATGACGCTGGACGGTCCCGCTGGCGACCCGGCCTTCGATAGCGGTTTTGCCTCGCTGGGCTATATTCTGACCGGCGAAACGCGCGGCTATCGCGGCTCGTCCGGCGTGTTCGGCGGCATCTCGCCGAACTCGGCGCTGTCCGCAGGCGGCCATGGCGCCTGGGAAATCGCGGCACGGGCCGACTACGCCGATATGGGCGATGCCGGTCTGGGCACGATCGAGACCCTCACCCTGGGCATCAACTGGTATGTCGAACGTTATGCCCGCGTGATGTTCAACTATGTCTCCGGCGAGCACGACGCCCCAACTTATACCGAGACGAGTGACGTGGCCCAGCTGCGGCTCCAAGTCGGCTTCTAGAGACCCCACACCCCGCCCGGTCAGCACCCCCCTGCTGATCCGGCACTGGCGCTGTTCCTCCCTCCCCCCTCAAGGAACAGCGCCTATTTTTTTGCTTGCCCTCCGCGACGAGCGGTATGCGCCGGCAGCGGCGAAGCAGCGTGAGTGTGGGTGCCTGCGCCTGCATTGGCTTGTATTCCTGGAACGGGCTCAGCCCCGTCCGCGATAGCTGGCAACGCCCTGCTCGGGGATCCAGACCCCGGCCGGGGCCTCACCCGTTGCGAAGAAAACATCGATCGGAATGCCGCCGCGCGGGTACCAATAGCCACCAATGCGCAGCCAGACCGGGTCGAGCTCCCTGACCAGACGCTGGGCGATCTGAGTCGTGCACGCCTCGTGGAACGCGCCGTGATTGCGGAAAGAACCGAGAAACAGCTTGAGCGATTTGGATTCGACGATCCAGTCACGCGGCACGTAGTCAATCACCAGGTGCGCGAAATCCGGCGCACCGGTCACCGGGCATAGCGAGGTGAATTCCGGCACAGCGAAGCGGATCATATAGGGCGCATCGCAGGGATTGGCGACGCGCTCAAGCGCAGCCGTGTCGGGATGATCGGGCAGCGGCGTCGAAGCGCCGAGCTGGCCGAGATCTTGATAGCGGTTATCGGTCATGCCGCGCAATTAACCCCGGCGCGGCCGCGATGCAATCGGCAAACGCCCTGCCGGGGCCGCTTTCATCCACTAGATCCGCAATTCGTCGGGTACCGGCATGGTCGTGCGCGAAAACACGCGGCGAATGGTGAAAGAGGAGACCAGCCGCGCCACGCCCGGCAGGCCGGACAGGACCTCGCGATGCACATGCTCATAATCATTGGCGTCGCGCACCAGGACCCGGATGAGATAATCGGCATCGCCGCTCATCAGATAGCATTCCATCACCTCGGGTACGGCTTCAACGGCGGTCTCGAAGGCGACCAGTGTTTCGCGTTTCTGATTGTCGAGCGTGACCTGGACATAGACGGTGATCCCGCGGCCCAACGCCTTCTCCGACAGGATGGCCACATAGCGGTCAATCACACCGCTGCTTTCCAGCGTCTTGACCCGCCGGTGACAGGCCGAGGCCGACAAGCCGGCCCGTTCGGCGAGCTCGGAATTGGTCAGACGGCCATGCTCCTGCAATTCGGTCAGGATCGCGACATCAACATCATCAAGGCGCACGGAACACTCTCCTTGCAGACAGGGCCTGCCACAGCTTGGGCGGCTACAATTCGGGCGGACGCAAAATATTCTGGATTTACGCCCGATCAAACGATATATGACGCGCTTTATGGTGTGACGCGCACGATAACTCAAGCGAAATGCCGTAAATCTTGAAGATTCTTCTATTTCTGGATCGCAGGAACGCCCTGAACGCCGGATTCTCCACATCGAGCACTCAGAAGCGGAAAACATCATGCGTATCGGGGTCCCCACAGAAATCAAAGTTCGCGAATACCGCGTCGGCCTGACACCGGCCAGCGTCGGTGAACTCGTGCTCGCCGGCCATGAAGTCGTCATCGAAAGCGGCGCCGGCGAAGGCATTGGCTGCAGCGATGAAGATTACGTCTCGGCCGGTGCCGGCATCGTGCAAACGGCGCAGGATGTGTTCGATTTTGCCGAGATGATCGTCAAGGTGAAGGAACCCCAGCCGTCCGAAACGGCGATGCTGAAACCGCATCACACGCTCTTCACCTATCTCCACCTGGCTCCCGATCCGGTCCAGGCCGAGGGGCTGCGCCAGTCCGGCTGTATCGCCATCGCCTATGAGACCGTCACCGACAATGAGGGCCGCCTGCCGCTGCTGACCCCGATGAGCCAGGTCGCCGGCCGGATGTCGGTCTCGGTCGCCGCCCACTGCCTGCAGAAATCCCAGGGCGGACGCGGCCTGATGCTCGGCGGTGTGCCGGGCGTGCTGCCCGCCAAGGTCGTCATCATCGGCGGCGGTGTCGCCGGGAGCCATGCCGCTGAAATGGCGATCGGCGCCCGCGCCGACGTGACCGTCTTTGACCGCTCGGCCAAACGCCTGTCCGAACTCGACGCGCAATTCGCCGGCGCTGTGAAGACCGCCTATTCCACCCAGGTCGCGCTCGACCAGGCGGTATTGCAGGCCGATGTCGTGATCGGTGCCGTTCTGATCCCCGGTGCCGCGGCGCCCAAGCTGGTCACGCGCGAGATGCTGAAAGAGATGAAGGACGGCGCCGTGCTCGTCGACATCGCCATCGACCAGGGCGGTTGTTTCGAGACCTCCAAGGCCACGACCCACAATGACCCGACCTATATCATTGACGGCGTGGTGCATTATTGCGTCGCCAATATGCCGGGCGCCTATTCGCGCACCTCGGCCTTCGCGCTCAACAATGCCACCCTGCCCTTCGCCCTGGCAATCGCCAACAAGGGCACGCGCGCCGCGCTCAATGCCGACCCGCATCTGGCCCGCGGCCTCAATGTCGCCGATGGACAGATTTGTTGCGAGCCGGTCGCCCGCGATCTCGGCATGCACTACATCAAGCCGGACTGGCTGACATCCATTTAAGGGTGCAAGCGCCAGAAGAATCTGCAAGCCTGAAGGGGTCAGCGCCAGCTGGCCCCTTTTTGCTGCCCGCCGGAGTTTCGATTTGACCTTGCGTTACGACCTTGTGGTCTTCGATTTCGACGGCACGCTGGCCGACAGCCTGACCTGGTTCCGCACCGCCTTGTCCGACGTCGTCGAAAAGCATGGCCTCAACCCGATCTGCGAGGACCGCGCCGAAACGCTGCGCGGCATGACGCCCAAGGCCATCATGGACGAGCTGGCAATTCCGGCCTGGAAACTGCCCTTCATCGCCGCCGATGTCCGCGCGCGCGCCGCCGACAATATCGACCAGATTACCCTGTTCGAGGGGATTGCCGAGCTGCTGCAGCAATTGCACGCGGCCGGGATCACAATTGCCGTGGTCAGCTCGAACGGCGAGGACGCAATCCGGCAGGTGATGGGCTCCGACCTCGTCGCCCTGGTCAGCCATTTCGCCTGTGGCGCGGCGCTGTTTGGCAAGGCCGCCGTGTTCCGCAAAGTCATCCGCAAGGCCGGCAGCACACCGTCCCGCACCCTGTGCATCGGCGATGAAGTGCGCGATATCGACGCCGCCCGCGAAGCCGGTTGCGGCTGCGGCGCGGTCATCTGGGGCTTCGCGACGCCCGAAATCCTCGCGGCCAGCGGGCCGGACCATCTCTATGAAACGCCGGGCGAAATTGCGCGCTGCATTGCCCCGGCAGAGCCGGCAACACAGCGCGCCTGATCGCCCTAGCCGCAGACTTTCGCCTTCGCCGCGGCATATTCCGCCACCAGCTGGTCGATATAATCGCCGGCTGATTGCACGGACTTGATCGAACCAATCCCCTGGCCCGAGCCCCAGATATCCTTCCAGGCCTTGGCATCGGATCCACCACCGGATCCGAAATTCATCGCTGACGGGTCGCTTTCGGGCAGATTGTCCGGATCGAGCCCGGCGGCAGCGATCGAAGCCTTGAGATAATTGCCGTGCACGCCGGTGAAGAGGTTGGTGTAGACGATATCCTCGGCACTGCCTTCGACAATGCCCTGTTTGTAGGCCTGCTCGCAGCGCGCCTCCGCGGTCGCGATGAAGGCCGAGCCGATATAGGCATAATCGGCACCCATGGCCTGGGCGGCGAGGACGCCGCCGCCGGTCGAGATGGCGCCGGAACACAGGATCGGTCCGTCAAACCAGGCGCGGGTTTCCGCCACGAAGGCGAAGGGCGACAGCGCGCCGGCATGACCGCCAGCCCCGGCTGAAACGCAGATCAGGCCGGTTGCGCCCTTTTCGATCGCCTTGTGGGCAAAGCGCTGATTGATCACATCATGCAGGGTGATACCGCCCCAGGACTGCACGGCCTGGTTCAGCTCGGCCTGGGCGCCCAGCGAGGTGATGACGATCGGCGCCTTGTATTTCTCGCACAGGGCGAGATCTTCCTGCAGGCGTCCATTGGAGCGATGGACGATCTGATTGACCGCAAATGGCGCCGCCGGCTTGTCCGGATTGGCGCGATTATAGCTGTCCAGCTCGGACGTGATCTGGTCGAGCCATTCGTCGAGCTGACTGATGGGCCGCGCATTGAGCGAGGGAAAGGAACCGACGATCCCGGCCTTGCACTGGGCAATCACGAGGTCGGGATTGGAGATGATGAAAAGCGGTGCGCCAATCACTGGCAGCCGCAGTCTGCCCTTCAGGATGTCTGGTTCAGCCATGATATCGTCCCTTGTCTATCGACATTTATCGACCGGTTCCGCCCGGCTCGTTGGATTTGGCCGCAGGCGTGAACACTGTTCAGGTCGAGATTAGGGGCGGGCACGGGACGTGTCGAGTGAGGTTTGTAGCTGGCTCATTCGCCCTGTTTGGCCACCGCAAACTTCCCCCGCGCAGCCATCCGCCCATGCAGGATCCGAACGACTTCGATGCCATCTTTCATGGTCCGGTAGAAGGCGCAACGCGCTTCAATCGGCAGGACACGATAGCCCTGTCGAATTTCGTCCACCGCATGACCGGCGCCAGGGAAGTCGGGGAGCCTTGCCAGGGCGGCATGGATTCGGCGGAGATAGGTATCGGCCTGGCTGATCCCTCATTGCTGCGACGTATAATCCCAGATGAGGTCGAGATCGCGCTCGGCGGCGCGGCTCAGAAAATAGCCGGGTTCACGATCGCTCGGCATGTTTTCTGGCCAGGAACCGGTCAATGTCAAAGGGAACGGCCCTGCCACTCGCTTCACCTTCAGCCAACGCTTGGCGCAGGGCCTGAAGTTGGTTTTCCTCACTCTCCAGCAATCGCAAACCGGCGCGCACCACTTCGCTGGCGGATCCGAAGCGGCCGTGCTCGACTTGCTGGTGGATGAAGTCGGCGAAATGTTCGCCAACCGAAAAACTGGTATTCTTGCCCATCGGAGCCTCCTGTGATGGCCACAATACCAAATTTTGGTACAGCCGCCAATCGCCACCCTACCCCACAGCTTGCCCGTCCGGCGGCGCGTCGGCATGGGCCCACATATAGAGCGCCAGCCAGGACCGGTAGGGCTTGAAACGTTGCGCGCTTCGCACCGTCTTGCGGCGTTTCGAGGTCAGGCGTTCCAGTGTCTTGCGGGCGGCGACATCGCCATCGGGCCAGATATCGGGTTCGCCGAAATAGAACATATTCATCATGTCGGCGGTCCATTGCCCCACGCCCCAGATCGCGGTCAGCCGGGCGGTGCGTTCCGCAATGCTCAAGGCCCGCAATTCATCGGTATCGAGCCCGACATTCCTGTGGGTATCAGCGATCGTGATAATGGTTCTCGTCTTGGCACCCGACAGGCCGCAGGCTCGCAAGACATCGGTATTTTCCGGTACGAAATGATCGAGCAGCGGCGCGTCGCCAGCGCTGTCCTCGACCCGTGCCCAAATGCTCTGCGCCGCCTTGACCGAGATCTGCTGGCCGGAGATGGCGCGGCACAGATAGTGCGGGAAGGGCTGGCTGTCGCGGCGTGGAAATTCCAGCGGGCCGAGCCGGATCAGCGCCGCCTCAAGCGCGGGCGAAAGATCGCCGGCGGCAGCGACAAGGTGATGGTGTATGGCGTGATGTGTCATGGCAGTCACGCTAGCGCGCCCGCGACAGGCGTGGAAGCCCGGTGACGCCTTTGTCGCATGGCAGCAGGCCAGCGGTCATGTTACCGCCGCGCCTATGCTGACGATGCTGCGCCAGGGCCGGACATTGTGGGCGCAAGGGATATTGGTCCTTGCGCTGCTGGCGGCTGGCATCCAGGCCAGCCTGCCCCAGGGCTTTATGCTCGATCGCGACAGCGCATCGGGCACGATTTCGGTCGTCTTCTGTACCGGCCATGGCGCCGAACAACGCTGGATCGACCTGGCAACCGGGGAAACCCGGACCGGCAGTAATCTGCCCTCAAATGATGCCGGCTCGAGCCAGCCCTGCGCCTTTGCCAGCGCCAGCGCAGCCATCGCCGCCCTGCCGCAAACGCCGTCCACCCTGGTCCATGTCCTGCCCCTCACACGGGGGGCTCTGCCAGCCGACACGATTGCCCCGGCGCCCCTCCGCCGTCCTGGCCCGCCTGTCCGGGCCCCACCTGCACGTCTCTGAGTTTTCAAACCCTTCAGATTGACCGTCAGAGGGCGGCCCGAGCGGGTCGCCGCGGAGCTATTCATGTCACGTATTATCCTGAATTCGGCGAGCGTGCTCGCCCTGTCCTGCCTGGCCGCCATGCCGGCGCTCGCCCAGGACGCCTCTCCCCTCACCGATATCATCAGTGTTTCGGGCCATCAGCTCGACACCGGCCAGATCGACCGGCTCGACCCGGCGACCCTGCCGCCCTCCGGCCCGGATGCCGCAGCCCTGATCGCCCGCCTGCCCGGCGCCGCAGCCGTCGGCAATGGCGTGTTGTCCAGCCAGGTCCAGTATCGCGGCCTGTCCGGCGGGCGGATCAATCTGCGCATTGATGGCCAGAATTTTGAATCCGGCGGCCCCAACCTGATGGATCCGCCACTGCATTATGCGCCGATCGCCCTGATCGAACGGATCGAGGTCGACCGCAGTGTCAGCCCGGTGCGCAGCGGCCCTGGCCTCGCTGGCGGCGTCAATACGGTCTTCAAACAGGTCGGGTTTGGCGAGACCGGGCAATGGCAGACCCGTTATGACCTGACCGTGGCCGGCCGGACCGCCGACGACAGCCGCTCGATCGGCGGCGTGGTCGGGATCGCCAATGACCAGTTCCGTGTCCAGCTGCTCGGCTCGAGCGAATCCGGCGATGATGTCAGCTGGCCCGGTGGCATGATTGGCGACTCGGCCCATGAACGGCTCGTCTACGGTGCAGGGCTCGGCTACCGCACCGGCGTGCATGAATTCAGTCTCGACCTGCGGCGCCAGGAAACCAATGCGACGGGCAATCCGCCCTTCGCCATGGATATCCGCTATTTCGACACCGATTTCGCCCGTATCGGCTATCGCGGTGACTGGGATGGTGTGAATGTGAGTGCGCATCTCGCCATCGCCGATATCGCGCATGCGATGAATAATTACGACCTCCGCCCCGCACCGGCCATGGCCGCAATGTATCGCGAATCCCTGGCAACAGCGCGCACCCTGTCCGGCGGCGGCGATGCCGCATTTGCGGCGCTGGGCGGCTCACTGCGCCTCGGCGTCGACGGCGAACAGGCTGAACACGACCTCGTCATCACCAACCCGAACAATGCCAATTTCGTACTCAATTCCCTGTCCGGTATCACCATGGAACGCACCGGCGCCTTTGCCGAATGGACCGGCGAGGTCGGCGGATGGCAGACCGAGCTGGGTCTGCGCGCCGACCGGCACAGGGCCGAAGCCGGCCCGGCCTCGGTCGGCACCGCCGCCCCGGCCATGCCGGGCATGCTGGCGATGGCCTTCAATGCGACGGACCGGCGCCTGGACGACACCACGCTCGACGCCGTCGCGCGCCTGTGGCACCCGGTCAGCGAAACCACCACGCTACGCCTGACCCTGGCCCGCAAGACCCGGGCACCCGGTTATGTCGAACGCTTTGCCTGGCTGCCGACCGAAGCCTCGGGAGGGCTGGCCGACGGCAATACCTATGTCGGCAACCCGGACCTGACACCGGAAACCGCGTGGATCGCCGAGGCGGGTCTGGACTGGGCCTCGGGCGCTGCCTATGCCCGGCCGACCGTGTTTTACCGCTCGGTCGATGATTTCATCCAGGGCGTGCCCTATGACACCACGCCGGGCGTGATCGATACGCCCGTCGAGATGGTCTCGGCCATGAATGGTGATCCGACACCGCTGCGCTTTGCCAATACCGATGCCCGGCTTTACGGGCTCGATCTGGATTTTGGCTATCGCTTCAATACGGACTGGCATCTCGACGGCACCGCCTCCTGGGTGCGCGGCGAGCGACGCGATATCGACGATAATCTCTACCGTATCGCCCCTCCCAGCCTGCGGCTTGGCCTGAGCCGCGATGCCGCCCATTGGTCGGCGACCCTGGAGACCGTCGCCGTGGCGCGGCAGAGCGAGGTTTCAACCTCCAATTCGGAAGTTGAGACGCCGGGCTTCGTGCTGGTCAATCTCTATGGCAGCTGGACGCCTCGCGAAGGCGTCAGCCTGTCGGCGGGGGTCGAGAACCTGTTCGACCAGACCTATCGCCAGCATCTGGGCGGCTATAACCGCAATGCCGGATCGGATGTCGGCCTCGGTGAGCGTCTGCCGGGCAGTGGCCGGTCACTCGGTTTGCGGCTCAGCCTGCAAGGCTGATCCGCCCGGGCCTTGAGCCAGACCGCCTGCACCCCGGTGCGGGCGGTCTGGCGCGCCGCTCAATGGACCCCGAACCCCAGGCCGAAACCGGGTCGATGGCGCGCATAAACCAGGCCAACCGCAAGCGCCCCAAAGAGTCTAACACAACCACAGGGTTATGCGGAGCGGTCGACCACACGCCACGCGAGAGCGATGGCATTAACACATGTTACGGGTGTTTTTCCTCACAATTATAAAGCCTTACGAAAAGACCATCGTCCGGGACGTAGCGTTCCGTTAACCTTGCTTGATGCATTTTCCCCGCCTGCCTGCCCGTTTTGGGGGCGGCATTCGGGGGAGCCAGTCATGAAATCCGTATTCAATCCCGGCGGCGGCACTGCCAGTGCCACGCTTGAAGCCCTGGGCCGATCCCAGGCCATTATCGAGTTCAAGCCGGACGGGACCATTCTCACCGCGAATGCCAATTTTCTCGACGCCATGGGGTATAGCCTCGCGGAAATCAGCGGCCAGCATCACAGCCTGTTTGTCGACCCGGCCGAGCGGGCGTCCCCGGCCTACCGCCAATTCTGGGCGAATCTGGCAAAGGGCGAGTTCAACGCTGCCGAATTCAGGCGTATCGCCAAGGGCGGCAAGGAAATCTGGATCCAGGCCAGCTATAATCCCGTTCTCGACCGCGCAGGAAAGGTCTGCAAAGTCGTCAAATTCGCGACCGATATAACCCAGCAAAAACTCGACGCGGCGCATGCCCAGGGACAGATCGACGCGATCCATAATTCGCAAGCCGTGATCGAGTTCGAACTCGATGGCACTATTCTGACCGCCAATGAGAATTTTCTCGGCGCCATGGGCTATCCGCTCAATGAGATCGCCGGCAAGCATCACTCAATTTTTGTCCCGGTTGATGAGCGTGACACCGATGCCTACCGGAAGTTCTGGGACGAGCTGCGGGCCGGTCAATTTCAATCCGCTGAATTCCTGCGCATCGGCAAGGGCGGACGGGAGGTCTGGATCCAGGCCACCTATAATCCGATCCGCGACATGAATGGTGCTGTCTATCGTGTGATCAAATTCGCGACCGACATCACGGCCCAGGTCGAGCTGCGCCACCAGCGTGCGGCCGCGCAGAAGAGCATTGATTCCGACCTCGACGGGATTGCCGCCAGCGTCACCCAGGCCGCTGGCCAGGCGACGACGGTCTCATCCACCTCGGAACAGACCTCCGCCTCAGTCCAGTCTATCGCTGCGGGCATTGAGGAAATGGCCGCGTCGGCCAATGAGATCGGCAGCCAGCTCGTGCGTGCCACCGAGATCACCCGCAATGCGGTCAACATGGCCACGCAAACCAGCGGCGTCATGGGCGGGCTGGCGGAATCTGCCGCGCGGATCAATGAAGTCATCTCGCTGATCAATGATATTTCCGAACAGACCAATCTGCTCGCCCTCAACGCCACGATCGAAGCCGCCCGTGCGGGTGAAGCGGGCAAGGGGTTTGCGGTGGTCGCTTCGGAGGTGAAAGGCCTGGCCAATCAGACGGCCAAGGCGACCGACGGGATTGCCAGCCAGATCGCTCACGTCCAGAAGGCGACCCAGGACGCGGTCGACGCGATCGCCTCGATCAGCAAGACGATTTCGGAAATCGATGAAGTGGCCTCCTCGGTCGCCAGCGCCGTCGAGGAACAATCCTGCGTCACCCGGGAAATCTCCGGCAATATGCAGGAGGTCGCGGTCGGCGTGGATCAGATAACCTCGGGCATTCGCGAAATCGCCAATGCCAGCCGCAGCATCGACGCAGCGACCCGCAATGTGCGCCAGGCCTCGCAAGCGATGGGCTAGGGCCTGGCCCGGCGCTGAGACAATCAGCGCCGGGCATCAGCCCAGTTTCGCATCGGCGAACAAATTGCGCAGGCGCGCATATTCCAGCAGATCCGCCATCGACAGCGTGCCGGCAAAACGCTCGCCGTCGACCAGATAGACGCGCAGCAAATGATGCTTCTGCATCTGGGCAAAGGCGCGGTCGGCGCCCGCGTGAGCCGGCAGGAGCTCATTCGCACCCGGCTTGACCGCGATGGCCGACAATCGGGTGCTGGCGCGCGCGTCAACCGGCACGGCCCGGGCTTCCGCCAGTCCGGCCCGGCCCACCAGCCGCTCGCCATCGGTGACGGCAAACCAGTCACGGTGATGGCGCACCAGCTTGCCGGCGATGAAATCGGCCACCGTCATCCCGGCATCAGCAGTCTCGATACCCGGCGCCACCAGATCAATCACCCTGATATCGCCCAGCGCGAGCCGCGTCTCCAGCTCGACCCGTGAGGATTTCGCCGCGCTGCGCAGGAAGAAGCCGATCACGATCCACCACAGCCCGGCCAGCGAGCCGGTGGCGATCAACAGATAGATGCCTGAGATAATGAAGAAGACCGCAAACCCCTCCCCGGCCAGACTGGCCCAGCGCGTCGCCTTGCGCCGGTCACCGCCCAGCAGCCATAGAATGGCCCGCAGGACACGGCCGCCATCGAGCGGAAAGGCCGGCAACATGTTGAACAGGCCGAGCAAGAGATTGATCAATCCCAGATAGGCCAGCACCATGGCGAGCGGCGCCTGTGGTCCGCCGGTAGCATCGAGCATGGCCAGCTGGCTGAAGACGAGGGCGAGAAACAGGCTCATCAAGGGCCCGGCCAGCGCCATCACCAGCTCGATCATCGGCGATTTTGGCTCCTCCTCAAGCTCGGCTGCCCCGCCGAAGATGAACAGGGTGACGCGATTGATCGGCATGCCGAGCGCACGGCCGACAAACGTGTGGGAGAGTTCATGCGCGATGATCGAGAAGGTCAGGCCAAACACACCCAAAATGGCCATAAAGACATAGGTCGATGTCCCCAGCGCCGCGTTCTGATCAGGAAAAAAGCCAACGGCCAGCGACCACCCGACCAGAAGCGCCAGAAACAGCCAGGACGGCTCGGCGCGAACAACCACACCGCCGATTTTGAACGAGAAGAGATAGGGGCGCATGGCTGGGGGACCTTTGAGTGAAGGGGCACACTGCACCAGTGCGCGGCGGGCCTCAAGGGTGGTGGCGCGGAGCGCAGGGTGCCGGGCGTCGGGCGGGATCGCCACTCCGCGAGCAGACCGGATGTTGAGGCTTGCCCAGCCGTAGCTGCGAGATGGCGAGCGGTCCGCCTTCGCCCTTTGGGCTATGGCGTGACAGCCTTCGCTACTTCGCAGCGAAGGCTGGTGCGGGCGGCCGGACTCGAACCGGCACGATCTTTCAATCGACAGATTTTAAGTCAATCCCACATTGATTTCATATTTGAAATTAATCTGCAGCAAGCTATTGAATATAAAAATTATTTGGCACTAACAAATTGACGTCTCATGAATTTTTGGGTCACGGACAGTGACCTAGACAGCGCCATGAGGTCACCGTTCGGGCGTGCCGGTGACCCGACGGCAGTCAGTCCGAAACAACCAAGGCGGTGGTCCGCGTATCAAAAGGAAAATCGCAGCTTGAAGCGGGTCAATCTCGGCATAAGACACGAAGAGGCCGATGTTCGATCTCATCTTGTCATGCACGATTATTTTGTGTGGTGCGGACGGAGGGACTTGAACCCTCAATCCCTTACGGGCGACAGATTTTCTTACCAACTACGGCTTTCGCCGCCACCGGAAACCCGGCTTTGTGGTCTGGACCTTCCCTTCATCATGCCGGCTGCCCGGTTTAGATGCTGACCATCAGGCCTCTACACCTTCAACTTTCTTTCGAAAGAAGCTTGGCTCGGGATTGCCATCTTACAGGTTTCCCCGACTTTGATCAGTTCTACTCTGACGGTTTCCCATCAGGCACTCAAGTTTCGCCTAAGTCTGTTGCGTATACCAATTCCGCCACGTCCGCACATATGCGATGGCTATATCATGCCGACGATCATAGCAAAAAGAAGCTTCACTAAGCCGCTTGCGCTTGCATAAGATCGCACGCCTTTTCCAAATCGTCGGGCTGCAACTGGGCATAACGAAGGGTAATCTGGATCGTCTTGTGACCAAGCCATTCTTTCGTCAGCAATAGGTCTCTCGTTTTGTCATACAACCGAGTGGCACAGGTATGGCGCAGACAGTACGGCACGAAGTCCTTGTCGCCGGCGAGGCCCATTTGATCGCGAGCGAAATTCCACCCTCGCGTGATCCTCGAAGCCGTGGCCCAAGCCAATGGTTCATCACCGAAATGTTCGGCGAGACGCTTCAACGCCGCCAAGGCCCGGACTGTCAACGGAATTGTGCGCCGAACAGTATTCTTGGTGTGGATCAAAGTCAGCAAACGGCCGTTCAGATTCTTCATCTTCACGTCACGCGCTTCACTTGGGCGAACACCGGTGTCGAGGAGGAATTCAAAAAGACTGACATAGATCGAACCTTCAATCCGATCTGACCGCTTGGTCTTGAACCCACAATCCCAATCCACACGCAAGATGGTCAACAATTCTTCCTCTTCTTCGAGAGACAGAAAGCGATGACGCGAATTATCACCAACGGGTGGCGTATCGAAAAATGGCATATCCTTAAGCAGCCCGCGATTCACGCAATGCCGAAACATCTTGGATAAGGCTGCACACCGTCCGCGAATGGTTGAAGGGGCGAGGCCACGGTCCTTCATGGCATCAATATATTCGTCGGCCTCAACAGTCTTGATCGTGCGGATGCACGTATCTGGTCCAAAGAATTCGACGGCCTGCCGCATATGCGATCTGACAGCCACTTCCTGCCCGTTCCCCTTCCAGTATCTGCCCCACACGGCCTCCAAGGTGGCTTCCAACGGCAGCTCTGTGCGGGCATCCTCCTTGGACTTCTTCTTGCTCTTCTTTAATTTCTTTCGGCAGGCCTTCGAATTGTCGTTTTGCGCCGAAGGGTCTTTGCCCTCCATTAGGGCTGCCTTGATGACAGCTTCACGGATCGTGGCCGCCGGCATCGTGCCGTGAAAGGTTTCTCTATAGCGAACTTTCTGCCCATTCGTGGTCAGTGAGACGTCAATCTGCAATCCGTTATTTCGCATTCTAATAGACATAATGTTGGTCCGGCTGGTCGTGATTTCTAGTCGTTTTGCAGATCGTCTTTCAGGGAAATCATCTCGGCTTCCAATCTTTCAAGCCTCTGCAATTGGCCCTCACGATCCTGACTAATTTTGATGATAAAGCCTTTGGCGGGCAGCGGAACGGTTCTTGGCGACCAGTCACTAACGTTTGCTTCTGGCGTTGCGTGACCGAGCATCCGTTCGATCAGTTCGAGTCCACGGTTGGTAATTAAAATTCGCGTTGTCCGGGCATCAGCACGGTCCTTCTTACGACTGATCAGCTTCCGGCGTTCGAGGCTCGTCAACATACGGGTCACGGACGATGGCATCATGCCGAGGCCGGTTGTGATGTCGGACACGCGTGGGCTCTTATTCTTCTTCTGGTGTGCAGCTATGAACACCAATGCGGCGGGATGACTGACTGGGAGATCAGCATCCACCCCTCTGATTTCATTAAAAATCAGATGCAAACTGGCCAACTCATCCATCGTTGCCATTCGCTCTTCGCCTTCTTCCGCCAATAATTCAGTTCAACAAGTTCAACCGCGACCTAAGCAGCGATGCTGAATGCCACCGCCACAACGCAGCCGCCAACCCGGCCCCCCTCCCAATGAAGAGGACGCGTAAACATTACTTTCATATTAGGTATTATTTGGCAAGCAATTAATTTACAATTCGGGTGTATAATTCTTTAATTCATTGATTTTGAATGATATTTTCGCACAATAAAATTCAGTAGGCCGAATTGGTGAAAGATGTTTGATCTGTTTTATTTTGATGTTTATCAGTGACTTAGTAAGCCGGCCGTTGAAATTGTGCCCCCGACCGTGACCCGACACGCAAACCAAGCGGCGATATCGGCTTTGGATTCCGACACTCTAGGATCGGCGCCCACCCCATTCCTTCATCGAAGGTCTGGATCAGGTCACGCAACCAGTCGATAACCCATTCCACGACCGTCTTGCGTTCCAATATCTTCGGCTTCTCATTCAGCGCGTCGATCACGGCATCACTAGGCGGCGCCCTGCCGGTGAAGTGATACTCGCTGAGCATCCGCTTGAAGTCATCGGCACTACCATCATGGTCACCCGCGACATCACGTAGTGCCGTTGTACAGCGGCATAGTTCAGGCCCGAACTAGAGCTGCGCCCTATTGAGGTGACTGACGGTGATAGATCATCTAGCGTGGCGCCATGACAGTTGATCCAAAAATTCTTAAACTATGCGAGAATGTTACGGCGAAACGTGCGCGGACAGTGATCGACCATATCTTGCAACACGGCTCCGTTAACAACGAGGAACTGCAGGACCTATACGGCTATACCCACGGGCCTCGTGCAGCTCGTGACGTACGGGAACAAGGAATTCCGCTCGATACGATCAAAGTCGTCAGCGAGACGTCTGGCCGAAAGATCGGCGCATATATCTTCGGTGATCCCACCAAGATTAAGAAGGGTCGAATCGGTGGACGTAAAGCGTTTTCGAAATCGTTCAAGGACACGTTGCTCGCCCACTACGGGTCTCGTGAGGCATTCACCAATGAGGTGATCGAAGGACGATATCTGCAAATTGACCACCGCATCCCATACGAGGTTGCAGGTGACGAGGTGCACGATGAAGGTGACCCAGCAGCCTACATGCTGCTCGACGCTTCCAGCCAGCGTGCGAAGTCGTGGTCGTGTGAAGCCTGCAAGAATTGGCAAACAGTTCAAGATCAATCGATCTGCAAGACCTGCATGTGGGCATTTCCTGAGGCCTATGACCACATCGCCATGCAACAGGTTCGGCGCGTAGACCTTCAATGGCAAGGCGACGAGGTCGCGATACATGACACGCTGAAGACACGCGCCGTTGCGGCAGGCAAAGGCCTGAGCGCCTACATCAAAGAGTTAGTGAAAGCTGCGCTGGCGCGCGGATAACACCGTCCACGGGTTCAGCCAAATCAGCGGACAGGTAAAGACTCTCAACTGTTTCTTCTTTGCGTCCGGATAGCGTTGCCTGTGATGACATTCCTGCATGGAGCAATAATCGCGTCATGCCCAAGTGATCAGGTAGCGGCGGCCCATATTCCTTGTCGCCGGTCATGCCATCGTAGGACAATACGAATGGGACCGAACGTGCGTTGAGTTTGGCAAGTCCTGCAATCAACGGCTCTTGGGTCATTTGCTGATGATAACGCTTATCAGGCCCAACTGACGTGCCGAGGTACGGCGGGTCCATGTATACAAAGTCGTCGGGGTCTGCGTCGAACGTAGTCTCGAGCCAATCGCCCACACGATATTCGACTTTGCCTTTTAGGATTTGTGAAACCCCATGGATCGCTGCCCGCATCTTTTCCGGATGAGTTCCAAGGCGACGCTTATCGTGCGATTGTGTGAAGTTGCCGGCCTTGTTGAACCTGATAGCATTCTTGACGCATCGACATATTAGATAGAGCAGATCAACGGCATCGCGGTCGGCATTATATCGGGCACGCACGTCATTGAAGTAGCCGAAATTGTCCGATGTCTGCCCCTCCCAAACTGTTTGATACCGGTCAGCAGTTTTCGCGGGCATTTCTACTATGGCCTGTTGCAGGCGCACAATCGGCTCGAGACTGTCACCCAAGACAAAACGGTTCGCCAACCCCTTGTGCGCCGCATAAATTGTCATCGCCCCTGATCCACAGAACGGCTCGTAGAACGTGGCCGATTTGGGAACATAGCGGCCGATCAAATGCGCGAGTTTTCTCTTACTTCCTTGATAAGGAATCGGATGGGGTAGACGCATATTGGAAATCCTCTCCTTCCTTTGTAGCGTGCGCCGTCGAGCAACGTAAAGCTCGCCCTCAATTCTGTTTACAGCTGGAGCTTAGCGCACGGTCCGCCGACAGAAAGTCAACGAGTGAGCGCGCCAGACGACGGTCACACATTACATAAACGTCAAAACGGGATTGGCCGCGAGACGCCCAAGATCGCCTTATTCTGCCTTATTCCTTTCTGAAACCCGCCTGAAATCCGCCCGAAATACCGGCTATTAGACGGTGCCGGTCAATTTGCCGGCTTCAGACACATTGGAGACCAAGCATGAGATGACCCACCACTGAAGGATCGTCACATGCTTCATGTTTCCCAAGCCGGTTTCGACTACGAGCCGGTGTGTTTCTATCCCGAAATCACGGATTCGTTGCGGATTGTCGCGGGCGAAAACGCACTCGAACTCGCTTGCCTTTTTCCGTCGCCCAGCAGCGTTTTTTTGAACCAGCCGCGGCAGGTTATGCACCTCACTGGCCTTGCTCTGGCGGTCGGTGACACGCAGATCGACAACCATTTTCTGAATCAAAAATGGTCGGTGCAGCTCAAAGAAACGTTGCCAAACCAGTGGCATGGATGCCGGAAGATTTTCAGCAAGATTCCACTGCCGATGCTCACGGTCGATCAGTATAAAAAGCTGTTCGATTTGTTGAATTGCCCGGCAGCGAAGAAGTTCCTGCAGCACGACAATAATATCACCGGCAACACCATCGAAATCCTGCATGAATTGCCGGTTGAACTGCGTGTTCCGGGTGTCGTGAAGTTTATCGATCACACGAAGGAAGCCCGAATCATAGCTATGCTGTGTGCGGATTCGGAAGCGGCATCGTGTTTTCTGGACAAGGTTCGCGATATTCCTTCACGGGGAGAGTTCTGGACTGATGCAACAACATACCTGATTGCACGCGCGTTCGAATTCCCAATCGGACCAAAAATTGATCACCCATCTATTCACCAGATCGTAAAACCGACCGATCTGGTTAGCTTCGCACGTAAGTTTCGGAACTGCTTGAAGGGTTGCGTCGGGGACGGCATTACCGGGTCTACCGCCTACTACCATTACGCCCATCCGACCGAACCCGCCGTTATCGCACTGAAGAGCCGTTTTGGTGGCAATTCGGCCGCCATTGAAGAAATGAAAGGGGTTGGGAACGCTCGACTTTCAGATGAAACACGCCGGATCATTGCAACCGCTTTTGCGCAACACGGTATTATCGACGCGTCGGACAACATGTTCGGTGGCTGCTACGACGGCCTTTATCACGCCTTCTTCTCTATTGGTCGTAGCCAACTCGACGCAGACGCAATCGACGGTGAGGCCGATACCGCGATCAACCTGATTCAGACGATGTTCCAACCGTCTGCCGGCGAAGGGGCATAATCATGATCCATTATGCCATTGGCGATTTACATGGCTGCCTCGATGAATTGAAAACCCTGCTGGGCCTTATCTTACAAGATCACGAGAATTGGCCCGGTGCCTGTCAGATTGTTCTGTTGGGTGATTATGTTGATCGCGGCCCGGATTCAAAAGGCGTGCTCGATCTGATTTGCAAGATGAAACGCCAACAGCTGTCTGGCTATGGATGGGGTCCGGTTACATCGGCAAATCCGCAATCGATCATCGCCCTGCCCGGTAATCATGAAGAGCTTTTTCTCGATCTGATTCAGCTTTTTGACGAAAAAGCGAATAGGGCAACTATTGAGCGACAGGGTCTGTGGTGGCTTGAAAACGGCGGCCTTCAAACTCTGCAATCATATGTGGCCAACGAGCAGAACCACCCGATTTTCGATCCGGTTGAACAGATGAAGCAGTCCGTATGGCGTGACGTGATTGATCGCATTCCCGTTGCCCATATCCGCGCTCTTGAAGATATGCTGCAGGGTGATGAGCCGTATTATATTGATGAAAAGCATAAGTTGATCTTTGTTCATGCCGGTATAATCATGAAGAAGCCGCTCGAAGAACACGACACGCCGGACTTTCTATGGTCACGCGATACGTCGTTTCTTCTGGATACTGATGCTGACTGGGTTGAGCCATATACTGTCGTGCACGGTCACACACCGGCCGATGAGCCGAGAATCCGCAATCGTCGTATCGGTGTTGATACCGGCTGTTTTGAAACCGGTGTTCTTACTGCAGCCCGTTTTGTATGCGGTGAACTGAACGGGTTTCTGTCTACCTGATGGATTGTTGTTGCTGATCCGGCTTGATCCCCGCTCCAACGGCAGACCATAGTGAAAACGACCCCAAACACGAAAAAGAGGACGGTATCAGCGTCCTCAATCCCGTTTAGTTCAACAATGTGTTCTGCAGTCAGTTGTCAGGGTCAGCAGACTGCTGATTAACCTTTCCCGAATGAAGCCGCATCCAGACCTTATCCCGCTGCAGAATAAAATCTTTGACGATTCCAGCCGCCATTGGACATTCTGTTCCATCCACGTTTTCGGCTTCGAAACAACGCATCTCTCCAGCAACCGTCCACTCCCGCATATAGCCATTGCTATACTCAAATGGCGGCAACACAAATTCGGCCACGCCATACTCATCCGCCTCGGCTTCGATATCACCAATCGCCAATTGACGCGGTATCGATATTAATTGCGTTGCCGACACGTCATCAAACATCTTATTGATAAATGCCTGCACGACTTTCTTGGCTCGAGCGTCTGCACCGCCATGTAATACTTCACTGATATTCATTCTAATTCTCCGATGCTTGGGCCCATTGGTTTCGAAAGGCCTGCATAGTTACTTATGGCTCAATGCGAGATCGTTGCACCGTTCTCCGTAATTCCCTGATTTCAACACAACCATCCGGCATGATGCCTTGGTGCGAAACACACCAGAGGAAGGATGTCTTGATGGATATCGATCAGAAGAAACTGGCCGCGAAGTTCAAGGCTATCAGCCGGACTGGCAGATCAGATTCGGCTACCAAGAATGCGGAACTCGAAGCACGTATAAATCAGGAATTACCGGGCATAGAAGCGGGCGATATCAAGATCATTTACATGTCACCAGAGTTGAAAAAAGAGCTGGGATATGATGCCGATAGTGACGATGGTTAGGATCGCTGCAAGCACTGAACAAACTGTGCATACGAAACCATCCACAACATTCGCTATCATGCGTTTCAGAACTACCTACAAATAGTGATGCATATACTGAATAATTATTAAGTAGTATTGATCGCATTAAATTGTAATAAATGTTGACCTATTTTGTATTTACTACAATACGAATATCATATACTAACATCGTAACCTTCTATGACTATTTTGAAACAGTTTATAATATCATTTCAAACATAGTTATACTATTTGGCGCACTTTTTCAAAACACCTCGATATGTCGATATGCCGCTGGTGAGCAGCTGATACATAAATCGCATGTGGACGTCATTACGTACATCTCATGACCGTGGCTAGTTGCTGGGTCACTTACATTACGCAGACCACCCAGCATTTGCCGCAATGCGTCACTGAAGACGCGCTCTTTATGTTTTCCGTTTAGGCGTAGACTTTCCCATCCGGCATCTTTCCGTGGACCTGATCAATCACGTCATAGGAATATTTTGCGCAATATTGCACTGTCTGCTCGATCTCTCCCGGCTCGATCCGCTTGATATCGATACTGAGTCCGGGAAACACCGCCTGACCTTCAGGACGCCAACACCATGGCTTCATAATACTTCTACGAAACTCCTGCTGGTGATTCATGAATTTGGTGATCACATGTTTTCTACGGTCAGTGAAAACAGCATGAATGTGAACAGGGATTATCGCCCCTGTCTCCTTGCTTCGTTGTTCCGGAACGATGATGCACGGGGACCACTCATCACCAAGCCGGTAGGATCGTTTGGTGAAAACGGTCTCGTGATAAACATCTTTGACCAAGCGCATCAACTTTTTAACGTTTTCCTGATGAGCACGATTGAATCCTGATATCGAAGAAACGCCATTTGTGGGCGCAAGACCCAATGTGATGAACACGCCGTGCTTGGGCCAATCCAGTGTTGCGATCTCGTTGGCAGCCCATGAGCAGCTTTCGAAGAAGTCCGGCTGGTGCATCATGATAACCACCAAGAACTGATCCAAGCCATGATGGGCTGGATTGAGTAGGGATGATCGTAAGCCAGCTGCACCACAGCCATCGCCAACGGGATCATTGTGCCGCCTCTGTCATCGAGGTCGAGCCGTCCGCAGCCTTTTGTTTTGCTACAGCAGTATCCAGCCAGTCGTAGATATCATTTTCCAGCCACGCCTGACGTCGCTCAAGTAACCGAACGGGTTTTGGGAAGCGGCCAGAAGACACTGACCTGCGAATTGATGTACGACTTAAAGTAGTTATTGACGAAACGTCGCCGATTGATAATAACATAATTATTGCTCCAAATTATATTATTACTTATGGCAACAAGTGGCATTCAATGCTCCAGTCTCGCCAATTCAACAAATTTATTCTTCATCGAAATAATAATGGGTAGCCTCAACAACGGCGCGTCGATCTCGCATCAAGTTGGGCGGCTTGGCATTGCCGATTGTCGCCAGCTAATCGCAGCAAGAACGAAACGGCACCCATCGGGTCACATTTCAGGTCAAAATTCGAAATTTTGAAAATTTGATTTCACATGCGGTATCAAGTGAATCCGGCATTTTCGACGCATGAATTACGGGTCACCGTGATACTATCAACTTTGATAGTTTTTGCGGCGACAGATTTTAAGTCTGTTGCGTCTACCATTCCGCCACGCCCGCACGGCGCGAAAGCGTGATCCTACACGCGTTCGCGGGGGAGGATAGCGGTCGGTTCAGTCGCCAGCTTCATTGCCCAGCCGCGCGCGAACCCGGGTCAGAAACTGGTTGTCCGGAAGATCGGCGTCGGCAATATAGCCCTCGACATTCTCCTCTGCCGCGGTGGGCTCGTTCGCGGCCAGTGCAAGCCGTGCGGCCGCGAGGGTCGCCGTACCGCTCTTGCCGTCAATCAGGAAAGTCTGGCCGGCCGCGTAACCGAAATCCGCTGCGGACTCCAATGCCCTGCAAATCAATTCCTGGGCCTGGCGCACATCGGCATTGCTTCCAGCGCTATCGCCGTCTTCGACGCAAACCTGATGGGCCTCCCCGTTGATGGTGAAGGGACGCGGTGTCGCAGGGAGGGCATCACCCTCGGCGCCCGGCCCTCCAACCAAGGCAGGCGGCTGCGCGCTCGCGGTGCCGGTGACGCGGAGGGTGACCACCAAGGGCCGGAGGTCTTCATCACGCAGGATGAGCTGGTAATTATCCGGCTGGAGCTTGGCGGGATCGGCCGTGACCGTGTATTGGCCCGCCCCGGAATCGTCTGTCTCCAGGGTCAGGCCATCCGGCGCCGAGCCGACCCACTGCACGCTATAGGGCGCATTGCCGCCCTCGACATCCAATTCGATCGTGTGCGTCGAGGCATCGGCAAGGTCGATCGTGGCGGGCGGCTGGCGCAGGACCAGTGCGTCGCCCGCGCGCCCGGCAGCCAGATCGACACAATGGGCCATGTCGGCGGCCGTCTCGCTCATGCCCAGAAGGTTGATGAAGGCCTGCAGGCGGCGGGCCGTGCTGTTCAGGTCCTCGACACGGGTAATGAGCGCCTGAAGTGATACAAGAAAGAGTCGCACCTCGGCGTTACTCAACGTCGGCGCTGGCGTATCTGTACGCTGGAACAGATCTGGCCGCTGTGTCGATTGCGCCGCCAGGGCCAGCGTGGACTGCCCCGCCGAGGCGGCCGTGGCGTCAATTGCCACGTCGAGCCTGTGGAGGCGCAATTCCACCGCAAGATCCACCTCCTGCAAGGCGGCATAGACGCGCTCACCGCTCAGCCGGGTGTCAAGATCGGCCAGAACCACCGCATCACGCACGGCCCGGTTGGCGCGCAAGGCCTGCTTCAGGCCATCAACAAAGCCCAAGGCCTCCTCTCTGTCCCGCCCGACCAGGCCGGCTGGCAAGGCCAGCGCGTCAAGCTCGGCTTCAAGCGCCGCATAGCGCGCCACGAACTGGTCATCGCCCACATCTGCGAAGCCCTGCCTGAAGACCAGATAGGGCTGCACGGCCCGACGCACGCAGACCAGCGCCTGCTGTCCGTCAAGATAGATCGGCACCCGTGCCGGCGGCGCAATCATGGTGGAAAATGTCGCCGAAGTGCCCGCGATCAGACCGAGTGCTGTTGTTGCACCATCGGCACCGTCGGTCAGCGTGTTGGCCAGCGCGCCGATAGACGCGACCAGCGTTCCCTGGCGCAAGCTGCCCCGCAATTGCCGGTTGCCCAGCGCCGCTTGATGATAGGATTGCCGCACTGTCTCGACGCAGCCCAACGCCGTGTTCAATGGCAATAGCGCGTCAGAGGCTATTCCTTGGCAGTCGGCTGCAGAGTAGCGCGTGTCCCCACCGCCCGGGACACCCGTGTTGGCACAAGCCGCCAGGCTCCCTGCCGCGACCGTCAAGCTCACCGCCAAAATTCGCAAGTCAACCATCTCGCAACCCCTGATAGCCCCGGCGGCAGCATACACACCACCAATGTTCATGCCTATCCTTGTCTGCAAAATTTCTTTTCGCTATTTTTGATTGGTATTTCGCGGCGGACGGAAAGACGAGACGCCGGACGGGGCATCGGACGGGGGCCATAGAATGCTGATTAGCAAGACTCTGAGAGGCGAATTCGGCGGCGCCATGGCGATGCTGGAAAAGGCGCTGGTCAATTTTCGACAGACTGAGCCTCAAGTCCTGCAGGCCTTCAGCGCCGTCTCCGGTCTGGATGCCCGGGAAACCGCTGCCGCATTTAGCCCGCGCACCTTGCCCAGACTGCGTATCCGGGGCCTGGGGGCAGGAACATTGGGCCGGTTCGACGCCAACGAGAGCAAGTTTGTCACCCTCGACATGGCACTCATCAACGCCTTCGAAACGCCCGGGCCATACCTGCGCAATCACCAAGAAGAGCACGGCAATATGGGAGTTGCCGACATCATCGTCGTCACCGCCATGCATGAAATGGTGCATTGGGCGCGTCACGCCAAGCGCCTGTCGAAGAGCTATTGCCGGTATGATTCTGACAAGGGCGATTGCCAATACACCCCTTGCAAGGCGGGTTGCAGGATCGAGGCAGGCTATGCCTTCGAGGCCAGGCTTGGCGCCGTCTACCCTCAGCTGCGACCGAGCGGGAATAGTTGCGCTGTCGGCTAGGGCGGCCTGCAGCAAGCCCCCCGATCAACCCGTCTCAAAGGCATCGATCGCCCAGGACAGTTGAACCAGAGGCCAGCTATCCTGAGCGATCCGAGACACGCTAATCCACCTTCTGGCCATCAGCATCGGCGGCATAGCGCGCGATGCGGACCAGTTCGAGGAATTCATCGCGGTGGCCATATTCATCCGGCCCCAGCGCCGCGCTGGCCTGGTCGAGGATCTCGTCATAGCCATAGCCCTCACGGATATAGGGGTCACCGCGCAGCATTTGCGCGAAGCCGGCGACCTCGATCGAGAAGCGGGTCTCCTGATCGGCTGCGGCAAAATCGGCGACGGCATCCTGCGCCGTGATCACGTGTTCGATCAGACGGCTCTCATCCTCGCCGGGCTGTTTATAGCGCAGGCGCAACAAGCCGTATTCCGTCGAGATATCGGCCGGTGCCGGCGACGCAGCGCCATAACGCAGCGGGTCGAGCAGAGCGCCTTCCGAACCCGGTGCCGCGATCTCATAGATGGCGGTCACGGCATGACCGGACCCGACCTCGCCGGCGTCAACCGCATCATTGTTGAAATCGGCCCGTTCGAGCATGCGGCTTTCATAGCCAATCAGACGGTATTCGGCGACACGCGCCGGATTGAACTCGACCTGGATCTTGACGTCATTGGCGATCGGAAACAGGGCGCTCGAGCTTTCCTCGACCAACATGCGCCGGGCCTCGGCGCGGCTGTCGATATAAGCCGCAGTACCATTGCCGGCCTGGGCAATGGTCTGCATCATCTGGTCGTTATAATTGCCGCGGCCAAACCCCATCACCGACAGGTAGATGCCGCTGGAGCGCTTGCGGGCGACGAAATCTTCCAGACGCTCATCCCGGGTGACGCCGACATTGAAATCGCCATCGGTCAAAAGCATGACGCGATTGACGGCGTCCTCGTCGAAATTGCGCTCGGCCAGGTCATAGGCCAGCGCCAGGCCGGCGCCGCCAGCGGTCGAGCCGCCGGCACTCAGCCGGTCGAGCGCCTCATGAATCTGACGCGAATCGCGCGCCCGTGTCGGCTCCAGCACGGCACCGGCCGCACCGGCATAGACAACGATGGCGACGGTGTCGTCGGGATCGAGTTCGTCGACCAGCAAATGCATCGCCTGCACGGCCAGCGGCAGTTTGTCGGGCGAATTCATCGAACCGGAGACATCAATCAGGAAGACAAGATTGGAGCGCGGCCGTTCCTCGGCCACCATCTCATAGCCCTGCACCGAGACATGCATCAGCTGGGTCTGCGCATTCCACGGGTTGGGCGTGACCTGCACCCGCGTCGCAAACGGCTCGTCGAGACTGTCCGGCAGCGCGTAATCATAATCGAAATAATTGACCATCTCCTCGATACGCACCGCATCCTGGGGCGGCAAGGTGCAATCATTGAGATAGTCACGCACGACAGCATAACTCGCCGTATCGACATCGATGGAAAAGGTCGAGACCGGCTCGTCGGCGGTCGCATGCACCGTGTTGAGCTCGACATGCTCATAGCGCTCGCGGTCGACCGCGCCGGGGGGCGGGCTCATGGGCAGAGGGGCATAGCCGCGCATATTCTGTTCGAGTGGCGCGGCCAACATCGCCGTCCGGCCCGTCGTGGCCGGGGGCGGAGGCGGCGGGGGCGGCGGAACGGCATTGAGTGGCGCTTCTGCCTGCACCGCGCCGGCGATCCGCGTACCGGTTACGACAATCTCATCCACTCCATAGCCCCCCTGACCGCGATTGCGGCAAGCGGCCGGTATGGCATTGAGTTGTTCCTGCTTGGCGGCCTCGTCCTGCGCCAGCGCCATCGGTGCCGACTGTATAGAGGTAGCGGCCACCAGCGCCGCAAGCGCGGTGCCCATCTTCAAATTCCGAGTCATGTCTGTCTCCCCTTCCCGTTCCCAGCTGCAGCATTTGCACGCATGAATTGATCGGAGGCAAGGCAAGATAGGGGCGATCTCAAGGCGCGCTTGTTCATCCCCGCGCCACACTGAACAAAGGCATGGCGCCTCAGTCCTGCGGATCGATGCGCCCGTCAAAGCCCAGTGACGCCACCAGGGCGGCGATCTCGTTGATCACGGCGTCCAGCGCCGCATCATCCGTGGCGCGTGCCACCAAATGTGTGCCGCGTTTGACCTCCCCGTCCTTGACCTCGAGGAAATAGGGATAGCTGCCGATCGAGACCTGCGGATATCGGCTCTGCATCTCGCCGAGCGGCAGGGCGATATCGCCTTCGCGCAGATTGTCAGCCTTGACCGATCGCGACCGGGTGACGGCGCCGCCATGGAGACGGTGGGCGACATCTTCGAGCATGCCGCGGGTGATCGAGGGCACACCGGCCATCACGAAGACATTGCCGATCTGGAAGCCCGGCGCTCCGGTCACCGGATTGATGATCAGCGAGGCGCCGTCGGGAATGCGCGCCATGCGCTTGCGGCTCTCGGTCAGCGGCGTCCCGGTCCTGGCATACCAGTGCTCGATCACCTCGAGCGCATCATGACGGACATCGATCGCGACACCAAAGGCCAAAGCGATACTGTCGGCGGTAATATCGTCATGGGTCGGGCCGATCCCGCCTGTGGTAAAGACGTAATCGACCCGGGCGCGCAGCGTGTTCACTGTATCGGCGATCATGGCGGCATCATCGGGAATGGTGCGGCACTCGACGACATTAATCCCCAGCGGCGCCAGGAATTGCGCGATTTGCTGCAGGTTCTTGTCCTGGGTCCGGCCGGAGAGGACCTCATCGCCAATCAGCACCACGGCCGCCGTCACACCCGATGTCTTGCCCATGAGATTCAACCTCGTTTCCCGCTTTGCCTCGGGTATAGGTGGCTCAACAGGAGAATGCCAAGCGATGAAATTTGCCACGCCGCTGATCGAGGGCCGACTGGTCTCGCGCTATAAGCGCTTCTTCGCCGATGTCGAACTGTCGGACGGCGAGGTCGTGACCGCGCATTGCGCCAATACCGGCGCCATGGCCGGGATAAAGGACGCCGGTTTGCGCGTCTGGCTGTCGCGTGCCGACAATCCCAAGCGCAAACTCAAATTCACCTGGGAGATCGTCGAGGCGCAGGACACTTTGATCGGTGCCCTGCCCGGCCGGGCCAATGAGTTGGCGGAAGAAGCGGTCCATTCCGGTATTCTTGCCGAACTTGGCGGCTATAGCTCGCTGCGACGCGAAGTGAAATATGGTGATAATTCCCGCATTGACCTTCTGCTTGAAAGCGATCACCGCCCGCCCTGCTGGGTCGAGGTCAAGAATGTCCACTGGATGCGCCAGCCCGGCCTGGCCGAATTCCCCGACGGCGTCACCAGCCGCGGCACCAAGCATCTGGGCGAGTTGTCCGCCAAGGCGCTCGCCGGCGAGCGCGCTGTCCAGCTCTTCATCGTCCAGCGCAGCGATTGCACAAGGCTGCGTCCGGCCGACGATACCGACCCGGTCTATGGCGAAGCCCTGCGCGCCGCGCACAAGGCCGGGGTCGAGATCCTCGCCTATCGCTGCGAGGTGACGCCGGCGGGCATCGCGATTACCCATTCGATGAGCGTGGAGTTGAGTTGATGAGCGATGTCCAGTGGGATTTGCCTGATCCCTATATCCACCGCATCAAGGTTGTCGCCGCCGATATCGATGATTTTGGTCATGCCAATAATGCGCGCTATCTGGAATGGGCCGATGCCGCCGCCTGGACGCACTGGGCCTCAAAGGGATTTTCCCGCGCGGTCTGCGAGGCCGATGATCGCGGCATCGCCATCATCCGCACCGAAGCCGATTATCTCGGCCATGTCCGCGAGGGCGACGCGCTGGACTGCGCGGTCTGGATCTCGAAGTCAGACGGCCGCCTGCGCGCCGAGCGGCGCTATCAATTCGTCCGCGTGGCAGACGGGGCAACGGTGTTCCGCGCCTTGACCAAGGTCGTCTGTTTCCAGCTCTCGACCGGCAAGCCCGCGCGAATGACGGAAATTTTCAAGGCGCACTATTCGGTGCTGCCCTCGGTGGCGGCCGCGCTGGCGGCGCAAGATTGACCGGGCGTTAGAGCCAGCCCTTGGCGCGGGCCAGACGCGCCGCCTCGATCCGGTTGGCGGCGCCCAGCTTGCTGATCGCACTGTGCAGATAATTGCGTACCGTCCCGCGCGCCAACCCGGTCGCCTCGGCCATGGCAGGGCTTTCCAGTCCCGCTTCAGCCAGGCGCAGGAGACGCCGTTCGGCATCGCTGAGCGGATCGGTTTCGCTCCAGGCCCGCTCGGCCAGCTCCGGGGCGATCACCCGCTCTCCAGCCGCAATGCGGCGCACGGCATCGGCGAGATTGGCGGATGGCCCGTCCTTCATGATGAAACCGGCAACGCCCGCCTCGAGCGCACGGCGGAGATAGCCGGGACGATCAAAGGTGGTGACGATCAGCACCCGGGCACGAGATCCGTCGCGCTTGAGCAGGGCCGCGAGTTCCAGCCCCGTCATGTCGGGCATTTCGATATCGGTGATGACCACGTCGGGATCGTGCCGGCGCACCAGGTCATGCGCCTCGCGGCCATTGGCGGCGGCGCCGGCGATCTCCAGGTCGTTTTCCAGCCCGAGCAGGCTGACCAGCGCTTCGCGCAACAGGGTCTGGTCTTCGGCCAGGACGAGTTTAAGCATCGGTCGCTCCTCTGGTTGGCAAGCGCGCGATGACCACGCAGCCGCGCGCGCCGGGCCCGTCCTGCACGATGAGTTCGCCGGACAGGGCCAGCAGCCGCGCCGCCAGACCGCCCAGCCCGCCAGCCCCGATGCGGGCGCCGCCACGCCCATCATCGCCAATCCTCAGCTCGACCCCATGGTCCGTACGGGTCAGCGCGATGCTGGCCTGACCGGCCTCCGCATGGCGCAGGATATTGGTCGCCGCCTCGCGCACGACCATCGCCAGGGCCGTGGCCTGGGCGGCGGGAAGGCCTTCGGCATCGAGGTCGGTTGAGACCTTGAGCCCGGCGGCACGCAGACGCTGGCACGCTTCATCGGCGGCCGCCGCGAGGCCGCGCTCGCGCAGGCCGGTCACCGCCTCACGCACCTCGGCCAGGGCCTGGCGCGAAATGCTCTGGATCTCGGCCAGTTCGCCGCGCGCCCGGTCCGGGTCGGCATCGAACAACCGCGTCGCCAGATCGGCCTTCAGAGCAACGACCGAGAGGGTATGACCGAGCAGGTCGTGCAGATCGCGGGCGATGCGCTGCCGCTCCGCCTCCGCCGCATTGGCGGCTGCACGCACCTGGCGTTCTTGGGCGGTCGCGTCCTGGCTCTGGCGTCTCGCCCCCATCATGGCGCCGCCGGCGGCCAGCATGCCGAGCAGGCCGACCGCAATCGCGGCATAGAGGGGAAGCGCAAACTGCCAGACCGCTATCGCCAGCGGCAAGACCAAGAGGCCAAGCCCGGCATTGCGCAGCCGCGTTCCGGGCAGCCAGCCCAGCATCGCAGCGGCGAAGACCAGATAGACCGCACCGCCCATATTGACCGGCAGGAGGGCAAAGCTCAACGTCACCGCCCCCAGCGCCGCCAGATAGACCGTCCAGTCGCCGCGGCGCAATGTGAAGACATAAGCCGCGATGAAGAGCGCCATCGCCGCCAGTGACAGCGCGGCCTGCGTCGGCGTCGGGGCCGTATAAAGCCAGCCAAAGAAGAAAAAGCCGAGATAGACCAGGTGCAACCAGGGCCGGTTGGGCGAAAGCAGGGCGAGTGTCCGGTTTGTCATTGCTTCAGGTCTCCCGCCCCGCACACGTCACGCGTCCAGCGCCAATTGCCGACGAAAGCGCACCGTTTCCCAGCGCAAGCCTGCCGCGGCGAGAAGGTAGAGGCCCGCGACAACAAACGGAATGCCTGTCAGCCGCAATTCAGGGAAACCGATCCAGATCGCCGTGACGGCAGCGACGCGCACCAGCGCATGCACCAGGCTGACCCGGCTGGCATAGGACCAGCCGATAATGGGCCAGTGCAAGCTCATCCCGATGGCCAGGCTGAGCGGCGCCGCCTCCGGGAAGCCCCCGATCAGCAGGAAATGGATCGGCCAGAGCAGATTGATCGCAATGATCGCCGCCGTCGTGATGCCCGAGAGCGGCGATTTCGCTTTCATGAAGGGCGAGCGCAACGGGCCTTGCAACAGGATGCCGAGCGGGAAGATCACACCCGAGCCCGCGGCTGCCGCAAAGGCCCAGTCGGGCGCGTCCAGAAAGAAACCGGCAATACCGCCGGCGGTCCAGCAGATCGCGCCGGCGACCGGCAGGGAGATCCCGCCGCCTGCGGCAACGCAGAAGCGTTTGCGTTCGTGGTCGATGGTCTGTTTCAAATCGGTCATGATGAGGTCCGTTCCTTGCCGTGAATATGCCCTCACCTTGCCGCCCGGCCCCGCCGACCGGCAGACACAGGCGTCACGCATCGCCCGTGACACCTGTCATGGCCGGCTCGGCGCGCGGCCCTCGCCCACCTCACGGATAATTAACATCCGCCCACATTGTGCCCAGACCTTCGCCCGCTATAGTCCGCGCCAACAATCACCGAGCTTAGGGGAGGCCTCCATGAAATTCCTGGCACCTGCATTGGCCAGTCTTGCGCTTGTCGCCTGCGGCCCGACCGATACACCTGTCGACAGCGCCATCGAAACGCCCGCCGAATTCATGCCGAATGTCCTCAGCGGAAATATCGAAGCGCATATCCGCTTCCTCGCTTCAGATTACCTGCAGGGCCGCGATGTCGGCACCGATGGTTATGAAATCGCCGCCAATTATGTCGCCGCCCAGATGCAATTGCTCGGGCTGGAACCGGCAGGCGATAATGGCGGCTATTATGCGCAGGTCCCGCTGCAGGATGTGCGCGCCGACCTCGATTCCGCCTATCTGGCGATTGACGGCATCGAGGCTGAAATCGGGCGCCAGGCCTTGATCGGCTCCAATCCCGCCGTGCTCGAATCCGAGGTCACGGCCCCCTTGGTCTTTGTCGGCTATGGCGTCTCGGCGGCCAATCGCGACCATGATGACTATGCGGACATCGATGCGGCCGGCAAGATTGTCGTCGTGATGAACGGGGTGCCCGATGGCTTCCCGACCGAAGAACGCGCGCATCACATCTCCGGCCGGACCAAGCTCGAGGTCGCCGCCGCGCATGGCGCAGTCGGAATGATCTCGCTGACCGCATGGACAGAAGAGCAGGTCGCCGGCTTCGCCGGGAATTATTTCTCGCTGCCCGCAGTCCAGCTGACCACCGCCACCGGGCCATCGGGCTATGACGCAGTCACAGTCAGCGCCAGTGTCAACGCTGATCTTGGCGCCAGCCTGTTTGACGATGCGCCCATGAGCCTGGCTGACGTTCAGGCTGCGATGTCAACGGAAGACGGCGCCAGCTTCCCCACTTTCGATCTGCCGCACACTGTGACGATGCGCCAGCGCACGATATCCGAGCCGTTCACGGCACCGAATGTCGTCGGCATGCTGCGGGGCAACGACCCGGCCCTGGCGGATGAAGTCGTCGTGCTGACGGCTCACCTGGATCATATCGGTTCCATCCATGACGCTATGCGGGGCCGCGGAGCCTGCCGCTCGAGCGATGATGCCGACCAGATCTGCAATGGCGCCGTCGACAATGCCTCCGGCGTCGCGGTCATGCTGGAAACAGCGCGGGCCTTCATCGAACAGGGCACGCCGCGGCGTTCGGTCCTGTTCGTGGCGCTGGCCGGTGAGGAAAAGGGCCTGCTGGGCTCCGAGCATTTCGCCAGAAACCCGACCGTTCCGGCCGAAGCCATGGTCGCCAATGTCAATCTCGACATGCCTGTGATCGTGTATGAATTCGATGATGTCATCGCCTTCGGTGCCGATCATTCCAATCTCGGTCCGATCGCAGCACGCGCGGCGGCGCGAATGGATATTGCTGTCAGCCCCGATCCAATCCCGCAACAATCCCTCTTCGTGCGCTCGGACCATTATAATTTCGTGCGCGAGGGCGTCCCCTCCCTCTTCCTGATGACCGGCTTCTCCTCGCCGGATCCGCGCTGGGACGAGGGCGAAGGCTTCATGGGCTTTCTCAACACCCATTATCACCGCCAGACAGATCAGCTCGATGGTGAACTGGAGGTTCTGTTCGAACAGGGCGCCAAATTTGCCAATATCAATTATCTGATCGCCCGCGAAATCGCTGATAGCGATGAGCGTCCGGCCTGGAATGCGGACAGCTTCTTCGGCAATCTCTATGGCGATCAATCCGAGTAAGCGGTCACAAAAAACCACTAAATCAAGCGCGCGCCGTTCCAAACGGCGCGCGCTTTGGTTATAGGGGGAGGATTCTGGAGGACTGCGCCTTGACCACTGCCTATGACAGCATCGCCGATTACGACGCCCCGTCGCCCCGCGACGGCCGCATCAAACTGCATGGCGCAGAAGGCTTCGAGGGCATGCGAAAGGCCGGACGGCTGGGTGCGCAAGTGCTCGACATGCTGGTGCCGGAAGTGCGGGCCGGTGTCACGACGGAGCATCTCGACCGGCTGACCCGCGAATTCATCCTCGACCATGGTGCCACACCGGCGACCCTGCATTATCGCGGCTATCGCCACTCCCTATGCACCTCGCTCAACCATGTCGTATGCCACGGCATTCCCGGTCCCAAACCGCTGCGCGATGACGATATCCTCAATATCGACGTCACGGTCATCGTCGATGGCTGGCATGGCGATACCAGCCGCATGTATACGGCCGGTCAGCCCAAGCGTAAGGCGGAGCGCCTGATCGACATCACCTATGAGGCGATGATGGCCGGCATTGATGCCGTCAAACCCGGTGTCACCCTGGGCACGATCGGCGCCATTATCCAGGAATATGCCGAGGAGCGCCGCTGCTCCGTGGTGCGCGATTTCTGTGGCCATGGGCTGGGACAGCTCTTCCATGACAGCCCCAATGTGCTGCATTTCGGGACCCGCGGCGAAGGCCCGGTGCTGAAGGAAGGCATGTTCTTCACCATCGAGCCGATGCTCAATCTCGGCCGGGCCGATGTCAAAGTCCTGGCTGATGGCTGGACCGCCGTCACGCGTGACAAATCGCTCTCGGCCCAGTTCGAGCATTCCATCGGCGTCACCGCTGACGGGCATGAGATTTTCACCCAATCCCCCAAGGGCCTCGACAAGCCCCCCTATAACGTCTGACGCCATGGCCGGCCCCGCGCAAAACGATGGTCACCGCGAACGTTTGCGCCAAAAACTAACCTTGGCGGGTGGCGATGCCCTGCACGACTATGAGCTGCTGGAACTCTATCTCTTCCGCTCCATCCCGCGCCGTGATGTCAAACCGATCGCCAAGGCGCTGATCGCGCGATTCGGCGATCTCGGCGGCGTCGCCGCGGCACCGGTTGAACAACTCATCACCATTGATGGCGTCTCGGAACGCTGTGCCGCCGAGCTCAAGCTGATCCAGGCGCTCTCGGCCCGCCTTGCCCGCGAACAGGTGATCGGCCGGCCCGTCATCGCCTCCTGGGCCGCGCTGGTCGCCTATTGCCGCACGGCGATGCAACACGCCACGACCGAGCAATTCCGCGTCCTCTTCCTGGACCGCAAGAACAAGGTGATCGGCGATGAAGTGCTCGGCACCGGCACGATTGATCACGCCCCGGTCTATCCGCGCGAAGTCGTCAAGCGGGCCCTCGCGAACGAGGCCTCGGCGATCATCCTGGTCCACAACCACCCCTCCGGCGATGCCACGCCCAGCCAGGCCGATATCGAGATGACGCGCACCCTGATCGATGTCTGCAAACCCTTCGAGATCGTCATCCACGACCATCTCGTGATCGGGCGCGAGAACACGGCGAGCTTCAAGACGCTGGGGCTGATGTAAAAGCGCTGGCCGTGGCGCGGTATTCGCCTAGGCTGACAAGGCTCTGGAGTTTTCAGGACCCGCGCCGATGAAACGACTGATTGCCCTCATCCTCGTCCTGCTGGCGCTCAGCTGGGGCTTGTCCTTGCGGTCCCCGCCTGCGGCCCGGCACCAGGTTTTTCATGGCGGCACCATCGTGACCATGGCCGGCGATGAACCGGCCGAGGCGGTCTATGTCGTCGATGGCGTGATTGCCGGCGTCGGCAGCCGGGCGGAGATTGACGCCCTGGCGCCATGGAATGCCCACCGCGTCGATCTGCATGGCGGCGCGTTGCTGCCCGGACTGATCGAGCCCCACACCCATCCGCTCGCCTCCGCCTTGCTGGGTGCTGCCACCGATGTCAGTGGCGTGACCCATTCCAGCCGCGCCGAATTGATGGCGACCCTGCGCGCTGCCGCGCAAAAGCGCGGGCTGACGCCGTGGATTGTCGCCTTTGGTTGGGACCCGGCGATGCTCGATCCGTTGCCACCGCCCAGCCTGGCAGAGCTTGATGCCATAGCCCCCGACCGGCCGATGATCATCCTGACCCAGATGATGCACGAAGCCTTCGCCAATTCCGCCGCCCTGGAGGCCGCCGGCCTCACACCGGCAACGCCCGACCCGGCCCATGGCGCCTTTGAGCGCGATGCCAATGGCGCACTGACTGGCCGGTTGATCGAGATCGAGGCGATTGGCCATGTCATGGCCGCCATGCCGGAAGCTTCCGACGCGGCGCTGACCCTGCTCCTGAGCCTGCAATATGATCGCTATGCCCGCGCCGGCTACACCACGATTGGCGCCGCCAGCCTGGTTGGACGGGCGCGCGACCCTGTTGCTCTGGTGCATGGCGTCGCCAGCGATGCGCGGGCCAGTCTCAACACTGTGCTCTACACGGCGCCGGACCGGTATGACGCGGCGATGGCGCTTTGGCGCGGGGACGATGCGCAGAACACCACACTCGCCGGCATCAAGATCTGGATGGATGGCTCGCCCTTTATCGGTGGCGCAGCCCTGGCCGAACCCTATGCGCGTTCGCCCTTCACCCGCGATGTGCTGGGCCTGGCGCCCGGCTGGAGCGGCGCCGTCAACTACACACCCGAGGCCGTCAATGCCCGTGTGCTCGACGCCCAGCGCGGCGGCTATCAGATCGCCATCCACGCCCAGGGCGAGCCGGCCATCGAGATGGCGCTCGATGCGATTGAGGCGGCGCAAGCGGCCGCCCCCAATGCGGCCCTGCATCACCGGCTGGAACATCTCGCCCTGATCACGCCGCAGCAGATCGAGCGCGCGGCGCGCCTCGGCGTCAGCCTCGGCTTCTTCGTCGATCATGTCTGGTATTACGGCCATATCCTGCCCGACCTCGTCGGCGAGGCGCGCACGCAGCGCTATATGCCGGTCGGGCAGGCGATGGCGAGCGGCGCTGTCGTCACCCTGCATGGCGATCACCCGGCCACACCGGTCGAGCCGATGCGCACCCTGGCGACCGCCATCGAACGCCGCGCCCGGACGGGTGAAGCGTTGATCGCGCCCGACCAGGCCCTGACCAGCCGGCAGGCGCTGGAAGCGATGACGATCCAGGCCGCCCGCCAGCTCGACCTCGACGATGAGATCGGCTCGATCGAAGTCGGCAAGCGCGCCGATTTCACCTGGCTTGACCGCGATCCGCTTCATCTCACAGCGCCCCAAATCCGCGCCCTGCAAGTACGCGGCACCTGGATCGCCGGCCGCCCGGTCGACACCCGCACCATCACGCTCAAGAATGCCTCACTGATGCTGGACGCGATCAGATCCAGCCTCGCTCGCTGACATCTCTGTCCTGACACCCCTGCCCTTCGGAGCCGCCCTCATGCACCACGACTATGTCACCCATCTGGAATGCTCCGAGACCGGCAAACACTATCCCAAGGACCAGCCGCACAATCTCTCCGAAGCCGGCAAGCCCTTGCTGGTGCGCTATGATCTCGCCAAGGCGAAGGGCGTGATTGATCGCGGCGCCATCTCGGCGCGCGGCGGCGGTTTCTGGAAATGGCGCGAACTTCTGCCCGTCACCGATGACAAGGATGTCTGCCGCCTCGGCGAGATCGACACGCCATTGATCGATGTGCCCGCCACGGCGAAGGCCTCCGGCGCCACCGGCCGCGTGCGCGTCAAGGATGAGGGCCGCCTGCCGACGGGGAGTTTCAAGGCGCGCGGCCTCGCGCTCGCCGTCGCCATGGCCCACCGCTTCGGCATCAAACGCCTCGCCATGCCGACCAATGGCAATGCCGGCGCCGCGATGTCGGCCTATGCCAGCCGGATGGGCATGGAGAGCTATGTTTTCGCGCCCGACGATACGCCCGAGGTCAATATCCGCGAGATGGCGCTGCAGGGCGCGCATGTCTTCCGCGTAAACGGCCTGATCCATCATTGCGGCGCCCTGGTCGCCGCCGGCAAGGAGAAGATGGGCTGGTTTGACCTCTCCACCCTGAAAGAGCCCTACCGGATCGAGGGCAAGAAAACGATGGGCCTCGAGCTCGCCCACCAGCTCGGCTGGCGCATGCCCGACGCGATCTTCTACCCCACCGGCGGCGGCACCGGCCTGATCGGCATGTGGAAAGCCTTCGACGAGATGGAACAATTGGGCTGGATCGGCAAACGCCGCCCGAAAATGATCGCCGTCCAGGCCGAGGGTTGCGCCCCCATCGTCAGAGTCTGGGAAAAAGGCGAACGCCACGCCGAAGAATGGCTCGACGCCACAACCGCCGCGATGGGCATCCGCGTGCCCAAGGCCATCGGCGATTTCCTGATCATCGACGCCTGCAAGGAGAGCGAAGGCTTCGCCATCGCCGTCTCAGAGGCCGCCATCGAAGCCGCCCGCGTGCGGTGCGCCCGCGAAGACGGCCTCCTGCTCTGCCCCGAAGGCGCCGCAACTTTGGCCGCGATGGAAAAAGCCATGAATGACGGGCTGATCGAGCGCGACGCCGATTGCGTGTTGTTCAACTGTGGCTCGGGGCTGAAGTATGCGATGCCGGATGGGTCGCGAGTGCTGGATCGCAACGCTGAGGTGGATTGGGGGGCGATGTGAGGTGCGGAGGGAATGGCACCTCTGTACCGGGGCACGCCAGCCCCTTCCCTCTCCGCGAGGAGAGGGTGCCCGGCAGGGCGGGTGAGGCGGGCCATGTACACATCTGCGGACTGGCACCGCTCTCGCTAATCACCGATCTCGGCGTTTGCCCGCCTCATCCGCCCCGGATCAAGTCCGGGGCACCTTCTCCTCACGGAGAAGGACGTGCGGCCCCGCTCCCGAGGGGGCCAGCGACCCCCTATCCGCCCCCAGTCCAGCCTGCGCTATAATCGCGCGCCTTTCGCTCTTTGACATTGTTGGCGCATGAAGAATTTCCCCGTCCGGACCGCCTCCCGGGCGTGGCAGTGCGTGACAGTCGGTGACAGGCTGCCACGGCCTCTGCCACCCCGGAATTACAAGCCTGCAGGCGGCTCCACGGCCGCCCGTGACACAATGGCAGACTGGCAGACAGTGCTCGCGATTTCACATAATTGCGTTCATCTTTGCGGCGCGCCCCTTCCCTCTCCGCGAGGAGAGGGTGCCCGGCAGGGCGGGTGAGGCGGGCCATGTGCACATCTCAGAACTGGCACCGCTATTGCCAATCGCGGACGTGGGCGTTTGCCCGCCTCATCCGCCCCGGATCAAGTCCGGGGCACCTTCTCCTCACGGAGAAGGAAGCCGCCCTCCCCTTGACGTTTCGCGCGCCATAACGCATCTCCCGCGCTTCTCCCGCACGCACGGAGCGCACCGCCCATGATCCCCCGCTATACCCGCCCGCAAATGGCCGCCATCTGGTCTGACCAGAACAAGTACAAGATCTGGTATCTGATCGAGGCGCATGCGACCGAGAAGCTGGCGGAGCTGGGTGTGGTGCCGCAATCGGCTGTGGCGGCGGTATGGTCAGCCAAGGATGTCGAATTTGATGTCGAGCGGATCAATGAGATCGAGGCCGAGGTCAAACATGATGTCATCGCCTTTCTGACCCATCTGGGGGAACATGTCGGCGAGCAGAGCCGGTTTGTGCATCAGGGGCTGACATCATCCGACGTGCTCGACACCTGCCTCGCCGTGCAGATGCGCGACAGTGCCGATCTTTTGCTTGAGGGCATGGACCGCGTGCTGGCGGCGCTGAAGACGCGGGCGATGGAGCACAAATTCACCGTCTGTATCGGCCGCTCGCACGGTATCCATGCCGAGCCGACGACGATGGGGCTGAAATTTGCCCGCTTCCATGCCGAGTTCAAACGCAATCGGGCGCGCCTCGTTGCGGCGCGTGACGAGATCGCCACTTGCGCGATTTCCGGCGCCATCGGCACCTTTGCCAATATCGATCCGCGCGTCGAGGAGCACGTGGCCGGCGCGATGGGCCTGTCGGTCGAGCCGATCTCGACCCAGGTCATCCCGCGCGACCGCCATGCCAATTATTTCGCCGTACTGGGGCTGATCGCCTCGGCAATCGAGAACCTCGCCGTTGAGGTGCGCCATTTGCAGCGCTCGGAAGTGCGCGAGGCGCAGGAATATTTCTCCAAGGGGCAAAAAGGCTCCTCGGCGATGCCACACAAGCGCAATCCGATCCTGACCGAAAACCTCACCGGACTCGCGCGCCTGGTGCGCTCCGCCGTGACGCCGGCCATGGAAAACGTGGCGCTCTGGCATGAGCGCGATATCTCGCATTCCTCGGTCGAGCGCGGGATTGGACCGGACGCCAATGGCCATCTCGACTTTGCGCTGCAGCGCTGTGCCGGCATGGTCGAAGGCCTGATCGTGCATGCTGATCGCTGTCAGGAAAATCTCGACGCCCAGGGCGGCATCCACAACTCCCAGCGCCTGCTGCTGGCCCTGACCCAGGCCGGGGTGAGCCGCGAGGACAGCTACCGCCTCGTCCAGCGCAATGCGATGAAAACCTGGGATGAGGGCGGGCAATTGGTTGACCATCTGAAGGCCGATCCGGAAGTCACCTCGCATATGAGCAATGCGGCAATCGAAGCCTGTTTCGACGAGGCCTATCACCTCAAACATGTCGAGACGATTTTCGCACGGGTGTTTGCCGACTGACGCGACTATGCCTATCCTTCGGCCAGCCGAAGGAGGCATTCATGAGCAAGGTTTATGACAGCATTGACGAGCGGCTGACGGCCTTCATCGAAGCGCAGAAAATGTTCTTCGTTGCCACCGCGCCCTCGGGCCATGGCCATGTAAACATGTCGCCCAAGGGCCATGACACATTCCGCATTCTCGGCCCGCACGAGGTTGCCTTTCTCGATCTCGGCGGCTCGGGCATCGAGACCGTGGCGCATCTGCGCCAGAATGGCCGCATCACCTTCATGTTCTGCGCCATGGACGGCGCCGCCAATATCCTGCGGCTCTATGGCAAGGGCCATGCGGTGTGTTTCGACGATCCGGGCTTTGACGAGAAGCTCGCCCTCTTCGGTGAATTCCCCAAGGCCCGCGCCATCATCACCGCCCGGATCTCGCTCATCCGGGACAGCTGCGGCTGGGGCGTGCCGCTGTATGAATTCAAGGGCGAACGCGACCAGCTGCTGCGCTATAACCAACACCGCAGCGATGAAGAATGGCGCGAACGCCGCTATGCCGGCAACGCACTCTCGATTGACGGCCTGCCGGGTTTGGTCCGGCCGGAGGAAGGCTAGAGCAGTCGCCGAAATGGCTATGCTTTGAGATTTGCAACTTTTAATTGCCTTTCAAGACACCTCCCATATTGTCTTCCTGACGAAAGTCAGGACCTCGAGCCAATGGGTACCCAGCCCTGTGTCTACATGCTCGCCAGCCGCCGTCGCGGCGCGCTCTATATCGGCGTCACCAATGACATCGCCATGGGCGTCTGGATGCATCGCGAGGGGCGCGGCTCGAAGCATTGCGCTCGCTACCAGATCTACAACCTCGTCTGGCTCGAATTTGGCGCGACCATGGCCGATGCAATTACGCGCGAGAAGCGGCTGAAGAATTGGCGCCGGGCCTGGAAGATTGAACTGGTGGAGACGGAGAATCCGCGCTGGCGGGATCTGTATGAGATGATCAATCAATAGGTCGACGATCTTTGCGCGAGCGAATCTGCACCGCCCAAAAAACCACCCCCCGTCACCCTGACGAAAGTCAGGGCCTCGATGTCATAGCGTGTCGCACTTGCTGGCTCGAGGTCCTGACTTTCGTCAGGAAGACGGGGTGGGAAGTGACGAATGTGTGATGGGTATGCGACTCGTATTCGCTCGCTCATGCCCTATCGTCCCCCCAAGCATCAAACGGAGCCCGTCGCATGCGCACCGCCCTCGTTGTCCTCGCCCTGCTGGGTGTGTTTCTCGGTCCCAATTTCCTGCGGGGAGACTGGTCTGCCCAGGCCGAAGCGGTTGAGGAAAGGCCGCGCCTGGTGGCGGCGATGTTTCGCTCATCCTGGTGTGGTGCGTGCCGGATACTGGAGCCGCGCATCGATGATGTCCGTCCGGACTACAATGACGCCGCGATCGAATTTGTCCGCTTCGACTTCACCCTCGGCCAGCGTGAACGCGTGCGCGACCTGGCCATCGAGGCCGACATTACCGAGCTCTATGACGAGCTGGTCGGCCGCACCGGTTTCATGGTCCTGATGGACCGCGAGACCGGCACAGTGTTCGAGATTGTCACGACCAATTACGACCGCGACCATATCCGCGAGGCCATCGATCGCTGGCTGTCGGTGACAACCGGTGCCGCGTCAGAGCAGACCTAGGTTTCGGTCTGGATCTGGTGGCGGGCCGTCGCCAGCAATTCATCCATCTGCTTGCGCAGGAGATGGTCGGAGACATCGACCTTCTTGGCGTCGAAATCGGCGCGCACCTTGCGGAAGACATCATCATCGCCGGCTTCTTCAAAGTCGGCGACGATCACCGTCTTTGAATAGGCCAGGGCTTCTTCGCTATCGAGGCCCATCAGTTCAGCGGCCCAGAGACCGAGCAACTTGTTGCGCCGGGCATTGGCCTTGAAGTCCAGTTCCTGGTCGTGGGCATACTTGTTTTCAAAACCGGATTCGCGATCATCAATGCCAGACATGTCGGCTCTCCTTGGGGATGAGTTGTTGAGTGATTGGTTAGCTTGCCCACCGCCTGAAATCAATCACTCCGGCACAGGCCATGCCGCACCGCAGCAAGGCATTGCGAATAAGTCAAAGGGCGGATAATTTAACTCATCAACGCGCGGTCCGGTCTCCGATTCGGGCCGCGTCGCGCATTTTTGGTCCGGACATGACCCGGACCCCGACTGGAGCGCCGCCCATGTCCCGCCGCAAGAAACTTTATGAAGGCAAGGCCAAGATCCTCTATGAAGGTCCCGAGCCGGGCACGCTGGTGCAGTATTTCAAGGATGATGCGACAGCGCTGAATGGCGAGAAGAAGGCCACGCTCGAAGGCAAGGGCGTGCTGAATAATCGCATCAGCGAATATATCATGGTCCAGCTGGGCCATATCGGCATCCCGACGCATTTCATCCGCCGTCTCAATATGCGCGAACAATTGGTGCGCCAGGTCGAGATCATTCCGCTGGAAGTGGTCTGCCGCAATGTTGCTGCCGGTTCGATCAGCAAGCGGCTGGGCATCGAGGAAGGCCAGCAATTGCCGCGCGCCATCGTCGAGTTTTATTACAAGAAGGACGAGCTCAACGATCCGATGGTGTCGGAAGACCACATCACCTCGTTCAACTGGGCGACGCCGCAGGAAATCGACGACATGATGGCGCTGACCCTGCGCACCAATGATTTCCTCTGCGGCCTGTTTGCGGCGGTCAATATCCGCCTCGTCGATTTCAAGCTCGAATTCGGCCGCCTCTATGAAGGCGATATGGTCCGCACCGTGCTGGCGGACGAAATCAGCCCCGACAGCTGCCGCCTGTGGGACATGGAAACCAACGAGAAAATGGACAAGGACCGTTTCCGCCGCGATCTCGGCAATGTTACGGAAGCCTATGCCGAAGTCGCCCGCCGTCTCGGCGTGATGAAGGATATGCCGCGCTCGGTGCCCGATGCTCCGGACGAAGCCGGCAAATAGTCCGCCGGCAAGACAGGATCGGGAGCGCCCCCGCTTCGCCGGGGGCGTTTTCATGCCGGCCAGCCACATTGACCGGCTCAGCTTGATTGCATCGGTCCGCCGCCCGCATTATGCAGGGCGCATCCAAGGCAGGCCTTAAAAGAAGCGAGTCGTTCCCGTGAAAGCGAAAATCCACGTCTACCTCAAGCCCGGCGTTCTCGACCCACAGGGCGCCGCCGTTGCCGGCGCGCTGCACAATATGGGTTATGACGAGGTCGCCTCCGTGCGCCAGGGCAAGCTGATCGAGCTTGACCTGACCGGCGAGGATATCGAGGCCGCCCGGGTCCGCGTCGACGAGATGTGTGCCAAACTCCTGTCCAATCCAGTGATCGAGAGCTACTCGATCGAGCTGGAATAGGAGCGGCCTGCCCATGAAATCCGCCGTCATCGTCTTTCCCGGGTCCAATTGCGACCGCGACGCCCATGATGCCATCCAGCGCGTCACCGGCAGTGCGCCCGCCATGGTCTGGCACCAGGAAACCGCCCTGCCCGAAGGCACGCAATTCGTCATGGTGCCCGGCGGGTTTTCCTATGGCGACTATTTGCGCTGCGGCGCCATGGCCTCACATTCGGCGATCATGCCGGCGATCATCGCCCACGCCGCCACCGGCGCGCCAATCCTGGGCGTGTGCAATGGCTTCCAGATCCTGACCGAGTGCGGCCTGCTGCCCGGCGCGCTGATGCGCAATGCGCGGCTGAAATTCATTTGCGAAGACACGCCCATCACCGTCGCCAACGCCAATACGCGCTTCACCTCGCGCTATACGGCCAATGCCAAGCTGAGCATCCCGATCGCGCATCATGACGGCAATTATTTCGCCGACGCCGAAACGCTGATCCGGATCGAGAATGAAGGCCAGGTCGTGATGCGCTACGGCGCCAATCCCAATGGCTCCGCCAATGACATCGCCGGCCTCATCAATGAGCAAGGCAATGTCCTCGGCATGATGCCCCACCCGGAACGCGCCGTTGACGCCAAGCATGGCGGCACGGACGGGCTGGCACTGTTTGAGAGCTTGCTGGGGAGCGCTTAGGCTCCCCCGAGTGCATCAGGCAGCGGGTTTCTGGCGATTGGAAACGACGGGGGCCTGTTTTGGTCGCGGCGTCCCCGGCGCGCCCAACATGCGGCCATGGAGCGTCAGTGCCAGCGTCGGTTCAGCGCGGAATCCGATTGCCGCGAGCGCACCCACCAAACTTTTCATCGATGCCCCGCCCTCAGGCGAAAGCAGGCGCCGCACATGCGTTTCACCCTTGTTCAAAAGCTGAGCCAACTCTTTTTGCGCGCCGCGGCCACGGCCAAGCGCCCAGCGCGACAAGGCGACACGATAGGCAGTCACGTGTTCGGGACAGGCCACATATCCAGGTGTGCGACGGGGCGACGGATCGGGAACGGGCTCGCCTTGCCGCAGGCGTTCGCGAATCACCAAATCAAGCGCGTCGCTGGCATTAGCCAGCGCCTCGCCGATATCGGCACCATCGGTCGCCAGTTCGGGGAAGTCGACACTGGTCGCGACCAGGCGTCCGTCCTCATCTGGTTCAAGCAAAATCGGATAGGCGAAGACTACAGAGTTCGTATCCGGCATGGTCTGCCTCCTTCAAAACTTACCCTTCGGCACGTTCAAGTCCTTGAGCATCTTGGCCAAAAGCCCTTTGCCAATCTCGCCGGTCTTTACCGTGGTCGGTCGGCCGGCGAGCCTGACCAACTGATGCCCGCCCTTGCCCTGTTGGGGTGAAAGTTCGACATCCAGACTATTGGCTTTCGCGTAGATGCTCAGCCGACGTAGAAATTCCTTGCCGTTCATTGGACCTTCCTCCGATATAGGGTCACGCGGCATAAAACGCAATACTGTGCGCACAAAAGTGTGCGTCGATGCCAAAATGTCCCAGAGGTTGCATTATGACTCAATACGCCGAAAACATCACCGCCGAAATCGTCAAGGAACACGGGCTCTCGACCGAGGAATACCAGGTCATCCTTGACCGGGTCGGCCGGGCTCCGAATATTGTTGAGCTGGGGATTTTCTCGGTGATGTGGTCGGAGCATTGCTCCTACAAATCCTCGCGCCTGCATCTCGGCAAGCTGCCGACCAAGGGTGACAAGGTGATCCAGGGCCCCGGCGAGAATGCCGGTGTGATCGATATCGGCGATGGTCAGGCCGCTATCTTCAAGATGGAAAGCCATAATCACCCCTCCTATATCGAGCCCTATCAGGGCGCGGCGACCGGTGTCGGCGGTATCCTGCGCGATGTTTTCACGATGGGCGCCCGCCCGGTGGCGCTGATGAATGCGCTGCGCTTCGGCGCGCCAGATCATGCCAAGACGCGGCAGCTGGTCGACGGTGTCGTTGCCGGGATTGGCGGCTATGGCAATTGCGTCGGCGTGCCGACGGTCGGCGGCGAGACCAATTTCCACGCCGGCTATAACGGCAATATCCTCGTCAATGCGATGGCCGTCGGCCTGGCTGATGCCGACAAGATTTTCTACGCCCGCGGCGCCGAGCCGGGACAGCCCATCGTCTATGTCGGCTCCAAGACCGGCCGCGACGGGATTCACGGCGCAACCATGGCCTCGGCCGAATTTGACGATGACAGCGCGGAAAAACGCCCCACCGTCCAGGTCGGCGACCCTTTCACCGAGAAGAAGCTGATCGAGGCCTGCCTCGAACTGATGGCGACCGATGCCATCGCCGCGATCCAGGATATGGGCGCGGCCGGCCTGACCTCCTCCTCGGTCGAAATGGCTGACAAGGGCGGGATCGGCATCGAGCTCGACATGGACAAGGTGCCGCAACGCGAAACCAATATGTCGACCTATGAAATGATGCTCTCGGAAAGCCAGGAGCGCATGCTGGTCATCATGAAGCCGGGCCGCGAAGACGTCGCCATGCGCATTTTCGAGAAATGGGAACTCGATGTCGCCGTCATCGGCATGACCACCGACAGCAAGCGCATGGTCCTCACCCATAAGGGCGAGACCGTCTGCGATATCCCGATCGCGCCCCTCGCCGATGATGCGCCGAAATATGACCGGCCCTGGCATGCGCCCGAAGTGCGCGCTCAGATCACCGCCAGCGATGTCGCCAGGCCGGCGCATATGGGCGAGATCCTGCTCAAGCTGATGGGCTCGCCGGACATGGCCTCGAAAGCCTGGATCTGGTCGCAATATGACCGCCATGTGATGGCCGACACCGTCGCCAGCTCGCAAAACCCGTCCGACGCCGCCATTGTGCGCGTCCATGGCACCAATAAGGCACTGGCGATCACCACGGACTGCACGCCGCGCTATTGTCAGGCCGATCCCTATGAGGGCGGCAAACAGGCCGTCGCCGAAGCCTGGCGCAATCTCACCGCCGCCGGGGCCGATCCGATTGCGATCACCGACTGCCTCAATTTCGGCAATCCGGAACGGCGCGAGATCATGGGCCAGTTCGTCGGCTGTATCGATGGCATGGCGCAAGCGTGCGCCAAGCTCGACTTCCCCGTCGTGTCCGGCAATGTCAGCCTTTACAATGAAACCAATGGTGCCGCCATTCCGCCAACGCCGGCCATTGGCGGCGTCGGCCTGATCCCTGATATCGACAAGCGCGGCCAGTTTGGCGGCCTCCAGGAAGGCGATATCCTGCTGCTGGTCGGTGAGACCATCGGCGCGATGGGCGCCTCGATCTATCTCAAGGAAGTGGAAGGCCGCGAAGATGGCGGTTCACCGCATGTCGACCTGGATGCGGAAAAAGCCAATGGCGATTTCGTGCGCGGCCAGATCCGCTCCGGCCGCCTGACCGCCTGTCACGACCTGTCCGATGGCGGCCTCGCCTGCGCGGCTGCGGATATGGCGCTGGCCTCGGATATCGGCATCAAGCTGGCGCATGAAGGCGATGTACCGATGCACGGCTTCCTGTTTGGTGAGGACCAGGCGCGCTATCTGATCGCTGCGAAGAAGGAAGACGCCATCGCCATCCTGCAGGATGCCAAGGCCGATGATATCCCGATCCAGGTGGTCGGCCTGGGTGGCGGCACGGCGATCACCGTCAATGGCGCCCACAATCTCGAACTGTCACGCCTGCGCAGTGCCTGGGAAGGCTGGCTGCCCGGCCTGATGAGCAAGGCCGTGGTGGCGGCGGAATAGACCGTCCCGCCCCTGACAGCTCAAAAACAAGAACGCCCGGTCATTGACCGGGCGTTTTCATGTCGGGCGGCACCGTGCCCGGTCAGCGCCCCGAGGCCTCGCCAATCATGTCGAGCTGGCGATCCGCCTCGCGTGCGAAATCGACCACCGTCTCGGAGGCGTCCTGGAAGAAGTCCAGCGTCATATTCTCGTAAGTATCGGTCGGCTCGTGATAATGCGGATGATAATCGACGCCCAGATAGATGAAGGGAATGCCGACGGCGTGGAATTCACCGCTATCGGTGGCCTGGGTCCAGTCGGCGCCATGATCCTCGGATGGCTCATCAAACCCCATCGGCAGATTGACATTGGAGCGCGCCGCTACCGCATCCACGATCGGAATCAGGAAGGGGTAGTGATAGGTTCCGACCGCCCAGAGGATCCGTTCCTGCGACATGGCGAGCATGTCGAGATTGAGGTTGAACGTAATCGTCTCGAGCGGCACGGGCGGATTGGCAACAAAGGCTTCCGCGCCTTGCAGGCCGTGCTCCTCGGCGTCGAAGGCCGCGAAGATGATATCGTGCTGCGGCGGTGCGGCGGCAAAGCTCGCCGCCGTGGCCAGCAGACCCGCAACTCCGGAGGCGTTATCGTCGGCGCCATTCCAGATCTCGCCGCCGCGCATGCCCATATGGTCATAATGCGCACTGACAACCATCACCCGGCCGCTCTCGCCCGTACCGCGCAGCCGCGCCACGATATTGGTGCCGGTCGTGGTCGGTGACCAGCCATTGGGCCGGCCAAATTCGAACGTGGATTCAAAGCTGTCGCCGATCGGCTCAAGCCCGATTTGCTCGAAGCGGGCGATGATATAGGCGCGGGCGCGTTCGCTGCCCGCCGTGGCGACCAGACGGCCTTCCATGTCATCGGCCGCGAGAATGCGCAGATCCTCGAGCAATTGGGCCCGGTCCATCGCCGGCGCACTGACGCCGGGCGATGGTGGTGACTCGGCGGTCGCCGGCCCGGTGGCGGCAAAGCCGAGGGGCGACTGGCAGGCGATGGTGAAGACGGCAAGAGCGGCTGTTGCCAGCAAGGCGTGATAGCGCATGAAATTTCCCCGAATAACGTTGTCCCCAGAGTGGCATGCACGCACCGCCAACCCCACTGAAATATCCGCAATCTCTCAGACCCGCAATTCGGCGCCGCTGCTGCCCGACAGATCACGGGCTTCCCCTCGGCGACGGTGACGGATAGCGTCGGCTCCTGTAAGAGGCGGACACGCCTTGACCGGCCGGACGCCGGATTTCGTGATCACCGCCCCACCAGGATGCTCCACCATGCCCATGCCCGCTGAAGAGATTATCGCCCACATCAAGGCCGGTCTGCCCGACGCCGAAATCGAGCTGGAGGATCTGGCCGGCGATAATGATCACTGGAAAGCGGTCGTCACCAGCGAGGCCTTCCGCGGCAAGCTGCGCGTTGCCCAGCACCAGATGGTCTATGCGACGCTGGGCTCGAAAATGGGCAATGAGCTGCATGCCCTGGCACTGGAAACCCGCACCCCCGACGCCTGACGCATGAGCGATACCCCCCACGCCTCAGCGACACCCTTTTCACGCCTCGGCTTCGGTGTCACCGGACCGCATGCCTCGCCCGCCGTCTCACGGCGCGAGACCGCACGCCTGATCGCCGAGGCGATCGATCTGGGCATCAATCTGTTCGATACCGGCCCGGCCTATGGCCGCGGCGAGGGCGAACGGCGGCTCGGCCAGGCCCTGCGCGGCCAGACGCGCGACAAGCTCTACATCGCCACCAAGGCCGGCATTGATCTCCACCGCCACCGCGATTTCTCCGCCGGCGCGGTGGAGATGTCCCTGCGCGGATCGCTGGAGCGATTGCAGACGCCCTATATCGACCTCCTGCTGCTGCACGGTCCCTCGGCGGCCGAACTGTCAGACCGGCTGCTACGGCGGCTCGACGCCCTGCGCGGGCGCGGCATGATCCGCGGGGTCGGCGGGGGGGGCCGCGGGCCGGGACTCGGAGCGGCGGGCGAGGCCCGCGGCTTCGGTGGGCGGG
>NZ_JBLWTL010000015.1:0-73282 GCF_048270095.1 Maricaulis sp. | reverse complement strand
CGCGGGCTGGACGCACCGGGCCGGCGTGCTCTCCGCCGCCGCCCCGCCGATTGCCGAGGGCGAAGTGCGCCGGCCCGCTGCCGCCAAGGATACCGGCGTCTCGGTCGAGACCTATCTGGAGATCATCGACGCCAAGACCGCGGCACTGTTTGCCGCCGCCGCCCAGGTCGCCGGGATTGTCGCGGCCCGTCCCATCGCAGAGGAAAAGGCGTTGGAGACCTATGGCCGCGAGCTCGGCCTCGCCTTCCAGCTGGTCGATGATGCGCTCGATTATGACGGTGCCGCGGCCAAGCTCGGCAAATCGGTCGGCGATGATTTCCGCGAAGGCAAGGTCACCCTGCCCGTTGCGCTGAGCATTCTCTCCGCGACTGACGAACAGCGCGCTTTCTGGGACCGGGTGATCGGTCATCTCGATCAGCGCGACGGCGATTTCGACACGGCTCTGGCCTATATGCGCGAACACAAGGCCATCGAAGCGACGATTGAAGCCGCCCATAACCGGGCTGCCAAGGCGCGTCAGGCGCTGTCAATCTTCCCGGCCAATGAATGGCGTCTCGCGCTGGAAGCCCTGGCCAGCTTCGTCGTCACCCGCGCCCACTGATTTTCCGGCCTATTGCGTGATGTCCTCACCAGCCGCACCCGCGCGTTTGCGCACGATGCGATGGAAGACGGTAAAGCCGACCACACCGATCGCGAAGACGGCAAATTTCAGCCCTTCCGGCCCGGCCGCGCCGACCAGAACCAGCGCACCGCAAGCCAGGCTCAGCCCGGCCCAGACCGCCGCCACACGCCGATGGCTCCAGCCCATCCGGATCAGCAGCTGATAGGCATGCGCCCGGTGCGGCGCGAACAGGCGGCGTCCGGCCCGGGCCCGCGCCGCCATCGTCAACAAGACATCGCCGAGCAAAGGCAGGATGAGCAGCGCTGCCAGCCAGACCGTACCGTCCGGCCCTGTGGCCGCCCAGCGCAGTGCCAGCCCGGCGAACAGGACCGAAGCCCCCAGCGCGCCGGCATCACCGGCAAACAACGTCCCGCGCGCGCGCAGCAGCGGCGCATTCCAGACGGCAAAACCGGCGAGCGCCGCGGCCAGGGCCAGGCTGGCCATGGCGACATCGCCGCCGCCGGCCGTTCCAAGCACGAGGCAGGCCGGGATCAGGCAGGCGGCGATCAACCCGTCCGAGCCATCCATGAAGTTTACGGCATTGCTACAGGTAAAGACCCATAGGGCTGTGCCAGCCAGACCAATGCCCCATGGCAGGCTTGTGGCAAGGTGCAGGACAGGCCCGGCAATCCCTGCCAGGGCAAGGCTGATCGCGGTCAGAATGATGAATTTGAGCGTTTCCGGCAGGGTAAAAAGATCGTCGAGCAGGCCGGTCAGACCGGCAATACCCCCGCACAGGGCCAGACCCGCCAGCATCGCACCGCTCGCCGGTGGCTGCTCCGGCATCAGGGCCAAGGCTATGAAAAACCCCGCCAAAATACCCAGCCCGCCGCCACGCGGTGTCGGCCGTTCATGATTGGAGCGTTGATTGGGACGGTCAATAATCCCCGCCCGCCGCATCGCCCAGCCGAGCAGCAATGCCGTCGCAAAGGCCGCAATCAGGGGCAAAACCTCACGCATCACCACCCTCCCCCAGCCGCACCGGCACAATCGTCCAGTCCGGCAGCGCCGCACGCAATAGTCCCGCCGCCTGCCTCGCCTCGCCCAAGCTATTGTAAAGGCCGAAACAACTGGCCCCGGACCCGGACATTCGAACCAGGTTCGGCTCGCCCGTCGCCGCGATCAGTTCCAGCGTCCGGGCGATATCCGGCGCCACGGAAATCGCCGCCGATTGCAGATCATTGGGCTGCCCGGAAAGCCAGTCAGGCAAGGCCTCCAGAGCAGGTTCGGACTCCATCAGGGGCTGCGGATGACCGGCATCGAAAGCCTTGAAAACATCCGCGGTCGAGACCGGGATCCCGGCATTGACGATCACCGCGAAAAGCGGCGAAACACCGCCAAGCATCTCAATCCACTCACCAATTCCACGCATCCTCAGGGGCCGGGAATACAGGCAGGCGGGCACATCGGCCCCCAGCTTGAGCGCCAATTGTGCCAGTTTTTCAGTCGGCCAATCGAGTTCCCAGAGCCGGTTCAGCGCCCGCAATGTCGCCGCCGCATCGGCCGAACCACCGCCGAGACCGGCCGAAACCGGGATGTGTTTTTCCAGATGGATCGCCGCCCCGGTCTGCAGTCCAGCCGCCACCTGCAAGGCCCGGGCAGCGCGCAGAACCAGATTGGATGACTCATTTGCAAGCGCCCGTGACGCCTCGCCGGACATGCTCAGCGTCAGGCCGTCAGCCGCCTGTACACTGATCGTATCGCCCCAATCGGCAAACAGGACGAGACTGTCGAGCGGGTGATAACCATCGTCACGGGCACGGCCGACGCGCAGGGTCAAATTGACCTTGGCCGCAGCGCGTTCGACGATATCGCGACCAGTCACGGGTTATCGACCGCAATCGGAACGGATTCGGCAGCCGGCACTCCCGATTCCAGACGTATAGCGAGACCTTCACGCTCGGTGTCGTCGGGCTCGAGATCGAGCGTCCGGCGCCATTGGAAACCGGCTTCAAGCCGGCGCCCGACCTGCCAATAGGCATCGCCGAGATGGTAATTGATCGTCGCATTGCCCGGATCCAGCGCGGCAGCGCGTTCAAGCTCGCTGACCGCGGCCTCATACTGACCCAGGCGGTAGTGCGCCCAGCCAAGGCTGTCGATGATATTGCCCTGTTCCGGCTCCAGCTCGGCCGCGCGCGACACCATCTCGAAAGCGCGCGAGATATTCACCCCGTGATCAATCCACAAATAGCCCAGATCATTCAGGATTTGTGCCTCGTTCGGGGCGACTTCGAGCGCTTCAAGATAGGCCGTCTCCGCGGTCGACCAGTCCTCATCGCCGTATAGGCAGGCGGCCCGGAAATAATAGTGGCGCCAGTCGTCGGGCTGCCCCGCCGCATGACGGTCGACAATCACGCCGCGATAGAGCTCGGCAGCCTCGCCGCAACGGTTCTGAACTCGCAGCAGATCGGCCAGGATCAGACGTGCTTCGGTATCGCCCGTCTGTTCAACCAGTTGCTGCGCCGACAGGGTTGCCGCATCCAGATTGCCCAGCCGCGCCATCAGCCAGATCCGGTCAATCTCCGCAGAGGTCCGGAACGGCCCTTCCTCAACGGCGGTATATTCCAGCAGCGCCAGTTCAGGCAGGTTGATGCGCTGCAGGGTCTCGCCGAGCATGACGCGGATTGAGGCCTCGCCCGGGTCCAGTCGCTGCAACATGCGCAGATAGACCACGGCCAGGTCGATATCCGCCTGCGCCGCCAGGCTCGCCGCCGGTCCGAAGGCCGAGCGGGCCGCAAATTGCGCTACGCTCGGGCGCCGGGGCGCACGGCCGCGAATGCTGGCGCGGTCCATAGCCATACGGATACTGGCATCGAGCGGGTTGCCGTCAAGATAGGCTTGATAGAGTGCGGTTGCATCCGCGTGCCGGCCCTGGCGTTCGAGAAAACTGCCATAGAGTTCCGTGGCCATGCGCGGGAAGGGCGAGGCAAAGACCGCGGCCTGATAGGCGCCGTCGGCGTCCTCAATCCGGTCAGCCGCCTCGAACAGCATGGCGCGATGGATCGGAATGAACGGGGACAGAAACCCAGGCGCTGCGAGGTTTTCAGCACCGGTCAGCGCTTCGTCAGTGGCACCACTGCCCAGCAGGGCCCACTGGCTCCAGATCTGGGCGAGGAAGGTGTTGAAGGGGCCGTAATCGGGGGCATTGTGCAGCGTATCGAGCGCTTGCGCGTAGCGGCGGGCATGGATCTGGTCGGCGACCAGATAGAGGCCGGCCAGCCGGCTCGGGTCGCCGGACGCCGTACTGGCCGTTGCCAGCGGCACGGCGCGCTCCATCTCACCGGCCAGGATCGCCGTGATGTAGGCACGATCCGTCAGGACGACATCACCGGGCATCAGGCGCAGCGCCTCGGCGTAATAATCGGCAGCGCGCTGGGCATCCCGGTTCACCCCGGCATGACGTGCCGCCAGGAAGGCCCCGTAGGCCGTCGACTCGTCATCGGGCATTGTGGCGCAGGATGCCATCGCGAAAACGGCAAGGAAAAGCGGCAGGACGCGCAAGTGTTTGATCATGGCGTCATGCTCGCTCTCCGCAGGCCCTCGTGCAAGGGCCCAGTACTTATGGCCTACATATTGGCATACATCGGGCCACCACCGCCCTCAGGCGTTGTCCAGTTGATATTCTGGTTCGGGTCCTTGATATCGCAGGTCTTGCAGTGGACGCAGTTCTGGGCGTTGATCTGGAAACGGTCCTCGCCGCTGGTCTCATCCTTGATCCACTCATAGACGCCCGCCGGACAATAGCGCGTCGACGGACCGGCGAATTCTTCCAGCTCCGAGGCCGTCTGAAGCGCCAGGTCTGCGACTTTGAGATGGACCGGCTGGTCCTCCTCATGATTGGTGTTGGAGATGAAGACCGACGACAGGCGGTCGAAAGTCAGCACGCCATCGGGCCGGGGATAGGCGATCGGCTTGTGCTGCGCCGCCGGCTCGAGACTGGCCGCATCGGTCTTGCCATGCCCCATCGTGCCGAAAGGCGACCAGCCGCCAAACAGCGTGTTGCACCACATATCGATACCGCCAAACATGACGCCGAACAGGGTGCCGAATTTCGACCAGAGCGGTTTGACATTGCGAACGCGCTTGAGGTCCTTGGCGACCCAGGAGCTTTCATAGGCTTCCTGGTATTCACTCACCTCGTCATGGGCGCGGCCCGACTGGATCGCGGCAAAGGCGGCTTCCGCCGCCAGCATGCCGGTCTTCATGGCGTTATGGCTGCCCTTGATGCGCGGCACATTGACGAAGCCAGCCGAACAACCAATCAGCGCCCCCCCCGGGAAGGCCAGCTTCGGTACGGATTGATAACCGCCCTCGGTGATCGCGCGGGCGCCATAGGACAGGCGCTCGCCGCCCTCCAGGGTCGCGCTGATCGCCGGGTGCGTCTTGAGGCGCTGGAATTCCTCGAACGGCGACAGATAGGGGTTTTTGTAATTGAGGTGAACGACGAAACCGATCGAGACCAGGTTCTCGCCATAGTGATACATGAAGGAGCCACCTCCGGTCTTGCCGTCGAGCGGCCAGCCCATCGTGTGCTTGACCATGCCCGGCTTGTGGTTCTCCGGCTTCACGCGCCACAATTCTTTCAGGCCGATACCGAATTTCTGCGGCTCCTTGCCGGCCGACAGGTCAAACTTCTCGATCAGCTGCTTGGCCAGCGAACCGCGCACGCCCTCACCGATCAGCGTGTACTTGCCGCGCAATTCCATGCCCGGCTGATAGCCGTCCTTGTGGGAGCCATCCCGGGCGACACCAAAATCACCGGTGACCACACCCTTGATGACACCATCTTCCTCGACCAGCGAGGCGGCAGGAAAGCCGGGATAGATCTCGACACCAAGCGCCTCGGCCTGCTCGCCCAGCCAGCGGCAGACATTGCCCAGCGAGACGATATGGCAGCCATGATTGCTCATCAGCGGCGGGAAGAAGATAGTCGGCAGGCTGATCGAGCCGTGATGGCCGAGGACCTCGAAGATATCCGTCTTCACCGGATCATTGATCGGCGCGCCCATGGTCTTCCAGTCAGGCAAGAGCTCATTGAGCGCCTTGGGGTCGACTACAGCACCGGACAGGATATGGGCTCCAACCTCGGCGCCTTTTTCCAGCACGGCGATGGAGACCTCGGCCCCGGCTTCGGCGGCGAGCTGCTTCAGACGGATCGCAGCGGACAGGCCAGCCGGCCCGCCTCCAACGATGACAACGTCATAATCCATGGATTCGCGTTCGATTGCGGTATCAGTCATCGGGCAGCGACCTCTTGTCTCTTCGAATTCAACATATATACGGCTTGCGAGTACCCGGTCATAGCTTAGGATTGCGCCCGCTTCCAGCGCTTGCCGCGCCGGGACAGAAGTTTTGTGACGTTGACGTTCACGTAAGGGCTGACCATTTCCACCTCCCCGCTCACAATGCAGGACGAAAAGGCTCTCAAGGCGCTGCTCGCCTGGTGGGAAGATGCCGGGATTCCGCTCGATGAACCCATCGTGCGGCCGCGTGTGCCGCTGGCACCGAAGGCCGCGCCAGCCCAGGCCGGCGCCAACGAACCCCGCTCCGGCGAACGCCGCCCCGCAGCCGCGACCGCCGCCTCGGCCAAGGCCGCCGGCTTTGGTGATGCCAATACTGAAGGTCCAAGCGCCCGCGAACTGGTCATGAAGGCGGACACGCTGGACGCGTTGCGCACGGCGATTGAGGGATTTCACGGCTGCCCCCTGCGCAATACGGCCCGCAATACCGTATTTGCGCGCGGCAATCCGGCGGCGAAGATCATGATGATCGGCGAAGCGCCGGGCCGCGACGAAGACATGGAGGGCCTGCCCTTTGTCGGCCCTGCCGGGCATTTGCTCGACCGGATCTTCGCCTCGATCGGCCTGGCACCGGATCAGCTCTACATCACCAATGTCATCAATTGGCGCCCGCCCGGCAATCGCAGCCCGACCCAGGACGAGATCGCCACCTGCCTGCCCTTCATCGAACGCCATATCGCGCTGATCAAGCCGGACATCCTCGTCCTCGGTGGCGGCATTGCCGCGCAATCCCTGCTCGGGGCCAGCGACAGCATCACCAAACTGCGTGGCCATTGGGCCGATTATGCCCTTCGCGACGCCGCCGGCGAGCCGACCGGCTCCACCATCCCGGCCCTGCCGACATTCCACCCCGCCTATCTGCTGCGCCGCCCGACGGAAAAACGCTTCGTCTGGCAGGACATGCTGCTGCTCGCCAAACGCCTGGAAGGCTGACATCCCGTCATTGGGACGGATTCCGCCACCGGGGCGGGACAAGCCCTCACTTTCGCATTTTTGTTCTTGATTTGTTCCACACCTGAGTCATACTCCTCCTCATGACCGAGCGCCCAGGAGGCTACGCCCTGAATGCCCCAATCCAGACCCCGCCGCCCCGGGGTCGAGGCGCTCGGTCAAACTTGCCTTGACGATTTGAGGCGACCAGCCGCGAAGCCGTTGAGCAGGGCGGAACGGCTTCGGGTCCACCAAGACCGGCGGCCGGGCGTTATCGCCGCGAGCCGGACCCGGCAGGATCACAATCGCGCCTCACACATTGACCCGCCTCCAGCTGCGGAATGCCAGCAGAAAACGGGATAATTCTGGCGACCTGATACGAGGCCAAAACCGCATCCATTCCGGTGATTTTGGGAACACCCGCAACGATGCCTTGCCGAAACCGGTCAGTCGGCCGCGTCAGGCGGTGCCAGCCAGTCCCGGTCGGGGAGGCCGATATGACGACCATACCAGTCGAGCTCGGCATTGAGACGAAACAGGCGATGGCTTGGCGTCCTGAAACTGTGCTCCTCGCCCGGCACCAGATAGAGCCGCGTCTCGACCCCGAGATTTCGCAGCGACTGGTACAGCATGATCGACTGGGAGGGATGAACCCTTTCATCGTCCTCGCCGGCAAAGATCAGTGTGGGTGTCGTCACCGTATGCAGGTCCCGCAGGAGCGATTGCGGCACGAAAACTTGATCATAGGCGCCCTCATCCCAGACCGCCGCATCGAACATGAGCCGGCGGGCGCCCCGCACATCGCTGGTTAGATGATGCGAAGCCCAGTCGACCGCCCCGGCGCCGCTCATGGCTGCGGCGAAACGATCAGTCCGGGTGATCAGCCGATTGGTCATGTGACCGCCTGCACTCCAGCCCGAAATGATCATTCGATCAGGATCCGCCAATCCGGACGCGACCAGATGGTCGACGCCTGTCAGGACATCGCGGTCGGCATGGGCGAAATACTCGCCATGCATGCCGCGCAGGAAGGTATCGCCATAACCGGTGCCGCCGCGATAATTCACCCACAAAACGGCATAGCCTTCGGCAGCGAGAACCGGGACGAAGCGCGACCACTTCCATTGCCCGAATTGATCGCTCGACCGGGGTCCGCCATGTATCTGCACGACGAGGGGCGGCGGCACATCGCCGCGCTCTGTCAGTGGCGCGAAGTAGAAGCCTTCGACAGCCGCGCCGTCATGGCTGCTCCACTCGATACGCCGTTGCTGCGGCAGGTTGAACGCGGAAACCATGGCGGCTCCAATCGTCGTCAGCCGCTGGCTCTCACCGGACGGCGTGATATGCCAGAGGTCGCCATTGCTGGTTTCGGTCTGGAACAGGGCGAGCACCTCGCCCGTCCCGTCCGCCAGCGACCAGTCGGCCAAGGCGCGATCTTCAAGCGAAAGGATGGCAAGACTGCCGGCATCGACATCCACACGCATCAGGCCAGAGCGAACGCCCTCCCGAACCGCGATGATGAGACTTTGCCCGCCCGGCAGCCAGGCCAGTCCGTCAACCTCCCAATCGGCATCCGGTGCCAGCACACGCGTGACACCACTCGCCAAATCGAGAACGACCAGTTTTTCCTGTACATAGTCGAGCCCGTCCTGGCCGAGCCGGGCCTGATAGGCGACCCGCAGACCATCCGGTGACAGGCGCGCATTGCCCTCCGGCCAGTTATTGTTTGTGACACGGCGGAAGGGCGCACTCGGCCCGTCAGCAACCATCAGCTCGCTCTGATAGGTCGCATCGGGATCGGTCCCGGCAGAGACCCGGACCAGGATCGCGCCATTGGCCGCCAGATGATAGCTGCGCACATGGATATCGCCCTGCGTGACTTGCTGGCGCGCGCCATCAGCCACCCGGACCCGCCAGAGGTGAGTGTGGCGGGTCGATTCATAGTAAGGATCGACGATATGCGTCCGGCTGCGGCGTTCGCGCTCTGCGTCCGAACGCGCTTCACTGGCCAGATAATAGATGAACACCCCGTCCGGCGACCAGGCGATGGAGCGCACGGCGGTGGGATGACGGGTCAGGCGCTGAAGTTCGCCCCCATCCAGATTGCGGAGATAGATTTCGTCATTACTGCTGTCCTCGGGCGCGATCTCTGCCGCGATCTGTTGCCCGTCGGGCGAGACGATCACGCGGTCGGCCGTGTCGAGATCGGCCTGCCAGACCAGTTCCGTCTGCCCCTCTTGCCAGAGCCAGTAGCTGGTCGCGTTCTGATCCGCGTCCCAGTCCGTGGTCACCCGTTCTACCAGCGCTACCCGGCCATCATTGGACAGATATACGCCATCAAGGCGCGGCAATTGGATCATGTCCACAGCCGTCATATCGCGCCGGGTGATTGCAGGGGCCGGGTTGAGGGCGAGAACGTGAAGGTCTTCAACTTGGGCGAGGCCGGCCGGGCACAGGGCACAGCTCAGCCAGACCGCAATGACCAGGGCGGCCAGACCGGTGGATCGGGTCATGTCAGACTCCGGGGATATGAGGAAAAACCGGGGCGCAGACGGGCTGCGATGGCCGGATCCGCCCGCCCCGTTCGCAGCAAGCGAACAGGACGGGCAGCATCGGAGGGAAGGCTATGCAGCGCGATCAGAACTCGCTGCGGACACCAAAGTAGAACTGCCGCCCGACGAGGGAGTTCTGCGGCGAGTTGATGTTCGAGCTCGACCCGCTGTTGAAATTGCCCGGCATGTAGGGGCCCGCATCGTCGAACAGGTTGGAGACACCCGCATAGACGCTCGTCCGGTGAGCATTGTCGAAGCGGTAGCGGGCATACACATTCGAGCGGAACTGGTCGTCCGCCACAAAATAGAGCGGATCCGTCGGATCCACATCGAGGTCGTCGATGCCACCAGATTCATAGTGCAGCGTATAGGAGGCGTAGAAGCCACCCTCGCTCCACGACAGGCGCGCGCGGGCTTCATGCGTCGGGTCATACATCGAGCCATTGGAGTCCTCGAGCACCGGCTGACCGGCCTCGCCAACGAACTCAAATTCATCGGCCAGCGAGCGCGAATAGCGCAGGTCGAGACCGAATTCACCCGGAAGGCTGGCGAGCTCGAAATCCCACATCACCGACACATCAATGCCCTCGGAGACCAGTTCATTGAGGTTTTCCTGGCGGTTGATGACCTCGACCACCCGGCCATCCGACGCGTCACGCGTGATGACATCGCAGAAGCGATTATTCGGGAAATCGGCGGCACCATAGCACAGGTCGACCGTGGTTTGCGTCTCGATCGAGCCGATCGCATCCTCAACGCGGATATTGTAGTAATCCACGATGATATAGAGATCGTCGACAAAGCTCGGAGCCCACACCGCGCCAAACGTGAACGTGTCGGCCGTTTCCTCGCGGACATTCAGATTGCCGGCATTCGGGCCATTGACCGAGCCATCGAACTCGAAGGGGTCGCCGGCATTGTTCGGGTCGGCGAAGAAGGCCTGGATCCCGGCTTCAGCCAAGCAATTGGCGGCGATGGTCGCCGCGCTGAAATCGCTGCCAGCGGGCGGTGTGATCCCAGAGCCATTGGGCATCAAGCCATCACATGGATCCAGCAGGGAGTCTGAATCCTGGCGCGGGGCGGAGAAGATTTCCGTGATCGTGGGCGCACGTTGCGAGCGTGAGTACTGACCGCGGAAGCGCAAGGTTTCGGTCGGCTCCCAATAGCCGCCGACATTGTAGGAATAGATCGTGCCGATGGTGGAATAGTCCGCCACACGCGCGGCGACCTGGGCTGTGACGTTCGAGAGCAGGGGAATTTCCAGCTCGGCGAACGCTTCGACCACGTCGAAGCTGGCTTCGATCTCCGGCACCACGGAGAGACTCGTGGTTTCTTGCAGAATGATGGCATCGACATTGGTGTCCTGGCTCTCTTCGCGCCATTCCATCCCGAAGGCCGCAGAGACCGTGCCTGCCGGCATCTCAAACAAGTCGCCATCGAGCGCTCCGCCCAGCACCGTCTGCTCGCGAATCTGGTTCACCAGGCCTTCGACACGGATGTATTCCGCCATTTCCGGCGTGATCGAGCCTTCGCCGAAAATATTGAGCGGCACACAACCATCGGCCCGGGCACCGGCATCAACGCACTGATAGCCACCTGCGCCATTGGACTCGATGTCGAGTGCGTAATGGATGTTGAGATAGTTGAGGTTATTGCCCTGGATCTGGTTCTGTTCGAAGCGGCCATAGGTGGCGAAGGTCTGCCAGCGCCAGGATTCACCGAGATCACCCTCAAGGCTGAAGGCCGTCCGCGCCGTCGTGCGTTCATTGTCACGGGTTTCGCGCCCGATTTCATTGAAACGGCGATACCAGCTGACCGTGCCCGAGCGGGTCTCTTCGACAGCTGGCGGAATGAAGGGGTGGTCGCTCGCCATCTGGCCGATATCGAACGTGCTGCCCAAGGGGCCTACGTCGGTGGAGTAGATTGCCGTCTCATACGAGCCTTCATACAGGCTGTCGACACGCGACCAAAGGAAGTCAGCGGAGGCTTCGACACCATTGTCGAATTCGTAGCGCGCGGAGAATGCCGCAGTGTAGGCAGTCACTTCCGGTGAGAGCGTGCGCCCGGGGCGGAAATTATAGCCATCAAGGTCGGTCTCGTGACCGACCGATGGGTCGCGGCCATCATTCGGTGCCAGCGACTGGTCATTATACCAGACGCCATCGGTATTCCACGCGTCATCGCTCTCGAAGCGACCGCCCGGACCGTAGGATGACAAATAGATATCATTGAACTCGCCATCGCCGGTCCAGTCATCGACGCGCAGCGAATCCGGGCGCGTTTCATCGGCATAGATGGCTGTCTCGGTGTCGTAGCTGGCACCGAACATGATATTGCCGCGCCCATTGGCGAAATTGCGGCCCATCGTCAGTTCGATCGTGGTTTCCTCTTCGCCGCTGGCATCGGCAAAGCCGTAGCGGGCATTCACTTCCATGCCGTCGAAATCAGTCTTGAGGATCAGGTTGGCAACGCCGGCGATCGCATCCGACCCGTAGATCGCTGAGGCACCGCCCGTCGTGACTTCGATCGATTCGACGAAGCCGGCCGGGATGGTCTGCAGGCTGATGCGCTCACCATTGCCCGAATTGGATACGGCACGGCGGCCATTGATCAGGACCAGCGTACGGTCGGCACCGAGGCCCCGCAGATTGACCGTCGAAAGACCGGAATTCTGGATTGAGAGCTCGGAATTCTCCGGCGACATGTCGGTGTCCACGCCCGGCATCTCGGCCAGCAGCTCGCCAACGTCAACGGTACCGGCTTCCAGGATATCATTGGTGGTGAATATCTGCGTTGGTATCGCGGTGGTGGCATTGGTCCGGCGAATGCGCGAACCGGTGACCACAATCATATCGTCCTGGCTGGCCGCATTCGCAGCTGCGTCCTGCGCCAGACCGGCTGTGCTCGCCAACATGATCGCAGACAGTGCTGCACCGACCATCAACGCACCGCGCGTCGATGCCCGGCCCACTCGTTTAAACTCGCGCATCGGATATTCCCCTCGTCACATGTCACGCCGTCCCCTCGACGGCGGATCAACACGTCTGTTCAGGAGGACACCTCACGGCGCGAGCCGGGTACCTGCATGGCGAAAATTTTACAAAAACACGCCGGGCACGCGGTCGCCTGGCGAGCTACCAATGGCGTCGCAGGCCGAGATAGACCGAGCGGCCAACGACATCATAGGCCGGATTGAAATTGCGGCGGTCGCCGCTTTGCGTCCCACTGGGCAGGAAGGGCCCGTAGTCATGGAAGATGTTGTTGACGCCACCAAACAGGCGCCATCCATCCCGCAGCTCGATCCGGGCCGACACGTCATGCTGGAGCCACGGATCGACGGCGAGAAAGAGCTGCGCGGCGGCATCATCCAGAGCCGCACGATCATGACTGTCGAGGCTGGCGCCCTCATAGCGAACGCGCCATTGCACCTGCCAGGCATCGGCTTCCCAGCTCAGGGATCCGGTCCAGCGGTGGGCGGGCGCGCCAACTTCTCCGCGCCAATGATTGATCTGAACGGAGCCGTCCGAGCGCGCGAATTCCTGCTGCAGTCGATGGCTATAGGCATAGAGGAGCTGCGCCTTCCAGTCGCCGCGCAGCCAGCCATCGCCGACACGCCAGCCGTCCCGCAGACGCACATCTACGCCGCTTGATCTCAGGGCATGCAAATTATCGGTCTGATTCAGCATCGCAGAAAGCTGGCCCGAATCCGACCGTTCGATCGAGTCGCAAAATGTATTCGCCGCAAGCTGGGTCGCCGCTCCATAGCACTCCTGCAACAAGGATTGACTGGCCAGCGAGGCGATCACCCCTTCAACGCGAATGTCATAGGCATCGAGCACCAGTGAGAAGCCGGGCCGCTGTCGGGGCGTAAAGACGAAACCGAGATTCCAGCTGCGCGAGTCCTCCTCGGTCAGGTCGGGATTGCCGGAATTGGGCGCATAGACGCTGCTCACACTCTGCGTAAACACGCCGTTCTGGGCGATCATGGCGGCGATGCGATCATCGGCGCGACAATTGCCGGCGACAATGCCGCCAGAGGCCAGCGTGACGCCGTCGCAGGGGTCAGAGACGCTGTCATAATCGCCGCGCGGCGCCGAATATAATTCGACCATGCCCGGCGCGCGCTGCGCATTGGCGAATTGAGCCCGCAATTGCAGGCCCGGCGAGACGACCCAGCTGGCACCCAACCTGAAACTGCCGACCCCGCCCACACTGTCAATGTCGTAGCGGGCGAGCCGGCCTGCGAATTCGACGCCGAGATGCTGGATCATGGGACGACCGGACAGGAGTGTCACCGAGGTCTCGAAAAAGGCCTCCGTCGCATCCACGGACGCGTCCAGATCGGGCACGTCGACATAGCCGGTATCGCGTGATTGCGTGATCGGATCGCCGACTGTCTGCTGCTGGTCGCGGCGGTGTTCAATGCCAAGCGCTAGCGGGATCCGGCCAAGTCCCGGGAAGACGGCTTCGCCTGTCAGTGTGAGGCCAATCGTGTCCTGCCTGACATCCACATCGAGCCGATCCGTCGCGCGGATGTAATCGGCCGCTTCGGCTGTAATCGAGTTGACGCCAAAAATGTCCAGAGGGACGCACCCTCCCTGGCGGGCGGCGGCGTCGCGGCAACGATATCCGCTCGGCGTCCCGGCCGCAGGCTCGACATTGAGCGCCGCCTGGATATGACTGAAATTGAGCTCACCACTCCGCAGCTGGATCTGAGCATAGCGGCCATGACCGGCATAGGCCTCCCAGTCCCAGCCCGCCGCCTGGCCGGAAAGTCCTGCCCAGAAACGGTCCGTGACGCGATCAATGTCGCGATATTCGGGGCCGAGCTCCGTGAAACGTCGCCGCCAGGTGATGCCGCTCAGACCGTCCGCGAGCGCCGCCGCCCGGATATCGTCAGGCACAAAGGGATTGTCCAGCGCGATGCGGCCGATATCCTCCCGCGCCGCGCCGAAATCCTGCCCGTAATAGGCCGTTTGTGCCTCCCGTGTTGCGCGGCTCTGACTGCGCGAAACCAGTGCCGTAGCGAAGAGTTCGATTTGATCGGTCAGGTCATACCGGGCCTTCAACGCCAGCATTTGACGCTCGCGCGGCAAGCTGACCGTCGCTTCAGGCCGGGTCGACACATTGTCGATATCCGGATCGAAATCGCGTTGCAGCCCAGTCTCGTCGAACCAGAAATCATAGCCGATAAAGCGGCCGCCCGGCGTGTAGCTGCTGCGATCATCCTCCAGCCGCGTGCCGTCATTGGAGAGCGCGGCATCGGACAGGGCCCAGTCCCGTTCATCGGCCCCGATGCGAGCGAGTTGATCGAGCGTCAGGTTCGCGATCACATGGCCCCGGCCAGCCGCAAACGGGCGGCCGACCGTAAAGGCGCCACTGGAAAAGGACCCGCCACCATCTTCGGTCAGACCGGACTGGAAAACGGCGCTGCCACCGTCCAGATCATCGCGAAGCACGAAATTGACGACACCGGCGATGGCATCGGAACCGTAGAGCGCGGAAGCACCGCCCGTGGTCACCTCGACCTGTTCGACAAACTCCACAGGAATGGAATCCGAGCCGAAACGGCTGCCATTGCCGCTATTGGAGACCGTCCGCCGGCCATCTATCAGGACCAGGGTCCGTGTCGTCCCCAATCCGCGCAGTCCAACAGATGTCAGGCCGGCATTCTGCGCGCTCAAATGCGTGGACTGGCCTGAAAACTCCAGAGTCGCCGGCGATTGTGCGGCCAGCAGGGCGCCCATTTCATAAGCCCCGGACGACTCAATCTCCGCCCGCCCCAGGACGAAGACCGGGGTCACGGCTGTCAGGTCCGAGCGGGCGAAGCGCGAGCCGGTCACAACAATGACTTCGGCAGGCACAGCCGACGCCTCTGTGCGCGCCAAGGTCAGCCAGCCGACGGACCGGGTTTCCAGTACGCGGCTGTCGGCCGAGGGCGGGGTGGCCGAGGGAGCCGCCGGCATCGAATCCAGCGCTGTCACCGAGAGCACACCGGTGCGCGCATCGACAGAATCAACCTGCAGACCCGTCTCCGCAAGCAACTCGTCCAATGCCTCGTCCGCTGTCGCCAGGCCACGGAGGGCCGCTGCGTGGTAGCCCGCAACCAGGCGGGACTCGAAAAGAAGCTGACGACCGGTGAGAATTGAATACCGCCGCAGCGCACTGTCCAGCGGACCGGCCGGGATATCGAACAGGATGCGGATCTCGCTGCTGGCCTCAACGCTGGACGGCGGCTGCGTCTGGGCAGCCACGCAGGGCGCCAGAACGAGGCTCATCGCCCCGCAGGCCAGCAGCCGCGCAGCAATGCTCAGATCTGACCACCTGACCCGCATGCCGTCCCCTCAGACCCTGCCGGGTTCATCCCCGGGGCGTGCCATCGCACCACCCCGCCCGCTACTCATTGGAACTAAAGAGCCGGATCGTATCGGCATCGCGATCGATCCCGACCGGTCCGATTTGATTCAGTGCCGCGAAGAATGCTTCGCTATCACGCGGGTCGAAGACGCCGGACACCGCGATTTCAGCAACCTCCGGATCGGAAAACTCGACCGCGATATCGCCATACCTGCGAAATTCCGCAACCACATCGGCCAGACGCCAGTCATCGAAAACGAGCCTGCCCGATCGCCAGGCCACCGCGAGATCGGCATCGACCCGTTGCGGTTCCGGCAAGGGCGTTCCCGGTGCCAGTTCGACCTGGTCACCCTCGTGCAGTAGCGCCGCGCTTGCCGCTGCGACCGTGTCACGAGCCTGAACAATGCCCTCCACCACGGTAACCATCGTGCGGCCATCCTCACGCGTGTACACATTAAAGGCTGTTCCGATGGCCCGCATTTCATATCCGCCCGCGGCGACAATGAAGGGGCGCGAAGGGTCGTGTGAGACCTCGAACAGCGCTTCGCCCTGGGGCAGCGCGATGCGGCGTTCGCGGTCCGTGAAGCTGACCTCGATGCGCGAGCCGGTGTTCAGCGTCACCGTCGAACCGTCTGTCAGGATGCGGGTCTGCATTTCGCCGCGCCCGGTCGAGAAAGCCTCGGCAATGACCACTTCGTTCGGCGCAGCCGGGTCGCCGGCCAGGAAGGGAGCGACCAGGAAAGGCGTCACAGCAATCAGCAAGAGAATTGAGGCCGCCAATGCCACCGGCCGCCAACCCAGGCGGGCGAAAATACCGGGATCGGGTATTCCGGCCGCGGCACCGTCCAGCTCCGTCTCGACTTCATCGATCAGATCAGCGGCCCAGGCGCTGGTCCGAACCTGCTCGAGCGCCGCCTCGAGGTCGAGACAGGCCGACAAAGCATCAGCATGATGCGGATCCGCCTGGAGCCAGGCTTCAAGCTCAAGCCTACGCTCAGGAGCAAACGGTGCACCTGCCAGCAGCCAGATCGCCCAGTCAGCAGCCTCGTGGTGAATATTGGACGTCGGATCAACCGGCATCATGCCCAGCTCCTGTGGTGTCATTTCCCGGCCTGGCCCCGTTTTGCAGGTGCGCTGCGCACAGCGCCATGCCGCGTTGAATGTGTTTCTTGACCATGTGCGATGACACGCCGATGCGATCGGCCGCCTGCTGATAGGTCAAGCCTTTGAGCTTGCACAACACAAATGCCGTCTTGCATTTCGGCGGCAGGCTGCGGATGGCCGCCTGCAAGGCCTGCTCGCGCGCTTCGTCGGGCGCGGCACTTTCGGCGGGCGCTCGCGACTGTACGAAGACTTCAGTGTAGTGGTGCGTGACGCTCTCGGAGTGTCGCTGCACCGTATCGCGGTGACGCAAATGATTACGCGCAAGATTGGTCGCGATCGTGGTGAGGAAAGCGGACTCGTCGCGCACCGGACGCGCCTCGACATCGGCCTTCAGCAATCGCTCGAATGCCGACTGGGTGATGTCATCAGCATCCTGCGGATTCTTGACGATGCGCAGCACGATCCAGCGCAGGCGCGAACCATGCTCACGATAGAGATTCTCGACATTGAACGCATCACTCACGGCCACGACAAGCCCTCACGCCCGCCACCTTGCCCGCAGCGTCCGTCTTCCCGATGGCCCGCACACCGGACCCACACGCCAGATCAAGCCTGACACAAGACTGTCATGGTCGCCCGGGCAGCCTGACCGCGCAAGGTACCCGATCAGCAGGCTCGCGTGTCCCCTATAGATGGCGGTTTGATCGAATCGCGGGCGTCACTCTTCGATTCAGGAGCTGAGCAGTGCGTCGCTGACAGCGCCTGCACGCAAGCCGCAAGGCGCGTGGATGTGGCGCCAGATGCCCCCCGGTGGCCGCCCCGCAGCCCCCACGCCGAATTTACCGTCCGTTTTCCCACTGCCGTGAAGCGCAGCCGTCTCGATAGTGCCCGGTTTTGCCGGATTCGAACGCACGCGCGGCATGGCGGTCCGACCCAGCCTGTTCTGAAACAGGAGTGCGGATATTCGATTGCAGCGCTGACGCAGGTTGATTACAGATTGTGCGGGGGAGAAATCATCATGAAACTTGTCCGGAATCTGTGTCTCGGGCTCTGCGCCCTTGTTCTCAGTGGCTGCAGCCTCAACGATATGGTGTCCAGTATCGTCCCGGACGATGCAAAACCCGTTCTGGCCGAACTGGTCGCTGCGGTCTCGGACCACGATCTGGAGGCCTTCCGTCCCTATCTCAACCCGGAAATCGATCAGGCGGCCGTCGACTCCACCCTGCCGCAAATTCTCGAAGTCCTGCCCGAGGGCGCGCCGCGAGAAGTCGCGCTCACCTACGCCCACCTCAGCGCGAGCACGACCCTCAATACCGGGTCGCAGCGCACACTCTCAACGGTGCACACGCTGACCTGGGACGAGCGAGTGCTCCTGCTGCGCCTGGAGATGACCTCCGAGGAAAGCGGAGAATGGATGATCAACTCGTTCCGGTTCACCAGCCCCTCCGCTGGGGAAGTCGCGACTTCGCCCGCCTTCAGCGAGCTGAGCCTGAGCCACAAGATTTTTGGCGGCGCAGCGATCGTGGTGCCGCTGTTTATCCTGTTCACGCTGATCGCCATGTTCCGGACGCCACGCATCAAACGCCGCATCCTGTGGACGCTTTTCATTGTCCTCGCCTGCTATCCACAGTTTGCGATCAACTGGACCACCGGCGCCTGGTGGCTGGCCTCCCCCGCCATACAGACCAGCGAATCCGGCGTAAATCTCAACCTGATTGGTTTTCTCGTGTTCGGCGCGAGCATTCTGCGCGAGGGCCTCGGCCCCTGGGTCATCTCGGTTTGCGTACCGATCGGAGCCCTCTTCTTCTGGTACCGACGAATGAAGGGCGGACCGACCCGCAAGACAACGCCTGAAAAGCGGATGGAAGGGCGGGCCGAATGAGAATGATGCCCGGGCATGATTTTCGTCGAACACCGGGATAGGCTTGGCAAACGCTCACCGGAAAGCCGAAATATCCATGCCCCAGACCTTGATTGCCGGCGTCGATGAAGCCGGGCGCGGCCCCTTGGCCGGCCCTGTCGTGGCCGCGGCAGTGATCCTCGACCCGGCCCGGCCAATCATAGGATTGGGCGATTCCAAGGTGATTTCCGAGAAGCGGCGGGCCAGCCTCGCGCTGCAAATCCGGCATTGCGCCTGGGTTGGGGTCGGTATCGCCGAGCCCGAAGAAATCGACCGGCTCAATATCCTGCAGGCGACGATGACGGCGATGGCGCGCGCCGTGCGCAATCTGCCGCGGCTGCCCGGCCATGTCCTGGTCGACGGTAATCGCGTGCCTGAGGGCCTGCCCTGCCCGGCCGAAGCGATCATCAAGGGCGATGCCTCGGAAGCGGCAATTGGCGCGGCCTCGATTATCGCCAAGACGGTTCGTGACGGCTTGATGCTGCATGCGGCGCTGCGTTTTCCCGGATATGGATTTGAAGCGCATAAGGGCTATCCCAGCACGATCCATCGCAACGCCCTGATCGCGCTCGGCCCTTGCCCGATTCATCGTTTCAGCTATGCGCCGGTCCGCGCGGCGCTCGAAAAGCGCCAAGCGTAGAATCGGACTCGACGGGCAAATCCGGACTCCATGTGGATAACTTGATTCGCGCTTAACGACCCGTTAGGCCTGAAGGGCTGAGAACTGCCCCTCATGCAGACGAGTGGAGTGGTGCGTTATGGTGAAGTCCCCGATTGATCAGATCCTGGAAGGCGAATGCGTCGAAGTGATGAAATCGCTGCCCGATGCCAGCGTCGATCTCGTCTTCGCCGATCCGCCTTATAATCTCCAGCTCGGCGGCGATCTTCACCGTCCCGACAATTCCAAGGTCGACGCGGTCGATAATGACTGGGACCAGATCGGCGGCTTTGACGATTATGATCTCTTCACCTGGCAGTGGATGGAGCAGGCGCGCCGCGTGCTCAAGCCGAATGGCGCCATCTGGGTGATCGGCAGCTATCACAACATCTTCCGGGTCGGTGGCATCTTGCAGGATGCCGGCTTCTGGGTCCTCAATGACATCATCTGGCGCAAGACCAACCCGATGCCGAACTTCAAGGGCACGCGCTTCACCAATGCGCACGAGACCCTGATCTGGGCCGCCAAGACAAAGGACGGCCGTCCGACCTTCAATTATGCGGCCATGAAAGCCCTCAATGACGGCGTGCAGATGCGCTCTGACTGGTCGCTGCCAATCTGTTCCGGCGGGGAACGCCTCAAGGGCGATGACGGCAAGAAGGCGCACCCGACGCAAAAGCCGGAATCCCTGCTGCACCGCGTCCTGCTTTCGACCACCAATCCGGGCGATGTCGTGCTGGATCCATTCTTCGGCACCGGTACCACGGGGGCGGCCGCCAAACGCCTCGGCCGCCATTATATCGGTATTGAACGCGATGCCGAGTATCTCAAGGTCGCGAAGGCCCGTCTGGCCGAAATCCAGCCGGCGAGCCGCGATGCGATGTGTGTTACCCAATCCCCGCGTACCCAGACACGCATCCCGTTCGGCACGCTGGTCGAGCGCGGCATGGTAAAGCCGGGCGATACGCTTTACTGCCCCAAGGGCCGCCATACGGCCCGGGTTCGTGCCGATGGCTCGATCATTGCCGGTGAACGCTCCGGTTCGATCCACCAGGTTGGCGCCCAGATCCAGAGCGCACCCTCTTGTAATGGTTGGACTTATTGGCATATCCGGACCAAGCAGGGCCTGGCCCCGATCGATGTGATGCGGGCCGAGGTGCGGGCGACCCTGGAAAACTGACTCCGGTGGAAAACTAGGTACCACCGGCGGGTTTGCGCCGCGACACGACCTTGTGCATCACGCTCGGAAGCGCGTGATCCTGCAGGGCATTATCGTCGGCCCAAATGCCGTCTTGCGGCTCCCAATCCGGGCCGGCTTCGGCTTCACGGACGCTCAGGCGCAATTCGAAGTGCGTGAAAACATGGCGGATTTCGCCGCGATCCTCCCATTGAGCATCGAAGGGCGGCGCCCCCGTCATGTCTACCTCGCCCCATGCGCTTGAGGGTACTTCCATCATACCGCCGAGCAGGCCTTTGTCGGCACGCTGCCGCAACCAGATTTGTCCCTGGCGGCGCACCAGCCAGGCCGTGCCGTGGCGGACCGGTCGGGCAATTTTCTTGAGCTTTCTCGGATAGTTGAGCATGTCGCCCCGGGCCCGGCCCTGGCAGGCGAAACTCCAGGGGCAGGCCTCGCAATCGGGGCTGCGCGGGGTGCAGATTGTGGCGCCGAGATCCATGATCGCCTGGGCGTAATCACCAGCCCTGTCAGGGCTGGCCAGCTCAGCGGCCAAGCGACGGATTTCCGGCTTGGCTTTCGGCATTGCTGTTTCGATGCGGTAGAAGCGGGTCAGGACGCGTTCGACATTGCCATCAACGACGCTGGCCGGTTTGTCGAAGGCGGCAGCGACGATCGCATTGGCTGTGTATTCGCCTATCCCTGGTAGCGCGCGAAGTGACGGCAAGTCTGCTGGAAACCTGCCATTCAACTGCTGGGCGACAACCATAGCGCAGGCATGCAGGTTCCGGGCGCGGGCATAATAGCCCAGACCGGCCCATTCGCGCATCACATCCTCGCGCGGCGCGGCCGCCAGATCCCCGACCGTCGGCCATAATTCCAGGAAGCGGAACCAATAGGGCGTCGCGTGCGGCACGGTGGTCTGCTGCAACATGATTTCCGACAACCAGACCGCATAGGGGTCAGCCACCCGGCCTTCGCGCCGGTCCTCCGGACGCAGACGCCAGGGCAAGGTGCGGCCTTCGCGGTCATACCAATCGAGCAAGGCCTGTCGCAGGGCGGTAATTTTCGTCGGCGCGGCCATATGTTCCGTAACTTGCAGCGAGGCCCCAACGAGGCGAGAATACCAGCATGGTCTCCAAACCCCCTTCGTCAACTCTCGAACGTCAGGCGCGCCGTTTCCTGGAAACGCATCGCGGCCGCCGTTCGATCCGCGCCGCGCCGCCGGCTGGACGGGCGGCCGAGCGTATCCTCAAACCGCTGGCGCGGCGTTTCGGCGTCGGGGTCGAGCGGCTGGTCGAGCACTGGCCGGAGATTGTCGGTGCGCGACTGGCGGAATGGTGCATGCCGGAGGCGATCCAGAACGCAGGCGGCAACCGGGTCCTGGTGATCCGTGCCCGCGGCCCGGCTGCTGCCGTCTTGCAGGCAGAAAGCCGCCGTATACTTGAGCGCGTGCGCCTGTTTGCCGGCGAGCGTTCACCGACTCGCCTTCGCGTTTTGCAGGGCGCAACCCGCGCGCCTTTGCCCGCAACGCCCAAGATGACAAAGCCGCCATCCGCATCACAAGTGAGCGAGGGGGTGGAGCAAAGCCTCGAGACGCGGCTATTGTCCGCGCTTGATCGTTTCGGCCATAGTGTCAAAAGCCGCAACGCCACCGATTTGTGACCCAGGGGGACACCCGCAATGCAACTGACCCGACGCGTATTTTCCGCCATCGCCCTTACAGCAAGCCTGGCCTTGACTGCCTGTGGCGGCGAAACCGACCCGGCCGGCGCCAACCAGACCGCGTATGAGCGCGGCAGCGACCGCGCCATTGGCAGCCCCGATGCCTCGCTGACCATGGTTGAATACGCCTCGGTCGCCTGTGGCCACTGTGCTGCCTTCCACGAAGAAGTCTGGCCGATGATCGACACCAATTATGTCGAGACCGGCCGCATGCGCTATGTGTTCCGCGAAATGATCACCGGCTCGCCGCAATTCGCGATCGCCGGTTTTGCACTGGCGCATTGTGTCGCGCCCGAACGTTATTTCGACATGCTCGACCTGTTATTCCAGCAGCAGCGGGCCATCTTCCAGGCCGCTGGCCAGCCCGGCGGCGCGCGCAGCCAATACCTCGCCATTGCCCGTTCGATGGGGATGAGCGAAGCGGCGTTCGACGCCTGCCTCAATGACCAGGACATCAATGCCGAAATCGTTGCGGCCCATGAACGCGCCCTGGCCGAGGGTATCAACAGCACGCCACGCTTCCTGTTCAATGGTGAATTGCTTGAAGCACGCCGCGCGCCCGGTGCGTCAGAATACACCTATTTCCTGGGCAGCCGCCAGGTCATGATCGATGGCGAGCCCCTGCCCGGCATGGTCGATGCCGAAACATTCCGCATCCTGATCGACCATCTTTTGAGCCAGGTCGAGGGCGCGGCGTCCGCACCAGCCGATCCGGCCAGCACTGAGGACTAAGCTCTTGAAACCCATAGCCCGCCTTGTTTGCAGCCTCGTTCTGGCCACCTGCACATGGGGCGGGCTGACGGCCGCCGCCACAGCCGAGCATCCCGCCCAGGCCGAACGGCCGGGGGACAATGCCATCGGCGCAATCGATGCCGGTCTGGTGATCGTGGAATACGCCTCCTATGCCTGCCCGCACTGCGCGCATTTCCAGACCGACGCCTGGCCAACCATCCGGTCGGAATTCGTCGAGACCGGCCAGGTGCGCTATGTTTTCCGGCCCATGCTGACCAGCCCGCCACAAATCGCGGCGATTGGCATCGTGCTGGCCGCCTGTGCCGAGGATGACCGGTTCTTCAGTGCGACGGACCTCTTGTTCGCCGAGCAATCGGCCATATTCGAAGCGGCCCAGGCCCAGGGCAATGTCGGTGCGGTCTATGAGCGGATCGGCGCCGCTGTCGGGCTTTCCCCCGAAGCCCTGTCGGCCTGCTATGCCGACCCGGCCATGACGGAATTGGTCAATGCCCTCGCTGTCCAGGCCAATCAGGACGGCATCGCCGGCACGCCAAGTTTCATCATCGGCGGCAAGGTGATGAGCCTGGCCATGACCCCGGAAGGCGCGATTTTCAACTGGGGCGAGGCACCGCTACTGATCAATGGAGACAGGGTCCCCGCTCAATTGGACGGAGACACGTTCCGCCGAATCATCCTTCACTTCCTCGATGATGCCGCTGAAGGCATCGATCACGGGGCGGTTTCCGCGCATTAGGGGCGGCTGACTCGAGTGGAGAACCCGATTGCCGGCTGACGGCGATCAATAACGCGATGGAGGTCGGGTGAAGTTCACGCAGCTCCGGCTGACCGGTTTCAAATCATTCGTTGATCCGACCGAATTGCGGATTGACCCCGGACTGACTGGCGTGATCGGACCCAATGGTTGCGGCAAATCCAACCTGCTTGAAGCCCTGCGCTGGGTGATGGGGGCCACATCGGCCAAATCCCTGCGCGGTGGCGGTATGGAGGATGTGATCTTCTCCGGCACGGACAACCGCCCGGCGCGCAATCACGCCGAAGTCCTGCTCACCGTCGATAATTCAGACAAGCTCGCTCCGGCCCGCTTCAATGACGCCGCCAGCCTCGATGTGAGCCGCCGCATCACGCGCGGGGCCGGTTCAGCCTACAAGATCAATGGCGAGGAAGTGCGGGCCAAGGATGTCCAGCTGCTGTTTGCCGACGCCGGCACCGGTGCCAATTCCGCCGCCCTGGTGCGCCAGGGCCAGATCAGCGAGCTGATCGCCGCCAAGCCGGAAAATCGCCGCCGCATTCTCGAAGAAGCCGCCGGGGTCGCCGGTTTGCGCGCCCGCCGCCATGAGGCCGAATTGCGCCTGCGCGGCGCGGAAACCAATCTCGACCGGCTGCAGGAAGTGATCGACGAGATCGGCAGCCGCCACACCTCCCTGCAGAAACAGGCCCGCCAGGCGTCCCGTTATCGCAAGCTCTCGGCCAGCATCCGGACGCTGGAGGCCACGGTCTGGCTCAATCGCTGGCGCGCGGCCGCCAGCCTCGTCGAGGAGAGCGAGGCGATCCTGGTGGAAAAGCGCGAAAGCGCCGAGACCGCCACAGCGGCGGCGTCCGAAGCCCGTATCCAGGCCGAAATTCTGGCCGCCATGCGCGAGCCGGCGCGTTTGAAAGAGGCCGAAGCGGCTGCCGCGCTGCGTCATCTGGAGCGCGAGCGCGACCGGATCGAACGCGATGCCGCCGATGTCCAGCGCTCGATCGCCAGTCTGGAATCCCGGCTCGATGAACTTGCCTCCGCGGCCGGGCGCGAACAGCATATTGTCGATGATGCCACCGCCAGCCGGGACGAGGCCGCGAAGGAAGTCGAGCGGCTTGAGGCGGAAATGGCGCGCGAGAAGACCAGCCTGGCCGGGGCCGAGGCTGCAGCGCTCGATGCCGACACCCAGCGCCGCAGCAAGGAAGCCCTGCTCGACACCAAGGCCGGCGATGCGGCCGCGCGCCAGGCCGGGCTCGAAAGCGCGCGCCGCGATGCCGAACGCCTGGCCGCCCGGCTGGGCCAGATCGACCGAGAAATCGAAACCGCGGCCCGGGAGCGTGAAGCCCTGCTCGCCTCGTCGGCCCTGTCCGAGCTGGAGACCGCGGAAGCCGCCCTGCACACCAGAGAAACCGCGCATGAGGCCGCAAAGACGGCCTTCAATGCTGCCGAGCTGGCGCGCCAGGATGCCGAGGCCGAACAACAGGTCGCGATCGAAGCCTGGCGCGAGCTCTCGACCGAGCGCGACAGCCTGGCACGCGAGGCCGCAACGATCGAACGTCTGCTGGCCAGCGCGCTGCAGGACAATGTCTCACCGGCCCTCGATGCGGTTCGCGCCCGTCCGGGCTATGAACATGCGCTGGCGGCCGCACTGGGTGATGATCTCGACGCCTCGCTCGATGAAAGCGCGGCGCGGCACTGGCACAAGACCGATTGTCACGCCGACGCACTGCCCGGTGGCTGCGTGCCGCTCTCCGACCATGTCGAGGCGCCCGCAGCCCTGCGCGCGCGGCTCGATGCGGTCGGCGTGATCAAGCCTGAAAAGGCTGCCGCCGCGGCCGCGAAACTCAAGCCCGGTCAGCGCCTCGTCACCCGCGAAGGCGATCTGTGGCGCTGGGACGGACTGGTGGCCCGCGCCGACGCACCCTCGGCTGCCGTGGCCCGGCTGGAACAACGCAATCGTCTCGATGCCGTTGGCGAGACCCTCGCCGCCAGCGAGGCCGGCTTTGCCGACGCCACCGCCCGGCGCGACACGGCGCAGTCCGGACTGGCCGCTGCGCGGCAGGCGGAACAGTCCGCCCGCGCCGCCATTGCACCGGCCGAACGGGCCATTCGTGAGGCCCAGACCCGAATTACCGGTTTGCGCGAGACCGCGGCCCGGGCCTCGGCGCGCGCCGACGCGCTGGGCGAGCGGCTCGAACGCCTTTCCCTTGAGGCAGCTGACGGCAAAACGGCGCTGACCGCGGCCCAGGCGGTCGTCGAAACGGCCGCCCTTGCCGGCGAAGACACTGCAGCCCTCGAGCGTGCGCGTGAGAGCGCGGACAAGGCCCGCCGCGCGGCCGCCGATGCCCGCGCGGCGCTGGAAAGCGTCCGCCGGGAATCGGAGCTGCGCCGCCAGCGTCACCTCGCCGCCCGCCGTGACCGCGATGCCTGGGCGGAGCGCTGCCAGGCCGCTGCCGAGCGGATCGAACAGATTGCCGGTCAGGTTTCTGACACCAAGGCAGCACTGGAACAGGCCATCGCCCGCCCCGAAACGCTGCAGCAAAGCCTGCACGCGCTGACAGACCGGCTGGAAAGCGCCGGACGTGCGGCGAGTGAAGCGCGCGAGGCCCCGGCCGGTACCGAGGATGAACTCAAGGCCGCCGAAAGCGCGGCCCGTTCTGCGGAGAATGCGGCGTCGGCCGCCCGCGAAGGCCGCGCCGCCGCCGAAGCGCGGCTCGGCTCGGCGCGCGACCGGCTGGGCGAGACCACGGAACGCCTGCAGGACGCGACCGGCGAAGACCCGGCGGCGCTGTCGCGCAGGGTCACTGACGAGGATATTGATTCGCCGGGCACCGGCGATGTCGAACGCCGTCTCGACGAGGCCCGCCAGGCCCGTGACCGGCTCGGCGCCGTCAATCTGCGCGCCGATGAGGAAGCCGAGGAACTCGCCAAGCGGGTCGAGGATATGAGCCGCGAGCGCGATGATTTGCTCGCCGCGATTGACCGCCTGCGCAAGGCGGTCGACCAGTTGTCACGCGAGGGCCGCGCCCGGCTTCTGGAGGCCTTCGAGGTCGTCGATGCGCATTTCCGCACCCTGTTTGCGACCCTGTTCGAGGGCGGTCATGCCGAGCTGCGCCTGACCGAAAATGATGATCCGCTCGAAGCCGGACTGGAAATCTTCGCCTGCCCGCCCGGCAAGAAGATGGAAACGATGTCGCTGATGTCCGGCGGCGAACAGGCGCTGACGGCCTCGGCGCTGATCTTTGCCGTCTTCCTGTCGAATCCCGCGCCGGTCTGCGTGCTGGACGAAGTCGATGCCCCGCTCGATGACGCCAATGTCGATCGTTATTGCCGCATGCTCAACGAGATGCGGCGCATGACCGATACCCGCTTTCTCGTCATCACCCACAACCCGCTCACCATGTCGCGGATGGACCGGCTCTATGGTGTGACCATGTCGGAACGCGGGGTTTCCCAGCTTGTATCGGTCGACCTCGTCGGCGCCGAACAGCTGGTCGCCGCGGAATGACAGTTTTTCGCAAGTTTTTCAAAGATTTATTGCCCCAGCTCCATTGCTTGACACTCCAAGGGGCCGAGTCTAGTTTGCGCGCGCCTGCTGGGAGGCCCGGCGGGCGGACCGATTTCCATGTCTGAACGAGACGATAGACCGAAAACACCCGATCGTAGCGAGGATCTGAAGGATTTTGACCGGCGCCTGAGCGACAAGATCGCCCGGCACCGCGAAAAGACCCAACCAGAGACCGAGACGAGCAATGCCTGGAGTGTCAGCGTCAAATACGGTAGCGGCTTTGCCGGTGGCGTTTTGGTCGGGACGGCCCTGGGCTGGGCAGCGGACAAGTTTTTCGATATCGCGCCGTGGGGCATGCTGGTCGGAGTAATACTGGGTTTTGCGGCCGGCTTGCGCAATATCATGCGCGAGGCAGCTGCGGCGAATGCCGAGAATGCGGCCAAGGCCGAAACGACTGGATGTGACGCCGGCGCCATGCCGGGTTCTGACGCGACGAAAGAAGACTAGATGGCCTTGCTCGAAACAGATCCGATGCACCAATTCGTCGTGCAGCCCGTCCTGGAGCTGCCGACCCTGTTCGGAATCGACCTGACGATCACCAATTCGGCGCTCTTCATGATTGCGACGACCCTGGTCACCAGTTTCGGCCTGATCCTGCTGACCGGGCGCGGCGCCATGGTGCCGACGCGGTCGCAGTCGATCGCCGAGATACTCTATGGCTTTGTCGCCGATATGGTGCGCTCGATCATGGGCGAGGAAGGCCGCGCGGTCTTCCCCTATGTCTTCACGCTCTTCATCTTTATCCTGGTCGCCAACCTGCTGGGCATGCTGCCCGGCAGCTATACGGTGACCAGCCAGCTGGTCGTGACCCTCGCCCTCGGGCTGACCTCGATTGCCCTGGTGGTGATCACCGGCTTCATCAAGAATGGTTTCGGCTTTCTCAAGCTCTTCGCACCGGCCGGCCTGCCGCCAGTGATGTATATCCTGATCGTCCCGATCGAATTCATCTCCTTCCTGAGCCGGCCTTTCTCCCTGGCCATTCGTTTGTTCGCCAACATGATGGCCGGTCACACCCTGCTCAAATTGTTCGGCGGCTTCGTGCTCTCCCTGTCCAGCCTGGGCGCGATCGGCATTGCCGGCGCAGTGCTGCCGCTGGCCGTCGCGACGGCCGTCACCGCGCTTGAGCTGGTGATTGCCTTCCTGCAAGCCTATGTGTTCGCGGTTCTCACCTGCATCTATCTCAATGATGCCTTGCATCCGTCTCACTAAAGTTTTTCACCCTTCCAGCCACACACCTTATTCAACAGGAGCCATCCCATGGAAATCGAAGCAGCCAAGCAAATCGGTGCAGGCATTGCAGCTCTCGCCCTCGCAGGCGCCGGCGTCGGTATCGGTACCATCTTCGCCAGCTATCTTTCGGGCGCACTGCGCAACCCGTCTGCCGCAGCAGGTCAGTTCACGACTCTCCTGATCGGCTTCGCCCTGACCGAGTTCACCGGTCTTCTGGGTTTCGTCGTGGCGATGATCATCCTCTTCGGTTGATCCGTCTCCACCCGCTCCCATTGCCGTTCAAAGAGCATTGAAGATGATCAATTTCTCCGAATCCACATGGCTGGTCGGCCAGGCGCAGCCGCATGGCGAAGCCGCAACCGATCCGGCTCATGCGGCGGTCGAACATGCCGCCGAGGCACATGCCAGCGGCGGCCTGCCGCAGCTGGACGTCTCGACCTGGCCAGGACAATTGTTCTGGCTGGCGGTCACCTTCACCCTGCTCTATGTGATGATGTGGAAGGTTGTCCTTCCGCGCATCCGCAATGCCATTGAAGAACGGCGTGACCGTATCGCAGACGATCTCGATGCGGCCGCCGACCTCAAGCAGAAAGCCGACGATTCGGCGGCTGAATACGAACGCCTGCTCCTGGAGGCCCGCGCCAAGGCTCACGCCCTGGCCCTGGGCAACCGGGTCGAGGTCGACAAGGCCATGGCTGCCGAGGCAGCCCAGGCCGATCTCGAAATCGCCAAGCGTCAGGATGCCGCTGAGACGCGCATTGCCGACATGCGGACCAAGGCGCTGGCAAATGTCGAAACGATCGCTGTCGACGCCACACGGGCGATTATCGTTCAATTGACGGGGACCGAACTCGACGACAAGTCGATCCAGTCCGCCGTCAGTGACGGCCGCTAGAGGACGGACATCATGACATTCGACTGGATCCATCCAAACGAAGCGGCCTTCTGGGTCGCCCTGTCATTCTTCATCGTCATCGGTGGGCTGATCTATGTCCGCGTACCGGGCCTGGTCGCCAAGCAACTGGACGCCCGCGCCCAGGGGATTGCCGACGAGATCGCCGAAGCCCGCCGCCTGCGCGATGAGGCCCAGGAATTGCTCGCCAGCTTCCAGCGCCGCCAGCAGGACGCCGTTGAAGAGGCTGCAGCGATTGTCGCCCAGGCCAAGAATGAAGCCAAAATGCTGAAGAAGCAGGCTCGCGAGGAGATGGCGGAACGCCTCGAGCGTCGCACGGCCCTGGCCGAGCAGCGCATTGCCCAGGCCGAAGCGTCTGCCGCGGCTGATGTCCGCGCTGCCGCTGCCGATCTGGCGACGAAGGCCGCCGAGCACTTGCTCACCGCTTCAATGAAGAAGGCGGATCTGAACAAGCTGGTCGATGCCGACATCAAGCTGGTCGGCACGCAGTTCAACTAGGTCAGACCCGGATCACAGACAGCAAAAAGGCCCCCAGCGATCGCTGCGGGCCTTTTTTCTTTGCCTGGATCCCATCGGCGGGAGCGGCCTATTCGGCAGCGTCCTTTTCACCAAAGGCGAAGCGGACGCGCTTCCAGACCCATGGGAAACGGCGCAGGCCATCCGTGATGAAAGTGTGCGCGGTCTTGGAGGCGGCGGCCACCAGCACCAGACCAAACAGGCCCATCGGCAGGCCAACCGGGATAAGCGGCGTCACGAAGGCAACCGGCACGGCGAGGATCATCAGGATCACACCGATCGAAATCACAATGGTGCGGATCACGAACACGATCGCCGCACCGAATGCGTTCGAGCGTGCCAATCCGTTCAGTGCCTCATTCATGTGGTGACCATCCTTATAAACCCATCTGCCCGGTATGGTGCCGGCACCGGGCCGGTTTCAGGACTGAATAGATAACATCTAATTCGTAAACTTGGCCCCAATGCGAGGCAAAAGAGCCGAAAATCAGGCAGCGTCTGCGACTCATATTGCAGCTGTTGTATATGCGCACCGGATTCGCGAGGATCACCTGCCAGGGCAAACAATCATCCCGTCATTCCGGTACAGCGTGCGCCCTGCCCGCCGAAAGCCGGATATCAGAACTCATAATTTACCGCAGCCGGTATCACCCGCAGCCCTCTTCAGATGCGGCTTCGCTGGCGCGAACACAAGATGCGTGCACCGATTTTCGCATGAAAGATCTGTCACGTCGTCGCCCGGCCCCGACCGGCTGGCGCAAATCCGTGAAACCCCTCCCCCCGGCCGGGTGAAGTGACCCGGCCGGAGAGAGGGGTGTTTTACGCAGCTATTCCGCAGCGTCGGCAGCCGGTGTCCAGCGCAGGACCGGCTGGCGTGCTGCACGGGTCTCGTCGAGACGTTTGAGCGGGGCGTGAACCGGGGCTGCTGCGAAGCGGCCGGTCTCGCCGGCCTTGGCCGCTAGCGCGAGGGATTCCATGACCTCGATGAAACGGTCGAGACCGCCCCTGGACTCGGTCTCGGTTGGCTCGATCAGAATGGCGCCGTGGACGACGAGCGGGAAATACATCGTCATCGGATGATAGCCCTCATCGATCATCGCCTTGGCGAAATCGAGTGTCGTGACGCCCGTCCCCTTCAGGAAACGATCATCGAACAGGGCTTCATGCATGCAATGTCCTTCGAAGGCCTGCGTCATCACACCGTTCAGGCCCGCCAGGATATAGTTGGCATTGAGTACGGCATCATCGGCGACCTGTTTCAGGCCGTCGGCACCATGGCTCATCATATAGGTGAGCGCGCGGGTGAACATGCCCATCTGGCCATGGAAGGCCGCCATGCGGCCGAAAGGATGCAGATCCTTGCCGTCCAGCTCGCTCTCATGCTCGGCCATATGCATGATCGCCATGCCCTTGGGATTGTCTCGATCAATCATCAGCAGTGGCAGCGGTGCAAACGGGGCGAGCGCCTCGGACAACACCGTCGGACCGGCACCGGGACCGCCGCCGCCATGCGGCGTCGAGAAGGTCTTGTGCAGATTGATATGCATGGCATCAACGCCGAGATCGCCGGGGCGGACGCGCCCGACAATGGCGTTGAAATTGGCGCCATCGCAGTAGAAATACCCGCCGCAGCCATGAATCAGGTCGGCAATTTCCCTGATGTCACGCTCGAACAGGCCGCAGGTGTTGGGATTGGTCAGCATGATACCGGCGACATCATCGCCGAGCTTGGCCTTGAGCGCTTCCATATCGACGCGGCCACCGGCATCGGCCGGGATCTCGTCAACGGTGAAACCACACTGGACCGCGGTCGCCGGATTGGTGCCATGGGCTGATTCCGGCACCAGGACACGGCGGCGATGGGTCTGGCCATCAGCGTCGAGACGGGCGCGGATCGCCATCATGCCGCAGAACTCGCCATGCGCGCCGGCTTTCGGCGACAGGGCGACGGCCGGCATGGCGGTCAGTTTCAGAAGCCAATGGGCGAGCACGTCCATGACTTCATAGGCGCCCTGCACGGTCGAGGCCGGCTGCAGCGGGTGGACATCGGCAAAGCCGGGCATGCGCGCGACTTTCTCGTTGAGCCGCGGATTATGCTTCATCGTGCACGATCCGAGGGGGTAAAGGCCCAGATCGATCGCGTAATTCTTCCGGCTCAGACGCACATAATGGCGCATGGTTTCCGGCTCGGAGAGGCCAGGCAGACCAATCGGGGCCGTCCGCTCGAGGCCGCCAAGACGTGTCTTGCTGCCCTTCGGGGCCGGGAAATCAACGCCGGTGTTTTCAACACCGCCGCGCTCGAAGATCAACGGTTCGGCCTGTTCCAGACCGCGTGAGCCGGAAACAGTGTCGCCATAGCCGCCGGTGGCGACATTCTCGGCCATGCGGGTCGGACGCCCTTGAGTATTCATTGCCATCAGAGGACACCCCGCAAGGCTTTTTCGAACACGATCATATCACTCTCGGTATTGGTTTCCGTCGCCGTGACGAGGAGGAGGTCCTCGAACTGGCCGGGATAGAGCCGGCTGGCAGGCACGCCGCCGAGCACGCCGATACGGGCCAGCTCCTCGACCACTTCAGCCGCCGGTTTCGGCAGGCGCAGGGTGAATTCATTGAAGAAGCTGGAATTGAGCACTTCAACGCCCTCGATCGAGCCAAGCCGGTCGGCCAGATCGCAGGCGGTCTCGTGATTGAGACGCGCCAGGGTGCGCAGACCGGCTTCACCGAGCAAGGTCATATGGATGGTGAAGGCCAGCGAGCACAGGCCGGCATTGGTACAGATGTTGGACGTCGCCTTCTCGCGGCGAATATGTTGCTCGCGTGTCGACAGGGTCAGCACATAGCCGCGGCGGCCATCAGCATCGACGGTTTCGCCGGCCAGGCGGCCGGGCATTTGCCGGATGAAATTGCGCTCATTCTTGCAGGCAAACAGGCCAACATAGGGCCCGCCGAAATTGAGACCGACACCAATCGACTGGCCTTCGCCAACCGCGATATCCGCGCCCATATCGCCGGGCGCCTCGACCAGGCCGAGCGACACGGTTTCGGTGAAGACCGCGATCACCAGCGCGCCCTTGGCATGGGCAATCTCCGAGATGGCCCGCAGATCATGCAGCTGCCCGAAAATGTCCGGCGTCTGCACCACGACACAGGCGGTGGTCTCGTCGATCGCCGCGATCAGCTCGTCCAGCCCGCCGACCGCCGGCTGGGTCACAGCGATCTCGACATCGGAGTATTTCGCCAGCGTCTTGCTCGCCTCGACATAGTGCGGATGCACTGTGCCGGCCATCACGGCCTTGTCGCGCTTGGTCACACGCGCCGCCATCATCACCGCTTCGGCGCAGGCGGTGGAGCCGTCATACATCGAGGCATTGGCGACATCCATGCCGGTCAGAAGCGCGACCTGGGTCTGGAATTCAAACAGGGTCTGCAAAGTCCCCTGGCTGATCTCCGGCTGATAGGGCGTGTAGGCGGTGAGGAATTCGGAGCGCTGGATCAAATGATCCACCGTCGACGGGATATGGTGGCGATAGGCCCCTGCCCCCAGGAAGAACGGTACCGATCCGGCCGAGATGTTGCGCGAGGCCATGGCCGACATGGCGCGCTCAACGGCGAGTTCGCCCTGTTTGAGCGGTAGATCGACCAGGCCGTTCAGACGGGCCGCTTCGGGCACATCGGTGAAGAGATCATCAATCGAAGCGACGCCAATCGCCTCGAGCATCGCCTTGCGGTCGGAATCGATATGGGGGAGGTAGCGCATGAGATGAGCCTTAAGCGATGTGGGCGTTATAGGCAGCTTCGTCCATCAGACCGTCGAGCTGGGAGGCGTCCGACATCTTGATCTTGACGAACCAGCCGGCACCGGCGGCGTCTTCATTGACGGTGGCAGGTGCATCGTCGAGCACGGAATTGATGGCAATGATCTCGCCATCAATCGGGGCATAGACTTCCGAGGCGGCCTTGACCGATTCGACGACGGCAAACTCATCGCCCTTCGCCAGCGTCTTGCCGGTATCGGGCAATTCGACGAATACAACATCGCCGAGCTGTTCGGCGGCGTGAACGGTGATGCCGACGGTTGCGACATCGCCCTCAACGGTGATCCATTCATGGTCTTCGGTGTAACGCGTGGTCATGGTGTGTCTCCTGCCCCAGATAATCTGGATTGATTGATTTAGCCCCGGAAGAAATTATTTGGCACGAACGGCAATTTGGTCACCATCGCCGGGCGTGGCTTTCCGCGCACGATGAGATCGAGCTCTGTGCCTTCAGCCATGAAGTCGCGCTCGACATAGCCCATCGCGACCGGACCATTGAAGGTCGGGCCGAAACCGCCAGAGGTGACGACGCCGATGATCTTGCCGTCCCTGGTCGCGATCTCGGCGCCTTCGCGCGCCGGTGCGCCGGACAGGGTCAGGCCGATGCGCTTTTGTGAGGTCTTGGCGTCGATCTGTTGCTGAATGACGGCGGCGCCCGGAAAATCGCCACGCTCGCGGCGGGTCTTGGCCAAAGCCCAGATCAGCGAGGCCTCGACCGGCGTGCGCGTCGTGTCCATGTCATGGCCATACAGGCAGAGCCCGGCTTCCAGACGCAGCGAGTCGCGCGCGCCCAGGCCAATCGCCTCAACCTCGTCCTGGGCCAGCAGGAGCCGTGCAATACGGACCGCATCGGCTTGCGGGATGGAGATCTCGAACCCGTCCTCGCCGGTATAACCCGAACGCGACATCAACACCTGGACGCCATCGAGGGTGAAGGCGCCGCACTGCATGAAGACCAGCTTGCAGGCGTCGGGGCAAAGCCGCGCCATCACGTCTTTCGCGGCCGGGCCCTGCAGCGCCAGAAGCGCGCGGTCCTCAAGCCGGACCAGCTTGCCCTTGCCGGCCGTTCCGGCTTCGAGATGGGCGAAATCCTGGTCCTTCATCGCCGCATTGACGACGAGGAATATCCCGTCGCCATCCGGACGCGAGACCATCAGGTCGTCGCGAATCCCGCCCTCGTCATTCAGGAGCAGGGTGTATTTCTGTTCGCCGGCACCAAGCAGGGCGAGATCACAGGTCAGCAGCGCCTCGAGCGCGGCCTCATCGCCGGTATAGCGCGCCTGCCCCATATGGGAGACATCGAACAGGCCGGCCTTCTCGCGGGTCTGCTTGTGCTCACCCATGATGCCGAGCGGATACTGGACCGGCATGTCATAGCCCGCGAACGGCACCATTTTGCCGCCCAGTTCGAGATGCAGGGCATGGAGTGGAGTTTTGTGGAGAATTTCGGTCATTGACGGGTCCTGACAAGAGCGCTGATCCTGCCTGCGGTGATCCGCCGGCAAGTCGTCGCCCCCGCTGTCCCGTGACCTGAGAGATTCCGCGCGAACCCGCCCTTGCGAGACACGCTTGCTCCGTCGGTGGAGTTAAAGCCTTTCGGCCCCACTCACTTTCCAGCGTTTGTCTCTCTCGCGGTCCGTCTGCCTGAGCGTTTCCGGGGCGGTTGCGCCTTCGGCGCCGGCCTGTTCGCCGGTCTCTCCCGCGAGGAGATATAGCCCGCCAGGCGCGTCTCGCGACGGGCCTGGAAGTTGGTGCGCACTCTTAGTATCCCGGACGCCGGAGTCAATGCGCGAAGACGGGTGACGCCTCGCTTTTCCCGCAGAAAAGGCGGTGGCCTCGGCGTGACTTCCAGATGGCAGGCTTGGCGACCGGCTCGCCTGTGAGGGCCGTCACTCGCCCTGATAGGACAGATGCACGCAAGCGAGGAGCGAGTTCTGGAGGATTTGCGAGAAGCCGGTCTGGGTTTCCAGACTCATGGCGCCGGCCTCGGCCGCCGCGGTATCGCGCGCCGCCTCCCAGTCCTCGATCAGGGATTGCTCGCGTAGCGCCCCCTGCATGCCGAGCGCGAAGGCGCGATAGATCCCGCCGCCGCCCGCCTCACTTACACGGGCGTCGAAACAGGCACAGAATGCCGTGTGATCCACCGGCTCGCCGCCGCTATGCCCGACTTGCTGAATGCGGCAACCATGTTGCAGCCAGTCAGAATACTGCGCCGGATCATCGGCAAAAACGGGCTGGGCGAGTCCGGCAAGCGATAGGACCAGGCTGGCAAACATCATGATTCATCCTCAAGGCTGAAGCATAAGAATAGCGGCGTGCGCGGCGCTCACCCTCCCCCGTTCAGGGGAGCGCTACATGCGTTCGGGAGCTTCCAGCCCGAGCAGGTGCAGGCTGAGCTCGAGCTGTTTCAATGTCGCTTCGGCCAGCGCCAGCCGCGAGGACCGGGTCGCCTCATCGGGAGCCCCGAGGATCGGGCAGGCGGAATAGAATTTCGAGAAGGCCTGGGCCAGCGAGAAGGCGTGATCGCACAGGGCATTGGGGGCCCGGTTGTCGATCGCCTGATCAATCGCGGAACCAAAGGCATCAAGCGCCAGCACCAGGTCGCGTTCCTCATCGGCCTCGACCGAAATCGCGCCGGGCTTCACTCCGGCGTCCGCGGCCTTGCGCATGAGCGATTTTACCCGCACGGCCGCGTAGAGGAGGTAGGGACCGGTCTTGCCTTCGAAACTGGTGAAACGGTCCAGGTCGAACACGTAGTTCGTGGTGCGGTAATTTTGCAGATCGGCGAATTTGATCGCCGCCAGTCCGACCATGCGCGCCACCCGGTCATGCTCTTCTGGCCCGACATCGGCGGCCAGACCCGCTTCCTTGAGGCGTTGCCCGGCGCGTTCAATGGCGGAAGCGATCAGGTCGGCGAGCCGGAATGTGCCGCCATCGCGGGTGCGCAAACGCTTGCCATCACTGCCATTGACCGAGCCGAAATTGACATGCTCGAGGGCGCCGTCCTTGACCAGGCCGGCTTTCTCGGCGGCACGGAAGACTTGCTGGAAATGATTGCCCTGGGCGCTGTCGACGACATAGAGCGTCAAATCGGGCCCGAAGCTCGCCTTGCGGTCGAGGATCGTCGCCAGATCCGTGGTGCCATAAAGCGATGCACCGCCGGAGGTGACGAGGATGAGCGGCGGCAATTCCTTCTTGTCGTCCTCGCGGGCGATATGGACCACCCAGGCGCCATCGCTGAGCTCGGCAACGCCACGCTGTTTGAAGTCCTCGACCATGGCCGGAATGAGCGGATCGACATCGCTCTCGCCCTTCCACAGGTCGAAATGCACGCCGAGCGCATCGAAATCCTGCTTCAGTGCCGCGATCGAGACCGCGATGAAATGGTTCAGCAGCGCCCGGTAGCCGGCACGTCCGGCCTGCAGCTCGGCTGTTGCCTTGCGCGAGAGTTCGAGGCGGTCGGCATCATCCTTGGCCTTCTTCGAGGCAAGCGGGTAGAGCCGGGCCAGATCATCAATATTGACCGGCGCTTCGTCGGGATAGGGTCCGGAATAATTCGCGTCGAAATAGGGAAGGCCGGGCTGTTCTTCACGCAATTCAGTGATGAGATGGCCCATTTGCAGGCCCCAATCGCCAAGATGGATGTCGGACACCACATCATCGCCGCGAAAGCGCAGCAGACGCTGCAGGCTGTCGCCCAGCACCGAGGAGCGCAAATGGCCGACATGCATCGGCTTGGCGACATTGGGACCGCCGAAATCGATCATCACCTTGCGCGGCGCGTCCGTCACCGGGGCACCGGCGCGATCATCGCCGGCGATCTCGGCGGCGCGCGCATCATAGGCGTCCTGGGCCGGGGTCAGATTGATGAAGCCCGGTCCGGCAATCTCGGCGGCGGCGATCAGCGGATCGCCGGCAATCGCGTCGACGATTTTCTGCGCCAGCTCGCGGGGATTCGTCTTCGCCTGCTTGGCCGCCGGCATGGCGCCATTGCACTGAAAGGGCGCCGTTCCGGACTTGGTCGCAGGCGTGACACGGCCCAGCTCGCGCGGCAGCTGGAGTGAAGCGAACGCGTCGCCCAGTTTCGCACTGAGCTGATCGGCTATTGAAGGCATGAAATCAGTCCTGGCCGGCACCCACGCGGAAGCGTTGGCCACTGCGATTGAAAGCAAGTTGTTCGGCCGTCAGTTCGAAACCGGTCAGGATTTCGAAATTGGTTCCCGACGTGTCGGCATTGGCGCGCGGGATCGAAATCGCATCAATCGTTTCGGTCAGGTAGACCCGGTCCTCGCCGGCCCGGAACCGGACATTGATCGGGAAGACCTGTTTTTCGATGACACCGATATCGCGACGCGTCACGGCGACGAAATACTCGTAGACATGCGTGTCGCCCTGGGCAGCCGGGCCGCGGCCGAAGGCCATGTCCAGCTCGAGATTGGCGATGATCGGCCGCTCGCCATAATAGCTGCACAGCGAACGCACGCCGAGTATTTCGCCGGTAAAGCCGACATTTTCAAAGCGGACATCTCCGCTATCAAGCTCGACGATGCGGTGCGCATCATACAATGACATCGCCGACGGGCACGGGCCGATATTGGGCTGCTCCGTCTCAAATACATCACTGACGGTCTGGCAGCCATTGAGTAAGATGGCGGCCGCGGCGAGAATGGCAAAAGAACGCATAGTGCATTACCTGACTTGAATACCCGCCCGGCCTCTGGATAGCGCCAAGCCCCTTTGTTAGGACGGTCATACGATGCGTACGAGACGTGCGCAACGGTATCGCTGATGGAGAACTGAACCCGATGAGCGGCAATCGCCCACCCCTGACTGTCCTGCTGGCTGCCCCGCGTGGGTTTTGCGCCGGTGTCGACCGCGCGATTCAGATCGTTGAACGGGCGCTGGAGCGCTTTGGCGCCCCGGTCTATGTGCGCCACGAGATCGTCCACAACCGCCATGTCGTGGAGCGACTCGAAGCGCTCGGCGCGGTTTTCGTTGAGGAGCTCGATCAGTGTCCCGATGACCGCCCGGTGGTGTTTTCCGCTCATGGCGTCCCCAAACAGGTCCCGGAAGAGGCCGCACGACGCAATCTCATCTATGTCGATGCCACCTGCCCGCTGGTGTCCAAGGTTCATGTCGAGGCCCAGCGGCTGCATGCCAATGGGCGCGAGATCGTGTTGATCGGCCATGCCGGCCATCCCGAGGTCGTCGGCACGATGGGACAATTGCCGGACGGCGCGATCGCGCTGATCGAGACCGTCGAGGACGCGATGCAGTTCGCACCACAGGATGCCTCGCGCCTGGCCTTCGTCACCCAGACGACGCTGTCGGTCGATGACACGTCTGCCATCGTGGCCGCCTTGCAGACGCGCTTCCCGCAGATCGAGGCCCCGCACAAGGAAGATATCTGCTATGCCACGACCAATCGTCAGTCGGCCGTCAAGGCGCTGGCGCCCAATTGCGATATTGTTTTCGTGATCGGGGCGCCCAATTCGTCCAATTCGGTCCGCCTGGTCGAAGTCGCCAAACGCGCCGGTGCCGCGCGCGCGCAACTGATCTCCAGCGCCGAGGATGTCGACTGGGCCGCCATTGGCCCGATCGGAACCGTCGGCATCACGGCCGGTGCCTCGGCGCCGGAGGATCTGGTCGAGGGCCTGATCGCCGCTTTCCGCGAGCGCTATGACGTCGACCAGAAGGATATTCGCGTGACCGATGAAGACGTGATTTTCAAACTTCCGCGCGTGGTGGCCTGACCCGATGAGCGATTCCGAGAACAAGACGCAACCGACCGAAATCGACCCGGAAGCCTATATCGCTACCGTGGAACACAAGGTGCGCCAGGCTGATGCACGAGTCCTGCTGGAGATGATGCGCCGGCTGAGTGGCGAAGAGCCCCGCATGTGGGGGCCGTCGATGATCGGGTTTGGCCAGTATCACTACCGGTATGAAAGCGGGCGCGAAGGCGATTTCATGCGCACCGGCTTCTCGCCGCGCAAGTCCGGACAGGTGATCTACATCATCCCGGGTTATGCCAATTACACCCTCATTCTCGACCGGCTTGGCAAGTTCAAGGAGGGCAAGTCCTGTCTCTACATCACCAAGCTGGCGGATGTGGACATGGATGTCCTGGAAGAGCTGATCCAGGCTGGCCTCGATGATATGGCGCGGAAATACCCGAAATGAGCCCGAGATGAGCACAGTGACGATCCATACCGACGGCGCCTGTTCCGGCAATCCCGGCCCGGGCGGCTGGGGCGCGATTCTGGAATGGAATGGACACCGCAAGGAGATCTGCGGCGGCGAGGCCGATACCACGAATAACCGCATGGAGATGATGGCGGCGATCCAGGCGCTAGAGGCGATGAAGGCCAATCATCACGACATCATCCTGATCACCGACAGCAGCTATCTGCGCGACGGGATCATGAAATGGATCCATGGCTGGAAGAAACGCGGCTGGAAGACAGCTGACAAGAAACCGGTCAAGAATGTCGATCTCTGGCAACGCCTCGATGTGCTGGCACAGAGCCACAAGATCGACTGGCGCTGGGTGCGCGGCCATACCGGCGATCCGGGCAATGAGCGCGCCGATGAACTGGCACGCCAGGGCTTGAGCGAGGCACGGGCCAACAAGCGCTGAGCGCCTGTCGGATCAATGCATCGCGCCGCGCAAGACCTCGTCCAGTGCGGCGGATATTGCCTTGATGTCCAGTGGTTTCGAGAGATAGCCGGTGGCACCGATCTCGAGATAGTGCTCGCGGGCTCCCCTGGTGGCATCAGCCGTCACGGCATAGATCGGGATCGTGGAGTAGGGCTTGCCGCTGGCCCGGATACACTGGATCGCTTCATCGCCAGACATCACGGGCATCTGAATATCCATCAGGATGGCGTCGAACCGGTCGCTGTCGAGCGCATCGATCGCTTCGCGTCCATTGCCTGCAAGCCTGACCTGATGGCCGGCATTCTCGACCAATGCTGAGGCCACGAGACGGTTCGTCATCACGTCATCAACGACCAGAATCCGCGCCGGCCCTGGGCGTCGGACACCAGGCCGGGCCAGCTTGGCAGGAGCGGACACGGGGACCACAGCCGAGCCTTCAGCCGGAGGCAGCGGCAGTTCGAACCAGAATACCGCACCCTCGCCCAGCTGGCTGCGCACGCCGATTTCACCGCCGGCAAGCCGGACGAGATCACGGCAGATTGCCAGTCCAAGCCCGCTGCCGCCGTGCTGGCGGGTCAGCGAGGCGTCGACCTGGGCGAAACGATCAAAGACCCGCTCCAGCTGATCGGCCGCGATTCCCGGGCCGGTATCCGTGATGCAGAACCGGATCCGGCTGTCGGCCCGGGGCTCGACCTGAATGGTGACCGAGCCTTCGCTGGTGAATTTCACGGCATTGCCGATGATATTGATGAGAACCTGACGCAATCGCTTCTGGTCGCCGACAACCCGTTGCGGCAAACCCGGTGCCGGCTCGAAACAGATCGTGATCGCCTTTCGGCGTGCCAGGCTCTCGAGCATGTCCATGATCGATTCGACAACGGGCAGGACCTCGAATGCCTCCTCAGCGAGCTGTACGGTTCCGGATTCAATCTTGGAGATGTCGAGAATGTCCTCGACCAGTTCGAGCAAGGCTTCGCCGGATGTTTGCAATGTCCGGACATAGTGCGCCTGCTGATCTGACAAGGACGTCAGCTGGAGCAATTGCGAAGTGCCCAGAACGCCATTGAGCGGCGTGCGGATTTCATGGCTCATATTGGTCAGGAATTGCGATTTGGCCTGGCTGGCGGACTCCGCCAGGGCACGCTGGCGATCGAGTTCCTCGGCCCGTTGGACGTCATCTGTGACATCATCGGTCACGCCGATCACCGTCGCGCTGCCATCGAGCCGTTCGCACAACAAGCCGCGTGACCGGACATGCCGGACTGAGCCATCCGGACGGACAATCCGGTAGGCGTGGGAAAATTCCGTTCCCACCTCCATCGCCGTACGGGTGCCGGCGATGATCGCCTCGCGGTCGTCGGGATGGATCGCGGCGGCCCACTCGTCAAATGTCAGGGATACCTGCCCTGAGCGCCCGAGCAGGGCCATCATGCGCTCGTCGCCGGTGTTTATCCGGGTCCGGGTGTCATATTCCCAGACGCCGAGATTGGACGCGTCAAGCGCGACCGCGAGACGCGTCGAGAGAGATTGGGCCTCTTCCTCGCGGGCCCGCCGGCGGGTTATATCCTGGAAAGAGCCGACCAGTTTGGTGACGTGACCATCAACCGCAATGGCGCGTCCGACAGCACGCACCCAGGCATGATTGCCCCGGGCCGTGACGAAGGGGAGTTCCAGGTCCCAGGCCTCACCGAGATTGATCGCCCGACTGATAGTGGCCTCAAGGATTTCGCGGGCCGCGGGCGGATAGAATTCGACCGCGCTGGCAAGATCGGGCAGATAGTCGTCCCCGACTTCATGGATCTTTCGGGTCATCGGATCCCACAACACCGTGTCGGCATCGAGATTGACTTCCCAGCTGCCGATACCGCCAAGCTTGGTCACCTCGGCGAGGCGGGCCGCAGTGCTTTCGCGTTCAGCAATCAGGAGCGAACGCTCGGTAATGTCCTCGATCGACCCGGCCATCCGGATCGCCTGTCCGGCCTCGTCCCACTCAGCCTGTCCGCACGCGAACACGCGCAGATAATGCCCGGCGCTGTGCCGGAAATCATATTCGAGGGCGTAAGGTATGCGATCCACGAGGTGGGCGCGCAGCGCGGCCTGGACCCGCGACCGATCCTTCTCATGCACCCGGTCGAAGAACTCATTCATGTCCCGCAGATCGACTTTGCCGCTCGCTGCCGGGTCGCCCGGCGAGCGTTCGACCAGTTCGCGCAAACGCTCGGAGGCGAACATGCTGCCCCCTTCAAAATCAATTTCCCAGATCCCCGACGCGCTGCCAGCGATAGCGAGATCATAGCGTCCCTTGCTCAAGGCCAGTTCGGCCAACGCCCGGTCTCGCGCCACTTCCGTGCGGCGGGCCCGGATGAGATTGCTGGCCGTGACGAAAAGCGGCTCGCACGCCCCGACCAGGTCTTTGCAATAGCCGCCGGGTCGATTGGCGATCCCGATCATGGCGACGAGCTTGCCCTGTTCCAGCAGCGGCACACCCAGATAGGCCTGGAGTGGCGGCAGGGCTTCGACAATCTTCCGGCCCCGCGAATCCTGCGCCGGGTCGTTGGCGATCACCAATTGCCCGGTCTTGATCGTGTGCCCGATAATCGTGTCGAGATCGCGAAGTTCCAGCGACGCCGGGCGGCCTTCGCCGGCATCCGCGCCAACCCCGATATCGCTGATGGCCTGGGTCTTGAGATAGCGCCCGCTCCCGTCTTCGACGATTTCGCCAATAAAGCCCACCGTGCTGTCGGTGAATTCCAGCGCCGCGGCGAGTAAATGGTCGAAAGCCTGATCAATCGACGAGTCATCGGTCATGTATTCGCGCTGAATCGCGGCAATATCGGCGAGCAGTTGATTGGCGCGCCGCGCCTCGGCGCTCTGGCTGCGTGTCCGGATCTGTTCTTCCACGACCCGCGCCAACACGCTGAGTTGTTGCAGCATCATGCTGTCAAACTCGAACGGCTGATCGTGAAACACCGAAAGCGTCCCGATCCGGTAGCCGTTTTCGACCTGCAACGGCACGCCGGCATAGCCGCGCAGATGAGGCTCGCCCGCGACCAGCGGATTATTCTTGAACCGATCGTCCAGGCGCGCATCGGGTACGTAGAGCGTCTTGGCCTGGCGGATCGCATGATTGCAGAAGGTGATGTCGCGCGGCATCTCGCTGACATCCAGACCGACGCTCGACTTGAACCATTGGCGCTCGCGATCAACCAGCGAAATCGCGGCCATCGAGGCGCCAGTCAGGGTAACGGCCAGTTTGGTGATCGAATCGAATCCGTCCTCCGGCCCCGTATCCAGGAGGTTGAGTTCGTGCAGCGCTGCGACGCGCCTGTCCTCTTCGATCCGCTCCATGCCCGCTCCGCTTTCCCTCGCGGCGGGATTCCCCTGCAGCGATATAACGGTTCATCCTGCATGGTCAGGGTTTACGGCGCATGAACCGGCCTGCGGGATCAGGCTGGATGGACGATGAGTGTCGCTCCCCTGACCTCGTCGATAATCACATGGCTGTCGCGGACAGGGTCCGATCCGTCGAGGGTCTGTGCCCCCCATTCGCCATCATCAAAATGCACGCGGCCACGGCCTGTTGAGAAGTCACTGACGACCACAACGCGCTGGCCGACCATCCGCGCAGCGCGGTCATTGAGGCCGCTCTGATCGCCGCGATTCATGGCCGGGCGCACCCAGCGATCGCCTGCCCACACGAGCACAAGCGTCAATATCGCGAACACGCTCAGCTGGACAGGCCAGCTCGTGCCGAGCATGTCCAGCGCGAGCACACCGGTCAGGACGGCCGCCGCGGCGGGCCATAGCAGAAATGTTGTCCCGGTCAGCACCTCGCCGATCAGGAAGAGGCCTGCGAAGGCCCACCAGATCCACAGATTCAGACGCTCAAGCAGGGATAATAAAAAATCCATCACTGACCTCCGTTTTCAATTCGCCACTTACGGCTTGCGGGTCGTCTCGCGGATCGCTTCGTGTGCCGCCTTGCCGAGCTCGCCGACCCCGGTGATCGTGCTGAGGATATTCGAGAATTCGGCCGGGATGATGACGGTGCGTTGCTGCTCGCTGGTCGCCAGCTTGCCAAAGGCCTCGATATATTTCTGGCCCAGGAAGTAATTGATCGCGGAGACATCGCCGGCAGCGATAGCGTTGGAGACCAGCTCGGTCGCCTTGGCCTCGGCTTCGGCTTCACGCTCGCGCGCTTCAGCGTCCAGAAAGGCACTTTCCCGGCGGCCTTCGGCCTCACGGATCGCGGCTTCCTTCTCGCCCTCGGCGCGCAGGATCGCCGATTGCTTGGACCCTTCTGCCTCGAGAATCTCGGCACGTTTCAGGCGCTCGGCCTTCATTTGCCGCGCCATCGCTTCGGTGATGTCATGGGGCGGCGACAGATCGCGGATCTCTATCCGGGTCGCCTTGACGCCCCAGGGATTGGTCGCTGAATCGAGCACCATCAGCAGGCGGGCATTGATCTCATCGCGCTTCGACAGGGTCTCATCGAGATCCATCGAACCGATCACGGTCCGGACATTGGTCAGGCAGAGGTTGAGGATTGCGAAATCAAGATTGTCGACCTCATACGCCGCGCGCGGCGCATCAAGCACCTGGATGAAGATCACCGCATCGACCGAGACGGTCGCGTTGTCCTTGGTGATGACATCCTGGTTGGGCACGTCGAGGACGCGCTCGCGCATATTCATTTTATAGCCGACGCCATCGATGAACGGCATGATGAAATGGAGACCGGGCTTGAGGGTCCGCGTGAAACGCCCGAAGCGCTCGACGGTGAATTCCTTGCCCTGCGGCACGGTCTTGATGACCGAGGCGATAACCGCCAGTGCCAGCATCAGCAATACGCCGGTGACGATGAGTTCCATGAGAGCCCTCCCTTGGCCGTTTCGGACCGGGCGATTGCCCGGTCCGTTATGCCTCAACCCAGACTAGAGCTGGCCGAGGATATGATCGGCCGACGACACCTTGAATTCACCCGGCGCCTCGACATTCAATTCAGCGACAACACCATCCCTGGCGATCAGGGAGAAGCGCTGCGCGCGCGTGCCCATGCCAAAGCCGGTGCCGTCCATTTCCAGACCAAGGGCCTTGGCGAAATCGCCATTGCCATCAGCCAGCATCATGACGTCTTCACCCACGCCCTGGTCCTTGCCCCAGGCATTCATGACAAAGACATCATTGACCGACATGCAGGCAATCGTGTCGACGCCCTTGCCCTTGATCTCAGCGGCGTGCTCGACAAAGCCCGGCAGGTGCTTGGCCGAACAGGTCGGCGTATAGGCGCCCGGCACCGAGAACAGCGCGACGGTCTTGCCGCCAAATACATCGTCCGTACTTACCCGGTTCGGGCCGCTCGCCGTCATGGTCATGAAGCTGGCGTCCGGAATGCGATCTCCCACCGAAATGGTCATGGCTGTTTCTCCTGCTGATAAGACTAGTCGCGATTGCGCACGGCAAGATAGCGGGAACGCGGCTGGACGCATCCCCCTTTTTGGCTGCATCATGAGGTTATGAGCAGTGATGATTCAAATTCGCCGCCCGACGGCTTCCTGAACGGCAAACTCCTGATCGCTTCCCCGGGCATTGGCGACCCGCGCTTCGACCACTCGGTGATCCTGATGTGTGACCACTCGGCGGAACACGCGATGGGCATCGTGCTCAACAAGCGCGTCGACGGATTGCGCCTGCCCGAAGTCTTCAAACAGCTCGGCGTCGAGACCACCGAAGACACGATTGACCGGCCGGTCCTGCAGGGCGGTCCGGTCGAGCGGCAACGCGGTTTTGTGCTGCACACCAATGACTTCGAGACCATTGATTCGACGCTCGCCGTGACCGCCGATATCGGCCTGTCCTCGACCAAGGATGCGCTCGATGCGATGGCCTCGAACACGCCGCCGCGCTGTGCGATGCTGGCGCTGGGCTATGCCGGCTGGGGTTCGGGACAGCTCGAGGACGAGCTCGCGGCCAATGCCTGGCTGGTCGCCGATGCTGATGAAGCGCTGGTGTTCAGTACGGATATCGAGGGGAAGTGGGAAAACGCGCTGGCTGTACTGGGCGTCACACCCGAGCATTTGTCGGGTGCATCCGGCACTGCCTGACCCGTCAGGCCGGCGGCAGGAAGCGGCCTTCCAGCCCATGACGTACGGCGAGCAGGGCCTGATCGGGGGCCAAGGCGCCGGCATAGCGATAGCCCTGGCCAAAATCACACCCCATCGCCCGCAGGCCGTCCCCACTCTCGGCGCTCTCAATGCCTTCGGCGACGACTTTCATGCCGAAATGCCGGGCCAGCTGGATCACGGATTGCACCACTGTGCCGGCGCTCTCATTGGCGGCCATGGCGCGGACGAAATAGCGGTCGATCTTGACGACATCGAAGGGCAGCATTTCCAGCCGGGCCAGCGATGAATAGCCGGTACCGAAATCATCCAGCGCCAGCGCGATACCCCCGGCCGACAGACGCGCCATAACACCCGCAGCGAGATCGGGGTCGCGCATGATTTCGGTCTCGGCGATCTCGAGCTTGAAGGCCCCGGCGGGCAATTCCGCCTGGCGCACGGCCTCCAGCAGGGCATCGGGGAATGCCGGCGAGACCAATTCGCTCACCGTCGCATTGGCCGCGACGAATAGCTCGCTGCCGCCCTCGCAAACCGTTCGCCACAGCGACAGGTCGGCGATCGCCGAGGCCCGCACTTCGGTACTGATCCGGTCGAGCAGGTCGAGATCATCGGCCATGGCGAGGAAGTCCTGCGGCGCCAGAACGCCGACGCCGGGGCGCTCCCAGCGCGCCAGCGCTTCGAAGCCTGCCAGGCGGCCGGTCTCCAGGGCAATAATGGGCTGATACCAGGCGATGACTTCACCGGCGGCGACGGCATTGGCCAGGGCGTGTTCTTCACGGATGCGCAATACACCCTCCCCGCTCAGGCCGGCGGGCGTCATAAGGCCTTCAAATCTTTGTCCGCCGACGCGGCGTCCGAGCAGGCGAACATAGGCCACGCCCCCCGTCTCGCCGATCAGCCGGATACGCAGGTCGAGCTGGTCGCCGCGAAGCGCCGCATCAAGCCTGGCATGGTCGGCGGGGCCGAGCCGAGCGCAAAATGCGCTCCAGTTGAATGTGGTCTGCTCCAGCCCGAAGGGTTCGAGTGCCCCGGTAAAGCGGATCTGGCCACCCCGATCGAGTTCAATCGCAAAGGCGACCGCTCCGGCGGCGCGTGCGCCGCTCTCGAAATCAACCGATGTCATAGTCTCGGATCGGTATTGAGCAGCGCGAAACGATCATGATCATGCCATTCGCCGGCAATATTGAGGAAAGCACGCGCGCGGCCCTCGAACTGGAAACCGATACTTTTGAGCAGTTTGCGTGAGGCCCTGTTCTCCGGACGGCAGGCCGCCTCGACCCGGTGGAGGCCGAGATTGTCAAAGGCAAAGGCCATGATACGCCGCACGGCCATGCGCGTATGTCCCTGACGAATATAAGGAGTTCCGATCCAATAGCCGATATCGGCGCTCTGCTGGACACCGCGGCGGACATTGTTGAGATTGCAGGCGCCGAGCAGGACATTGTCGCGGCTGCGGAAAACGAAGAAGGGGTAGCCGGCCCCCGATTGACGGTCGATCTGATAGCGTTCGAGGCGGCGCTTGAACGCGCTGCGACTGAGCTCATCGGCTGTCCAGGCAGGCTCCCACGGCTCGGTATGACTGCGGCTGGCGCCACGTAGCTTGGCCCAGTTTTCATAATCCTCGAGCGTCGGCGCGCTCAGGCGGATGCCCTGGGCCATCAGGGATTGTTCGATTTCCACGTCGCGCCAAACTGCCACTCGCCTGCTCCTGTCCTGCCGTTTCTCTGCCGGCTGTTTACGCGTCGTCTGCTACGGCCTGGCTGCTGGCCGCAATCGCCCGCGGGCGATGTGCAAAGCCAGATACACACCAATCAATGCCGCCGCCAATCCAAACCAGGTCACCGCATAGCCCAGATGCTTGGACGGCGGCGTCTGGCTCAGGCTGGTCGGCAGACCCAGATCGGCCCGGGCCCAGACTTCGAGCACCTGGCCGGGGTCCGTGTCGAGGGCCTGCGCCATCATGTCCCGATCAAAGATATACCACTGATTGGTATCCGGATCGTTTCCGCTGGCGAAGCGTCCCGGCCTGGGAAACACTTCCAGGCGCCAGGCTTGTGGCCGGGCGATGATAGTGCCGTCCAGATCCTCAAAGCCCGATTCCACAAACAGATAGCGCTGCGGCTCGTCCGGAGTGCAGGCGGGTGCGGGCATCCGTCCGATCCGGACCCAGCCCGGCTGGCCGCGCAGGGCGTAATAGCGCAATTGCGGCCCGGCCAGGGGTGCCGGGGCGGTGATGCTCGGGCCGAAGACACCGGCATGCGCGCCACACAGCGCCTCGCGGAAGGAGGTCACAGCGCCGCGTTCGGCATAGGCGGCGATGCGCTGCGCCTTCCACTCCATGCGCTGCATCTGCCACACGCCCAGTGTCAGGAGCAGGGCGAGCGCGAGCGCGCTGAAGACGGTCAGGACGGGGAGCGGTCTGAAATATGGCATGAGGGTCGTCCTCACCTCCCCGGGTGCGAGCCAGGGCCGGAGCCTGGCCTAATCGTCGAGCCGGCCCTGTTGTGCGTCATGCTCGAACTGCAGCGCAAAGAGCAGGCCCTTGAGCGGACGCAGACACAGAATGGACGCGCCAAAGATAAACGGGACCTGGATGATCATATGCCCCCACCAGGGCAGGCCCCGGAAGGCGACCGCCGTCAGCAGGAAGAGCACGATGGCAAGGAAACCGACAATGAAGAGCGCGAACACCGCCGCACCATCACCGACATCGGCGCTCTCGAAATCGGCGCCGCACGCATCGCAACGCGGCGCGAGCGCCAACAGGCCCTTGAACATGGCCCCCTCCCCACACTTCGGACAGCGACCCGAGAGGCCGGCGGCGAAGGGGGAGGGTTTTTCCATATCCGTTCCGGTTACTGGTAAACGACGTAGACGAAGGTGAACAGGAAGAGCCAGACCACATCAACGAAGTGCCAGTACCAGGCCGCAGCCTCGAGACCGAAATGCTTCTTGGCGGACATCTGGCCCGCCATCAGGCGGAACAGGCAGACGGCCAGGAAGATGGTGCCGATAATGACGTGGGCGCCATGAAAGCCCGTCGCCATGAAGAAGGCCGAACCATACAGATTGCCGGAAATCGAGAAGCCGGCTTCGGCGTATTCGATCGCCTGCAGCGCCGTGAAGCAGAGGCCGAGAATGACGGTCAAAAGGAGGCCGAGCTTGGCACCCTTGCGATCATCATGCTGCAGGGCATGGTGAGCCCAGGTCACGGTCGTGCCGGAGAGCAACAGGACCAGCGTGTTCATCAGCGGGATGTGCCAGGGGTCGAAAGTCTCGATCCCGGCCGGCGGCCAGGAGGCCAGGGCCGGATCGATGCGGACTTCATGGAAGATCGCGTATTCGAAAAAGACCCAGAACCAGGCGACAAAGAACATCACTTCAGACGCGATGAACATGATCATGCCGTAGCGAAGGCCGATATCCACCACAGGCGTGTGATCACCGCGGTTGGATTCCTTGATCACATCGCCCCACCAGCCGATCATCGTGTAGATGACCACGGCGAAGCCGAGGATCAGACCGCCCCAACCGCCATCAGCATAGAGGATGGCGAGCGGATGATCGGGACCGACAAGGCCTTTCATATTGCCCACGGCGCCAAGCGCCAGAAGGAATACGCCCAGCGAGCCGACAAACGGCCACGGGCTCGGATCGACCAAGTGGTAATCGTGCTTTACGGCATGCCCAGCCATCGCGAATCTCCTGCGACTTCAAATCAGTCCTGTCGGGCGGTGATAACCGCGACGGGACAAAGGTTCAATGCTAAGGCGCGGCATCGCTTGGCGAAGACGCAGCCTCATCGGTTTCAAAAAACGTATAGGACAGGGTGATGGTGTGAACATCATCCAGGAAACGCTCTTCGGCGATCAGCGGATCGACAAAGAACAGGACCGGCATATCAATGCTTTCGCCGGGCTCAAGCGTTTGTTCTGTAAAGCAGAAACACTCAATCTTGGAGAAATAGGTCGCCGCCTTGAATGGCGCCACATTATAAGTCGCCACGCCGGTGATACGGTGATTGGAGGTATTGGTCGCCCGGTAGTAGGCCAGGCCGCTCTCGCCGACATTCAGGGTCAGCGAGCGCTGTACCGGCTCGAACTCCCAGGGCAGGCCGCGGCCCGTATTGGCGTCGAACAGGACGGTCATTTCGCGGTCGAGCACTTCACCCGCTTCGCCAAGCGCGACCTGGGTTGTACCGCCATAGCCGGTCACCTGGCAGAACAGGCTGTAGAGTGGCACGGACGCGAACGCAGCGCCGACCATGGTCACAGCTGCGACGCCGGCAAACAGCGCGACGCGCGCATTCTTGTCGAGGGACGCCTTCATACCGCACCCGCCTCGGCGAAATTCTGCCCGATCCGGATCACGGTGACGACGAAGACCAGGGCGCAAAAAGCCAGCAGGCTCAGGCCGATCGCAATATTGCGGCGCTTGCGTGCTGCGGTCTGCTCGGGCGTCAGCGCGACGAATTCCCCGGTCGGCACGCCTTCATGGGCCTGGAACACAGACTGGCTGGCCGGCTCAGGCGGCGTCGCCGCCGGCGCGTCAGTCTTCAGAGTGTCGTCCTTGATATCGCTCATCCACCTACTCCCGGGACCGACATATAGGCACCAAATCCGTGCTCAATAATCAATGCGGCAAAAAGGACGGTGAGATAACCGATGGAATAGGCGAACAGGTCGCGCGCAGCCTTGTCGCCGGCGCGGACGGCATAGAGCGCGCCCTCCTCGGCCGAACCGGCTTCACCGGCGCGTGAGTTGAACACCCGCCAGGCGAGCAGCAGGAAGAGGGCCCCGCCGCCGAGCGAAGTCAGGGCATAGGCGATACCGCCAAGGCCGGTCAGCACAGGTGCACCGGCGAAGACAACCAGCACGATGGAATAGAGCAGGATTTGCAGCCGGGTGGATTTCGGCCCTTTGGCGACCGGCATCATCGGAATGCCGGCGGCGGCATAATCGCCGCATTTATAGAGCGCCAGCGCCCAGGTATGCGGCGGCGTCCACAGCAGGATGATCATGAAGAGAATGAAGGCATCGAGCGAGATATGGCCGGTCGCGGCGACCCAGCCAATCATCGGCGGGAAAGCGCCGGCGGCGCCGCCAATGACGATATTCTGCGGCGTCGAGCGCTTGAGAAACATCGAATAGATGACGGCGTAGAAGAAGATCGAGAAAGCGAGAAGGCCGGCGGCAAGATAATTGCTCGCCAGCGCCATCATCAATACCGACAGGATGGAGGCGATAATGCCCAGGCCATAGGCATCGGCCTTGCTGACAGCCCCGCGCGGGATGGGCCGCTTGCGGGTGCGCTGCATGATGGCATCGATATCGGCGTCATAGGCCATGTTGAGCGCACCGGCCGCACCGGCACCCACGGCCAGGCTGAGAATCGCGATCGCTGCCAGAACCGGATCCATATCGACCGGAGCAGCGACCAGACCGGCGCAGGCGGTGAAGACGACGAGCGTCATCACACGCGGCTTCATCAGGTCAAAATAATCGCGGGGCGAGGCCGTTGAAACGGCCCCGCCCTCAGTGCGATGAACGCCGGAGTTGGTGGAAGTATCCGCCATGGCGCCTATTTGATCCGTGGCAGCTCGTTGAACTGATGGAAAGGCGGCGGTGAGGACAAGGTCCACTCCAGCGTGGTGGCGCCTTCGCCCCATGGATTGGCGTCAGCCTTGCGACGGCGCAGTGCCGCCTCGATCAGCACGGCGAAGAACAGCACCATACCCACCAGCATGATCACATAGCCCCAGGACGAAACGCCGTTCCAGAAGGCAAAGCCGTCTGCGTAGTCGACATAGCGGCGCGGCATGCCCTGCAGACCCAGGAAGTGCTGCGGGAAGAAGATCACATTGGCGCCCACGAAGAAGAAGAGGAATTGCAAGCGGGCCAGGATGGAGTTGTATTTCACGCCCCAGATCTTCTCGAACCAGTAATACCAGCCGGCAAAGATCGCGAACACGGCGCCGAGTGACAGCACATAGTGGAAGTGGGCGACGACGTAATAGGTGTCGTGAAGCGAGACATCGATGCCGGCATTGGCCAGCACGACGCCGGTCACGCCACCAACGGTGAACAGGAAGATGAAACCGATCGCCCACAGCATTGGCGTGCGCAATTCCATCGAACCGCCCCACATCGTGGCAATCCAGGAGAAGATCTTGATGCCGGTCGGCACCGCGATCACCATGGTGGCGGCGACGAAATAGGCTTTCAGGTCAACCGGCATACCGACGGTGAACATGTGGTGCGCCCACACAATGAAGCCGATCGCACCGATCGAGACCATGGCATAGGCCATGCCGAGATAGCCGAAGATCGGCTTCTTGGAGAAGGTCGAGACGATGTGAGAGACCATGCCGAAACCGGGCAGGATCAGGATGTAGACTTCCGGGTGTCCGAAGAACCAGAACAGGTGCTGATACATCACCGGATCGCCGCCACCGGCGGGATCGAAGAAAGCGGTGCCGAAATTACGGTCCGTCAGCAGCATGGTCAGGGCGCCGGCCAGCACGGGCAGCGAGAGCAGAAGCAGGAAGACGGTGACCAGGATCGACCAGGCAAACAAGGGCATCTTGTGCATGGTCATGCCCGGCGCGCGCATGTTGAAAATCGTGGTGATGAAATTGATCGCACCGAGGATGGAGCTGATACCGGCAATGTGCAGCGACAGGATCAGAAGATCCATCGCAGGGCCCGGATGACCCATCGTCGAGAGCGGCGGATACATGACCCAGCCACCACCGAAACCATTGGCACCACCCGCGCCCGGCACGAACATCGACATCAGGGCCAGCGCAAAGGAGAAGGGCAGCAGCCAGAAGGAGATGTTGTTCATGCGCGGGAAGGCCATGTCCGGCGCGCCGATCATCAGCGGCACGAACCAGTTGCCGAAGCCGCCAATCATCGCCGGCATAACCATGAAGAAGATCATGATCAGGCCGTGCATCGTGGTGATGACGTTATAGCCCTGGGCATCGCCGAAGAAACCGCCGAACGCCATGCCGTCGAAGACCTGCAAGCCCGGCTCGGCCAGTTCCCAACGGATCAGTCCGGACATTCCGCCACCAATAATCCCCGCGAGAATCGCGAAGATCAGGTACATCGTGCCGATGTCCTTGTGATTGGTCGAGAATACCCAGCGCTTCCAGTCCCACATGCTTGGGATGTGAGCGTCGTGATTTGCGGCGTCAGCAGACATGGTTCAGCCCATTCCTAATCGAGTTGCGCCAGGCGCGTATCCCGCGCGGCTTCGTATGCGGCAATTACGGCATTCGATTCATCCGTACCCGGCTCTGCCGCGATCCAGGCGTCAAACACGTCCTGGGATACGACACGAACCTCGATCGGCATGAAGGCATGGCCGAGGCCGCACAATTCCGAGCACTGACCGTAGAAAGTGCCTTCCTCTGTGACCTGGAACCAGGACTCATTGATGCGGCCAGGAATGGCGTCGATCTTGGTCCCGAAGGCCGGCATTGCGAAATTGTGGATCACGTCGGTCGCGGTCACCTGCAGACGGACGACCGCATTAATCGGCACGACCAGCGGGTAATCGACCGAGAGATTGCGGTGCTGACCCGGCTGGAGATCCGCTTCAGGAACCATGATGGAGAGATATTCCATCGCGCCCTGGTCGGGATACTCATAGGTCCAGTTCCACTGGTTTCCGGTCGCCTTGATGGTGAAATCGGCGTCAGGAATCTCTTCTTGATAATAAAGAAGCGGGAAGGAGAAGACCGAAATGGCGATCAGGATCACAACCGGCAGAGCGGTCCAGACCACTTCGAGCATCGTATTATGGCTGCTCTTGCTGGGGACCGGGTTATTCTTCGAATTGTAACGCCACATGCACCAGACGAGCAGGGCCATGACGAAGAGCGTGATCGGAATGATGATCCACAGCAGCAAGGTGTGGAACTCGCCGATCCGCTCCATGATTGGCGTCACGGCGCGCGGGAGGTTCAATCCCCCGTCCGCCGGCACATTCAGCGCCAGGGCGGAAGTGGATGCGGTGATCCAAGTAAGCACAATTGCGGTCAAGAAACGCATGGCTTCCCCATACAAGTCAGGCGTGAAGGTGAGGAAACCCTCACCGATGGCGGCGGAATATAGAGGTGGTCACTGACGCTGTCAGGTCACCAAGCACACTTTTTGTAGCGCGTTGAGCAGGGCTTGGTCCAATTTTCAGAAAAATTCAAGCTGTTCAGTCGCTTACCGGCCCGGCTACGGACTGTCATAGGCTGGCTTTCCACATGAAATCACTATCGGATTTGCGGTTTCACGGCCGGGCGGCGGCGCGCGTGCGTCCAATCGTCTCAGTCTGGGCAGGCATGGCAGGGCTCGAATCGGCGAAACGCTGCGATTGCCCGGACCCGTGCTTATTCCCTCAGGGCACGCGCTGAACTATGTCTAACCCATCCGAAGAAGCAGAAGTGAGGCCCATCATGTCCGACGAACCGATCTCCCAGTTCGAATTCGATGCTGACGATGTCCGGCCTGTGCTCGCCGAGGCGATGTCCGGTGCCGATGATGGCGAATTGTTTCTGGAGACCGCGGCCTCGGAATCGCTGGTCTTCGATGATGGCCGCATGAAGGCCTCCAATTTTGACACCAGCCGCGGCTTCGGCCTGCGCTGCGTCTCCGGTGAAGCCTTTGGCTATGCCCATTCCTCGGACCCGACACTGGACGCGGTCAAGCGCGCCGCCGAGACGGCCTCGGCCGTGAAGCGCGGCCCGGCGGCCATCCTCGCGCCGCCGCCTGCGGGCACCAACCGCAAGCTCTATGACGCGATTGACCCGGTCGCCAATCCGGCCTTCGAGGTCAAATCCGCCCTGTTGCAGGAGATCGACGCCTATTGCCGCGCCAAGGATCCATCCGTGGTCCAGGTCAGCGCCTCGATCGCCGGCTCGACACGCTCGATCTCCATCCTGCGCGCCGATGGCGATATGAAAACCGATATCCGCCCGCTCGTCCGCCTCAATGTCTCGGTCACGGTCGAGCGTGATGGCCGCCGCGAGACCGGCTCGGCCGGTGCCGGCGGGCGCGCCGAGTTCGATCAGTGGATCGCGCCGGACGCCTGGAAAGGCCTGGCCAATGAGGCGATGCGGATTGCGCGCGTCAATCTGGACGCCATCGATATTCCCGCCGGTGTGATGGATGTGGTGCTTGGCCCTGGCTGGCCTGCCGTGCTGTTGCACGAAGCCGTCGGTCACGGGCTGGAAGGCGATTTCAACCGCAAGGGCTCCTCGGCCTTCGCCGGCCGCATGGGCGAGCGCGTCGCATCGCGCGGCGTCACCATTGTCGATGACGGCACGATGGAAAAGCGTCGCGGCTCGCTCACCATTGATGATGAGGGCACGCCGACCGAGCGCACCGTGCTGATCGAGGACGGGATTCTGGTCGGCTATATGCAGGACCGGATGAATGCGCGGCTGATGGGCCAGGCACCGACCGGCAATGGCCGCCGGCAATCCTACGCCTATCCACCCCTGCCACGCATGACCAATACCTATATGCTGGGCGGCCAGCACAAGCCGGAGGAAATGGTCGCCAGCCTGACGGACGGGATTTATGCGGTCAATTTCGGCGGCGGCCAGGTCGATATCACCTCGGGCAAATTCGTCTTCCAGTGCACCGAGGCCTATCGGGTCCGCAATGGCAAGATCGAGGCCCCTGTGAAGGGCGCAACCCTGATCGGCGATGGCCCGACGGCGCTGACCCAGATCACCATGATCGGCGATGATTTCGCGATGGATCCGGGCGTTGGCATGTGTGGCAAGGGTGGCCAGGGCGTGCCGGTCGGGGTCGGCCAGCCAAGCCTGAAAATCGCCGGTCTGACCGTCGGCGGCGCTGCCTGACTGAAAAGCAATGTTGGCGCGAAGCCCTGTGACGGCAGGTGCGACGCACTGCCGCACGCGTCGCTGTGAGCTTTATTACCAATCATTACGTGTTCTCGTGAACGGTCCGTTGGTATTCCCGCTTCATGGTTTGGGGCAGGCGCATCTTGTGGGGACATATGCGAGATTTTTTGACATCGGCGATCGCGGGCACAGCCTGTCTCGCCACACTTGGCACACCGGCATGGGCCGTCATTCAGGCAGAGACGGTCGCGGGTGAAAGCCTCGAGGCCGACAGCCAGGACGGCCGCTCGATTTTCAGCAAGGCCTATTTCGATGCCTTCTCTCCAGTCACGGCGCTGGACATGGTGCAGCGCATTCCCGGCTTTTCCCTGTCCGATGGTGATACCAGCCGGCGCGGCCTGGGCGACAGTTTCGGCAATGTGCTGATCAATGGCACCCGCCCGTCCAATAAATCCCTGTCGCTGGACACGGTGCTGCAACGCATCCCGATTGCCGATGTCGCGCAGCTGGAACTGATCCAGGAAGCCCTGCCGGAATACAATATGCGCGGCCATTCGCGGCTGGTGAATATCATCCTCGTCGAGGGCGCGGGCAATTCCGGATCGTTTGACGCGCGCTTGCGGATGTCGCCATCGGGCCGGCTGGGGCCGCGCGGGATCATCTCCTACGCGACGGTCGCGGGCCCGGTCGAACTGAGCTTCGGCCTCGATGTCGGCACCGAAGGCAACCGGATCCATCGCCGCCGCACCCTGCTCGATGCCAGCGATACCCTGGTGGAGATCCAGCGCGACAATGATCAGCGCCATTACCGCGAAGCCGAGCCCTCGTTCTCGCTGAACTGGCAGATCGATGACCGGTCCAGCCTCCGCTTCGACCTCCAGGGCACTGTCTGGGACTGGAAGCGCACCCAGGTTTCCTTCATCGACGCACCGTCCGGCTCTGGCCATGTGCCGCTGCGCTATGAGCAGAACGCGACCAGCAATCACGGCAATTCCTATCTCGGCTCGGTCAGTTATGCGCGCGAGCTGAGCCCCACCATCTCGATCCAGACGATGGCGCTGCTCGACCGCGAGACCTGGGATGACGGTCCGGAAGCCTATGAGACCTATGATCCCGTATCCGGTTTTGTCGATGCCATCATCGTCGAGGCCAATGGCGAGACCGAGGAAACGGCCCTGCGCCAGACCCTCGCCTGGACCCCGGACGAGCGCCACGCCTTCGAATTTGGTGCCGAGATCGCGGTCAATGCCCGCGCGACCGGCCTGGCCCTGTTCGAGGATGATGGTGTGACCGTCACGCCGATCGTGCTGCCGGTCGCCAATACCCGCGTCGAGGAGACGCGCAGCGAGATTTTCGTCAATCATACCTGGACGGTCAGCGACCGGCTCAGCCTGGAGAGCGGTCTGCGTTATGAATTCTCGGAGATCGTGCAGACCGGCGATTCCGAACAGTCACGCTCCTTCGCCTACCCCAAGCCAAGCCTGACGCTGAACTGGCGCCAGGACGAGCACAACCGCTTGCGCCTGACCGCAAGGCGCGATGTCGATCAGCTGGATTTCGGCAAATTCGCCAGCTCGATCGATATTGCCGACAATAACGCCACCCTCGGCAATCCCGATTATGTCCCCCAGCGCACCTGGACGCTGGAGGCCGAGTGGGAACGCCGTTTCGGGGATGACGGCTCAGCCTCGCTCCAGGTCGGTTATGACTGGATCGAGGATCTCGATGGCTGGGTGCCGATCACCACGCCGACCGGCGTGTTCGATGCGCCAGGCAATATTGGCGACGGCACCAATCTGCGCGTCACCGTCAATCTGACCACACCACTCGACCGTTTCGGCCTGAGCAATGCCGTGATCGACGTGTTCGGCGAGTGGTATAATACCAATGTCGAAGACCCGCTCACGGGCCAGGATCGCGCCTTCTCCGGCACCCGCGAATGGGAACTCGGCCTTGATTACCGCCAGACCTTCCCGGCGCAGCAGCTCGCCTGGGGCTGGGATTATCACTGGGTCTCCGATGGCGAGGTCTACCGCGCCCAGGAATTCCGCCTCTATGACAATACCGATGGTGATCTCGATCTCTATATCGAGACCACCCGATGGGGCGGTGTCACGACCCGGCTTGGCGTCGATGGCGTACTCAATACCGGTGATAAGCGCGAACGGGTCTTCTATGACGGCTCCCGCGCCGCAGGCCTGGTGACGAACACCGAATACCGCACGGAGAGCTCGGGCTCGATCTGGTATCTGCGGGTACGCGGAACCTTCTGACGCCAAGCTTCGCCACGGCAGCCGGGCGGCACTCCCGGCCCGGCTGCCAGGTGATCACGTCTGCGAGAGCCGGGCGGGCAAAGTGTGGCGCGCAGCAGCGTTCACGGCTAGCGTGAGCCCATCCGGACGCGAATGCAGACGTGCATGCCTGTTCAACCGCTCACGGCACGCGGCCAGTCCGGAGTTCGACCGCATTGCCGCCCCGGCCCGTCTCACGACCCGAGGACACGCTCGATGCCATTGAAAGAACGCCTGACACAGCCTCCTGCACGCCCCCATCGCCGCTCGCGCCAGACCCTGCTCGCCGGCCTCGCCGCGCTGTTGATCCCGGCCATCGGCCTGGCTGAGCCGGTGACATTGCAACGCGCGCCAAGCGGGCATCTGATCGTCGAGGTCGAGATCGGGGACAGTGGTCCCTATACATTCCTGGTCGACACCGGGGCCAGCAATACCGCGATCGCCCAGCCGGTCGCGGAGGAACTCGGCTTCCACTCGGTGTGGGAGAATTATGGCGATGTCCAGTCTTTGACCACCCGCTTCTCCGCGGAGCGCTTTGCGCTGCACGACTTGCGCTTCGGCGACCTGGAGCCGGTTTCGCTCAATAGCGTCGTGATCCCGGTCGACCCCACCCAGCCCCATCCAGTGGCGGGTTTGTTGGGGGCCGATGCCTTGCCGACCGATCGCTACAGGCTCGATTTCGCCGCCGCGACGCTGACCCTTGACAGCGCCGCGCCGGACCATGCCGATGGCTGGGTCAATCCGCAAAACCTGCTTCTCGGTCAGGCCGATCTCCGACGCGGAATGCGCGGCGTGCGCGTCCTGGTCGATTCCGGCAGCGCCCGGACACTGGTCAATGAACAATTGCTCAACCAGGTCCACAACCATGCCGGCGGCATCACCTATAGCATCAACGGGATTGAGGGACGGCTGCAGGACGAAACCGTGGCCGAGGCCGAGACCGTCCTCCTGCGCAATCTCCAGCTGGGCGGGCTGTGCCTGAACTCGGTCGTGGCGCTGCAGGCGGATCTCGACATTTTCGAAGCGCTCGACTGGAGCCGGATGCCGGCCATGGTGATCGGCATGGATGTGCTCCGATACGCAACACTCACCGTCGATCGCGAAGCGGGCGTTTTCGAGATCAGCGCCGCCGAAGCGCGCGATGTCTGCCGCAATGGCCGCGCGCAGGCCGAGGCACCGGAGCCGGACCGCCGGCGCTAGACGCCAGTTTCCGCGCAGAAAAAAAGGCCGCGGGGCAATCGCTCCGCGGCCTTTTCTATTGGTATTGATCCGGTGCCTACGGGGCGCCGGAGGAACGATCCATCGATGGACCACCCGCTTCAGTCTCGGTTGGATGCGGCGTCATCGTGCCGTCGGCATCGCCCATCATTTTCTTGATGATTGGCGAGATCAACAGCATCACGACGGCGATCGCCATCGCGATCATCCCGACCTGGGAGTAGATCTCGATATAGGTCGCCTTGGCGGCTGCCACGTCGGTCAATTGACCGCCAATGGTTTCCGCGCCGGTCGATGAGGCGATGACACCGGCGAGGAAGTTGGACAGGCCCGAATACAGGAACCAGGCGCCCATCGTCATGCCGACGACGGCTGGTGGTGCCAACTTGGTCACCGCCGACAATCCGACCGGGGAGAGCATCAGCTCACCCATGGTGTGAATCCAGTAGATCAGGAAGACGAAGTAGACGGCCGTCAGGCCGGTTCCGCCGCTGACACCCATGCCGCCAACCAGGGCGTAGAAGCCCAGGCCCGCCATGAACACACCCAGTGCGAACTTGACCGGTGTGGATGGATTGCGGCCGCGCTTGGCGAGCCAGATCCACAGCCAGGCAATCAGCGGTGCGAAGATGAAGATGAAGGCTGCATTGAGCCCCTGGAAGACCGGCGACGGCACCGAAATGCCGAACATCGTGCGATCCACCAAACGGTCGGTGAACAGGGTCAGTGACGAACCGGCCTGCTCGAACAGGGCCCAGAACGGGATCTGCGCCAGCACGAAATAGATCGCCGCGAACATCTTGCCTTGTTCCGCACCCTTGGTCTTGAGCAGCGCATAGCCGACCAGGACGACGAACATGATCACGCCCAGCGGCCCGAGAACGCCACCCATATACTCCGGATTCATGACGGCGAGCATGGCAACGCCGATAATGCCGAGGCCGGCGAGATAGCAGGCCATCTCGACATTGATCGGTCCGAACACTTTTTCCTTGAGCTTTTCCGGGTTTGGCGGCTCTGCGCGGCCACCCAGCCAGCCCTGGAAGAAGAGGAAGGTAAACAGGCCGAGCAACATGCCGATACCGGCAAGACCGAAGCCCCAGGCCCAGCCATAGACGATCCCGATAATGCCGACGGTGACCGACGACAGGAAGGCGCCCATATTGATGCCCATATAGAACAGGGTGAAGCCGGAATCGCGCCGTGTGTCGCCGAGCCCGTAGAGCGCGCCGACAATGGTCGAGATATTGGCTTTCAGGAAGCCGACGCCGGCGATGATCAAGGCCAGGGCGAAATAGAGGATATTGACGTAGAGCGGATCCTGCTCGATGCGGGTCATATCGCTGGAGAATGGCAATTCAGCTGGCAGACCAACCGCATCCGGGTCAGCGATGACCAGGCGGGTGCCTTCATCCGCGAATGTGATCAGGGACTGGCCCGTCTCGGAGACGATCAACTGATTGGCATCGCCACCGCGGCCATCGAGCGTAAACTCGTAGGCAGCGCCTTCATAGGTGAAGATCTCACGCGAGCCTTCGCCTTCGAACGCCATCATACCGTGACCAAAGACAAGAAGGATCGCGCCGAAAGTGACCGCCTTTCGCTGCCCGAGATAACGGTCAGCAAGCGTGCCGCCAATGATCGTCATGACATAGACCAGTGCCGTATAGGCACCATAGATCAGGGTCGAGCGTTCATCAGAGAACAGGAAATGCTGAGTCAGGTAAATGACCAGCAGGCCACGCATCCCGTAATAGGAAAAGCGCTCCCACATCTCGGTCAAAAACAGAATCGCCAACCCTCTCGGGTGACCAAAGAATGACGTGTCCGCGGACCCCGTCGACGGCGTGGCATTGGTATCAGTCACGCAAACCTCCCCTTTTCCCGCTTGATGCGGGTCAAAATATTGCCGCAATTGACCACGGCAACGGGGCAGGCTCAAGTCTCACTTGCCGCTTGCGTCATTCATCTAGATTACAAATCTACGTGAAGCCGGCGAAAACCTAGTAGGCACACTCGGTGAAGACCGGTTCGATCGACCCCTTCCACTCACCCTTGAAGCGTTCGATCAGCTGATCGGCGCGCGTCACACCGGAGGCCGCGATTTCGTCGAGATCGTCGAGGAAATGGGCTTCATTCTCTCCGTAATTATTCAGGCGTGCCCGGGCATTGAGACCCGCGCGCGAAATCGCCAGAACTTCCTTCGCCAGATCCCGCATCGACCGGTCACCATCATAACCCGCGCGCATGCCGTGGACGGCCGCGGCCAGGCGCATGCCCTCGCGCTGATCAGCGCTCCAGCCCTTGACCAGATCCCAGGCCGCATCGAGCGCGCTGTCATCATACAAAAGCCCGACCCAGAAAGCCGGCAAGGCGCAGAGCGTGTTCCATGGCCCGCTATCGGCGCCGCGCATTTCCAGGAAAGTCTTGAGGCGTACTTCGGGGAACATGGTGCCGATATGATCTTCCCAATCGCTGATCACCGGTTTTTCGCCCGGCAGGGCCGGCAGACGTCCATCAAGGAAATCGCGGAAGCTCTGGCCAGTCGCGTCGAGATATTTTCCGCCACGCTTGACGAAATACATCGGCACATCGAGCACCCAGTCGACATAGCGCTGAAAACTCATCCCCTCTTCAAACACGAAGGGCAGCATGCCGGTGCGATGCTTGTCGGTATCGGTCCAGACATGGCCGCGATAGGAGAGATAGCCGTTCAGCCCGCCATCCTTGAACGGCGAATTGGCGAACAGCGCCGTCGCCAGCGGCTGCAGGGCCAGCGAGACGCGGAATTTCTTGACCATGTCGGCTTCGCTGGAGAAATCGAGATTGGTCTGGACGGTACAGGAGCGGAACATCATCTGATGCCCCATCGTGCCGACCTTGGGCATATAGGCCTTCATCAACCCGTAGCGGGCCTTGGGCATCATCGGCGTCTCTTCCAGTGACCATTTCGGCGAAAAGCCGAGGCCGAGAAAACCGGCACCGATCTCGTCGGCGACTTCGCGCACTTCGGACAGGTGGAGATTCACCTCGGCGCAGGTCTGGTGCACGGTTTCCAACGGCGCGCCGGACAGTTCGAACTGGCCACCGGGTTCCAGCGTGATTGAACCAGACTCGCGCTTGAGGGCGACCAGCTTGCCGTCCTCCTCAACGCGCTCCCAGCCAAAGCGGATAAGGCCTTCGAGCATTTTTTTCACGCTCGGCCCGTCACCAGAATAGGGAATTGGGGTGTGATCGTTCAGGGCGAAGCCGAATTTTTCGTGCTCGGTGCCAATGCGAAAGGCGTCGCGCGGCTTGCAACCGGCGGCGAGATAGGCGGCCAGCTGGTCGCTATGTTCGATGGGGGCACCTTCGCCGCCCTGATTATACGTGCCGCTCATAGCAAGATCCCCAAGCGCAAAACAATCTGCGTGCAACAATTCAGGTTTCAAATATGGAGGTGAGAGGCATTGAACAAGAGCGAGGGTCTGCGTTTCACGCGGACGTGAGGCTCAGGCCCAGTCGCCGCGCGCGGCCTGCCACAGAGCCAGCGCCGCGATAACAGCTGTCTCGGCACGTAGAATGCGCGGCCCCAGCGAGACGGCGCGGACGAAATCGAGTTGGCGCAGCCGGGTGCGTTCTTCCGGCGTAAATCCACCTTCCGGCCCGATCAGCAGGGCTGCGGGGCCGGCCGGGTAGGCGCGCAGCACGTCCAGCATCGGTCCGGCGCGGCCGGTATCGCCGCCCCAGGGCTCGCCGCCATCATCGCCAGCCTCGTCGCAATAATACAAAAGACGCGCCGGATCCCAGCCCTCCAGCAAGCGCTCAAGCCGCTCGATTGGCGCGATCACCGGCAGGTCGAGCCGTTCGGTCTGCTCGGCGGCTTCCTTGGCGATGAGGTGAAAACGTTCCGGCTTGCTGCGGTCGGCCTGGGTACGGCGCGTGGTGACGGGATGGATTTCGCGCACGCCGAGCTCGGTGGCCTTCTCGACAATCAGGTCGGTCTTCTGCCGCTTGACCGGTGCAAAGAGCAGCCACAGATCCGGCACGCTGGTTTGCGCCCGGGTCCGGGCGACCAGTTCGAGCACCGCGCCCTTGCGATGGGCATCCGCGATCCGGGCTGTCCATTCGCCATCACGGCCATTGAACAGACGCACACCATCGCCCTCGCCGCGACGCATCACATTAAGGACGTAATGCGTGTCCTCCCGACTCAGGGCAAGACGGGCTGCGGCAGCAAAGGGCGAATCGAGGAAGAGGCGTGGATCGGTCGACATGCCCTTGGCTTTGGCGGCACTGCGTCTTGCCGTCAAGCCTGCCTTGAATTGGCCGTCCGGCTTTGTCACACCTTTGCGGATGCAATTGAATTTCGATCGGCGAGTCGCAGACTCCCTTCCAAGCAGTTGGGTAGATACCGCGCCGGTGGCGCTGCGCCCCTATCTGCGCCTGGCGCGCTATGACCGTCCGGTCGGCTTCTGGCTGCTCGGCCTGCCCTGCTGGCACGGCCTGATGCTGGCCCGGATCGGCCAGGGGCTGGGCTGGATCGATCTCTGGTATGCCGTGCTGTTCGCGGTCGGCGCGGTGGCGATGCGCGGTGCCGGCTGCACTTATAATGACATTGTCGACCGCGATCTCGATGCCCGCATTGCCCGCACCGCCAACCGGCCCCTGCCGGCCGCGACGGTGACGCTGAAACAGGCCTGGCTCTTCGTCGCGGCCCAGGCGCTCGTCGGCCTGCTTGTGCTCATACAATTGCCGCTGCCGGCGATCGGCGTCGGGCTCGCAGCCCTGCTGCTGGTGGCCGCCTATCCCTTCATGAAGCGCATCACCTGGTGGCCACAGGCCTGGCTCGGGCTGACCTTCAATTGGGGCATCCCTGTCGCCTATATCGCCGCCACCGGACGGATCGATCTCACCGTGGTGGTCCTGTATGCCGCGGCGGTCTGCTGGACGCTGGGCTATGACACCATCTATGCGCACCAGGATGTCGAGGATGACGCCCTGGTCGGGGTCAAATCCACCGCGCGCCTGTTCGGCGATAATTCGCAGCTCTGGGTCGCCGGCTTTTACGGCCTCAATGCCGTGCTCGTCGGCCTCGCGATCTGGCTCAGTTCGGCAACGCCCTTTGTGGTGATCCCCTACACGCTCTACACGGCGCACCTGTTCAACCAGGTCCGCCTGCTCGATACCGGGAATGGCGACCAGTGCCTGGCGATCTTCAAGTCCAACCGGACGGCCGGGCTCTTGCTGGTCGCGACCTTCGCCCTCGCCGCCCTGCTCTGAATGAGCCCGGCAAGCGCTAGCCTCGACCCCGTCGCCTTCGTTCGTGCCCACACGGCCCTGATGGCGCCGCCCCTGGTCCCCGAAATCCAGCTTCACCTGGCGGTCGAGACCGTGGCGATCTGGGAGCAGACCGAAGAGGCTCTGGGCGCGATGGGCCTGCCGCCGCCCTTCTGGGCCTTTGCCTGGGCTGGGGGGCAGGCTCTGGCGCGCTATTGCCTCGACAATCCAGGGATTGTGACCGGCCAGCGCGTGCTCGACTTTGCAGCTGGCGGCGCCGTCTCGGGCATTGCCGCGAAACAGGCCGGGGCGGCATCCGTGCTGGCCTGTGAGCTCGACGCCTTCGCCATTGCCGCGATCAAGGCCAATGCGGGCGTCAATGCCGTCACGCTGGAAACCCGGCTCGGCGATCTGGTCGGCAGCGACGAGGGTTGGGATGTCGTGCTGGCCGGGGATGTCTTCTACGAGGACGCGCCGGCACGTCTGATCGGTGGCTGGCTTCAGGCTCTCGCGCAGCGCGGTGCGACCGTGCTGATCGGCGATCCCGGGCGCTCCTTCCTGCCGCAGGACCGGCTGGAGAAACTGGCCGAATACACCGTTCCGGTGACCCGCGACCTGGAAGACCGTGAAGTGCGCTATGCCAAGGTCTGGAAATTCCGGTAACGGCTCTCCCCTGACGGCCAGAATCAATTCAGTTTCAGTTTCATGGCTCGTATCCGCGCCGTTGACCGGCGGCTCTTCCTCCTGATCGAAATCGCCGCCCGGCGTCTCAACCGGGATGCCGATGCGCGTCTGAAGGCCGAGGCCGGCGTCACCTCGGCCCAGGCCGCCGTGCTCTTCCTGCTGGCCCGGCGCGGCGAGCGCCGCATGGGCGAGATCGGCGATACATTATCGCTCAACCCGCCTGCCGTGACCGGCCTGGTCAGCCGTATGGAAGCGCTCGACCTGGTCAAGAAGGCGGCCTCCAGGACCGATGGCCGCTCCGCCGTGGTCTCCCTGACCGAGAAGGGCCGCGCCCTGGGCGATGCCGCCGAGATCAGCCTGCGCGGCCTCAATACCGAGCTGGAAACCCGGCTCGGCGAGGACGATAGCGACACACTGCACCGCGTCCTCACCCGGCTCGCCACAGAAGCCTGATTGCCAAGCCTGCTTGACGTATAGGTAAGCGCAAAAGCGTTGGCCAAGCGGCCGCGCAATGCTCTAGTCTGCGCCAAAACCAATTGGGAGACTGCGATGAGCGAGCTGGTACTGGTCGAGGATGCCGAAGGTGTCCGCACGATACGCTTCAACCGCCCCGAGAAGAAAAACGCCCTGACCCGGCCGATGTATACCGCCGCGGCCGAAGCGCTGGAGAGCGGCGATGCCGACCCGGCGATCCGGGTTTTCATCATCGCCGGTGCCGGCGGCATTTTCACCGCCGGCAATGATCTGGTCGATTTCATGCAGGCCCCGCCGCATGTCGGAGGCGGTGAAACGCCGCCGGTCGAGCATTTCATGCGCGCCCTGCTGCACGCGAAAAAGCCCGTGGTCGCGGCCGTCGACGGTCTCGCCATCGGGATCGGCGTGACGATGCTGATGCATTGCGACCTCGTCTATGCCTCGCCGCGCGCGAGCTTCAAGACCCCCTTCGTCGATCTCGCCCTGGCACCGGAATACGGCTCCAGCCAGGTCATGCCGCGCATGTTCGGCCATGTCATCGCAGCCGATCTTCTGCTGCTCGGCTCGACCTGGGATGCCGACAAGGCCGCCCGCCACGGGCTGATCAATGATGTCGCCGATGATGTCGAGGCCCTGGCCCGCGCCAGCGCCGCCAATCTCGCCGCCAAGGCACCCGGCTCCCTGCGCGCCGCCAAGGCACTGATGCGCCGTCCAGCCGAGGCGCTTGATGATCGCATCTCCATGGAAGGCGGCATGTTCGCCGAATTGCTGCGCTCGGAAGAATTCTCCGAAGCGGCCACGGCCTTCATGGAACGCCGCAAGCCGGATTTCTCGAAATTCGGCTAGACTGAACGCATCGGGGATTTGGGGGAGAGCAGACATGTTACGCATCATACTCGGCGCCGGCGGCGCAGTCCTGACGGCGGCCATTGTGGCACTCAACCTGTCACCGATCGGCCAGATCTACCTGCCCTCCGCGACGGGCATTGTCGCCAAGCAAATGTGCTCGCTGACCTGGGTCTCCGGCCTTGCCCCCGACCGGGCCAAATCACTCTATCTCGACCCCCTGCTCGGCGGTGCCGACAGCGTGTTGAGCTATTCGATCGATGAGGAGAATCGCGAGGTCAGCGCCTCCCTGCTCGGCCTGTTCTGGACCCAGCGCGCTGTCTGGCGCGACGGGCTTGGCTGTACGCTGGTGCATGGCGGACATGACTTCGATCCGGAGCTTGAGGTTCCGATTGCGCGTGACTTCATGCCGATGCAGCTCGACTGGGAGCACCGCGAGGCCGTCTTCGACACCGAGGCCCTCGATGCGGCGATGGCCAGCGCCTTTGACAAGAACCACGAGGACGGCCGCGGCACGCTTGGCATTGCCGTCCTGCATCAAGGCCATCTCGTTGCTGAACTTTACGCCTCGGGTGCCAGCCGGGAGACGCGTTTCCATGGCTGGTCGATGACCAAGAGCGTCATCGCCACACTCGCCGGCAGCCTGGCGCAGGACGGCGGGCTTGATATCCGGGCCGAGGGCGAGATCCCGGCCCTGGCGGCGGTCGGTGATCCACGCCTCGACGCGATCACGATCGAGGCCCTGCTGCGCATGACCGGCGGACTGGCGATTGCCGAGCTCAATAATGGCACGGACCCCAATTCTCAGATGCTCTTCACCCAGTCGGACATGCCGCATTTCGCTGCGACGCGGCAGCGCCTCCATGCGCCCGGCGAGCACTGGCAATATATGAGCGGCAATACCATCCTGGCCTCGGACGCGCTGCAGCGCCGGCTCGGCGATACCTTGCCCGAACAGGTCACAGCCTTGCGGGCGCGCATCTTTGAACCACTGGACATATATTCCGCCATCCTGGAGCCGGGCGAGAATGGCGTCTTCCAGGGCTCGTCCTACATGTATGCCACGGCCCAGGACTGGGCACGCCTTTGCCAGCTCTATCTCGATAATGGCGTCGTGGACGGCAGGCGCATCCTGCCGGAAGACTGGTATGGCATTGTCGCCGAACCGACGCCGAATTCGGGTGGTGGTTATGGCATGGGGTTCTGGCTGCCGACCGAAGCCACGGGCTTGCCGCCTGAAACCATCATGATGAGCGGGTTCCAGGGGCAGTGGGGCTATGTCATGCCCGAGCAGGAATTGGTGATTGTGCGCTTTGGCGCCACGCTCGGGGTCAGTTCACGCTCCGGCCGGCTGGCGCGCGAAGTTGTCGCCGCGCTGCAAGCGCCCGCCAGCGCTCCGGCTGACTAGGCTCCGGCGGCGCAGACCAGCGGCGGCGATTCCGCAACAAGACCTGTGACGATGACGGTGCGGACGTGAGTCCGCACCTCACCGGCGGTCGGGACATTACTGCGGAGGTTTCGAAGCAGGGAATGATTGGCCGGGCCGCGCCGCGGTGTGGCGACCGACCAGGTTTCATAGCTGCGCTTCAACAGGGGCACAAATTCGAGACGCTGCGGGTCGGCATGGCGCGGATCCTTGATGATGTGCTGCCAGAAACCTTCCAGAGCATCATGGCGCCCCTCCAGCACTTCCATGAACCAGCCGCTATCCCAGATCAGACCGCCCGTCATATGGCGGTCCGTACTCGCTTTCATGCAACAGGCCAGAACACTGCCCAACTCGCCGTTGAGCGCACCGACACCCAGATCAACCCGGGCCTTCGAGACCATCACTGCCCTGTGCAACATCGTGTTTTCTGCCCGTATGAATTCCGTTCGCCGCTGAGTAGCGGCAAGGCTTGAACGCTTTGTCTCCGGAAATTCGACAATTTCAGTCAAACACCATTAAAAACAGAGACAAACCGGCGATTGGCGGGGCATGCCGGCGGGCAAATGCGTGGCCCTGTTCGATTTTTTCCCATCAGCACATCTGGCGTTGCGGCACATCGCGCACTGGCATTTTGCGCAGCGAAGTTGCAGTTTCCACGCCCGGTGCAAGCGAGACCCTGACATGGCCTGTAAATCCCTGCGCGACTTCATCGACCAGCTCGAACGTGATGGCGATCTCGTGCGCATCTCAACCCAGGTCTCGACCGATCTGGAAATCACCGAGATCCACAAGCGCACCCTGCATGCCGGCGGCCCGGCGCTCTTGTTCGAGAATGTCGTCAATGAGCATGGCGTCAAAAGCGAAATGCCCGTCCTGGTCAATCTGTTCGGCACGGTGCGCCGCGTCGCCCAGGCGGTGACGCTCGGCGGCAAGCCGCGCTCGACAGCCGGCGAACTGCGCGAGGTCGGCGAACTGCTCGCCTTCCTGCGCCAGCCGGAACCGCCGCGCGATTTCAAGGGCGCAATCGAGCTGTTACCGCTGGCCAGGACGGTGATGTCGATGCGGCCGAAGACGGTGAAGCGCGCGCCCTGCCAGGACATCGTGTTGACCGGCGACGAGATCGATCTCGACCGGCTACCGATCCAGACCTGCTGGCCCGGCGAACCGGCGCCGCTGATCACCTGGCCACTGGTGGTCACCAAGGGTCCGTCAAACGACAAACAGGACGATTTCAATCTCGGCATTTACCGCATGCAGAAGCTGGGCAAGAACAAGACCTTGATGCGCTGGCTCAAGCATCGCGGCGGGGCGCAGCATTATCAGCGCTGGAAGGACACCAAGCCCGAGCCCCTGCCCTGCGCCGTCGTGCTCGGCGCCGACCCGGGCACCATTCTCGCCGCCGTTACCCCGATCCCCGACACGCTGTCGGAATACCAGTTCGCCGGCATTCTGCGCGGCCAGAAGGTCGAGCTGGTCGACTGCAAGACCGTGCCGCTGAAAGTCCCCGCCCAGGCCGAGATCGTGCTCGAGGGCCATGTCATGCTCGACGAATATGGCCCGGAAGGCCCCTATGGCGACCACACCGGCTATTACAATTCCGTCGAGCATTTCCCGGTCTTCAAGATCAGCGCCATCACCATGCGTTCCGATCCGATTTATCTGTCGACCTATACCGGCCGCCCGCCGGACGAGCCCTCCGTGCTCGGCGAGGCCCTCAACGAGGTCTTCATCCCGCTCTTGCAGCAGCAATATCCGGAAATCCTCGATTTCTGGCTGCCGCCCGAGGGCTGCTCCTACCGCATCGCCGTCATCAAGATGAAGAAGGCCTATGCCGGCCATGCCAAGCGCGTGATGATGGGCGCCTGGTCCTTCCTGCGCCAGTTCATGTACACCAAATGGATCATCGTGGTGGACGCGGATATCGATCCGCGCGACTGGAAGGACGTGATGTGGGCCGTCTCCACCCGCATGGACCCGGCCCGCGACATCGTCACCGTCGAAAACACCCCGATCGACTATCTGGATTTTGCCTCACCGGTCTCAGGCCTGGGCTCGAAGATCGGCCTCGATGCCACCAACAAGATGGGCCATGAGACCAGCCGCGAGTGGGGCGAGAAGCTGGATATGGATGAGGCAACGAAGGCACGCGTGGACGCGATCTGGGCGGAGTTGGGGCTCTAGCACTGCTCCATATGGACCCCGGTCCATTTCCGCCGGATACTGGCCGCATGTCCTCATCCACCCCGACCGGCCGCAGCCTTGCCAATCGCGAGAAAATCTACCAGGCGGCGATCGCGCTGATCCGGCGCGACGGGTTTGGCGCGACCACGATGCAGGATATTGCCCGGGCTGCCGGCGTGGCGCGGGCCAGCGTGTTCAATCATTTCCCCGGCAAAGCGCTTTTCCTAGCTGAGTATTATCGCCGCTTCACGCGCCAGGTCATTGCTGCGGCACGCGAGATCGCGGCGCCAGGGCTGCGTGGGCAGGTCGAAACCCTGTTCGCCGCCCTCGACGCCGCTGCCACAGCGGACAAGGCGCTGATCGCCGAGATTGCCGCGCTCACCATGCCGAGCGGACCGCTGGGGGAAACCGAGCGCGAGGTCGACCATGAAATGCTGACTTTCCTGCGCGAGGCGGTCGACCAGGGGCAGGCCAGCGGCGAGATCCGTCACGAGATCGAGCCCGCCTTCCTCGCCGAATTCCTGCTCGGAATCCTGACGAATACGGCGCAAGCCTGGGTCAATTCCGGCCAGACCATCTCACTAAGCGCCGGCCTGTTGGCGCGATTTGATGTGGTGATTCAAGGAATTGCGCCGCGCTGAAATTAATCTGCATCCAACCGCACCACCCGCTGCATCTAAAGGTCATATCAATTTGGACTCAAGTCCACATTCAAGGACCCGATTATGCGACACTCAGTTTTTTCACGCCCCCGCCGTCTTGGCATCGCCCTGACGCTCGGCGCTATCGCGGCCTGTGCGACGGTCCCCGCCGTTGAAGCGCAGCCGGCACCGACCACGCAGACCGCCGCGTCAGAGGCGACGAGCGAGGCCGCCCTGTGGCGCGAAGATGCGGAGGCCTTTCTCGCCGTCCTGCTGGCCGAACATGAAGACCCGTTCTTTGCCACGCCGGAGCCGGAATTCCGCGCCGCCTTCGAGGCCTATCTGGCCGAGCTCGAGACCATGAACCGCAGCGAACGCATTGTCGGTCTGGCCCGGATCGTGGCGCTGGTCGGCGATGGCCACACCTGGATGCCGATGCACGCCCTGCCCTTTGACGGCATGCCGCCAGGGCCGGCGTTTTCATCCCTGCCGGTGCGTTTTGAATGGTTCGAAGAAGGGTTGTTCATCGTCGGCGCCACACAGGCACACCGCGCCGCTCTCGGCGCACGCATCATCGCCATCGGCGATACCGGCACACAGGCCGCTGTGGATCGGGCAATGACGATGCTGCCGCGCGATGCGGTCAATCTCTCATCTGAATTTGTCGCCGAATGGCTGATGCAGCGCGAAATCCTCAACACGCTCGGCCTCGCCACACCGGGAGAGCCGGTCAGGCTGACGCTGGAAATCAATGGCCGCCGCGAAACCCTGGCGCTGGAAGCCCTGCCGGCAGCGATGCAATATGACTGGATATTCTCCAGCGATGGCGGGCCCACGGGTCCGGACGGTGCGCTCGACTGGTACACCGCTGCCGCCGCGACGCCACTCTGGCGCGAGCCGACCGATCCTCTGGGCTGGACGGTCACGCTCGACAATGCTGCTTATCTGCAGATCAACCAGATCGCCGAGCGCGAGCCGGGCGGTTATGCCGGTCTGGCGCAAACAGCGGTGGATCAGGCCGAAAGCCTGGCCAACCCGGTTCTGGTGATCGATCTGCGCCAATCGCTCGGCGGCGACGGCTCGCTCAATGACGATCTGGTGGCGGTGATCCGCGACAATCCGCAGATCAACCGGCCCGGTCATCTTTTCGTCCTGACCAGCCGCATGACCCATTCAGCCGCCATCATGCTGGTCTCCAAACTCGAACAACAGACCCATGCCCGTTTCTACGGCCAGGCCACGGCTGACCGGCCCAATCATAATGGCGAGACCAATATCTTCATCACGCCCAACAGCCATCTGCCGATCCTGCATGCCAGCGAGTACTACCAGACGGTCGCCGCCTCCGACACGCGCCGCTTCCGCACACCGGACGTGACCATCCCCTACCGCTTTTCCGATTACCGGACCGGGCACGACCCCGTGCTCGCCGCTGTTCTCGACAGCCTGCAAGGACACTGACCATGGAACACGCACCCACCAACAAGATGGGCAATGAGACCCAGCGCGAATGGGGGGAATTGCTGGATATGGATGAGGCGACGAAGGCGAAGGTGGACGCGATGTGGGCGGAACTCGGGCTGAAGCTTTAGCCACACCCGCCCCCCCCGGGACATGCTCCGGCTTCGCCGGTGCGTGTTGTCTAATCGCGGCCCTTTCTGTCAAGCTCCGAGTTACTCCGTTTTGTCTGTCACCGCCGGTATCACG
>NZ_JBLWTL010000014.1:0-74802 GCF_048270095.1 Maricaulis sp. | reverse complement strand
CCCTGCCGTGCCGGCGGAGGAGGCGGCCAGTGTGCTGGTGGCGCGGGCCACCCGCTATGCGCTGGCGGGGCAGATGGCGCGCTCGGCGTTGGCGGCCAAGCTGGCCCAGCAATTGATCGAGCTGTCCTTGCGTCAGGCCGAAGTGGCGGCGCTCAAGGTGCAAACCGATCTGAAATCAGGCCGGCGCCTGCCGCCGGAACTGGTCGGGGTGCCACTGGACGAGACTTGCAGGCCGCTCGAGTATCCCGAGGGCTGGGACTTGGCCCGGGCCGAACGCGCTGGGCGCATGGATCTGGTTCCGGTCGAGCGCTTGCGCGATGATTTGTATGAACGCCTGGTCGTGAACCCCCCGGCCTGGCTGCGAGGCGGCGAGCCAGAGGTCGGCGGGGAGGCGGACCATGATGCGCATGCGACGGCCGACCCCGAAGCGCGCGAAGCGGCCGGGGCGCCGCCCGCCACGATCATAGACAATGACAGGGTGACAGACTCAAAAGCCGAGTCTGCCATGCCGGAGACGCCTGCTGAGACAGGCCCGAGGATACGATTCTTGTGATGATGGCAGACTGGCAGACAGCGCGTTTGGTGACAGGCTGGAACGATTTCCTGCCGGCGCTCGCGAGCGTCCCTGTCGCGAAGGCTGCCGCCTCAGTCGAGTTTCAGGCCGGGGCTCGCCTGTACGGGGGGACGGGGTTGGTCCATCTCCCAGCTCATCACCACGAATTCGGTCCCGAACACCTGATAGATATAGTCGAGCGCCGGATGCACGACCGCGATCTGACCCTTGTCACGGACATGGAGCGTGAAGAGGCATTGCGCCTCAATCCCGAAATCGCGGGCGATTTCCGCGCCGAACCGGCCGAGCGGGCGGGCACACCCCAGTTCGAGCGGGCCGGAAAACCAGTCCGGTCGCGCATCGCGCATATAATCGATGCAGCGTTGGGTCCGCTCGATATTCAGCGCGCTATGGCCGTGATAATTGATCGACATGGCGGTAATCCGGTGGTGGCCAGGCGTCACGCCGCCGCGCGGCGGCGCTCCTGCGTCATATCCAGGAAATTCTTCAGCAGGGCATGGCCGTGTTCCGACGCGATCGATTCCGGGTGGAATTGCACGCCGTGGACCGGGCGCTCGATATGACACAGCCCCATGATCTCGCCGTCGCTGGTGTGGGCGGTGGCGCGCAAGCTGGTGGGCAGGGTTTCAGGCTTCACGGCGAGGGAATGGTAACGCGTCGCGGTGAAGGGGCTGGGCAGGCCGGCGAACAGGCCGGTGGCGTCATGGACAATCGCGCTGGTCTTGCCATGCATGATCTGTTTGGCCGCGATCACATCACCGCCAAAGGCCTGGCCGATCGCCTGATGGCCCAGGCAGACGCCCAGGATGGGAAGCTCTGCGGGCGCCTGTGCGATCAGGTCGAGACAAATGCCGGCCCGGTCCGGATCGCACGGACCCGGCGAGAGAATGATGCCGTCGGCCTGCAGCGCCAGGGCCTCGCCGGCGCTCAGCGCATCATTGCGGACGACGCGGGTTGTCGCTCCCAATTCCTGGAAATAATGCACCAGGTTGAAGGTGAAACTGTCGTAATTGTCGATGATCAGCAGCATGCAGGGCCTCCGTCGGCGCAAACTAGGGCCAATGCGCCGCGCCGCCAATCCCGGCACATGCTTAACGCACCGTTAATCCGATCCGGGCCTGCTGGTGTCATGCCGTCAAGATCCGTCAAATCGATTCGTCCGCGCAATGCCGCCATGCCTGCCCTGGCAGGAGCGGTGGTCGCCTCGGCCTATCTGGCGGCGGCGGTGGCGTTTTCAATCGGCAGCGCCGCGTCTCCGGCGCCCGATCACTCAATCCGTTTCACCGCGTCGACTGGCCCCGCCGCTGAGGCTGTGCCTGCTGCAGCGAGCCAGCCTGGCGGACAGGTCCCCGCGGCGATACCGGTGCTGGACAGCTTGCCAGCCGCCAGCGCGATCGGGACCGCTGAAGTTATGCTTCCCGTTCCGGCTCCCGTCACCGGCGCCGCAATTGCCGCGCGGCCACGCATCGCCCTGATCATTGATGATGTCGGTCTGGATGAAGCCGCCGCCGCGCGTGTGCTGGGCCTGGACGCGCCACTCACCATCGCCATTCTGCCCTATGCCGACGCTGCGGCCGCGACGGCGCGCGCTGCAGAGGCCCGTGGCCGCGATGTGCTGGTGCATGTGCCGATGGAACCACTGGGTCTGGACGATCCCGGTCCGCATGCCTTGCGCGTTGATCTCAGCGATCGTGAGCTGCGCGCCCGGATCCGCTGGGCGATGGCGCGTGTGCCGGGTGCGATTGGCTTGAATAATCATATGGGTAGCCGGTTCACCGGCGATCCGCGGGCGATGCGCGTCGCCCTCAGCGCGATTGCCGAACAGGCCCCGCTCTTCATTGATTCCATGACCATCGCCGATAGCCGCGGCTACGCCGTCGCCGAAGGTCTGGGACTGCCCGTCCTGCGGCGCGACATCTTCCTCGACCATGTCATTGAGGGGGAGGCGATCCGTGCCCGGCTGGCCGAGGCCGAGCTTCTGGCCCGCTCGCAAGGGCATGCCGTGCTGATCGGCCATCCCCATGCCGCGACGCTGGAAGCGCTTGAAAACTGGATTGGCGAGGCACGCGAGGCGGGCTTCGATTTCGTGACGGTGACGACGCTCTCGGCGCAGCTGGCCCGTGAGCCGGCCGGGCAGATCTCGGCCTCAATCGCCCCCTGAAGGCCCGCCATTATCGCGCACCGCATCCTCGGCAGCGCGGAACAGCGCCATCGCCTTGTTGACGGTCTCGACGCGTTCCGTTTCCGGATCCGAATCGAGCACGACACCGGCGCCGGCCTGGACATGCATACGACCATCCTTGATCACCGCGGTGCGCAGGGCGATGCAGGTGTCCATGCCGCCATCGGCGCTGAAATAGCCCACAGCGCCGGCATAAATGCCGCGCCGGTGCGGCTCCAGCTCGTCGATAATCTCCATCGCCCGCACTTTCGGCGCCCCCGAGACGGTGCCCGCCGGAAAGCCGGCAAACAGCGCCGAAACGGCGTCCTCGCCCTCGGCCAGATCGCCTTCGACATTGGAGACGATGTGCATCACATGGCTATAGCGCTCGACATTCTCGCGCGAGGTGATGCGCACGCTGCCCGGCTTGGCGATCCGGCCGACATCATTGCGGCCCAGATCGAGCAGCATCAAATGTTCAGACCGCTCCTTGGGATCGGCCAGCAAATCGGCTTCCAGCGCGTCATCCTCAGCCGGGGTCGCACCGCGGGGCCGTGTGCCGGCGATGGGCCGTATCGTCACGGTATTATCGCGTAGCCGCACCAGGATTTCCGGACTGGAGCCGGCAATCTCGAACCCGTCCATGCGGAAATAGAACAGGAAAGGCGAGGGGTTGAGGCGGCGAAGCGATCGATAAAGCCAGAAGGAATCATCGCTGAAGGGCGTCGAAAAACGCTGGCTCGGCACAATCTGGAAGGCATCGCCCTCGCGGATATAGGTGCGGGCCTTGTCGACCGCCGCGCGATATTGCGCCTCGCTCTGATTGGAGCTGATCTCACCGCTCTTGCCGGACGGCGCGGCGATTTCAGGCAGCGGGCCGGCCAGGATATCCAGTGTTGCCTGCAGCCGATCTGCCGCCGCGTCATAGGCCGCGCGGGCTGTCTCGCCGGGCGCACAACGGATCGTGCAATAGACCTGGATTTCCTGTTTGAGGGCGTCGAACACGACCACGGTGCGCGGACGGATCAGGCAGGCTTCCGGCGTGCCGAGTGGGTCCGGCGCGGCGTTCTCGGGCAGTCTCTCCAGATAGCGAACCATGTCATAGCCGACATAGCCAAACAGGCCGGCGGCAATCGACGGCGCGCCTTCGGGCAGGGCGCAATGGGCATCCTCGATGACGGCGCGCAGGGCGGTCATCGGCTCGGCATCAAGCTTGGTGAATTGCCGCGCCTCGATAGCGGGCCCCCGCGCTTCGCTGGCGACTCCTTCGCGGCATTGCCAGATCAGGTCCGGGTCGAGCCCGATCGCCGAATAGCGGCCGCGCCAGGCACCGCCCTCGACGGATTCCAGCAGGCAGGCATGTCCATCCGCCTGGGCGAGTTTGAGGTAAGCCGCGACCGGGGTCAGCAGGTCATCTGGCTTGCGAGCCTGCAGAATGACCGGCTCGCCGGTGCCGAGACGAGCCTCGACGGCCGCAAAGTCCGGGCTGGTCCGGCTTCGAGGCGCCGCCATCACGGCGTTTCGGTCTGGCCCAGAGCGGCTGCACGCAGACGCTGGTCGACCGAGCTGCCATCAATCTCGTACTCACTCAGCAGGGCGGTCTGGGCCGAGACCAGGATGTCATCATTGATCTCGGCGGCGATTGTGCCAGCGCGCTGCTCGACTTCGCCCAGGCCCGCGCGGGTCAGGTCGGACGGGATGATCTCGTCGACGATGATGATCATGTGTGGACCGCCGCCGCGGCGGACAGCCATGGCCGGCTCGCCAGGGTTGAGGCCAAAGGCCTGGCCGACGATATGAGCGGCGAAACTGCCAGCGGTCTCGTCACGCTTCAGCGTCGAGGTCTCGATACGCCCCCCGGAGGTCAGGACAACCATGTCCATATCGTCGCCGGCCTGGAGCTGTACCAGAGCCTCGTCAGCGCGGGCCTGCAGTTGGGTATCGGCTTCTGCTGCACGCCAGATGGCTTCGGCCTCCTCGCGGACATCGGCCAGGTCGCGCGGCTGGGACGGAATGATGTCGTCGACCCGCAGGGTGAACCAGTCGGTTTCATTGTATTGCTCGAGATTGATGGCAAAGCCGGCAAATTGCTCAAAGGCAACGCGCAGCACATCCGAGGCCAGCGCCTGGAAGCGTTGGAAATCAATCTCGCCATCCTGGGCCCGTGCATATTGATCGAGCGGGACATAGGCTTCCAGCGGCACACCGGCTCGCTGTGCGGCGTCCTCCAGGGTCGCGCCATTGGAACGCTCCTGTTCGAAGGCGGCCATGGCGTCATACATCGTATTGGTGGCCTCGGCGCGCGCCGCTTCGGTACGCAGCGCATCGAGCTGGTCTTCGAAGCTTGGCACGGTGGCGTCCGTGGCGGCGGTGATCTGGATCGCCGACCAGCCGAAACTGCCTTCGACCGCGCCGGTTTCGCCATCGGCCATGTCAAAAATCGCGGTCGCCAGCCGGCTGTCCGGGACCTGATAGGCCTGCGCATCGGTCTGGCTCAGTGGGGTGTCGAGGCCGAGTTCAGCGGCGATCGCCTCAGCCGATTCGCCAGCGGCCAGCCGCTCTGCGACCTGCCCGGCGGTGGTTTCATCCGGCGTGATGAGCTGGACAAAGCTGCGTTGTGCCGGGGTGCCGAGCACCCCGTTCTCGACCTGGTATTCATAGGTTTCACGCAAAACCGATTCATCGACATCGACATCGAGAATGTAATCCTCCAGCCGGAAGCGGACGATGGTGATCGCCCGGAATTCCGGTGCGGTGAAGACGGGCAGGCCGAGCTGGTCGACCTGATCGGGATTGGCGTCGATGAAAGCCTGCAATTGCTCATCGGTCGGGTCTTCAATCGCATCGGCTTCGGACGCATCGAGAATCAGGGCGCGGATTCGGCGCTGCTCCTGCTCCACCAGATAACGCGTGCCCGCCATGATGGTTGGGTTCAGATCACCCGCGGTGAGCGCGCCGGCTAGTTGCGCGCGGGTCATGCCTTCAGTGATCGAACGTTCGAATTCAGCCGGTGCAAAACGCGCATTCTGAAGCGTACTGCGATAGAGCGTGGTATCGAACGCGCCGGTTACCGGGTTGAGGAAGGCCTCATAATTGCGCAATTCAGTGCTCAACGCCCGGTCGGAAGTCACCAGACCCAGTTCGCGAGCCTTGGCGAAAAAGGCGGCCTGCACGATGAGGCGCTGCAGCACCTGGTCGCCGAGACCGGCTTGCAGGGCCTGCTCGCGGGTCAGTTCGGGGTTTTGTTCCTGTACACCCTGCATTTCGCGCTCGAAGGCCTGCGCCAGTTCACGCTGGCTGATCTGCTCATTGCCAACCACGACAACGGCCGTGCCGCTTCCGGTGAATATGCCGCCCACCCCGTAGAGGGCAAAGCCCAGAACGAGGAGAACGATGATCACCAGCGCGAAGGGCGATTGGGCGAATGCGCGAAAATTTGTCAGCATGGATTTGGCAGGGCCTCTGGAAAGCAATGGCCGCAAGGTAACGGCGCAGATTCCCTGTCGCAAGCATCAGCGGCTGTGCCATCGGCAATTGCAGCGGCGCAAGATTGCCGCAAGGCGGGTTGCGGCTTACTCCTGCGTTCAATACGGGTGTCGACGCGCCGGGAGAAATGGGGGGCGATATGCCACGACGCATGATGATTGCCGGAAATTGGAAGATGCATGGCCAGCGGTCCGACCTGGTGTTCTTTGAGCAACTGGCGCCCCATGCGGCCACTGCGGTGGCCGCCGGGGTCGATGTGCTGATTTGTCCGCCGGCAACCTTACTGGCACCGGTCGCCGAGCGATGCGCCAACGCTGCCATATTCGTCGGCGCGCAGGATTGCCATGCCCATTCTTCGGGCGCCCATACCGGTGATGTGTCCGCTGCGATGGTGCGTGATGCCGGCGCCGAATATGTGATTCTGGGGCATTCCGAGCGCCGCGCCGACCATGGTGAAACATCAACCCTGGTCAGGAGCAAGGCGCAATCGGCCCTCGCGGCCGGCCTCATTCCAATCATCTGTGTCGGCGAAACGCGGGAACAGCGTGAGGCCGGCGAGGCCTTCGATATTGTCGGAGCGCAATTGAGCGCATCGCTGCCGGCGGATGCGGCGGTTTTGGTCATAGCTTATGAGCCGGTCTGGGCGATCGGGACCGGGCTGACCGCATCGCCATCGGATGTGGCGCAGATGCACGCTCATATCCGGACGCAATTGCCGGACCCGGCCGGAACCCGCGTGATCTATGGCGGATCGGTCAAACCTGGCAATGCAGGCGAGCTCATGGCGCTCGATGATGTTGATGGTGCGCTGGTGGGTGGCGCCAGCCTGGATGTCGATCCGTTTGCGGCCATTATCACCGCTGCAATCCATGGATGCGCAGTGCGGTAAGTGGATTGAAACCTATTCCCGTAATGATGCCATCAGATTGACGTACTGAAGCATTGTCCGGGAGCACACGGCGCATGAGTGAAGTCGACTATGCCAGAGCCTCAGTTCTCCTGTTTGATCCGGTGCACGTCAACCAGCGCACCTCGCGCTATGCGCTGTTCGAAATGGGCTTCCGCAAGATCGAGTGTGTTTCAAGCCTGACCGAATTCAAGTCCGCTCTGTCGGAGACCGCACCAGCGCTGGTTGTCGCCGAAAGCAGTGCGACGGATGCCGACATTTTCAGACTGGTTCGCAGTATCCGGCGCAGTGATCTGGGCCGCAATCCGTTTGTGGTGATCTTGCTGACGACCTGGAGCCGGGACACAACCCATATCCGCCGGGCCATCGAGTGCGGTGCCGATGATGTCATTGTGCGGCCTTTCTCGACCATGTTTGCGGCCGAGCGCGTGCGGACCCTTATCCGTGATCGCAAGGATTTCATCGTCACCAGCGATTATATCGGACCCGACCGCCGCAAGAGCACGGACCGTGATTCCGACACGCAGCCGCTCACCGTTCCTAATTTCCTGCAGGCGATCGTGAATGGCGATGATGCTGCAATTGACCGGGCCAGCAGCTGGGCCCGCGAGGCCAAGGATGTGATCATCGCCGAGCGCCTCCGGCGCTTGGCAATGCGCATCGTGATATCCGTCGAAATCCAGCTCACAAAGCCGGAAAACAGTGCGATGACGGTACGTCTCGATGTCGTGGACATGGCACGGACCGCCCGCGAATTGCGGGTCCAGATGGTCAAGGCGTCTCGCAGTGAGGCCGCTGAAGTTGCCGCCGCATTGATCGATCAGATCGCCTCGCTGGGCGATGGTACGGGCGCCCCGCGGCGGACCCTCCAGCTGATCAAGGAATTGTCGATGGCGACCTATGCTGCCTACGCCAATGGCGAATCGCTCGAGCGCTCGAAGGATGAAATCGAGCGGACCGTGGCCAATCTGCGGGTTCGCCTGCAGACCCGGTCGGCCGATGAGCGGATCCGGGCCCAGATCGAAGCGGCCAAAGCCAAGGATGCCGGGGACGCAGATGCTACGGCAGACGATACTGGCCAAGCTGCCGGTGCTGGTATAAAACGCGCCGCCATGTGACCGGGTTGCATGCGGGCGGGCCGGGGGCCATGTCTGCAGGGCAAAACCCAAATCTCAGGCGGTATCCATGACAAACGTGCTTCTGATCATCCAACTCCTGGTGGCGATTGCCCTGGTGGCAGTGATTCTGCTGCAACAATCCGAGGGCGGCGCGCTCGGTGTTGGCGGCGGCGCGGGCGGTGGGATGATGAGCGGTCGCGGTGCGGCCAGCGCCCTGACGCGGACGACGATGATCCTCGGCGCGATTTTTATCGGCAATTCCATTTTGCTGGCTGTCGTGGTCGGGGTGAATTCCGAGGGCCAGAGCGTGTTTGAGCGCAATGCTGATGCTGTCTTGCCCGACCTCCCGGCCGATGACGAGCCCTCCGATGGCGTTCCGACCGACGGCTGAGCCGAACGAAATCCACAGTCAAATTTGAAATTGCGCCTTTCGGGACGCACGAATCTCCGATAGGCAGATTGCCCATGCCGCGATATATCTTCATCACCGGCGGCGTGGTCTCCTCGCTCGGAAAAGGCCTCGCTTCCGCCGCCCTTGGCGCCTTGCTGCAAGCACGCGGCTATTCCGTGCGTCTGCGCAAGCTCGACCCCTATCTCAATGTCGATCCCGGCACGATGTCGCCTTATCAGCATGGCGAATGCTATGTGACGGATGACGGCGCCGAAACCGACCTCGACCTGGGTCACTACGAACGCTTTACCGGCGTTCCCGCAAGCCAGTCTGACAATATCACCACCGGGCGCGTCTATCAGCGCATCATCGAGCGCGAGCGGCGCGGGGATTATCTCGGCGCGACCGTGCAGGTCATCCCGCACGTCACTGACATCATCAAGCAATTCGTCCTGTCTGACGCCGGCGATGCCGATTTCGTGCTGTGCGAGATTGGCGGCACGGTCGGGGATATCGAGGGCCTGCCTTTCTTCGAGGCGATCCGCCAGCTCGGCCAGGAGCTTGGCCATGAGCGCGCTGTCTTCGTCCATGTCACCTTGCTGCCCTTCATCAAGGTGGCCGGCGAAATGAAGACGAAGCCGACCCAGCACTCGGTCAAGGAATTGCGCTCGATCGGCATCCAGCCCGATATCCTGCTCTGCCGCTGTGAAATGCCGATCCCGCCCGGGGACAAGCGCAAGATCGGCCAGTTCTGCAATGTTCGCGAGAGCGCGGTCATCGAGGGTATGGACGCGGCGTCGCTGTATGACGTGCCGCTGGCATACCACAAGGAAGGTCTCGACAGCGAAGTCCTGCGTTGCTTCGGCATTGGCGACGCGCCGGAGCCGGATTTGACCAAATGGCTCAGGATTTCCCAGACGATCGCTGAACCGGATGGCGAAGTGACGATCGGGATTGTCGGCAAATATGTTGGCCTGCTCGATGCCTATAAATCGCTGATCGAGGCGCTGGCTCATGGCGGTATCGCCAACGGCGTCAAGGTCAAGCTGAGATGGCTCGACAGTGAGCAGTTCGAGAAAGACGACCCGTTCGCCCCCCTCGAGGACGTGCACGCGGTGCTGGTGCCTGGTGGCTTCGGCGGCCGCGGCGCCGAAGGCAAGGTCGCTGCAGCGCGCTTTGCCCGCGAGCGCAAGATTCCCTTCTTCGGGATTTGCTACGGCATGCAGATGGCGGTGCTGGAGGCGGCGCGCGATCTGGCCGGCATCGAACACGCGACATCCAGCGAAATCAATGAGGGCGGCGAGCCCGTGATCGGCCTGCTCACCGAGTGGTCGCGCGGCAATGAGGTCGAGACCCGTTCCGAGGCCGACGACAAGGGCGGCACGATGCGGCTCGGCGCTTATCCGGCCGTGCTGGCCGAGGGTAGCCGTGTGCGCGAGATTTATGGCACCAGCCATATCGAGGAGCGCCATCGGCACCGCTATGAGGTCAATATCGCGTACAAGCCACAGCTTGAGGCGGCCGGCCTGATTTTCTCCGGCATGTCGCCGGACGGTATTTTGCCCGAAATCGTCGAGATCAAGGACCATCCCTGGTTTATCGGCGTGCAATTCCACCCCGAGCTGAAATCACGTCCGTTCGAGCCGCACCCGCTGTTCGCCAGCTTCGTCGCTGCCGCACTTGAACAGAGCCGGATGGTCTGATCCGGGCCGTATGCCAGGCCCCGCCGTTTTTTGTCGCCGGGATGCATCCAATCACAATCCCACATGCATCATGGATGAAGGGCGTTATGCTGCCCGGCATGGATGTGTGATGGGAGACGAATATGCGCAATCTGGTTTTGACGGCCATCGCGGCCGCGACACTATCGGCGAGCCTTGCTGCCGCCGAGGATGTCCAGCAACTCGACCTGACTGGCTTTGACAGCATCAATGCCGGTGGCGGTTACCAGCTGGTCGTCACGGTCGGCGAGACTTGGTCGGTCAATCTTGAGGGCGATGCCGATGATTTCGATCGGCTCAAGGCCGAGGTTGATGGCGATGAACTCGCCTTGCGCCAGCGCACACGGCTATTCCAGCGAAGCCGCGGGCTTGATCTGACGGTGCGGGTCACGATGCCGGCCGTTGAGGCGCTCGATTTTCATCGGGGCATCGCCGGTAGCGTGTCGGGCATTGCCGCCGATGCGCTGTCCGTTGAGGTCAGCACCGGCGCCGAAGTCCAGCTTTCCGGGACCTGCGACCGGCTCGATCTGGATCTGTCGACGGGCGGCGTGCTGAGAGCGCGCGACCTGGTGTGCCAGTCGGTGGAGATCGATTCCTCGACCGGCGGCGAGGCCCGCGTCTTTGCCAGTGAGCGCGCCGAGGCGAGCGCCTCGACCGGTGCGTCGGTGCGGATATTTGGCGAGCCTGCGCAGCGTGAGGCTCGGTCCTCGATGGGCGGGGTAGTCCGGTTCGACACCGGGAATTAGGCCGCTAGTTCGGCCAGTATGTCGACGGCCATCATTACGTCGCTGCGGGTGCAATCGAACTGGCCGACCTGGAAGCGGATGACGAATTGGCCGTCATGCACGGTCTGGGTCAGATAGGTGCGTCCGTCGGTATTGATGCGGTCGAGCAATGCGCGCGTTGCCGGCTCGTCTTGATAGCGGAAGGTGAAGAGCGAGAAGCGGCACGGCGTCACGATCTTGAAGCCGGGCAGGGCGGCAATCGCCGCTTCCGCTTCGCGCGCCCAGGCGATGTGATTGCGGATCCGGGTGCGCAAGCCTTCCAGACCGTAGGCGCGGATCAGGAACCAGAGTTTGAGCGCCCGGAAGCGGCGCCCCAGCGGCACGGTCCATTCGCTGTAATTGACGAGGCCCTCCGCGCCGCCATCATCGAGGCCGGGGGTTTCGAGGTAATCCGGCCGCAGGCCGAGCGTGCGCACTTGCGGGCCCGGATCGGCAAGGAATTGGATCGAGCAATCAAATTGCGCCCCGAGCCATTTGTGCGGGTTGAAGACGATGGAATCGGCGCCTTCGACCCCGGCCCAGATCTCGCGCACTTCCGGACAGATCATCGCCGAGCCCGCCCAGGCCGCGTCAACATGGCTGTAGAGGCCTTCAGCCGCCGCGATATCCAGGATGGCGGCAATCGGGTCGGACGCGCCCACCGAGGTCCCACCGACGCACAGCACGATACCGGCGGGCATATATCCGGCGGCGCGGTCGGCAGCGATGGCGGCAGTCAATGCCTCCGGGCGCATGGCGTCATCGTCATCGGTGGCGATCTTGACCAGATTGTCCTGGCCAATCCCGGCGATGCGGATCGCCTTGTCGATTGAGGAATGCGCCTGGGCCGAGGCGTAGATCCGCAGGCGGGGCTGGCCGGATAGCCCGGCGGTATTGCCGGACCAGGCGAGGGCGCGTTCGCGCATGGTCAGGATGGCGGCGAGAGTGGCCGAGGAGGCGCTGTCCTGGATGACGCCGCGAAAGGCTTCCGGCAGGCCAAGCGCCTGACGCATCCAGTCGACCATGCGGGTTTCCATTTCCGTCGCCGCCGGCGAGGTCTGCCACAGCATGCATTGCGCTGCCATGGTCGCCGTGAGCTGTTCGGCCAGCATCGAGGCCGGCGCCGCATTGGCCGGGAAATAAGCGAAAAAGCGCGGATGCTGCCAATGCGTCATGCCATCGGGCACGATGCGTTCAAAATCGGCGAATATCTGCTCCATCGCCTCGGCCGTTTCCGGCGGCGAGGCGGGGAGCTGGCGCAGGATATCGCCGGGCTGCGTCTGCGCCCGCACCGGGCGATCACGCAAGGTGGAGAGATAGTCCACCGACCAGTCGGCAATCCGCTTGGCCCAGCGGCCATATTGTTCCAGATCCATAGTCTTCCCCATGCCGGACTCACCGGTCTGAGCCTAACGTCATTTGGGCGCTTTGGCGGCGTCTTTGTCAGGCAGGCGTCACGTTCGGTGACAGTCCGTCGCTCAAAAACGGCTGTCTGCCACCCACTGTCATTCTTCGCCGTCCAGGCGCATGGAATCTAGGAATTCGGCGTGACTGGTTCTGCCATTCTCTGTCACTGACTGTCACCGATAATGCCAGCTTGCGGCAAAGGGGCGCTGAGCGCGCGGCCTGTTTTCCAGGGCGGTATTTGTGTTCGGGCCAACGATGTCAAAGAGCGGAATGGGCTCGATTGTCGCTTGGCGGGGGCAGGGGGTGGATAAATTGGTGAGTTGGCCGCGCTGATGCCGGGACGCGGTCCGGCTTTGCCGGTGCGCGTCCCGACCTGGTGGGCGCACCGTCCGGATCGGGTCAAGCGCGACGGCACAGGGTTCAGCTTCGCCGATGCAGACACCGTTTTGATCGACCCAAGTCGGGACACGCACCGGCAAAGCCGGACCATGTCCCGCTCATCAGTTAAGCTGGCCTTCTGGTCGCGCTGATCGCTCAGGCGACCCGCTCCGCGGCGCCAAAGGCGGCCTTGACGCGCGGCCCAGGCTCAATTCGCCAGAAGACCGCCGGTCGCCTGCCGCACCAGCTGTTCGGGATCAGACCAAGGGTAGCCGTTGATCGTGATCAGATTGTGCGCGATGCCGTTGAGAGCGCACAGGAGAAGGTCGGTCTTGAGGCGCAATTCCTCGGCATCGGTGTCGGCTCCCAAGGCAGCATCGAGGCTTGTGCGCAATAGCTCGAACCGGGCCAGCAAGACGGGATCGGAAACAAAGCCGACAACATCGGACTGGCTGACCCCGCCCGACATGAACACCATGAAATAGTGCTCGCGATGCTCAAGCCAGTACGCGACATAGGCTGCGGCGATCGCGTTCAGGCGCGCCACCGGCTCGCTGTTCTGATCGGCGATTTGCTCTAGCCCGTCAAAAAGCTCGTCGAACACATCCCCCCATAGCGTGCGCAGAATGTCGATCTTGCTGTCGAAATACTTGTACAGCGTCATCGCCGTGCAGCCGGTCTCCTGCGCCAGCCGGCGCATCGATATGGCCGCATAGCCTTCGTCCTGGAACAGGCGCAGCGCGCAGGCCGATATCTGGCCGCGCATATCGGCGATCTGCTCCGGCGAACGTGCGGGGCGCCCTCTGGTGCGGCGTTCGGCTTGTTTTGGCGCGGCCATTATCCGCCTTTCCAACACTGTGAAACTCCCTGCCTTGACACAGGAAATGATTTAAATATAACACGTACTAATTAAATCAGCGAGCGATCATGCCGTCCACTGTCCTAGTGTCCATCTTCTCCTACCTCTTCCTGGCCGTCGGTGCCAGCGCCGAGCCGGTCGACGCGCTTACCGGCCAATGGCGCACGGTCCGGCACGGCGCCCTGGTCGAGATCAGTGATTGCGGCGACGGGACGCCCTGCGGTGCGCTGGCCCGGGTTGAGGGCAGTGTTTCCGGTGGCCAGCTGCATGACGTTCGAAATCGCCAACCGGAGCTGCGCGGGCGCCCCCTGGTCGGTGTTCCGATCTTGTGGGGTTTTCCGGCCGACGGGGAGGGGTGGCATAATGGCCGGCTCTACAATCCCGACGACGGCAAGGAGTTCCGCGCCCGTCTGGAGCTGTTGTCTTCCACCCGCCTTCGCGTGACCGCTTGCTTCGGCCCGTTGTGCCGCAGCCAGGTCTGGACGCGTTCCCCCAACCCCTGAAACAGAGCGAGACCCGCAATGACAACACCAAGCCGTATGACCGGCCGGGAGCTTCTGGCCTTCCGCATCCTGTTCGTGATTTCCGCGCTGTGGAATTTCGCCGGTGCTTTCCCGGGCTTTTTTGACAGCGCCGGAATGTTTGCGCGTGAGTTTGGCCGAGAGCTGACCGATCCGGTTCTGGTGGCGGTTTATCGCGGCGCATGGGTCACGGCATTGCTGTACGGATTCGGTTTTCTCGCCGTCGCCCATGATCCGGTTCGCCATTCCGGCGTGGTGCTGATGGGAGGCGTCGGCAAGGCGCTGTTCGCAATCAACCTGCTCTACATGTATCTGAACGGCTGGACGTCCGACTTCGCCATCGTGGTGATCGGTGGTGACGTCATATTCGTCGCACTCTTCGTTCAATATTTCCGGCGGCTCCGTCACCATGGCCACAAGGCAATTTGATCGGGCGGTATAAACGGGGGCACGTCCCGCTTTTCACTCAAGACCCACTGTGTTGCGCTCACCGGTTGAATCCCAAGTGCCTCCGTTTTCTACTTTTTTTTCAGAGCCCGTCTTCAGGAAAAGTCAAATAGGTTTCATTCCCCTCGTGTACGATTACAGCTTCGATCTGCAGATCAAGGTCAATGCGAGCTTCACATTGTTCCGTGTCAATGATGAATTCATGCCCGACGACCTTCACATCTGACCAAGTGGATTTCAGTTCCGGCACCTCCACCTTCGTTTCATCTTTATTCTCACAATAAATATGCCGCTGATATTTGCTATTTTTGTCGATGATTTTGAATTCCTTTATAAATACGACATGTATATCACCAAGCATAACCCGAATGTAGTACGGATCCACAATGATTTGGCTTGGCGACATTGGTAATCGTTTCCGGATTACACCGAGTGTTAGTTCATTTTTGGTCACAAGATCGCTCTACATTTCCTCGACAACCCATTGGGTTATGCGTATAAGCAGCCTCTCCAAGTCTGCTTTTGTAAATACGGATGGGCTGTCCATTCGAATTGTAGACCACATAGTACCCATTTGGATAGTTCGCAGCGTAGCTCTGGTTGGGGTGAGCGCCGCCGCTTCCGGTGCCAGGCGGCATAATCCGCACCGCATTTACCCAGCCACTGTGTCTGGGCTCCTCTGCCCTCGCGGGACGTAGTACTATACCCTGCGGGACGAAATAATCGGGGACACATACCGTTTTTCAATCAAGGCTCACTGGAAAACCGGTACGTGTCACCAATTATTGCGCCAATTATTCCATGGAACCACATTCAATTCTCCAAACATTGAGGCCGCTATGTTTCCAGCTTTCGTATCGCTCGCCTCCATTCTGGCTCTTCAGCCGTCTGGCGCTACTGATCTTACGGTTCACCGGGTCAATAGCGTGGACGAGCGCGAGATCGTCTTCTACGTCGACCGCCCCGCCGCTGACGGTGCGATGCCGCTGCTTGTTATGGTCGACGGATCCGGTTGCGTCGGCCAGCGGCGGCCCGCATTTGAAAACCTCTATGCTCCCGGGGCGGATCAGGAGCACCGTTTCGCAAGGCTTCGCGTGGAGAAGCCCGGCGTGGACGCCAGCGCGAGCGGTGAGCCTTGTTCAGAGACATTTCTGCGTCACTATTCCATCGATGATCGCGTCACAGATCACCTCCGGGTGCTGCAGCACCTAGCGGCAACCGCCGACTGGTGGGATGGGACGCTTTATATCTGGGGGTGGTCAGATGGTGCCGATATTGCAGCGCAAATCGCCATCTACCGATCTGATGTGGACCGCATGATTCTCGGGGCGGTCGGCGGAGGGCTGACCTTCACCGAGCTTTTTGAGGACTATTGGGCATGCCGGGCCGATCAAATGCCTGAAGCCGCCCGGGAGCAATGTGTCAATGGACTACGAGCGCAGTTCACGGAGATCGAGAATAATCCGACCTGGCAGGAGACATGGGGCGGCGAAGACAATAGCTGGCGGGTGTGGGAATCACGTCTCAGGAGCCGGTTGATTGATCCGCTTTCTGACCATCAGTCACCCTTCCTGATTGTTCATGGATCTCAAGACTACGACTCGGTCCCGGTTGAAAGTGCGCGCCGACTGGTTGAGGGCCTTGAAGCCAACGAAAACAATCACTTTGAGTATTGGGAGATCGCTTGCATGGAACATGTCTGGCGAAACATGAGCGAGGCGGACGGGGCTCGCTTGGAAACGTCAATGCTAAATTGGCTTTTCGGCGATCCTGACACTGCACCCCATCACCTCCTGGATCCAACACATTCACGCCCGTCTACGCCGCCTATGCGGGCTGAGGCACCAATCTGTGAGCCGAGTGCAAATTGAGCCGCAATAGTTGGTGACAGGTGCAATATTCGCGAAGGCGCCCCCGTTTTTCACAGCGCGGCACACGTCCATTGTCTATCGTGTTGAGGAGAAAAAGGGCGGCGTCGTGATGCAGTCGACCTAAGTTCAAAATGAGATATCGTGTCTCGTGATCGTGCGGTCTGCGGCGTCGCCCACAAAAGGTTAATACACCTGTTGGCGCTGAATGTCACGATGATCCGCCCCGCGCGCTTGCGCAGCCAGTTCGAAGCGGCTATACGGCGCGGCTCTAACGGGTGGTTTTGGCCATCTCTAACCGTATTCAGAAATCGTGGAGAGCCTGATGGCCGTCCCTAAAAGAAAAACTACGCCGTCCAAGCGCGGCATGCGCCGCGCCCACGACGCCCTGTCCAATCCTGTCTATGTCGAAGACAAGGACAGCGGTGAGCTGCGCCGTCCGCACCATGTCGATCTGAAGTCCGGCATGTATCGCGGCCGCCAGATCCTCGACGTCAAGGACGATTGATTCGTCCCGTCGCGGCACCTGATGGTGCTGCGCGCTTGAATTTTCGCAGGCGCGTTCCGGAAACCGGGGCGCGCCTGTTGCGTTTCAGCCGTGAACGGGCGCGATCTGCCAGCTTGGGCTTTGCCTCGCGCCTGGCTTTGTCTATGAAGCGCCCAATATCACCCGCCCGGAGCCCGACCCCATGACCGCCATTACCGACATCATCGCCCGTGAAATCCTCGACAGCCGCGGCAATCCGACCGTTGAGGTCGATGTGTTGCTGGAGGATGGCAGTTTCGGCCGTGCCGCCGTGCCCTCGGGCGCCTCGACCGGGCAGCATGAAGCGGTGGAAATGCGCGATGGCGGCGATCGTTATGGCGGCAAGGGCGTACTCAAGGCGATCGCAGCGATTGAAGGCGAGATCTTCGAGATGATTGGCGGGTTTGATGCCGAGAACCAGCGCCGTATTGATGCGGCCCTGATCGAGCTTGATGGCACGCCCAACAAGTCGCGCCTCGGTGCCAATGCGACGCTGGGCGTCTCGCTCGCCGTCGCCAAGGCCGCTGCGGAGAGTTTCGGCCAGCCGCTCTATCGCTATATCGGTGGTCTCAATGCGCGCGTCCTGCCGACCCCGATGATGAATATCATCAATGGCGGCGCCCATGCCGACAACCCGATCGATTTCCAGGAATTCATGATCATGCCGGTTGGCATGGAGAGTTTTTCGGAAGCCCTGCGCTGCGGCTCGGAAATCTTCCATGCGCTGAAAGCGCGCCTCAAGGCCGATGGCCTCAACACCAATGTCGGCGATGAGGGCGGGTTTGCGCCCAATCTCTCTTCGGCCGAGCAGGCGCTCGACGTGATCATGAAGGCGATCGAGGCCGCCGGTTACAAGCCGGGTGAGGATGTCGCCCTGGCGCTCGATGTCGCTTCGACGGAATTCTTCAAGGATGGCAAATATGTGCTGGCCGGCGCCGGCAAGACCCATGACAGCGACGCCTTCGCGGCCTATCTGGAAACCCTGGTCAATAATTACCCGATCATCTCGATCGAGGATGGTATGGCCGAGGATGACTGGGAGGGCTGGAAAGCCCTGACCACGCGCCTGGATGGCCGTTGCCAGCTGGTCGGCGATGATCTCTTCGTCACCAATCCGGAACGCCTCGCCCATGGCATTGAAGTGGGCGCCGCCAATTCCATCCTGATCAAGGTCAACCAGATCGGCACGCTGTCGGAAACCCTCGATGCGGTCGATATGGCACTGCGCTCGGGCTATTCCGCCGTCATGTCACACCGCTCCGGCGAGACCGAGGATTCGATCATCGCCGATCTCGCTGTCGCCACCAATTGCGGACAGATCAAGACCGGCTCGCTGGCGCGCTCGGACCGGACCGCCAAATACAACCAGCTCCTGCGCATCGAATCCGAGCTCGGCGATATGGGCGTCTATGCGGGCGCCAGCGCGATTAGTTAGGCCGTCAGGGCCCCGGGGGGGCGTTCATGGATATTCACCGCCATAATGCCGCCGCCTGGAATGCGGAATCGGACAGCGGCGACAGCCCCTGGTGCCAGCCAGTCAGTGCCGAACTGATTGCCGCGGCCCGGCGCGGCGACTGGTCGGTGATTCTCACGCCCAACAAAGCTGTCCCGCGTGACTGGTTCGGCAGGATTGAAGGCGCGCGCGTGCTGTGTCTGGCCGGTTCGGGCGGGCAGCAGGCACCGGTTCTCGCGGCGGCGGGGGCTGATGTCACCGTGCTGGATATCTCGGCATCACAATTGGCCAAGGATGTGTTCGTGGCCGAGCGTGACGGGCTCGAGCTGACCGTGATTGAAGCGGATATGACGCGCCTGTCGGACCATGTCAGCGGCACGTTCGATCTCATCTTCCACCCCGTTTCCAACCTCTTCATTGCCGATCTGATCCCGGTCTGGCGGCAGTGCGGGGCGGTGCTCAAGCCGGGCGGGCGCTTGCTGTCGGGCTTCGTCAATCCGGACTTCTGGCTGTTCGATCATGATGAACTCGACGCGGGCGGACCCCTGCAGGTCAGGCACCGATTGCCCTTCAATGCGGCGCGGGATTTGCCGGATGCGACGGTCCAGGCCCGAATCAGCCAGCGCGAGGCGCTGGAGTTCAGCCATAGTCTCGAAACCCAGATCGGCGGCCAGATCGAGGCCGGTCTGCTGATCGCCGGGTTTTACCAGGATGACTGGTCAGACGCGGCGACACCGCTCAATGCCTATATGCCGACCAGCTTTGCCACACTGGCCGTAAAGCCCGGCTGACCCGCTCTTGCGACGCCGCGGGCGGACGTCCGGCGAGAGCTGATTCGGCGGCAATTACGGCCCGGTTCTTACCGGGGCCTGAATCCCGGATTCACGCTTCTTAAAGCCTGATCGTGTTCAATCATGCTCATCAAACAGGCCGCAAAGGCCGAAAATCAGGGTGTGTGGCATTGGACGCGATCAAGCGTATTCTTCCCAGCTGTTTTCTGGCCGTCGCCATTGCCTATTTCGGCTTCCATGCGCTGACGGGCGAGCAGGGCGTGCTCAACTGGATTGTCGTCAAGAATGAGCTCCACGCCGCTGAAATCGAACTGGCCGAAACCCGTTTCGAGCGCGAGGCGCTGGAAACAACAGCGGCGCGGCTGCGCTCTGACAGTCTCGATCTCGACTATGTCGAGGAACGGGCCCGCACCATATTGAACGTCGCCCACCCGCGCGACTTCATCGTCGAGATTGCCACCGACGACCGCCGTTGAGCGGGCTTTAGCCGGCCAGCCTCAAGCGCTGTCTCACCATCCCTGCCATCAAGTCAGTGCCGGTAACACGATCGCAATTGCGAGGCCGTCACCAGCTCCGACCGCTTCGCGGCCACCTCTTCCATCAAGGAAGAGGAGGGTGATTAGCGATGACGGTCAGCCCGGTCTCCCTCCTCTTCCTTGATGGAAGAGGTGGCGCCGAAGGCGACGGAGCTGGTGAGGATGACGGGCGCAAGGGTGTTGTTGTGGCGACGTGTCCCCCGTCGCTTTCCCCGCACTGGCGAGATGTCGCGGCGCGGCTTGCCCCGGACCGGGGGTATCTGATACATGGCGAGAGCGATACAGAGGAGCGCGGAACATTTGTTTCGTGTACGAATGAATGGCTGCCAAGCGCAAAACCACCAAAACGACCGTTCAAGCCGCCGGCAAGGATCAGCTGCTGAAATACTATTCCGAAATGCTGATGATGCGGCGTTTCGAGGAAAAGGCCGGCCAGCTCTACGGCATGGGCCTGATCGCCGGTTTCTGCCACTTGTATATCGGCCAGGAAGCCGTCGTCGTCGGTGTCCAGGCGGCGCTCGAAGAGGGCGACCAGGTCATCACCGGCTATCGCGACCACGCCCATATGCTCGCCTGCGGCATGGATCCAAACGGCGTCATGGCTGAACTGACCGGGCGCGAGGGCGGCTATTCGCGCGGCAAGGGCGGCTCGATGCACATGTTCTCGCGCGAGAAGCATTTCTATGGCGGTCATGGCATTGTCGGCGCCCAGGTGGCGCTGGGTACCGGTCTCGGGTTTGCGGATCGCTACAAGGATAATGGCAAGATCTCGGTCGCCTATTTCGGTGATGGTGCCGCCAACCAGGGTCAGGTCTATGAAAGTTTCAACATGGCCCAGCTCTGGCGGCTGCCGGTCGTGTATGTGATCGAGAACAACCAGTATGCCATGGGGACTTCGGTTGGCCGCGCCTCCTCGGAGACCAAGCTGCACAAGCGCGGCGCCTCGTTCGGCATCCCCGGGTTTGAGGTCGACGGCATGGATGTCGAGGCCGTGCGTGCCGCCGCTGAAAAGGCAGTCGAGCATGCCCGCTCCGGCGAGGGCCCGGTCATTCTCGAGATGAAGACCTATCGCTATCGCGGCCACTCCATGTCGGACCCGGCCAAATACCGCACGCGTGAGGAAGTCGACGATATCCGCTCGCACCATGACCCGATCGATCTGATCCGCAAACGCCTGGTCGAAGGCGGCCATGCATCTGAGGATGATCTCAAGGCGATCGACAAGGAGGCGAAGGCCGTGGTCAATGCCGCCGCCGAATTCGCCAAGACCTCGCCGGAACCCGATCCGGCCGAGCTCTACACCGACGTATTGCTGGAGGCGTGAGCATGACCCCGCAAGTGAAGCACTTTCTCGAAAACTGGCACACGGCCGTGCGCAACCGCGATCGCGACCTGCTCGACTCCATCATCGCCGAGGGCTGTGAATTGCATTCGCCGGTGGTCTGGAAGCCGTCCAGTGACAAGCACTACCTGTTGCACATCCTGATGGGGGTGATCTCGATCGTCGAGGATTTCGACTACCGCAAGCAATGGGTCGACGGGAATATGCTCATCCTCGAATTTACCGGCACCGTCGACGGCAAGGGCCTGCTCGGGATCGACCGGATTACCGTTGATGATGAGGGCCGGATGTGCCGCATCGAAGTGTTGATCCGTCCGCTCAACACGCTGATCGAATTTGCCACACGCATGCGCGAGCACGCCCTGCGCTACCAGCCGGAAGCGGCCAATAGTTGAGCGCCTCGCCCGTTCTGAGCTTTGACAGGAATTGACCGATGTCGATTGAAATCCTCATGCCCGCCCTTTCGCCAACCATGGAAGAGGGCACGCTGGCCAAATGGAATATCAAGGAGGGTGACAGTGTCACCTCCGGCATGGTGATCGCCGAGATCGAGACCGACAAGGCGACGATGGAAGTCGAGGCGGTCGAGGAAGGCGTGGTCGCCAAGCTTCTCGTCGCCGAGGGCACCGAGAATGTGAAGGTCAATGCCGTGATCGCGATCCTGGCCGAAGAGGGCGAGGATGCGGGCGCGGTCGAGGCGGCGCCGGCTGCCAAGGACGAAGCGCCTGCGGCCGCGAAGCCCGAGGCCAAGGCCGACGCCGCGCCAAAACCGGCCGCGACGCCCGCGCCTGCGATGAACGATCCCGAAATCCCCGCCGGCACCAAGATGGTCTCGACCACGGTCCGCGACGCCCTGCGCGACGCCATGGCCGAGGAAATGCGCCGCGACGACACCGTCTTCGTGATGGGCGAGGAAGTGGCTGAATACCAGGGCGCCTACAAGGTCACGCGCGGCCTGCTCGACGAGTTTGGCGCGCGGCGTGTCGTCGACACGCCGATCACCGAGCATGGCTTTGCCGGTCTCGGCGTCGGCGCGGCCTTTAACGGTCTTCGCCCCGTGGTTGAATTCATGACCTTCAATTTCGCCATGCAGGCGATTGACCACATCATCAATTCCGCCGCCAAGACGCTCTATATGTCCGGCGGCCAGATGGGCTGTCCGATTGTGTTCCGCGGGCCCAATGGTGCGGCATCACGCGTGGGCGCCCAGCACAGCCATGATTACTCGTCCTGGTATGCCAATGTGCCCGGCCTGAAAGTCGTTGCGCCCTATGATGCCGCCGACGCCAAGGGCCTGCTCAAAGCCGCAATCCGCGATCCCAATCCGGTCGTCTTCCTCGAGCATGAAATGATCTATGGCGAAAGCTTTGATGTGCCCGACGTCGAGGACTGGATCGTGCCGATCGGCAAGGCCAAGGTCCGCCGCGAGGGGACCGACGTCACTATCACCGCGCACAGCCGCATGGTTGGGTTCGCGCTCAAGGCCGCCGAGATCCTGGCCGATGAGGGCATTTCCGCCGAAGTGATCGATCTGCGCACCTTGCGTCCGCTCGACACCGACACCGTGGTCGCCAGCGTCAAGAAGACCAATCGCATCGTCTGCGCCGAAGAGGGCTGGGGCCGGATGGGCGTCGGCGCCGAAATCGCTGCCGTCGTCACCGCCGAAGCCTTCGATTATCTCGACGCCCCGCCCGCGCGCGTCCACCAGAAAGACGTGCCTTTGCCCTATGCCGGCAATCTGGAAAAGCTGTCGCTGCCGGGCGTCGATGACATTGTGCAGGCGGTGAGGGCCGTTTGTTATGTGGGATAGGGTCTTTCGATCTGCTGGATTGTCCGACCCCCGCGACCTTCTGCGTCCGGGCGTAAACTGGCGATTGGACGAAACCCGGATGGACGGCTCGATGATGGAACTCGCCCTGCACGTACCTGGCGGCACCGAAATCCGCAGGATTCGATTCGCTCCCGTCTATTTCTCCATCGCCGACGAGTTTGCGGAAGCGTATTCAGGCCTGCAACATGAGTATCAGGCGAAAATGAAGGCAGGGGGCGATGACCGAACCGTCGGTGGTGTAGGCAACCAGATCGGGACCAATTTTCCGAGCGTGGCGTCCGATTATAGTGATCTGCACGCGTACCAGCTCTCAGCGATGGAGTGGCATTTGCGCTTTGTGAGCAGAGGCGCGCCGCAGGTCGAGGTTTCGACTAGATGACCAACGCCCAACCCAAATCCGTCCGCCATGGCGGCTGTCATTGCGGCGCCGTGCGTTTTGGCGCGCAATTGCCGGATAATGTCGTGGCATTGTCGTGCAATTGTTCGATTTGCGCCAAGACCGGCTTTATCCATGTCATCGTGCCGGGCGCGGATTTCCGCATCACCCAGGGCGAGGACATGCTGACCGAATACCGTTTCAATACCGGCCAGGCGAAGCATTATTTCTGCCGCCAGTGCGGTGTGGAAGCCTTCAACGTACCGCGTTCGCATCCCGATGACTGGTCGGCCAATCTGCGTTGTTTCGACAAGGATGCCGGCCTGCTGCCGCGTTTCCAGGAATTCGACGGCGCCAATTGGGAAGCCAATGCCGCCAGCATCAATCCCGACCTGCCCCCCAACCAAGCCAATGACGCCTGAGGCGAGGATCTAATCATGTCGATCGAAATCACCATGCCCGCCCTGTCTCCGACGATGGAAGAGGGCATTCTTGCCAAATGGCATGTCAAAGAGGGCGACAAGATCGAGAGCGGCATGGTGCTGGCCGAGATCGAGACCGACAAGGCGACGATGGAAGTCGAGGCCGTCGATGAAGGCGTGATTGGCAAGATCCTGGTCGAGGAAGGCACGGAAGGCGTCAAGGTCAATGCCGTGATCGCTATTCTGCTGGAAGACGGCGAAGACAAAAGCGCGCTGGACAAGGCGCCAGCGCCGGCTGCGCCTGAGGCCAAAACCGCCTCCACAAGCTTCGCTGATCGTGCCCCGGCAAGCCAGGCAGAAAAGCCTGCCGAGCCGGTATCTTCCCCCGTGAGCGGGGGAAGTGGCGGCAAAGCCGCCGATGGGGGCGACCGTCTCAAGGCCTCCCCGCTCGCCAAACGCATCGCCGCCGACAAGGGCCTGGACCTGAGCTCGATCAAAGGCTCCGGCCCGCATGGCCGTATCGTCAAGCGCGATGTCGAGAATGCCCAGCCGGGCGCCGAGCCAGCGACGGCGTCCGCGCCCGCATCAGCCCCGGTCGAGATTGACCACGACGCACCACTGGCCCGCTATGGCATTGCCGCGGATCGCTATGAGGTGGTCAAGGCCGATGGGATCACCAAGATCGCTGCCAAGCGCCTGTCGGAAAGCTTCCGCGATATCCCGCACTTTCCGCTCAACGTCGATTGCCGCATTGACGGCCTGCTCGATTTCCGCAAGCGGATCAATGAAGCGGCCGGCGAGGGCGTCAAGGTTTCGGTCAATGATATCCTGATCAAGGCGGCCGGCCTGGCACTCAAAAAAGTGCCGGCCGCCAATGCCTCCTGGATCGAGGATGGCCGTATCGCCCTGCACAAGCACGCCGACGTCTCCATGGCTGTGGCGATCGAGGGCGGGCTGATCACGCCGATCATTTTCGACGCCGATCGCAAGGGCCTCGTGGAAATCTCCGCCGAGAGCAAGGATCTCGCGGCCCGTGCGCGGACCCGCAAGCTCAAGCCGGAAGAATTCCAGGGCGGCACCTTCTCGCTGTCCAATCTGGGCATGTTCGGCATCCAGTCCTTCTCCTCCATCATCAATCCGCCCCAGGGCATGATCCTCTCGGTCGGCGCTGGCGAACAGCGCCCGGTGGTCACCAACGGCGCGCTGGCGATTGCCACCGTGATGACGGTGACGTTGACCTGCGATCATCGCGTTGTGGATGGTGCGACGGGCGCGAAATGGATCGCGGCGTTCAGGACGTTTGTCGAAGATCCGATGACGATGTTGATGTAGGGCACCACCCCTCATCAAAACAAACCGTTGTCATCCCTGACGGATGCCCCGCGAATGCGGGGCGCAGATCAGGGACCCAGACGCCCGACGTATCGCGATCCAGATGTCGTCGCACCGAATTTCGCCCGCCCAGCCAGCTGGCTTTGCCTTGGCGTTTCTGGGTCCCTGATCTCCGCCCCCGATCAAGTCGGGGGCATCCGTCAGGGATGACAACGTAATTTTGGAATAGGATAGCGTCATGACCCAGCCCGCCAATCTCGCCGAAATCCGTCATGTCGACCTCGTGCAGCCGCACCAGGCCAATCATCTCGGCAGTTATTTCGGCGGCGCCGCGATGGCGCAGATGGACAAGATTGCGTCCTTGGTCGCGGCGCGCCATGCCCGGCGCCCTTTTGTCACGGCCTCGTGCGACCGGATCGATTTTCGCGCGCCGGTGTTTGTCGGTAATCTGATCGAGTTGACCGGACGGGTAAATCTGGTCGGGCGCACCTCGCTGGTGGTCGATGTCGAGCTCTCGGCCGAGGATATGGCGACCGGTGAGCGCCATATCTGTACCCAGGGCGGTTTCACCATGGTCGCCCAGGACCGCAAGACCAATCCGGCGCGCCTGCCGCCAGCCCCCGACCGCCTGATCGATTTCGCAGCCTCGCCGGCGGGTTCGGCGCGTGTCCTTGAACTGGTCTTTCCCGGCGACACCAATACGCTGGGTCAATTGCTCGGCGGCAATGCCATGTCGCTGATGGGTAAGGCGGCGCAGATCGCGGCCTCGCGTCACACCCGCAGCCAGGTCGGCATGGCGGCGTCGAACAAGATTGATTTCATCGCTTCGACGCTCGAGGGCGAATTGCTCGATGTCACCGGCCAGGTGATCTCGGTCGGGCGCACCTCGATGCGCGTCGCCGTGCGGGCTGACGCGGAAAACCTGATGACCGGTGAGCGCCGTCTGGTTGGTGAGGCGGAATATGTGATGGTGGCGCTGGACGAGGCCGGCCGCCCAACCCCGGCCAAACCGCTCGACTAGATCGGCGCGAGGGGCAGCACTTTCGTCTGCAGCGCCGGCGCACGGCCCAGATCATTACAGCGATGCCAGCCGGCAATGGAGAAGCGAGGGGCGAGGGCAGGGGTGACCTCGTGCGGGATTTCCTCGCTGAGAAAGACGGCGAAGGTGCCGAATTCCGGCACGATATCGGCGATCACGCTGTCATCGGCTTCGTCATAGAGGCGCAACAGGCCGCCATCGGCGGTCTGCCAGCCCGCATTGAGATAGAGCACCGAAGACAGGATGCGATTGCGCGCGCCGCGGAAACTGTCGAGATGCTTGCGGTAGAAGCCCCCCGGCTCATAGACGGCGTAATGCGCCTCGAAGGCAAACAGGCCGAGCGCCAGGCGCTGGTTGAGCTGCAGGCGCAGGCTTTCGGCGAAATCGAGCCAACCGCGCTGGGCAGGGCTCTGGCCGTCAAACCAGCGTGTTTTGTCGCGCCGGATCTCGCGCACCAGTTCATGATCGCCGGCGCGGCCAATCCCGGCCCGGCTGAGCGCGTCCGCCTGCCAGAGCGCTGCGGCTTCATCGCGCAGAGCTGTGAGCAGGGGCATGTCGATCAGCGATTGCCGGGACCAGCCCTGACGGGTGAGGTCGGCGCACAGGCTCGCCGCATCAAAGGCGGGAAGGCCGGAGGGGATGACGGTGTGCAGGCTCAAGGTCAGGCGTCCGATCACAAAGAGTGCGGCGCTTAGGCCCCCGCCAGATCATGGTCAATCGAAATGTGTGACAGCGCGCGGCTTGCCTAGCTGCGCGGCGCACTGGATTGTAGCGCAACAAGACACGACTCGGAGGGGCTGATGCCGGTAGAAACAATATCCCTGGTGGCAAAGCACGCCCTGTTTGATGATGTCTGGGCTCCAAAACGGGTGGCCAGGCTCGACAATTACGAGGTCAAGCTGGCCAAGGGGACCGGGGTCTTCGACTGGCATGCCCATCTCGATGCCGACGAGCTTTTCCTGGTCACCCGCGGTAATCTGCGCATCGAGATTGAGGATCAGGATCCGGTCATTCTCGGCCCTGGTGAATTATGCGTGATCCCCAAGGGCGTGCGCCACCGGCCGGTCTGTCTGACGGACGAGGTCCATCTCATGTTGCTCGAAAAGGCCGGGATCGTGAATACTGGCGATAACCCCGACAGCGATCTGACCCAGACCATCGAGGATATCTAGGGCGAACGCGCACGGCGGCTATCGGTCGAGATTGAAACCGGGCCGGTCAAATGATACGCCGTGAGCCTGGAATACCCAGCTGCTTCGCTAGCGAATAAAAGAGGCCCGCGCATGACCGATCAAAATTTCGACCTCATCGTGATCGGCAGCGGACCGGGCGGCTATGTTGCGGCAATCCGGGCAAGTCAGCTCGGCCTGAAAACCGCGATCATCGAACGCTCGGAACTTGGCGGCATCTGCCTCAATTGGGGCTGTATCCCGACCAAGGCGTTGCTGCGCACCTCGGAAGTCTATCACCTGATGCACAATGCCGAGGCTTTCGGGCTGAAGGCGGAGAAGATCAGTTTCGACATCGAGGCCATCGTCAAACGCTCGCGCGGCGTGGCCGGACGCTTGTCGGGCGGGATCGCGATGTTGATGAAGAAGAACAAGATCACCGTCATCAAGGGCGAAGCGAAGCTCGACAAGGGCAAGGACGCCCCGACGGTTATTGTTGGCGCTGACCGCTACGCCGCCAAGCATGTCATCCTCGCTACCGGTGCCCGCGCCCGCACCGTCCCCGCTGCCGGGCTGGAGCCCGATGGCGACAAGATCTGGACCTATCGCGAGGCCATGACCCCGCCCTCCATGCCCAAATCCCTGCTGGTGATCGGTTCCGGCGCGATCGGTATTGAATTCGCCAGCTTCTACCGCACCATGGGTGCCGACGTCACCGTGGTCGAGATGATGGACCGGGTTGTGCCGGTCGAGGATGCGGAAATCTCCGCCTTCGCGGCCAAGGCGTTCAAGAAACAGGGCATGAATCTGATGCTCTCCTCCCAGGTCGAAAAACTCGAAAAGACCGCCAAATCGGTCAAGGTTTCCGTCAAGGACGCGAAAGGCGCCATTAGCGTGGTCGAGGTCGAGAAAGTCATTCTCGCCATCGGTATCGCCGCCAATGTCGAAAATCTCGGCCTGGAAACCCTGGGCGTGAAGATTGATCGCGGCCATGTCGTCAATGACGGGTTCGGCCGCACCAATATCAAGGGGCTTTACGCCATCGGCGATGTTGCCGGACCGCCCTGGCTCGCCCACAAGGCCAGCCATGAGGGCGTGGTCTGTGTCGAGAAGATCGCCGGCAATGATGTCCACGCCTTTGAAACCGAAAACATCCCCGGCTGTACCTATTGCCATCCCCAGATCGCCTCCGTTGGTCTGACCGAGGCGAAAGCCAAAGAGGCCGGGCATGAGGTCAAAATCGGCCGCTTCCCCTTCGTCGGCAATGGCAAGGCGATCGCGCTCGGCGATGATCAGGGCCTGGTCAAGACCGTGTTCGATGCCAAGACCGGCGAATTGCTCGGCGCGCATATGATCGGGTCCGAGGTGACCGAGCTGATCCAGGGCTATGTTGTTGCGCGCCAGCTGGAGACGACCGAGGCCGAGCTGATGCACACCGTCTTCCCGCATCCGACCTTGTCGGAAATGATGCATGAGAGCGTTCTCGACGCCTATGGCAAGGCGCTGCACATCTAGCGGGATACCGGCATACACTTTCCCTGCATCCAAAATCTCTCCCTCGGGCATCATAGCTTCAGAGTTGACGCGGCCTTGAGGTCGCCCGGGAGAGAAAATGATGTCCAAACTGATCCTGCTGGCCAGCTGTGCCCTGGCCATGAGCGCCTGCACCAATTCCTCCTACGGCCCGGCCGAGAACCGATCGACCGAGAGCGCCGGACTGGTCGCCTCGCGTAATCTCGATGTGACAGGCGACGCGGAACTGGCGGGCATGCTGGTCCGGGCTGACGGCACGGTCGGCCGTGACCTCGAACTCGCGGGTGCACGGGTGAGTTCCAGCGCGTCGGTTGGCGGTGATTTGTCGCCCGCCGGTGCCTCGGTCCGCTTCACCGGCTCGGTGGGCGGCAATGCGGAGATTGCGGCAGCGACGACCTGGCTGGACGCTGATTTCGGTGGCGATCTGGATGTTGCGGGCGCGCGGGTCACGATTGATGGCCGCGTGGCCGGTCGGCTTGAGCTGCATGGTGCCCGGATGAATCTGAAAGGCGATTTCCTCGGGCCGGTCGAAGTGATCGGTGAGGGACGCGATGACGGGGAGCGGATCCGCAATGGCCGCGCCATCCTGGCCGGGAATTTTTCCCAGGGCGCTTTTGTCTGTGCCACTCATGTCGAGTTTCGCAATAGCGCGCGTTTCGGCGGCGCGCTGCGGGTGATCGCCAGTGAACGTCCCGAAGGCGGACCCTCGGGTTACGAGTTTGAACTGCTGGATGGCCGCGATTGCGACCAGATCAATATCTGAGAGAGGTGAGCGGGAGCCCATGACGGGCTCCCGCGGAACGGCTCTATGCGACCGTTTCTGCTGTGTCAGCCGGCGCTTCGGTCTCGCCCATCAGCTCAACCACCATGCGCTGGACCCTGCCATAATCGGTCTTGCCGGTTCCCAATACCGGGATGGCGTCGACATGGATAATCTTGCGCGGGATCGACAGCTCATTAATGCCGTGATTGCGCGCGAAGGCGATCAGGTCGGCGCGGTCCGCCTTGGCGTATTCCGTCAACAGAATGATCTGTTCGCCCTTGCGCTTGTCGGGCAGGGCCGCGGCGGCGTGCATGCAGTCGGGCCAGAGTGAGGTGGCGCAATTTTCCACCACCGCCAGTGAGACCATTTCCCCGCCCAGCTTGGCGAAACGCTTCACACGGCCCCGAATCCGCAGATAGCCGCCGTCATCGACGGTCACGATGTCACCGGTATCATGCCAGCCATCGACCGGTGGCTCCAGCACGAGCGGCGCGCTCGGACGGATATAGCCCTTCATGATATTGGGCCCGCGGATATGCAATTGTCCGCCCTCTGTAATGCCCTCCACCCGGATCAGCTTCGCCTCGCATCCGCCCATGAGCTGGCCGACAGTGCCGGGACGATTATCCTGGGGCTGGTTGACCGCCAGCACCGGCGAGGCCTCGGTCAGCCCGTAGCCTTCGACGATCTGGACGTTGAATTTGCGCCGCAGGGTCGCGCGTGTCTCATCCTTGACCCGCTCGGCGCCACAAACCGCAAAACGTAGCGAGTTGAGCTCGCCATTGGTCGCCGCCCGCGCATATTGATTGATGAAGGTGTCAGTGGCGAACAGGATGGTCGAACCGGTGTCGGCGATGCGTTTGACGATGGTCTTCGCCTGCAGGGGTGTCGGGTGACAGATGGTCGGTACGCCCAGCCCGAGCGGCACCAGAACGCCGCCGGTCAGCCCGAAGCAATGGAAGGTCGGCAGCGGGTTGAAGACCTTGTCAGTCGGCAGGATTTTGACGTGATCGCGGACCTGTTCGACATTGGCGAGCAGATTGGCATGACTGAGCACAACGCCCTTGGGATCGCCTTCAGTACCGGAAGTGAAGAGATAGACGCCGGCTGCATCCGGGGAGGGATGTGCCTGAACGGCCCAGGGAAGGACCATTCCGATACCGGCGGCGATCTTGTCGCTCAAATTGAGATTTTCGCGGACATCTTCAAGATAGATCATCTCGTGATCTTCGGCGAGACTTGCCTCGAGCGCCTGCAATTCACCCAGTTCGATAAAGCGGTGGGCCGTGACAATGCGCTTGCACTTGCAGGCCTGACACGCCGCCTTCAGCGCCCGTTCGCCGGCCGTGAAGTTGAGCATGGCCGGGATGCGGCCATAGGCCGAGATCGCATAGAAGGAGATGATCGAGCCGACGCCGGTCGGCAACAGGATTCCGACTGCTTCGCCCGGCTCCGTGCCTTGTTTGAGCGCGTGCCCCAGCGCGAAGGCGGCCTTGATGATGTCGTTATAGCTCAGCTCCCGGCCATCGGCGTCGATGGCCGCGATTCGCTTGCCGCCGAATCGCCCGCGCGCCTGTATCAGCGCCGAGAAGACCGACTTCCGAATCCGGCGCAGATCGAAATGCGCGCCGTAAAAATGGGTGTCCGCCGAAATATCCGTCGGCTGAAGCTCGACGGCACTGGCAGCTGATGTGTCAGCCATACATGTCCTCCCGGGCGCGCCGCTTTGTCGCGGCGCTAATTATTGTGGACGATCTTACCTGTCCGGGCGCGAGAGGGAAGGGCTTTGGCGTCATGGCCTCCGGTGGGGAGCGGTTCGATTTGTTGAAATACAGAAAAAATTTATCGATAAACAAAAAATCTACTTGATATCGTTTTTCGATAATGTATGGTCAGAGCCAACGTTGGGGAGCGTGAAATTCACCGCTGTCAGCAGACAGGGTAACAGATTTGGAGACCGGAATGCGCAAGGCACTGGCAATGAGCGCGGCACTCGCCGCGGCAATGGCGACCGCGGGTTGCGTCATCGTTGTTGACGATGGCCATGGCGGTGGCGAGGCGAAGCGGCTCCATAGTGAGCGCACGCAGGATGGCTATGTCGTCCTCAACCGTGACGGTGATTACAGCCGCATCGGTGGCAACATCAATCTGCGCGGCCGCCTGGGCGGCGATCTCAGCCTGGTCGCCGGCGATGTTGATGCCGACCAGCTCAACGTAGACGGTGATGTGTCGATTGCCGGCGGCGATATCGATTATAGTGGCCATGTGGGCGGTGAAGCCTCGATCGCCGGTGGCGATATCGACTGGAATGCGGATGTCGATGGCGAACTCAGCCTGGCGTCAGGATCGCTTGATGTCAGTGGCGAGATCGGCGGGCCGGCCTCGATTGCCGCTGCGAGCCTGACCTCGACGGCCAACTTCAGTGATGGTTTGAATGCCAACGGCAATCGGGTGCATCTCGGCGGCAGTGTTGCCGGCGAGCTGCGCGTGGTCTCGGTCGGCGAAATCCGGCGGCGACGTGACTATGACGCCACCGATGGCGAGGTCGAACTCACCGGCCTGATCCAGAATGGCGGTGATGTCTGTGCCCGGTCCGTGACCGTGACGTCGACAGCGCGCATCAATGGCACCTTGCGCGTCTGGGCAGAGGCCGAACCGGAAATCCAGGCCGGTGCGCAGGTGGACGACCTCGTTTTCGTCCCGCGCAATGGCCGTGATTGCAAGGACGTTGATTCTGTCTTTGACTGAAATTGAACCGAAGCGGGTCGAGCCAGGCTCGACCCATTTATCATCCATCTGACCGCCGGGGGGCGCTGGGAGAGTCGTGATGTACAGATTTAAGCAGATAATGGCCGCGGGGCTGGCCTGTGTCGCATTGGCTTCGGCGGGCACTGCCCAGGTGATTGGCGGCGAGGTCAATATCAATGGCAGCGGCGACGATATCCACTTCCTGGGCGGTGAGCTCAATATTCGTGGCGAAATTGATGGCGATATCTTCGCAGTCGCCGGCGACGGCCGGATCGATGCCGACGTTCATGGTGATGTCGAGTTCTTCGGTGGCGATATCGACCTGAGCGGTGTTGTCGATGGCAGCGTCGAAATCGCCGGCGGAGACGTCAATATCGTGGCGCGGATCGGCGGCGAGCTGAACGCTGCCGGGGGTGATGTCAATATCGCTGGCGAAACGGGCGGAGAGCTCAATGCGGCGGGAGGCAGTGTCCGGATCGCCGCAAATGTCGGTGGTGATCTGCGCGCGGCGGGCGGCGAGGTTATCATCGAATCCGGGACCGTTATCGCCGGTGACAGCCGTGTCGTTGCGGGTTCGGTGGAGTTTCTCGGCACCGCACATGGCGATACGGACATCGAGGGCGGTCACGTTTCCCTTGCCGGTGTGTTCGACGGTGATGTTGATGTGAGGGCCGAAGAGGTCACCATCCTGTCCACCGCACGCATCGCGGGCTTGCTGACCGTCCGCAGCCCTGTCGAGGCCAGCATCGCCGACGGTGCTGTGATCGACTCAGTCGATTATGAGTACGAAATGTTCAATTTCGGCGCCAAGCACTGGGATGATATCGATATTGATTTCGATGGTCCCTGGGGCGTGATCGGTGCCCCATTCCGCTTCGTGGGCGGGGCTTTTGCGGGCAGCGCCTTCCTGCTCGGCATCATCGCCGTCCTGATTGCGCCGCGCGGTGTCTCTGCCGTGGCTGCGGCCTTTCGACGCCGGCCGCTGAGTTCCGGTGTGATCGGCTTCATCAGCCTGGCCATGTCGCCGGTGGTGTTTGTGATGATCACCATCCTGCTCGCACTCACGATAGTCGGCGCCTTGTTGATCCCGTTGCTTTGGCTGTTGTATTTCCCCGTTCTTTTCCTCGCCTTCGCCTTTGGCGGTGTTGCGGTTGGCGACATGGTCTTCAACCGGAAGTCCGGTGAGCTGGGCCTGGGAATGCGCGCACTCTCGCTCCTGCTGGTAATGGCGGTGATTTTCGCCCTCGGCGTCGTGCCGGGGCTGGGCGCGACCATCGGTGTCCTGCTGCTTTGCGTCGGTCTGGGAGCCTGGATCCTGGCCCTCGGACACCGCAGCCATCGCGGCGCTGCCCGGACAGCCGAGCCCGACACGTCCGGCGCTGCAACCGCCAGCGAGGGGTGACCTGAGCGAACTGGCGCGCTAACTCTATCCCGAACAGATCGGCCCCATTGGCCAGGAGATAGATCATGCGCGCACTTCACCTGATCGCTTTGGCTGCGGCAGCTGCGACGTTGAACGTCGCAGTTGCCCAGCCGATCCGCCAGACCGTCAATGACTGGCAGGACGCCTTTCGTCAGCTTGAGGACGAGGACTGGCCCACCCCGACCCGCGAGCGTCGCGCGACCGGCGCACCAGGTCCCGATTACTGGCAGCAACAGGTCGATTACGATATCCGCATCCATCTCGATGAACGCGAGAAGGTTCTGACCGGATCCGCGGCCATCAGCTACACCAATAATGCGCCCGATACGCTGGACTTCCTCTGGTTCCAGCTCGACCAGAACCGGTTCCGCCCCGACTCGATCGCGGTGATGACCGAAACGACCGGCGGTGGTGACCGCACGGCCGGCCGGGTCGGTGGATCCACGCCTGACGGTATGAGCGCTGCTGCACTGCGCCGCCGTCATCAGATCGCCCAGGACGGCTATGGCTATAATATTCATTCGGTGACCGATACCGACGGCAATGCCGTCCCCTTCACCATTGTCGACACGTTGATGCGGGTTGATCTCGATGATGTGCTGGAAACCGGGGAGTCGGTGATCCTGAACATCGAATGGGATTACCGCCTGATCGAGGCCAGCGTCGTGGGTGGCCGCGCAGGGTGGGAATGCTTCGAGGAAACCGAAACCACCGGCGGCGATTGTATCTTCCAGATCGCCCAATGGTTCCCGCGCGCGGCGGCCTTCTCCGATTATGAAGGCTGGCATACCAAGGCCTTCCTCGGACGCGGCGAGTTCACGCTCGAATTCGGCGATTATGATGTCGCCATCACCGTGCCTCAGGATTTCCTGGTCGCCGCCACCGGCGAGCTTCAGAACCCCGAAGACGTGCTCACCCAGGCCCAGCGCGACCGGCTCGAAGAGGCCCTGACCGCCAGCGCTCCGGTCTTCATCCAGACCCCGGCCGAGGCGCGTGCCAATGAGCGCCGCGGCACCCGCTCTGAAGCTACCTGGCGCTTCCGCGCCGAGAATGTCCGGGATTTTGCCTGGGCTGGTTCGCGCAAATTCATCTGGGATGCTATGGGCGTCAGCCAGGAAGGCGAGGGCGTTGCGCCTGACACCGTAATGGCGATGTCGTTTTACCCCAATGAGAGCGAGCCACTCTGGTCGACCTGGTCGACCCGTACCGTGGCCCATACGCTCGAGGTCTATTCCGATTTTTCCTTCCCCTATCCCTATCCGGTCGCGCAATCGATCGCCGGGCCCCAGGGCGGGATGGAATACCCGATGATCACCTTCAATGGCGGCTCGTACACGGGGCGCCCGGTCGTCGATGAGGATGGAAACCTGACCTATTCGCGCGTCCAGAAGCGCGGTTTGATCGGCGTCATCATCCACGAGATCGGCCACATCTATTTCCCGATGACGGTCAATTCCGACGAGCGCCAGTGGACCTGGATGGATGAAGGTCTCAACACCTTCCTGCAATTCCAGGCCGAACGCCGGTGGGAGGTGGACTTCCCGTCACGCCGGGGTGATCCGCGCCTGATTGCCGATTACATGGCGTCATCGGTGCAAATGCCGATCATGACGCAGTCGGATTCGGTTATGTCGCTCGGAGACAACGCCTATGGCAAGCCGGCCGCCGCCCTGGTCGTGCTGCGCGAGACGATCCTCGGGCGCGAATTGTTCGACGAAGCCTTCCGCACCTATGCCCGCCGCTGGCGCTTCAAACGCCCGACACCGTATGATTTCTTCCGCACCATGGAGGAAGTCTCCGGGGTCGATCTCGACTGGTTCTGGCGCGGCTGGTTCTACTCCACAGATCATGTCGACATCTCGCTCGACCGGGTGATCGAAGGCACGCTCGACACGCGCGATCCCGTCATTGAGAACGCCCGTGAACGCGCCGAAATCACAGCCCGGCCCGAGAGCCTCACCCAGCGCCGCAATCGCGAAGCGGGCATGACCACCTATGCCAGCGAGAATCCGGAAGTGGTGGACTTCTATTCCGCCAATGATGCCCAGACGGTCACAGCGCGCCAGCGCGAGGCCTATGCGAGCTATCGCGCAGATCTGGAGGATTGGGAGGCCGAGCTTTTGGCCGGGAATGAACGCATCTATTATCTCGACTTCACCAATCAGGGCGGCGTCGTGATGCCGATCATCCTGGAATTCACCTTCGCCAATGGTAGCACCGAAATCGTCCGCATCCCGGCCGAGGTCTGGCGCTATGATCCGCGTCAGGTCACCTGGACCTATCTGACGACGCGCGAAGTCGTCTCCGTCGAGCTCGATCCGTTGCTGGAGACGGCCGATGCCGATCGTTCCGACAATTACTTCCCGCCCCGCATCGAGCCGACCCGGCTTGAGCTCTACCGCGCGACAGCACCGGCGGGCACCAACATGATGACCGACCAGGATCAACGCGTGACGCGCGATTCGATCCGGGCGCGGCCGGAATAGCGATGCACGCGTTGCTCCGGAGCATTGCATGCGTCATTGCCGGAGCCTGCCTGATGGCGGCTCCGGCGGCGGCGCACCGGGTGCATGCCGGTGTCACGGAGGTCGTCATCTCTGCCATGACGGGTGAATTGCAGATCAGCCATCGCGTCTATGGCCATGACCTGCTCGAAGCGATCGGGACCGAAGTGGTGGACGAAGAGGCGTGGTACGCCTCCGCTGAGGGTATCGCAGCAGCGGGTCTCTATGCGCAAACGCATTTCCGGATCGGCGAGGGCGATGGCCGCCTGCTGGAGCCGGTCTATGTCGGTGCCGAGCTGGATGGCGAATTGCTGTGGATCTATTTTGCCGCGCCGGCCCCGGCCGACACCTCGGCCTATGTGGTTGATAATGATCTGCTCGCTGACACTTTCGAGGATCAGGTGATGATGACGAATATCACCATTGATAGCGTGGTCAGGACGGCCATGCAGGGCCCCGGCCGGCGCGAGCCGGTCCGGGTGCGCTTCCCGACCGATTAGGCGGCGAGGTCCAGCGCCTCGACTTCACCGACCACGACCCGGTTCCGGCCGGTGGTCTTGGCCTTGTAGAGGGCGCGGTCGGCGGCGCGATAAAGCTGGCCGAAATCGAGTCGTGGCCCTGGTCTGGCGAGAACACAGCCGACCGACACCGTCAGCGCAATTTCACGGTCGTTGAAACGGGTCTGCTGGATCTCGATCGCCAGCCGCAACCGGTTGGCGGCCATGACCAGTTCGGCCGCATCCTCGACATCGAAAATCACCGCAAACTCCTCGCCGCCCACACGGGCCAGGAAATCATGGGGCCGAACCGCATCAGTGGCGATGCTGGCGAGATGCCGCAGCACCGCATCGCCGGCATCATGGCCGTGGGTATCATTGATTTTCTTGAAGTAATCGACATCGAGTATCGCCAATGCGAAGAGCTGGTCATGCTTGCGCGTTGATCTCAACCGCTGGGTGATTTCCTGTTCGAAGGCGCGCCGATTGGGCAGATCCGTGAGCGCGTCGCGATGTGCGAGCCGTTCCAGCCGGGCCTGGGACTGGCCGGCGCTGAGCAGGAGGTAACCAAAAATGGCCGTGCACTCCGATGCCATGAGGCCCAGCATGGCGAGCGGCATGACCGGGGTTGCATCATAGAAATTGCCGACGTCAGGCTGGGTCAGCAAATGCCAGGCGATCAATCCCGACATCAGCACGATCGTGCTGCCCAGCGATGATGCGAGCACGAGAATGCTGGCCAGACCGTCCCGGCGGGCGATAAAATAGAGCCGTGTCAGGGTCAATAGATTGGCGAGTTGCAGGGTCACCGCGAAGATCACGACCCGCATGGTCACAGAATCCTCGATCACGGCATACCAGCTCAGCCCGCCCACCGCGAAGCCGCCCAGCGCGATGTAGAAGCCGGGCGGTAGGGGGCGTTCGGCGAATTTGGCTGTGCCATAGACCAGGATCAGGCTGCCCGACAACGATACCGTGCCGATTGCCACGATCCAGAACGGAACATGGATCGCCAGACTGTTTTCCCAGAAGGACAGCGTCAGTCCCGTGGTATGGACGATCAAACCCAGCGCCCACCATTTAACGCCGGCACTGTCGCGGTGGATGCGCCAGTTGACGACATGGAGCGCGCACCCGATCACCAGGATCAGGATGAGGGCTGTAGCGAGGGACATCGTATCAAGCATACGGCCAGTATCGCGCCGGGATCGTGAATATCGCGTAGACTGCGCCGGTTGGGGTACACTGAATGCCGCAGTTTTTGAGAATAGCGTTAATCCTGTGCGAATGCCGGTCAGGCCGCGAGTGCTACCGGTTCCGCTTCGCCGACCACGACTCGATTGCGTCCCGTGCCCTTGGCGCTGTAGAGCGCCTGGTCGGCAGCCCGATAGAGACTGCTGAAGTCGAGACCGGCTCCTGAACGGGCCAGCACGGCGCCGACCGAGACGGTCACCGCAATTTCGGCCTCATTGACCCGGGCATGATTGACCTCGATTGCCAGCCGTAACCGGTTGGTGGCACTCACCAGTTCGGCGGCATCCTCGACATCGAAAATAGCGGCAAATTCCTCACCGCCCACGCGCGCGAGAAAATCCTGCGGCCGGATGGCGAGGGTGGCGACATGAGCGAGATGGCGCAGCACAGCGTCACCAGCGTCATGGCCGTGAGTGTCATTGATTTGCTTGAAGTGATCGACATCGAAAATGGCAAGGGCGATCAGCCGGTCCGTCTTGCGTACCGATGCCAGGCGCTGGGTGACCGTGCGCTCGAATGCCCGCCGATTGGGCAGGTTGGTGAGGGGGTCGCTCAGTGCCAATTGCTCCAGGCGCGCCTGCGAATAGCCGGAACTGAGGAGGAGATAGCCGAATATCATGGTGGTCTTGCAGGCAATCAGCGTCAGGAGTGCCAGCACAAGCACATCGCTATTGGCGTACAAGCCCGCAATTTCCGGCTGGGAGACGAGCTGCCAGGTGATCAGGCTGCCCATCAAGACAAACAGGCTGACGACCGAGGCTGCCAGGACGACCACGCCCATCGCCCCGTCGCGGCGTGCGATATAGCCCAGCCGCGACAGGATCAGACTATTGCTGATCAACTGAACAAGGCCAAACACGCCCAAGCGCGCCGTTGCCGACGGTTCGATCAAGGTGGCCCAGCCGATCCCCGCCACGATGATGACACCGAGTGCGGCATAGATGCCGCGTGGCAGGGCGTGGCCGGAAAAACAGGCTGTGCCATAGACCAGCATCACCAAGCCGCCGAGGGCGAGGCTATTGAAAAGCATCAAAAGTGGCATCAAGGGGGCGCCGCTGGCATTGGCGATCGCTGTGGCAATCGCACCGCAGGTCTGGACACAAAGCCCGAGAGCCCACCACTTCGCACCGGGATTGTCGCGATGCATGCGCCAGTTCACGAGATGCAACCCACTCCCGATAATCAGGATCAGGATCAGAGCCGTGGAGAGGGTCTTGGTATCAAGCATGACGCAATGTCGCACCGAATGATGAATACCCGGTAAGCAAGATGTCGAAATCTGGGCTCAAGCCTTTGAGTTGACAACTTGAATTGGGATTTCGTTAACCTTGAGCCTGCACCGGGAGCGACGACGGTCCGCGGACAGTGCCGATCCGGGGCGGGCCGGGGCCCGACAAACGGCAGGCTCGGCTTGATCACTTCGACGCTCCGGCTTACATGGCGGGCATGGCCAATCTGATCGACAACACCGCGCCTGCCGGCGCCCCGTCCACCGCGTCCTCCAACGCGACCGAGGCGCGTGCGGCGCGGCATCCGGAAAAGCAAAAGCGCGCCGATACACCGGTTCTGCGAAAGCCGGACTGGATCCGCGTCCGGGCGCCATTGGGCAAGGTGTTTGCCGAGACACAGAAAATTGTCACCGAAGGTGAGCTCGTCACGGTGTGTCAGGAAGCCGGTTGCCCGAATATCGGTGAGTGTTGGGAGCAAAAGCACGCGACCTTCATGATCCTCGGCGATACCTGCACCCGCGCCTGCTCCTTTTGCAATGTGAAGACTGGCCTGCCGGGTCCTGTCGATGCCGATGAACCGCGCCGCGTCGCAGAAGCTGTCGCCAAGATGGGGTTGAAGCATGTCGTCATCACTTCGGTCGATCGCGATGACCTGGCCGATGGCGGCGCGCAGCATTTTGTCGATGTGATCGAGGCAATTCGCGCCACAGCGCCCGGCACGACGATCGAGATCCTGACCCCGGATTTCCTGCGCAAGCCCGGTGCGGCTGAAGCCGTGATTGATGCCAGGCCGGACGTCTTCAACCATAATCTGGAGACCGTGCCGCGCCTCTACCTGTCGATCCGTCCCGGCGCGCGCTATTTCCATTCCCTGCGATTGCTGGAACGCGTGAAGGATCGCGATCCGGAGCAATTCACCAAATCCGGCATCATGGTCGGGCTCGGGGAGGGCAAGGAGGAAGTGATGCAGGTGATGGACGATATGCGCTCCGCCGGCATCGATTTTCTCACCATCGGTCAATATCTGCAGCCGACGCGCAAGCATGCGGCGGTGGAGCGTTTCGTCACGCCGGAAGAATTCAAGGCGTATGAGACGATTGCGCGGGCCAAGGGTTTCCTGATGGTCTCCGCGACGCCATTGACGCGTTCGAGCCATCATGCAGGCGAGGATTTTGCCCGTTTGCGCGCCGCGCGGGAAGCGTCGCTGGGCCGCGGGTGACTGTCTCGCTGACCGAGACCTTGCGCCTGTTTCATGACCCCGGCGATTTGTTCGAGCTTGTCTCGGATGTCCGGCGCTATCCCGAATTCATCCACCAGATCACCGCCATGCGGGTGTTGAAGGAGAACCGGGACGGCGCCGTCACCCAGCTGACCGCCGAGGCGCGGATCCGCTATAAATTCGTCACCGAACGCTTCACCAGCGCGGTGAGGGCCGATGCCCACGCCCGCACCATTGATGTCGGTTTTGTCGCCGGTCCCTTCCGCGTGCTGGAGAATAGCTGGCGATTCTATCCCCTGTCGGATGGCTCTACGCTGGTGAAATTCCATATCAAGGCGGCGTTCAGGAATGTCGTCCTGCAAATGCTGCTCGACAGCCAGCGCGAGCGCGCCGCCCATATCCTGATCAAGCGCTTTTCCGATGAGGCCGAGCGGCGCTTCGCTTCAGTCGGCGATGCCGGGCTCGATCTGAGCGATGAGATCGACGCCTTGCTCAAATAGCGCCAGGGCGGTTTCAACGGCGGCGAGCCGCACCGTGTTGCGGCCGCGATCGCCAAATCGCTGGCACAGGACGCGAACCGGATGATCGCGTACGGCGAGCCCGAAATAGACCAGGCCGGCCGGTTTGTGCGCCGAGCCGCCCGGGCCGGCGACGCCGGTGATCGAAACCGCGATATCGGCATTGGACTTGAGCAGGCATTGCGTCGCCATCCGCCGAGCGATTTCCGCCGAGACAGCACCCTGCGCCGCGATGATCGCGGTTGGGATGCCGAGCAATTCGGTCTTGGCCTCATTGCTATAGGTGACAAAGCCGCGCTCGAATACGTCGGAGGCGCCGGCCAGACTGGTCAGCAGGCCGGCAACCAGTCCGCCCGTACAGCTTTCCGCTGTCGCGATCATGATCCCGGCCGTGCGGGCATGATCGATGACTGATTCAGCCTTTTGCGTCAGTTGTCCGGGAAACATCAGATCATCCTTGCTGTCACGACGGCCTGTGCGGCCAGACCCTCACCGCGGCCGGTAAAGCCGAGGCGCTCGGTCGTCGTCGCCTTGATATTGACCCGCTTGAGATCAAGACCCAGCAGCTGCGCCACTCGCTGCCGCATCGCATCACGGTGCGGGCCAATTTTTGGGCGTTCGCCAATCAGGGTGATATCCGCGTGCAAAAGCGTGCCGCCGGCGCGGCGCAATAATTCAACCGCATGGGTGACGAACTGGTGCGAGGCAGCACCTTTCCAGCGCGCATCGTTTGGGCTGAAATGCTGGCCGATATCGCCTTCACAAGCGGCGCCGAGAATCGCATCGGTCAGGGCGTGCAGGCCGACATCGGCGTCAGAATGGCCGACCAGGCCGAGCCCGTCCCGGATCTCGATGCCGCACAGCATCAGGGCGTTGGCCGCTTCAAGGCGGTGAACATCGAAGCCCTGGCCGGTGACGGTGATCGCAGTATTCGTATTCAGCATCGCTTCGGCTCGCGCAAAATCCTCTGGAGTCGTCAGTTTGAAATTCCCGGTCTCGCCGGCGATCGTCTGCACGGGCAGTCCTGCGGACAGCGCGACGGCGGCGTCATCGGGCAGGGCGGTCTCGCCCAGTGCGCGATAGGCGTTCATCAGCGGGCGGTAGTGAAAGGCCTGCGGCGTCTGTGCGCCAGCATACTGATTGCGGTCGACCGCGGCGGTCATGCGGCCATCCCCATCGCGCTCAATCATCGCATCAATACTGGCGATAACCGGGATCACGGCGCCGTGGGCTGCCAATGCTTCAGCGATGCGGCTGATCAACCCGGCGCTGACAAAGGGCCGTGCGGCATCATGGATCATCACCGCATCGGGCGCGTGTGTTTCCAGCACCTGCAAACCGGCGCGCACGGAGGCGGTGCGCGTTTTACCGCCGGTGACGGCTTCGACGGCGCCGGGCAGGAGCAGGGCAAGGTCTTCAAATCGTTCCCTGTCCGCCTCCCCGATCACGACAATCACCGGGCCGGTCACCGCATGGCTCAGGAAAGCATCCAACGTTCGCGCCAGCACCGGGCGTCCGCCGATTTCGCGGTATTGTTTGGGGATTCCCCCGCCCGCCCGGGTGCCGCGCCCGGCAGCAACAATAATGGCACCGATTTTCATATGCAGGCCTCGTCCATTGCCGCAGCGCAGCAAGATCGCTAGCTTGCCCGGCTTACGCTGCAACCGGTTGAATTGTCCAGACGCATGAGTTTTTTCATCGGCCCCCATGAAATCGCGATTCCGGCGGTTCTGGCACCCATGTCCGGTGTGACCGATCTGCCGTTTCGTCGTCAGGCACAGCGCTTTGGCGCGGGCATGGTGGTGTCCGAAATGGTCGCCAGCGATGCCCTGGCGCGTGGCCGGCTTGATATGGTGCGCAAGGCCGCCGCTGATGCCAGCCTCGCACCGCGGGTGATTCAACTCGCCGGACGCCAGGCTGAATGGATGGCCGAGGGCGCGCGCATTGCCGAGGCTGCCGGGGCTGATGTGGTTGATATCAATATGGGCTGTCCGGCGCGCCAGGTGACCAAGGGCTTGTCCGGTTCGGCCCTGATGCGCGATCTCGACCATGCCATGACCCTGATCGAGGCGACGCTGGCAGCGGTGAGTATTCCCGTGACCCTGAAAATGCGCCTCGGCTGGGATCATGATTGCCTCAATGCACCGGAACTGGCGCGACGGGCCGTCGATGCCGGCATTGCCCTGATCACCGTGCATGGCCGCACACGGCAGCAATTTTATACGGGCACGGCCGACTGGAATGCGGTGCGCGCCGTGCGCGAGGCGGTGAAGGTTCCGCTGCTGGTCAATGGCGATATCGCGACCCTGGCGCAAGCCAGCGAGGCGCTCACCCTGTCGGGCGCCGATGGTGTGATGGTCGGACGCGCGGCGCAGGGGCGGCCCTGGCTGGTGGGCGAGATCGGTGCGGGCCTGCTCACCGGCACCATGCCGGTCACAGCCTGGGCGGCCAAGGTGGAGGCGCTGATGGAACAGGCTTCCGAAGCGTATGAATTCTACGGCGAAGCCCTGGGCGTGCGCATGATGCGCAAGCATTTCGCATCCTTCCTCGCGTTCGATGGCGGCCATATGGCCCCGGAGGGCCTGACAGCCATCCGCGACGTGCTGTGCCGATCCAGGGAGCCGGCCGCCATCCGCGACGCGCTTCATCGCCTGCTGGAACATGAACCTGGCCGCCGGATCGCGGCATGACAGGCCCGGCGCGCAGCGCGGCGGACTGGGCGCTCGGCGCGGCGGAACAGGCCGCCATCCCGATTATCGTCTTCACCGCCGAGCCGCGGCTGAGCTGGGCCAACCAGCAGGCACAGGAATGCTTTGGTCTCTCGCTTCGCACCCTGCAGCGCGCCGACCTGCGTCTGGTCTTCCCAGGCAGTGGGCGCTTGCTTGATTGCGTCGAACAGGCCGCAGCCGGCCGGCGCACAGTCGTTGCATTGGGCGAGGCGCTTGGCGCAAACGGGGTCAGCGATCTGCACGCGTGCTGGTCCGAAGAACTTGAAACCGTGACCGTTTCGATATTGCCGCATTGCGAGACCGGGCCACGCGCTTCGCAGGCCGCTGCGCTCGGCTTTGGCCGTATGCTGGCGCATGAGTTGAAGAACCCGCTGGCTAGTGTGCGCGGCGCCGCTCAGCTGATCGAGCGCGAAACGGATCTGGATGCCGCGGGGGAGCTGGCCCGCATCATCATCCAGGATGTCGACCGGATCACCCGTCTGGCCGACCATTGGAGCGGGGTTGGTGATATCCAGCTGGGCGCCCTGTCACCGGTCAATCCCAATCGCCTGGCCCTTACGGCGATTGAGAGCTTGGTGCGGGCCAATCCGGCCGCTGCCGGGATGATCGAGGAGCGCTTTGACCCATCCTTGCCCGATGCCTGGGGTGATGCCGATCTGCTGCATCAGACCGTGGTCAATCTGCTGCAGAATGCCCTGGATGCGGTCGCCGGCCGCGGCGAGCCAAAGATCACAATCACCACCCGGTTCGACACCGGGCCGCGCAGCCGCAATGGCGATGTCGCCGCACCGCTTTTGCTGTCGGTGACGGATAATGGCGGCGGGATTCCGGCCTCGCTCGGGACCGGTATTTTTACACCTTTCGTCACCACCAAACCGGCTGGCGAGGGTTTGGGCCTGGCCTTCTGTGCCCGCATCACGGCCTTGCATGACGGGCAACTCGATTATGACAGCGCGCCCGGCCGCACCGTCTTCAACTTGCGACTACCAATCTCCAGGGGAGCGTTGAAATGAGTGCCCGCATCCTGTTGCTCGAAGATGATGAAAGCCTCAAACTTATCCTGTCACGCGCCCTCAGCTCGGCCGGTTATCAGGTCCGGGCCACCGCCTCGATCGACGCCGCCCTTAACTGGATCCGTGCGGGTGAGGGCGACCTCCTGCTGGCCGACGTCCTGCTCGACGGCACCAGCTTCCTGGAAAGCCTGGGCATGGTGAAGCGGCTGCGTGTCGATCTCCCGGTTATCGTGATGAGCGCCCAGACCACGGCGAGTACCGCGATCAGCGCCGAAAAGGGCGGTGTGTTCGAATATCTCCCCAAACCCTTTGATCTGGATCTGATGCTGACCACGATTGCCGCGGCGCTTGGTGAGAGCCGCCGGCGTCAGCCCGAAGGCAAGCTGGCGGAGCCGAGCGGCCTGATCGGTCAGTCTGCAGCGATGCAAGCCACCTTCAAGGCCATCGGCCGCGCCGCGACGAGTGGCGCGCATGTGATGATCAGCGGAGAGGCCGGAACCGGCAAGCGGCAGGCTGCCAATGCGCTCTTGCGGGCGCGTGGCGTGGTGCCCGATGAAGTCGTCCTGATCACGCCGTCCCATCGCACCGAGGAAATTTTCAAATCCACGACGGCGGCTGCACAATTGCTCTGGCTGCGGCTGGATGAGTGGTCGCCGCAGCAGCAGCGCGCCGCACGTGATGCGCTTGATGCGGGCACTGGTCGTGTGATCGCGACGCTGTCGACACCCGGTAGCGCTCCGCTCGACAGCCGTCTGCTTGGCCGCTTGTCCGAATGCGTGGTGAGTTTGCCACCACTTCGCGACCGTCTCAGCGATATCCCGGTATTGTGCGACGCCTTTCTGAGTGAATTTGCCTTGCGTGACAATCAGATGGCCCTGCAATTATCGCCGCCGGCGCGAGCGGTGATCGACAAGGCCGACTGGCCAGGCAATGTCGTGGAATTGCGAGCCGTGCTGTCGCGGCTGTCCCTCGCCACCCGGGGGCGGCTGGCCGGGCCTGACGATGTCGCGCGCGCCATGATGCATGACAGGTCCGATCAAAAGGACGAGCTGGAAGCGCACGCATCGCGCCTGGCGAGTGCGGCACTGGGCGCGGCCGATGCGCGTCAACTGGCGAGCGATGCACTGGACCGGGCCTTGCTGGAGCAGGCGCTGGCGCGCTCTGACGGAAATCGCTCGAAGGCCGCTGAATTGCTGGGCGTCAATCGCAATACCCTGGCCCGGCGCCTGACCGAGTTGAGCGAGAAATCCTGAGGCTTGTGGCCGCTGCGGCACGGGTGTTGATTTGATGCAACATGCGGGCAATGATGCTCCGGTTTGCCAAGGAAGATACGGTTGAAGAAATTGCCGTCCGGACCACTGATCACAAACGTATCGCCCCGCTCTGCTGCGCTGTTCGGCATTGGCTTTCTGCTGTCATTGACCGTGGTGGTGCTGACCGCGATTGCGATTCTTGGCGATGGCGCAGTGCTGGAGCCCGGTGATCGGCTGACCCTGGCCATCCTCGTCGGCAATTGCCTGCTTCTGTTCGCCCTCGCTTCGGTGGTCTTCATCCGCTTGCGCCGGCGGATGCGGGGCCGGCGTTTCGGCGAACCGGCACCGCGCCTGCACTTGCGCTTTGTAGGCCTGTTTTCCCTGGCCGCGACCGCGCCGGCGATTTTCGCGGCCATGTTCCTGGGACTGATCCTGACGCGCGGCGTGGAATACTGGTTTGGAGAGCAGGTCAGCAGCTTTGTCGATACCGCCTCTCGCACCGCCCAGGACGTCTATTACCAGGAAGCCAATGTCACGCGTTCGCGGCTGACCGCGCTGGTCAGCGCGATCGATAATGAGGAGGCGGCGACGCTCTTCACCTCGAGCCGGATCCAGTACAATACGATTTTCGCCAGCTATGTGGCGCGGGCCCAATTGGCCGCTGCCTATATCGTGGATGCCCGAGGCGCCCGTATGGCCGAGGCCGAATTCCGGCCGAACGAAGTGTATATCCCGCCAACGCCGGATTTGTATGAGCGAGCCGAGGAGGGCGGCGTCGGCACCACGGGGCCCCTATTCGCCACACGTGCGGGCATCGAAGGCAGTGCTGACGCGATGCGCATGCTGTTCCGGCTGGAAAACTATGAGGGCGCCTATCTCTACGTCTCGCGCGAGATGGATATGAGCCTGTGGCGCGACATCCTCGATGCCAGTGAATCTCTGCGCACCGTACGCGAGCATGAGGGTGAGGCCCGCGTCGTCTTCTTCCTGCTCTATGCCGAAGTGGTGGCGCTGATCGTGATCGGCTCGCTGTGGCTGGCGCTATCGGCGGGGACGCGCGTCGTTACCCCCATTTCCAGACTGGTCGCTGCGGCGGAACGTGTGCGCCGCGGTGATCTCGATGCCCGGGTCCAGATGGGCCGCGAGGATGACGAGATTTCCGCCCTTGGCCGTGCCTTCAACCGGATGACGCGGCAATTGCGCAGCCAACGCCGCGAATTGATCGCCTCCCATGCCGAGTCCGAGCAGAGACGCGCCTTCACCGAAGCCGTGCTGGCCGGCGTCAGCGCCGGTGTGCTCGGGGTCGATGGCGAAAACCGTGTTCGCCTGATCAACCGGTCGGCCGTCGGTCATCTCAGCCCCGGCACGGATGATCTTGTCGGGGCCCGGATCGATGATATCGCGCCGGAGCTCAGCGAGATTGTGGCGCAGGCGCGCCGCCGGCCGGGCTATGTCGCCGAGGCCCAGATCGATCTGAAAACCGCCGACGAACAGGTCCGCTATCTCTCCGCGCGTGCGACTATGGATGAAGAGGCCGGCTTGATCATCACATTCGACGACGTCACCCGTCTGGTGACCGCCCAGCGCAATGCCGCCTGGCGCGAGGTTGCGCGGCGGATCGCCCACGAAATCAAGAATCCGCTGACGCCGATCCAGCTTTCTGCCGAACGGATCAAGCGCAAGTACCGCAAGGAAATCCTCACCGATGTCGAGACGTTTGATCGCTGCACCGACACGATCATCCGCCAGGTGAGCGATATCGGGCGCATGGTCGACGAGTTCTCCTCCTTCGCCCGTATGCCGGAGCCGAAAGTGGAGCCGGTGGAGATGAGTGAATTGACCCAGGCGGCAACCTTCGCGCAACGCGTCGCGACACCGTCTGTCGATACCAGTTTCAAACGCCCCGAACGCCCGATCCACGCCTTGTGTGACGCGCGGCTGTCGAGCCAGGCGCTGGCAAATATCCTCAAGAATGCCGCCGAGAGTGTGATCGCCCGGATGGAAAGTGGCGTCGGCGATGATACCCCCGGCCAGATCCGCGTTTCGCTCCGCGAGGAAGACGGGTATGCGGTCATCGAGGTCTGCGACAACGGGCTGGGTTGGCCGACCGCCAATCGCGAACGTCTGACCGAGCCTTACATGACGACCCGTGAAAAGGGCACAGGGCTTGGCCTGGCGATCGTCAAGCGCGTCATGGAAGACCACAAGGGCCGGCTTGAACTGGGCCTGCCGGAAAGCGGGCAGGGCGCCGTTGTCAGGCTGGTTTTCCCGCTGGCCGAGGAACCCACCACAGATTTACCGACGAAGAAGGAGGCCTGACCGATGGCACGTGACATCCTGATTGTGGATGACGAGGCGGATATCCGCGAATTGATCGGCGGTCTGCTGGAAGATGAAGGCTATGAGACGCGGGGCGCCGCCGATTCCGACGGTGCGATGCGGGAATTCCAGGCTCGCCAGCCCTCCTTGATCATTCTCGATGTCTGGCTGCAGGGCAGCCGGCTGGATGGTCTTGAATTGCTCGATGAGTTTCGGGCGATCGATCCGGATCTACCGATTGTCGTGATCTCCGGTCACGGCACGATCGAGACCGCTGTCGCGGCGATCCGCAAGGGCGCCTATGACTTTATCGAGAAGCCGTTCAAGAGCGACAAACTCCTGCTCACCTTGTCGCGGGCCCTGGAAACAAGCCGTCTGCGCACGGAGAACGCACAATTGCGGGCGCGCAGTGATGTCCAGAACGCGCTGATCGGCAATTCCACCGGTATCGTCCAGATGCGCCAGTTGATCGACCGGGTCGGACCGACCAATAGCCGCGTGCTGATCAAGGGGCCGTCAGGCGCGGGCAAGGAACTCGTCGCGCGGCTGATCCACGAGAAATCGCCGCGTTGCAGCTCGGATTTCGTTGCCGTCAGCGCCCCGGGCATGTCGCCCGAAGCGTTTGAGGAGGAATTGTTCGGGCGCGAGAATGACGACGGTACGATCAAGCGCATCGGCTTGCTCGAACGCGCCCATGGCGGCACGCTCTTTCTCGACGAGATCGCGGACATGCCGCGTGAGACGCAGTCGAAACTCTTGCGCGTGCTGGTGGAACAGCGTTTCCGCCGGGTCGGCGGCGCAGCCGATGTGGAGGTCAATGTCCGGGTGATTTCCAGCTCTTCGCAGGAATTGCGGGTCCGGATCGAGGAAGGCACATTCCGCGAAGATCTCTATCACCGGCTTGCGGTGGTTCCCGTAGTGGTGCCGGCCCTGGCCGAGCGGCGTGAGGATATTCCCGCCCTGGTCGAGCATTTCGTGACCCGTCTGACCCATTCGGCCGGTCTGCCGCGGCGCAGTTTCGGGGCTGATGTCATGGCGGCGTTGCAAGCGCATGGCTGGCCCGGAAATGTCCGGCAATTGCGCAATAATATCGAGCGTTTGCTGATCTTGGCGACGGGGTCACAAACCGCACCCATCACACTGGAATCGCTACCTTCAGAAGTGGTGACACGCGATTCGGCCGAGGCCGGGTTCGATGCGGAGAAGATGATTGCCCTCTCGCTGCGCGAGGCGCGCGAGAATTTCGAACGCGAATACCTGCGGGCCCAGATTGACCGTTTCGGCGGCAATATTTCGCGCACGGCCGCCTTTATCGGGATGGAGCGTTCGGCCTTGCATCGCAAGCTCAAATCCCTCAGCGTCGGGGGGAATACCCGGGATGCGGGGACCAGCGGGCCAACGGACAAGACACCATGAAAGCGATTGTTTGCGGGGCAGGGCAGGTCGGGGTCGGGATCGCCCGGGCTTTGGCGCGTGAGGGCAATGCCGTCACGGTCGTGGACTGGTCGACCTCGCTGATTGACAATGTCGTGACAGAACTGGATGTCCGCGGCGTTGTCGGTCACGGTTCGCACCCTGATGTGCTTGAGCGGGCCGGTGCGGCAGAAGCTGATCTCCTGGTCGCCGTCACCCATTCCGACGAAACCAATATGGTGGCCTGCCAGGTTGCCCATTCCCTGTTCAATACTCCGATGCGGATCGCCCGCGTGCGGGCCCAGAATTATCTCGATCCGGCCTGGGGCGATTTGTTCAGCACCGGCAATCTGCCCGTTGATGTCGTCATTTCGCCGGAATTGGAGGTTGGCCGCGCCATCCTGCAACGTGTCGAGACACCGGGGGCCTTCAATACGGCGGTGTTTTCCGGCGGGCGGGTACAATTGCTCGGGCTGCGACTTGATGAGCATTCGCCCGTTGCCGGTTCGACCACCGAGCAATTGATGGAGCTCTTTCCGGATCTGCGCGTCGCCGTGGTCGGCGTGCAGCGCGAACAGACGCTGTTTATTCCCAAACGCACAGATCCGCTGCTGGCTGGCGACGACGTCTATGTTGTCACCGAAAGCGCGCATGTGAAGCGCGTGCTCGATATTTTCGGGCGCAGCGCGGAGAAAATTCGCCGTGTCGTGGTGATCGGTGCCGGCAATATCGGGGTCTATGTTGCCCGGGCGCTGGAACGCGCCGGCGGGATCAAGGTGCGTCTGGTCGAAGCCAGCAAGGAGCATGCGGAAGCGGCGGCCGAGCGGTTGAAGAAAACCGTTGTGCTGCACGGTGACGGGCTCGATGCGCGGTTGATGCGTGAGGCCGGCGTGCCGGATGCCGAATTGGTGGTGTGTGTCACCAATGACGACAAGGTCAACATGCTGTCGGCCGTGATGGCGAAACGCGAAGGGGCCAAGCGTGCGCTCAGCCTGATCAATGAGCGCGCCTTCGAATCCCTGCGTGAGCCCCTCGGTATTGACGTCCTGATCGATCCGCGCGCGACGACGGTTTCAATCATCCTCCAACACATCCGACGCGGCCGGATCACCGGCTTGCAGAGCCTGGGAGGCGGCCTCGCCGAGGCGCTTGAAGGGATCGCCCTGTCGACTTCGCCGCTGGTCGGAAAATCGCTCAGCGAACTGGAATTGCCCGATGGCGTCGCGCTGGGCGCCGTGGTCCGTGGTGACCGTGTCCTGCTGGCTTGCGATGAAGGCCGGATCCGCGAAAATGATCGGGTCCTGTTGTTCTGCAATACCGCGCTGATCCCCAAGGTTGAGCATCTCTTCCGCGTCAGTCTCGAGTATTTTTAGACGCCATGGCTCTGGCTGCACTCCTCCGGCCACTCGCCGCACTCTGGGTCGCCCTCGGGCTCGTCGCCGCCCTTGTCGGTCTGGCGGCCTTCGGGCTCGGCGAGCGCCATCTGGCACCGCTGTTTGGCGCGACCTTGATGGTCGGTGTTGTTCCCGGATGTCTCATCCTGGCAGCCTCACGCAGCATGCCCGTCGGCGCCAGCGCACTGGACGCCCTTGTCCTTGGCCTGCTGGCCTGGATCACCATTCCGCTGCTGGCGGCGGTGCCCTTCTATCTCTCGGGCTATTTTGATGCGGTCGACTCGCTGTTCGAGGCCTATTCCTCGGTCACGACGACCGGCGCGATCCTGCTGCCACCGGAGGATCTGCCGCGCTCGCTGGTTCTGTGGCGCGCCGTCCTGTCCTGGCTTGGCGGATTTGCGACGGTCTTGCTGGCGATTGCGGTGTTTGCGGCCCTCGACAGCGATATTCCGGCGATCCGCCGCTCGACCTTGCTGACCATCCAGCCGGATGATGTCTTCTCGCACCTGCGCCTTGCGGCGACCCGGATCATTCTCGTCTATGCCGTTCTGACATCCATCATCTGGCTGGCGCTCATCCTGACGGGCAATACGCCCTTTATCGCCATAACCCTGGCGTTCGGCTCGATTTCCACGGGCGGCTATGCGCCGTTTTCCGGCGGGCTGGACGAGCATCTCGGCGCGGTGTCTATCACCCTTGTGATGCTGGGTTGCCTGGTCGGGGCGGTGAATTTCTCGCTGTACTGGGACGCATTGCGCGACCGCAAGGCCTGGCTCGATATCGACCTGGCGGGGATCGCGATCCTGGTGACGGTGCTGGCCGCCTTCTTCATCATCGCCAGCCCGGGGTATTTGCTCCAGAACCTTGCCCGCGCGGTTTTTGTCGTCACCACGAGTGGTTATGCCTATGGCACGGCGGCCATGCCGGTGCTGGTGGCAGCGATCTTCATCGCCATGATTGGCGGGGCCGCCGGGTCGACCACGGGCGGGATCAAGATTTCGCGCATCATGCTGTTGTGGCGGCGTATGGATGTCGAACTGGCGACGCTCGCCGACCCTTCCGTGGTCCGCCCGATGAGCTTTCGGGCACGGCCGGCGCCTGACCGGGCCCTGATCGCGATCTGGTCCTATGTCCTGGCCTTCCTGTTTGCACTGGGCATCGGGACCATCTTGCTGACGCTGACCGGGCTCAATTTCGAGCATGGTTTCATTGCGATGGCGGCGGCGCTGGCCAATGTCGGGCCGCTCTACCAGGAGGCGGCGATCGGCTGGGACTGGGACCGGATGAGCGATGGCGCCAAGCTTGTCCTCATTCCGGCCATGATTCTGGGGCGTTTGGAGGTGCTGGCGGCTCTGGCGGCTGTCTGGGCGCTGTTTATCAGGAAGTGAGCCATTGACGCGTTTTGCCTATGTGAACGGGCGCTACCTGCCCCAGAACGAGGCCTTGATCCATATCGAGGATCGCGGCTTCCAGTTCGCCGATGCCATCTATGAGGTGTGGAGCGTGCGCTCGGGCGATTTGCTCGATGCTGACGGGCATTTCGGACGGCTTGAGCGCTCGCTCGCCGAATTGCGTATCACCAATCCGAAATCGAGGGTCGGGTACCGGCTGGTGATCGCCGAGCTTTTGCGTCGCAACCGGGTTCGTGATGGTCTGGTCTATCTCCAGATTTCGCGCGGACGGGCACGGCGCGACCATGCCTTTCCCGCGGCCGATACCCGGCCGACCGTGGTGATGACCGCCAAACGCCTCGATCCGGCAGCGGCCGACCGCCGCGCAGACCATGGCGTCGCGGTGATCACCCGGCCGGACGAGCGGTGGGCGCGCTGTGACATCAAGACCGTCAATCTCCTGCCCAATGTCCTGGCGAAACAGGCCGCCCTCGAGGCCGGCGCGGCCGAGGCCTGGCTGGTGGATGGTGCCGGCAAGGTCACCGAGGGCAGCTCAACCAATGCCTGGATCCTGAATGCAGACGGTGTCCTGGTCACACGGCAGGCCGATCACGCCATCCTGCATGGTATTACCCGGTCGACGATCATGAATCGCGCCGCCGCGCTGGGCTATCGGGTGGAAGAAAGGAGCTTTTCCGTTGAGGAGGCGCAATCGGCCCGCGAAGCCTTCATGACGTCCGCAACGACATTTGTAACCTCGATCACCAGTATTGATGGCCGGCCGGTGGGGAATGGGGCTCCCGGCTCGGTCGCCATCGCATTGCGTGCGGCCTATCTCGAATCTTTGTGATCGAACTGTCGCGCAAACAACTCAGCGGGGTGGTTGCCGCTAAGGTCTTGCGCTGTATACGCTGGCAGGCGAATCGCTATTATTGTGCGGGCAAGCGGAGCAATCATGTCTCAAGATAAAAAACAAAACCTTCAAGACGTCTTCCTCAATTCTGTGCGCAAGACGAAAACGCCGCTGACCATTTTCCTCATCAATGGCGTCAAGCTGCAGGGTGTGGTAACCTGGTTCGATAATTTCTGCGTCCTGCTCCGCCGGGACGGCTTGTCTCAGCTGGTCTACAAGCACGCCATTTCGACCATCATGCCAGCTCAGCCGGTTTCCCTGTTCGAAGCCGAGCGGACCGATGATGACGAAGCAGAGCCCGAGAGCTTCAACGATTGATCGAACGCGAGGCGCCACCTATCCGCGCCATTATTATTCATCCCGTCACCCGGGATCGCCTGGCGCGCTCTGAAGCACGCCTCGAGGAAGCCTGCGGCCTGGCCGAAGCCCTCGACCTTGTCGTCGCTGAAGGCTTTGTGACGCCCTTGCGCAAGATCGAGTCGGCCCGCTATTTCGGGTCCGGCAAGGTTGAGGAATTGCGCGAGCGGATTGTCGCCGGCGACGCGACCGTAGCCGTCGTCGATGCCAGCCTCTCGCCGGTACAACAGCGCAATCTGGAAAAGTCCTGGAATGTGAAGGTCATCGACCGCACCGGCCTGATCCTGGAGATTTTCGGCCAGCGCGCACGCACCAAAGAGGGCGGGCTGCAGGTCGAACTGGCGCGCCTTTCTTATGAGCGCTCCCGTCTGGTGCGCACCTGGACCCACCTGGAGCGTCAGCGCGGCGGCGGCGGTGTGATGTCGGGGCCGGGTGAAACCCAGATCGAGACCGACCGGCGCATCATCGACGACAAGATGGTCAAGCTGCGCCGGGCCCTCGATGAAGTGCGCCGCACGCGCAATCTGCATCGCTCCAAGCGCCAGGAAGTTCCGATCCCGGTCGTCGCGCTGGTGGGGTATACCAATACCGGCAAATCAACCCTGTTCAATCGCCTGACCGGCGCCGATGTTCTGGCCCGCGATATGCCGTTTGCCACCCTCGACCCGACGGTGAGGGCGCTGGAATTGCCGCGCGGGACCAAGGTCCTGCTGTCCGATACCGTGGGTTTCATCACGGATTTGCCGACCGAGCTGATCGCGGCCTTCCGCGCGACGCTGGAAGAGGTGCGTGAGGCCGATCTGCTGATCCATGTGATCGATGCCTCCGATCCCGATCGCGATGGCCGGATTGGCGATGTCGAGAGCGTGCTGGATGAAATCGAGGCCGGGCCGGATCATGATCAACGCATGATCGAGACCTGGAACAAGATTGACCGGCTCGATGACGAGACCGGCGATGATGTCAGCCTGAAGCTGGATATCGCCAATACCAAGGCCGGGAAACCGGTAAAGCTGGCGATCTCCGCCGTCGAGGGCACCGGCCTGGACGAACTGCTTGTCGCCATCGAAACGGCGCTGGCGGCGGATTCCGAGATTTTGCAATTGCTGCTGGCGCCCCAGCAGGCGAAGGCTCTGGCCTGGCTGCACCAGCATGGGGAAGTCGTCAGCGATTCCATGGACGGCGCGACGGGGGAAACGACCATGCGTGTACGCCTGTCGCCATCCGATGCGGGCCGTTTCCGGTCGTTGTTTCCCGATCTGGCCGGCTTCCTGCCGCCGCTGGAGATCGAGGACTACTGACCGGGTTGCCGCTTCGCGGCCTTGTCGATCTGTTTGGCCTCGCTCCACAGCGCTTCCATTTCTTCCAATGACGCTTCCTCGGGCCGCCGGCCCTTGGCCGCGAGCGTGCGTTCGATATAGCCAAACCGGCGTTCGAACTTGGCATTGGCGCTGCGCGTCGCGGCTTCGACGTTTACATTGAGTTTGCGCCCCAAGTTTGTGCAAACAAACATCAAATCTCCAATTTCTTCTGCAATTTCTTCCGGATCATTTAACCGAATCGCCTGTTTCACCTCGGCGACTTCCTCGGTGATCTTGTCGAACACCTGCTCGGCGTCGGGCCAGTCAAATCCGACCCGGGCGGCGCGGGCCTGTAATTTCTGGGCGCGCTTTACGGCCGGCAAGGCGAGGGGGATGTCAGCCAGAACGCCGTCACCCTTGCGGCTGGCGGCGCGTTCGCGCGCCTTCTGTGCCTCCCATTCAACGGTCTGGGCCGCGCTATCGCGCTGAACCGCGTCGCCAAACACATGCGGGTGGCGCCGGATCATCTTGTCATTGATCGCTGTGGCAACGGCTTCGAAGCCAAACAGGCCGCGCTCCCGGGCCATTTGCGCGTGAAACACCACCTGCAAAAGAAGGTCGCCCAACTCATCCTTGAGCTCGTCATACTGCTCACGTTCAATCGCGTCAGCGACTTCATAGGCTTCTTCTACCGTATAGGCCGCGATGGATTTGAAGTCCTGCTCGAGATCCCAGGGGCACCCCGTCTCCGGCTCGCGCAGGCGTGCCATGATCTCTATCAGGCGGTCGATCGGGGCGAGGGTGGCGTCTGGCGCGTGTGGCATGGTGATGGCGACTCGATTTGGTTGGCGGTCCGGCAACCTAGCCTGGATCGGGGGCAAGATTCGATGGGGGATGCGGTATCGGGCCGGGGATTAACTGGAAAACTGGTCGAGGATACTTCAAGCTCCAAAAAAATTAATCCCGCCCATACCGAAGTTTCTGAATGCAAAAGGTTGTTTAAAGTGCGGAGATTATACACATTTTACTTTTTGTGTTTTGCCTGCCTTGGACTGATTCCTGTGATCGATTGGCTCGCGGGTGGCGGGTTGATGGACTTTGATCGCCTGGGCGTTTCAGCGTCGGCGCAAACCGGAATCCCCTGGACATCCAGCCTGATCGACATGCTCAGGCTTGCCGTGGCGGAGCCGGGCCTGTGGTTATTGCTGCTCGGCTCCGCCGCACCGCCTCTGGCCGCGCTGATCACCCTATTGGTCTGGCCGGACCGGTTGGCTGCACTGCGCCAATGGGGTCGGCGCCTGTGGCCGGTTGGAGCTGCCGGATCCTTGCGGGGCTCGGTTCTGGCCTATGCGGGCGTTATCGGCCTGTGCCTTCTGGGGCTCGTGGTGACGGGGATGATCGGCCAGCGCACACTCACACCAGTGCTGGAAACGCCTGCGACTCTCGGGCTTTAGGCCATCATTCCGGCCTTGCTGATGTCCGCCTTGCTCGACCAGGGAGCCTTGCTGGAGGAGGGCGGCTGGCGCGGCTTTGCGGCGCCAGAGCTGGAACTACGCTATTCGCCCGTCCTGGCAGCCTTGATCGTCGGTTTGGCTTGGGGTTTTTGGCACCTGCCGCGCGACCTCACGACGGGTGTCATCGAACGTCTCGGGGCGCTGGAATACGTGTTTGCCTATCTGCCAAGCTTTCTGATGGGGACGATCGCCGTCTCGGTCATTGCGAGCTGGGGCATGATGCGAAGCGGGGGCAGCCTGTGGCCAGCCATCCTGGCGCATGGCCTGGCGAATGATGCCTTTGGCCTGACGGGGCGCGTTCCGATCACAGAGGCGCTGACATCCGGTCATCAATTGACGCAGGGGATATCGATGATGCTGGCCGCCGGTCTGATCTTAGGACTTGATCGCAAGCGTATGTTTTCAAGTTTGAAAGCGGCATAGGCGCGCGCCAGCTCGACGGGGGTTTCCATCTCAAGTTGGCGCATAATAAATATTATGAGAAAGAATGGGTGGGCAATCGGGCGACCTCAGGCCAATCCAGGCTCAAACACTCGAGAGCCGGATCTCGTCCTCTACGGCCAGAATCTGCAATCCGTCATGGCCACAACTCACGCCTGGCGGCAATTGCGCGCCCAGGGCGTCGTAGTCGAGCGTGATGTGCAAATTGGTCAGGACAGCGCTTCGGGCTCCGACGCGCTCAATCTCGCGCAGCGCGCCCCCGACTTCGAAATGTGTCGGATGCGGTTCATGGCGCAAGGCATCAACCACCCAGCATCCGACACCGGTCAGCACGGCGGCGCTGTCGTCCGGCAGCCCATTGATATCGGCCGAATAAGCCAGCGCCCCGATCCGGAAGCCGACAGACCGGATTGATCCGTGTTCCTGATCAAATGGAATGACGCCAATGGGTCCGCCTGCGCCGTCAATCACCAGCTCTGTGCCGAAGGCCGGCATGTCACACTGGTCGAGAATCGCTGGATATGGCGATCCCGGCGGTGCCTTGAACGCATAGCCAAAACGCGTCGTCAGGGTTTTCGCTGTTGCGGCATCCATCCAGACGGGCATGCGCTGGCGCTGCAGCAAGGCAAAGGCGCGCAGGTCATCAATCCCGTGCGTCTGGTCGGCATGATCATGGGTAATGAGCACGGCATCGAGACGCGGTACGGATGCGCCGAGCATTTGCTCGCGGAAATCCGGTGAGGTGTCGATCACGACGCGCGTCACGGCCTGGCCGGCGCCCAGCGCCGCAAGATCGGCTGCTTGCTCGACCAACGCCGAACAGCGGCGGCGGCGGTTTTTCGGATTGCACGGGTCGCACAGGCCCCAATCGCCATTGGCCCGCGGCACGCCGCCTGAGGACCCGCTCCCGAGTATGGTGAGCCGGGTGACGCCGCTCATGGCCGCGTCACGCGGTCAAACAGGTCGAAGAAATTATCCGTCGTCCGCGTCGCACACTCTGCCGCGCTCCAACCCTTCACCTGGGCCAGGCCCACCGCAACATCGGGCAGGAAGCTTGGCTCGCAACGCTGGCCGCGATGGGGCATTGGCGCCAGATACGGGCAATCGGTTTCGATGATCACCTTGTCATCGGGCACGTGATCCCGGAATACGGCGCGGACATCATCGGCCTTCCTGAAGGTGATAATGCCGGAGGCGGCAAACCAGCTGCCCAGTTTTGCCGCCCGGCCAGCGAGCATGGCGCCGCCGGTATAGCAATGCAGCAGGGCCTTGAAGGCCCCCTTCCCCATTTCATCCTCGAGCAGATCGGCCATCGCTTCATCGGCGTCGCGGCAATGCAGGATGAGTGGCAGGCCCGACTGGCGCGCCGCCTCGATATGGGCCTTCAGACTGGCAAACTGATCCTCGCGCGGGCTGTAATTATAATGAAAATCCAGCCCGGTTTCGCCAATTCCGACGACTTTGGGATGGCGCGCCATTTCGAGTAATTCGCCGGCTGTGATGTCGGGCCGGTCCTTGGCATGGTGCGGATGGGCGCCGATCGAGCACCAGATGTCGTCATAACGCTCTGCGATGGCCGAAACGGCAGGAAAATCAGTCAATTGGCAGCAAATCGTGATCATGCGCACCACCCCGGCCGCGCGAGCGCGCTCGATGACGGCATCAAGGTCTTCAGCGAATTGTTCGCCGTGCAGATTGACGTGGCTGTCGACAAGCATGGGCAGACTCAAATAACGGGCTGGCGCGCGGCGTCGCGGACATAGCCCAGCGCCGCCAGTGCGGTTTGTTTCGGGTCGAGATAGAGACCATCGGCCTCGCCGGCCAGCGTGCTGACCTCACGCCAGGCGTTCAGCCATGGCGTCGGGTCCTGCTGATTTTCCGCCTGGCTGCGCGCTGTGTCATGGATGGCATTGGACAGGGCTGTGTAGAAGACAGAGCGCAAGCCCTCGCTGCCCTTGCGGGCGACGCGTTCGGCCAGGGCGCGCACTTCGCTGTCGCTGGCCGATGCGCCGCGCGCGACCACGGCGCGGACCTGGCTGGCCAGCTCGACCCCGCCCGAGGCGCACAAGGCCAGGGCCCGGCCGGGAGCGCCGCCGGCCAGACGGGATGCGGCCATCGCGGTCGGCATATCATTGGCAGCCCCCTGCTCGATCAGCCAGCTTGCTGTCGCCTCAATCTCCGGCGGACGCAGGACCAGGGTGCGGCAACGCGAACGGATCGTCGCCGGCAGGCGTCCGGGCGAATGCGCCACAAGCAGCATGACGCCGCGCTGTGGCGGTTCTTCGAGGGTTTTGAGCAGCGCATTGGCGCCATTATTATTCATTTCATCGACGCTATCGACGAGGCAGACACGCCAGCCCCCATTGGCGCTGGCACTCTTCTCGAAAAAATGCGGGGCCTTGCGCGCTTCATCGACAGTGATCTCACCGCGCCAGCGCTTGCGTTTGTCATCCCAGGGACGGCGCAGCAGCAAGAGGTCGGGACAGGCGCTCGCCTCGAGCAATTGGCAGACCGGGTCGGCGGGGCTGGCGCCAAGCGGGCCATATTGCGGGTTGGCCGCAGCACCGAGAATGCGGCGCGCCGCTCGCCAGGCAAAACTGGCCTTGCCGACGCCGCGCGGCCCCGTGATCAGCCAGGCATGATGCATGCGACCGCTGGTCAGTGCGGTGGCGAGGTCGGTCTCTGCGGCTTCATGGCCGAACAGGTCATAGCGTTGCCGCGGCGCCAGACAGCCGGGTTGAACATCGGACCCAAGTTCGGGATCGGTGCTCACAACAGGCGCGCTCCGAGATGTTCATCAATCGCGCTGAGCGCATGGCTGAAGACGATATCGGCCGCCTCATTGCCGTCGACCACGATGCAGCGGTCCGGTTCGTCATCGGCGATATCAAGAAAGGCCCGGCGCAAACGTCCGTGAAATCCTGGATCGAAACGCTCGAAACGCGTGGCATCCTCGCCGCGCGCGATCGTGCGCTCAATCCCGGTTGTCGGATTGACGTCGAGGATCAAGGTCAGGTCGGGCTTGAAATTACCCAGGGCAGCCTGGTGCAAGGCCTTGATACGCTCGATCGGCACGCCGCCGGCGGCGCCCTGATAGGCGGTGGTGGAATCGGCAAAACGGTCCGACAAGACCCAGGCGCCGCGTTGCAGGGCCGGCGCGATCAGGCGTTCGACATGATCGACGCGCGCGGCATACATCAGCAGGGCCTCGGTCATGGGCGACCAGCGGTCCGTGGCGCCGGTGAGCAGGATCTCCCGCAAGGCTTCAGCACCGGGCGTGCCGCCCGGTTCACGCGTCACCACAACATCAAGCCCGCGTCCACGCAGTTTCTCTGCGAGCGCCTGGATCAGCGTTGTCTTGCCGGCGCCCTCGCCGCCTTCCAGCGTGATGAAACGTCCGCGCATATCAATTGCCGCCACGGATCATGTGCGCCAGTGCCGCGCCGATCCGGCCGAACATGCCTTTGCGTTCGACATCTTCGGCCGCGAAAAGCGGGAAGTTCTGCGGCTCATAGCCCGGCGCTTCAACCACGAGATGGCCGATTTCCTGACCGGCGGCGATGGGGGCCATCAACGGACCATCATAGACGACACTGACCGTCATATTGCGGCGCGCCCGGCGTTGCAGCGCCACCTGGACGGCATCGCCGACCTGCAGGCCAACCGTATCGGCTTCACCCATGAAGACCGTCGCGCGTTCGTCGACGGCAGCGCCGGCGTCAAACAGGTCGTACACGGCAAAATCCGACATCGCGGCGCGCATCATGCGTTCCGCTTCACTGGTACGGGCGCGATTGGAGTCCATGCCGTTGAAGACGATGATGCGGCGCTGGCCATCGCGTTCGGCGGTCGCGGCCAGCCCGTAACCTGCGGCTTCGGTATGACCGGTTTTCAGCCCGTCAGCGCCGGCAAAATTACCCAGCAGAGGATTGCGGTTATATTGGCGGATGCCGTTATAGGTGAATTCGCGTTCGGCCCAGATCCCGTAATATTCCGGGTGATCGGCGATCAGGATCCGCGCCAGACGCGCCAGGTCGAGGGCGCTGATATTATGGTCCGGATCGGGCCAGCCGGTTGAATTGGTGAAATTCGCACTCATCAGGCCGAGCTCATGCGCCCGCGCCGTCATCGCGTCGGCAAAGGCCGCCTCGCTGCCCGACAGGGCTTCGGCCAGTACGATACAGGCATCGCCGCCGGACTGGATGATGACACCGCGCAGCAAATCATCGACGCGCGCCCGGCTGTGCAATTCCAGGAACATGGTCGAGGAGCCGGAGGCCGCGCCGCCGGTGCGCCAGGCATATTCGGAGACCGGCAATTCATCATCCATCGACAGGGTTCCGGCATCGATGGCTTCGAGCACCATCAGCACGGTCATCATCTTGCTCATCGAGGATGGCGCCATCGGCGTCTCGGCATCCTTGGCGAACAGGACCTGCCCGGTTTCGAAATCCATGATCACCGCATGGGTGGCCTCGGTTTCGTAATGATCCTGGGCATGGGCCAGAACCGGTGCCAGCACGAGGGCGGCAATGAAGGCGAAAGTCGAAGTGATTGCGCGCACGTCTGAACGCTCCTGTCGGGAATCGGGAAGTTATCGTGACGAAGACGCCATACAAGCGCGGCAAGAGTGTGACGTCCAGCGCCCAGACGCGCCGCGACCGGCAGCAAACTCAGTTCAGCGACACAATCCGGGCATCCCGCACGCCAAAGCTGGCCAGCCGGGTGCGCGCCGCATCGGCACTGGACCGATCATTCCACCGTCCGACAAAGACGCGATACAGCGTCTGCCCCCCGGTTTCGACCGCCTGCACCCAGACATCACCCGCGTCGGATATCCGGCTGGCGAGGCGGTTGGCATTGCCCAGATCGGCGAAAGCGCCGGCCTGTACGGTCAATCCCTCATTCGAGGCCGGCACCCAGGCCGGTGAAAACGGCGCATCGCGGGCGACGTCTTCCAGTGCCGGGACTGTCGCCGGGCTGCCGATATCGGCGAGCTGATAGCCGGGATCCGGGGCCTGTGCCGCCGGGAAGGCCGGGCCGAGATAACGCACCCTCACCCGCGCCAGACCATTGGCGCGATAGCCCAGCTGGTCGGCGGCGGCACGGCTCAGATCAATCAACCGGTCATCGACAAAGGGGCCGCGATCATTGATCCGCACCACGACCTGGCGGCCATTTTCCAGATTGGTCACTTCGGCGATCGAAGGAATCGGCAAGGTCGTATGCGCCGCTGTCATGGTGTTCTGGTCAAACACTTCGCCATTGGCGGTCGGGCGGCCATGGAAGGTCGGGCCATACCAGGAGGCAATACCGACCACATCATAGGCATCATCGCGCTGCGGCACGAAGCGCTGACCGCCCACCATATAGGGACGGCCGACTTTCTGGTGATCGCTGTCACCGGCAATCAGTGAAGCCGTATCGACCCGGCTCGCCAGCAGCGCCGGAGAAACCGGCGTCGCCGCCGGCAGGGGCGGCACCGTGCTGGAGAATGTGCGTGTGGGCGCAGGGCTTGAGGCGCAGCCCGCCAGAAACAGCAATGCCAGCGCGCTGGCGAGGAAAGAATGACGCAAAACGGGACCCACCAAGCTCGGCCAACCCAAAATCACAATCATATTATCGCGCAATAGTGAAAGGAGGGTAAGCCGCTGCAATGCAGATATTGCGCTCGGGGCCCGTTGACCGCTATTGGAGACGAACGGAGAGGTGGCAGAGTGGTCGATTGCGGCGGTCTTGAAAACCGTTGAACCGAAAGGTTCCGGGGGTTCGAATCCCTCCCTCTCCGCCATTTTCCCTGAGCTCCATCTTTTTTGTCTGCCAGTCTGTCAGTCTGCCAATGTTGGCTCGAGCCCTTGCAGGTCAGGCGTCGAGGCGATGATGCGGGGGTGGCACGGCCTGTCACCACTGTCACGCACATGGCCCGATTGCGCCGGTCACCGGGGTTCGCGCCCCGGAGCGGGGCTTGCGTGGGTCCGACGATGTCAAAGAACATATTGCGCCAGTATAGCCTGGACGGTGATGGGGGCGGACAAGCCCTGCGGAACAGGCTCCAGCCGCGGGACTAGCTGGGCAAACCGAGCAATCTGGGCCGGGCATGGTTTCCGCAGTTATCCTCAGGCGATATAATCGTGTCTGCCCCGGTTTATTCCGGTTTGTTCCCGGCGCGTTCGCCCTGCCCTTACAGTTCGTGATCGCTTTCCGGTCCATCGCCGGGAGACTTGATCCCGGTTTCATCGCGCACTTCCCAGCCCGGATCGCCGCCGCCCAGATTATTGGTCTGTCCGTCATCGCGCCCGGCGCCCGGACGCGGGTTATCGATCTCCCAGCCGGGGTCGCCACCGCCCAAATTCTGGGTCTGGCCGTCCTCGCGTCCGGTACCGGGACGCGGATCGCCAACCTCCCAGCCGGGGTCGCCGCCGCCCAGATTTTGGGTCTGTCCGGTATCCCGGCCGGTACCGGGACGCGCCTCGCGCCGTATCAGCACGGTGCCATTACGGGTACGGCAGCGTTCGCCGGGCTCGGCTTGACGGCAAAGCGGCAGGGATTGCTCCGGGGCCGGCTGCGCCTGTTGGCGCTGCGCCGCGGCTGGTTCTGACAGGGTGAGAAGACCGCCGGTCAGCATCGCGGCTGTGACAATATATCTGCAGATCATGGTGGGCCTCCGACCGCGTTTGGCTGGTTGCCACCATAAAAGGATCGCCAGCGCTGGCAACACCGCCCTGCCCTCTCGACGGCACCGCGTGCCTTGTGAGCGGCCAGGCGGGCGGCTATAGCAGGGCCGATAGTCAGCCGCGGACGATTCCGCCGGCCGGGACATCGGGGGGATTTATGCGCGCTTCTTTTATCGGACTGGTTTTGTGTGGATTGGCTGCCGGAGGCGCCGGCGCGCAAACGCCCGCTGACCAGGTCTTCACCGGTGAACTCACCGGCGACATGGCGCGCGCCGGGTTCAGCCTCCAGCTCGAGGCGGGCCAGCTGGTCACGCTGACAACGACCTCGGGCGACCGGCTCGACACCATCCTGACCCTGAGCGGGCCCGACGGACAGCTGCTCGGCGAAAATGATGACTATCAGATGGGCGATCTGTCCTCCCAGCTGGTGTATCTGCCGGCTGTGAGCGGTCGCTATACGGCGGAAGTCACGGGCTATGGCGGCGCGCTGGGCGGCTTCTCCCTGACCTTGTCTCACGGTCTTGATGTCGGGCTGTCCGATGCGGCGCAAATCCTGCGCGAGGACACGATCAGCTTTGATGCCGCCCGGACCGAGGCCCGTTTTGATGCCGATCTGGCCGCCGGCGATATCCTCGTCGCCTCGACCTTCGCGCTCCACGAGGATCTCGACTCCACCCTGGCCCTGCTCGGCCCTGATGGCAGTATTCTCGCCCAGAATGATGATCGCGGCGATGGCACGCTCAATTCGCAAATCATCTATCTGATTGAACAGCCCGGCCCCTACCAGCTGCTGGTCAGCACCTATGGCGGCGTTGGCGAAGGCGATCTGGCCGTCTCGATGGCGATCGATCCGGAGGCCGAGCTTCCGTTTGATTTCACGGCCATCGACGGCACGCCCATCGCCAGCCATAGCGGCGAGATCAGTGATGACCAGGTTTCGTTTGAATTTGCCGTGACGCTCGAGGCCGGACAGACCCTGCTCGCCCTCGCCGATGCCGTGACCGGTGATCTCGACCCTGTGCTGCGCCTGACCGGCCCCGATGGCTATCCGGTCGCGATGAATGATGATCGCGGCGATGGCTCGCTCAACTCGGCGATTGCCTTCACGGCCCCGCAGCGCGCCACCTATCAGCTTGAACTCTCTCGCTATCGCGGCGGCGCCAGCAGCGGCATGTTTGAACTCGCCCTGTCCTCGGTTGACGGTTCTGTGGTCGAACTGATCCAGGATTTGCTGGAAAATTCGGTCACGTTGAGTGGTCCCGAATTGCTCCACGAAACCGAGGATTTCAGCATTTACTACACGCTCGAAGGCGCTGATGCCTCGAGCGAGGCCTATGTGCACTCGGTCGGTGTGGCCCTGCAGGAAATGCTGGTCGCCCAGGTGACACAGGGCGGCTGGGCCGAACCGGTGCGTGACGATAATGGCCGCTATCGCGCCTATGTCGCTGATGCCGAAGGCTCGATGGGGGTGACCCGGCCGGTCCAGGTCGTGTTCGACAATCCCAACACGCCTGATGTCCGCGAAAGCGCGGCGGCCCGGACGCTATTCCTGATCGACAATGATTTCCTCGGCATGGGCAAGACCGCGCCGGTTCATGCCTTGATGCGCGCCACCGTGACCCATGAATTCAATCACGTCGTACAATATGGCTATGACGGCGAAGAAGGACTGGACTGGCTGTATGAAGCGACCGCCTCCTGGATCGAAACCACCACGGTGGGCGCCGACCAGGATGCGACGGATTACACCGAAGCCGATTTTGAAACGCCGCAATTATGCTGGACCACCACGGTGGACGGGCATGATTACGGTCAGTGGACCTTGCTGCAATCGCTCGCCGATCGTTATGGCGATCGCTTCATGGTCCAGATCTGGGAAAACAGCGTCGAGCTCGACGGTTTCGAGACTCTGCAGGCAGCGCTCGATGATCATCGCACCACGATTCCCGATGTTATCCAGCGCTGGCGGGCGCAGAATTATGCCCGCGCCTATGATCTGGCCCCGCTCTTCCCGATCGCCGTGCACCGCCAGCACACGCTGAGCCGCGAAGGCCGCTGGACGCTGAAGGGCGGGCTGGAACAGCTCGGTGCCAACTATCTCGGCTTCGAACTCGATGGCCGCTACCAGATCGCGCTGAGTGGCGATGAGGATCTGGAAGTGCTCGCCCTGGGTCAGCGCAATGGCGAGATCGAGATCATTCCGCTCGGCCGCAGCGGGATCGTCGATACAACAGGTTTTGAATCGACCGCGCTGATGGTGTTCAACCGGGCGATGCCGGAAGCGCCCGGCATGTGCAGCGGAACCGGCTATTCGATCGAGGTCTCACCCTCGACCCGCCGGCCGGCCCGCACCGCCTATCGTTTCAGTGATGAGCACCTGGTCCCGGCCGAGCGCTCCGGGGATTGAGGGCTAGAGCATTTTCATTGAATTCGAGGTCAATGAGAATGCTCTAATTCCTTGTATTTCCGCATTTTCGAATCGCAAAACCAGTTCCCACTCTTGCTGAAAATGCTCTAGCGGCACCGCGACCATCAGCTCGAAACCTGCTATACTCCCAGTCGGCAGGGGAGATGCGGGTATGCGCTTATCAAGGATGAAAACCGGCCTCTGTCTTGTGGCGGCCCTGTTTGCCACAGCTTGTGCAAGCTGGGATCAACCCTTGGCCCTGGCGGTGTGTGGTCCGGTCAAGCTTGCGCTCAAATACAAGAGCGACGGCCATCTGGACACCGCCTATATCGTCGCGCGCCATGCCGGCTGGGATGCAGCGGACGCGGCGGAGCTGGCATTCTTTACCCAGGCACCGGATGATTTCGCCGCCGCCTACTCGGCGCCGAGCGGGACGGCGCGACTGCTGGCCCTGCAGTTCGAGCGCGCTCATTTGCTCTCATCCGTCCTGCACTCCCTGCATGGCGGCGGCGCGGACGATGTCGCGCATCGCCAGCGCGTCCTGGCGCAAATGATCGGCGAGCAAACGAGCATCTGGGATGACCCGGCCCGGCAGGGCGAGCGCTGGAAAGCCGGGTTTCTGGTGCATGCCCTCGGCGACAGCTACGCCCATGTCTGGGGCATCAATCAAAACCAGGCTGGCTCGGTGGCCTATAATCCAATCGCTGGCCATATTCCCGACGGGCTGGTGCGCGGGGACCCTGACAATATTGACGCCAATTTTCCCAATTATGCCCGCTATGTCCGGGCCCTGTTCGCGGCCCTTGATCGCGGCGACGGCGATGGACAAGCGCTCGAAGCCTATCTCGCCGATGTCGAGCAGGCGGTAGCCCGTGAAGCGGGCGGCGCTGACGGGGTGACCACGGCCCTGATCCGCAGCACCAGCACGGATGATTACCGCATGGGCGGCCGGCTTGATTGCCCGGCCTGGACGGCCCGGATGGATTATGAGCGCGGCGTCCGGCCCTTCCTGCAGCAAATCGAGGCCCGGCTGGGCTAGCCTTCCCTGCGGACGGGTCCGGGCGACAGGATCCGGGTGACGCCAGTGGTCAGCGAGCTGACGCGCCGGGCGATGTCGACCAGCTGCCCGTGTGTAGCCAGCTGGGGATTGGGGATCCAGGGCGTTCCGGCCAGACCATCGGGCGGCGTGCGCACGAAGACGGACCAGTCGCCGAACATGCGCTCACTCACCTCGGAATAACCCGTCAGGACAAGATCGCCATGATGCGGATTATTCTCGATCCGCTTCAAGGTGCGATAGAGCGGGCTGCGTCGCCCTTCCAGCACCTGCACGAAATGTGGCCCGTCCACCAGCAGCACGCCGGTCAGTCCGTGCGCCGGATTATTGCGCAATCCGGCATCCAGGATGTCGCGCAGATAGACCTCATCCTCAGCCTTGTTCGCGGCTGTCCAGGTGCGGCGGCTATAGAAGGCAAACTGGCACAATAACATCGGCGCGCCCTATCCTGCCCGGGCCTCAGTCATGAATTGGGCAACGCGCTCGTTGAGCTGGCCCATTTCATCACGGACTGATGCGGAGGAATGGGTCACCTGCCGGGCGGCCTCGCCCGCCTCGCGCACGCTCGCCTCAAGCGCATTGGTCGCCCGGGAGCTGTTCTGGTTGCCGGCCGCAGCCTCAGTGGTGTTCCGGACGATTTCACGCGTCACCACCGATTGTTCCTCGACGGCCGCCGTGATGGTCACAGCCGCGGAATTGACCGAATTTATCGTCTCCCGGATGGCGTCAATCACCGAATTGGCGCGTGTCGTCGCGGCCTGGACATCGGCGATCTGGCGCGCGATCTGGTCGGTTGCTTTTGCGGTTTGCCCCGCCAGGGCTTTCACTTCACTGGCGACCACCGCAAACCCTTTTCCGGATTCGCCCGCACGCGCCGATTCGATCGTCGCATTCAGCGCCAGAAGATTGGTCTGTTCGGCGATCTCCTGGATCAGACTCACAGCACTGCCGATTTCTGCGGCTGCGGTATTGAGTTCCTGCATCGTGTCACTGGCGGCCGTGACCTGCTCGACGGCCTCGATCGTGATTGCGGAGGTGCGCGCAACCTGATCGGCAATCTCGCGCGACGCGGTTTCCATCTCGCCGGCGGCGACGGAAACCGACTTGACGTTTGTGGCCGCTTCCTCGGCGCCAGCCGCCGCCGTCGAGGCCTCACCCAGTGTGCTCTCGACGACCCGCGAGACCAGATCAGCCGCCTCATCCAGCGCGCGGGAGGTCTCGGTCAGGCGACCGATGACGCCGGACACACCCTGTTCAAACGCATCAGCGACTTCCAGCCGGCTCAATCGCGCCTTCGCCTCGGCTTCTTCGAGATAGACCGACACGCCCATCTCGATATCCAGAAAGATGGCGCGTACCAGGGCGTCGATATAGATCTCGGCCTTGCCGGTATCCGGCTTGCCGAACCCGATTGGCGCGCCCTTGCAGCCTTCGCGCACAGCGCTCCTCAAGAGTTCGGACGCCACCGTCGCGTAGCCGGCAATATAGTAGCGCGGCGCCAGACCGATATCGCTATGCACACGGCCGACACGGCGGATAGTGTCGAAATAGGCGTCGTTATACTGACCGCTCAGGATATTATTCCAGTGGTCGACCTGTTTCGTCATGGCGTGATCGCGGTGACGATCATCGCGGAACAAGTGGGCGACTTCCGGGGCGCGGGAGATGGTCGCGTAGAACAGGCTCAAACCCCTTTCCACGCTTGGGGCGAGCGGTGCCTTGATCTCACGCAGGGCTGCGCGCACGCCGTCGTCGATACCGATAAAATCGAGTCTGTCCTGTCCGCTATGGTCTGCCATATTTCCCCCCGGGAATGAGCTGAACCTGCGCGGCAAGATCCGGCAGGTCTGGTTATGGCTTACAGCGTGGAGGGTGCGAAGGTTAATAAGGGTTAACGCGGCAAGCTTTGCCGGAATAAAGAAATTTCGGCTGTAGTTTCAGACATCTAGCGTGTATGTCCGTAGAGCTCGGCCGGCTGCATTCTCAGGCTCGCCTGCTCCTCCAGCGCGAGGCGCCCGCCCCATTCAAGCTCGGTTTTGGCGAATTCCGATTGGGCGATCGGGATCGTGATTGTGTGCCACATCCATCGGTTGGGGCCGGTGCCGATCGGAATATGGATGGACTTCATCGCAGTGGGGGGCTCGCTCGCCTGGCGGTGCCAGATATGCCCGGCAGCGCCCTGCAGGGCGCCCTCAAGCTTGAGCGCGGTCAGCGTCTGGACGCCCTCGATGAATGAAGTCAGGTCAGGGCATGACAGGGGCTCGCTCTCCCGGCATTCATGGAAGGGCGAGAGCGGTGAGGCATTGCCCTGGCTTGACGCGAGCAGGTTGAACGGCCGCGCGCCTTCAATCAGACAGGCCATGTGGGGACAGAGCCGGATGGTCAGCACGATCTGGTCAAGCAGTGAAATCTGTTCTGGCGCGCCGAGCAGATCCTCGATTCGCGACAGGACATCGCCGCGCGGCCGGACCTGCCCGGCCTCAAGCCGCGACAAATATCCCTGACTGATCTTGAGCAGGGATGCCAGGGTTTGTTGCTTCATGCCAGCCTGGTTGCGTAACCGCCTAAGCCTCTCCCCCCAAGTTTGCCTCATGTTTCATACCTTGACGCCGATCGAGTCCAATTATGTTGCAACCTAGGTCGAAGACCTCACTGCCTCTATGGTTTTATGCAGAAAACGGGAATAAAGAAATTCCTATAACCTACCGATTTACTTGGTTGTTCTAGAAATCCGGTAGCTTCCCGCCCTGCTACAATCTCGGGCTGAACCGCACCGCATCCGGCCCGGGCTGACGGGCGAAACGGGAATGTGAGGCGAAGACAGTGGCTTCCGCCACCCCGTCTCCGCCGCCAAGCGGGTAACGCGCGCCCGCGGCGATCCGGCCCGCATGCCGCACCAGCCCAAACGACTATCAGCCCGGCCCGCCCCGGCGCGCTCTCCAGGCCGTCAGTATCCGTTCACGCACGTCGACCGGCTGGGCATCCACCGCGGCGCCGAGCGCCTCCAGGTCGGCGCGGGCGCCATGGAGTTGATCGACCAGTGACATCACCAGTTCCAGAGCTTCATCGGCGAGTTCATGGCTCTGTTCCAGCTCGCAGATCAATTGCAGCCGGGCGCAATCGACCGGAGCGAAAAGCGGGCCCGCCTCGTCCTGGATCGGGATGATGATGCCGATCTCGATATAGGCCGTCAGCCGCTCCGCCGTCAGCGCCGCAACCGTTTCGATGATCTCATTGACGGTCAGATTCTCGCTCATGACATCATCTCCTTGCGCGGATCATAGGCATGGGTTTCGCGCCAGCTCTGCATGAAGCTGCGCAGCGCGTCGTCGATCTCCGGCGGCGAGATGATGCGCAATTCGACCCGCTGATCACCGCGCGGTTTCTGGCCCGGCGGCTGCACACCGCGGCCACGCAGGCGCAGGACCTGGCCACTGCTGGCGCCCTTGGGAAGGCTCAGCGAGACCGGGCCGTCAATCGTCGGGGCTTCGACCTTGCCGCCGAGCACGGCTTCATCCAGCGAGATTGGCAGGGTGAGCAGGATATCATTGCCCTCACGGCGGAACAGTTTGTGCGGCCGCACGGACAGTGTCACCAGCGCGTCGCCATCGGGGCCCTCGCCCATGCCCTCACCGCCCTTGCCGCGCAGGCGGATAGTCTGGCCATCGGCCGTGCCGGTGGGGATTTTGACGTCGAGGCTCTGACCATCCGGCAGGGTGATGCGTTTTTGCGTGCCAAGCGCGGCCTCGAGAAAATCAAGCTCGAGCTGATAACGGCGGTCCGGGCCCGGTGCGTTGAAATGGCCGCCACGCGCGCCGCCCTGACCGCGCTGGCGCAGGATTTCCTCGAATATGTCCGAGCTGTCGAAGCCCTCAAACCCGCGCGAGGATTGATAGGGATTGCCCGGCTGCTCCGCATACTCGCGATAGAAGGGGCGCTCGGGCTGGCGCTCGGCGCCGCTGGCATCGATCTCACCCTTGTCAAAGCGGGCGCGCTGCACCGGGTCCTTGAGCAGGTCATGAGCCGCGGTCGCCTCGATGAAACGCTCCTGCGCGCCTGCATCATCCGGATTGAGATCGGGATGGCTGGTGCGGACGATCTTGCGATAAGCCTTCTTGATCTCTTCGGCGCTGGCATTCCTGGGCAGACCAAGAACTTCATAGGGATCACGTGACATGGCGACCTCGGCGAAACGGATAGACGGGCCATTGTCACGCATTGGCGCAGCAGTACAAGCGGGGGGCGACCAATTGCCCCGCCCGGCTTCAGGGCTGCGACAGCGCGCGCGTAGCCGGATCCGCGCCTTGGCTAGCGGCGCGCGCCGGGATGCCAGAAAGCCTTGAGAAGCCAGCCCACCACACCGCCGAGCAGAAAGCTCGATCCGATGACGACGATGCGGCTGGTCTGAAAACTCCAGAACAACACGGTCAGTTCGACCTGGGCGATATTCTGGAAGGCGAACAGGCCCAGCAAGGCGAGCAGCCCGCCGACAATCCATAATTTGATGTGACGCACGGGATTGGCCTTTCCACCTGCTTGCGCAGCGCAGTCTGCGGGGTGCCCGTGCCGGTGACAAGGCATGAGACCGTGCGCCGGCAGCAGGGTGTGTCCGTGAACTGCGCGACACAAGTCTATTTCCGTTTCGGGCCTTAATCCGGACGCCAATGCTTCCTATCTACCCGTCAGGTTTTGAAGGAGTGCCCGATGCGGTGGGTCGGTTTGATAGTTTCGATGGCGGTTCTCGCCAGTGCAGTCTGGTTTGCCTTCGCGGCACCGTATCAGTCGGGCGATCAGCTCGTGCTGGCTGTTGCGGCGATGGGGGGACCGGTTACCCTGTGAGCCTGGCCCGGGCGCCCGATTGACGCGCCCGCCTGAAAGGATAATACGATGACACAATCCCCCGGCATCAGCTTCACACTTGAAGCGGACGGCGAGCGCGGTCGCTATCTGGCGCATGTCGAAGGCAAGCCCGATCCGGGCGAGCTGACCTTCAGGCGCACCGGCGAGAATCGCATCCTGGTCGACCATGTCGGCGTGCCGCAAAGCCTGCGCGGTACCGGCGTCGGTGTGGCACTGGCGCGCCATGTTGTCAGCGAGGCCCGCGCCAAGGGCTTCACCATCTATCCGCAATGCCCTTTTCTCGCCTCCCAGGCGCAGAAAAACCCCGATTGGGCCGATGTGGTCGAGCCGCTCTGAGGCCACTCGCCATAGCGCTCGAACGGGCCTGTCAGCCCTGGTCGAGATATTCCCAGCTGTCCGCGCCGTCGAAATGCCGGATGCGCAGGCCTTCAATGGCCGATGGCTCCGCCATGTTGGCATTGACCGCCATGCGCCCGCCGGCGGCCGGATCGGCGCCCTCCCAATGCGTGGTACAGCCACAGGCCTTGCAGGAGATAAAGGCCAGCGTCCGGTCGCCCTGGAGATAGCGCACGACGCCGTCAGCCCGGTAGTCGAGCGTCACCTGTGAAGCGTCGGCATAGGCCCAAAGCGCCTGCGCGCGGCGGCAATAGCTGCAATTGCACCGGGTCAGCCAGTCGGGCTCGATGGTGAGCGTCCAGCGCACTGCGCCGCAATGGCATTGCCCCTCCATCATCGCGGCCCGCCTCAGGTCCTGGCGGTCCATTTGATCGAATAGAGGTCAAAGCGCCGGTCGCGCAGATTGCGCACTGTGCCCTCCTGACGCGCCCAGTCGAGATCGCCCAGATTGAGATCGGCGATGGCGACGGTTTCCACATTTTCAGTACACTCCGCGGCAATACCATCGCGGGCAAAGCGGAAGTCACACGGGGTCAATATGCAGGACTGGGCGTATTGGATGTCCATGTTTTCCACACCCGGCAGATTTCCGACATTACCGGACATCACGACATAGCACTGGTTCTCGATCGCGCGGGCCTGGCTGCAATAGCGCACCCGCATATAGCCCTGGCGGTTATCGGTGCAGAACGGCACGAAAAGCAGCTTGGCGCCGGCATCGACCAGCTGGCGCGCCAGTTCGGGAAACTCGCTGTCATAGCAGATCAGCACGCCGATCGGCCCGCAATCGGTCTGGATGGTGGCGATCTCATTACCGCCCTTGATGCCCCACCACATCTGTTCGGACGGGGTCGGGTGGATCTTCTCTTGCTGATGCACCGAGCCATCGCGCAGGAAGACATAGGCGATATTCTGGATATCGCCGCGTTCGGTGCGCGTCGGGTGGGAGCCGCCAACGATATTGATATTATAGCTGATCGCCAGCTGGCGCATCGCCTCGACGAATTGCGGCGTGTATTCGGTCAGCGCCTCGATGGATTGCGATGGCGTCAGGCGGGTTTCCGCAAAGGCCAGCAATTGCAGCGTGAAGAGTTCGGGGAAGACGACGAAATCACAGCGATAATCCGCCGTGACATCGACGAAATATTCCACATTGCTCATGAACTCCTCGAAAGAGTGCACCTTGCGCTGCTGGAATTGCACCGAGGCGACGCGCACACTGTCCTTCTCGCCCGGAGGTGCGCTGGCGCTCTTGGTGTGGACCACCGCGTAAGGATTGCGCCAGACCATATGGCTGGCATACCCGCCCGATGCGTCGTCGAAGGGCAGATAATCGCTGAGCACGCCAACCGGCTCGAAACCCAGGCGCATCTGGAAGCGGATCACCGGATCGGAGATCTTCTGCTCAACCACGGCTGCCAGATAATCGGCCGGATTGGGATAGAGTTTCTTGCGCCGCTTCCAGCTCGGCATACGGCCGCCAAACACAATCCCCTTCAGCTCGAAGCGTTCGCATAATTCGCGGCGCGCATCATACAGACGCTGGCCGATGCGCAGCCGACGCTTGTCCTGGTCGACACACACTTCCATGCCATACAGCCAGTCGCCCTTGGGATTATGACGCGAGGCATAGCCCGAGCCGGTAATGCCATTCCAGGTGTGCGGCGACAGCGCCGAGGCCTCGTCGATAATAAAGCTGGCGCAATAGCCCACCACTTCGCCATCATATTCGACCACAACCTGCCCTTCGGGGAAGTTGGAAATCTGCCCCTGGACCATGGCGGTGCTATAGCTGTCCAGTTGCGGATAAACCTTGTCCACCAGGGCGATGATCGCCGGAATGTCGGCGATCCGGGCATTGCGGATATTGAGCGAAGAGCGGGATTTCTGGCTGGCCATGAAAGCGAATCCTGTTGCGTGGGCGCACCCTATCAGGCGCCAGCGCGGCCATACAGGATTTGCGGGGTTGGACCTAGTGGTTTGTTGGCGGGGGCGGCGCGGCGTTGGCACAACCCAACCCCCTCCTCTTCCTTGATGGAAGAGGTGCGCCGGACGAAGTCCGGGGCGGAGCTGGTGAGGATCGTAGAGCGCGACGCCATGAGACCCGTCACGCGAACCCCGCGCCCAGCCGTGTCAAAATTCCCCTATGACGCGTCCCATGGTCAAGCACGCGCGAGCGCTGCGAAAGCGCATGACGCCGCATGAAGTCCGGCTCTGGAGTCGGCTAAAGACCTGGCGTGCCGATGGCTTCGTCTTCCGGCGC
>NZ_JBLWTL010000013.1:0-75295 GCF_048270095.1 Maricaulis sp. | reverse complement strand
TCCCTCCTCGGTGCGGAGAAGGTGGCGCGCACCGCCGGATGAGGCGGCCCGCCGCCCACGTCGGCGATTACCGACAGCGGCCCCAGCCCGCAGATGTCCACATCGCCCGCCTCACCCGCCCTGCCGGGCACCCTCTCCTCACGGAGAGGGAAGACAGCGACCGGCATCGGGGTTTTCAGGATGCGTGGCCCAATGGGCGGCTTCTCCGATGACCTGCATCACCGCATCGATATCGGTCAGAATGTCATGATTCCAGAACCGCAGGACCTGGTAGCCGCGAAATTCAAGAAACCGGGTTCGCTGCGCGTCATAGGCTTCCTGCTCGCCGTGTTGGCCGCCATCGGCCTCCACAACCAGGCGTGCCTGCCGGGACAAGAAGTCAGCGATATAGGGGCCGACCGGCACCTGGCGACGGAATTTGATCCCCATCAGATTGCCATTGCGCAAACGCGACCAGAGCCGCGCTTCAGCCGGCGTCTGCTCCCGGCGCATCGCGCGGGCGAGGTGGAGGTGCTTTTGGGGATAACGCTGGCTGGGCATCATTGGGCCTCCCACCTCGGTCGAAGTCGACAACTCGCGCGATTCGACAGATGAAGACTTTATACACCTCATGCGGGCAAATCACAACACCCTTCCTTCTCCGTGAGGAGAAGGTGGCGCGCAGCGCCGGATGAGGCGGACAACCTCCACGCCCGGAGATTGGCAACAGCGGCGCCAGTCCGCAGATGTCCACATCGCCCGCCTCACCCGCCCTGCCGGGCGCCCTCTCCTCACGGAGAGGGACTTGCCCCCCTTGCCACGCCCCCGCTCGCCGCCTATACCGCGCCGACCCCTTCAACGGGTCGCTTTGAAGCGGGAGGCGGGATGAGCCGCGCGGAATTTTCCTACGACTTTCCTCACCGTCACCTGCTTTCGGTGGCTGACCTCAACCCCGTTGATATCGCGATCATTTTTGAGCGCGCCGAGGTCTTCCTCAAGCGCAACCGGACGCCGGACAAAGCCTCGGACGGCCTGCGCGGGCTGACTGTGCTCAACCTCTTCTTCGAGGCCTCGACGCGCACCCAGGGCAGTTTCGAGATGGCGGGCAAGCGGCTGGGCGCCGATGTGGTGAATTTCGCCATGGCCTCCTCCTCGGCCTCCAAGGGCGAAAGCCTGTCGGATACGGCGCGCACGCTCGCCGCGATGCGGCCGGACATTCTCGTTGTCCGCCATCCGGCCACCGGGGCGCCGAAATTCCTCGCCGAGGCGACCGGGCTTTCCGTGATCAATGCCGGCGACGGCATGCATGAACATCCAACCCAGGCCCTGCTCGACAGTTTCACCCTGGCCCAGCGCTGGGGCTCGGTCGGCGGCCGGCGGATATTGATCGTCGGCGATATCCTGCATTCACGCGTCGCGCGCTCCAATATCGGCCTGCTGAACATATTGGGCGCCGAGATCCGCCTGTGTGCGCCGCCAACCCTGCTGCCGACCGATGTCGATCAATGGGGTGTCGAGGTTTTTCACGATCTCGACGCGGCTTTGGCCGGCTGTGATGCAGTGATGGCGCTGCGCCAGCAAAAAGAGCGCATGACCGGCGGTTTCGTGCCCTCGGAGCGCGAATTCTTCCATCTGTTCGGGCTGACCCATGAACGCCTCGAAGCGGCCTCGCCGGACGTGCTGGTGCTGCATCCCGGGCCGATGAATCGCGGTGTCGAGATCCATACCCGCCTCGCCGACGACCCGGACATCAGCCTGATCCTCGACCAGGTCGAGAGCGGTGTCGCGGTCCGCATGGCGATGCTGGAACTGATCGGCACGAATATCCGCAAGGGAGCCGGCTCATGATCACCGCCATCATCAATGCGCGCCTGGTCGACCCGGCCTCTGACTTTGACGGTCCCGGCGGCGTGGTGTTTGAAGACGGGATCATCCTCGAGGCCGGACCGGATATCGATATCGACCAGGCCGACGAGATCATTGATGCGCGTGGCCGCATCCTCGCGCCCGCCCTGATCGATCTGCGCGCCGCGCGTGAGCCGGGCCTTACCCCCGATGGCGAGACCCTGGCCTCTCTGGCGGCGGGCGCCGCGCGTGGCGGTGTCGGCACGGTCATGCTGGCGCCCAATACGCGCACCCCGCAGGACAGCCCTGACAGCCTGGCTGCGCTGGTGCGATCATTCAGCGATCACGATGTGCGATTCATGACCGCCGGCGGTGCCACAGTCGGCCTTGCAGGCGAGCAGATGGCCGAGATCGGGCTGCTGGCGCGTTGCGGTGCAGTGATGGTTGGCAATGGCGACCGGCCGATCCGCGACAGCCGCGTCATGCGGCGCGTCCTGGCCTATTCCAGCCAGTTTGATTTCTGGCTCGCCTCACGCCCCGCCGATGCCGAGCTTTCCGCGGGCACGGTTGCGCTGGAGAGCGACTGGTCGGCGCGCATGGGCCTGCCATCGGAACCCGCCATCTCCGAACGCATCGCCATCGAGCGTGATGCCAGCCTGGCCGAATTGTCTGGCGGCAAACTCCTGATCGACCGCCTCTCGACCGAGGCCGGGCTTGATGCGCTACGCCATGTCCGCTCCCGCGATATCGAAATCGCGGCGACCGTGGCCGTGGCGCATTTGACCCTCAATGAGACCGACGCCGGCGATCTCGACTCAGCCTTCCGGATGGATCCGCCGCTGCGCTCGGAAATGGATCGCCGCGCCCTGGTCGAGGCCGTCATCAATGGCGAGATCAATGCGGTGGTCTCCGATCACCGCCCGACCCCGTTTGACGACAAGGGCGAGCCCTTCGCGCTGGCGATTGCCGGCACATTGAGTGTCGAGACCATGCTCGGGGCCATGCTCGGCCTGGTGCATGATGGCCAGCTGGAGCTGATCGACGCCCTGCGTGTTTTGACCAGCGGCCCCGCCGACCTGCTCGCCCTGCCTCAGGGGCGCATCTCCGCCGGCGCTCCGGCCGACCTCATCTTGATCGATGGCGATATTCCCTGGGTGGTCGATGCCGACGCGCTGGCCTCGCCGCGCGCCAATTGCGCCTGGTCCGGACGCCGTTTCCAGGGACGGGTCTTGCAAAGCTTCGTCGCAGGCGCAATGATACACAACCATGACGGGTAAAACACCATGACCCTCTATGCCATGATCACGATCTATCTCGGCTCGGCGCTGGGCGGCTATCTGCTCGGCTCCATTCCCTTCGGCCTGGTGATCACCAGGCTGGCCGGGCTCGGCGATATCCGCGCCATCGGTTCGGGCAATATCGGCGCCACCAATGTGCTGCGTACCGGGCGCAAGGATCTGGCGCTGGCCACCCTGCTGCTCGATGCCGGCAAGGCGGGGATCGCCGCGGCGATCTTCGGTTATTTCCTCGGCACCACGGCCGGCCTGATCGCCGGCGCCGCCGCCTTCACCGGGCATTGCTTCCCGGTCTGGCTGAAATTCAAGGGCGGCAAGGGTGTCGCCACTTTCGTCGGCACGGTGCTGGTCGTCGCCTGGCCGGTCGGGCTGGCGGTGATTGCCAGCTGGCTGGTCACCGTGGCGATTTTCCGCATGTCCTCGCTCGGTGCCCTCATCGGCGCCTTGGCGGCGCCGATCGCCGCACTTGTCCTCGGGCGCCTCGATGTTGCGATCATGACCGGGCTTCTGGCGATCATGATCTACTGGCTGCACCGTGCGAATATCGGGCGCATCCTGAAGGGTGAGGAGCCCCGCATCGGTACCGGCAAGAAAGCGCCAGCCGACAGCGAGACAATAGCAGACCAATAGCGAACCCAAGGCAGACCAGGGGCAGACCGGGGACAGAGCAGCGGCATAGCCGGGGGCAGACAATAGCAGGGCAGATAGGGAGGGCCGGTGACACGGCAAGAATTGAGCTATAGCGAGCGTTGTGACTGGTTGCGCCTGGCAAGGACACCGCGCATCGGCCCGGTCAGCTTTGCCCGCCTGCTCGCCCGTTTCGGCAGCGCTGAAGCCGCCATCGACGCCCTGCCCGGCCTTGCCAGGACAAGCGGATCGCCGCGCCCCGCCATCCCGCCGCGCGGCGCAGCAGAAGCCGAACTCGACGTCATAGATCGCGCCGGCGTACGTCTTTTGGCCCAGTGCGAACCGGATTTCCCCCGCGCCCTCGCCTGCATCCCCGCACCACCGCCACTTATCCTCGTCAAAGGGCATCTGGAACTGGCGACAAAACCCTGTTGTGCCATGGTCGGCGCGCGCAATGCCTCGGCGGCGGGCCTGCGGTTTTCGCGCCAGCTTGCCCATGGTCTGGGGTCGGCCGGGGTTGTGATTGTCTCCGGCCTGGCCCGCGGTATTGATGGCGCCGCCCATGCCGGATCACTGGAGACCGGAAGCATCGCCGTTCTCGCTGGCGGGCTGGATTACATATATCCGCCCGAGCATTACGAGCTGCACCACGCGATTGCCGAACAGGGCCTGCTGGTCTCCGAAGTCGCCCTGGGCACCTTGCCGACCGCGCGCGATTTTCCACGCCGCAACCGATTGATCTCCGGCCTGTCGACCGGTGTGTTAGTGGTTGAAGCGGCAGTGAAATCCGGCTCGCTCATCACCGCCCGCTTCGCCGCTGAACAGGGCCGCGAAGTGATGGCTGTTCCCGGCTCGCCGCTCGATCCGCGCGCCAGGGGCGGCAATCAATTACTGCGTGACGGCGCACATCTGATTGAAAGCGTGGAGGATGTCCTGGCCATCCTGGAAAACACCCCGGCCATCGAGCGCGAAGGGCTTGGACCCGGCCATGAGGCCGACGGTCTGGAGGATGACGCGCTCGACTTGGTCGACTGGCCGATGCCGGAACAGGGCGAAGATATCCCCGCGCCCGCCGGGCCGGTTGATCGCGTCCGCGCCCTGCTGTCGCCGACACCGATTTCGGCCGATGAATTATCGCGCCAGGCGGCGATCCCCGCCGGGAATATCGGCGCTATAATCCTGGAACTGGAAATGGCCGGGGAGGTCAGTATTTTGCCGGGCGGACTTTTGCAGGCCAATCAGTCATCCTGATGCATGACCGAACCCTCGAGCTCGACCATCAGCGCCGCGACCTCGATCAAACTGCTGGAACGGCCCAGTCCGGCCCGCAGCGCCCGTTCGCTCATTTCTCGCAAATCCAGTGCAATCAGGCTCATCGCCGGGTCTCTACCGGCCTCGACGCGGGGGCTCCGTCCGAACAGGTCACGCTGTTTCGCCTTGCGCCTGTGGCCGTTCCCGCCTGAAGGTTTCATGGCCCTCACTCCCAACCCGGGCAGCAGCAATACAACCTTTTCGTGTCCAGATCAAATAAACCCGTTCGGGGTCAGATCAATCCTGATCGTTCAGGGCCGCCAGCAGGAGGTCGCGCGCGTCCTGGACCTGGCGGGCCAGCGCCGCCGAACCGCCACCGGTATCCGGATGCAGCTTCTTCATCAGGTTACGATGGGCCTGGCGGATCTCCTCACGCGTCGCCCCAGGGCCGACCGAGAGAATTTCACGCGCTTCGTCCAGACTCATGCTGCCACCTGATTGCGGCGGCGAGCTGCCGGACGTCCCGTTCTGCCCGGGCCCGCTATAGGCGATGCCAAGCATGCCAAGCCCGAACAGGCCGATCGGCACCCCCAGCGCCATCGCACCGCGCAAGGTCAACAAGGCACCAGCCAGTACCGCACCTCCGCCGAGCAGCATACGGACCAGGCGGGCCGCCTGCGCCGCCTTCTGCCTTGAAAACCACCAGGCGGCGCCGAGAAAGCCTGCGAGGGCGAGAAATCCGAGAAAGAGTGCCGCCATGTCAGAAGGGGATGGCCTGTCCCTCAAGCCCGGATAATTTCAGCACGATGAGGAGGTCCCGCAATTCCTGGCGGGCCGCAACATGACTCATGGTGAAAGGCAGGGTCGAGCCGCTTTCGGTCAGGTCCAGCAGCGTCAGGCCGAGCGGAAAAAGTTCGCGGTAGATCACGCGTTCGGCAAAGCCCGGCGCGAGCCGGAAACCGATCCGTTGCGACAGCATTTTCAGCCCTTCGCCGACACGCCGCTTATTGCGTGCATCGAGCATCGAGACCCGGTTGCGCATCACGACCCAGTCGATCGAACGCCGTTCCAGCGCAGCCTTGCGCTTGCGGCATTCCCAGACCATCTCACTGTAAACACTGGGACGTCCGACCTGGAAAGTGTCCGGATCGATCTCGGCGAGCAGGTCGAAATCGACAAAGCTGTCATTGACCGGCGTGACGATGGTATCGGCAGCCGAATGAGCCAGACGCGAATACAGGGTGTCAGCCCCGGGGGCGTCAATCACGATGAAATCGGTGCGCGCCTTGAGGTCGCTCAGGGCATGGGAGAAGCGCTCGGTCTCCTCCACCTCGGCAATGTCCAGATCACGTTGGGCGCTGGGCGCCACGGCAATCTCGCTGACGCGCGGCAGCTCGACGCCATGTTTCTCACACCAGGCATTGCGATTGCCGAGATAGCGCGAAAAGCTGCGCTGGCGCAGATCCAGATCGATCGCGCCGACCCGCTTGCCCATTCGCATAAGCGCCACGGCCAGATGCATGGCCACAGTCGACTTGCCCGCGCCGCCCTTCTCATTGCCAACGACAATGAGATGCGCCTCGGCGACGCCATCGCGGACGCGGCCGACCGGGCGTGCGGGAAGTTTGAAAGCAGAGTGTGTTGTCATCGTTTCAGTAGCCTAGTCCGCGCGCCTGCAACGCGACACAAGTTCAAGCAGGCAAGACTGTCAGTGCCGGCTGTCAGCGCGAAAGGGCCGGGCCGGCATCGGCCAGTGGTCGACCGGAAAAGTCAACCGGCAGGCAATATTCACCGGCACCGGTCATCACGGCACAAGCGGCGCGCGCCGCCGCCAGCGTATCATAGGGCCCCGCCTGCAGGCGCAGGAATTCGCCCCGTTCCGGAATCGTCACCGCTTCGATACGAGCCTCGCGATCGGCGAGCAGACCGGGGAAGCGCGCCTGCAATTCAGCCCAGCCGGCGACGCTGTTCGCCATCGTCCTGTAGGACGCGAGATGAATGCCATGCCACAAGCTCGGCGCGGTCAGCATCGCCTCCGGCGCGCCAGACATCGGCTGCCCGCCTGGCACAGTCTGAGCCGCCTGCGGTGGCGGGCCGGCCAGCGCCAGGGCAAGCGCGCGCAATTGCGGCGCCACTTCCGCCAGGCTGTCCGGCTCATGGCGGGCGCGGCGATCCAGCTCGCGTGCCGTGATCTCGGCGATCCGCGCATTTTCGGTCTCGGCGACCGGCGGCAGGGAGACCCGGGCTTCCGGCGCATCGGCCGTCGTGGCGCATGCGGCGAGCCCGGACACAAGCGCCATGGAGGCGAGAAGGCGTCGCAGGGTTTTCATGCCACTCCGTCTAGACCGAGTCGGCGCGCTTGCCTCCCTCATCGCTTATGATTATGCCGATGGCCGACAGTTTTCCGGTATCTCCATGCTCAACCTTCAAATCCCCCATGCCACCACGCTTTCCGCCCTGCGCGCCCGCGTTCGCAGCTGGCGCAGCGACGGGCTGAGTGTCGGCTTCGTGCCAACCATGGGCGCCCTGCACCAGGGGCATCTTGCGCTTGTGCAGCTGGCCAAGGCCCAGTGCGACCGGGTGGTCGCCAGTATTTATGTCAATCCGGCCCAATTCGCACCGGGCGAGGATTTCGAGGCCTATCCGCGCAGCGTAATTGAGGATTCGCAAAAGCTGACCGAGGCCAGATGCGACCTCGTCTACCTGCCGACCACCGAAGTCATCTATCCGGAAGGTTTTGCCACCACGATCTCGATGACCGGCCCCGCCCTCGGCCTGGAGAGCGATGCGCGGCCGCATTTCTTCAATGGCGTGGCCACGGTTGTCGCCAAACTGCTCAACCAGGTCCGGCCCGATGTCGCGGTGTTTGGCGAAAAGGATTACCAGCAATTGCTGGTGATCCGGCAGCTGGCGCGCGATCTCGACCTGGGGGTCGACATCATCGCCGGCGAGACCGTGCGCGAGCGTGACGGCCTCGCCCTGTCTTCGCGCAATGCCTATCTCAACGCCGAAGACCGCCAGCGCGCCGGCCAGCTCAATCAGATCCTCAAACTGTGCGCGGCGGCTCTCGCCGACGGCCAGAGCATTGCGCAGGCCCGTCAGGCAGCGCTTGACGCCTGCCAGGCCGGTTTTGATGGCGTCGACTATGTGGAGGTGCGTTGTGCGGGCAGCCTGGCAGAGCTGGGCGAAGGCCGGCTGGGCGTGCCCGCGCGGGTGCTGGCCGCCGTCCGTCTCGGCCAGACAAGGCTGATCGATAATTGTGCAGCCACGCCTTCCTGACGCCCGAATTGGCGCTAAGCTGATCACTCGAAACGCGATCTGGACGCTGTGACATGAAAACCCAACTCCCGCTGGCCCTGCTGGCCTGGCTGGCCGCCCCGCTGATCGCCTGTGCCCAGCCGGCGCGTCCCCAGGTGCAGCAGGCCGAGCTCGTCGCCACCTATCCGCATGACGAAGCCGCCTTCACCCAGGGCCTGTTCATCCATGACGGCGTCTTGTTCGAGAGCACGGGTCAGGTCGGGCAGTCCAGCCTGCGCCGCGTCGAGCTGGAATCCGGCAATGTCGTGCAGCAAGTCGATATCAACCCGCCCGTTTTCGGCGAGGGCAGCGCCCGGATTGGCGACGCGATCTATATGCTCAGCTGGCTGTCGCAGACAGGTATGGTGTTTGACGCTGACAGTTTCGAATTGATCGACCAGTTCAGCTATGCCGGGGAAGGCTGGGGCCTGACGACGGACGGCACGCGCCTCATCCTCAGCGACGGCTCGCCGCAATTGCGTTTTCTTGACCCGGAAACCATGGAATTGACCGGCACGCTCGACGTCACGCTCAACGGACGTCCGGTCCGGCGGATCAATGAGCTGGAATGGGTCGGGACCGAAATCTGGGCCAATATCTGGCAGACCAGCAGTATCGTACGCATCGATCCGCAAACCGGCATTGTCACCGGCCTTGTCGACCTGACAGGCTTGCTCCCCGCCGGCCTGGCCGATCCGCGCGATGCGGTCGCCAATGGCATTGCCTGGAATCGTGAGACCGGCCAGATCTATGTGACGGGCAAGCTATGGCCGGTCCTGTATGAGATCCGCCTGCCCGACAGCGCGGAATAGACGCTACCAGGCGCCGATTTCCATCAGCCTGGCCCGGAGCTCGTCGGGAAGCCCTGCACCGCCCTCACCGGGGCCTGAGAGGTCACGCGGGGCATCTTCGGCCTTGAGATAGCGCCAGCCCTGAAATGGCCGCTTCGGCGACGGCGCTGTCCGGATGACTTGCGGCGACATGATGATGGCGCAGCGCTTGATCCCGTCCTCACCCTGGACCTGTTCCAGCGCGATGATCTCGGACCGGCATTGCACCGCGCCATTGATGACCCAGTAGAGCGAACCGCCGGCCTCGACCTCATCCTTGCGCGACGGCATCATGCGCGTCACATGCATCGTGACTTCCGGCTCACCGGCCGCGCGCCGCGCCGCCATTTCGCGCTGGATCGAAGCCTCGAGCTGATCGACTTCCTTCACGCCAACACAGAGTTTTATCAGGTGGATCGCCATGCCCGGGATCTAAGGTGAATCCACACCCCGGTCAAAGGCTTGCGCATGAATGCTTGCTAATGGCTCCGGACAGCCAGATGCTGTGCACACGATCAACTTCAGGCCAAGAAACGTCCATGCAACCCTCCGCACAGCGCGGTCTGACGCGCTTCGCCCGCCATCTTTTCACGGCATTACTGCTGGCCCAGCTTATCCTGCCGCTCTTCTTCACACTGCAGATCGCACTGGTCTGGGCAGGTGCGGACGCTTTTACCGTAGACCCCGAACGTGTCCGGGTGATGGTCCAGGAAACGCCGCTGCCCGCCATCATCGCGCCGATCCTGCGCTGCGGGCTGATCACCGCCATGCTGTACACGCACCACCGCGCACCGCGTTGGACCCTGTCCCTGCTGGTGAGCAGCATCCTGGTTCACATCATTGGCTGGACGTCGATTATCGGCAATCCCTACTTCGATGCACCAACGGGCTATGTCACGCTGACAATCGGATCGGCCTTGCTCATCCTGCTCATGCTCAATCCGGCGCTGCAAAAACCCCGGACCTGATGCCGGCAGCTAGAGCATTTTCATTGAATTCGAGGTCAATGAGAATGCTCTAGTTTTTTTGTATTTTCGCATTTTCGAACCGCAAAACCGGTTCCCACTTTTTGTGAAAATGCTCTAGGCGGCCTGCCGGTCGATAAAGCCGTCAGGTGCGGCCGGGTCGATGTCGAAGGTCGTCTCGCTCTTGGGCATCGGCCTGTCCGGCGCGCCGAAATATTTGAGTTGCAACTTCACCGCCGCCGTCAATGCCTGTTTGGCCAGCGCAACCAGCCCGTCAGTCCGGGTCGATTTCGGCACCCAGCCCAATCGGCGGCGCAGCACACCATTCGCGTACAGCACGGCATTCTGCCGGCGTGATCTGGCGGTCGAGATCTCGAACGGGACCGAGACATTGATCCCCGACTGGTTCTCGATCCGGTGCGGGGCGTGCAGCGGCCAATTGACGGCCATGCCGGGATGCAGGTCGAGGGTGAAGGCATCCTTGTCCCAGGCCGGGTTGAAGGGGATGTCCTCGGTCTTGTCATGATGCAGCATCGCCTCGACATCATCGGTATTGAGATAAGGCAGTTTGGGCGGATAGACGCGGAAACGCTTCACGCCGCGCATATGCCAAAGCATGGTTTCCGAGGCATCCGAATGCAGAAAGACCTGCGCAGACGGCGAGGAAATCAGGATACCGGCCTCGGCCATGAAGGGCTTGAAGCCGGGACTGGCGCGCTTCATGTCGGCCAGCATGGCCTCGAAAATGGGCCGGTATTGCGCGTCCAGATCCATGGCATGGCGCAGATTGAGCCACAGCTTGCCGCGACGCACCGCATCAATCAATTCCATGCCCGACAACGCACCGGGATCGCCGGCGCGCCAGCTGTCATGGTCGGTGGCGTCATCGCCCATGGTGCAGAAATCGATCAGCTCGCGCGGATGCCGTTCGATCAACGCGGCCAGTGCCATGTCCGAAAACAGGTGATGCTCGTGGTAATTATGGCGGACGGTGACCGGCTCGCTACGGAATTTCTGCCGCGCCTCGACTGACCAATTGCTGGAAAATCGCTCCATGAAAGTGTCACGCATTGAACCGGCTCCCTCTGCTCTGTCTCTTGATGAGCAGGATTGATGCCAGTTTCGCCTCAGGCGGGAATTCAGTCCGCTGCAGCGTCCAATTCGTGCAGCAGGACCAGAATATCGCCCTCGGAAACCTGGGCGCCAGCCTCGACCCGCACTTCGGCGAGGCTGCCATCGCGCGGCGCCACAAGCGCATGTTCCATTTTCATCGCCTCAAGCACGACCAGCGCCTGCCCTTTGACAACATCAGCGCCAGCGCTCACATGCACCGCCAGGACCTTGCCCGGCATCGGCGCCTTGATTGTATCGCCCGCTTCCAGCGCATCGACAGCCGCGTCAGGGTGGGACAGCGCGAAGAAGCTGGTGCGCCCGCGGGACGAGACAAGACAGCCCTGCTCCATCGGCTCAAACTCGGCCGTGACCCCCTCACCGCCGCAATCGGCGGCAAACAGGTAGCCCTCATCGAGCGCCTCGATCTCCAGCCCCTCGAGCTGCAGGCTTTCGCCGCCGGCCCGGACATGCAGCCGGTCGCCCTCGATCTGAAGCGAGACATCGACCAGATTGCCATCGAGCTCAAAGCGGTGCGAAATACGCGGCGTGGCATTCATCCGCCAGCCATCGGCGACGTCGAACGGATCGGACAGATCCGCCAGGAGCGGCCGCAAATCCAGCGCGCCGAGCACGGCAAATCCGGCATCGGCCAGATCGAGGGCAGACGGCACCAGCGCGTCGATATGCGTCTCGATGAAGCCGGTATTCAGCCGCGCTTCGAGGAAATCAGGATGCAACACGGCCCGGCGCAGGAAGCCCGCATTGGTCTTCACCGGCCAGACCACAAGCGTATCGAGCATGCCGGCCAGCCGCAGCGCCGCCTCATGCCGGCTCTCGCCGTGGGCGACCAGCTTGGCGATCATCGGATCATAATGGAGCGAGACTTCACCGCCCTCTTCGACCCCGGTCTCGACGCGTTCGTCATGACTGTCGCCGGGCAGGCTCAGCCGGTGCAGCATACCGATCGAGGGGAGGAAGCCATTGACCGGGTCCTCGGCATAGAGCCGCGCCTCGATCGCATGGCCGTGCAGGCCGATCATGTCCTGTTCCGGGACTGAACCACCGGCCGCGACTTTCAGCTGCAGCTCGACCAGATCGAGCCCCGTGATCATCTCCGTCACCGGATGCTCGACCTGCAGCCGCGTATTCATCTCCATGAAGAAGAAGCCGTCCTCGCGCAGCGGGCCCGACCCGTCGACAATGAATTCCACTGTCCCGGCGCCAACATAGTCGACAGCCTTGGCCGCATTGATTGCAGCCGAACACATGGCGGTGCGCACGGCGGGCGTCATGCCCGGCGCCGGCGCTTCCTCGATCACCTTCTGGTGTCGGCGCTGGAGCGAGCAGTCGCGCTCATACATGTGCACGACACGGCCGCGGCTATCGCCGAAAACCTGGACTTCGATATGGCGCGGATTGGTGATGAATTTCTCGATCAGCACCCGGTCATCGCCGAAGCTCTTGGACGCCTCGCGCTTGCAGCTCTCAAGATCGGCGAGGAAGTCCGCCGCGCGCTCGACCTTGCGCATGCCCTTGCCGCCGCCGCCAGCCACAGCCTTGATCAGGACCGGATAGCCGATGTCGTCTGCGGCATCCCTGAGATGGTCCGGGTCCTGGTTCTCGCCGTGATAGCCGGGCGTGACCGGCACACCGGCGGTCTCCATCAAGGCCTTGGCTCGGTCCTTCAGCCCCATGGCGCGGATCGAGGCCGCTGACGGGCCGACGAAAATGATACCCTTTTCCGCGCAGGCATCGGCAAAGTCGGCATTCTCCGACAGGAAACCATAGCCGGGATGGATGGCGTCGGCGCCAGTTTGCGCCGCGGCCGCGAGGATTTTGTCGGCACGCAGATAGCTGTCCGCCGCGGGCGCCGGGCCGATCAGAACCGCTTCGTCAGCCATGCGGACATGCAAGGCGTCGGCATCGGCTTCGGAATAGACAGCGACACAGCGAATCCCCATCGCCTGCGCCGTGCGCATGATTCGACAGGCGATCTCGCCACGATTGGCGATCAGGAGCGTTTTGATCATGGTCGATCCAATTCGGGGTTGGCGGGTTTTGGCCGGTATTGCACAGCTGCGACCAGCACGAAACTGATGATCATCAGAAGATACCACGAGCCGAGCTTGGCCAGCGAGACCATGTGCCAGCCCGCCTCCTGACCCGGATAGGCCCAGGCGCGGGCGAACGTGCCGAGATTCTCGGCGAACCAGATGAAGAGCGCCACCAGAAGGAAGCCGACCACAAGCGGCATGGGCCGGTGGGCCGCATCGGGACGGAACCAGATGACGCAGCGGCCATAGATGATCCCGGTCGCGAGGAAGAGGAAGAGGCGGAAATCCGGCCCGAAGTGATGGGCGAAGAAATTCACGTAAACCGCGACAGCCAAAGCGATTTGCCAGGACATCTTCGGAAAGCGGTCGAAGCGGAAATCGAAAATGCGCCAGACCCGCGCAATATAGGATCCGACCGCCGCATACATGAATCCGGTGAAGAGCGGCACGCCGGCAATGCGCAGCAGGCTGGCCTCGGGATATTCCCAGCTGCCGGCATAGGTCTTGAAAATCTCCATCACCGTCCCGACGACATGGAAGACGGCGATCACCTTCGCTTCCTCCCAGGTTTCCAGCCGCGTCGCGATCAGCATGATCTGGATCGAGAGCGCCGCCAGGGTCAGGAAGTCATAGCGCGCCAGTGCCCAGCCTTGCGGGTACCAGAGATAGGTCCCCAGCAGCAGGGCCAGCATCAAGCCGCCGAACAGACAGGCCCACGCCTGCTTGATTCCAAAAGCGACGAATTCGAACACGCCCTGGGTCCAGGGCCCGCGCACAAACCAGCGCCGCAACGCCTCACGGCGGGCATGCAGGAACGCACGCGGATCGGCTAGCGGGAACACCCGGCGAGCGCTTCTATTCGGCCCAGCTCGGCTTGCGGCGTTCGAGGAAGGCAACAAGGCCCTCGCGGCCCTCTTCGGAGACGCGGCGCTTGGCAATCGCCTTGGCGGTGTGAACAGCCAGCCCGTGATCGATCTCGCGTCCGGCGACATCATCAACCAATTGCTTGGCATCGGCGACGGCGCCGGGAGCCGTGGCGAAAGCGAGTTTGGCGAGATGCTCTTCCATCTGCGTCATCTCTTCCATATTCGCGACGACATATTGGGCCAGGCCCATATGATAGGCAAAATTGCCATCAAAGCTCTCGCCCGAGACAAACAGGGCCCGGGCCCATTTCGGGCCGATCGCGCGGATCACATAGGGCGAGATCGTCGCCGGCGTCAGGCCGAGCCGGACTTCAGAGAAGCGGATCTTGGCATCCGCCATCACCACACCGACATCACAGGCCGCCAGCAGGCCGGCACCGCCGCCCATGGCAGCGCCCTGCACCAGCGCCACGGTCATTTGCGGCAGGTCGTAGAGACGTTTGAGCATGGTGGCGAGGGCCATCGCGTCCTGCTCGTTATCGATCTCGTCGAAATGGGCTGCCGATTGCATCCATTCCAGGTCGGCGCCGGCGGAGAAGCTCGGCCCGGCCCCGCGCAGCAACACCATGCGGACATTGCCCGGATTGGCGCGCAGGGTCTCGAAGATTTCCGACAGCGCCGCAATCACCTCGGCATTGAAGGCATTATGCTTCTCGGGACGGTTGATCGTGACCACGGCCACACCGGCAGGGCTGACATCAAGCAGGACGACTGCGTCGCTCATCGGATTTCCTCATTGCGAAACTGACCCACCAGACTTAGCCCCGGCGCGGGCGCGGGCCAAGGGGCGGATTGCCGCTGCTTCGCTGAACGCGCACAAAAAAGGGCCACCGGCACGAATGCCGGCAGCCCCAATTTCTACCCGTCATCCTGCCGGCATCAGTCGCCGCGGAAAATCAGGCCTTTGAGAATGGACAGAATGATGATGCCCACGAAATAGCCGATCGCCAGGGCGCCCAGATACAACAGGTAATCCATCTGCGTGAATTGCGAGATGAAAGCGTTGATATCAAAGCTTTCGCCACCACCGCCGCGGACCATCGGCATCACGACATCGACGATCACGTGAATGACCACACCGACCACCGTGAAAATGATGATCCCGCCAATTTCGCGCATCAGCAGTGCCAGCACGAGTGCAATCACGCCAAGCTGGATGCCCAGCGCCATCCAGTTAACGGCCGCGCCGTCACCTGCATACGCCAGAAGCCCCGGCATGAAAAAGTCGAGACCTTGATTAAAATAGCCGATCACCGGCTCCATGAATTCCATATTGCGTTCCCCTCCGCCATGAATGACGACGCTTACCTTACCCCAAGACGCGCCCATTAGGCTAACGATGTTCACAATTTTACGATTTGGAAAGCCTCTTCCCCTCTCAGGGGAATTCTATCAGCCTTTCAGCACAACCCGTTTGACCATAAACATAATACCGATCACGACCAGAAAGCCCGCGAACAAGAGCAATAGATAGTGCCAGTAGGCGGCATCCAGCACCGGCGGCAGCCTGAATACGGCCTGGTCGAACAGGACCGGGCGCAGGGCATCGACCACGACATTCGCCACCACGGCCCCGAGGACCATCACCAGCAGACGCGCCCAGCGCGTCATCAGGACGGTTGCGATCAAGGCTATAACGAGCCCCTGCAAGGCATTGACCTCGGCAAACCCCTCGCGGGCATATATCAGAACCGTCTGGAAAAACTCTGCCATATCAATCCCCCCGGGCTTGGCGTGCTGCATTCCGGGGGAAGACTACAGGCACGGGACCGGTCTTGTCACGACAATGCTGGCGGGATGATGGCCCGCCTGAAGAGCCCTTCAATCAGAGCGTTCAACCTCGACCATGACTTCATTGCGCCGGAAAGGCCCCAGCGTCCAGGGCGGGTTGTAATAGGCATATTGCAGCTCGCCGATCACCCGATAGTCATGGGCGGCGAGAAATTCGAGCAATTCAGCCTGCTTCTCCACCATGTCCGCGTCACGGGCGCGTCCGGAAAACCGGATCGCCGCCATCCGGCGTGCCGGAATTTCGACCAGGCGAACCTCGGCATTGTCCGGCACGGGCAAAGTCTCCATCGTCCATTGTGCGGGCATGATGAAGGCAATGCGCCAGACGCCATCCTCGGAGACTTCCTGGGTAACCGGTGCGGTCATGGCAATGCGCTGCGACGCTGACTGGATAACCGGCGTCGTCATCGCGATCTGTTCGGCTCCGTCCTGGTCGCGAGACTGGTTGCCGCCGAAAATATAGCCTGCCAGAGGCCGGAAGCCGGCATTGACGGCGCCGCGCCGGTCGCCTTCAACCTCGACATGCGCCTCAATCACCGCGTCGTAATCGCGGATCTCGATCGCCCCCTCGGAGCGAATCACGGTGTGGGCCGGCTCATCGGCAGCGGACGCCGCCGAGGCAGTCCCCAAACTCAGCAGCGCGGAAATCATCAAATATCGCATCCGTTCAAACTCCATGTGTCTGAAGGGATACGCCCGTGCCACCGCAGCGGATCAGTCTGGCCTGCGAGGCGTCAACGGGCCCGCAGCCCCATTGTGCGCACCCGGGCGAGCATCTTCGACCGCCCCTTGGCCCCCGTCGCCCCGACCATGCCCAAAATCGTGTGCCGCACGGGCTTGAAGCCGACCATGCGGAAAATGCCCCGCTTGACGGCTTTCACGCTATGGGCTCCGAAGATGAAACGATAGGCGAGGCCGGGCATGCCCATGGTGACAATCAGGCGGACCGATTTGCCCGTCATCTTCCGGACCGGCATCTGATTGGCCTCACCTGACGTCTCCGCCATAAATCCGTCGCGGCTGACTTGCTCGAGGAAAGCCTTCCCGATCGCGGGCATAGACCCCACCCAGAGCGGATAGATGAATACGATATGGTCCGCCGCGGCGATCTTGGCGCGCTCGGCAATGATCGCGTCGCCCGGCGGGCGGCCGAACTCGGCGGCATTGCGCAGAAACTCGATCGGCAGTTTGGCAATATCGATCCGGCTGACCGTGTGATCGCCCTCGCCGGCCCCGTGGGCATAGGCATCGGCCAGCGCCTCGACGAAATGCCCCTTGGCCGGATCAGGATGACCATTGATGACGCAAACGGTTTTGGGCATGGGCGTGTCTCCTCGCCCACACTCTAGCAAAGCCGGCCGGTTTCACCGGCGTGGCACGGAGCCGCAGCCAGCGCAGCCTACATCCGGAACAGGCCGAATGTGGTCTTCTCGATCGGTGCATTGAGCGCTGCCGACAGGGCGAGCCCGAGCACACGGCGGGTGTCGGACGGGGCGATAATGCCGTCATCCCACATTCGCGCGGTGGAGAAATAGGGATTGCCCTCGGCCTCATAGCTCTCGCGGATCGGCGCCTTGAAAGCCGCCTCATCCTCGAGCGGCCAGTCCTCACCGCGATGCTCCATCGAATCGCGTTTGACGGTCGCCAGCACGGCGGCAGCCTGTTCGCCGCCCATCACCGAAATGCGGGCATTGGGCCACATGAAGAGAAAGCGTGGACTATAGGCCCGGCCACACATGCCGTAATTGCCGGCGCCATAGGAACCGCCAATGATGATGGTGAATTTCGGTCCCTTGAAGGTCGACACGGCCGTGACCAGCTTGGCGCCATCCTTGGCGATCCCGCCATGCTCGGCCTTGGAGCCGACCATGAAGCCGGTGATATTTTGCAGGAAGACCAGCGGAATGCCGCGCTGCGCACAGAGCTCGATGAAATGCGCACCCTTTTGCGCGCTTTCCGAGAACAGGATCCCATTATTGGCGATGATACCGACAGGCATGCCGTAGAGCCGGGCAAAGCCGGTCACCAGGGTCTCGCCATAGAGTTTCTTGAATTCGTCGAACACCGAGCCATCGACCAGGCGGGCAATCACTTCGCGCACATCATAGGGCGCCCGGATATCAGCGGGGATGACGCCATCGAGCTCGGCCGGATCCAGCGCCGGTTCACAAGGTTCGGACAGATCGAGGTCAATTGTCTTGGTCGAATTGAGATTGGCGACGATCCGGCGACAGATATGCAGGGCGTGTTCGTCATTGGCGGCATAGTGGTCAGCAACGCCGGAAGTGCGGCAATGGACATCGGCCCCGCCGAGGTCCTCGGCCGAGATCACTTCGCCCGTCGCAGCCTTCACCAGTGGTGGTCCTGCCAGGAAGATAGTGCCCTGCTCGCGCACGATAATACTCTCGTCCGACATGGCCGGCACATAGGCACCGCCCGCGGTGCACGACCCCATCACAACGGCGATCTGGGGAATGCCCATCGCCGACATATTGGCCTGGTTGTAGAAAATCCGGCCGAAATGCTCGCGATCCGGGAAGACATCGGCCTGGTGCGGCAGATTGGCGCCGCCGCTATCGACCAGATAGACGCAGGGCAGCCGGTTCTGCATCGCGATTTCCTGGGCGCGCAAATGCTTTTTCACCGTCATCGGGTAGTAGGCGCCGCCCTTGATGGTCGGGTCATTGCAGACAATCATCACTTCACGGCCGGAGACGCGGCCGATGCCGGCAATCATCCCGGCGCCATGAACATTGCCCTCATACATGCCATTGGCGGCCAGGGCTCCGATTTCGAGAAGCGGTGAACCCGGATCAAGCAGGCGTTCGACGCGTTCCCGGGGCAAGAGCTTGCCGCGCGAGGTGTGCTTGTCCCGCGAACGCGCCGAACCGCCGATTGCTGCCTCGGCCGTTTTGGCCTGCAGCTGGTCCAGCAGGGCCTGCATCGCGGTGGCATTATCGCGGAAGGCCTGCGAGTCGGTATCGATGGCCGTTGTCAATTGGGTCATGAAAAGCCTCGACATGTCGCGGATGGGTCTCGCTGCTTACCCTGCCTGACCGCATCAAGGCAATCACCCGTGCATCCAAATTGCCCGCCCCGGGCATCACAGGTCCGAGCAATCACAAACACGGGACCCAGCCATGCTTCGTCACACCGCAATCCTCTTCATGGCCCTGGCCATGAGCTCCGCAGCCCTGGCGCAGAATCCACCGGCCAATGAACCCGTGGCCCCACCTGCGATCATGGTGCTGGGCACGTTTCACTTCACCGGCGGCGGCAGCGATTACGTCAATTCTCCCGTCGTCGACTACCTGAGCCCGGAACGGCAGGCCGAGATCGCCACCGTCCTCGACCGTCTCGAAACCTTCGCTCCGACCCGGATTCTCGTCGAGCTGCCCCCCGAACACGAGTCGGAATTCAACGCGACCTACCGGCGATACCGAGCTGGCGAAGGCGCGCTCGCCGTCAATGAACGACAGCAAATCGGCCTGGCACTCGCCGCACGGCTGGACCTGGATCAGGTCTATGCCGTTGATTACGCGAGCGAGATGGATTTTGGCGGCATGTTTGCCGCGGCCGAGGCGGCCGGCCAGGATGACCTTCTCGCCGGGTTCAACGCTTTCATGGCCCCGATCCAGGCGCAGTTGGAATCGCCGGACCAGGCGGCACGTCCGGTACTGGACCGGCTGATCGAGACCAATTCAGCCGAGATGGCCGGTTATCACGCGCTCTACCTTCTGACCGCCCAGATGGGGGCAGCCGACAATCCTGTCGGCGCCGAGCAGATGCAGGTCTGGTGGGGCCGCAATCTGCACATCTTCGCCAATATCGCCCGGCTCGCCGGGCCGGGCGAACGGGTCCTGGTCGTCTATGGCGCCGGTCATAAATACCTGCTCGACCAATTCATCGATTCGGCGCCGAATCTCGAGCTGATCGATCCGCTGGCCTATCTGGACTGACCGCGCCCCACCCATCGCCCGATCACTCCCCAGCGACCGGGCAATATCGTCCGGCCCTTGCCTGCCTTGGCAAGGGCCGGACGTGCATATGATAATCCTTCAGCGCTCCACGATCAGCCTTGGAGCGCGCTCGATTTCATCATAGTCTGGCAACCATAAGATGGCTTGAAACCATCAATGTCGGCACTTTAACTTCTGATTCAGGGGTGGAGCGCAGGCTTCAGGAACAAAGATTTCTGACCGCCAAAAACACTCAGGGCCGGATAACACTCAGGGCCGGATAACACTCAGGGAGGTGTCCATGGTTTCGCGTTTTGCACTGGCTGCCGCCATGTCGATACTGGCCTCAGGCGCCACTTCGGCCCAGGCCCTGCAGGATTCGCAGTCCTGGACGACGCGCATCGGGGAAACGGGCGATTCGGCCCTGCTGCGCTGGCACTTCTCCAGTGAGGAAGCGGCACCGGCAATTGGCCTTCTCCCCAGCACCCCGATCCTGGAAACCGATATCACCACACTGACCGGGCAAGTCGACTTCTTCCCGTTTGGCGATGAATTCTACCTGTCGGCTGGCGCCGTGCGCCCGCTCTATGGCAATGCCGTTCCGGCCTGGACCCAACAGGCTGGAAGCCCCGCCTGGGCCGGTTTTCCGCACGCCGAATTGACAGAGGACCTGCGCGAGACCGGGCTGGAAAAACTGACGAGCTATCTCGGTGCCGGCATCACCGTACGCAATCTCGACCAGTGGAGCCTGACCGTCGAGGGCGGTGCCTATTTCCAGGACCGCGGCCGCGACCGGTTGCAGATCCTCGACCAGGATACCGGCGAGACCATGACCCTGCTCGACGATCTCGACAATATGGACCGCCAGGCCGTCGGCGAGACGCAGGCACGTTCATTCCGTCCGGTGGCCCATCTGGTGATTCGCCGTCGCTTCTGATCGCGACGTGAATTCCACCGCCGCGGGTTAAGCCCCGCAATTTCGAGCTTTGCGCTGGGTGCCAGTCCATGATTTCCTGCGAATCATCCATTGTGCGGGCCTGACAACCCGTTTGAAGATTCGCCCGACACCTCATGGCACTCACCCTCTCCTTCCTGCCCTTCCTGAAGCGCGTCGAGAAATCCGCCCTCAATGCGGTTGAGGCCGAGGTTGAATGGTTCTGCCTTCCGGCCGGACAAATGCTGTTCCGCGAAGGCGATCCGGCCGATGCATTCTATCTGGTGCGATCGGGCGCGCTGGCAGCGTTTCGCGGCGGGGCGCTCGGGCGACCCAATCTGATCGGCTATATCCGTGCCGGCGAGCCAGTCGGCGAAATGTCACTGCTCGACGAAAGCCCGCATAGTGCCAGCGTCTACGCCCTGCGCGATACCGAGCTGGTGCGCCTGCCCAAGGCAAGCTTCGACAAGCTGACCCGTAAACATGCCAGCCTGATGCGCGAGCTGGCCCGGATGATGCTGGCCCGCCTGCGTGGCACCCAGCGCAATGTCGCCGCAGAGCCCCGGGTATTCGCGCTGATCAGCAGCTCGCCAACGATTGACCTGGCCTACCGGGCCGCCGAGTTGAAGGAAGCGCTCGCCCGGCTGGGCAAGACGTGTGTCATTTGTGACGACAGCCACGCGGAATGGAGCGGCAGCCGCCTCGAAGCGCTCGAGACGCGCCACGACATTGTGCTGCTGACCGCACGCCTGGGCGATCCGGTCTGGGCCCGGCGTGCGATGGGCCGGGCGGACCGGATCTGGCTCCTGGCGCGCTCCGATGCGCGCCCCTCCACGCCGCTCCTGCCCGATGATCCCTCACCTGCTGCCAAGCTCAAGCTGATCGATATCGTCATGCTGCACTTCGGCGGCACCACAGCGGCATCGCGCCCGCAGGAATGGGCTTCGGCGTCTGACGCGGCACGGGTTTTCCACTGGCGTCAGGAGCATGACCGCATTGATGCAGACCGGCTTGCACGCACGCTGACCGGCCAGTCGGTTGGCCTGATCATCTCGGGCGGGGGCGCGCGGGCCTATGCCCATATCGGTGCGATCCGCGCCCTGCGCGAAGCGGGCATGAAGTTTGACTTCGTCGGCGGCGCCTCAATGGGCGGTATTATTGCCGCCGGGATCGGGCTGGACTGGAATGATGACGAGCTCGAGGACCGGATCCGCCGCGCCTTCGTTGATTCCAACCCGCTGGATGACTGGAATCTCCCGGTCATCTCCCTGGCCAGGGGCCGCAAGGTCAATGCCCGTCTGAAAGAGCATTTCGGCGATGCCGAGATTGCCGACATGGTGCGGCCCTTCTTCTGCCTGTCCTCGAATCTCGCCACCGGCCGGCCTTTCGTGCACCGCAGCGGCCTGGTCCGCGAAGCCCTGCGGGCGACCGTCGCAATCCCCGGCCTGCTGCCGCCGGTGGTCCAGGACGGGCAAATCCTGGTCGATGGCGCCGTTTTCACCAATTTCCCGGCCCGCGAGATGCGCGCTTTCCATCGCGGCTCGGTGGTCGGCGTCGATGTCAGCCGCGCCCAGGGGCTCGATCCGGCGGATTTCATCGACCCGCCCAATTTCTTCAACTGGGTTCGAAAGAACGGGTTCAAATCCCTGCCGCCCATTGCCTCCTTGCTGATGCGTGCGGCGACGGTCGGTGTTGCCGATGACCGCGACACCGGACGTGAGGCGGCCGATCTGCTGATCCTGCCGGAAACCACGGTCGATCTGCGCGACTGGGCCCGCTATGACGAATCGCTGGAAGCGGGTTTCGAGGCAGCCCAGGGCATGCTCGCGGGATTGAGCGATGACATGCGTGCCCGGCTTGGCCTGCCCGCGCGCGTCGGCTAGTCGCCGGTCTCAGTAAGGCGGGCCTTCCAGCCAGCTGAGCAGGAGAAGCGTGCGCCGCGCAGCATAGTCCCGATGACAACCGGCACTCACCAGCGGCTGCATCGAGCCGCCCTCATAGGCCGAGGCGGCAAAGTCGCAATCGGCATCGCGCAGGGCCATCCAGGCCCGCTGGGCTTCACGCAGGCCGGCATCGCGAGGGGCTTCGAGCCGTTGCATATAGGCGCCATAAGCGGTGTTGAGCCGGTCATCCCAGGCTTCATATTCGCCGACCGTACAGCGGATCATGCCGGCATTGGTCTCACCGTCACCGCTCAGCCTCATACAGGTATTGGCGTATTGGCCGATGCATTCGGTTTCACGCGCAGCAAGATCGGGATAACGGCCCAGGCAGGCCTCGATCGTGTTGACTGCAGAGAGCATGGGCATGGACTGGACGTCCGGCGCTTCCGATTTCTGCGCATCGCCGCAGGCGGACAAGCCAATCGACAGACTGGCAGCAAGCATCAAGATGCGCATGAAGACCCTCATCGCAACAACGAGGTCACGACCCTAGCGCCATTCCCCTGCCCCGGTCCAGCGCAGCGCCGGGCCGAAATCAGGCGCTCTCGTTGAACAATTCGCGTCCGATCAGCCAGCGCCGGATTTCCGATGTGCCGGCTCCGATTTCGTAGAGCTTGGCATCGCGCAGCAAGCGGCCCGTCGGATATTCATTGATATAGCCATTGCCGCCCAGCAGCTGAATCGCATCGAGTGCCATCCGGGTCGCGGCTTCGGCGGCGTAGAGAATGGCACCGGCGGCGTCCTTGCGGGTCGTCAGGCCACGATCGCAAGCCTTCGCCACGGCATAGACATAGGAACGCGCGGCATTCATCTGCACATACATGTCCGCCAGCTTGCCCTGGACGAGCTGGAAGGAGCCAATCGATTCGCCGAACTGCTTGCGCTCGCGCACATAGGGCATCACCACATCCATACAGGCCTGCATGATGCCGATCGGGCCAGCCGACAGCACGGCGCGCTCATAATCGAGCCCGGACATCAGGATCTTGGCACCGCCATTGAGCGGCCCCATCACATTCTCTTCCGGGATTTCGCAATCCTCGAACACCAGCTCGCCGGTTTCCGAACCCCGCATCCCCAGCTTGTCGAGTTTCTGGGCGACGGAGAAGCCCTTGAAATCGCGCTCGACCAGGAAGGCGGAAATCCCGCGTGAGCCGGCGCTCATATCCGTCTTGGCATAGACAACGAGCGTATCGGCGGCCGGCGCATTGGTGATCCACATCTTGCTGCCATTGAGCACATAGCGATCACCACGCTTTTCCGCCTTCAGCCGCATGGAGATGACATCGGACCCGGCGCCCGGTTCCGACATGGCCAGCGCACCGACATGCTGTCCGGAGATCAGCTTGGGCAGATAGCGCGCCTTTTGCTCTGGATTGCCCCAGCGGCGCAGCTGGTTGACACAGAGATTGGAATGGGCGCCATAGCTCAAGCCGACCGAGGCCGAGGCGCGGCTGATCTCTTCCATCGCCACGACATGTTCGAGATAGCCCAGACCGGTGCCGCCATCGTCCTCCGGCACCGTGATGCCGAGCAGGCCGAGAGCGCCCATTTTCTCCCACAAATCAGCAGGAAACACGTCGGACTGGTCGATTTCGGCCGCCCGCGGCGCAATCTCGTCAGACGCAAAGGAACGGACGGTGTCGCGGATCATGTCCGCCGTTTCACCGAGGTCGAAGTCGAGGGAAGGATATTGATTGGAGATCATGCCCAGCGACATAGCACTCAGGCCGGGGCCGTCAAGATCGCAGCCTGCCCATTCCGGCCTAGCTCGCGCGGCGGCGTCGGCGCTTGGCCGCCAGTACCGATACCAGCATCCAGCCCGCAGTGACGGCCAGGAAGGCGCCGCCCACCGCTGCCAGCACACCCCAGGTTGGATCGCGCTCGACCCAGACCCGCGGCCAGTCGCCATATATATCCAGCACCCCGGCGCCGGTAACGACCAGACCGGCAATCAGCGTGACCACGAAGCCCCAGCCATCTTCTTCACGCGACGGCGTCGCAGGCTTGCTCTCGATATACATGTCTGTGTCACCCACCAGATCGCTCGGCGACAGGGCGTCATCATCATCGCCACCGCTGGCATCAGCCGGTTGCGACAGGCCCGCCAGCTCATCGATATGGGCAATCCCCCGTTCGTCGGCGCGGGACTGGCCGCCCTCGCCGGCAATATCGCCGACGGCGCCATTGCTCGATGCGGGTGTGTCCGCTGGATGCGGTGGCGGCGAGCCTTGCCCCGAAACCGCCAGCGTGCGCTCGACGATCGCCGCTGCAGCAAGGGCCGGGTCGGCACCCCCAGCATCAGCGACTTCTTCGGCGGCAGCCGGGGACACTGATTCCGGCTCGTGCTCTGCTTCCTGCTCGGCGTCTGACTCGGGCACGGCATCTGGCACGGCCTCGTGCTCGGCCTCAGGCTCATCGGCCTGCTGATCGTCGGCCGGCGCGGTGACCTCAGTCACGGCTTCGGCCGCATCGCTGTCCGGCTCTACTACGTCATCGTCCGCAGACAGGTCGGCCTGCGCCGCTGCGGTCTCAGCCTGGTCTTCGCTTGGCAGCACCAGCGAAGCGGAAATCGTGCGGACAAAGACATAACCCAGCGTGACACCGGCTGGCAGGGCGTCGTCCTGCGCTGCCGTGTCTGCCTGAGCGCTCTGCCGTCCGGAGATTTCAATTTCAACCTGGGCAATTTCCTGCGACATGCGCGCAATCACCTGGGCCGAAGCCGGCGCCGGGCTGTCCGCAGGTTCAGCAGCGGATCCGTTCTCCTCGGCCTCAAGCGGCTCGGGCAGACGCGGTTCCGGCACAATGATGCCCTGCCGGGTCTCGTCGTCGGGTTCATCGACCTGTTCGGCTGTCGGCCCTGTATTCTGGTCTGTCTCAGTCTCAGCCTCAGCGTCTGGCTCAACGTCTGCTTCAGTCTCAATGTGAGCTTCAGCCGCCGGCTCTGGCTCCGGCTCGGGCTCTGGCGCAAGTGCCGGTTTGGCGATGGCCTCCGCGTCCGGCATGGCTTCGGGTTCGGGCGCAGAATCGGGGCGCACGGCCTCTGACGCATCCGCCTCGTCCTCGTGCGGCATGGCACCGACCGTCGCGAGGATGCGGGCAATTTCCTGTTCTGCTTCACGGCGAGCGGCGAGCTGACGGCTCAGAACCGGCGGCGCCGGCGGCGGCATGATCGAACCGGGCAAGGCCGGGCGCGTGGCCGGCGCGGCCGCTGCGGCCGACTGATCTGCTTCGTCGGCATGCTCGACCTTGATGACGACATCGACCATGGCCGGCTTGCGCGCGGCACGGCCCTCCGGGGCGAGCCCGGCCAGTATCATGGCGCTTTCAGCTTCGCGGCGAGCCGAATTGCTCTCGCCATAGCTGGCGAGCGCCTCGGCGGCGGCCTCGACGCGGCCCTCAAACATATAGCGGGCGACATCGGAATTGCGGAATGCGGCCGCTCCGATGTCATGAACAAAGGAGGTCAGCGCGTCGCGCTGAAAATCGGGAAGCCGGGCCGGAAAAATCTCGTCCACCGCGGCTTCGGCCTGCATGACATCATAGATCAGAAGCAGGGCTGCATCATCGCGCGACACGCGCACACCCTCGCGGGCAGCGGCGCGGTGCCCGAAGCCGACACGCCAGCGTCCGTCACTGCCCTGGGCAGCAAGTTCACGATAGGGCTCGAACCGCTGAATCAGTGCGCGGGCCGCCGGAGAGGATTTTATTTGCGGTTTCATCGTGTCCTGTTTCGAGACCCGTCGCTGCATCAATACAGAGCGACTGCAAGCCCGGTGCCGGACGGCTTAGCTGGCCTCATTGAGGAAGACATCCGTCGTATCCATCGCGGTAAAGGGGGCAAAAAACCCACCGCCACTTCCGCCGCCGATCAGATAGATACCGCCCTCGAGGACAGCCGCATCGGCCGCCGTGCGCGGTGTCGGAAGATCAGGCTCGCTGCGCCAGCCCGGCTCACCGGGCTGCCAGGAGGCATGCCGCCGCAGCGTCAGTCTTTGCTCGCCGTCAGTGCCGGTACCGCCCAGCACGTGCAGGCGGCCATGATGGGCCACTGCGGCAATACCCGTACTGGCGCCGGGCAGGTCGGGCCCCGCCGTCCAGGCATCAGCTTCCAGATCATAAATATCGACGCGGGCTGAAAGCTCGCCGCTCAGCGAGCCGCCAATGACATAGATATGATCACCGAATGCGACGATCGCGGCGCCGCGCCGGGTGAGGTCATCGGGGATCTCGATGGTTTCCCAGCTACGGCCCTCGGGATCGAAAACATAGATACTGTTATCATCGCGCGTGCCGCCGATCGCGTAGAGCCTGTCGTTATAGGCCAGCATCGAGAAATCCGCCTTGGGCCCCGGCATGGCGGCTTCGCTCTGCCAGATGCCACCCTCAGGCGACCAGGACCACATCGAGGCGGTTGGCTCGACACCCAGTTCGCCGGGCGCGTAACCGCCAGCGGCATAAATGCGGCCAGCGACCGCTGCCATGCCGAACCGCTCCAGCCCGCGCGGCAATGCCGTTGCGGGCATCCAGCGATTGAGTTCGGGTTCGAAAACTTCAAATTCGGCACGCGGCGACGTCAGTCCGGCACCGCCCGCGGCATAGAGCCGCCCGTCCAGCACCGCCACAGCCAGGCCGGCGCGCGGCACATCAAGACGGGCCGCCGATTCCCAGCGCCCCTGGCCCTGGCCTTGCCCCTGACCTTGGGCCATGGCTGCGGGCGTCCACAACAGGGCCGCAACCGCAAGCAAATTGATCAAATGCACCATTACACCACCAATATTCCGCCCGGCACCCGGACCGATATCATCACAACAAGACGATTGTCGCCAGTCCCAGAAACGCCAGGAAGCCGACGACATCCGTCACCGTCGTCACAAACACCGAGGAGGCGACGGCCGGGTCGGCCCCCGCACGCACCAGGCCCAGCGGGATCAAAATGCCCGACAGCCCTGCCAGGGATAGGTTGACGATCATCGCTATCCCGATCACCGCGGCGATTTCCCAGTCCTGGAACCAGAGCAGTGTCACGACCGAAATAAGCGCGGCAAAGATCACGCCATTGATCGTGCCCGTCGCCAGCTCGCGCCAGATCACCCGCATCGAGTTCGCGGCTGTCAGATCGCGTTCCGCAATTGCCCGGACGGCAACGGCCAGGGATTGCGTCCCGGCATTGCCGCCCATCGAGGCGACGATCGGCATCAGCACGGCCAGCGCCACGACGCGCTCCAATGCCCCCTCGAACAGGGCGATAACGCCCGAGGCGAGGATTGCCGTGAACAGATTCACCAAAAGCCAGGGCGCGCGCGAACGTACCGAGCGCAGCACGGTATCGGCCAGGTCGGCCTCGTTCACGCCGGCCAGCGCCAGCATGTCTTCCTTGTTCTCGTCCTGGATGACCTCGACCATGTCCTCAACGGTCAACATACCGGTGAGACGCCCGGCGCTATCGACCACGGGGGCGGAGACCAGGTGATATTTCTGAAACAGATAGGCGACTTCTTCCTGATCGGTTTCCGGCTTCACCAGGATGCGCGGCGGCTCCATGATGTCGACCAGGTGGACATCGCGCCGGGCGCTGAGCAGGCGGCAAACGGGAATTTCGCCAATCGGCCGAAACCCGGTATCGACCACAAAGAGGTCGTGAAACTTGTCGGGCAGATCATCGGCGGATTCGCGCATGTGATCGATCGCATGGCCGATCGTCCAGAAGTCCGGCGCCGCAACGAATTCGCGTTGCATCAAGCGTCCGGCGGTCTCGTCATCAAAGGCCAGGCTCGATTCGACCGCCTCGCGGTTGATGTCGGAGATTTCCGCCAGCACGGCAGCGCGCCGGACATCGTCGAGCTCTTCGACGACGTCCGTCGCATCATCGCTGTCGAGTTCGGCGATGGCGGCAGCGAGGTGCGACGGATGGAGATAATCCATCACGACTTCGCGCGTGCCCGTATCCATCTCCGAGAGCACCTCGCCGGAGAAGATATCCGGAGTCAGTTCAGCAATAATGCCTTGCTGACCAGCCGATAGCTGCTCCAGCACATCCGCGATATCGGCTGCATGCAAAGGGGCCAGCAGCTGCCGGATCAGATCGCCGTCAAGGTCAGAGATGGCCTGCCGCAGCTCGGCGACGAATTCAGGATCCGTATCAGCGCGGGCGGAACCCGTGCGATAGAGGTCGTCTTCGAAAGCTGTGTCGCTCAAGGGGCCCTCCATGCGCTGGATGATTCAGCGGCACACTAGGACGCAAGCACCGCAAAGGCGAGAGAGCCAGGGCTCGCTGCGCCGAATATTTGCAGGCAGTTTCGAGAAGTAATGGTGCGGTCGAGAAGACTCGAACTTCCACGGGTTTTACCCCACAGCGACCTCAACGCTGCGCGTCTACCAATTCCGCCACGACCGCACGTGGAAGAGGCGCGGAGATAGCAACATCCCCTCGCCTTGTGAAGTGCTTAATACCGCAGTTTAAGCAGCTGCGAAGAATTCATTGGCATCTGCGACCCCGGAAATCGTGATCGAGATGCGATCACCCTGCAAAACCACGTCGCCGCGAGCGATGGGGTGGTTGTTCGCCAGGATCCAGACCTGGTCGTCCTCGCCGCTGTCGAGCGGGATCACGGCTCCGCGGCCCATCCGCAGGAATTGCTGGATTGGCATTTTCGAGCGCCCGAGAAGGACGGCAATCTCGATCTGAACGGCGCCGAGCTGGCTCAAGGACAAACACTCCTGGACTTGCGATTTCTCGCTGGAATGATGATGTTTGACCGAACCGGTTTCCGCAGGGTTAAGACAAATGGAAAATGCCGCACATCCGGTCGACTGGGCCGTTTCACCACAGCCGGTGGCCTATCCCGACGCTGTTGCAATCATGGAAGCCCGGGTTGCGGCGATCGCGAGCGGTGAGGCCAGCGAGCTGGTCTGGTTGCTCGAACACCCGCCGCTCTATACGGCCGGCACCTCGGCCAAGCCGGACGATCTGCTGATGCCCGACCGCTTCCCCGTCTACACAACGGGCCGCGGGGGTGAATACACCTATCACGGGCCGGGCCAGCGGGTGGCCTATGTCATGCTCGATCTGACGAAGCGTGGCCGCGATGCGCGCAAATTCGTCTGCAATCTGGAGCGCTGGCTGATCGCGACCGCCGCCAGTTTCGGCGTCGATGCCGGCACGCGTGAGGGACGGGTCGGCGTCTGGGTCGAACGCGGCGATGGCCGCGAAGACAAGATCGCCGCCATTGGCGTGCGCCTGCGCCGCTGGGTGTCCTTCCATGGCATCGCCTTCAATATCGCGCCCGATCTCACGCATTTCAGCGGCATCACGCCGTGCGGCATCTCCAACCCGCTCTACGGCGTTACCAGTCTGGCAGATCTCGGCATCAAGGCCTCTATGACGGATTTTGACGCAGCGCTTCACCTCGGCTTCAACGAGATTTTCGGCCCGGCGCGCATGGTGTCGCCGCCTGTGCTGGCTGAAACTGAGCCGGCCGGGACCTTACATGCCCGGTGAGACTGACGGCGCGACCGGCGGGCGCAGGCGCGCGAACCAGATCGCAAACAGGGCAATCACCAGCCAGAAGCCAATCCAGGACGGCCAGGCCATGCCCGCGGTCAGCGTGTCCATCAATTCGGGTTGGGTCAGCAAGTCATTCTGGAAGGCTTCCTGGAATCCGGGCTGACTGATGGCTGCGGCGAAGGCCTGGTCGTCTGCGGTATCGACTCCATTGCGCTCGGCAAAATCTGTCATGGCCGCAACCAGGCCCGGGAAAATCCCGATCACGGCAGCGACGCCCTTGGCGAGCACTGCAGCCAGAACCGGCAGCACAGCGAGCGCCGGCTCCCGCCCCGCATGGCGACGGCGATTGGCGTGCAGGGCATAGACGAAGAACCAGATCGCAATCAGCGCAATGCCCGAGGGAATCAGGATGAGCCCGAACTGCATCCGCATTGCGTCCAGCAAGGCCAGGGCCACAAGCCCAAGCAAATAGGCCGTCACCGATGCGCGATAGACGGGCAGAAACAGAACGAGCGGATTCATGGGCGGCCAGACAATCATTGACGATGCCTGCTATCCCTAATGACCGCCGCCCCCGCGTCAATCTCCGAATCAGAGGTTCACCCGTCGCGATCGCAGTGTTCCGGGACTACTTGTCCCGGATTTCACCCAAGCGGTCATAGATGCCAAAAATGACGATGTAGATCTCGCAGATGAAGCGCCAGAAAACCAAGCCGATCACGCCGCCGAGGGGCACCGCAATCAACATGCCGAGCCCGGCGAGGAAACTCTGTGTCATTGCTCCGATCGCCCCGAAAATCCCGACGATCACGCTGAGCGCAATCCCTGCGAGGCCAATCCAGTACAAGAATTTGATCAAACTGGTGGCTATCAGTTTGTCAAAAGTCGTAAAGCGCTTGATCAGATCATTCATGTCTGTCTCCCCATATCGAATGCGGAGCCTACCCCAATAGCCGAAATTGTGAAGTCAAATTCGCCGGTCGGTTGAATTTTTGCATCCCTATTCGAACTCGATCATCGTCTCGTCGGCAGCGACGGACGCCCCCGGCGTGACCGACACGGCCTTGACCACGCCGTCCTTCTCGGCGCGGATGACATTCTCCATCTTCATCGCCTCGACGACCAGCAGGATTTCGCCGCCCTTGACCGCCTGGCCGGCCTCAACCGCGATCGAGACCACCAGCCCCGGCATCGGGCTGAGCACGAGTTTCGACGTGTCGGCCTTTTCCTTTTCCGGCAGCAGGAGATGAAGCTCCGCCGAACGCGCCGAACACACCAGCGCCACGGCCGCATAGCCGCGATGGCGCAGGCGATAGCCTTCCGTACGGTCGGAGAATTCGAGCGCGAAGGCCTGGCCATCGATCTCGGCTTCGAATAATTGCGCACCGGCACGCCAGCCGGTCGTCAGCTCAAACGGCTTTTCAGCCAGCGTCGGCGCCCAGATTCGTGCCTCGCCCGTCCCGCCCAGTTCGATCTCGACCGGAAAGCGGCGTCCATCCATCAAGACGACCCATTCGCGCGGCCCCGGTGCCGGCGGCGGCGTGACACGCCCCTCGATCTGTGCGGCCCGGCGCACGAAGGTCTCGTGAACGAAGGCGGCGGCACATACCATCCAGGTCAGCTGATCCTCGCGCGGCGCCGTGCCATGGAAACCATCGGGGAAATGCTGGTCGATATAGCCGGTATGGATGCGCCCGGCGCGGAAATCGGCTTCATCGAGGACGGCGGACAGGAAGGGGGCATTTGATTGCAGCCCCTCGACATGCAGCCGGTCGAGGGCGGCTGCCAGCGTGTCGATGGCGATGTCGCGGGTTTTGCCATAGCCGATCACCTTGGCGATCATCGGGTCATAGAAGAGCGATATCTCGTCGCCTTCCCGCACGCCGGAATCGATGCGCAATTCGCCCTCGCCCAATGGGCCTTCACTGGCCATGCTGTAGCGTTTCAACCGCCCGATCGAAGGTAGGAAGCCGCGATAAGGGTCTTCGGCATAGAGCCGTGCCTCGACGGCCCAGCCCTTGATCTTGACCTCGCGCTGGGTGAGTTCAAGCGGCAGGCCGGCGGCGGAGCGGATCATCTGTTCGACCAGATCAAGCTCCACTGTCATCTCGGTGACCGGGTGTTCCACCTGCAGCCGCGTATTCATCTCCAGGAAGTAAAAATTACGATCCTTGTCGACGATGAACTCAACCGTGCCGGCGCTGTCATAATCAACGGCGGCCGAAAGCGCGACGGCCTGTTCGCCCATGGCGGCGCGCGTCTTGGCATCCAGGAAGGGTGATGGCGCCTCTTCGAGGACTTTCTGATTGCGGCGCTGGATGGAACATTCGCGCTCATTGAGATGGATCACATGGCCATGCTTGTCGCCGAGCACCTGGATCTCGATATGACGCGGCTCCTCGATGAATTTCTCGATCAGGATGCGTTCGTCGCCGAAGGCCGTCCTGGCCTCATTTCGCGCAGCCACGAAGCCCTCGCGGGTCTCGGTCTCGTTGCGGGCGATACGCATGCCCTTGCCGCCACCGCCGGCGGAGGCCTTGAGCATGACCGGATAGCCAATCGCATTGGCGGCCGCGACAGCCGTGTCGGCGTCAGCGATTTCACCATCGGCACCGGGAATCGTCGACACGCCGGCCTTGGCGGCCAGTTGTTTGGAGCGGATTTTGTCGCCCATCGCCTCGATGGCATGCACATTCGGCCCGATCCAGGCGACGCCGATCTTCTCGAGCGCAATCGGGAAAGCGGCATTCTCGGACAGGAAACCAAAGCCGGGATGCACGGCATCGGCCCCGGTCTGCTTGATCACCTCAAGGATTTTCTCCAGGCGCAGATAGCTCTCGCCCGGCGCTGGCGGCCCGATGAAGACGGCCTCATCAGCCATTTCCACGGCGAGACTGTCAGCATCCGCTTCCGAATAGACAGCCACAGTCGCAATGCCCAGACGCTGGCAGGTCTTGATAACTCGCACGGCGATTTCACCGCGATTGGCGATCAGGATTTTCTTGAACATCAAAGCCCCAGGCAAGACGGGCGGACGCCCGGTAGACCCCCGGTTTAACGTGGCTCCGGCCCCCGCGGCAAGTCATGGTGTGTAACCGGTCAGTCGCCTTCGAGATGATGATCGAGCCAATCGAACTCGATTGCCCGCAATCGCCCGATCACCGTCACCAGGAATGCCGTCGACCAGCCGATCAGCAGGAAGCCGTTAAAGCCCTCGATCGCCCCGACCAGGCGCCAGTCCTGGGACAGGAGCACATCGCCATAACCGAGCGTGGTGAAGGTACTGGTGGCGAAATACAGCGCCGCTTCCAGCGTCGAAAACTCGCCCAGCGCCAGATAGAGCAGCGCATAGGACCAGATCTCGACGGCGTGAATCGCAAACAGGCCAAACACGATCAACATGATGAAACCGGTCTGGCGCACCATGCTCTGATGCGGGCGGATGCGGCCGGTGCGGGCGCGCATCACCGCCATCAGCACGACCAGTCCGACCATATGCACCACCATCGTGACCGAACAGATCGCGAAGGAAACCAGGATTGCCCAGATCATGCCATTGCCCTTTGCCGCCGGGCGGCTTGGTGCGCACGCCTTGCCGCCACTAAAGCGCATGGCCGCGAAATCGCAAGACTGTTCTTCGCGCGCGGCCCGATCCGCGCCATGATAGATCACAGGGATTCGAGGAGCCAATCATGTCCAAGCCGATCTACCGCCTGTCGTCGATCGCGCGCCCGCTGGAGCCGCAATATCCGACCAATCGGGCCGTGCTGATCCTTCTGCCACTGATCGCCCTGGTCACCGGCGCCGCTGCCTTCCTCCTGCGCGACGCCGGACTGGCCGGCGGCGCCGCAACCGGGCTCGGCGGGCTGCTATCGGCCTTTCTGGCCTGGGCGCTGGGCCGCGAGATTGATCCCGACCGCAATGAAGCCGCCTTCATCGCGATGGCGTTGACGGTCGCCGCCATTGCGCTGGGCTATACCCCCGCCCTGTGGGTGCTCGCCCTCGTGCTGATGGCGACCCGCATCGTCGTGCGCACGGTGGGACAAGCCGCCAAGCTCACCGATCTCGCGCTCGTCACCGTGCTGGCCGGCCTGGCGGTATTCGTTGACGGCTATTGGGCGATGGGCCTGATCGCCGCTTTCGCGATGGCGATCGACCTGCTCTATGACCGCAAGCGCACGCTCAACCTCGTCTTCGCCGCCTTCGCGACCGGATTTTCGATGTTCGCCGTCGTCCAGCGCGGCGGCGAGTGGACACCGCTGACACTGGAGCCGCTGGGCCTGATTGACCCGGCCTGGAGCCTCGCCGCTCTGATTGTGACCGCGCTCAGCGCGATTTTCATCCTGACCTGCCCGGCAATCACCAGCGTCTGCGATGCCAATGGCGAACCGCTCGAACGCCGCCGTGTCCGCGGCGGCGCGGTGATCATCGTGTTGTTTGGCACTGCGGCGATGTTTGAAGGCCAGGCCGGACTGCTCGGCGCACTGCCGGTCTGGGCTGTCCTTGCCGGTCTGGTCGCCGGCCGCGTCTGGCCGAAGCGCCAGCGCGCCTAGCGCTCGACGACGGCGACGGCGGCGGCGCGGCCCGAGCGCAGCGCGCCGTGGACCGTTCCGGGCGCATTGGTCGAGGTCGCCTCGCCGGCAAAGAATATCCGGTTATCGACCGCATCGAGCAGGCGAATCCGGGTGTCGGCCCGCGTCGCCTCGATCGGGAAGGAATGGCTGCCGAGCGCGTACTCATCACCAGCCCAGCGCGTGACCTGCAAGGCCGAGAATTCGGGAAACCCCGAGCCAAACATCGAGCGCAAGGCCTCCAGCGCGAGCCGGCCCGTCATCGCATCGCTGGCCGCCTCGAGCTCGTGGGCAAAGGAGCCGGCATTGAGGGCCATGATCGCCCCGCCCTCGCCAAAAGCGCCGAGATTGACGAATTGGCTCCATTCGCCGCGCGCATCGGCGAGCCGGTTGAAAATCTCGATATTGCGCGGCCAGCTGACCGCATCGAAACGCAGGACGCATTTGTTGAGCACGCCGCAACCGAGGGCATTGATGGCCTCGAGCTTGGTTTCCGGCAGTCCGGGTTCGAAACGGATATGGCCCGCCTGCAGCACGCCCAGCGGCACCGTCACGATGACGACATCGGCTTGCTCGACCCCGTTGGCGGTCGTGACGGCCACGCCATTGCCCTGATAATCAACGCGCTCGACCCGCTGCCCGAGCCGGATATCGAGCCCGTCCGCCAGCGATTGCGCCAACTGGTCAAACCCGCCCGCTATCCAGGCATCGCCGCCGGGCAAGGCCTCGCCCTCGGTCCAGAAACAGCGCGAGAGATGTTCGAAATCCGTGCCGAATTCATGTTCGACGATGGAATTGATCGCAAACTGGGCCCTTTGATGCTGGCTCGCACCGGTCGCATCGAGACTGACCTGGCGCGCCACCCGATTGGCAATCGTGCCCCGCGGCCGTGTGCGGCAGGCGCGGGCGAGGGCTTCACCCGGCGTGTTCTGCATGTGGCGCTCAAGCCGGCGTTCGACCGCTTCCAGCCGGGCCAGGGCCCGGGGGCCGAGCGGGCCGGAGCCGGCTTCATAAACGGCGCGGTTGGCAAAATCGACGGGCTGCAGGTCGAGGCCGGCGCTGCGGGCAATGCTGGCAGCGGGATTACCGGTCACGCCATAAATCCAGGACGCCCCCAGTTCCACCGGCAGACCTTCCCATTGATGACTGGTCTTGAGGCGGCCACCGATGCGCGCCTGCGCCTCGAGCACCACGACATCCAGACCGGCGCGCATCATGTCGCGGGCACAGGCCAGACCGGCCACGCCGGCACCGATCACGATCGCCCGGCCCGACCGCCTTTGCGCCGGCGATGCCGCCGGCATCAGCGCCATCGCGGCGAGCCCCGCCAGCACGCCGCGTCGATCGACAAATTTCAACGCCATCACGCCTTGCTCTTGAGCCCCATGCCTGCGGGCCATAATCGACGCAAATCAAGGCCTTGTCACCCGCCAATCCCGGCCGGGGCGGCGCCGGCACGGTCGTCCGGGCGCCGCTGGCCGAGCGCTGGATTTTGCGCGATAGTGATGATGGAGGATTTGCCATGACGTCCAGCCTGTCCGATTGCCTGTCACGCGAGGAGCTGCGCGTCCTGTCACGCCCGACCGACTGGCAGGGCGCCGTGATGCTGGCGGGCGATATGGCCCTCGTGATCGCCGCCTATGCGCTGGCCATCGCCTGGCCCAATCCGCTCACCCTGCTGATCGCCATCGCCCTGCTCGGCGGACGCCAGCTCAGCTTCGCCATCATCATGCATGACTGTGCCCACCGCTCGCTCTTTCGCAGCCGCGCGCTCAATGAATTCGTCGGCAAGTGGATTGGCGGCGCCGCCATTGATGCGCCCTTCCTGGCCTATCGCAGCTATCATCTCGACCACCATAAATATGCCGGCACCGACAAGGATCCCGACAAGGGCCTGGTCAAGGACTATCCCGTCACGCGCGCCAGCCTGCGGCGCAAATTCATCCGCGACCTCACCGGCCAGACCGGGATGCGCGAATTGATCGGCTCATGGCAAAACCCGACGCTGGAGGCAAAACTCCCCTTTCTTGTCTTCCAGCTGGTGATGATGATCGCGCTCTATGCCGCGGGTGCGTTGTGGGCGATCGGCCTGTGGTGGGCGGCGCGGATCTTTATCTTCCCCGCCGTCATGCGCCTGCGCCATATCGGTGAGCATGGCGTCGCCATCAACCGGCTCGACACCGAGCCGCGCAATAATACCCACACCACCCACGCCAACTGGATCGAACGCGCGCTGGTCGCGCCCAATTATGTGAACTACCACCTCGAACATCATCTCTTTGCGGCGATCCCGCCCTATCATCTGCCCAAGCTCAACCGCCTGCTGAGCGAGCGCGGCTATTTCGACGGCTATGAAGGCGCAAGCGCGCCGGGCTATCGGGCGATGCTGAAGAAGGCTGTTCGGGCGGATCAGACGCCCCGGAAGACGTGATTTCTGCGCCCGTCCTTTTTGGCTGGCGCGTGAAGTGAACAGCGTTCATTATGGCGTCCTGCCTTCAGGATATCGCCCATGACCGCCCCCCGCCCCGCCACCAAAACCACCCCGCCCAACGAGCTCACCATCACGCCCCGCGATATCCATTTCGCGACCGAGGCCGCACAAGGCAAAGCCTGGCTCGGCGGCGATGCAGTGGCGACGGCGGTGTTCAATGCGATGTCGCTGACCTTTCCCGATGGCGAGCGCCTCTTCATGGATGCGGTGCGCCATTATCGCGGCGAGCTGTCGGGCAAGCTGCTGGACGATGCGAAGGCTTTCATCAAACAGGAGGCGATCCATTCGCGCGAACATGTGGCGCTCAATGGCGGGCTGGACCGGGCTCACTATCCGATCGACGAGATTGAAACGGAAATCCGCGACCGCATCCGCATCACCCGCGAGCGCGGCCCGGTCGCCATGCTCTCCGTGACCATCGCGCTGGAGCATTTCACCGCCATGATGGCCGATGTGACCCTCGAGGATGGCAGTGTATTCGAGGGCACACACGAGGACATCTTGCGCCTGTGGCAATGGCATGCGCTGGAAGAGACCGAGCACAAGGCCGTCGCCTTCGACGTTTACCAGCAAGTCACCGCCAAGTGGACGCCGCGGCAGCGCTATTTTCTGCGCACCCGGGTGATGATGATCGTGACCCTGCTCTTCACCTCGAATATCAGCCGCTATGCCTCGAAACTCCTGATCGCCGACGGCGTCAGCCCGTGGACAGCGCGGGCGCGGGTGTTGTGGTATCTCCTGTTCAAACCGGGCCTGTTCCGCAAGGGTTGGGGCACATACTGGTCCTGGTACAAGCCGGGTTTCCACCCCTGGGACCATGATAACCGCGCCACGATGACCGCCTGGCAGGACAAGTTTGCACAAATGGCGGCTGAATGAGCGGGGACGCGCGCCGTTGTTCTGGAGAATTACGTGTGTGCCCAGCTAGTTAAATACCCCACCCCGCCGCTCGCAAACCCCACCGGATCGCCCGACAAAAACCGCCCGATGGCGGGGTCGTAATAGCGGGCCTGCATGTAGACCATGCCGGTATCGGTGTCGGTGATATGGCCGGTGAAGCTGTCGCCCTCTTCATTGGCGACGGGCTGCTGGCGCGCCTCGCCGAAGGGGGTGTAGTCCCAAGTCCCAGTAAAAAGATGGCCACAGCAGGCCGCCACTGGACGTGGTGGCAGCGAGCGGTGAGCCAAGATGGTCGCCATGGGTGAAGATCGCCGCCGTGCCGGACGAGGTTTCGGAGAGCCGCACCATTGTGCGCCCCGCCAGGCGCAGGACGCAATAAATTGCGTGTGTCCCCACTTATTCCACGACAAACCTGCTGTCAGCGTGGGCGAAGCGCGACAGGCTGGCGTATCGAGCCGGTTCGCTGAACGGGGATGTTCTCAGCGATAAATGGTGTGTGTCCCCGTTTTATCCTTATGGAACATGCACCGACATAACTTCAAATCTATAGCGCGCTTCGTCAAACACACGGACTATTAGCGCCAGATCGCTTAATCCCTCTTCCTTCGTCCGCAGATCCACCAACAAATCCCAATACCCATCTTGCCACCGACATACCGACGAGCTCCATACTTCATCGGTAATTCGATCCAACTCACACCCGTAATCTTCTATGTTGTTCGTTATTTGATTTGCACGCGCCTCAGGCAATGCATCTACCCCGTATTTAGCTGAGCTAAAGTCGTAGGTATTATTTCTTATTGCATCTACAATTTCGCATAATACCGGGCGCCATTCTGTTGGTACAGCTTGCTCTTTTTCCAAATCTTTCATTACCGGCACAATCATTGTTCTTAGTCATCTCGCGAGTGCAATCGTCTGTGACAATCAGTACATACCTCTGCGTGGTTTTCAGATGTTGTTGGACCATCGTCAGCATGCCGCTCAATATGATGCCCCTGCGAGTTTGACGCGTCAATTTCAGTTCCGCAACCGTTGGCGCATTGACTGCCTTGTTGTTCCCGTTTTGCCGCTCGGTCGGACGGGCTAAATGTGCGCTGCGGATCACGCTGATCCCTAGGGACGCTCCCTGGCCCTCTAGGCGGCCTGGGCAAGCGATCACAATTATGCACCAGCACCCGCTGGTCGCCCACAAAATATGTATGAAACGCATCAACCGTCAGGTTGTACGTCGCATCCACCCGGTCCGTTTGCTCCACCCGGGCGATGACCATCCCGCGGCCGTCACGGGTGACAACCGCCGAACCCGGCACCAGCTCCTCAGTCGCAAACCAGCCGCGCCCGGCGATCCACCAGGGGTGATCGTCCGTCGTTTCAAAAAGCTCATGAGCGCCGTCTGCGGCGACCAGCTCGACGTCCCAGATCACACGCTCATGGCGACGAATGAGATCGGTGACAGGTTGCAGCGCCGTCTCGCCGGTCTCGGCGTCGCGGGACCAGACTCGATCGCCGGCTTCGATCTCTTCGATCGGGCGCAGGCCGTCTTCGGTGTCGACCAGCGTTCCGGCGACGAAACAGCACGTACGTCGCGCCGCATCGGCCGCCCGGTCAGCGCCGCGCGCAGCATCGGCGTCGGCATTCGCAGCCCTTCCCACCTTGATTGCGGTCCCCGCGCCGCCGGGCACGAAGGGGACCGCCGTTGCAGCCCCGTCAATGACCACACCAACCAGGTCGACAGCTGCGCCGCCGAAATTGCCCTGGCTCACATTCGAAACCAGCGATGCCACGCCCATCGCAACATTCGCGGCATCCCAGATGGTCTCGACCGCCTCCCCGTCGGATCCACCCCATTAACCGGATCATTCCCGACATAGGCATAGCGATTGAAATACCCCGGCCCGCCGCTCGCAAATCCCACCGGATCGCCCGACAGGAACCGTCCGATGGCCGGGTCGTAATAGCGGGCCTGCATGTAGACCATGCCGGTATCGGTGTCGGTGATATGGCCGGTGGCGCAATAAATTGCGTGTGTCCCCGTTTATTCCTGCTCTACGCAGACCCCGCACTATAGACCCGGAGCGTGACCAGCCGCGATTACGGCCATGTCCCCATTTTTCCTGAGTACTATGCTAATAGCATGATCCGCTCACCGTTTTGTCATCTGTTTTGACGCGATGATAGATGCTGCAATGTAACTCGCAGAAAATGCCAAAATCAGAGCTACGTATTCATATCCTGCGCTTGATTCTCTTAGAAATGACGGCGCTAACAAAACTACTACGACTCCAATTATTAGCAAGCTAGCACAATAGTACAATATTCCCACTATTGCGAGCATGGGTCCGGACCACTTTGCATTTATGGCTCGCCATACAGCCTGTATAGGGAAGGCGACAAGGCCAATTAGAATCATCAATAAGTACGGCATCAATCTAATGACCTCCCACGTCACTTAGGTATTCGTTTGTAACGAGTCCAGGTGCCCACTCTCCGTTCTCATCCGTAAGCCTGAAGTTTACTGGGATAATGTCGGCATCACTCAACTTATCTCCAGCAATATCTCCCAAAAACTCAGCAACCCCTGTGCACACCCCCTCACCAATAGCTCCTATTGTTTCGCCCACTCCGCTAGTGAACACTCTTCGTGCTCCAGCGTTGATGGCGGGTGCTTGCGAACCGCCGACACCGGCAAGGGCAGCAGACGGGAGATCGACATGGAAGTTTTGTTGCGGAATATTGCCTTCGATAACGTTCTCTAAATAAATGGTGACAGGCACCTATTTGGTCGACGGGCACTGTTAGCCGCGCGTTTCTGAGGCAAATGCTAGCGCTGACTTGGGAATATGGTGCCTGTCACCATTTATTTGCGGGGCTATTCAGTTGGCCAACTCGACTGAACGCCGGTCTGCGGTAATCTCAAAGAATCGCTGTGCGAACGCATAGGAGATCTAGAAGGATGGTGGAAAACACGAAGAAAGGTCAGCTGCTCTCTCTGGCTAAGGCCCGACAGCAGGCCAGTTGGCCGGGCTTCGCGAATCTCACCGACTTCCATGACGGCTACTACGAGTGCGATGTCGTTTCGCCGTGGTCTTTGTCAGCGGGAAATGTCGGCAGTGACGTTATGATTGTGGGGCAAGACTGGGCCGCTTCCGACTTGCTTGGCGCCCCTCCAAACTCTGAGATCAAGCGCTTCGGGTATGATCCGGCGCTACCCACCAACAACAACCTGCAAAGGCTGCTCCATTCGAAGCTCGGGCTTCGTTGGGATGAGGTCTACGCGACCAACATGATGCCTCTCATCAAGCTTGGCGACATGGGGGCTCGGTTGCCCGTTGCAGCAGCCCGGTGGGCCGCAGAGCATTTCTTGTTGCCGCAAGTCCGCATCGTTTCGCCCTTGATTGTAATTTGTCTGGGGAGGTGCGTTGGGGACACGCTGAGACATGTTCTCCGCCTGCCACTTGCTCCAAGTTTCAATGCGATGATTGAGAGACCGTTCGAAGTTGGAACCTCGCTCGCGTACGTTGTTCCTCACCCCGGGGCTCGAGGGACAAACAACCGCGGGGCTGAACAAGTTGAGCAAGACTGGGACCGTATCGCTGCAGGCATGTCCTGAGTTTTGCTTCATCACTTCGCGAGCTCGCACGAACTCGACCTCCCTAGTTGTCGTTTCTCAAGACGTTGTTCAAGTAAATGGGGACACACGCAATTAGGCGGCCCTAAATCCCCAAATTGCAATACCATTACCAACCCCGCCCCGGCTCGTGACGGGCAGACCCCGCACGCCGCCTCACATCAACACGCCAGCGCCAACCCGCACCGGCAGCACAGCTGCCGTATCCCCTCGCGGTCCAGCTTGTCCGCCCCCTGGCGGCACGCGGTTATAATCGTGGCGATTTCGCTCTTTGACATCGTCGATTGATAACCAAAAACGCGTCCGCGCCGCGCCGGAATGCCGCCAGGCGGCGGGCATTGTGCAGGCGCGGGGCCGGTACTTCGGTGGCAGGCTGACAGGCTCTGCCATGCGCCCTGTCATCGCACCTAGGCCTTTACTGGCAGGGCTGCAACCCCGCAATGACAGGGTGACAGACTGGCAGAGTGTTTGCCGCGGAAAACCCGCCTCAGCCCTTGAAGCCCATCGCGATCAGAAAGGTTTCGGCGCTTTCCGAACGGCTGGAGGCCGGCTTGAAATGGCGCACCTTGCCGAAGCGTTGTTTGAGTTGTTCGAGCAATTCGCCCTCGGCGCCGCCCTGGAAGACCTTGGCGATGAAGAAACCGCCCGGTTTCAGGGTTTCGAAGGCGAACAGGGCCGCCAGCTCGACCAGGCCGACAATGCGGACATGGTCGGTGTTCTTGTGGCCGGTCGTCCAGGGCGCCAGATCGGAGATCACCCCGTCGGCCGGTCCGCCCATCGCCGCCTTGACCATGTCGGGCGCGTCGTCCTCGGTGAAATCCTTCTCGAAGATCGTCGCGCCATCGATCGGGTCAATCGGCAGAAGGTCGATGCCGATCACTTCCGACACGCCCTTCTTGACGCAGACCTGCAGCCAGCCGCCCGGCGCCGAGCCGAGATCGACAATGCGCATGCCCGGCCTGATGAAGCGAAAGCGCTCATCCAGCTCGATCAGCTTGTAGGCGGCGCGGGAGCGATAGCCCTCCATCTGCGCTTTCTTGACATAGGGGTCGTTGAGCTGGCGCTGCAGCCAGTTTTTCGAGGAGGTCTTGCGGCCGCGCGCGGTCTTGACGCGCTCGAACATCTGTTTCGAGGCGCGGCTATCCCCGCCCTTGGTGACCGGGCCACCGACACGGCGGCGGCGCTGATTATCATCAACCGGCGGGGTATCGCCGGCGGGCTTGTTGTCGTCGTCTTCGTCCGAAGGTCCACTCATGTGCTGGTCTCTCCCGGCGATTTTTTCTTGCGGCGGCGTGATTTGTTACGGCGCATCAGATTGAGCAACAAGCCCTCGCGCAGGCCGCGATCGCCGACGCGCAAATTCTCTGCCGGCCACAGCTCGGCCACCGCTTCATAGATCGCGCAGCCCGCCAGCACCAGCTCGGCCCGGTCATGGCCAATCGTCGGCTCCTTCGAGCGTCCCGCCAGATCGAGGACGCGCAGCCGGGTGCAGGCGGCTTCGGCCTCGGCGCAGCTCATCCACAAACCGTCAACCTTGGCGCGCTCATAGCGGGGCAGACGCAAATGCACACCGGCGATCGAGGTCACGGTGCCCGATGTGCCGACCAGATGCGCCCGACCCTCCGAGAAGAGCGACCGCATGGAGCGGGCACCGCGCGGCGTCTTCATCAGCTGGCGGGCATAGGATTTCATGTCTTGATACCAGGCTTCACGATCCTCGCGCTCGGGGAAGCGCTCCGCCAGCGTGACGACGCCGACCGGGGTCGAACTCCAGGAGCGCACCGGCGGCCGGCCACCGCTCTGCAGCCCGCCGCGCTCGCGCCAGGCGGCCAGATCGACCCAGGACAATTCGGTCGAACCGCCGCCGATATCGATCACCAGCGCCGCATCCTTGTCCTCATCGAGCAGGTCGAGACAGCCATGCAGGGCCAGGCGCGCTTCTTCCTCGGGCGTGATGAGGTCGAAGGCAATACCGGTCTCCGCCTTCACCCGTTCAAGAAACGCGACGCCATTTGTCGCCTCGCGGCAGGCCTGGGTGGCAATCGCCCGGTGACGGATCTGGGCATGACGGCCAAGCTTGTCGGCACAGACGCGCAAGGCGTCGACGGCCCGGTCCATGGCGCCCTCGGAGAGCACACCATGCGCATTCAGCCCCTCGCCGAGGCGAACGACGCGGGAAAATGCGTCAATGACCTGAAACCCGCTACTCGTGCGTTGCGCAAGCAGCATGCGGCAATTATTCGTCCCCAGATCGATCGCGCCGTACACGGGAATGGTCGGCCGACGCCGTCCGCTCCGCTTGCGTGCGGCGGATCCGGTCCCCGGATTGTCCGGGGGCGTAGGCTCCGCCATGTCAGTCCTCTCGCCAGTACGGTGCGCCTGCAAAGGCTGGCGCAACACGATCTGGCCTGATTTAGTCTTCATGATCAGCATACGCGTCTTCGACAAGGCCGCAAGGCGGCGTAACGCAAGCAGGCGCGATCCGGGGGCACCACACCCGCAGCACCGACTGCGATTGGCCCATGCGAAATTAACCGGCAAGGTTCAGAGTGTTGTGATGGAAATGCGAGAAGCAAAATTTGGCCTGGGCGATGTCGTGCGTCACCGCCTCTACCCGTTTCGCGGCGTCATCGTTGATGTCGATGCCGAATTTTCCAATACCGAGGAATGGTATGAATCGATCCCGGCCGAAGTCCGCCCCGATCGCGATCAGCCCTTCTATCACCTGCTGGCCGAGAATGAGGACAGCTATTACGGTGCCTATGTCTCCGAGCAGAACCTGTTGCCGGACGCCGAGAACGGACCGATCAGCCATCCGCAGATCGACGAGGCCTTCGAGACCTTTGACGGCACGCGCTACATTCTGCGCGACCTGCCGCAAGTCTCCAATTAACCCGGCATAAACCCTGTTCTCACAACAGCCGGGCCGCACCGCCCAAATGGCCATTTCTGGCCCCTGACTTGCTGTCCTCCCGAGCTGTGCCCGGATTGAGACATCCGGCGTCTGGACCAGGAGCGCAGCTGATGACTGACAAGCGGAATATGGGAATCGATACGCTGCGCGGGCTGGCCTGCGTCCTGCTGGTGGCCTTCCATGTCATTGGCGAAGCGCCCGAACACGGCCTGCGGCTCGACTGGGATCACCCCTTCGCCATGTTCTCGGCCCTGTTTTTCCATCTGCGCATGCCGCTCTTCGCCATGCTGTCGGGCTTCGTCTATGCCTACCGGCCGCTCCGGCGCGGTGAAGGCGGCAAATTCCTGACCGGCAAGGGCCGCCGCCTGGTCCTGCCCTATCTGTTCGCGGCCACCGCCTTTGCCGTCGTCAATACTGTGCTCGGCGGGGCTTACGCCGTGCCGCTGGGCGATTTCTGGCAGGTCTATCTGGAGCCCTATGCGCATTTCTGGTTCCTGCATTCCATCCTGACGATCTTCCTCGTCATCGCGGCGCTGGACTGGATCTGGCCGCGCGCGCCGCTGCAGGTCGCGATCGGCTTTCTGGTGGTCACATCCGTGCTTTTCCTGACCCCGTTTGGCGGCGAGATCAAACTCTTCTCCTTCTTCCACACGCCCTATCTGGCGCCCTTCTTCGCGCTCGGACTGGTGATCAACCGGATGGAAATGGCCAAGGTCGCACAATTGCCGCGTCAGCTGGTCTCGACGGTCCTGATTGGCGGCCTGGTCTCGATGCTGGCGGTCCACGCCTATATCGTGCTCACCGATCCGGGACATGAGCTGTTGCGCCGTGATGCCGTCGCGCTGGGCCTGGGCCTGAGTTTCTCCGGCGCGCTGATCATGCACCGTTTCTCGATCGCGCCCCTGGCCTGGCTCGGCCAGTATTCCTTCTCGATCTATCTCTACCATATGTTCGGCGCGCTCGGCCTGCAGATGGTCTATAATTTCATCGGCATGCCCGACGCCTCATTGGGTCTGGCGCTGGGCATGATTGCCGGTCTCGGTGCCCCCGTCGTGTTCCAGATCGTGACACTCCGGGTGGGTGGTTTCGCACCCCTGCTGGCGCTGGGACTAAAATCGCGCCGGACTGCGGGCCCGCGCGCTGCCGCCATTCCGCGTCCGGCCAGCGCGATCTGACGGTACGCGCCGGCAGCGCGGCACGGCAACGCCGGCGACCAAGATGAAAAAAGGCCAGGACCGGTGACGGTCCTGGCCTTTGCCATTCATACCGGCTGGCCCGCCCTTCAGGCCTTGACGACTTTCTGCTCGATCGCGCCGAAGATGAGATGCCCGTCGGCATCCTTCATCGAAATGCGGACCGTATCGCCATATTTCATGAAAGGCGTTGCCGGCTTGCCGTTCTGGATCGTCTCGATCATGCGAATCTCGGCAATACAGGAATAGCCGACGCCGCCTTCAGAGATCGGTTTTCCCGGGCCACCATCGAGCTTGTTGGACACCGTGCCGGACCCGACAATCGTGCCCGCCGTGACAGGACGCGTCTTGGCGAGATGGGCGATCAACTCACCGAAATCAAAGGTCATGTCGGTGCTGCATTCGGCCTTGCCGAACAGCTCGCCATTATATTTCACCAGCAATTCGCCCTGCAGCTTCTTGCCGTCCCAGGCCGCGCCGAGTTCGTCGGGCGTAACGGCGACGGGGGAGAAGGCCGATGGCGGTTTGGACTGGAAGAAGCCGAACCCCTTGGCCAGCTCGCCCGGGATAAGACCGCGCAAGGACACATCATTGACCAGCATTACCAGACGGATCGCCTTGGCGGCCTCGTCCGGCGAGCACCCGGCCGGCGCATCGCCGGTGATGACGGCGATCTCGCCTTCCATGTCACAGCCCCAGGCCTCATCGCCGAGCGGGATATCCTCACGCGGAGCCAGGAAGGCATCGGAGCCGCCCTGATACATCAAGGGATCGGTCCAGAAAGTCGCCGGCATTTCCGCATTGCGGGCCTTGCGCACCAATTCGACATGATTGACGTAGGCCGAGCCATCGGCCCACTGGTAGGCGCGCGGCAATGGCGAGAGCGCTTCGCGCTCATGGAAGCGCTCCGACGGCACCGTCTCGCGCTCGAGCTGCTCGGCGAGCGTACGCAGGGCCGGTTCGCAGCGATCCCAGTCATCAAGCGCCGCCTGCAGCGTCGGCGCGATCAGGCTGGCATCGGTGCACCAGGCCAGATCCTTCGATACAACAACGAGCTTCCCGTCGCGATGGCCGTTTTTGAGCGAGGCGAGTTTCATGTGCGTTGACTTCCCTTCTAGTGAATTCCCAAAGGCTTGCCCTGCCAGCAGTGTGGCGCAAGCCGCGTCAGTTCGCCAGCAATGGATGCGGCATGTGTCCTGGCCGCGGCGACGCCGGAAACAGGCCATAACTCCATTCAATAATGGCATCGAGCGACGGCCCGATCGAGGCCGCGGCCTGTTCGGCCTCTGCAGCCCGGCGGCCGGCATTATAGGCCTGCGCCTGATCCTTGGAGTCGCGCTGGAAGATCGGCCCGGACGCCATCTGACCTGCGTGCGCCTTGCCCAGGCCGAGACCGAGGAATTCATCGACCGCGATCAGGGCCGGCTCGGGCGCGTGCAGGAAACGGTCACCATCGAGCGAGGCCACCTGGTCAGCACCGCCCGTACGGGCTGCCTCAAGCAGGCAGGCGACCTGCATGTGCCAGACCAGCGCCGCGATCTGGAGATCGGTGAGCTTGAGCAATTCGCGCGGCTGGGTCTGGGCGATCGGATGGCCGTCCATCGCGAAAATCGTGAATAATTGTCGCGCAAAGGCCCGCCCCGGCTCACCCTTCTTGGCGATGGAGAGCAGGAAGGCGCGCAGCTCGGAATAGAGCAGCAAATGACGCGCATCCGGCAGCAGGGCAGCGACATCACCGATCAGATTATTGACGGTGTTGGTTGGCTTGATCGTGACATGTTCGCGGCGCACGAAGGGTCGCGCCAGCAGCGCCAGCACCGGGCCGAGCTCGCGGCGCAGCGCCTCGGCACCCTGGGTGCGTTTCATATTCGCCAGGCTCATCAGCACGGCGGGCTCTCGCAGGCTGAGATTGCTGCCGGGCTTGTCGAGACAGCGCGCCAGCAGGGTCGAGCCGCAAAACGCCGTGTGCCAGATGAAGCGCGGCGCCCGTTTCGGCGCCACAAGACTGGCGAAATCGCTGACCGGGTGCGCGGCTTGCGCGGCCCCGGTCCGGTCCCAGCGATCATCGAGAAACGCTTCCTCGGCCAAGGCCTTGCGGTTGGTCCGGCTCAGCCGCAAGGCATGGCTGTTGGCGTCATGCGCATCGGGAAACCAGAGCGGGTCGGCGGCAATCTGGGGCAGTTTACTCACGGCGATACTCCTGCCGGTCCGGGCTCGGTCATGCGCATCATGGGCGTGCCGGGTTCACGGAACCACCGGCACAAACACACCATCAGCATCCATCCATTCCAGAATGCCGGAAGCGATGGAGAAGCGCGCGCCGTGCAATTGCATGCCGCGCGTCTTGATCGCTTCGGTGACAAAGGGGAATTGATGCAGGCGCCGGACCGAATGCTCCACCGCCAGCAATTCCATCTGATCGCAAACCGTCGCCAGGCTGTCCTCGCCCACCCGGGCGATCACCTCGTCGCGGGCCGGCTGGAGCGGTTCCAGCCAGGGGCCCAGAAACTGGCTATCAAGCTTGTCGAGGCCGATCGCACAGGCTTCGATCCCGCCGCAGCGGCCATGCCCCATCACCACGACATGTTCGACGGCCAGCCGCTTCACCGCGAATTCCAGGGCGGCCGAGACGCCGTGACGGCCGCCGTCCAGATCGATTTGCGGTACGAGATTGGCAACATTGCGCACCACGAAGAGATCGCCCGGATGCGCACCGAAAATATGGACCGGGTCGACGCGGCTGTCGGAGCAGGCAATCACCAGCGTGTGCGGTTTCTGGCCTTCGGACAGCGATTGGTACAGGGCGCGTTCCGCCGGGTAACTCTTGGAACGGAAGCGGCGATAGCCCGCCGCAAGTTTGTGTGGAGGCCCTTGGGTCATCAGTCCTCATTTCGGCTCTGCGCCCCGCAATCGGCAGGACTGGCGGCGAGTGTCCTGCTGGCCGGAATCGGCACAGCGGACGGCGCGAACCGATGTTTTACTGGCAAAACTGCCGCATTAGAAGACAGCTCTGTCAGCAAAAAAACGGGCCGGAGCAATGGCTCCGGCCCGCATGACTGCGATTACAGGGCTGATGGCCCACAGGGGGCCGCCAAGCCTAGCCGCATTGGGCGAGGGAAAGATTCGCCTGCACTTCGTCTTCATTCCCGGCCAGAGCCGCGGCAGCATTGAAATCGGTCGTCGCTGCGGCGTGGTCGCCGGCGAGCCATTGGGCGGCACCGCGATTATTGATCGCGCGCCAGGCATCCGGCCGCAGTTCGATCGCGGCATTACAGGCTTCAACGGCCTGGGCATATTCGCCGGTCGCCGCAAAGGCGTAGCACAGATTGCTCAGCGCAGCAGCGCGCTGCCCCGAGGCCGCGCCGGAACCGGCGACTTCCTGGCCGAAGTGGATGGCTTGCGGCCATTGGCTGCGCGTGACGGCATTATACTGCGCCCGCACCAGGCCATTGGCGGTCCGGTGAGCGGCAAATTGTGGCGCGGCATCGCAGGCCTGGGCCTGGGCACCACTGGCAGCGCCGGCGACAAGCACGCTTGCCAGAAGGATTGAACGGAACATCGGAAACTCCATGAGTGAACAGCGTTCATTTTGAGAACTAAGTTCTTCGAATGGAATTGACGAATTCATGATCATAGATATACATATTTGAATGGAAGATTGGTCCGATTATCTCGTCTGCCTCGCCATTTCCGAAGCCGGCAGCCTGACGGCCGCCGCGCATCAGCTTGGCGTCAGTCAGCCCACCGTAACCCGCCGCCTGCAGGCGCTCGAACAGCGGTTCGGCGAACCCGTATTCGAGCGAGAGAACGGGCAGTCGCGTTTGACGCCGCTCGGCCAGAAAGTGGTTGCCCATGCCGCACGCATGCGTGAAGAGGCATCCGCCATCGAGCGCGCCGTCGTCGCCCAGGACCAGAGTCTGTCAGGCCGGGTGGTCATTTCCGCGTCGGAGGGAATTGGTGCTGACTGGTTGCCGCGTGCCCTCGTCAGCTTTCACCACAGGAATCCCGGGATTGGCGTCGAGATATCGATCAAGAATCACTCCGCCAATCTCGCCGACCGCGAAGCCGATATTGCCTTGCGCTGGAACGGGCCCGGGACCCAGCAAAGCCTGATCGGCCGGCGCGGTGCCACGGTCGGGGCCGGGCTCTATGCCTCGAAAGCCTACCTGGACAGACAAGGCAGGCCGACCCGGGTCGAGGATCTGGCCGACCACACTTGTGTCGGCTGGTCGATGGGCGATTATTTTGGTTGGCCGAGCACTGCGGAGGGCGCGCCCGTCCTGCCCAGTCATATCGCTTTCCGGGCCAATAGCCCGACCACACATGTGCGCGGCGTCGAGGCCGGTTTCGGCATCGGCGTCACTTCACACCGCCTGGCCGGACAATACCCAGACCTGGAACGCGTCCTGCCCGACTTCCATTCCTCGCTGGACCTCTGGGTGGTCGCACATGAGACCGTGCGCAAGAGCGGCCGCATTCGCGCCGCCTATGACCACATCATTGAGCAGATGAAGGCTGATAATGCCTATTTCACCCGCGGCGCAGCCTCGGTGCTCTAGGCGCGCAGGTCAGGCCCGCAGCGAAGCCGGGCGCCGTCTCATTCCTCATCGCCATAAATCGCCACCAGCGGTTCGCCGCCGGCGCTCAGACGTGCCCGGTACATGCCCGGCGTGTTGAAGCTCCAGGCGATCTCCCCGCCCGGCGTCAAGGCGACAATGCCGCCATCGCCGCCCATCGCCGTCAACTCATCCTGGATCACCCGGTCAGCCGCGGTCTGCAGCGCCAGCCCTTCGAACTCCACCAGGGCACAGATCCGGCTGGCGACTGTCAGGCGGATGAAATACTCGCCGGTCCCGGTCGCTGAAACCCCGCAGGACTCATTATTCGCATAGGTGCCGGCGCCGAGAATCGGACTGTCACCGACCCGGCCCCACCGCTTGGCCGTCGTACCGCCGGTCGACGTGCCCGCAGCGATATTGCCGTCGGTGTCGAGCGCAACAACGCCCACCGTCCCGAAGCGATGCTCACGGCTATCGCGCAGCAAGGCGCCCTCATCGACCGGCTCCGGGTCCGGAGCGCCCTCGGGCCGGTGCGGGATCGGCAGTCCGAGCCGTCCCAGTTCACCTTCCAGTGACGCCCAGCGGCGCTCGGTAAAAAAGAAGGCGGGCGGAACAGTTTCCAGGCCCTGCTCGCCGGCAAAGGTCTCGGCGCCCTCGCCCTGCAACATCACATGCGGGGAGTGCTCCATCACGGCCCGGGCCAGCGAGATCGGGTGACGGACCGAGGTCACGCCGGCCACCGCGCCGGCATTGAGGTCGCGGCCATCCATGATCGAGGAATCAAGCTCATTGCGGCCGGCAGCGGTAAACACCGCGCCGCGTCCGGAATTGAACATCGCATCATCCTCGAATTCGCGGATGATGGCCTCGACCGCATCAATCGCCGTCCCGCCGGCCTCGAGGACGCCCTCACCGGTCGCCAGCGCCCGCGCCATCGCAGCCCGATAGGCCGCGTCGGTTTGCGGTGTCATTGCACCGCGTTCAATCACGCCGGCACCGCCATGGACGACCAGCGCCCATTGCGGCGCGTCCTGGGCGAGAACGGCGGGTGCGGCAAGAATGGCGGTCATGGCCGCAAGCAGGAAATGGCGCATGTTTCAAAACTCCCCTTATTGCGACCCAGTTTGCCTCATTCGGGTCGGCATGCAAGCCGGCGCGCCTCGACCGGGCATTGCCGGCGCGGTGCACATCGGTCGCAAGCCTTGCCAACCGGGCTGGGGTGAGCTTGCAGCCAGCAAGCGGTTGGCGGGTGGCAAGTCGGCAGCAGGGATCCAGTGGTCACACGATAGGCGAGTGGCAGGGCCCGGCCGCCGCCTGCCTCCCGTTCACAAACGGGTGCCTCCGGATCGCGATTCCGGTCAGCTATCCATCCGGATACGTACGCGCGCCCGCGAGCGACGCCCTTCATTATCAACAACTTCAACGAGGTAGAAGCCGGGCCCGTCCGGATACCAGACCGCATCGCCCAGCGCATTGCGTCCAACCGGTTCGCCGTCGGCATACCAGTTCACTCCGCTTTGTCCCTGCGCAGCCAGCACGAAACCGCGTCCGGGTCGCTCGGCCCAAACCTCTGATCCATCAGGGGGAAACAGGATTTGCGGCGCCGGGTCGAGCTGAAAACGGGCCAGGGTTTGAGGCGCCGGCGGCAATTCGCTGTCATCGCGAACCGGCCGGGCCTGCGTCGGCTCAAGACTATCAATCAGGTCGAACACCCGGAACAAAAGCGGCAGCGCCCCCTCGCGTCCGGTAATCCCCTCGCGCGGGACACCATCGGCTCTTCCCACCCAGACCACCACGGTATAGCGATCGGATACACCCGCCGACCAGGCATCGCGAAACCCGTATGATGTACCTGTTTTAAAGGCGATTTCCGGAGCCGCCGTGGTCAGGCTGGCGGGCATGCGTCCGCCCGGATGCGGTGCCCGGCGCAATATTGTGAGGATTTCGCGCGCCGATTCCGCGCTCACAAGGGCAAAGCCGGTTCCGGCTTCGAGCTCCTCCTCAGCCTCCAGCCAGCGCAATGGCCGGGCCTGGCCGCCATCGCCAAGCGCAGCATAGAGCCCTGCCAATTGGCGCACGCTCAGGCCGGCACCACCCAGCGCCACGGCAAGCCCGTCATCACGCCCGGCCCCATGCGGACGTTCCGGCCTCGCCCCGGCAAAACCGAGCGCCGCTGAAAACCGCCGCGCGCCAACATCATCGAGCGTACTCACGGCGGGAATATTGAGTGAGTGCTGCAAGGCCTCCGCGATGGTGACATCACCGCGAAAACGACGGTCGAAATTATCCGGCTGATAACCGGAAAAGCGGCGTGGCAGATCCGCGATATGCGTGTCCGGCGCCGCCAACCCATCATCAAACGCCATCGCATAGATGAAGGGTTTCAGTGTCGAGCCGGGGGATCGGGGCCGTGTCGTCAGGTCAATCCAGCCGCCCGGCCGATCGCGGCCTGACGAGCCCACCGCGGCCCGCACGGCGCGGCTTTGCGTTTCCACCACCATCACCGCGATCTGGGCCGAGCGATCACCGATCGGAAGATTATCGCGGACCTGCTGTTCCAGCGCCCGCTGCAGGCTGGCATCCAGCGTCGTCACCATATCGGTGCGATCACGATTTTGCTGCGCCAGCGTCTCGGCGACCTGCCAGGCATCACCGGGAAAGGCCCGGCGCTGCGGCGCCGGATCAAGAGCAGCATCGGCCTGCGCCGTCGTGCGGGCGAGCCCGACCCGGGCCAGCCGGTCAAGTACACGGCCGCGCGCCGCGACTGCCGCCTCCGGGTGACGGTCAGGCCGACGCGCCTCGGGCGATTGCGGCAAGGCGATGAGCAGCGCGATTTGTTCAATGGTCAGCGCATCGGGCTCCCGGCCAAAATAGGCCCAGGACGCCGCCCTCACCCCTTCCAGATTACCGCCATAGGGTGCCAGGGTGAGATAGAGTTCGAGAATCTCGCGCTTGGTCAGGCGGAATTCCAGCTGCGCGGCGCGGATCATCTGCAGCAATTTGGCGGCAAATGTGCGCGGCCGTGGTTCGAGCAGACGCGCAACCTGCATGCTCAAGGTCGAAGCCCCTGACACCACCCGCCCGGCCCGCAAACCTTCCCAGGCGGCGCGAACCACTGCTGCCGGGTCGACACCGGGATGGCGGTAGAAATTGGCATCTTCATAGGCCAGCAGCGCGGCAATGAAATCCGGATCGATATGATCGAGATCAGCGGCCAGCCGCCAGCGTCCATCGGCGACAGGAAAGGCGCGCAACAGCTCGCCATCCCGATCGCGGACCAGCTGTGATCGCGCGGCAGCCTGTTCGAGCGGCGGCGGGAAGGTCTCGTCGAGAGCCAGCAGGAGGACAAGCCCCGCCACGGCGCCAACGATGCCCCAATATATCCGCCCCAGCCCCGGCATAGCCTAGTCGCGTGGCCGGATGACGACCTGACCGGTCACGCTGCGGGCAAATACGTCCGGCCGATACATGTCTTCGACCACCACGCCGGGCAGCGTGTACTGCCCGGGCGTCACGGCACGGACGATATAGGCGAGCCGCGCCGGACGTCCCGATCGCAGGTCAATGGCCGCAACGAACCGGTCGTCGCGGGCTTCCGCGATCCGCGGATCATCAATCGTCCCCAGCCAGGCATGAACGCCATTGGGGCCGGCATCCTCGGGGCGGAGGATCGCCTCGATTTCCAGCCCCGCCGGCAGAAGATCAACGAGAATCGCCGGGATTGTCCGCTGCTCACTCGGAGCCAGTTCGATGTCGATGATCAACCGGTCGCCCTGCACCAGTTTCGTCAAATCCACCGAAGTGCCATCCATTGCCCGGATGCGTTTGGCGATGACGAGTTGCTCGGCGACTGGCGCCGGTGCTTCGAGGGTTTCACCATGTGCAATCTGGGTCACCCAGACCGGGTTGCTGCCGCCGTTCACGAAGTCTGTGGCGCCGGTCAGCTCACCTGACGTCAGGAGGAATTCGCGCTGCCCTGGCGCGGCATCACTGGCACCGCTTTCGATGGCCAGCGCTTCGGTACCGGCTGACAATGCCTGGGCTGCCAACAGAAGGAAGGCCTTCTCCTGGGTCGTCAAACGACCTGGCTCCGGCAATTCGATGGCGACACGCTCGGCCAGCCGGCCGACCAGATCGCTCTCATCCGCCTCCGCGGCCAGCGCGAGAACGCCAGCCAGATCGCGCCGCGAGGTCTGATACCAATCGCCCGGATTGGAATAACCCAGAGCGGCTTCGGCGTGCAGGAAGGCATTATGCGAGCGCGCGCGGTCACCAATCATGAACAGCGCCGCGCCGATCTGGGCACGAGCCAGCGGGCTGGAAATCGCGTCGAGCCGCTCATCATGCATATAGCGCAGACGCGAGCGGTCGGCGCGGCCAGCGCGGGCCAGAACATAGAGTGCGTAGGCTGCGCTCCGGTCTGACAGGCGTTGCGCCGTATCGGTCTGACCGACCCAGCGGTGAACCGTCGATTCATAGCCCGAGGCGCGCCAAAGCTCCTGGGCCGCGACATGCTCGAGCGCTGCATAGGCGCGCTCCATCGCCGCGTCAGGAACCGTATAGCCGGCCATCTTGGCGCGTGCGAGGAAATCGACGACATAGGCGCCGAGCCAGGGACTCGCACCCCGATCGCCCACTCGCCACAGGCCGATCGTGCCATCCGCCGCTTCGCGGCTCAGCAGGGTCGAGATCGCTTCCTGGATCTGAGCGCGGGACTGGTCGAATCCGTCCGCGCCCGACAGCGTCGCCAGGCCTTCAGCATAGAGCAATGGCAGGGCCCGGCTTGTGATCTGCTCGGTGCAGCCATAGGGGTAGCGGCTCAGGGAGCGCAGCAGGGCATGCTCATCCAGCGGCGTCGCCGAGAAGCTGACCGTGACCTCGCTCGAACCGGGCAGGAAAGCCGCAAGGGTCGCACTGTCGAGCGACCAGCTTTCACCGGGCTCGACACGGCCACGGACTACTTCGGATGACGGCAACCAGGCCGAACGCACTTCGATCGGATAGCTGCGCGAAACGGCAAAACCGGCCGGGCCGTCGACGCTCAATCCCACCTCACCAATACCGGCATCGGCTCCATTGACCGGATAGCGCCGGTCGATACGGGCACCGCTGGCCAGATCGATCTGGTCTTCGCTCGACGCGGTCACCGCACCAGACGCAGTGATCGCGGCGGCATAGACACCGGCAGCGCCTTCGACATTGTCGATGGTCAGCGTCGTCATGCTGGAATCGCCAGGCGCCAGAAAGCGCGGCAGGATGAGTTCGGCAGGGACTTCATCGCGCACGGTCAGCGGTTGTGAAGCCTGGCCAAGGCCGGTGCCCGACCAGGCAACGACCATCAGCCGAAGCTCGCCATTGAAGTCGGGGATATCCAGCGTCACGGTCGCATTTCCGGCGCGATCAAAGGCGACCGGGCCGGAGAACAACGCCACGGTGCGGGTCGGCACGACCGTCAGGCCAGCGCCGCCAATCTGGTCGCCGCCCGTGCGCACAGGCGCAGCTGCACCCTGATTGGGATCGAGCAGCCGACCGTAATCATCGAGCAGATCAACCGCCAGCGAGGAGCGTCCGAAATACCAGCCCACCGGGTCGGGTGAGGCAAAACGGGTCAGTGCGAGAATGCCCTCATCAACCGCCGCCACGGTCACCCAGGCCCCGGCGCGCACCGGACCCGTCGCGGTAATCGCAATATCGAGCGGCTGCCGCGGACGCGCCACCTCCGGCGCATCCAGACTGAGTGCGAGCTCGCGGTCGCCAGTATCGACGGCGAGATAGGTCACACCGACAGCGCGGCGCGGACGAGGCTGCGCCACAGGGTCACGCGGCGTAAAGACGGATACCATCGCATAGGCACCCGCGCCCCACTCCTCGGTGACGCGGAAGCTGACTTCAGCGCCCTGCTCGGGCACGGAGATGGATTGCGTTGCCAGGACGCGATCGCTGGCGATCACGATTTCGGCTTCACCGGCATAGGGCGGCAAAATACTGATCGTCGCCATCTCTCCGGCGGCGACAGGCTGGTCAGGTCCGGCAAGGCGGACCCGATCCGGCGCATCATCACCGGTCGAGGAGGTCCGGCCCCAGCCAACCCAGAAATGCGTGCTGGACGAAATTCCGGATTCGATATCGGTGACGACCAGCTGATAATCGCCCCAGGACAGGGCGGCGGTGTCGATCCGGGAAACGGTGTCGGCTGACAGGGCCTCCACACCATCCTCGACGACGACGGAGTTCTGGGTCCGGCGCCAGCGCCAGCTGCCACCCTCGGTGCGGTACCAGTCATAATTCCAGTCGGTGCGGATGACCTGCCATTCGACCCGGGCAGCGCGCATCTCACCCAGGGCATTGAGGCCAACCAGGTCGAAGCTGGCGGCACGATCATTGCCAAGACGGCCATCGAATTGGGCATCAAGCCCGAGATAAAGCTCGCGCGGACGGTAGGGAATGCGCACATCGTCAGCCACCGGACGGCCGCCCGGCTCGATTGCGGAAATCACGGTGCGAATTCTCAACGGTGCATTGCTGCCCTCGCCCTCGCCTTCGGGATCGATGCGCAGCACGGCACGTCCGGCACCATCGGCAATCGTATCCTGCAAGTCGTGGCTGGTTTCGCGGAAGCTCTCATCATAACGGCCGAAGGAGAAACGGGCATGATCCGGGAATGGGTTGGGATCGACCTCGATACGGATCGTGCCTTCAACCGGCAGACCGGCGCCGGGGGCGCCATAGAGGAAACGGACATTGGCTTCGACATCGCGGACCTCACCGGCCCGCATCGGCGTTGAGTCGTCGGCGCTCAGATCCAGGGCGATGCGCTGCGGCACGAAGTCCTCGACCGAAAACCGGGTCTGGGCGATCAGGCCATAGCCGTCGAGCATGGCATCAAGACGCCACTCGCCGCGCGCGGATTCCCGTGCCAGGTCATAATCCCAGAACACGGTGCCGCCGATCGGCGCGCCTTCAAAACGCTGGCGCGCGGCCTCAATACCATTGGGACCGTAAAGCACCAGATCGCCGGAGCGGCTGGAGATCGACACCGCCTGGGCATCGCGCAGCATGGCGGCGATATGGACCTGCTCGCCAGGACGGTAAATGCCGCGGTCGAGATAGAAATAGCCGTCCGCACCTTCGCTGCGGTCGCGGCCGGCGATGTCCTGCCCGCTTAGATCGACCGGATTACGCTGCAGATCGAGCACGGCGAAGTCATTGTCGGCGCCATAGGCGGTCAGCAGGCGGGGCGTATTGCCGTCTTCACCGCGCATCAAGGGTCCGGCGAAGCGGGCACGCCCGGCGGCATCGGTCGTCGCCGTGCCGAGAATTTCATTGCTGCGCGCCACCAGTTCGACGCGCACGCCGGGCACGGGCTGCGCCGTCTGCAGCGAGCGCACCACGTAATCAATGCCGTCGCGGCCGCGATAGGCGGTCAGGGCCAGATCGGTGATGACCAGCCAGCGGCTCGAGCGCGCCGGGACGTGATAACCATCCTCGGGCTCGGCCGCATCGCTGACCTGGATGTAATAGGCACCGGGACGCAGGCGTCCGATCGTCTGCGCCAGCGGGAAGACCGTCGTGACCGGCGCATTCAATGGGCCGGCCGTGTCCATCTGGCCCTGCCAGAGGCGTTCGGCGACCGGAAATGGGCTCTCCTCCTCGGATTGCCAGTCATACTCGTCAAATCCGGCGGTAAAGCCCGATGTGATCGAACGGAATGCCAGGGCGCGATCCGTGACACGCCAGACCGTGACTTCAACGGTATCGATATTGACGGTCTCGACCGCCAGGCCGTCAGCCTCCAGGCGCGGCAGGATGACCCCGTCACCCGCGATACCGACATAGGCCGGGCGGTCACCGAAATCGATTTCGATCTGCTCGTCGGTGGGCAGACCGCGGCCGTCGGCGGAGGGGAGGCCCGCACGCAGCGTGACCGACTGGCCTTCACCGAAGGCGAGCCCGCCCAGACAAAGCGACTGGCCACTGACCGCCATCGCGACGGGGCGTTCCGGCTCAAGGGCGACATAGGGTTCATAATCAGCTTGCGGGTCGAGCGGCTGGGTAAAGCCGAGGCAGAGCCGGGGCGCATCGCCCTGGACATCGATTTCATAACGCAGGAAGGCAAAATTCGAAGCGGGTTCGGTGACAGCGCGAGCCGCATCGGCGGAACGTGTCTCGAGCGAAGGCCCCTGGACATCCGCGTCCTGCCCGGAACACCCGACCAGACCTGCAGCCAGAACCAGAGCCGCAGCCCCCTTGCGCCAATTCAACATACCAACATCTCCCCATTCCCGATATTTTTTACCATAGCGCCCGAGCGGTGCAATCGCACGCGAAATTCCGGTCCTCCCCAGAATTTCATACCAATTCACAAGACGCTAGCCGAGATCAATGCCGCAAAACGCGGCAACTGCGCGCCACGGAATCGCCGCCGACGCGACACCCAGCGCGACAATCAGCAGCCCGACGCTGCGGCGCAGGCCGGGCCGTTGCGACAGCCCCATCAGCAGTTGGGCGCCGAAGGCGGCACCGATCACAGCTGGCACTGTGCCGAGCCCGAAGCCGGCCATGATCGCCGCGCCGCCGCCGGCCGAGCCCGACAGCATGGCGTAGAACAGCGCCGCATAGACCATGCCGCAGGGCAGAAAGCCCCAGACGAAGCCGGCCAGCACCGGGCTGGCCGTCTGGAACGCACCGCCCAAAGGCACGCGCAGCATTGAAACGACCCGCGTGCCAATACGATCCATCCCGGCCAGGCTTGGTGCCCAACCGGCGACGGAAAGACCGATATAGACCAGCGTCACCGCCCCGGCCCAGCGCAGCAGAAGATGCGCCTCGGCGCGGTCGAAGGAAAAATACACGCTCGACCCGATCAGACCGACAATCGCACCGGCCACCACATAGGCTGCCACCCGGCCGATCTGGGCGAGCAGAAGGGTGCGCGCGCGCGTCGAGGTATCGCCATCCGGCGACAGGGTCAGCATGAGGCCGGAGGCAATGCCGCCGCACATGCCGGCGCAGTGCAGGCTCGAGGCAAAGCCGGCCAGCAGCCCCCCGGCGAGACTTAATTGCACAATCGGGTCCATCAAAGCATCCTGGCGGGCCGTGCTGTGGTCCAACCCACAATAAGCCCAATTAAAGTGTGGCATAATCCGGCGAACCGGGGAAATATGAGACAGGCCATTCTGGAGCGCATGACACGATGATCACACTTCAAAAAGTCCGGCGCGACGCGCCCTGGATGTGGCTCAAGGCTGGCTGGGCCGACATGATGCGGGCACGCCGCGTCAGCCTGAGCTATGGTCTGATCTTCGTCGGCATTGGCGCGCTGATCACTGGCGGGCTCTGGGCACTCAATCTCGGCGCCGTCGCACCGGTGGCGCTAAGCGGCTTCGCACTGATTGCTCCAGCCCTGGCGATCGGCATCTACCAGGTCAGCCGCGCGATCGAACGCGGTGAAGCCCCGCGCTTTCGCGTCATCATTTCGCGCTTTCCCGACCGCATTACCCAGATCGCGTTTCTGTCCCTGCTCCTGCTGCTGCTGCTCATGGCCTGGCTTGAGATCGCGCAATTCATGTTCGTCATCATCGCCCCCGGCACCCCGCTTTCGCCGGGACCTTTCCTGGAATTCTCGCTGTCCGAACCGGCCGGGATGACCCTGCTTGTGCTCGGCACCCTTGTCGGCTCGCTGCTGGCAGGCATCGCCTTCGCCATTTCGGCGATCGCCTTTCCCATGCTGGTCGACCAGGACGTCGATGCGGTCACCGCGCTGGTCGCCAGTGTCACCGCCGTGCGCCGCCAGCCCTTTGTGATGTTCACCTGGGCCTGGCTGATCGGCTTCATGACCGTCGCCGGCACGGCCTTTTTCCTGATCGGCCTGGCACTCGTCTTCCCCTGGCTGGCCCATGCCAGCTGGCATGCCTACAAGGATTTCGCGCCCTCGCCCTCTGCCTCGTCCCCGGCCTCTGCGGGCTGAGGCCGCGGCTGCAGCGGCTTGTCGTCATCGATCAGGATGCGCTCACCGGCGCCATCGAGATCCTCGAACTGACCCGTTTTCAGACTCCACAGAAAGCCGACCAGTCCGAGAAAGCCCAGTCCGAGCGCGACAGGTATCAACCAGATCAGGGCATTCATCGGCGTGCGAGCCTCAAGGCGTTGAGTGTGACCAGAATTGACGAGCCGGACATCGCAATCGCGGCGATCAGGGGTGTGACCATCCCCATCACCGCCAGCGGCACCGCGATCATGTTATAGCCCGCCGCCAGGGAGAAATTCTCCAGCACCCGGCGCCGGGCCGAACGTGAAATATCGAGTGCGACCAGACAACCGGTCAATTTATTGCCCTGCAGCACAAAATCCGCCGCCGCCTGGGATATCTCCGCCGCCGCAGCCAGCGAAACCGAGGCATCGGCCGCCGCCAGGGCGGGTGCGTCATTGATGCCGTCGCCAATCATCAGCACGCGGCCACCGTCAGCCCTGAGCGCTTCGATGCGGGCGATCTTGTCCTGCGGTTTCAGCTCGGCGGTCCAGTCCTCGATTCCAAGCTCGCCTGCGATTGCAGCGACCGGACCGGTGCGATCACCGGACAGCAATTCGATCCGGCAACCGCGCCGGCGCAGGCCGTCAATCGTCTCACGGGCATCGCTGCGCAGGCGGTCCTGGAAACGGAAACGAACCGGCTCGCCCTCATCGACGATCAGCCAGGCCTCTGAATGCGGGTCGCTGGCGGCCTCAATCCCGAGCCAACGCGCCGAGCCGAAGCGCAAACGCTGACCGTCCTCGACACATTCCAGACCACCACCGGCGATCTCGCGCACATCCCGGGCCGCAGGGCCCATGCCGGCCGCATCGGCCACGGCGCGCGACAGCGGGTGATGGCTGGTACGGGCCAGACGCGCTGCGAGTTCGAGCATCCCATCGGGCAGAGCCTCCGGCTCGAGCAGGCGCGGACAGCCCTCGGTCATCGTGCCCGTCTTGTCGACGACGACCGTGTCGATCCTGGCCATCCGCTCCAGCGCATCACCGGATTTGACCAGCACACCCGCTTTGAACAGACGCCCGGAGGCGACGACGTGAACAGCCGGCACGGCCAGTCCCAGCGCGCAGGGGCAAGTGATAATCAAAACGGCAATGGCGTTGATAATACCGACGCGCAAATCGCCGCCCAGCACCGCCCAGCCAATCACCGTCGCCAGTGCCAGCGAATGCACCAACGGCACATAGAGCCGCGCCGCCTGGTCGGCCAGGCGAACGAAATGCGAGCGGCTTTGTTCACCGGCCTCGACCATGCGGGTGATCTCGGCCAGCAGCGAATTATCGCGGTCGGCACTGGCTCGCACCACCAGCTTGCCGTCGGTATTGAGCATGCCGGAGAAGACCTGCACGCCAGGCCGGGCCTCGACCGGCGCGGTCTCGCCGCTGACCAGGGAGCCGTCGAGCGCACCCTCGCCATCGATGATCACCGCATCGACCGGCACCCGGTCGCCGGCGGCCAGGATCAGATGATCGCCAGCGCAAACATCGCGCGCCGGAATGGCTTCCATCGCTCCATCGCTGCGCAGACGATTGGCGGTCGCGGCCTGCATCGCCGCCAGCCCGCGCGCCGCCTGGCTGGCCTTGGCGCGCAGGCGCATGTCGAGAAAACGCCCGATCAGCAGGAAGAAGAGCAGCATCGCGGCAGCGTCGTAATAGGTCTCGCCATGGCCGATAAAGGTCTCATAGATCGAAAGCCCGCAGGCCAGGAGCACGGCGAGGGAGATCGGCACATCCATATTGACGTGGCGGTGTTTGAGCACCGACCAGGCCGAGCGGAAAAAAGGTTGGCCGGAATAGGCGACCGTCGGCAACACGATCAGGGCCGAGATGCGGTGCATCAGGGACTGCATCGCCTCGGTCATTTCCAGCCCGCCGGACCAGACAGAGATCGAGAGCAGCATCACATTCGCCATCGCAAAGCCGGCAACGGCCAGCGCACGCAGCAGACGCCGCTCATCTTCCTTCTGGGGATCGCTGTCATTCTCCGGCTCATAGGGCGTGGCCGGATAGCCAATCTCGCCCAGCCTGGCGATGAAGCCGCGCGCGGCCGATGCGTCACCGCGCCAGACCAGGGCCAGGCGCCCGGTCGAGAGATTCAGCCGCGCCTGCTCAACCCGATCATCGGCGAGCATGCCCGCTTCGATACGGGCAATACAGCCGGCGCAGGTCGCGCCGCGCACCAGTAGATCAAGATGCGAGCGCCCCTCACTCCGGCGCACAAAGGCCTGGGGGTCGGCCTGGCCCGCAGCAGAACCGGGCAACGCAGCAATCAGGGCAGCCACAACTCGTATTCCACCTCGAACGGCGCATCGCCGCTATTACTCACCCGCACCCGCCAGCGGCCGGCCATTTCACACGCAAGCTGTGCCCGATACAGGCCATCCTGCCCTTCGGCGAAGTCCAGCGGACAAGCGGTTGTCGTGTCCGGATGGACCATTTCGCCGTTCAGCGACAATCCGGGAACCGGGCGATCCGCCGCATCGTCGACCGCCAGCACCAATCGGCCGTCCACGGCATTGAAGCTCGCCGTCCAGCCCAGTTCGACCTGGCGCCGGCGCGCCTCCAGCGTGTCGTTGTAATGGATGCCCTGGACGTAGGAGCGCGGCACATCCTCGCCGGGAAAGGTCTGAAGGGCAAGCGTGATGAAGGTCGCATTGACGCCGATCGTGACCCCGAAAAACATCAGGATCATCACCAGCACATGCCAGCCGCGCAGCGGGTTGAGGAAGGATTTCATTGGGCCAGCCCCGTGACCAGAACCGATCGGGTCTGGGCGCTTTCGCCAGTTGCCGGATCGACGACACGGAACATGATATCCTCACGCGGCACATCCACCGCGCCTGGCGGCAGGGTCAGGTAGATCACGAAGTCGCGTGTCCTGTCCGCCTCGATATTGAGACGCATCGGTGTCTCGTCAGCAGCGCCCAGCACGCGAACGATCAGGGCCGGATCTCCGTCGACCACCAGGTCGAGCGCCCGCGGCGCATTGGCCTTGTTGACCACTTTGATGGTGTAGCCATTGCGGATCGATCCGTCAGACAGGCGGACATAATTGGGATTACGGTCGCGCGCGGCATTGAGGTCCAGTTCGGTGCGGTTGAGCAGGCCGGCCAGCATCACGGCGGCGACCAGAACCAGCGCCACGGCATAGACCAGGGTGCGGACCCGCACGAAGCGATAGCGCGGTTTCTCCCCGGCCTGGAAACGGTCGATATTGTCATCGGTCTCATAGGCGATCAGCCCGGTGGGCCGATCGACCTTGAGCATGACATCATCGCAGGCATCGATGCACAGGGCGCACTGGATGCATTCCAGCTGGGCGCCGTCGCGGATATCAATCCCCATCGGACAGACCGCGACACATTGCATGCAATCGATACAATCACCCCGCCCTTCCCAGGGATCGGATTTCTTGTGAGCACCGCGCGGTTCGCCGCGATCAATGCGATAGGTGACGTTGAGCGCTTCGCGATCCGTCATCGCCGCCTGGATGCGCGGCCACGGGCACATGTAGGTGCAGACCTGCTCACGCATCGTGCCCGCCAGGACGTAGGTGGTGAAGGTCAGGCCGGCAAAGAAGAGATAGGCCGAGATTTCAGCCTGACCGGTGAAGAAATTCGCCAGCGTTTCATAGGCATCGTGAAAATACAGGATCCAGGCGCCACCGGTTGCCGCCGCGATCACCAGCCAGATGGCGTGCTTGCCAACCTTGCGCCAGGCCTTGTTGAAGCTCCAGGGCGCGCGGTCGAGCTTGATGCGGGCATTGCGATCCCCCTCAAAGGCACGCTCGACCATGATGAAAAGGTCGGTCCACACCGTCTGCGGACAGGCATAGCCACACCAGACGCGGCCGAACAAGGCCGTGACGAGGAATAGCGCCAGCGCGGCCAGGATCAGCAGGCCGGTGATATAATAGACTTCCTGCGGCCAGATCTCGATAAAAAAGAAATAGAAACGCCGGCCGGCGAAATCGATCAGAACGGCCTGGTCGGGCGCGTCGGCGCCGCGATCCCAGCGCAGGAAGGGCACGAGATAATACACCGCCAGCGTGGCGGCCATGACGACCCATTTGACGAAGCGGAACTTGCCATGCGCCAGCTTGGGATAAATCGGCTCGCGCTTCTTGTAGAGCTCACGCTCCTCGGCCGCATTGACCGCCTTGGCTTTCGAACGGGTGACCCCGGGCGCCGCCATGCTCCGTTTTTGAGTCTCAGACATGGCGGCGTTAAATCCGGTTGGTGGGGTTTAGGCGATGCGACTTACTGACCCGTGGGACTGCTTGCCGCAGCTTCGCCGCCGCCCAGCAGGTAAACATAGGCGGCCAGGGCATCGATCGTTGTGTCATTGAGCCGGCCTTCCCAGGCAGGCATGACGCCATAGGGCCCGCGATAAATCGTGGCGACGATCTGATCGCGCGTACCGCCATAAAGCCAGTCCTGGTCGATCAGATTGGGCGCGCCCTGGGTGCGGTCACCGGTGGCATCGGCCATGTGGCAGCTGACGCACTGGCTGGCATAGGTGGCGCCGCCGCGGGTCACCGCATCGGCGGGACGGTCCTGCCCCGACAGGGAAAGGACGTAATCGGCGACATCGCCGATTTCCGACCGGGTCAACAGGCCGTCACGGCCATAGGCCGGCATTTGCGAGAAATGCGTATCGAGATGCTCGCTGCGAATGCCGAAGCGGATCGTGGTACGGATTTCGTCATAGCTCCCGCCCCACAGCCAGACATCATCATTGAGATTGGGATAACCAACGAAACCCTGGGCGCCGGAGCCGTGACAGGTCGAGCAATAATTGCCGAACGCCGCATCGCCCGCTGCGCGGACGAAACCGAGCAGATCGGGATCATCTTCGATCGCGTCGATCGAGGTGCCACGCAGGCGTTCGAAACCTTCGGCCCGTGAGGCTTCCAGATCGAGCATGGCGGCGGCGACATTGGCGCGTTCGGAATTATTGCTGAGGCCGCGTGTGTGATCGCTGCCACTGCCAGACAGGCCCGGCAAGGCGGGGATCGCCGGCAGGAAGATCATATAGACCACACCGATCACGACGCAGGCATAGAAGGTATATAGCCACCAACGTGGCAGCGGCGTGTCGAGTTCCTTGATCCCGTCCCATTCATGGCCGGTGGTTTCGGTTCCCGAATGCGCGTCGGTTTCGCGGTTTTCCTCGTGATCAGACATGGGCCTGGTCCTCGCTGGCACGTTCGATAATGGGTTCATCGCTGTCATCGAGCGGCAGACGGGCCGCCTCGTCGAAGCGTTGCTGGTTTCTGGGCCACAGCGCATAGGTGAGCGCGCCGGTGAAGAGCGCCACGAACAGCAACATGCCCCAAGTCTGCGCAAAACTGGCGAGAAGAGAATACATGGTGCGCCCCTATCTCAGATTTTGGTCGGCTTCGGCCTCATAGGTGGAGAAGTCCACCATGGTGCCAAGCACTTGCAGATAGGCCACCATCGCGTCGAGCTCGGTAACCCGATCCGGGTTGCCGTCGAAATCGCGCAGGGTCGCCCCGGGATAACGCGCCAGGAAGCCGTCATAATCCGATGCGTAGGGGTCGAGCTGCGTGGTGATATCGGCCGCAGCGGTTTCGATCATCTCATCGCTATAGGGCACACCAACCGCCCGCAGGGCACGGAGATTGGCGGCGACATTGTGATAGTCCAGCGTCGATTCCGCCAGGAAGGCATAGGCGGGCATGATCGATTCCGGCACCACCGAGCGCGGGTCGCGCATATGGTCGCGATGCCACTCGTCGGAATACTTCCCGCCAACGCGGGCGAGATCCGGACCGGTCCGCTTCGAGCCCCACTGGAAGGGGTGGTCATACATGCTCTCGGCGGCCAGCGAGTAATGACCGTAACGCTCGACTTCGTCGCGCAGCGGCCGGACCATTTGCGAGTGGCAATTATAGCAACCCTCACGGACATAGATGTCGCGTCCCAGCTGCTCCAGCGGCGTATAGGGCCGCATGCCGTCCACTTCCTCGATTGTTGAGTCGAGATAGAAGAGCGGTGCGATTTCGACAATGCCGCCGATCGAGACGGTGACGAGAATGCCGACGGTGAGGATGAGCGAGTTCTTTTCGAACAGCTTTTTGTGGAGTTCGCTCCACAGGCTTTTGCCCTTTGACATAGCCATCTCCCCCTAAGCCGGAATTTGCGCGGGTTGAGGCGATACCGACTCATCCGCTTCGGTCACATCGCTCCGGATGGTGCGATAGACATTGTAGATCATGATCAGCGCACCAGCGAGATAGAGCAGGCCGCCGACCGCGCGGATGATGTAGGAAATATGCATCGCCTCGACGGTTTCCACGAAGGAGTATTCCAGGAAGCCGAGCGAGTTATAGGCGCGCCACATCAGACCTTGCATGATGCCCGCGACCCACATCGAGGTGATGTAGAGCAGGATGCCAAAGGTCGCGATCCAGAAGTGCCAGTCGACCAGCGCCTTGGAATACATGCCGGCCTTCTTCCACAGCCACGGAACCAGGCAATACAGCGCCCCGAAGGAGACAAAACCGACCCAGCCGAGCGCACCGGAATGCACATGGCCGACGGTCCAGTCGGTATAGTGAGACAGCGCATTGACGGCGCGGATCGACATCACCGGACCCTCAAAGGTCGACATGCCGTAAAACGCGACCGAGATCACCAGCATGCGTACGACCGGGTCGGTGCGCAGCTTGTCCCAGGCGCCCGAGAGCGTCATCAGACCGTTGATCATCCCGCCCCAGGACGGCATCCACAACATGATCGAGAAGGCCATGCCCAGCGTCTGCGCCCATTCCGGCAGCGCCGTATAGTGCAAATGGTGCGGACCGGCCCAGATGTAGATGAAGATCAGCGACCAGAAGTGGATGATCGACAGACGGTAGGAGTAGACCGGCCGGTTCACCCGTTTCGGGATGAAGTAATACATGATCCCGAGGAAACCGGCGGTGAGGAAGAAGCCAACGGCATTATGGCCATACCACCACTGGGTCAGCGCATCCTGGACACCGGAGAAGAGCGAATAGCTGCGCGAGCCGACGAAGCTGACCGGCACCGCCAGATTATTGATGATGTGCAGCATCGCAATGGTGACGATGAAGGCCAGGTAGAACCAGTTGGCGACATAGATGTGGGGCTCTTTGCGCTTCCACAGCGTGCCCAGGAAGACCAGCAGATAAGCGACCCAGACGAGGGTCAGCCAGATATCTGCATACCATTCCGGCTCGGCATATTCGCGCGACTGGGTGATCCCGACCAAATAGCCCGATGCGGCCATCACGATAAAGAATTGATAACCCCAGAAAACGAACCAGGGCCAGATCCCGCCGGCGATCCGGGTACGGCAGGTGCGCTGGACCACATAGAAGGAGGTCGCGATCAGCACATTGCCGCCAAAGGCGAAAATCACCGCGGAGGTGTGAAGCGGGCGCAGGCGGCCAAAGCTCGTAAAGCCCCAATCCTCGATATTGAGGATCGGAAAGGCGAGCTGGAAGGCGATGATGACGCCGACCAGAAGGCCCGCAGCCGCCCAGAACAGCGAGGCAATCACCCCGGCCTTGATCAAATTCTCGTTGTATTCGCGCTCGTCGGTTTCAACGCCGCCGCTTGTGATGCTGCCGACCAGCAGGAGAATACCGGTCAGAAAGCCGCCCAGGATCAGCCATGACTGTCCCTTCATGGCCGCGTCCGGCGCGAACGCCGCCGCAAACAGCGCCCACAGGGCTCCGAAGACGGTAATCAACAATACGATGGCGGTGCTGAAATCCAGCCCGCTACGGTTCAGTGTCTGCGGCGATTGCATCAATGCCCCCGATGATTTGGCCAGCTCATGGCCTGTTTATCTCGTGATTCCACAAAATCGGTATGGCAATTTGTCGCGTCTGGGTCTGAGCCGTTGAAAACACATGGTTTCACACGCCGGGCGCCAGGCCGAACGATCACAAAAAACCATTTTCGAACAGACAATTGCCTGACGCAACCTCAATAGTCGGCGAACTCCACCTTGAAACCATTCTGGCGCAGCGCGGCATGCACCCGGTCCATATGGGCCGCATCCTGAGCCTCCAGCGAAATATCGATATAGGTCACCTTGGCCGGCAGATCGGAGAAGGTCTTGTGATAGGCGACATCGGTCACATTGCCGCCAGTTTCAGAAATGACGTGCGAGACCGAGGAGAGCTGGCCGGGCACATCGATCAACTCGATCCGGAAGCGCGCCAGCCGCCGCGATCGTGCCAGATCGCGCAGCAAGAGCGAGGATAGCAGCCGGGTATCAATATTGCCGCCGGTCAGAACCAGGCCAACGCGCTTGCCGGCAAAGCGTTCCGGATGTGCCAGCACCGCCGCCAGCCCCACCGCCCCGGCCCCTTCAGGCAAGACCCGCAGCCGCGTCAAAAACAGATTGAGCGCCCGTTCGATCGCGCGCTCATCGACCAGCAGGACATCATCAAGCATCGCAGCCATGATCCGCCGCGTCAGCGCGCCGGGTTCGCGCACGGCAATACCTTCGGCCAGCGTCATGCCGCCAACCGGGCGCTCGCTGCCGTGAAACAGATTGTGGAACGCCGGAAACAGGTCCGCCTGCACGCCGACAATCTCAATATCCGGCTTGATGCGCCGGGCGGTCAGCGCGACCCCGGAGGCCAGCCCGCCGCCACCGATCGGTACGATGATCACATCGAGATCGGGCTGATCGGCGAGCATCTCGGTTGCCAATGTCCCCTGCCCGGCCATCACCAGCGCATCATCGAACGGATGCACCAGCACCGCACCATGCGCCGCACAATAATCCCGGGCCAGTTGGCTGGAAGCATCGAAATCGGCGCCCGCCAACTCAACGGTTGCACCAAGGCTGCGTGTGGCATTGACCTTGATCGCCGGTGTGCCAACCGGCATGAAAATCATCGTATCAATGCCGAGCAACCGGCCATGCCGTGCCACGCCCTGGGCATGATTGCCGGCCGAGGCCGCGACGACGCCGCGGGCGCGCTCCTCTGCGCCCAGGCTCATCAGCTTGGCATAGGCGCCGCGCTCCTTGAAGGAGCCCGTGGCCTGGAGATTCTCCAGCTTCACCCGGATATCGCAGCCGGTCAGCTCGCTCAGCGCCTCGGCGCTCTGGCAGGGCGTGTGCAGGACGCCCCCCATACCGCGGGCATGGCAATCGGCAACAAAGTCGAATTCGGCAGAAAATTCATCGGTCATGGCGGGCTCACTGGCGGGTGGTCTGGGAGGGATACCGGAGCAAGGACACAAAAAACCTCGCCCGGTCGGAGCGAGGTTCGGTCTGCGGCAACATCTCCATGATGTCAGGCAGGGGCGAGCGGCGCTCCGGTCAGGCTATGGCCGATGATAATCAAGATGAGCGCGGCCAGGCCGAGCAGGCGGATACGGATCCGCTTCTGATCTGCGAGGGGAAGGGCGATGGCGCGCGTCATGATCAGTCTCGATGGCTTGATCCCGTCACCTTGGCCCCGATTGGATAATATGTCCAGCCAACCGCTCCGTGAAGTCAAAGCTCCGCCTGAAATGACCCGATCAAGACCACATTCGCAAAAATCGTGCAGAGACGACGCCGGCTACTCCGCTGCTTCCAGCGCCGGAGCCTGCTGCGCCGTGTCGCCGACCCGGCCGAACTTCATGGCGCCGTCCTCAAGCTTGCCGAAGCGGATCGTCAGCATGTCCTGGACATAATTCTGATAGGTCCGCCAAGGCGATTTGACGCCTTGTTGCGGCAGATGCGCCATTGCCCGCTGGACATAACCCGATGAGAAATCGAGCATAGGCACGGTCTCCAGATCTGCCGGGGGTGTCGGTACGCAATAATCATATCCCCTGGCCGCCATGTGATTGAGCAGACGGCAGACGCGTTCGCAGGTCAGATCGATCTTCAGCGTCCAGGAGGCATTGGTATAGCCAAAGGCGATGGCAAAATTGGGCACATCACTGAGCATCATGCCGCGATAGGTCACCTTTTCGGCGGCGCGAACCATGGTGCCATCGACGCTGAGCGTCATGCCGCCGAGCAATTGCATCTCCAGCCCGGTCGCCGGGATGATCAGATCGGCTTCGATCTCGTCGCCGGATTTCAGCTTGATCCCGGTCCTGGTGAAACACTCGATCTGGTCGGTGACGATCGAGGCGGAGCCATCGGCCAGCACGTCGAAGAAATCGCCATCCGGCGCCAGGCAGAAGCGCTGATCCCACGGGTTATAGCTTGGTGAGAAATGCTTTTTGACATCGAAGTCCGGGCCGAGGCGTATCCGGATCGCCTTCATCACCTCGCGTTTGACCAAGGCTGGATAGGATTGGGAGAATTGAAAAATATAGATGTTCAACAGCACATTCTTCGCCCGCGTCACCGAATAGGCGATCTTCTCGGGCAGGATCTTGCGCATGAAATCGGCAAACCCGTCGCGTGAGGGCCGCGCAGCAATATAGGTCGGCGAGCGCTGCAGCATGGTCACATGCGCCGCTTTTTCCGCCATGGCCGGCACGAGGGTCACAGCCGTCGCGCCGGAACCTATGATCACGACTTTCTTGCCGGTATAATCGACATCTTCCGGCCAGAGCTGGGGATGAATGATGGCGCCGGAGAAATCCTCCATCCCGGCAAAATCGGGCATATAGCCATGCTCGTAACGATAATATCCCGAGCACATCATCAGGAAATTACAGGTGAAGCTCCTGCGCTGCCCATCCTCGCCGCGTTCGGTACGCACCGTCCAGCGCGCCGCCTCGCTATCCCAGTCGGCATGCGCGACCCGGGTGCCGAAACGGATCTTGTCCTCAATCCCGTTGCGTTGCGCTGTGTCTGAGACATATTCGCGGATCGCCGGGCCATCGGCAAACACCTTGCCATCGGTCCAGGGCCGAAATGCGAAGCCGAACGTGTACATGTCGCTGTCGGAGCGAATCCCCGGATAGCGGAACAAGTCCCAGGTCCCGCCAATCGCATCGCGTGCCTCCAGGATCGCATAGCTGCGGTCCGGTGATCGGGTCTGCAGATGATAGGCCGCGGCAATGCCGGAAATGCCGGCCCCCACAATCAGGACATCGAAGTGTTCGTCGGACATGAATGCGCTCCTGCGGCATGGACGGGCGGTCCAGACCAAAAGTGAACACTGTTCGCCGGATGCGCGCAAGTCGCACTTTGTATCATGGCGGCTCCGTGACTAGTGTGCGGCCGTCAGATCTCGGAGCCGCCATGCCCCTTCAGAACCGGGTCTCTCCCTTCGGGGAAATCCTCGCCCATCCGGCGCGCGGCACGCGGATGGGCAATCGTGGCTGTCTGCATGACGCCCGGCGCCAACTTGGCAATCGGCGCTGGGCGCACCAGGCCTGGGTCATTTGCCGCCTCAGCTTCAAGCACTGGAATCGCACCATCATGAAGCCGGGCGTCTATACCGAGCTCTTCTTCACCGATGAGGCCGTCGCCCTGGCCGCCGGCCACCGGCCCTGCGGCCTGTGCCGCCATGATGATTACATCGCCTTCCAGCGGGCCTTTGGCCGCGCCCGCCCGGAACTGGGTGAACGTCCCTCACCCTCCGCGATGAACCGGCTCCTGCAGGCCGACCGGGTCAATTCGCGAAGCCGGACACAGATCACGCACCTCGCTGAGTTCGACACCCTGCCTGATGCTGCATTCTTCACCCTGCCGGGTCAGACCGAGGCGCTCGTCCAACGGCGCGGCGCGATCTTCGCCTGGAGTTTTGACGGCTATAGCCGCCGCGATCCGGGTTCTGCGGGCATGGTCAATGTGCTGACGCCGCGCGTGACAGTGGATGTGCTCCGGGCCGGCTATCGCGTCTGCGACACATGACCCACCGCCGGGCCATTGCTGCACAAGGGTGACGCATGCGATAATGCAGCAGCACCACAACCGGAACCAGACCCCATGACAGACGCATCACTCGCCGCACTCGGCTGGTCAGACTCTTTCGCGACCCAGCTGGACGCCGGCGAGATCGAGGCAACGCCGCCGGCACGGCTGTGCGATGTCCATCGCGACCGGGTCCAGGCGATGACGCCGGATGGCGAGATCACCCTGACCCTGCCTGGCAATATCCCGGTCGGCGATCTGGCGGTCGGCGACTGGGTATTGGTCGATCCAGACGAGAACCGGGTCGTACGGGCGCTGGAGCCGCGCTCGGTGCTGCGCCGCCGCGCTGCCGGCACGGTTTTGATGCATCAGCTGATCGCGGCCAATGTCGACACCCTGATCATCGTCACCTCCTGCAATGCCGATTTCAATCCGGCCCGGCTCGAGCGCTATCTCACCCTGGCCGCCAGCAGCGACACCGAACCGCTTATCGTTCTGACCAAGGGCGATCTGGTCGACAATGCCGACGATTATGTCCGCCAGGCTGAAGCGCTATCGCCGCATGTCAGCGCCATCACCCTCGATGCCCGTGACCCGGCAGCGCTCGACCGGCTATCGCCCTGGCTCAAGCCCGGCGCCACCGCCGCCCTGGTCGGCTCGTCCGGGGTTGGAAAATCAACCATTCTCAACGGGCTGACCGATGAGACCAGCGAGACACAAGGCAATCGCAAGGGTGACAATAAGGGCCGTCACACCACCACGGCGCGCAGCCTGCGGCCGACCCGTTCCGGCGCCTGGCTGATCGACACGCCGGGGATGCGTTCACTCGGCATGAGCGAGAGCGGTGACGGCATCGACCGGGTCTTCTCCGATCTGACAGAGTTGGCGACGACCTGCAAATTCTCCGACTGCGCCCATCAATCCGAACCGGGCTGCGCCATCCAGGCGGCGATTCTGGCCGGCGAGATCGATGCCGACCGTTTCCAGCGCTGGGAGAAACTCCTCGCCGAGGACCGTTACAACTCGGAAACGCCATCGGAGGCCCGGGCCCGCAAGCGCGGCTTCACCAAGAAGGTGAAGGCAAGCGTTCAAGGCAAGCGCGGCCGTCAGGGATAGGAAGACCGGCTATATCCAGGCCGCGAAAATGCGCTAGGGTGACGGCTCGAGCTTGATTTCCGGGGGGCATGTCATGCGTAATTTTCTCATCATTGTGGGCCTGATCATCGTGGTCGCCTTGGCGCGGATGGCGATTGTCATCATTCCCGCCTCGGGCATGATGGCCGAGCTGACGCCGGTGACGCCGGGTCAGTGCACCGCGCTGAACATCGGGCCGGGCACGGAAGACATCACCATCGACCCCGCCTCCGGTCTCGTTTTCGTCTCCAGCGATGATCGCCGCACCGGCGAGCGCGGCGGGATCTATGCCTTCAACCTCGATCAACGCGATACCGTCTGGGAGGTCTCCGGCGATGCGCCGGATGATTTCCACCCCCATGGCATCAGCCTGTGGACCGGCGCCGATGGCAGCCAGCGGCTCTTCGTCATCAATCACCGCGCCAGTTTCGACACGGCTGGCGGCGCCCACGCGGTCGAAATTTTTGATGTCGGCGAGAACGGCCTGTTGAGCTATGTCGAGAGCATCAGTCATGAGGCCCTGCTCTCGCCCAATGACGTGCTCGCCGTCGGTCCGCGCAGTTTCTACGCCACCAATGACCGCGCCTATCACTCCGGCATCATGGCCAGTCTGGAAGCCTATTTCGGCCTGCCGCTCTCGAGCGTCTCCTGGTTTGACGGCACAAATGGCGATATGGCCGCCCACGGCATCGCCTATGCCAATGGTATCAATATATCCGCCGACGGGACCGAGCTCTATGTCGCCGAATTGCTGGCCCGCCGGGTGCGGGTCTATGACCGCGATCCGGCAAGCGGTGCGCTGAGCGCCAATCGGGTCCTGCCCGTGCCAACCGCGCCGGACAATATCGAGATCGACGAGCGCGGTGATCTGTGGATTGGCGGCCATCCGCGCATCTTCGACTTCGTCGCCCATGCCGCTGATGCCGGCGCCATGGCCCCCGCCCACGCCGTGCGGCTCAACCCGCAAACCGGCGAGACCGAGACGGCCTTGCTGGTGATGGACGGCTCGCTCAACGCGTCAAGCGTCGCGGCGATGCGCGATGGTGTGCTGCTGGTCGGCGCGGTGTTTGACGACCATATCCTGGTCTGCCCCGGCGGCTAACGCAGGACGCGCTGCCGGTCCGGAGGCCAGGCCTCGCAGGCAATCCCGTCATGATCGCGGTCGTTTTCGGCCCAATAGCCTGGCTCACCGCGCCGTGCGGGTGCCAGGTCGACGGCGCGGGCTGTATCGCAATTCTGGCTGGCCGCGAGGTGGCGCAATGTCGTTGGTACCGGCCAGGGACTCAAACTCGCGATCACGAACCAGACCAGCACCGCCGCCGATCCAGCCAGCGCCAGGCGAAGCCCCCAGACGCGCAAGCTGTGAACCAGCCGCTGTCGGCGCATCGCCCGGTTCGACACGGCGCGAAACCGGTTTCTGAGACGTGTGGCGTGGCGATCCCGATCCGGGCGCAAGTGAGCCTCCTGCTTCATCGTCAGGTCAGGCGGATACACAGCTCGTTCAGCCTGCCGGGCCGCCCATGGTGGCTCGGCCCCATTAACAAACCCTGCCCTGTGACCACCCGCACCAAAATCTCCACGCCGCGAGCGGCTGGAGGTTTGAGCAGGTCACCTCGCCTAAGCAGGAGGTGTGTGGGACGCCGGCGAATGCCGTTAAGCGCTATGATTAGTGAGTGTGACATCCGGGACGTCCCACACGTGGAGATTTACTCGGACGCCTTGCGGCCCCCGCCTCGAAACCGG
>NZ_JBLWTL010000012.1:0-75984 GCF_048270095.1 Maricaulis sp. | reverse complement strand
GCCGCTGGCTTCCGCCAGAATCATCGTGATCGCTGCCGTCAGCGTCGTCTTGCCGTGGTCAACGTGACCAATGGTCCCGATGTTCGCGTGCGGCTTGGTGCGCTGAAACTTTTCCTTCGCCATGGTCTTTACCCCTTGAACGCCGATCTTCGAAAGAGACGGGCTGATCGTCATGCAAAATTGGTAACAAGGGCATACGAGGCATGCCCGGTTCGGATGCGCGCCTGATACACGCCGCAGACCGGTATAGGCAAGCGCGAATGCATCGCGGTGAGGATGTGGCCTGAAGCGCGTGAGGTCTGGGCCACAGGGTGGAGCCCGGAATGTGCCGCTGCAACGGCCGAACACGTGTTGGCAGCGAGCGTATGCCGGCAGACCCGGAAGCGTCGGAGCAAGTCCGCCTACGCTCGTTCCAGTGGTGGGCCTGCCCAGCCGAAGCTCGCGCAGCGAGGGCAACGAATTGAGGAGATCGTGAAATTGGGGGTGTCCGCCTTCGCCGAAGGCTACGGCGGGACAGCCTTCGCTCGATCTGACCTTGGGCCTGCCCAGCCGAAGCTCGCGCAGCGAGGGCCAAAGGAAGTTGAGCGTCCGATTTCCGGGGTGTCCGCCTTCGCCGAAGGCTACGGCGGGACAGCCTTCGCTCGTTTCAGTGTTGGGCCTGCCCAGCCGAAGCTCGCGCAGCGAGCGAAGGCTGGAGCGGGTAGTCGGGATCGAACCGGCATCCTCAGCTTGGAAGGCTGCTGCACTACCATTGTGCTATACCCGCGCCAGAACTGAACCGTTTAACCGCTTCGGACGCAGGCGTCGAGGGTCTGTGCAGCACCGATTGCACTGGACAGGGCCGTATCTGTTCCAGTGAACATTCGCGCCGTGCACCGCCCCGCCGCAGCCTCGCGACTTCCAGGACCATTGTCGCTGCGCAAGCGGGCTGCCCTGCCCAGGTTCAGACTTGCGCGGTGATGTGAGTGAGGCCTTAATACACGCTGAGGCTGAGGGGGAATACCATGTCTGTTTTGCGCGCTGCGGCGCTCCTTATCGCCATTCTGGTTCTGTCAATCACCGCGCCGGTCGAAGCGATGGCGCCCGCATCGCCGTCGGCACCGCCTGACCCAAACCAGTTGTACCAAGCCTTCAACGCCGCCATGGACGCCGATGATTTCGCCACCGCCGCCGAGGCCGGCGACCAGTTGGCGGCACTCCAGATTTTCGCGCAACAGTCAGACGGCCTGAAATACTCGCTCCTGTCCCGGCTCGGATATGCCCACCGCCGCCTCGACGATACCGAAATGGCGCTCGCACTGTGGGACCAGGCCGAACCGCTGACCGATCACCCCGGCTGGCTGAATTACATGCGGGTCTATGCCTACAGATCGCTTGGGGACTGGGATCAGGCCTTCGCCCGCCTGCTCATATTGCAGACACAGGACGAGGAATTGTTTGATGCAATCCAGCTCCCGGTCATGTTCGAAGTCGTCAACGAGCTGGAAAGTGCAGGCAATATCGAGCACCAGGAGGAATTGCTCGAGCTTATGGTCAGCGCGTACAACCCCGAGAGTCCGATGACGACCCTCGACTATGCCCGGCTGCGGCTGGCGCGCATTCACGCACGCGCAGGGGATATGGCTACCGCCTTGCAACAGGTCCAGCAGATTAAACGGGGCCCCGCGCTGGAAAGCATCAGGACGGAACGCCTTTTCGAACCGCTCTGGTCACTGGAGGGGTTCTCACAAATGACCGATCCTTCGGCTGCCTTGCACACCGAACTGGAAGAAGCCCTTGCAGTGGAGGCGGCTCACGCCGACCTGCTTGAGCCCCTGACCAGCCAGGTGCGTGTCTTGCTGGCCCTCGGCCGCAGCGCCGAAGCGGAAGCGGTCGCACGCAGCGCAGACGCACGATTGCGCGCGGGCGAAGCCTTTCTCGATACGGACGAGCAAGTTTCATGGCTGCTCAATGAATGGGCTTACGCGCTCTATGCCCTCGGCCGGATCGAGGAGGGCAATGAAACCATGCGCCGCGCCGCGAATTTCACCGAGTCGGGTACGGCCAATGTCAGCCAGACCATCAATCTCGCCGAAATGCTGGTCTACCAGCAACGCCCCGCCGATGCGCTCGAGGTGATCGAATTGATGAATGACCGGTCCGCCTCCCCCTATGGCGACATGTGGGCCTGGGAAGTACAGGCCACCGCCCGGCGTCAGCTGGGCGAGCTTGAAGCGAGCGAGACCATCCTGGCCAATATGGCTGAGCACTGGCGCGACAATCCGTCAGCCTATCAGAAGGCCCTGATCTCCGCCGGCCGGATTGACGAGGCTGCCGCCCTGCTCGTCCGTCGTCTTGAAGATCCGGAACATGCTCCCGGGGCCCTCGCCGCCTTGCAGCAATACCAGCCGGTCTTCACAACACCCGCCCTGGGATTGGCGCTCGAATGGGCAGAGCAATTCCACGCCCTGGCGCAGCGCCCGGAGGTTGCCGCAGCGCTGCAGCCGGTTGGCCGGATCGAGCAGAGCGGACTTGTAAACGCCTATTGGGGCAAGTTCTAGCGCGCCTGGCTCCTGCCCCCCCGGCCATGCGGCACGCGCAATGATGATGGCGCCGGCACCCAGAGCGGTTAAGCTGGCATTGCGACTGCTCGCTCTCGGACTGGGGACAACATGACCGGATTTCTGCTGCTGGCCTTCATCTTCCTCATCGCCGGCGTGATCGCGGTGCCGATCGCCTCGCGCCTCGGGCTCGGCTCGGTGCTGGGTTATCTGATTGCCGGCATCGCCCTGGGTCCGTTGATCGGAGCGCTCGGTGTCGATCTGGTCTCGATCCAGCATTTCGCCGAATTCGGTGTCGTGATGATGCTCTTCCTGGTCGGGCTGGAGCTGGAGCCGAAACTGCTGTGGCAGATGCGGGCGCGACTGCTCGGGCTGGGTGGATTACAGGTCCTGGGCACGCTCGCCGGCGTGACCGGCATCGCGATGGCCTTCGGCCAACCCTGGCAAACCGCCCTCACCATTGGCATGGTCCTGTCGCTCTCCTCGACAGCCATCGTGTTGCAGACGCTGAACGAGAAGGGCCTTGCGCGCAGCGATGGCGGGCGCGCCAGTTTTTCCGTCCTGCTCTTCCAGGACATTGCCGTCATCCCGATGCTGGCCATCATCCCGCTCCTCGCCCTGCCCGATCTGTTGGCCGGCAGCCATGCCGCCGAAGCCGCCGCCCATGGCGAGGGCGCCGGCCTTGACCTGAATCTCGTGGACGGGCTGGGCGGCTGGCAACGCGCCCTGGTCACGCTGGCCGCAATCGGCGCGGTCATCGGGATTGGCGCCTATCTGACGCGGCCCATCTTTCGCTACATCGCCAGGGCGAAGATGCGCGAGCTTTTCACCGCCGCGGCCCTGATGATCGTGATCGGCATTGCCCTGCTGATGACCCTGGTCGGCCTGTCGCCGGCGCTGGGCACATTCCTCGCCGGCGTCGTGCTGGCCAATAGCGAATACCGCCATGAGCTGGAATCCGATATCGACCCGTTCCGCGGCCTCCTGCTGGGTCTGTTCTTCATGACGGTCGGCGCCGGCATAAATTTCGCGCTGCTGGCGGAGAACCCGGTCGGCATTCTCGGCGCGGTGGCCGGCCTGATAGCGCTGAAAGCCGGCGTGCTCTGGGTGCTGGCCCGGATTTTCGACCTGCAGGGTTCGGACCGCTGGCTGTTTGCGCTCGGCCTCGCCCAGGCCGGTGAATTCGCCTTCGTCCTGCTCGCCTTCAGCCTTGCAAACGGCGTCATTCCCGACGCCCTCGCCGCGCCGATCTCGCTCATTGTGGCGCTGTCAATGTTGCTGACTCCGGCCCTCTTCATCCTGCTCGACAAGGTGATCATGCCGCACTATCTGGCGCGCTCGACGCGCCCTGATGATCCGATCGAGCCCGGTGGCAAGATCATCATTGCCGGCCATGGCCGCTTTGGCGGCATTATCAACCGCATGCTCTCCTCGGCCGGCCACGCGACCACCGTGATCGATTACAGCTCCGAACATCTTGAAGCCCTGCGCACCTTCGGCTTCCAGGTCCATTTCGGCGACGCCACCCGGCCCGACCTCTTGCAGGCGGCCGGCATCGCCGAGGCCAGGCTTCTGGTCATCGCCATCAACGACAAGGCCAAGATCACCGAGCTGGTGCGCTATGCCCTGCACACCTATCCCGACCTGCACGTGCTGGCCCGCGCGATCGACCGCGATCATGTCTATGAGCTCTGGGCCGCCGGCTGCCGCGACATCGTTCGGGAAACCTATGACAGCTCGATTCGCGCCGGGCGTTCGGCGCTGCAAGCGCTCGGCCTGAACCCCAGACAGGCGACGCGCATTGCCGACGAGTTTGAACGCCTGGACCGCGCTTCAATGCCCGTATTGGCCAATCTCTACCGCCTCGACACCCCGCCCCACCTCAACGCCCCCTATGTCGCCAAGGTCAAGGAGATCAGCGAAGAATGGGACCGCCAATTGCGGGGGCATATGGAGGCGCAGGAGGCAGAGGAGAATGAGGCCGCCAAAGCTGACGCGCCAATTTCAAACTGACGCCTGTCCCGGCCACCCTTCCGCTCAAGCAAGCGCCTTTTGCGGATTGATCGGCGCGATCAGACTACCCGCAATCATGCCGATGATCGCCATCAAAAGCCCGGCGAGTTGTGGCGGAACCAGCATCGAGGTGTCATTGGCCATCATCTGCAGATTGAGCGCTTCGAGCACCGCCCAGGTCGTCACCCCCAGTGCGATCGAAACCAGCGCGCCGGTATTGGTCGCCCGTTTCCAGTAGACGCCAAACGCCAGCGGCACAAAGGCACCGCAGAGCGTGACGAGATAGGCATTCTCGACCATTTCGAAAATGCTCAACCCGGCCGAGGTGCTCAGATAGGCATAGCCCAGCACCACAAGGCCAAACACGAAGACGGACCCCCGCAAGCTCCAGAGCAATTGCTTGTCATTGAGCCTGAAAGCATCCTTGAAAATATTCTCGGCCAGGATCGCTGAGGGTGCCAGCAATGTGCCCGAGGCCGTCGACATGATCGCCGACAACAGCGCGCCAAAGAAGACGACCTGGATTGGCATCGGTACATCATTGAGAATGAATTCCGGCAATATCCGCTGTGGATCGCCGCCCTCGGCCATATTGACGGCCAGCAGGTTCGGGTCGAGCAAGGTGGCGCCATACGCAATGAAGATCGGGATGAAACAAAAGGCGATATAGAATGTACCGCCAATCACGGTGCCCCGGACGGCGGTGCCTTCATCCTTCGCCGACATGACGCGCTGGAAGACGTCCTGCTGCGGGATCGAGCCCAGCGCCAGGGTCACAAACGTGCCGATGAAGGCGAGAATCGCGGCCAGGTTGAGCTCGGGCCAGAAGTCGAACTTGTCGTGAGCCGCAGCGTGATCGATGACTTCCATATAGCCGCCATCGAGGCGGTCGGCGACTAGCCAGGCGACGATCAACAACCCGCCCAGAATGATCATCATCTGGAGAAAATCCATGATCGCCACCGACCACATGCCGCCGAAAATCGTGTACAGCATGACCACGGTCAGGCCGATCACCATGCCAAGCTCGAGTGACACGACATCATCGGAAATCAGATTGATCGTCAGGCCCAGCGCCACGATCTGGGCCGACACCCAGCCAAGATAGCTGATACAGATCGCAATCGAGATCAGGACTTCAACGGTGCGGCCAAACCGGTTGCGATAGAAATCGCCAATCGTCAGCAATTTCATCCGGTAGAGCCGGGCGGCAAAGAAGATTCCGACAAAGATCAGGCACAGGCCCGCGCCAAACGGATCGGCGACAATCCCGCCGAGACCTTCCTCCATAAAGGTGGCCGGCATGCCCAGTATCGCTTCAGACCCGAACCAGGTCGCAAAAACCGTGGCGATCGTGATGTAAATCGGCAGCGAGCGACCGGCCAGAACATAGTCGGTCGAACTGCGCACCCGCGATGCCGCATGCAACCCGATGCCAACCGAGATGGCCATGTAAAGAACAACAAAGATACCCAATGTGCTCATGAAAGCCCCCAATCATGACAGGTACAGCGCGCCAGACGCAGCCTAGAATCGGAACAGAAATCTGGCGCGATAATCCTGATCCGGCAAATGCTTTTGGAAGGGGCAGATGTTGCACTCGCAATAGCCCCCGCGCAGAGGCACGGCCGGAGCGAGTGCTTGAGGCAAAACGGGGGAAATGCGGGTGAGGACAGGCCAGCGCCGCGTTGCTCCGCCAAGGCTTCGGACGGCACCTCTTCGCCCCAAGTGCGCGCTGCGGGTGGCTTGCCACCCGAAGCCCGCAGGGCGAAGGGTGGTGGAGGGGGCTGGATTCGAACCAGCGTACGCTATGCGGGCAGATTTACAGTCTGCTGCCTTTAACCACTCGGCCACCCCTCCACAGGGTGTCCCTCGGGCACGATAAACGGGCCGTGGGAAGACCTGCAACAAAGGGGCTGCGCAACCGGCTGGGCATGCTATGCCTGCGCCGAAATCTGCAACCGCCCTGAGACAGGAGCGCGGACTATAGTGACGAAGCCCCCTATGCGCAACACTCCCAACCGCGGCGATTACACACGCCGCTCCAGCCCTGCCCAGACAGCGAATTCCGGCTGGATCTGGGGGCGCCACGCTGTGCTCGCAGCGCTGCAAAACAGCAAGCGCAAAGTGATCGAAATCCGTGTGACGCGGAATGCGGTCAAGGAGATCCCGGAAGGACTGGCGAAACGGCTCTATGAGCCGCGCGAGATCGACCAGGCCCTCCCCGACGGTGCGGTGCACCAGGGTTTTGCCCTCAAATGCAGCGCGCTGGAGAGCGAACACATCAATGCCGTGGTCGATCCGACCCATGGCGCTCTTCTGGTGCTCGACCAGATCACCGATCCGCACAATGTCGGCGCCATCTTCCGCTCCGCGGCCGCTTTCGGGATTCGCGCCATCATCATGCAGGACCGCAAGTCGCCGCCGATCTTTGGCACGGTGTGCAAGAGTGCGGTCGGCGCGGCCGAACGCGTGCCCCACATCCAGGTGACCAATATCGCCGATACGCTCAAGAGCTTCCGCAAGGCCGGCCGCCATGTCCTCGGCCTGGCCGGCGAAGGCGATGCCTCACTTGCCGATGCGATTGCCGGCTATGACGGCAAGGGCCATGGCCCGGGACTGGTTCTGGTGATGGGGTCGGAAGACAAGGGTCTGCGGCCGCGCGTCGCCTCGGAATGCGACCAGCTGGTGCGGATTCCGATGATGGATGCGATCGAGAGCCTGAATGTCTCGAACGCGGCCGCAATCGCCCTCTATGAGGCGTCGAAATGGCGCCCTGCCCGCGGCAAGGCGCCCATCGAAGACGCTTCGGAGTAAACGGCCGGGCTAGTCGCGACCACCGACCTGAAGCACGGAGCGGCCATTGCGACGCCAGTCGACCGCGCCTTCAATCTCGCCGATATCGACGTCGCCGCCGCCGGACTCGCGCACGGTGACATTCACCGCCGTGCCGCCAAAGCTGACATCGCCCGAGCCATTGATCGAGACCTCGAACGGTTCGGCGCGGCCGTCATGCACGGCGATATCACCGGAGCCGCCAATCCGCGCGCTGAAGGCGCCATTCATGCTGGCCGCCTCGACATCACCGGATCCCGAAATGCGCACCTCAAGCCCGGCAATGCGGCCGAGTTCGACATCGCCGGAGCCATTAATCCCGACCTCGACATCCCCGCCGACATCGGCCATCCGGACATCACCGGAACCATTAATGCCAATTTCGGCCGTCCCGGCGACACTGCCGAGCACGACATCACCGGAGCCATTAATGCCGATATCGGCATTGCCGCCGATGGCGCGCGTCGTGACATCGCCTGAACCGCTAATGCTGATTTCGGCATCCTGGGCGATATCACCGGTCTCGAACCGGCCACAGCTATTCATCGTCAGATCGAGCGAACCCAGATCGCCGGCGCTTCCCTGAAAGGCACTCTCGCGCAATTCCAGCGCCAGCGACGCCGGGGCCGTGATGGTCAGGAGCGGATACTCGGTAATGGCATGCTGGCCACTCCAGCGCCGTCCGATCCGGATCTCGCCGTGGCGCGAATTGCAATTGAGATTGCGGATCGACTGGCCGCCATCAATCGCGACGCGCGACCCGCTATGATCAACATCCGGATCATCGACCCGGCCGCCCGTATTGGAAATCGCGACGCTGACCTGATCAGACGAACCGGTGCGGATCTCGACGCGGCCGATGAAATTCTCGATCGAGACGGTGTCGGCGGAATAATTCTGCCCGTCATCCTGGGCCGTGGCCGCATTGGCGATGACCGCCAGGCTGGCCAGGGCAAACGCTGTGCCGGCGATCAGTGCTGATTTACGCGTCATGGAAATCCCCTCTTGAATAGGTCCGATACAGACTGGATGCTGCAAGGCCCCCGATTGGATGCAAACCTGCCGCATTCATTCCTGCCGGGCGCTGACGGTCGTGTGACAATCGCTTAATACTGCGCCAGCCCGCGCGCCGTCAGAGGGAATGAAACCGGACCTGTCCCCTGCGGGCGGCCTGATCGGTTGGCGCGCCTCTACCCGATTGGCCCGCCCGGCGGATAACGGCAGGGGAAACGCCGCCCCGCAGCAAGCTTGCGGCCGTGCAATGCGGACTGAACAGGCATGCTACGGCAAGGTTACCCGATGGTACCGGAATCGGCCCGTCAGGCCGGCCAGAACTGGTAGACGAAGGTCGCGATCACCGTGCCGATGGCATAGCCAAACACCCCGACCAGCACGCCGGGCGTCACCAGATCCTTCCAGCCCTTGGCCGCCGCCAGGGCCGGCGCCGTCGTCGCACCGAGGATGGCGGCATTGGACGCCGTGATCAGTTCGGGCAGCGAGAATTTCAGGATCGAGCCGAGCCCGAACGTGACAATCGCGTGCGTCGTCAACAGGATAGCGATCAAGGCAATGAGCACGGGCGCCGACTGCACCAGTCCGACGACATCGGCCCCCGCCGCAATTGCCGCGAAGAAAACAAAGCTCAGACCGATGCCCAGCTCATAACCGCCACGCAGGCTGCCCATGGTTTTCGGGAAGGCGGTCGCCGGGATCAGGGCCAGCACGGTAATGATCGCATAGCGCCAATTGCCGGCCGCCTCGCCCCATTGCGCCACGGCCAGCCCGGTCAGCAAATCCCCCAGCGCCAGCACAACCAGCGCGAAGGTCGCAGAATAGACCAGCGTCGCCGCCGTCGCCTTGCCGGCTGGCTCTGACGCCTCGACCTCGATCTCCGCCTTGCTGTGATCGCGTGTCACGAAACGCTTGGCCAGCCAGTGCCAGCCGGGCAGAACGGCCAGCATGGCCAGGAAAAGGCCGGAAAAAAGATTATCGACCGCGGTCGCCGAGGAGACGAAATTCGGGTCATTGCGGGCCAGCCCAGTCAAATCGACCAGCGCCGCATAATTCACCGATCCGCCGATATAGGTAGCCGTGAATGTTCCCGCCGCGGCGGCCTGGTTGTCGCCGATATCGATCAGCGAGAAGGCGAGGATGGCACCCAGCACAGTCCCCAGCGAGGCGAGCAGGAAGGCCAGGGTCATGCGGCCGGTTTCGAAGAAGATCTTCTTCAGATCCGCTTTCATCAAAAACAGCGGGATCAGGATCGGGACGAAATAAGTGAAAACAAAGCTATAGCCCGGCGAGTCCTGCGGGATCAGTCCGATATTCGAGGCGATGATGGCAAACAGGATGGCCCAGACCGCGCCGGTCAGCAGCGCCCCGATCCGGGTCTTCTCCATCAGGAAGCCGGCGGCTGCGATGACGAAAAGTGCCGCAACGGCGGCCACAGCATTATCCGCTGGTATCAAAGACATGCGTATTCCCCCAGATTCCCGGTGACGCGCTGGACGCCTGTTTTGATCCTACGTGGCGATGGCGGCGGCGCAAGGCCGTTCAGGCGGCTTCACACTCTTCATCGACAAAGGCATCAGCCTCGATCTCGATCATGAATTCCGGACCGATGAAGCGGGAAATCTCCACCATCGTCGTGGCGGGCGGATGCTCACGGAATACCTCCCCATGGGCGCGGCCAAAGGCCTCCCAGTGGTCGATATTGGTGACGAACATCCGCGTGCGCACGACATCTTCCAATGTGGCACCGACATCGCTGAGCGCCTGGGCGATAATCTCGAAACAACGCCGCGCCTGGGCCTCCGGATCGCCAGCGGCGTAAACGCCGCCAGCCGGATCCATCGCCACCGTCCCGGTGACCCAGACATGCGGCCCGCGACGCAGGGCACGGCAATAGCCAACCTTGTCTTCCCATGGCGCCCCCGAAAATGCGCGCCGGGCCGGAACCGCCACCTAGCCCTCCGTCGGCTTGGCGAGCAGATCCATTGCGACGGCTGTGCTGGCTTCGATCGCCATGGTGATGCTGGTCTGTGGATCGTCAGGCGCGAAAAGCGGAGAATGATTGGATGGCGCTGCGACACCGCGCGCTGCGTAATCATCCAGCCGCTCCTGGGTCGTGCCACCGACCCAGAACATGAAGCTCGGGATCGCGGCTTCGGTGCGGTGATATTGCGCGAAATCCTCGCCGCCCATCACCGGTTCAGCCTCGGTGACGAAGCTGCTGCCAAACCGGGCGCGCATCGCCGATACGGCCCGCGCGGTCAGCGCCGGATCATTATACATTGCCGGCGTGTAGGGCATCTCCACCTCGACCTCGGGATATTCCTCCGGAGTCAGACCATAGGAAGCGGCCTGGGCATGGGCGACGCGTTCAATCCCGGTGAGAAGGTGCTCGCGCACTTCGTCGGTATAAGAGCGCACGGTCAGCTGGAGATGCGCGCCATCGCTGATGATATTGTGCTTGGTGCCGGCATGGATCGCCCCGACGGTGATGACACCGGGATCGAGCGGCGAGAGCTCACGTGAGACCAGCGATTGCAGCGCGACGATGATCTGCGCTGACAGATAGACCGGATCCTTCGTGGCGTGCGGATAGGCCCCGTGGCCGCCACGGCCATGGACGCTGATATCGACCGAGTCGACATTGGCCATCGCATAGCCCGGCGCGAAGGTGATATGCCCGGCGGGAATGCCGGAGAATGTGTGGAAAGACAGATTGTAATCGGGCAGCGGGAAGCGCTCGAACAGACCGTCCTCGATCATCATGCCCGCACCCAGCCCGATTTCCTCGGCCGGCTGGCCGATCAGGACCAGCGTGCCCGACCAGTCATCGCGCCGTTCCATCATCTGACGGGCTGTGCCGACCAGCGCCGTCATGTGGGTATCATGGGCGCAGGCGTGCATGACATGGCTCTCCAGCCCGCGCCGGTCGATTCCGGTGACGGTCGAGGCATAGGCGACATCGGTATGTTCCTCGAGCGGCAGGGCATCCATATCGGCGCGCATCATCACCGTCGGGCCTTCGCCATTGGGCAGCACCGCAACCAGACCAGTGCCGCCAACGCCTTCAGTCACTTCATAGCCCAGGGCCCGCAATTCCGCTGCCAGACGGGCCGCAGTCTCGACCTCCATCAGGGAGAGTTCCGGGTTGGCGTGGAAATGCTCGTAGAGGGCCTGAAGATTGTCCGTATAGTCCATCGTGATCGACGCGCGCAGGGCGTCGTCAGCGGGCGCCCGGACGACCGGCGGCGCACTCTCTACCGCAGCCGCATCGGCGGGTGCCGCCACATCACTCGGCGCATCGGCGGCCGGTTGGGTACAGCCCATCAGGGCCAGCGCCGCGACGGCACTCAAAAATTGGCGTTTCATATCGGTCCAGTCCCCATGATCACAATCCGGCCCTATTCGACCCGCGACTCAGCTTGAGGTCAATCTCCCAATGGGGATGTGGGCGGCTGTGCCGCACCCAACAGCTTCTCATAGCGCGCCGCGACATGGCTCAGATCGATCTCGTTGAGGAAGGTGGAATAGGCCAGATAGGACAGAAGATAGCGCAAATCCGTCGCCCAGGGCGGCATGAAGGCCGGTTCGGCAATCAGCCCCTGCTCGCGCAGCATTTTCATCGCTTCCAGATCGGCCAGGTCGATTTTGCCGACGAACAGCAGACGGATGAAGGCCGGGTCCCCGGCCCGCACTGCCGTGCGCAGGTAGTTGTGCACTTCCAGCAGACCGCCGAGATAGATTGAATCCTTGGTGCATGGCGCGCCGCCGCCCACCAGCCCGCCGCGCACGACCCGCCGCGCATTCTCGAACGCCTCGATCGGCGCATCATGGCTGCCGCGCTCGCGAAAGAAGTTGAACAACTGGATGAAGTCGGCGCCCTCGGCCGCCATGTCGATGGCGATCGTGCGGTCCGCCAGCCGACGAAAGCGGCGCGGGTCGAGGGCGCCGGAAATGAATTCAGCGAACACGGCCAGGCCTTCCTGGGTCCGCGCATTGCCGGGATGCGCCTCGGCCAGGATCGGGAAACGGCGTTGGGCTGCGCCATTCATATTGGTCGCGATGTGGATCAATGCCTCATGCTGCAAGAGCTGGATCACATCGAGATCGGAGAACGCCGCATCGGCGCGCAGCTTGATATAATCACGCCCGGCGGCGGCCTTGGCCGAGACATTCAACGTCACCTCGACCTGCGGCGCGGCCTGGCCGAAATAGCGCGGCAATTCGCCATCAAGCCGGCGCTTGAGCTCCTCGGCGCTGAGGCGTTCGGGCGGTTCCAGCCGGATACTGCCTTCCTCAAAATCCGCCAGCAATGTGTCGAGCCGGCGTGCGAGATCGAGCGCATTGCGCTTGCCATCGGCGATCGGGGATCGCGGATCGCCATAGAGCGCGCGCGAATGGGTGTGAAACGCCCGGGTGCCGGTACTGGCGAGCAGGGCCGCCGTTTCTGCGAGCGTATCAGCGAGCCGCCGCAGCCAGTCATGCACCGGACTGTCGCCATCGATCAATCTGCGCGCCGCTGCGATGCGCTCGAGCGATGGCGCCGGGTCGATGCGCGGATAGACGGGGCTGGGCAATTGACGCCCACCCGCCGCAAAGAAGGCATCGGCATGCGAGCGGTCCCAGGCAATGGTCTTGAGCACGGGGAGCCGGACCTCGGCCTCCAGCAGACAGGCGGCAGCGCGGGAAAGCCGGTCAACCTCATCCTCGCCCAGGCGCTCGATCATATCGGGCCGCCCTCGCCGCGCATCAATTTACCCGCCGCACCCGGCCGGGCATGTGGCAGGTCTCGATCACCGCGGGTGGCGTCTCGAAGAAAAACGCGGCGCTGCGATTGCGCCGCGCCGCCTTGGCTGCATGGAAGGCTTCGCCATCGGTGCGCATGATTTCATAGGCCGGGCGCTGCGCCTCCGGCAGGTCGGCCACGATGCGCATCGACAGGATCGGGTCACGCAGGGCCGGATCGGCAATCACGCCGGAATTGACCATCGGGTCGCCGCGATTGAGCGCCTGGACGTGCTCCATGCCGTCAATCACGCGGCCAAACACGCTCATGATGCGATCGAGATGACGCGGCCCCTGCCCGATCACGATATAGAATTCGACATCACCGGTATCGGGCCCGTTATCGCGGGCCATCGCCACCGTCCCCGGGCAATGAATGAGCCAGGTCTGTGCTCCGTCCTCGCTCTGGGCGGCCGGGAAGCCATTTACATGGCCGACCACAGGCGCGTAGAGATCTGCATCAATCATGGCGGTAAAACTGATGCCCGCTGTCGGGCGGCGGAATTCACCCGCGAGCACCGGATATTGCGGCAAATCGACCGAATCCGCCTCCTCGCCACGCCCGCCCTGGGCCACGAAACCATCAATCACGCGGTAAAAATCACGCCCGTCGAAAAAACCGTCACGGACGGCCTGGCGCATCCGCGCCGCGTGATTGGGGGCGAATTCATCGGACAGCTCGACCGTCACCATACCGCGGCGCGTCTCGATCAGCAGGAGGTCCTCGGGATCAGCCAGGCGCCAGTCGGGAATGCCGGTGAAATCAGGGATCTCGACCTCGGCCATGGCCTGTTCGGCTTCGTCGGGTCCAAAGGCATACGTGTCGATTTCAACGTCGTCGGCGGCCGGCGAACACGCCATCACCCCCCAGGCTGAGATACCCAGCACCAGCGCCCGTATCATCATCACCGGTTTCAAAGCCATCATCCTTGTTCCGCACCGCCAAACCGCTCGGTCCAGGCGGCGATATCATCCTCTTCAATCTTCTTGAACAGGACTTCGGGTGGCTCCACCGACAGGCCAAGCGGCAAAGCGGTCAGCATCGCCTTGGCATCGCCCCGGGGCCAGCTGCGATTCTCGTCCGGAATGGAAAGCGCATCAAGAATTGTCTTGGCCGAGACGGGAATGATGGGCTGGGCGGCGATCGCCATTATGCCCATGTAATTGAGCGCCGTACGCACGCCGATCGCGGCGCCTTCCGGATCGGTCTTGAACTTGGTCCAGGGCTCGGCGCGGGTAAGATACTCATTGCCCAGCGCCCAAAGACCGCGCACTTCAGCCGCCGCCTTGCGAAACTCCATCGCCTCGAAATTGGCCGCAGCCGCCTCGAGCCGGACTGTCATCTCGGCCGCCAGCCAGTCCTCATTCTCGCCCCATGTCCCGCCGGCCGGTACGACGGCGTCGAAGCGGGACTTGTTGAAGCGCAGGACGCGATTGACGTAATTGCCCAGCACATCGGCCAGGTCCTTGTTGATGACCGACTGGAAATGCTCCCAGGTGAAGGCCGAATCCGAGCCTTCCGGCGCATTGGCGGTGAGATACCAGCGCCAGTAGTCGCCGGGCATGATCTCCAGCGCCTTGTCCATGAAGACGCCGCGCTGTTCAGAGGTCGAGAATTTGCCGCCATACCAGGTCAGCCAGTTGAAGGCCTTCAGCTTGTCGACCGTCTTCCATGGCTCTTCCGAGCCCAGGATGGTGGCCGGGAAGCTGACCGTGTGGAAGGCGACATTATCCTTGCCCATGAACTGGACATAGGTGACGTCATCAGCCCCCTTGTCGGTGCGCCACCAGCTCTGCCAGTCAGCATTATTGAGCGCAGCCCATTCGGCCGTCGCACCGAGATAGCCGATCGGGGCATCGAACCAGACATAGAAGACCTTGTTCTCAAAGCCCTCGCGCGGCGTGCCCTTGCGGGTTACCGGCACACCCCATTTCAGATCGCGCGTGATCGCCCGGTCGCGCAGGCCTTCATCGAGCCATTTATAGGCGATCGACTTGGCCAGCGACGGCCAGCCCGCCGCGGCATCGACCCAGGCGCGGATGCGGTCAGCCATCTTGGTCTGCATCAGGTGGAGATGCTTGGTGCCGCGCACTTCGAGATTCTTCGAGCCGGAAACTTTCGAATAGGGCTCGATCAGATCGGTCGGTTCGAGCAGACGGCCGCAACTATCGCACTGATCGCCGCGGGCGCGCTCAAATGAGCAATGCGGGCATGTGCCCTCGACATAACGGTCCGGCAGGAAACGATCATCATCGATCGAGAATATCTGGTGTTCGAGCACTTCCTCGATCAGGCCCTGATCCTCAAGCACATCGGCGAAATGCTGGGTCAGCCGGGCGGTCTCCGGGTTCGAGGTGCGGCCGAAATAATCATAGCTCAGCGAGAAGCCCTCGCCGGACGCCTTCTGGATCTCGTGCTGCTCGTCGCAATAGGCGCGCACATCCATGCCCACCTCGCTCGCGGCCAGTTCGGCCGGCGTGCCGTGCTCATCGGTGGCGCAGATATAGAGAACCTCATGGCCGCCCAGCCGCTGGAAGCGTGCATAGACATCGGCCGGCAACATCGAGCCCGCCAGATTCCCGAGATGTTTGACCCCGTTGATATAGGGCAAGGCGCTGGTGATCAGGATACGGGCCATGATGGAGACTTCTTCTTTGCGGCAGAATGCGTGTATATCTATTCGCCTGAAGCGCGAGTATCAAAACCCGCGCACAGGACGCGCAGACATAGCCGTCCTGACAAGGGGAGGAAATACCCAATGCCGCGCATTCTCGGTCTCAACATCATCGCCGTGCTCGCTTCGGCCATCGCGCTCTATTTTGTCGGCTTTCTGTTCTACGGCCTGTTCTTCACCGATCTTTGGGTCGGCCTGCACGACTTCAGCGAAGCGCAGATGCTCGCCGCAAACGAAAACATGGCGTTCGGCATGCTGCACGGCTTCATCCTTTCGCTGGTCACCGCCATCTTCATCGGCCTGGTGCTGAAGCGCTTCGGCAGCGACGGCATGATGGAGGCCATCAAGGGCGCCGTCCTGCTCTGGGCCGGCTTCGCACTGACGACGCTGGCCTACGGCATTGTCTACGCAATGCAGCCCTTCATGCTGTTCGTGCTCGACGCCTCCCATCTTCTGGTCGGTTTCGTCGTCGTCGCCATCGTCCAGACGGCCCTCGACGGCGTCGCCGTCAAATCCGAATACGCCTGATCACCCGGCGCGCGGGGCCGATCAGGTTCCGCGCGCCAACGCTTGCCGCCGCTCGTTAGCGGCCGGAAAATGACGCTTCAAGCACCGCCAATGCTGAATGAAGGACCGCGCGCGCCCTCATGCCAATCGTGGCCCTGCCGCGAAGCCTTGTGAGATCCCGTCACTGCCGCTATCAGAGCCCCAGACGATCGAAATCGGGCCGGCTTAGCTCAGCTGGTAGAGCACCTGATTTGTAATCAGGGGGTCGGGGGTTCGAGTCCCTCAGCCGGCACCATTGATCGTAGCGGGAGGCTCATCTCCTGCCCGCCTGCCTGTTTACGCACGACTTGCCAAGGCGGGCCGATCAGTGTTGACCGCGCCAGCTGATCCGGCCCTAATCCTTGCGCACGCAAATCATCTGGCAATGACTTTTCAGCACGGTTGGGCGACATGATTTTAAGCTATTCGATACGGAATTCGCCGACCAATTCAGGTGGGGAACCGGGCCCCACCTCTGGCGCGGATGCGGGCACCCTTGCTGCCGGGCCATGGCTGATACAGCTCGACACCGCCGCAAACCACCGCTTCCGATGAGCGATTTCTCCAAAGGTCACGGATTTCTGGTTGGCGATGACGAGCTGGCGCAGGTGTGTCGCGATTTGCCGGATTCCGCATGCCGGGAACAACCGCGCAATTACGGCCTGCATGTGGTCTCGCTCAGTCTGACGCGGGTCGGCGAGGGGCTGGCCGATACCAAGCTCGTGCTGGCCTGGCTGCTCGACGCGATCGGGGCACCGAGCTGGGCGATCGGCCTGTTGGTTCCCGTACGCGAATCGCTCGCCATGTTGCCGCAATTGCTGATCTCGGCGCGGATCCGCCAAATAAGCATCCGAAAGACGGTTTATGTCGCCGGCAGCCTGGTGCAGGGCGCTGCCATCATCGCCTTCGGCCTCGTCGGACTGACGCTGTCGGGCCGCACGGCCGGTTTTGCCGCAATCGCCCTGATCACTGCCTTCGCGCTCGGCCGCAGCCTGTGCTCGATCAGCCATAAGGACGTGTTGGCAAAAACTGTCGATATTGGTCGCCGCGGTTCGGTCAGCGGAATTGCCGGGAGCATCGCTGCGGCCGCGACACTGCTGCTGGCGCTGGGCTACTCGACCGGCTTGATACCGCTGAGCGTGCCGGTCGTTGCCGGCGCCGTCATTCTGGGCGGCATGGCGTGGTTCCTGGCGGCTGTGGCGTTCGGCTCGATCCGGGAATATCCCGGCGCCACCGAAGGCGGTATCGACGGCTTTGCTGCCGTCCTCTCGCAGCTCAAACTATTGCGCAGCGATGCGCGCTTGCGGCAATTCATTGCCACCCGTGTCCTGCTATTGTCGACAGCGCTTGCACCACCCTTCTACATCGCCCTGAGCGGCGATCTCGAACCGGGCGGGCTGGGCACGCTGGGCCTGTTCATGATCGCCGCAGCGGCCGCCAGCCTTCTGAGTTCATATGTCTGGGGACGACTGTCGGATCAATCGACGCGGCGGGTCTTGATGTATGCGGCAGGCCTGGCCTCGCTGGCCAATGGCGTTGCCGCCTTCACCGCTCTGGCCATGCCGGGGCAATTGAACTCGACATTCCTGCTGCCCGTCATGTTGTTCGTGCTGATGATCGCGCACCAGGGTGTCCGGCTTGGGCGCTCGGTGCATGTCGTCGACATGGCCGATATTGACAGCCGCGCCACCTATACCGCGCTCAGCAATTCGGTCGTCGGCCTGCTCCTGCTTGCCGGCGGCATTTTCGGCGCTATCGCCCAATGGTTTGGCATCGGCGTCGTGCTGGCGCTATTCGCAATGATGGCAGCGCTGGCGATTCCCGCTGCCGCCGCGCTGGACGAAGTCCAGGCCAAGCATCACCCCTCGCGATAAGGATCCGCCTGGCTTTCGAACAGATCCGCATACAGCCCGCCCGCCGCGATCAAGGCGTCATGGGTGCCGGCCTCGATCAGCTTGCCCTTGTCGAGCACGATGATCTGGTCGGCATGGCGCAGATTGGACAGGCGGTGCGAGATAAGGATCACCGATTTGCCATCGAGCGGGCGCTGCATGAATTCGGCTTCGGCGGCCGGGTCCATGGCCGCGGTGGGTTCATCCAGGATCAGGATATCGGCGGCTTCATTGAGATAGGCCCGCGCCATGGCGAGGCGCTGCCACTGACCGCCGGACAGGTCATGCCCATCGACGAAATGGCGCGACAGACGTGTGTCGAGACCGGCGGGCAATTCGGCGATCAGCTCGTCGGCAAGGCCAAGCCGGGCAGCGCGGGACAGGCTCGCCTCGTCGGTCTCGGCCAGCCCCATCCCGGCGGCGATATTGTCGCGCGCGGTCAGCTTGTAATTCATGGCGGGCTGGATCTGCGGCACTGGCAGTGCCGCAGATCCAGCCCGTCGAGCGTAACGCGGCCGCTATCGGGCGCGTACAGGCCGGTGGCGAGCTTCACCAGCGTCGTCTTGCCCGAACCATTGGCACCGACAATGCCCAGCCGGCTGCCATGGGGGAGATGAAAACTGACCGCGTCGAGCGCCGGGCGTTTGCGGCCCGGATAGGTGTAACTCACAGCGTCAAAGCGCAGACCATCGGCCGGGTCGGGCCCGGCGGCGGCACCGCTGCTGCGATCCTCCCCGGGCAAGGCCAACACCGCGAAGAGATTGGCGACATAGAGCAGATCCTCAACGACGCCATTGAAGGCCGCCATCAAGGACGACACATTCGCCTGGCCCTGTTTGAGCAGACCAACGAGCATCACCATCTGGCCCAGCGAGATCGCGCCGCCAATCGTCACCCAGACGATCCAGACCTTGCCGCCCAGAAACACGGCCGAGCTCAGCACGCCCAGCGCCGAGGCAATCCAGGCCTGGCGCGCGTGCAGGGTGCTGTCATCGGCATGCAGGGAGTGGAAGAGCTCGCCATAACGGCGCAGCAATTCATCGCCGAAACCGAAATGCAGACGCTCGCGCGCGGCGGCCTCGGTCGTGACCAGGCTTTCCAGATAGCTGCGCTCGCGCATTTGCGGCGACCGGCCGGTATAGAAGCGATAGGCCGTGCCGGCGAAATGGAGATTGCCGATAAAGAGCGGCAGGCCGCCGGCGACCACCAGAAGGAAAAGCCAGGGCGAAAAACCGGCCAGCAAGGCGGCGACCGAAGCCAGGGTCAGGCCCTGCTGGGCGGCATCGAACAGGCGGTTGACCAGATTATAGGGCCGGCTGGCCGCGTATTGCCGCGCCAGCAGGAACTGCTGCTGGATCACCGCGTCCTCGACCTGGGCCAGCGACAGCGCCGCCGACTTGCCCAGGATGAGCGAAGTGACGGCAAAGCCGAGTTCGGCGTGCAAGCGGGTCTTGTAAAACGTCAACAACCGCCGCGCTGCAAGCAATACGGCGAGAATGGCCGCTTCAGCCGCGACCCAGATCAGGGCCAGATCCCGGTCGGCGGGGCTGGCGCTGTCCATGGCCGTGACGACGCCATCCATCACCAGTTTGGACAGGTAGAGCGCCAGCGCCGGCAGCAGGGCGACGAAGACGGTCAGGCCGGCAATCAGGATCGTCAGGCCACGGCTGGCTGACCAGGTCAGGCCAAGCGTCCGCCAGGCATGGCCGGCGGCCTCGGCAAAACCGGGAAGCGGCGGCGTCACGGCATGCTCTGACCGACCGGAGCTGGACATGATGATCTAGGCCACACGCGCCGATTGCGATTCGGCTTCGGCCTCGGCCGTCATCATCGCCGACAGGACCGCCCCCTTGTGCGGGAAAGGAGCCGCCGGGACCGGCCGGTCGAGGAATTCGGACAGTTTGTTGAAGCCTTCACCGGAACAGATATCGATGATCAGAAGATCGTCGGGCCGGTCCTTGAAATACGCCATCACGGAACGGACATGCTCGTCGTAAACATGGGAGAAGCGTTCCGGATCGAAATTATAGCAGCCATAGACCGCCGCGCGCAGGAATTGGCGCATCCGCAAATGGATGCCCTCATCGGGATCATCAAAGTCCTTGAAGGCCGGTCGATTATACCAGTGGCGTGAACACGAGGCGAGCCAGGCATCCTTGTCGCGGACGGTGAGGATGAATTTGCTGCCCGGATAGAATTTGTCGAAATGCGGGTAGAAGGGGATGGTCGTGATATCGGTCAACCCATCGAGATCGCGCAGCAGGGTCAAGTCATACTGCGCGTTGGACAGCTCGATATAGGTGTCCTCGTCGATCGGATAATGCGAGCAGTCAAAACCGAGCATTTGCAGGGCGCCCGTCAGACTGCGCGTACCGGTACGGCTGAGGCCGAGACCGAAGACTTTCGGCTTCTGGGCGCTCTGGCCATAGGCGACGCGGCCGCGGTTTTCCACCAGCCAGGCGTCCAGCTCCTCGCGGGTAAAACTGCCCTTCTCCTCAAGCCCCAGACGCGCGATCTCGGCACTGGCATGCTGCGGCAGGGCCTCGATGAAGTCATGCACCTGCTTGGGCGATGCCGAAGCCGGCACGGCCTGGCGGGCGAACTCGACCGCATGGCGCGCCATGGTCAGGTCGCACATCGCCCCGTCTTCGGTCTTCCAGGCCCGCATCGCGCGTGTCAGGCGTTGCGACTGGACCTTGGTGCGGCTGCGCAATTGGCGCAGGGCATATTTCATGAAGACATGGTGATAGGACTGAAAATGGTCGTGCAGAATGTCGAAATTGCGGAATTGCTTGCTCGACCCCATCGGCTTCATCGCCAGATTGCGCAGACGTGATTCCGGACGCAGCACGTATTTCAGGTCATTCTCGGGCACTGTCGTCGCCGCCATCGCCCGCACTACATCAATGCGGGTGATATGGACGCCGCAATGCAGCCGCCCGCGGAAACGGTCACTGACATAGGCGTCAACATAGGGCGCATCGCACGCATCGATGAAGGCGCGCATATCCTCGAGGATCAGGCAGTCGGCGTCGACATAGACCACATAGTCGCAATCATGCTCGATCCGGAGCATCTGGTTGACGCATTCGGTGAAGGGGCGAACATCGTCGAGGATGAAGGTGTTTTCCGGCCGGATATGCTCCTGCGCCAGGGCCAGGGCGACGTCGCGCGTACGCTCGTCAATCTGCCGGAAAACCAGGTCAACTTTTGCCATAATATGCTTATGCTCCAACACTGAACTGAGCGTTCAACGGTCCGGCCAGATCTTCAAACAAAGCCAGATGCGCAGGATCAAGCTCCTGCTTCCATCGCAAATCGAGTTCAATCCCGCCGGAATGATTCTCGTAATAGGCACTGGTACGGTCCGTCAGGCTGACGAAAGCCTCGTCGGGATCGTCAAACCGCGTTTTCGCAGCGATGAACTGGGTGCCGCTATTACCGCCCAGCACATGGTGCGACTGTTCGGCGAAACGCAGCATGGCCGGCTCGAATTCGATCTGCATCATCTCGCACACCCGGCGCACCTCGTGCTCGGTCCGGGTCGACAGATTTTCGTAGCTGATCTGCAATTTGGGCCCCTCAAACCGGTCGAACAAGGCCTTGCTCAACTCCATTTTTCCCATCCATTGCAGGATCTGCGCCTCGGCACCGCGATCGGGGTATTTGCGGATCCGCGAATTGACAACGGCCCGGCCATCGCGGGTCAGAAAAAGCAGAAAGGCCCGCCCTCCAGCCTGGTTCATCTCGGCGGCACGCGCTTCGATCCAAGCCTCGTCTTTTGTCGAATCGATGATGACTGGGCGATGAACGTGGGCGGCAATCTGTTCATAAAGCGGGCGGTCGCGATCCCAGCGAAACCCGGCCCAGACCTCGCAGCCTTCGCCGCAAATCTTGCAAACCCGCTTGCGCAGCGGCTTCCTCTCATCACCGAGATTGCGTACCTTGGCGCCCTCACCGGCGTAGAAGGCCTGTGAGTGGCTGCCCAGGATCATGCCCAGCAGCGTCGATCCGGAATGCCCGGCGCCACACATCATCACAGCCTTGAGCTCGTCAACGCGATTCATGCGACCCTCTTGATCGACCCATCCAGCCCGCCAGGGACCGATTGTCCCTGATCGGCGATGTGGAACTCCAAATCCTGCTCCACTGCAAGGTAAATTGCATCTCCGTCTGCCAAACCTGGCAGGCGGCCGAGAGCGGCATGCTGCCACATGGCATTGCCTCGCGGTCGCACTATACCGGATACTCACGCCGCAAGCGGAGAAGAAATATGTCCCGAATTCTGTTGCCCGTCCTCGCCGCGCTCGCCCTGTCGGCTTGCAGCGATGATGCCGGCCCGGCCGCTCCAGCCAGCACGTCCGCTGCGGCCCAGTCGGTGAGCGCTCCGGGCAGCGCGGATCGTCCTGCGCCGGACACTGGTCCGAGCGTGCAAGACGTCGCCCTCACCACATCCGGTGCCGACCTCGCCAACGGGCAACGCCAGTTTCGCCGTTGCCAGTCCTGTCACACGCTCAATGAGGGCGGACGGCATACGGTCGGACCCAATCTACATGATGTGATCGACCATCCGGCGGCCAGTGCGGCGGGCTTCAGTTATTCTCGTGCCCTGCGCGAGTCGGGGCTGATCTGGGACCTGGAGACGCTCGACGCCTGGATCGAAAATCCGCGGGAACTCGTGCCGGGCAACCGGATGAGCTTTGTCGGGCTGCGCAATGCCGAGGATCGCCGGGACGTGATTGCCTATATGGCCGCGACGACCGCCCAGGGCGACTAGAAACGGCGCCAGACCGAGACGAAGACCGCCCGCTCCTCGATCGTATTGCGTCCAGACGGGGTCATGGTCGCACCCATATGCCATTCGACCGCCCCGATTTCGCGGCCAACCGAAAACTGTAATTTGTGTTGCTCGAATTCGGGCACCCCGGGCCGGGCCGAATCCAGACTCCAGACGGAAAACGATTGTGCCAGGACATGCCAGCGGCGCGCCGGCTGCCAGCCCAGGGTGAGGTCAAACCGCGCCTCATCTGAATACACACCGTCACGCTGGCGGTAGGCAAGCTGGGCGTCGGCAAACAAGTCATCGGCGAGAGCCGCGCCCCAAAGCGTTCGCACCTCCCAGGCATTGCCGCCATCGCCCAGGGGTTGATTGGAGATATTCTCGCCCTCACCAGGCAGCATCACCATCGCCTGCAGCGAAACCACCTGCCGCGCGTCGGAATAGAGCGCGCCGCGCAGACCGATCTCGGTGGCCGCAAAGCCCTGGGCACTGTCGAAATCGGGGCCCCTGCGGCGTTCCACGGTCTGCCAGGCCGCCCGCGAAACCAGGGTCAATCGGTCGCTCAGCCCGTATTCGAGATAGAGGGCAAGCTCGTCCTTGTAGAAATACCCGTCATCGCGCCGCTCCCCCGCACCGTCGAAGGACAGGTCAGCGCGATCAAACAATGTCGTCGTAATCATCAATCCTTCGCCGCGCGGCTGCGGCCACGCCCCGGCCGCAGCGGGGGACGTGGCCGCGAGCAGCGCCAGCGCCAGGATCAGGCGTCGAAGCCAGGGCTTTCCCGGCGGACCCGGTCGAGCAGGGCCGCCCAGGCAATTTCCTTGAAGAACTCGTTGCCGGCGATCTCCGAGGACTGTCCAAACACGCGATCTTGCATCTTCTGATCCCATTCGATCAGCTCTCCGCCAGCTTGCGCCATCACCTGGATGCGGCACGCACGCTCCAGTAGGTAGATGCGAATATACGCGCTGAACGGGTGATCGCCAACTGCCAAAGTGCCGTGGCTCGACAGGATCATCAAATTCTTGCTGCCCAGATCGGCGACAAGCCGCTCTTTTTCGTCGGCTTCCAGGGCAATGCCTTCATAGCCATGATAGGCGACGTCATTGTAAACATTCATGGCAAGCTGCGAAATCGGCCTCAGACCGCCCTTCTGGGCTGCCACCGCAACGCCGGCATCGGAATGCAGGTGCAACGCCACATGCACATCCTCTCGCGCCGCGTGAATGGCGGAATGAATGGTGAAGCCGGCCGGATTGATGCCATAGCGCGATGGTGGAAGCACATTCCCGTCCAGGTCAACCTTGACCAGATTGGACGCCGTCACATCCTCATAGAGAAGACCGAAGGGATTGAGCAGGAAATGCTCTTCCGGGCCGGGCACGCGCATCGAGATATGGGTGAAGAAAAGGTCATCCCATCCATGCATACGCACCAGGCGATACAGCGCCGCCAGGTCACAGCGCGCTTTCCATTCTTCGGCCGAAACCTGGTCCTGAACCGACATTGTCGTTTGATCGTCCATGCTCGTTACCTCCCGCAAGGTGTTGTCGTTTTATGTTTTGTGAGGGCAATCATCCGATGCCGGGCGGGTTCGGTCAAATGTCCTTTGCCAGCCGCAGGCCTGAAAACTGCCAGCGCGCCTGCGGCGGGAAGAAATTCCGGTAGGTCGGGCGGATATGCCCTTTCGATGTGGCGCAGGATCCACCGCGGAGCACATATTGGCCGCTCATGAATTTGCCATTGTACTCGCCAACGGCACCGGGGGCGGGCCGGTAGCGCGGATAGGGCGCATAGTCGGACCGGGTCCATTCCCAGACGCCGCCAAACATCTGGCGCAGGCCAATGCCCGGACCGCAGACATCGGGATGGGCCGACTGGCCCGGGACTGCAAAACGCCCGTCCGGGCCAGCAGAGCGCCGTGCGGCGTGTTCCCATTCGCGCTCCCCGGGCAGGCGGGCGCCGGCCCACTCGGCATAGGCGGCCGCTTCATAGAAGCCGAGATGCACGACCGGCGCATCGGGCCGCGGCGTCACTTCGCCATGCAGGGTGAATTCGCGCCACGCCCCGTCGTCCTCACGCCAGTAGAGCGGTGCCTGCCAGCCTTCGGCATTCAGGCGCGCCCAGCCATCGGACAACCACAGCGACGGTGTGCGATACCCACCATCGCGGATAAAGGCCGCATATTCCGCATTCGTCACCGGCCGGTCCGCCAGGGCGAAAGGGGTCAGAAGGGCTTCGTGGCGCGGGCCTTCATTGTCGAACTGGAAGGGCAAGCCCTCGACACCGAATTCGAACAGCCCGCCATCAAACCCGACCCAGGACGCACCGCTATCATCGCTCGCCGCGCCCGGTCCGGTGTCCGGAAACGCTGCTGGCGCAAACGGATTGTGCGACAGCACATGCTTGATGTCGGTGAGGATGAGCTCCTGGTGCTGTTCTTCATGCGCCAGTCCCAGGCGCACCAGGGGTTCGAGCCGCTCCAGCGCCTCGCCTTCAAGGGTCGTGAGCAGGCGCGTCATTGCGTCATCGACATGCCGGCGGTAGCCCAGCACGTCTGCCAGCCCCGGCCGGGACAGGAAGCCGCGCTGATGGCGCGGGTGACGCGCCCCGATCGTGTCATAGTAAGAATTGAATAAATAATTATATTCGCAACTATATTCGCGATATCCGTCGAGCACTTCCAGAAGCAGGAATGTCTCCCAGAACCAGCTGGTATGGGCGAGGTGCCACTTGGTCGGACTGACATCGGGCATGGTCTGGATCACCATGTCCTCACAGTCGAGACGCTCTACCATTGCTTGTGTGTTCGCTCTAATGCGCGAATATTCAACCAAGAGTATTGGTTCGGACACGTCCTTCACTGTCAGTTGCCTCCCGGTTCAGCCTCATTAACAAGTTTTCAAGGCCGATCAGCCTTAATGCTACACAAGAACAAGCAAACTCATGCCAGGTCCATGGTCAGCAACTCTGCGCAAGCTATAGCCCAACTCGCACAATTGCGAGACCCCACCAAGCGTCAGCAGCTTGCGATGGGCGTCACGGATATGTGTCTGGCGCAACCGCTGGCGCCCTCCGCGGAACCTGTGGTGGGCGAGTTGTTGATCACGCTATCGGGCGCGATCGACGCGCCAACCAAACTCGCCATGGTGGAAAAACTGGCGACATCGGAATGGGCGCCGCATTCCGCGATCCGGCATTTTGCCTTCGACGAAATCGAGACCGCCTGCGTGGTCATTCGCAAAAGCCCGCGGCTCACCCAGCAAGACATGATCAGCCTGGCCGAAACCGGCTCAGTGGACCACCGGCGCCACCTCGCGAGCCGGCCGAATCTCGGCCTCGCGGTAACCGATGTTCTGGTCAAGCCAGGCGAGGCCGTCATTCTCCGGGCCTTGGCCAATAATTGCACCGCACAGATCAGCGAATCATCGCTCGACATCTGCCTGAACGTCGCCAAGGACCATATGAAGCTGCGCGAGGCGCTGGCCCGCCGGCACGATCTCTCGGCCGAATATGCGACACAGCTCTGCATCATGTTGCCGGAAAACTGGCGTGAGGATTTGTACCGGCGCTTCGGCCTCGACAAGGATTATGTCGAAGGCCTCGCCGTCAAGGCGGCCTTGAGCGCGACCTCTGCCGGCGTTGACGACGAAGCCATCCGGGCCATCAACGCGGCCGAGAAATCCGGTGCGCTGACCGGGAAGTACGCGTTGACGGCCTTGCGCGCCGGCAAGGCCGCGGTATTTGACCACGCGGTCGCCCGGCTTTGCGGTTTGACCCCGGCGCAATGGCGCGTGGCGCTGGCCATGGGCGGGGTGCGCGCGGCTGCAATGGCCTGCCAGGCTTGCGGTCTCGATCGCACTGACTACCCGATCATTCACCGGGCGCTGCAACGCGATGGCCGCATGCACCAGCAGCTCGAGGGCGAGGCCATGAATGCGGCCGCCAATATCTTCCGCATGTACGGGCCGGAGAAAGCTGCCAACACCTTGCGTCAGATGGGAAGCAGGTCTTGAATACGCGCCGGTCATAACGGACGCCCCCTTGCCCCCTACCCTCGCCTTTCTCGCCAGCCCCCGCCCCGACGCCAAGGCCGCCAAAGCCCGGCTTGAGCAGCAATACGGTCATGTCGATCTGAATGAGGCGGAAGTCATCGTCGCGCTCGGCGGCGACGGGCTTATGCTTGATGCGCTTCATGCGGCCATGAAGTCGGGCGCCAGCGTCTACGGCATGAATTTCGGCTCGGTCGGCTTTTTGATGAATGAGTTCCGCGAGGATGATCTGCTCGCTCGCCTGGGTGACGCCGAACACGCCCGGCTTCATCCGCTGCGGGCCTCCGGCGAAGATGTCTATGGCCACCCGTTCCAGGCGTTGGCGATCAATGAGGTCTCGCTGTTACGCGGCACGCGGCAGACCGCCAAGATCCGCATCAAGATCGACGGACGGCCCCGGATGGGCGAGCTACAGGCCGATGGCGTCCTGGTCGCCACACCGGCGGGCTCGACCGCCTATAATCTGTCGGCCCATGGTCCAATCCTGCCATTGAATTCGAAAGTCCTGGCGCTGACGCCAATCAGCGCCTTCCGCCCGCGCCGCTGGCGTGGCGCGCTCCTGCCGCACAGCGCCACGGTCGGGTTTGAGATTTGCGAACCACGCCTGCGCCCGGTTCATGCCGTTGCCGATAACCAGGAATTCCGCGAAGTGAGCTGGGTTGAAGTGGTCGAGGCCAATGATGTCACCTTGACCATCCTGTTCGACCGCGGACGCGATCTGGCCGAGCGAATCCTGGCAGAACAGTTTGAAAGTTAGTTGTGCTTAGGGGGGTGTTAAGCACCCCGCCCTATAGTCAACGCAAGTAACTCAATTCGCACCCGCACCGGCGAGACGATAAAAATGGCGCTCGAATCACTCCTGTCCCAGACCCGTATTCTGGTCGTGGACGACAATGCCGCATTGCGGGGCGTCCTCCGGGTCTCACTGCAAGCCTTCGGCTGCGCAAAAGTGGTCGAGACCGGTTCAGTGGCGCAGGCACTTGATATCCTGAAGACCCAGCCGATCGATCTGGTCATCACCGACTGGAAAATGAAACCGCGCGACGGGATCGACCTGGTCAGCAGCATCCGCTCACCGGTGTCCAGCCCCTGCCCCGGCCTGCCCGTCATCATGCTGACGGCCTATGACGGCACTGACAAGATCCGCCAGGCTCGCCGTGCCGGCGTCAATGCCTTCCTGATCAAGCCCGTTACGGCTGCCGCCCTCGCCAGCTGTCTGCGCGACGTGCTGACCGGCGATCAGGGCTATGTCGAAACCGATTCCTATGTTGGCCCCGAACGTCGGGAGGCCGACCGGTCTGACCGGTCTCATTCGGCCGCCCAGCTCACCGTTTCCCACTAAGAGGATCTCACGCATGGCCAAGATCAATCCTGATGTCGAAATGATTGCCGCGCCCAACATGCTGCAGATCAAGATCGGTGGGCCGATTGGTGCCGCCGACCTGCACCTCATCGAGAAGGCCGACAACGCGCTCAATGATATGCGATCGGACTTCGCACTCTGGCTCGAGGATGAGGTCGAAAAGCTCGAGAAGTCAGCCAGTATTGCGCGCAAGGAAGGGCTGAAGGGCTCGGAAGGTGAAGAGCTTTTCATCCGTGCCCACGATCTGCGCGGCCTCGGCTCGACCTATGATTTCCCGATCATCACCCGCATCGCCTCATCCATGACCAAGATGATCGACATGCCGGAGAAGCGCGCCGTGGCTCCAATCGGCCTCGTGCTGGCGCATGTGAATGCGATCCGCGCGGCCCTGGTGCAGAATATCCGTGACAGCTCCGATCCGGTCGCCGCCGAACTGGCTGATCAGCTTGCACTCATGGCAGAAGAATTCGCGGCACCCTGGAAGGACGAAGCTCAGCCCGCCGCCGCCAGGGGCTGAGCATCCTCGGCGAAGCGCCGCAGCATGTAATCCAGATCTTCCTCGGGAATCCCCTGGAACCGCGTAATGGCCCGCTCCGCCAGGACGCGGCGGAAGTGTTCACGGCTCTCGCCGTCATGGGGCATCTCGGTTGAATGATAGACATCGAGGCCGGCCCGGATCGCCGGATAAAGACGCGGCGGCATGCCGGTCCGGTCATAGATCGCGCGCAGGCCCAATGGCCCGGCATCATGAACCAGCAGCCAGGCCTTGGCGTGCGGCAATCCTGACAATTCGGCAAAGGCATGCTCGACGAAGGAGACATGCCCGCGAAACAGGGCCCGCAGGATCAGGGACGGCGTCAGCCGGCTATTCATCCGCAATTGCTGCACGAAATGCTTCGGATCATGCGCCAGGCCCGCCTGGTCCACCAGGTCGATCGTCGCGCGCTCACGCGCGCCCTCGGCGATCTCGACCGCGAGCTGCGGCGGCAGGGCATGATTCTTGACGAGACGGTCAAGCGCCTGGTCACTGATGTGCGAAATGAGGCGTTCGGTGATATCGAGCGGCAGGTGGGACCGGGCGACAAATGCGTCCATCACCGCCTGGCACTCGCAGAATTCAGCAAAGGCCCGCTGATAGGCAGCCTCGTCGAACTCGGCACCGTCATTGGAGGCGGCGAGACCCACCGCGACCTCATCCTTGGAGTCGAGAATTTCGTGCACCACAATCGCCGAAACCTGGTCGCGGGCGGCCACGGCGCAAAACTTCGCCGAACTCGCCCCGTGAAGGACTTCGATCAGATCCTCATCGGTCAGCGAAGGGCAGGATAGCAGCACGGGAGCAGCAACAGAGTCGACGTCTGATGCGAGCTTAACGGCAATGTCGTGGGGTAGGTTAGGCGACTGGCGCAGCGTCACTGCAAGCGACCGGCGAACCAGCTCGGCCGCATCGCGCGCGATCAGGTCAAGAATGTCATGGGCCGCTGCGCGCTCAACATCGGACAGGGTTGCAGCGTCGATACGATGGCAGATCTTGCGTGCCGCCAAGGCTCGCTCTTCATCCGTTTGTCCCCGCACCAGGCGGCGGACATCGGTTTCAGTCAGGCGATTTCGCAGCGCAATGACGGTCATGGTTTTCCCGAATTCTTTCAGAACTTAATGAAGCTTAACGCCGACATGCTTAATGAAAGCTTGTCGGCACTCCGATCCATTTACGTTTCACGCACACGTCCTGCGGCCGGCGCATCCAGTGAGGCGAGAATTTCCAGCAAGGCCGGGGACAACTCACCATCACCGACGCGCTGGCTACCCGGATTGACGGGCCCGGCATACAGTCCGCCCGGCGCGCCCGAGCCAGCCCGGGGCGCAGCCGGTTGGGCAGGCCCCGTATCCGGCAGGCTGACGACCGGCCGCTCCCGGGTCAGCGAGGCAAGAACCTCACTCGCCGAACGCGGCCGCGACCCGTCGTAGAAAATCGGCCGATTCGCCTGCGCAGCCTGGGGGAAAAGCTCATCGGCCGGGACGCTGGGCGAACGTTCCGCGGCGGCAATCAGGCCTGCCGCGCCATGGGCACCGAGAAAATGGGCGGCATAGAGTTCACCGCCCGAGGCTGGCCGCCCCAGCCGGGTTTCGATGACCTGGGCGTTCTCCGAAGCCAGTTCACCAGCCATCCGCGCCGCCGTTTCAGGATCGAAACGGAGATCCAGGATCCGCGACCGCTCGGCCGGGTCGGAGACAGCCAGGCGGCCGCTCTGGTCCCGGGTGATGGATTGCGCCGCATCGCCATGCCCGTGCTCGGCGCCATGGCGCTGCATCACGCCCAGCCAGGTCTGCTCGATGAACTGATACATGCCCGCCGCACTGGAGGTCGAAGCCTGGGCGCCGGCGTCGAAATTGCTTTCCCGTGCGGCCGTGCGCAGCAGAAAGTTGAAATCGGTACCGGTCTCCTGCGCAGCCTGACGGATCAGGCGCGTCGTGGATTCCTGCTGGCTTACTTCAATCGGGCTGACCACGTCAGACCTCCGCAATTTGGCTAAATCGATTCGTGGACAAGCATCGCGCCGCGACGCCTAACCGCGCGTTAACGATGATTGGGCTTGCTGGTGCTGGTAATACACGCTAAAGGTGATCAGCTTGTTGGCGGCGGAGAAATGCTGTCTACTCGCGTGGCAACAGATAGCGGAGTCGAAGATGAACCGAACACTGATTACCGCCGCCGCCGCACTAGCCGGCCTGATGGCGCTGAGCGCCCCGGCTGCTGCAGAGCGCATCCGTCTCGTCAACATCTCTGGCTACAGCGTCATTGATAACGAGCACCTGGTCCTCAATGGCGGCCCGAATCGTCACCACCTTGTCACCATGCGCAGCCGCTGCGCGGGCTTGCGTCACGGCGTCCAGGTCAGCCTCAGCTTCCCTTCAACGACGACGCTCTACACGCCCTTCCTCGAATATGTTTCGACGCGCGAGGGTAGCCGCTGTGCCATCGACACAATCGAGCCCGTAGAGAGCGTCGACGCCGCGCGCGCACTGATCGAGCAACGCGCAGCGGAAGAAGCCGCCGCCACCGCGGACACATCCACGCCGATCCGGTAGCGCGAAAGCGACCAGGCCCGGCCGGGCCCGCATCCCGGCACTCCCCCAACCGCACGCCCGCCAATCTGGCAAAATGGGCTGCGGCGGGGATCACGGCGGCAATTAATGGTTACGGTTTCGGCCCGTCATCATGGGCCAATCGGAAAAGCCTGCCGAGCCACGAGCTGAGACTCGACCTCTCCGTCATCGCCCGCATGGCGCGCGTCACAGCGCGGCCGCGTGTCTGTCCAGTCGACCCCGGATCGGGCGCACGGCCTTGGGCCGGAGATGACCCCAGCCGGAGATGACCCCAGAGGGTGTTCCGATGCTCGCATCCCCGGTCATGCCGTGACCGATTGCGCGCCACTGGCCCCAGGGGCGGGTCTTGGCCGATACCATCTCATTGAATTTATGAGCGTAACCGTTTGAAGCACCTGCGCAGACGGAGATTCCCGATGAGATTCAGTCCGCCGAACAGAGCGCGATGCGGCATCTGCGCCGACCCGATAAATGCAGGCTATGTGGTCAAATGCAGGCTGTGTGGTCGAAAATGGTACCGCCTCCCCGAATTGAACGGGGGACCTCTAGATCCACATTCTAGCGCTCTAACCAACTGAGCTAAGGCGGCACCGGGCACGCACCTGTTGGACAGGGCGTGAGGCGCGGGAAACTAGCGCCACCATCGTGCGGTGGCAACCATGCAATCAGGCCATTAACAGGCCAAGTTCAGCCGGGCTCAGACATAACCGCGCGCGGCCATATGTGCCCGCATTGCCTCAATCCGATGCTCATCGGACGGATGGGTCGAAGCGAATTCGAGCTGGCCGCCCTGATGGGTGGTCGACATCGCGATCCAGAAATCGATCGCCTGGCGGGGATCGTAGCCGGCGGCCACCATATAGTCGACGCCGAGGCGGTCGGCCTCGAACTCATGCTGGCGCGAATAAGGCAGGATAATCCCGAGGCTTACGCCCATGCCAAGGGCTGCGCCGAGCTGGTCGCTATAGGCAATCTCGGAACTGTTGGTGAGCGCCGTGCTGACCAGGCTCATTCCGATTTGCGCGGCCATCTGCTGGCTGGCGCGTTCGGCAGAGTGACGCCCGGCGATATGACCGATCTCATGGCCCATCACGGTCGCGACATGGTCATCGGTTTCCATCAGATCGAGAATGCCCTTGTAAAACCCGACCTTGCCATTTGGCAGGACCCAGGCATTCACCGTGTCGCTGTCAAAGACGACGAATTCCCAATCCAGGTGGGTCTGGCCGGAGGCACTGACGATCCGCTGCCCGACACGATCGAGCCGGCGGGTATAGGCGGGATCGCGTGAGACACGCTCGCGCTGCAGGCTTTCACGCCATGCCTGGGCTGATAATTGCGCCAGTTGCGAGTCCGAGACCAGCATTAGCTGGCTGCGCCCGAGGGCCGCGTTTTCGGCACAGCCTGCGATGAATGGAAGCATCGTACCGGCGGCCAGACCCATCAAAATTTCGCGGCGACGGATCAGTTCTGTTAGTTTGCTCTTGCTCATCCTCAACTCCCCCTTCGGTTTTCCGTCAATTAACCGTAAGACTATCGTAGCGCTGCCATTCCGTCTCGTCTGAAATCGGCGGAAATGGTGATCGCGCGGCATCTGCAAGTAACCGGCCCGGAGTCCGCTACCATGACACGCCTGCTGCAAGTCATCTTCGTTCTGATCGTGCTCATCATCGGTGCAGCGATCATCATCCCCTTCGTCCTGCCATCCTCCTTCTATCAGGACCGCGTTCGGCTCGCCGCCAGCGAGGCCCTGAATCGCGATGTCGCGCTCGATGGCGCGCTGGAGCTGCGGCTGCTGCCACGGATCGAGATCCGGGCCAGCAATGTCTCGATCGCCAATGCGGACGGTTTCGGGGATGCGCCCTTTGCGGAAATGGGTGAAATGCGGGTCGCGGTGAAGCTGGAGCCCCTCCTGTCGCGCCGGATCGAGATTGCGGAATTCGTGCTGATCGACCCGGTTATCCGGCTGCAACAGCGCGGGGCGCGCAATAACTGGACCTTGGCCCCGGCGGGCGCCCCCCCGCCAGCTGCGACCACGTCGGATGGCGGGTTTCGCCGCCCCGGCGCCTTGCCGCTGGAAGCCAGTTTCGGCGATGTCCGCATCGAGAACGGAACAATAAGCTATTCCGATGGCACCCAGAGCCATGACATTACCGGCCTCGACCTCGCGATCGGCCTGCCATCCCTGGACGGTCCGATGCAGCTGGACGGCGCCCTGAGTGCCAATAACGAGCGGATGAGCTTCAGCGCGCGCATCGCCTCGCTCAGAGGGTTTTTCGAAGGCCGGGAGACCGGTCTTCTGTTCGATCTCGGTGGCAATCTGGTCACGGCGCATTTCGACGGCAATTTCCGCGAGTCCGCCGATCTGTCTGTCGATGGCGCCTTCAACACAACCGTGCCCTCGATTCGCAATCTGGCGCGCTTTGCCGGCACCGAGATGCCACCGGGTGACGGCCTGCGCCGCTTCAGCACCAGCGGCCGCATCGCCGGTGACCCGGCGCATATCGCCCTGACGGCAGAGGCCATCCGGCTCGACGATATTGCCGGCTCCGGCCGCCTGACCGTCAATCTGGAAGCTGCCAGGCCACGTCTCGACGGCGCGTTGAATCTGACAACACTCGACATCACCCCCTATCTGCCCGAGCCGGCTGCAGAGCCTGCCACCAGCACGGCGCAAATCGCCCCCTGGAGCGAGACCCCGATTGATCTGGCCGGGCTCGGCCTGGTCGATGCCGATCTGCGGCTCAGCGTCGGGATGCTGAAATTCGGTGAGATCGACGTCAGCGATACCGAATTGCGCATGCGGGTCCTCAATAGCCGGCTGGAAGCCAATCTCACCCAGATCGCGCTCTACCAGGGACGCGGCACGGCCGACATCGTCGTCAATGGCCGCTCGCGCACCCCTTCCTACTCGCTGCGCGCGGACCTGACCGGGCTCGACGCCGAACCCTTCCTCACCGCCGTCGCGGGTTTTGAACGCCTGCGCGGCACCGGTGCCATGGAGCTGGCCTTCACCAGTTCGGGCGCGAGCCAGGCAGCCATCATGCAGAGCCTGGCCGGCAATGGTCAGTTCAGTTTTTCCGATGGCGCGATCACCGGCCTCAACGTTGCCCAGACCATCCGCAATGTTTCCAGCTTCGTATCCGGCAATAGCTCAGCCAGCGATTCAGAAGCGCCCGCCGCGACGGGCGAGAGCGCAGAGACGGATTTCAGCGCCCTCACCGGCACATTCACGGCCAGCGCCGGCCGCATCAGCAATTCCGATCTCCTGCTGCTCAGCCCGCTCCTGCGGATCACGGGGAGTGGCTGGGTAAACCTGCCTGAACAGAGCGTGGACTACCGCCTGCAGCCACGCGCCGTCGCCTCGATCCAGGGTCAGGGTGGTGATCGTGACCTTCAGGGGATCACCGTACCGGTGAGAATTCGCGGCGACTTCAACAATATCAACATCGGCGTCGACACCGAGGCCGTGGGGCAGGCCTTGCTCACCGGTGCCGTGAGAAACGCCCTGGGCGGCTCGAGCGGCGAGGCCACGTCGCCGGAGGACGCCGTCCGCAACACCCTGCTCAATGCGTTGGGCCTGGGTGGCAGCAGCGAACCCGACGCCGAACAGCCGGCGGATGGCGCCGAACAGGCCCAGCCCCAGGCCGAGGATCCGGCGCAACAACTCCTGCGCGGCCTGCTCAATCGTGGACGCAGCACGCCGCCCCCCGATCCCGCGTCCGATGAAGACCCCACGGACGATAATGGCAATCGCTGATCAGGAGCGGAACCCGGTGCCAAGCCACCGGGTTCCAATGGCTGAATGCCCGCTGAACGCGATTGTGCTATTGAGTTCAGCTTCCGTGCAGCATGCTTGTCACGATACACTCACCATCCTGTCCTGACGGAGATCAACGATGAAGATACGCTATCGACTGACGGCCCTCGCCGCTCTGCTGATCGCTGGCGCCACGGGCGCGGCCAGCGCCCAGGAAATCATTCTCTTCGACCAGCCCAACTTCCAGGGCCAGAGCCTGACAATCAATCGGGCGACAAGCGATCTGTCGGCGATGCGCTTCAATGACCGCACGAGCTCATTCCGGATCGTGTCGGGTCAGTGGGAATTGTGCATCGACTCCAATTATTCCGGTGGCTGCTTCACCTATACGGGCAGCGAGGCCAATCTCGGACGCTACGACAATCTCTACACCGGTGTACGCCCGGTCGCGCCAATCCGGGGCAATCCGGGTCGCCCGGGCGGAGGCAATTCGCTGACGCTTTATTCCGGACCCAATTTTTCCGGTCGCGCCATTGTCGTGACCGAATCCCAGTCCGATCTGAGCCGTTTGGGTTTCAACGATGCCACCCAGTCGATCCGCTATAGCGGACGCGGCAGCTGGCGCGTCTGCGATGACTCCAATTTCCGCGCGGCCTGCATGCAGGTGAATGGCGATCTTCCCACAATCCCCGGCGGCCTGGCGGGGCGGATCAGTTCGGTAGAGCCGGATTATAACGGCAGTCCCGGTGGTCCCCGTCCCGGTGGCCCTGGCGGAAATTACGGCCCACAGCCGCGCAGTGGTGTCTGGCTCTTCGACGGTGCCGATTTCACCGGCCAGCGCGTCGACATCCAGCAAGACATAACCAATCTCGAACGGGTCGGGTTCAATGACCGTGCCGACAGCCTGGCTGTCGCCCGCGGCGAGACCTGGCAGGCCTGCGAGCATTCCGACTTCCGGGGCCGCTGCGAGTATTTTGAAGGCGACAGTGTCGAGGATCTGACGCGCTACTACCTGCGCAATACAATCTCGTCTCTGCGCCGCGTCGATGGCGCCTATGGCCAACCCGGCAATGGCTATCCGGGACCGGGCGGTGGCTCCGGCTATCCTGGCCCCGGCGGTGATCGCGGCATGAATGTGCGCGGCGGTGTGCGCGGCGTCGACGCCGCCTTCTTCGCCCGCCCGGAAGTCAATGGCATGGGTGTTGACCGGTGCCTTGGCGAAGGTGGACGTTTCTGCGACGCGGAAGTCGCCCGCCGGGTCTGCCGGTCAGCCGGGTATAGCCAGGCCGCCCATTTCTCGGTGGACCGCTACAGCCGCAGCCGGACCTGGTTTATCGGTGCGAACCAGGAATGCCGGGCCGGACGTTGCGAGCCCATTGTCGACCTGCTCTGCACCAACTGATCCGGCAGACGCTCGTAACTGAACCGGAACGCCGCCCCCACCAGGGGCGGCGTTCTGCCGTCTGCAGCTGCGCAGCGCCCAATCACCCGTTTCGTCCCGGAGCAAAGCGGCGTATATTGGTTACAAACGAAACTAACCTCGCACAGGATGCCTGCCATGCCCGTCAATGACCCCGTCGTCGCCGAACAAACCCCGGCCGCGGATTTCACGATCGAGCAGAAATGGGACCGCTATTCGGCCGAGGAACATGCGATCTGGACCACGTTGTACGAGCGGCAGATGAAGATCCTCGGCGACCGTGCCGTCCCGGAATTCTTCAAGGGTCTGGAATTGCTCAACCTCAATGAGGGCGGCATTCCCGACTTCCGGCGCATCAATGAAAAGCTCGAAGCCCTGACCGGCTGGACCGTTGTCACGGTCCCCGGCCTGATCCCTGAAAAGGAATTCTTCGAACACCTCGCCAATCGCCGCTTCGTCTCGGGGCGTTTCATACGCGATGGCGAAAAGCTGGATTACCTGCCTGAGCCTGACATTTTCCATGATGTCTTCGGTCACGTCCCGCTGTTGAGCCTGCCGGTTTTCGCTGACTATATGGCCGCCTATGGACGCGGCGGGCTGCGTTCGATCGGCTTCGATGCCATCGAGCAAATCACCCGCCTCTACTGGTACACGGTCGAATTCGGCCTGATCAACACGCCCGAAGGCCGGCGGATTTACGGGGCCGGCATCGTCTCCTCGCGTGCCGAGTCGATCTTCAGCCTCGAAGCGCGCTCACCCAACCGTGTGCATTTCGATATCGAGCGGATCATGCGGACCGATTACCGCTATGATGACTTTCAGCAGAGCTATTTCGTGATCGACAGTTTTGAAGAATTGATGGAAGCGACCTATCAGGACTTTGAGTCGATCTATCAGCGCTTGCGCGGCCAACCCGATCTCAAGCCATCCCAGATTATCCAGGGTGACAAGGTGTATAGCGAGGGCAGCCAGGAATATGCCCTGGCCGGCGGCCTGCTGAAACAGGCCGCAGCACTCTGACGCGCCATCAGCCGTTCAAACCCGGCAGGCTTGGTTTCAGGCGCTCTTGAAGCGGGCGACCGCCTGAAACGACCTAGCGGCAGACCAGACGCCGGCGCCCATTGGCCTGGACTTCAATGCCCATCGCCTGCGTATTCGCAAGGGCCGCTTCGAGCTTCTCGCCCGAGATCGGTTTGACGATATAGAAGCTGGACCCGGCCTCGCGGCACCGCGCTTCCTTGTCTGGATTGAGGGCGCCCGAAAATGCACCGATGGCGCCGCCATGCAGGACTTTACTCGCCAATTTGATAAACTCGATGGGATCGTCTCCGGCCAATCCCATATCGGTCAGGACGAGGACCGGGCCGCCGGCCCGGCGATATAGATGGGCCAGGGCCTCTTCGGGATGGGTGAAGCTCTCAAAATCCAGGTCAAACCCGGCATCCTCGAGATCTGTCCTGAACAGGAAGTGCTCGTCCGGATCATCATCGATCAGAATGATTGGAACGCCTTGGCTCACAACGTCTCCCCATAACAACCGCGAGTGGTTCGCCGCGATACGATCCTGATTCGGGGCAAATGGCCGCAATCTTTCCGAATGGTCATCAACCGCGCTGGAAAGGATAGAAGTCCGATCCAAGATCGAGCAGACCGGTCAGCGCATCCAGCGCCTGCCGGCTTTCGAGCAGCAATTGCGGGTCAGCCAGGTCGGACGGCATCAAGCGCTCCCGGTAATGCGTCTGCCCCCATGTATTGAGCGCCGCAAACAGCTCGGGGGTCATGATCACATTCGCCGAAACGGCCTCGCGTTCGGCCTCTGTCAGCACGACACGAAGCCGCAGGCAGGCGGGGCCACCCCCATTGCGCATCGATTGCCGGACCGAGGCAAAACGGACGGCGCCAATCGGGCCATTGCCACTGACCAGCCGGTCGCAATAGGCGCGGGTCGCCGGGTTCTCCCGTGTCTCTTCCGGCGCCAGCAGGACAAGACGGTCCTCGCCGGGCATCTGCAGCAATTGGGAATTGAACAGATAGGAGGTGATGGCATCGTCGAGCGAGACTTCGCTGGCGGATACCTCGACAAAATCGGGTTCGAACAGGCCGTCTGCGGCGCGCCGGATAGCGGCGACCGCCCCTTCCCGGTCCTCGAAGGCCTGCTCGTGATAGAAAAGACAGGTGCGCGTGCCGACACAAACCACATCATTATGGAAGGCGCCGGCCTCGATCGCGGTGCGGGATTGTTGCAGCAATACGGTGCGGGCCGGATCTAGCTGATGCCGGCGGGCGATCGCCTCGCAGCTCTGGCGCGTCTGCCGCGCCGGGAAACGGCCATCATAGCTGGAGGCGGCATCGCGGCCCCAGACGAGCAATTCAACCCCGGCCGCGCCATGATTTTCGCAAAGGCGGACATGATTGGCGGCGCCTTCATCGGCGAAGTCAGATTGATAGGGCAAGGCCTCATGGACGCAGAAGCGGGCATCGTCCGCGAAAATACGGGCCAGGGCCCGCTGTGTCTGCGGCGCCTCGATCGCGCGATGCCCGGTCGTCAACAGATTGGCCGAAGTGAAATGCACGCGGCCGTCTGCGCTGTCAGCCGAGGGCGAGACCATGGCTGCATTGGCGGCCCACATCGCCGAGGCCGAACTGGCGCGGCGCAGCAAATGCGGCGCCTCGCGCGAGACGCGCTCGATGATCTGCGTATCACTGCCGGAAAAACCCAAGGCCTTGAGCAGGGGCAGATAAGGCCGCTCATGCGGCGGCATCACGCCCTGCAGCAAGCCGATATCGGCCAGGGACTTCATCTTCGCGATGCCTTCGAGCACGGCTTCGCGGGGCGAGGATGCCAGCCCCTCGCTGCGTGCACTCGCCAGATTGCCCTCGGACAGACCACCATAATTATGGGTCGGCCCGACCAGCCCGTCGAAATTGGCTTCAATGGCAGTCATGGGACAGGCCTCTCACAGCTTCAGTCGATACCCTTGATGGCCATGTATTCCGGCTCCGGCGCGGCCTGGGTGGCAACGGGGAAGGCGCAATAATCAGCCGCGTAATAGGCGCTCGGGCGCAGATTGCCCGACTGGCCCGGTCCGCCAAATGGCATGTTGGACGCCGCACCGCAGGTTGGCCGGTTCCAGTTGACGATGCCGGCGCGGCTTTCGACCCAGAAGCGTTCCCACAGATCACGGCTGTCAGACACCAGCCCGGCCGACAGGCCGTAAGCGGTATTGTTCGCCACCTGCATCGCATCCTCGAAGCTGGCCGCGCGTGTGACCTGCAGCATCGGACCGAAGACTTCCTCATCGGGCACCTCGATACCGGTAACGTCGAGCAGGCCCGGACGCAGGAAAGCATCGCCAAGCGCGTCGCGCTCGACCTTGCGCAAGGCGATCGCCCCGCGCGCGAGCAGATCGTCCTGGGCGTCCAGCACGCCTTGCGCGGCACGCGCCGAAACCACCGGGCCGATGAAGGGCTGGACCGCGTCATTCCACTTGCCGATCGTCAACTGGCCGGCCATCTCGATAATGGCGGCGATGACGGCATCGCCGGTCTCACCGCGCGGCACGATCAGACGGCGGGCGCAGGAACAGCGCTGGCCCGCCGTGATATAAGCCGAATGCACGGCGATACTGGCTGCGGCGCGGGCATCGGCGGCATCCCAGACGACCAGCGGGTTATTACCACCCATTTCCAGCGCCAGCTGGATACCCGGACGGCCGGCGAATTTTTCGTGAATGAATTTGCCCGTGCCCCAGGAGCCGGTGAAGAGCACGCCGTCGAGCTCGGCATTGTCCAGCGCTGCGGCACCGGTGTCGCGAGCGCCCTGGACCATATTGATGACGCCCGCCGGTAGCCCTGCGCTATCCCAGGCCCGGATCATGGCTTCGCCCACACCCGGCGTGATTTCAGACGGCTTGAAGACGATCGTATTGCCGGCGATCAGGGCCGGTATGATATGGCCATTGGGCAAATGGCCCGGGAAATTATAGGGGCCGAGCACGAACATGACGCCGAGCGGCTTGTGTTCCATGCGCGCAAAGCCGAAGGCGGTGTCGCTCTCATAGCCGCCGGTGCGGTCGGCATGGGCGGCGATGGAGATGTCGACCTTGCCGATCATCGCGCCAACTTCGCCAGCTGTTTCCCACAGGGGCTTGCCGGTCTCGCGTGCGATCAGATCGGCGAGCTCGTCCTTGCGGCTCGTCAGCTCGGCCTTGTAGCGTTCCACCGCCGTAATACGGTCTGCCAGCGATGTCCGGCCCCAGGCCGCAAAGGCCTGGCGCGCGGCGGTAAAGGCTGCGGCGACATCATCAGCGCCGGCGGCCTTGCCCTTCCAGACCAGCGAGTTATCGGCCGGATTGGTCGAGGTGAAGGCCGCGGCTGAGCCATCGCGCCATTGTCCATTGATGAAATTCATTGTGTTACCTCTACCGGCGCCAGAATCGGGCGCGCTCTCCGTCTCGCAGATCCATCGCCCGCATCACGTCATGGGAGATGCCAAGCACATCGCCATCATCGACGGCCTCGACGGCGCACGTGCGAAAATCTTCAATTCTGTCGGTCGACAATATGCCCTGGACGCCGCCAGCCGTGGTCGCGGCGCGCACCGTCACCTCGCGGCTTTCGCGCAGGGTCCGGATATTCTCCGTCCAGTTCGAAACCAGCGGGCCACCATCGAAAATGTCGACATATTTATCGTAGTGGAAGCCTTCCCAGCGCAGCAGATTCAGCGCGCCAACGCCGTCGCGGTGGGGCTGGCCGATCACATCGCGCACGGATTGCGGCAGCAAATCGACATAGATCAGATGCTGCGGACCGAGATCGAGGATGAATTGATTGTCGGTCGAGGCGCTCAACCGGTCAGCCTCGTCGAAATCCATGTGGAAGAAGGGCCGCGAGACATGGTCGAAAAACGGCGAGGAGCCATCCTCCAGCACGACCCCGCGCAATTCGGCCAGGACTTTCTCGCCAAAGCGCTCCGGCGCTGCGCCCATCAGGAGATAGCGTGACTGGGCGACCAGGCGCCCGGCCCCGCCGCCGCGTCCGGCTTCGGACACGAAGAGTGTGCCGACCTCGGTCGATCCGGCGAAATCATTGACCAGCAGCATGGCATCCATGTCGAACCGGCGCCGGGCATCGACCGAATGCTGGGCAATGGTGATGATCTTGAAGTCCCAATAGGGTTTGGACACTCCGACCATCGCCTTGATCGCCGAACAGCCGATAATCCTGCCGCTTTCCGTGTCCTCCAGCATGAGCTGATAGGTGTCTTCCGTCTGCCCTTTCGGGTCGGACAGATAGGCCGCTTCGGACTTCTCCAGCCGTTCAGCCAACACATCGCGTGTGACCGACAGACTAGTGAAACCGGTCCCGGCTTCTTCCGCCAGCAGGCTCAGGGCATCGATATCAGCTGCCTTGGCGGCACGTACGATCAACATTGTCTTCCCCGACCTGTCAGTCTTGTTGTTGGACCAGGGCGCGCGCTTCGCGCGCATCGAACCGGCCTTGAGCAAATTTCATCAACATCACGGCCGACAGCTTGGCGCGCTCGGCGAAGCTGGACAGTTTCACGATCTCGCGATCGGAATGAATATCGGCACCGCGCACACCGAGCGTATCGACATTGGGACAGCCGGCCGCCCACAGATTATTGCCTTCGCAGACACCGCCCGTATCCTGCCAGCGAATATCCAGCCCGAGGCTCGATCCGGCCGCGCGCGTCCATTCGAACATTTTCGCATTGGCCGGGCTCATCGGCTTGGGCGGACGTGTGAAACCGCCATGGAGCTCGGCGCTGATCCCGTCGCGAATCCGCACCATATCGAGCAGGCGCTCGAGTTCAGCCAGCACCCAGATCCGGTCATTATCGGTCTTGACGCGGATATTGAAGCGCACCACCGCATTATCCGGCACTACATTGGGCGGGCCGCCGCCATCAATGCGGGCGAGATTGAAGGTGACGTCCTCGCGCCGACCATTCAGCCCGTCCAGCTCGAGACCGAAGGCGCAGGCGGCAGCGAGCGCATTGCGGCCGAGATGGTGTTCGCGGCCGGCATGGGCAGCGCGACCGGACAGTTTGAGCGACCAATTGCCCGAGCCCTTGCGGGCACCGGCCAGTGAGCCATCGGCCAGGGCCGGCTCATAGGTCATGCCGATGTCGGCGCGGGCACCGATTTCGGCCAGAACAGGCGCCGAGCCGAGCGAACCGATTTCCTCATCCGGACTGATCAGGACATCGACGCCGATCTGGTCTTTCCAGGGCGAGCGTTGCAGGGCCAGCAGGCCGTGCAGCATGACCAATATTCCGCCCTTCATATCAGCCACACCCGGTCCGTTGAGCGTGTCCTCATCCCACAAGGTCGTAGACTGGAATGTGCTGGAGAGCGGGAAGACCGTGTCGTGGTGCCCGGTCATGGCGATGCGGACCGGCGCCTCCGGCCGGATGCGGCAACGGAAAGACGGGGTATAGGGTTGTTCGTGCACGCGGCCATCGGGCTCGACCACGGTGGAGGGCTGCAGTTCGACCGCATTGATACGGGCATCATCGAGCTCGTCAAATGCGGTCTCGAGACAGGCCCTCATGCGCTCCAGCCCTTCGGGATTTCGACTGCCGGAATTGATCGCGGACCAGGCCTTGACGGTCTCGATCATCGCGTCGCTGCGCGTATCGACCCAGTCGAGGACGGCGCGCTCGTCAGCATTGAGCTCCAGAGGATTCAACATGGCTCAGTGATAATGGTTTAAAAGAAGTGGTCTAGCCCCGGCGGACATATCCGCCGGGGCCAGGCTGTCAATTTCGGCTCAGGCCTTCTCGAGCGCCTGTGCCAGATCGGCGATCAGGTCATCGGGATTTTCGATACCGACCGAGATCCGGACCAGGCCTTCGGAGAAACCCTGGCGCTTGCGCAATTCCGGATCGACACCGCGATGGGTCGTTGAGCCGGGATGGCAGATCAGGGTCTCGGTACCGCCGAGGCTCACAGCAAGCTTCATGACCTGCAGGGCGTTCAGCATACGAAAGGCGCTGGCCTGGTCGGCGAGATCGAACGCGAAGGTCGAACCGGCCGAGATGCATTGGGTCTTGAAGACATCCGCGTCACGATTGCCCTCGCCCAGGAAGCCCAGATAGCGAACGCGGTTCACCTTGGGGTGGTCGCGCAGGAAGGCGGCGACTTTTTCGGCCCCCAGCGCCGCGGCATCCATGCGGATCTTCACGGTTTCCAGCGACCGCAGCAGCATCCAGCAGGTGTGCGGATCGAGATTGGTCCCGAGATAGCCGCGCAAGCCGCGCACCAGCGCCATCGGCTCGGACCCACCCAATGCGGAACCTGCGATCAGATCGCTGTGGCCACCGACATATTTCGTCAGCGAATACACCAGGACATCGGCACCGAGCTTGAGCGGCGCCTGGCCGACAGGACCGAGGAAAGTATTGTCGACCACGATCCACGGGCGCTTGCCCTGTTTCTCGGCAATCATGTCGGCGATGCGATTGCAGGCCGCCAGATCGACCAGGTCATTGGTCGGATTGGTCGGTGTTTCGGTATAGATCACGGAGACCGGGCCAAGCGCCATGGCGGCCTCGGCCGCTTCGCGGATCTCGGCCTCTGAGGCGGCTGCGAAGAAATCGACCGTCTTGATGCCATAATTGGGCAGGAATTTGCGCAGCAGGCTTTCAGTGCCGCCATAGAGCGGGGTCGATTGCAGGATCACCGAACCGGTATGCGCCAGCGCCATCAAAGTGGTCGAAATCGCTGCCATGCCGGAGGAGAAGACCGCAGCTTCCTCGGCCGCATCATAGAGTGCGAGACGGTCTTCGAGCACTTCCATGTTCGGATTGTTGAAGCGCGAATACATCAGACCCGCCGACTCCGGATCGCCCTCTTCGGCCTGGCCCAGCGCCACACGGAAGAAGGAAGCGCCAGCCTCGGCGGTTTCAAATGCAAAGGTCGAGGTCAGGAAGACCGGGGGTTTGATCGACATTTCCGAGAGCTTGGGATCATAGCCATAGCTCATCATCTGGGTCTCGGGGCTCAGCGTGTGGCCGGCCACGGCATGTTTGCGGTAGGGCTTGTCGGGTTTGCTCATCGGTAGGTCCTCGAAATCGCGCCGGGCGGGGCCACCCCGCTGCGTGTCGGAGGGATTAGAACCAGCTTCGAGCGCGGGTCAAGCCTGTCCTGAAGACGCCGGAAAAACCGGCCCACCCTGCCCGCATCACAGGGGTTTACGGCATGATTCTTCCAAGAAAAAGGGCGGCCCGGCAAAAAGCCGGACCGCCCGATTTTAGGCATCATACTCAAGATTAGTTGAGAACGATGACCACTTCTGCACGACGGTTGAGCGGCTCGCGCACACCGTCTGGCGTCTGAACCGCATTGCGGGTTTCGCCGAAGGCTTCCAGCGAGATCGTGCTGGCCGGGACGCCGAGGCGAACCAGTTCATCACGAACAACGCGGGCACGGCGCTCGGACAGACCCACATTGTAGGATGCTGCACCGGAACGGTCGGTAAAGCCCGAAACCGAAACGCGTGTCACGCCGCAAGAACCGCGCTGGTTCGAAGCTTGTGCGATAACTGCACGCGCTTGATCCGTCAGGTCCGCACGATCCCACTCGAAGTAGACTGGGAACTGCACATCGTTACACACGACCGCTGGTGGCGGTGGTGGTGGCGGTGGCGGTGGTGGTGGCGGTGGTGGCGGTGGTGGCGGTGGTGGAGGTGGCGGTGGTGGCGGAGCTGCGAAGGAATAACGCAGACCAACCCATGCCTCATGTCCAGCCAGCGCATCAACGCTCACGCCTGGAGAGTAGTCAGAGCTGCCAGCCGAGAAATACCGGTATTCGGTATCCAGGGTCAGGCGCTGGGAGAGTTCCCAACCGATACCGGCCATGACTTGCCAAGCGAACGGGCTGTCGCTGTCCGTCGAGACAACATAGTCAGCTGGCGTCGCTGCAACTGGCATTGTGCCAGCAGACCAACCGGACAGAGTCGCGTTGGTTTCAGCAATACCGACACCGACACCGACGTAAGGGTGGTAGGAGCCATTTGGATTGAAATCGAAGATGGCATTCGCCATCAGCGACCAGATCTGGAACTTGCTCGAGCTGTCCTCGAAAGAACCAACGGCGCCGGTATTGTTATACCGATGCGCCAATTCGCCTTCAAAACGGAAACCATCGGCCCATTCGTAGCCGATTGCAGCCGCTTCGCGCCAATTGCCTTCGCCATTGATTTCGCCAGTCAGCGAACCAGACACATCAGTGTCGCCTGGGCCGCCATAACCGGCAGCGCCACGACCATACCAGCCTTCGTCAGCGAACGCGGGAGCCGCTGCCAGGAAGGCTCCGACGGCGACCGCCGTAAAAAGCCGATTTTTCATTATACCCCCTCCGGAGGCTCGCGCCTCCTTGGTGTGAAAGTGGATTCCCGGAAACGTTCCGAGAAAATCGAAAACACCCACTCCGGATATTTCCCATTCATTTCATTACAACAACCTGACCAGCTTCGCCACAACGAAGTCCGAGAAAACACGCAATCGGTGCATATTTCTGATGCCGTTGCAGAGACGCTACACCTTTGCGGCGAAAGCTGGGCGCGGCCGGCCGGTCAAATCGCGACATTATCGGCTGATACGCCTGCCACAGCATGGATCCGCCCCGGTTGGGCGCGATTAACCGGCGGGCGATGGCGGAAAAGCTCAAATGCTGCACTGCGACATCACCTTGAGCGTGTGCGGCCCGGTCAGCATCTCGCAGCACACTTATCGGACCGCGCCGCGCCGCAGATTTGCCTAGTTGAGCGTCGCCTGCGCCCCGCCACGGCTGGCGATTCGTTCGTGCTCGAGGTCCGAGGCCTGGGCAAGCGCGCCCTCGAACCGGCGAATCAACGCCCCGTCGCGCCGATAGAGGTCATTGAGATAGCGCACATCGCCATCGGCATCGCGCGCCACGGTCCAGTAATTGATATGGACCGGCAAGCGCTCATCAAGCCAGACAACGGTCGGCGTATTGCCTGCGGCGACCTGCTCAATCTGTTCGGCACTCCACCCCTCCTGGCTGCTCAGCACCCATTCGGCGAGCACAAGCGGGTCATGGACACGAATGCAGGCGGCAGAAAAATCCCTGCGGGTCTCGGAGAACCGGTCCCGCTCGGTAGTATCGTGAATGTAGACATTATGGCTATTGGGAAAGATGAACTTCACCTCGCCCATCGGATTGCTGCCACCTGGCGGTTGCGACATGCGATAGGGCCAGTCCCGCCCCCAGCGGCTCCAGTCGATATCGTAGACTGAAATCTGGGTGCCACTCGCATCATAGATCCGGAACCCCAATTGGGCCGCCAGACCGGGATTGCGGCGGAATGACCGAAAACGGCTCTGCGCCAGCCCACCCGGGATACCCCACCAGGGATTGAGGACAAGATACTGCATGTCCTCGGAAAATTCCGGGGTCGAACTGACTTGCCGCCCGACCATTACGCGGTGCCGCCGGGCCAGCTGACCATCCTGCCAGGCCTCAAGGGTGAAGTCGGCCAGATTGACCCGGATGTGGCGACGCCCCGGCTCCCGGCTCTGCCAGCGGCGTTGTTCAAGATTGACGCGCAATTGCGCCATGCGCTCTTGCGGCGTGATATTCAGTTCGCGCAGCGTCGCCTGATCCATCTGTCCGGACGGCGAGAGATTGGCCCGGCCCTGATATCGCCGGACCGCCGTTTCCAGCCGCACGTCAAATGCGTCGCCGGCACTCCAGTCTTCCCGGTAGACATCCACCGCCGCCAGCCGGGCGCGCAATTGATCGACGCGCGGGCCGCGATCACCATGCGCCAGGCTCGGCCCCGGCTCAATGTGTGGCCAGATCGGTTGCAGGGCCATCATACGAAGCATTTCAGCCCGCAGCGCACGGTATTCCCCCAGTTCCGGAGCAAAGCCGTCCAGCGTCTGCGCCACACGATTATCGGCCAGCGCGCCCGCGAGCGCATTGTGCAAGCCGGCACGCTCCGCCGCATCGGGCGTGTAGAGCTCGTGAGTCTGCGAATCCATCAGGCCGTAGCGCAACCAGGCGCCAAAGCGCAGGAAGGCCCGCGTCGCCATAGCCGCACGATGTTCGTGCGGCAGCGACCGATCGAGCAAATCCTCGGCTGTGCGGTCCAGCGACGGCAAACCATGACCAGGCGCATCGAACAGGGCGATCGCCAAGGCCTCGATGGCCGCCTCGCTCCAGGCCGGCAGAACCGCCAGAGGTATGGGCGCACTGCGCACTGTTGATATCGTGTCCGTTCCGGCCGGACGCACATCTTCAGCCCCGGCCGCAGCCGGGCCGCAGGCGAGCATCAGAAACAGCGTCAGAAACAAACATGTCCGCAGCAAAGCCGGCCCTCCCCAGAACCCGAAACCGGATGTTAACGATATTCTCCGGCAATCGAAAGCTGAAAGCCCAACCGTCGGCCAGACGGGTGCTGCGCGCCGGCATGCTCAGCTCTCGAGCCGCTCTTCGGCGTCGTCCGCCATCAACTCCGCGAGCGAGACGACCCGCGAATGGGCCTTTTCCATGTAGGCGGTATTGTCGAACACATCGGTATCGGCGTCCCAGACCTCGAAGAGTTGACGCAGGCTTTCCTCATCATGCTCGGCGAATGCCCTGGTCTTGCGCTCGGCCTGGCTGGGCGAGCGCCCGAGGAACTCCAGCGCCTGACGGCCGGCTTCGAGCGATGAGCCGAACAGCTCACGGATCGCGCTGTCGGCACCCGCGGCGCGCAATTGGTAGACATGCTCCCGGCTCGCCGCACGGGCGATGATGCGGACATGGGGGAAGCGTTGCTTGACGTGCTGCACGAGCTCAACGGCCCGGTCCTGGCTGTCAGTGGCCACGATCAACAGGCGCGCCTTGGCGATTCCCGCCGCCTCCAGCAGCCCCGTGCGCAGCGCGTCTCCGTAATAGACCTGGATGCCGAATTTGCGCATCACTTCGATATGAGCGGGAGAATTGTCGAGCACGACGGGGCGGTGACCATCCATCACCAGGAGCCGCTGCACGATCTGACCAAAACGGCCCATCCCGGCAATGATGACCGGCGCCGCCTCGTCGATCAGATCTGCCGGCCGGGACGGCCCGCTGCGAGCCGAGACATGCGGCGAGACCCAACGCTCGAACACGATCATGACCAGCGGCGTGGCCATCATGGAGAGCGCGACGACCAGTCCGGTGATATTGGCGATATGATCGGGCAGGACCTGTACGCCGACGGCATAGGTCAGCAGGACGAAACCGAACTCGCCGCTCTGGGCCAGCGAGAAGGTGAACAGCCAGCGGGCATGCCCGCGAATCCCGAAGACCAGGGTCAGCCCCCACAGGATCACGCCCTTCACCAGGATCAGCGCCAGGACCAGGCCAAGGATTAACCCTGGCGTCTGCGCCAGCAGGGAAAACTGCATCCCCGCCCCGACCGTGATAAAGAAGACGCCGAGCAGCAGGCCCTTGAAGGGTTCGAGCACGCTGACCAGCTCGTGCCGGTATTCGCTATCGGCCAGCACGACTCCGGCCAGGAATGTCCCGAGCGCCGCCGACAGGCCGACCCAGCCCATCAGCAGGGCAGTCGATATCACCAGCAGGAGGGAGGCCGCGAAGAAGATCTCGTGCAGGCCGGTGCGTCCGATGGCACGAAAGACCGGCCGGGTCAGATAGCGGCCGACCAGGATCACCAGAGCCACCGCGCCCAGCGTCAACAGCGCCTGCCCCCAGGCGGGCAAGTGCATGATCAGGCTGAGATCAGCGGCCGGCGCGTCGGCCCCTTCAGCCAGGAGCTGGGCACTCGACATCGGCATCTCGCCGGTGCCTGTGCCGACGGCCAGGAGCGGCATCAGGGCGAGCATCGGGATCACGGCGACATCCTGGAACAGCAGGACCGAGAAAGCTGACTGGCCGCCCTCGCTGCGCAGCCAGCCCTTTTCGCCGAGCGTTTGCAGCACGATCGCGGTCGAGGACAGCGACAGGATCATGCCGAGCGCGATCGCGACGCGCCAGTCCATCCCCAGCGCCAGTGCGCCGGCCAGGGTCAGGCCGGTCACCGCAACCTGCATTCCGCCCAGCCCGATCAGCCTGACCCGCATGTCCCAGAGCAGGCGTGGCTGCAATTCCAGGCCGACCAGGAACATCATGATAACCACGCCGAATTCGGCAAAATGCTGCACATCCTCAGTATGCGAACCGACCAGTTCGAGCAGCGGCGCAATCGCGATCCCCGCCAGCAGATAGCCCAGCACCGAGCCGAGCCCGAGCCGGTGCGCGATCAGCACAGCGACGACGCCGGCCCCGAGATAGATAGCCGCCTGCAGCAGAAATGATTCCATGAGGACATGGTGCGCGCGCCCGCGGCAAAGCTCAATCGGGCGAGGACTGGAAATTTCCGTAAAACGGGTGAAATGACACGGCGATGACGACGATTATCATCGCCATCGCCGGGTCAGGCCCGGACGGCATGAGCGCATAGCCTGGTCCGGCGGGGACCGGCCCCGGCCGCGCTGCGCTGACAGCGCCGGGATTCGGTGTTAGTGCTGGGCATAAATCCAATCATATTCGGGGGAATTCTCATGCACGCATCGTCCAAAATCGGCCTCGCCCTGGCGCTCGCCGCGAGCCTCGTGGCCTGTGGCAAGTCCGGAACCACGCCGGACACCGAAACCGCGGCCGCCGCAACCGAGGCCTCGCGCTTCACCGTGCTGGTTGGTGGCACCGACATCGGTGCGCTTGAGATCACCGCCTCCGAAACCGGCTATGGCGTCGAGTACGAGTACCGCAATAATGGCCGCGGCCCGACCATCTCCGAAACCGTGGCGCTTAGCGCCGCCGGCTTGCCGACACATTGGACGATTGAAGGTGCCTCGACCTTCGGCAATCCGATCTCGGAGCGCTTCGAATTCGAGGACGACCAGGCCAGCTGGACTGATGCCACCGGCAGCGATGCAGCCGTCATCGAGGGCGAGGCCTTCTACGTGCCCCAGAATGCCAGCCCCTATTGGCTGGCGATCGCCGCGCGCGCCCTGATGGACACAAGCGACGCCTCCCTCAACGCCATTCCCGGCGGCGCGCTGCAGCTGAACGAGATCGGGCAATTGCCGGTCAGCGACGGCGAAAACCAGCGCCTGGTCACCAGCTATGCCATGACCGGCACCAGCCTGGATCCGACCTATATCCTGATGGACGGGCGCGCCTTCTTCGCCCTGATCACGCCGCGCTTCGCCATCCTGGAAACCGGCTATGAGGCCGAAGACGAACGTCTGCGCGCCCTCGCCGCCAGCTATGGCGCGGCACGGCTGGAGGATATCCAGTCACGCACGGCGCATGATTACGGCGCCCCGGTCCGGATCCGCAATGTGCGCGTCTTCGACCCGGCCTCCCAGGCGCTCGGCGCCCCGGTCTCGGTCGTGGTCGAGGGCGAGCGGATCGCTGCCATTGATGCGCTCGATGTGCCAACCGCTGCCGGTGAGGTCGAGATCGACGGCGGTGGCGGATCGCTCATCGCCGGCCTGTTCGAAATGCACGCCCATATGGGCGAGACCAGTGCCGTGCTCAACATCGCCGCCGGCGTCACCAGCGTGCGCGATATGGGCAATAATAATGAGGTCCTCGGCGCCCTGATCAACCGCATTGAAGCGGGCGAGCTGGCCGGACCACGCGTCTTCCGCAGCGGCTTTATCGAGGGGCAAAGCCCGTTCAGCTCCAATAATGGCATCCTGGTCAATAGCGAGGCGGAGGCCGTTGCCGCCGTCGACACCTATGCCGATGCCGGCGATTTCATCCAGATCAAGATCTACAACTCGATGAATCCCGACTGGGTTCCCGCCATGATCGCGCGCGCCCATGAGCGCGGCCTGCGCGTTTCCGGCCATGTCCCCGCCTTCACCAATGCCGATGCCATGATCGCGGCCGGCTATGACGAGATGACCCATATCAACCAGGTCATGCTCGGCTGGGTGCTTGAAGAGGGCGAGGACACGCGTGAGCTGCTGCGCCTGACCGCGCTGCGCCGCCTGCCGGCGCTCGATCTCACCAGCGAGCCGGTTCAGAACACCATCAATGCGATGGCGACACGCGGCGTCGCGATCGATCCGACCCTGGCGATCCATGAGGCCTTGCTGCTGTCGCGCAATGGTGAGCTGACCCCCGGTGTTGTCGATTATATTGACCATATGCCGGTCGACGAACAGCGCAGCGCCCGCGCCGCCTGGGCCGATATCGCCAATGCCGAGGATGACGCCAATTATCGCGGCGCCTTCGACCAGATCCTGACCACGATCTCGATGATGCGCGAAGCCGGCATTTTCATCGTCCCCGGCACCGATCTGGGCGGCTCCTTCACCCTGCACCGCGAACTGGAACTGTATCAGCGCACCGGCATGACCGCCCCGGAAATCCTCGCCTGGGCCAGCCATGGCATGGCCGAATATCTCGGCGTCGATGACGAGCTCGGCACAATCGCGCCGGGCATGCTGGCCGATTTCTTCCTCATCCCGGGCGATCCGACCCAGGACCTCGCGGCGATCAAGACCATCTCGATGGTGTCGTCCAACGGGGTGATTTACTACCCGAGCGAAATCTATCCGGAGTTTGGCATCCGGCCGTTTACCGAAGTGCCGAATGTGATGACGGCGCAGTAGGTTACAGGGTTGAGCCTATAAAACTCCGTCATCCTGACGAAAGCCGGGACCTCGACGTGACAGGTGCGGAGCCTGCGATATCGAGGTCCTGACTGACGTCAGGATGACGTGGGATAATTGGCAGTGGGCGGGGATAGGTTGGCGGTTGCCACCAACCCCAAACACATCATTTCCCCGGAGGAGCGAAGCGAATTCCGGGGCCGACCAGCGGTTGGTAGCCTGGCTGGATTCCCCTCCGGTAGGCCCCGGAATGAATCCGGGGGAAGAACCTTGTGTATTGATTGGAGCGGTTGGCGCGCCCACCGCGCCGGTTTCAAGGAAACCGGATATTCTCCGGGCGACCAGACCGATCCAATCAAGGAACGGTCTGTCGGCGGTCCCATTTCACATATGTCCGGATTTTGCAGAAAACACTCTGCCAGTCTGTCACCCTGTCACTGGAGGGCGATTACTCTGCCTGTACAGGCCCGGACACCATGACAGGGCACACGGCAGAGACTATCACCGTGCCATCGCAAAGCCGTCCTTGCCGCAAGGTCGGGCCGGCCGCCGGGCTGCGCGCCTGGCGCGGCGCGAACGCGTTTGTGGTGATCGATCGACGATGTCAAAGAGCGAAACTGCCGCGATTATAACCGCGCAGCCCCGGGGGCGGACAAGGTATCCCGCCGGGGGCGGGGTCCAGCAGCCAGGCTTGCCGACGCACGTCTCGCCAATGTTGTGTGTAGTGAGAACGCGGCGCCCGTTGCGCCCAGCCCCACCAAAAATCTCATGCCGAGATTTCGCCCTGCGAGCTTCAGCGCGTCAAGGCGCATGCCCGCAACGCGGCGCCGAAGGCGGCCTTGACGCGCTGAAGCTCGCAGGGCCCGCTGCTGGCAAGAGATTTATGGGAGGGTGTGCACCGGGGCGCACATGTTTGAACTGGAACAGGGATGTGGCGATTAATTGGTGTATGTCCCCGATTATTCCGATTATTTACCGAGGGCGGCACGCGCCGGGACAGGTCCGCAAGGCCGGCCCTACCCCGCCAATGCGCGCACGGTCTGGCGCGCATAGCCAGCCAGCGTCACCAGGGTCAGCGCCGCGGCGAGCACGATCAGTGCTTCGGAAATGGGGGACAGCGCGATTTGCGTGCCGGGTACCAGGTCCAGTGGCACCATCGCCAGACCCAGTCCGGCAAAGCTGAGCACTATCTTGGGGTATTCGAAGCGCGAGGATGCCAGCACCAAACGGGCCGCCAGCGCCTCCCCAAACGAGGCGACGATATTGCATCGTGCAACCAGGACGACCGCACCACAGGCCGCGGCCAGACCGAGGTCGCCATAGACCAGCAAGCCGGCAACCGCAGCGAGGGTCAATAGTCGGTCGGCCACAAGATCGAGCATCGCGCCCATGGCTGAGCTTTCGCCAAGCCCGCGGGCGAGCTTGCCATCAACGATGTCGAGCAGGCCCGATCCGAGATAGAATGCCAGCGCGGTCCATCCCGGCCCGCCGGTCGCGAGCAGGTAGAAGAGCGGCAGCACCAGGCCCATCCGGAACAGGGTGACGGCATTGGAAATCATGGGTGTCTCCGTTTGAAATCGGACAAGGATGCGCTCACAGCCAGCGCAGCGGCGGCGCATCCTTGCGCAGGGTTTCGATCGTCGTCTTGACCTGGTCCATGAAGGCGGCGCGATTACCTGGCCAGGTGAAGGGGGCACCGATGATGGCGCTGCAATTGAAGGGTACGAGAAAGCGGGCCCCGCGCGGCAGAACCCGCCCGGCCCCCTGCAAGTAGACCGGCGTGATGGGTGCCTGCGGGAACTCTTCGGCAAGGCGGGCAATGCCGGCCTTGAAATCACCCATCTCCTCGGCCTTGCCGCGCGTCCCTTCCGGGAAGATCAGCAGAATCTCGCCGCGAGCCAGGGCCGCCTTGCAGCCTGCCAGGACATCGCTCCGGCCCGCGCCGGTGCGGGTGATGGGCAGGATGCCGACAACGCGTTGGTAGAACCAGCTTGAGAACGGCGTCTTGAGGAAATGGTCCGCCGCCGCGACCGGCCGGATCTTCGCCAGGCTGGCGGAAGGGAAGAGACAGATCAGCAGCAGCGTGTCGATATGGCTGTTATGGTTGGCGGCGATCATCGCCGGTCCCGTCACCGGGAGATTGTCGCGGCCGCGCACATCAAACCCGATAATCAGCCAGGCGAAGGGCTTCACGAGCAGGACCAGGATCAGACGGCGCACCAGTTGCAGCATCTAGAACCGCTCCAGGGCGAAGATCGCCAGCATGTGAAAATACCAGGGCGCGGTGAACATCAAACTGTCGAGCCGGTCGAGGACGCCGCCATGGCCGGGCAGGAAGAGACTGGTGTCCTTCACGCCCAGATCGCGCTTGATCGCCGACATGGTGATATCGCCAAAAAAACCGAGCACCGGCAAGACCGCTCCGATCAGCACGCTGGGCCAGAAGGCCAGCGGTGTAAAAAATGGCGCCAGCACGACGAAGACAATCGCCGTCGTCACAAAACCGCCGATGGCGCCTTCCCAGGTCTTGTTCGGACTGACGGTCGGGATGATCTTGTGGCGGCCCAACGCCTTTCCCCACACATATTGGGCGACATCATTGAACTGGGTGATGAATATCAGGAAGAAAACCAGCCCGGCCGCGCCCGCCTGCGGCACCTCCGCCGCCGGTGTACGCATCAGAAATGCGACATGACCGAGATTGTAGACGCATACGATCACGCCCCAATGCATCACCCCGATCGTCGCCAGAAACCCGTCCGTCCGTCCGAGCAGGGTCATCATCACCGCCGTCCCCACGAAGACGTAAATCGGCACGATCACCAGGAAATAAGCGTAATTATCGATCCAGATCGCCCAATAGCTGATCAGGATCGAGGCATAGACCACCAGCACCACCAGACGGTCCTCACGCCGGGTCGGCGCCAGGGTGAGGAATTCGCGCAGGGCAACGAAACTGACAAGGGCGAAGACAATCGTGAAGGCCTGCCAGCCGGCCAGAAGGGCGCCGCCGATCACGCCGCAAATCAGCCACCAGCTGCGCATGCGCGGACCGAGATCGCTCCAGCGACCCGGTTGCACACGCGGCAGGATGACCGCCGCGAGACTGCCTGCGAGTAGAAGCAGCAGCAGGCCGGCAAAGCCGGCGCCGAGCGGTGCAGGTAGCGGGGCGAACGGATTCACCCCGCCCCGCCATCAGGGTGGCGGGCGGGCGCGGACCTGCCTGCGAGTTTCAATCTGCACGCCAAGACCGGATTCCCCATTGCCTTTGCAACCCTAGCGGTGAATCGGCTTCACGCAACAGGGATCAGGTCGATGCCGCACGCCCCCTATTCCGGACACCGCACCAGCGTCCAGGCGTCCTTGCGGGCATCGCCGGACCAGTGGACGAGATCTCCGTCCACGATCGCCATATTATAATCGAGCGGTTGCTCATCGCCCTCGACGCTGCAATGGCCGGTGATGTGCCATTGCGCCGGGCCCGTCTGGTCCACAAGCTCGAAATCGCAATGGGCCTCGTACTGGTCATAGCCGTCGGCGCGCAGGACCATCGGGGCCCACTCATATTCCTGGGTGTCGCTGCATTGCGCCAGATCGACGCCCCAGGTGCCGACATAGGCGGGCTCGGCCACCGATGCCGATGGGGTGGGCCCCTTGCCCGGCACGGCCGGAGCGGGCTCAAGCGGGACGGGTTCGATAACAGCCGCGGGCCCGTCCGACGCCTGGCTGTCCGCCGCCTGGCCGTCCGCCCCGGTCGCAGGCTCGACAATCCCGGCAGGCGTGGCCGCGTCCGGGGCTGCAGGCGCCTGGTCGCCCTCCACGCCCCCGCAGGAGACGAGCAACGCCGCGGCGAGCAGGAGCGAACCTGCCGGCACGGCTTTTACGAAGCGATCGAAGCTGGACATGAATTTCCCCATTGGTCTGAAAAACCCGAAATATCCCGGCCAGATTGGGCGAGAGCGGACGATTGTTCAAGCGCGCAAGGTTCATGGGCGGGGGAATGCAGCTGAAGCAACAATGATGATGTTTGAAATATCATGTTTCATGTGTATGCTTGAGTATCAATAGGGAAAATGGCGATCATGATCACTTCGGCCCAGATGCGCGCGGCGCGCGCCCTGCTCGGTATCGACCAGAAGACGCTGGCGGCCCAGGCCGGCGTCTCGGTCCCGACCATCCAGCGCATGGAGGCCAGCGACGGCAATGTGCGCGGCGTGGTCTCGTCCCTGGTCCGCGTGGTCGAGGCGCTTGAGGCCCTCGGCGTCGAGCTGATCGGTGAGCAGGCGCCCAGTCAGGGCACCGGGCGCGGCGTGCGGCTCAAATCGCCGCCAATCCATGAGACTTCAACGACCAACTAGTTTTTCGCGACGGCGACCGCCGACTGATGCCGACGATCCCGCCGCCTGACCCAGGCAGGTGGACATGACCGAGACGACCCCAAAGAAGACCCCGCCCGACTTGCCGGGCACGCCAGCGCTGGGCGAGCTTTTCCTGCCCAAGCTGATCACCGTCTTGCGCGAGGGTTATACGCTGACGCATCTGCGCAGCGATGCCATCGCCGGCCTGACCGTGGCGATTGTCGCGCTGCCGCTGTCGATGGCGATCGCGATTGCCGCCGGCGCCTCACCGGCCCAGGGCATTATTACCGCGATCATTGGCGGTTTCTTCGTCTCCCTGCTCGGCGGCAGCCGCTTCCAGATTGGCGGTCCGGCCGGGGCCTTCATCGTGCTGATGGCAACGACAGCCCAGACCTTCGGCATGGACGGGCTGATCCTGGCGACGATGATGGCCGGGGTGATCCTGATGGGGATCGGTTTTCTCAAACTGGGCACCTATATCAAATTCATCCCCTACCCGGTCACGGTCGGCTTTACCGCCGGGATTGCCGTCATCATCTTTGCCAGCCAGATCAAGGAATTGCTTGGCCTCACCCTGTCAATCGGCGAACCCGGGCCCCTGCTGGAAAAACTCCCGGTGCTCTGGCACGCCCTTCCAACCATGGACGCGCTGACAGTGACGGTGTCGGCGGCCACGGTGCTGGTGATTATCGGCATCCGGCACTGGCGGCCGCAATGGCCGGGCATGCTGATCGCTGTCGCCCTGGCTGCCGGTGCGACCGCGGCCTTCAACCTGCCGCTGGAGACGATCGGTTCGCGCTTTGGCGGCATTCCCTCCAGCCTGCCCTGGCCGTCCATGCCCGCAATCTCGCTGACACGGCTGACCGAACTCCTGCCCGCCGCGATTGCCTTTGCCCTCTTGGGTTCGATTGAATCCCTGCTCTCGGCCGTCGTCGCCGACGGCATGACCGGGCGGCATCACCGCTCCAATAGCGAACTGGTCGCGCAAGGCGTTGCCAATATCGGCTCGGCCCTGTTTGGCGGCATTTGCGTCACCGGCACAATTGCCCGCACCGCGACCAATGTCCGCGCCGGGGCACATGGGCCGGTTGCCGGCATCCTGCATGCCGGATTTCTCCTGCTCTTCATCCTGATCGCCGCGCCGCTGGCGAGCTTCATTCCGCTGGCTTGCCTGGCCGGGGTGCTGGCCCTGGTGGCGTGGAATATGGTGGAGAAACGCGCCTTCATGATCCTGCTGCGGGCCTCGCGGGCCGACGCGTTGATCCTGTTGGCGACCTTTGGCCTGACCATTTTCCGCGATCTGACCGAAGCCATCGTGGTCGGTTTTGCCATCGGCTCGGTGGTCTTCATCCACCGCATGTCGCAGACGACGGCGATCGAGAGCTGGACGCCCTTCGTCGATGAAGACAAGCCCGACCGCATCACGGCCCCGGCCGATGCCAGGGCGGGCCCCGCCGAGCAGGATGCGGAGATACTGGTCTACCGGATCAGTGGCGCCTTCTTCTTCGGGGCTGCCGCCTCGATCGGCTCGGTGCTGGAACGCATCGCCGACACGCACCGCGTCCTGATCATTGATTTTGCCGCCGTGCCCTTCGTCGATTCAACCGCGGCCCACATGATATTGGGCCTGGCCCACCGGGCCCGCAAGCGCGGGCTGCCGGTGATCATCTCGGGCGCCTCGAAAATCGTGCAGCACAAGCTGGTCGCGCTCGAGATCACCGCGCCGCTGGTCAGCTATGAGCCGGCGCTGGCGCAAGCCATGAGTGCGGCGCGGGCCTGGATTGATGCCCGCCATGAATAAGCTCCTGCCGATCTGGCGCGCCTTCAATCTGCGCTGCCCGGCCTGCGGCAAGGGCGCGCTCTATCGCCGTTATCTCAAACCGGTTGCGGCGTGTGCGTCCTGCGGCGAACCGCTCGGCGAGATCCGTGCCGAAGACGGGCCGGCCGCCTGGACGATACTCGGGCTTGGCCCCATCCTGGTGCCGATTGCCTTTCTGGTATCGATGAGCGGCGCGCCCATCTGGCTCACCCTGCCGCTGCTTTTGCTGGGCGCGCTCGGCGTCGTGCTGGTCGCCCTGCCGCGGGTGAAGGGGGTCTTCATGGCGGTGCTGTGGATCATGGCCCAACCCTGACACAGATCGGGCTTGACAGGGATCATCGTTTCTATAATCGTTGAAATATGGAAACATCAATTGCCCTGCTTCGTCTCTCTGCCCTGGCCCAGGCCAATCGCCTGTCCGTATTTCGCCTCCTGGTGAAGGCGGGCAAGTCGGGCCTGGCCGCCGGCGAGATTGCGCGCCAGCTCGAGATCGCGCCCAACACGCTCTCGGCCCAGCTGACCGTGCTGGCCAATGCCGGCCTGGTCGATAGCCGCCGCGATGGCCGCTCCATCATCTACACCGCCGCCTTCGAACAAATGGGCGAACTCATCGTCTATCTGGTCGAGGATTGCTGCCAGGGCGATGCCGGCATTTGCGCGCCACTGGTCGACGCCACTGATCGCATCGCCTGTTCAACCCCATCCAAGGGAGCCTGCTCATGAAACGCCTGCACATCCACCTCGCCGTCGATGACCTGCCCGGTTCGATCGGCTTTTATTCGACACTCTTCGCGAGTGCGCCGACGGTCGAGAAAACCGACTACGCCAAATGGATGCTCGAGGATCCGCGCGTCAATTTCGCCATCAGCGCCCGCGGCGCCAAGACCGGCGTCGAACATCTCGGTATCCAGGTCGAGAATGGTGAGGAATTGGCCGAAGTCTATCAGCGCCTTGCCAGCGCCGATGCGGCCGTGCTCGAAGAGGGCGAGACGACCTGCTGCTACGCCAAATCCGAAAAAAGCTGGGTGCATGACCCCAGCGGTGTCGCCTGGGAAGTGTTCCACACGACCGGCGAAGCGGTCGATTATGGCGGTGCCGCTGCCGCCAGCGACCTGCCGCCCTCCGCTCTCGCCGAAGCCACGACCCAGGCATGCTGCACCCCGTCGATCAAGCGCGAGGGCGCGTGCTGCTGATGGGATTGTTCGAACGCTATCTCACCGCCTGGGTCGCGATTGCCATTGCGGTCGGCATCGGGTTGGGCCAGTTGATGCCGGACCTGCTGGGCGCCCTCGCCGGGCTGGAAATCGCACACGTCAATCTGCCGGTCGCGCTGCTGATCTGGGCCATGGTCTGGCCGATGATGATCGGGATTGACCTGGCCAGTGTGAAAGAGGTCGGCAAGCAGCCCAAGGGCCTCGTCATCACCCTGGTGGTCAACTGGCTGATCAAGCCCTTCACCATGGCTGCGCTCGGCGTGCTCTTCTTCAAACATGTCTTCGCCGGCCTGATCCCGCCGGCCGATGCGCAAGGCTATCTGGCCGGCCTGATCCTGCTCGGCGCGGCGCCCTGCACCGCCATGGTCTTCGTCTGGTCACAGCTGACCCGCGGCGATGCCGCCTATACGCTGGTCCAGGTCAGCGTCAATGACGCCATCATGGTGTTTGCCTTCGCGCCCATCGTCGCGCTTCTGCTCGGTGTCACCGATATCGTCGTGCCCTGGGAAACCCTGCTGATCTCGGTCGGGCTCTATGTCGTCATCCCGCTGATCGCCGGCATGGTGACGCGGCGCCTCCTGATCCGCCGCGGCGGCCCTGCGGCGGTGACCGCCTTCACCGACCGCATCAAGCCGGCCTCGGTTATGGCCCTGCTGGCGACCGTGGTCTTGCTGTTCGGCTTCCAGGGCCAGGTCATCCTGGCGCGGCCGCTGATCATCGCCCTGATCGCGGTGCCGATCATCCTGCAATCCTACGCCATTTTTGCGCTCGCCTATGGCGCGGCCTGGGCCTGGAAGCTGCCCCATGCGGTCGCGGCCCCTTGCGCGATGATCTCGACCTCGAACTTCTTCGAGCTCGCCGTCGCTGTCTCGATCAGCCTGTTCGGGTTGAATTCCGGCGCCGCCCTGGCGACCGTGGTCGGTGTGCTGGTGGAAGTGCCGGTGATGCTCTCCCTGGTCGCCATCGCCAATGCGACGCGCGCCCGTTTCCCTGGAGCCAGCACATGATCCTCATTCATCACAACCCGGCCTGCGCGACCTCGCGCAATGTGTTGCAGACAATCGAGGCGGCCGGCTATGCGCCCGTGGTGATCGACTATCTCGAACAGGGCTGGACGCGGGCGCAATTGCTCGGCCTGTTCGCTGCTGCCGGCCTGACACCGCGCACCGCCCTGCGCGAGACCAAATCGCCCGCCGCCGAGCTCGGTCTGCTCGAGCCCGGCATCAGCGATGACCGCATCCTCGACGCGATGCTCGAGCATCCTGTTCTGGTCAACCGCCCCATCGTCTGCTCCGCAAAGGGCGTCCGGCTCTGCCGCCCCAGCGAGACCGTGCTCGACCTGCTCGACACGTGGCCACAAGGCCCCTTCGCCAAGGAGGATGGCGAGATCATCATTGATGCAGCCGGCCAGCGGACCGGCACGCCCGGTTTCGCGGGTTGATCCTGCCTCGCAGCGAGCCGCCCCGATCATAATTACTCAACCCAAACAGGAATCTAAACGACTCATCGCTCGACTTTACAACAAGGGGTTGATCTTTTCCCGATGCGGTCAAACAATGTCGACTGGCCTCAAGCAGGCCATGTGGGGGACATTGAAATGGCGGAGACGGACGAGGGCACGCCCGGTCCAGGGGACACTGCACCCGAAAACGAGCTGGCCGCGGCGGCGATCAACGCCGAGCCGCAAGAGGTCGAGTCAGCGCCTGAGAACGGGCTCGGATTCGAGTTCGAGGGTGCCGCAGAGCTGGAACAGGTCGACGCGCTGATCGGGCGCGCCCATTTCGGCGTTGGGGGCGACCATATCGCGCCGTTTTCGCGACAATTGCGCAAGGCGATGCGCGATGATTTCCCGTTCGACAATGACATTCACGACATCGCAGACAAGGCGATTGACGATGTTCAGGTTGGCTATGGCCTGATGCGCCTCAGTACGTTTCTCGCCTATATCGTCCTGATGGTCCTGCTGAGCTCGACCCTTCATGCCGGCTATCCGCAGATGCAGAACCTTCTGGTCTGGGACGTGCTGGTGGAGCTGATCGCCCAGCTCCCCGGGGTGAGCAGCCAACGCGAATTCGTTTACGCCTACGCCGCCTTCGGGTTGGTAATCTTTGCCGGCCTGCGCGTTGTCATTCGCGCCCTGTTCAAGCGGGAGATTGAGATCAATGGCGAGAAATTCGCCTATAAGGTCAAGTCCCGCTATGACGACATCATGTCCAGAATGGACAAATGTACGCGTAACGCCCTGCTGGAAAGCGATAATTGGGCGAAGCGGGCCAGTCTCTGGACAAAGATCGCTCTCTGGTGCTCCAAGCGCTCGGAATATCTTGACCGGTACGCGACCACGGTGGGCTGGAAAGCCCGCTTCACGATCAAGATGTTTCATATCATCTCGCTCGGCGCGAAAATCGCCATTGGTGCCTATGTCTGCTTCACAATTGCCGTCAGCCTGAACGCGGCGCCCGATGGCAGTCTGGCGGTTCACACGGATATTTTCCGTGTCCTCGCCGGCCTCGTGGCAATCCCGGCCCTGATCTATTCCTGGGCGATCCTGCACTGGTTTCCCGGTGACATCTGGACCGAGAAATTCGCCAAGCTGGTTGAGGATGAGTCCGCGCCCACCGGGAATTATTTCGACGATATCTCCGACATGGTGGAGAGCTTCGTGCGCACGATCAGCGCGAGCCGGTTCAATGGTGGTCAGCGCAATAGCTGAGCGGCCCTGAAACCTCGGGGGGAGGCGGATGACATTTGAATTATCGAAGCGGGCGATAGCGACGATCGCTGGCTATACCACACTGATTACCTGTTTGATTTTGATCGTCCTCTTCCTGCTCTTCGGCCGTGAGACGACCGATATATCGTCGCGCCCCTGGCCGCCGGCCCTCGCCACAGCGCTCGCCTTGCCGTTCGCGACGGCCCTGGCAACGGTCTGGATCGATCTGACCGCGAGCGACCATCGCACCACCTATCAATTCCGCACGGCGGAAAAGCCGATCTCGCTGCAATGGCGGCTGCTGCGCAATCTGACCCTGATTGCCTACCCGCAAGCGATCATCCTCGGCTTCGCCGTTATTGAGCTGGCTCATCACAATGCGCTGACCACCGGCAATCTGGGGCCGGTCTTCATTCTGGTCAGCGCGATGATGGCGACCGCGGGCTGGCTATATACCAATTATGTCGATGCGCTGAAGACCCGGCACATCGCCGCCATCGAGCATTTGAGCCACATCAACTCGAATGAGCGCCATCGCAATTATGCCAGCGCACTCAAAGCCTTCATCGCCGAGCAGCATGGCGAAGGTGTAGACGGAATCGGCGACCTCACCTTCTCGCTAGAGACCGTCAAACAGCTTTGGGAGGAATCCGCGACCGTCAGGGTCGAAGGCAAGGAATATACATTTCGCGAAGTCTGCCGGTATTTCCTCGGCTATCTGGAACATGTCGCGATCAGCATCCGGGTCGGCATTTATGATTTCGACATCATCCAGCGGCAGCGGCGCCGGCGGCTCATGCTGTATTTCAACACCCTGTTCTACGTCATTATCTACCAGTCCGCCGCGACGGAAAATCCACGACACCGCCGCCGGAAAAACCACTACCGGCGCGGCAATGACATGTGGGAAAATTTCATCTGGCTGATCATGAGAATGGATGACAAATCCCGCATCAATTCAGACCTCCATCCCTACCGGCGGATCGACCCGCGGCGCTTGCGCAAACCGACCAAGCCGGCTCCCCAGCCCGCGTCCGGTTTCAATTATGCCGGCCTCGCCGAAATCGACGACGCCTAGCCCCCGTGCCGCCCGGGGGGCCTGGCCTCAATATTTGCTGGTCTAGCGCCCCGTTTCCCGGAAGATTGCCCGGCAGCGCCGAATCCACGGTGCCCGGAGTTCTTTGTGCTGACACCCCGTCCTGCCGCGCCCGCATTCCGACTCTCCCTGCCGGAGGAGGCCACGACCATTCCGCTGGTGCTGGATTCGCCGCATAGCGGCACGGCCCTGCCACCGGGCTTCGAGACATTGGCGACGCGCGACCAGCAGCTCACCGCCTGGGACGCCTTCATTCCCGATCTGTGGCGCGGCGCGGTCGATGCCGGTGCCAGCCTCATAGAAGCGAATTTCGCCCGCATCGTGATCGACCCCAACCGGGCGGTCGATGATATCGATCCGGACGTCGTCGACGGGGCGTGGCCGCTCGCCTGGGGCAAGCTGGCGCCGACACGCTATAGCGCGCGCGGCATGGGTCTGATCCGCAAGCTGATCCTTCCCGGCCTGCCCCTGTACTCCAGCCCGCTGACGCCGCAGGAAATTCACCATCGGATCGACGCGCTCTACACGCCCTATCACTGCGCCCTCGCCGAGCGGCTCGATGCCCTGCATGCCCGTTTCGGCGCGGTCTGGCATATCGATGCGCATTCGATGAAATCGCAGGCCAATGCGATGAATATTGATCTCGGCGAGGCACGGCCCGACATGGTGCTCGGCGATCTCGACGGGAGCAGCGCGGCACCGGAATTCACCGCGCTCGTGGAGCGCGAATTGCGCGCCTGCGGATATTCGGTCGCGCGCAACCAGCCCTATAAGGGCGGCGATATCGTGCGGCGCCATGGTGATCCGGCGCGCGGGCGCCACAGCCTGCAGATCGAGATCAATCGCGCCCTCTATCTCGACGAGGCACGCTTCGAGCCCTCGTCCGGCTTTAACGAACTCCAACGCAATCTCACCCGCGTCGCCCAGGCGATTGCCACCGATCTGCGCGCGCGGATCCAGCCAGGACAGAGCCGATGACAAACACCGCCAAGCCGGCGCGCCCGATGAATCCGGTCATCATCCTGCTCGGCATTCTGCTGCTGGCGACACTGATGACCTGGATGGTCAGCTCGGGCAGCTATGAGCGCAGCGGACGGCTGATCGTGCCTGACAGCTATGCGTCAATGGACAAGGACTGGTCGCTGGCCGGGGTATTCGTCCCGGTCGAGGCCCGCGAGGGCATGGCCACCCCGGTCAGCCTGACCGAGACCGTACGCGCGATTCCCGAAGGCCTGCAGCGCGCGGCCAATCTCATCTTCATGGTGCTGATCATTGGCGGCCTGTTCGGAATTCTCGACCGTGCCGGCGTGGTCGAGAATGGCATCAACCGGCTGCTGCACGCTGTGAAGGGCAATATCATGGTCCTGGTCGCCGCCCTGATGACGATCTTTTCGGCCGGCAGCGCCTTTCTCGGGCTCGCCTCGGAATATCTGATCGTCATCCCGGTGATGACCGCGCTGGCATCACGCATCGGCCTGTCGCCGATCATCGGTTTCGCCATCGTCACGATCGCGGTCAAGGTCGGCTATCTCGCCTCGGTCACCAATCCGATCCCGCTGACCATCGCCCAGCCGCTGGTCGGGGTGCCAATCTTTTCCGGCGCCGGATTGCGGCTCGCCTTCTATGCTGTCTTCCTCGCTGCCGGGATCGGTTTTCTGCTCTACCGGGTGCGCGGCATGACGAATGGCCAGGCCATTACGGTGAGCGACCATCCCGTCCCCGATATGAGCTGGCGCGAAGGCGCGATGCTGGCCATCCTGGTCGCCGGGATCGGCGTTATCCTGACCGGATCGACCCGCTGGGAATGGTCACATCACGAGCTGTCCGCCTGCTATATCGCCATGAGCCTCGGCCTCGCTGCGGCCAGCGGCCTGTCGCCGAATGACAGCGCCGACGCCTTCATTTCCGGCATGAAGAAGGTTCTGCTCGCCAGCGCCCTGATCGGGGTGGCCATGGCGGTGACCGTGGTGCTGGAAGACGGCCGCATCCTCGATACCATCGTACACGCTCTCAATGGGGCGGTCGGCGAGCATGGGGCCTATGTCACCGCACTCTCCATGTTCGGCTCGCAGCTCCTGCTCGACTTCCTGATCCCGTCCACGTCCGGGCAGGCTGCGGTGACCATGCCGATTCTGGCGCCGCTGGCCCAGCTCGCCGATGTCGGGCCACAGACCACCGTCATCGCCTTCCTGTTCGGCAATGGCATCACCAACATGCTGACCCCGACCTCGGGCACGCTGTTGGCCTATCTCGCCGCCGGGCGCATTGACTGGCTCGACTGGGCCAAATTCATCGCGCCGCTGTGGGCCGGCTTCATTGTCATCGCCTGCGCCCTGCTGGCCATCGCCGTTTGGCTGGGCGCCTGAGACGAGCGGCGGGCGCTGGCCTGCCTCGTCATTCCGGTTATATTTGACCGCAAACCCGCCGTGTCAGGAGCTATCATGTCCGCCAGAACGATCATCGCCAGTCTTGCCGCCCTCGCCGCGCTGGGCGGCTGTGCCAACACCGGCTGGATGACGCCTCCAGCTGCGCCGGCCGGGATGGTGGCGTCGGCCGATGACGGCATTGTCGCCGGCCTGCTGACCAACAATCAGGTCCAGACCGCCTTTGCCGAAATCGAAGCCATGCGCACGCTCAATAATGAGCGCCTGGTGGAGCTGACCGAAATCCCCGCCCCACCCTTCGCCGAACAGGCGCGCGGCGCTGACATGGCGGCGCGGATGCGGGCGCTCGGGCTGGACGATGTCAGCATTGACGAGGTCGGCAATGTGATCGGCCGGCGTCCCGGCACGGCCGGCAGTGCAGCGCGCAGCATCGCCATTGTCGCCCATCTCGACACCGTCTTCCCGGCGGGCACTGACGTCACCGTGCACCGCGAGGGCGACCTGTTCACCGCGCCAGGGATTGGCGATAATTCGCGCGGGCTTGTCGTCCTGCTCAGCCTGATCGACGCGATGCAGCGGGCCGGCATCGAGACCCGCGATGATATTGTCTTCATCGCTTCGGTCGGTGAGGAAGGCCTGGGCGATCTGCGCGGTGTGCGCCACCTCTATCGCGATGACGCCTCCCCCTTTGCCAGCTTCATTGCTATTGATGGCGGCGACGCCGCGCGCCTGGTCGTCACGGCGGTCGGCTCGATCCGCTACCGCGTCACCTTCCGCGGTCCCGGCGGTCATTCCTACGGACATTTCGGCCGCGCCCAGCCACACCAGGCCCTGGCTGAGGCGATCCTGCGCTTCACCGAAGCCGCGACGCCCATCACCCTGGACGGCACCAGGGCGACCTTCTCCTTCGGCCGCGTCGGCGGCGGCACCTCGGTCAATTCCATTCCCTTCGAGAGCTGGATGGAGGTTGATATGCGCTCGGCCAATCCGCAAAAACTCGACGCCCTGCACCAGGCATTCCTCAGCTCGGTGGATGCCGCACTCGAGGCGGCCAATGCGCACCGCCGGCTGGGTGACACCCTGACGGTCGAACTCGACCCCGTCGGCTCGCGGCCACCAGGCGAAGGGGATCTGAGCGCCCCCATCGTGCTGCACGCCATGGCCGCGATCCGGGCCATGGGTCAGGAGCCGGAACTCACAGCTTCCTCCACCGACGCCAATATTCCGATCTCGCGCGGCATTCCCTCGGTGACGATGAGCCGCGGCGGCGTCTCCCGCAATGCCCACGCACCCAATGAGAGCTGGCTTGACGAGGACTCGCATGAGGCGATCCAGATGGCCCTGCTGGTCGCACTGGCCGAGGCCGGGCTGGTGCGCGGCGAATAGATCCCCGGCGGCAAGACTGCCCGCTCCGGTTTCGTTTTCCGGTTGACTTGCGAATCGCGCTCATTCATTTTTGGTTGAATCGCCTACATTTTTGGCTGCCCCTCAATCAATTTTGGATACCCAATGATGCGCGACTTCGATTGGTCCCACCTGCAAACCTTCCTGTCGGTCGCCGAGCACGGAACCCTGTCCGGCGCCGCCCGCGCCACTGGTGGCAGCCAGCCGACCATGGGCCGGCATATCGCCGCCCTTGAGGACCAGCTCGGCGTGCGCCTGTTCGACCGGGCGCCACACGGGCTGGCGCTGACGCCGACCGGCGCTGATCTGGTCGAGCATGCCCGCGCGATGGCAAAAGCCGCCAACCAGCTATCCCTGACCGCCAGCGGCCGCAGTGAGCGCATTGGCGGCACGATCCGGATCACCGCCTCCGAGATCATGTCGACCTATACCCTGCCCGCCATATTGACCGAATTGCACCGGGCCGAGCCGGAGATCGAAATCGAGCTGGTTTCATCGGACCGCAGCGAGAACCTGCTCCAGCGCGAGGCCGATATCGCCATCCGCATGTACCGGCCAACCCAGGCCGACGTGTTCACAAAAAAAGTCGGAGACCTGCAGCTCGCCATGTTCGCGGCGCATGACTATATCGCCCGGCGCGGCGCACCGACAACGGTCGAGGAATTCCGCGGCCACGACGTGATCGGCTATGACCGCAGCGAATTGATGCTGCGCGGCTTCGCCGAAGTCGGCCTTCAGGTGGACCGGCATTTCTTCGGCTTCCGGTGTGACAGCCAGGTCGTGGGCTGGCAGATGGTCGTTGCCGGCTTCGGGATCGGTTTCAATCAGCTTGAGGTCGGACTCGCAGAACCAGCGGTGCAACGAATTGAAACCGATACGCCCATGCCCGCCCTGCCAATCTGGCTTACCGCCCACTCAGAACTCAAGACCAGCCGCCGGGTCCGGCGCGTGTTCGACTTCCTCGCCGAAGCACTGAAGCGAGCCGCTACGCCGCAGTGAGGCAAGCGCTTCGCGCGCGCCGTGCGGGATGTGAAGGAGGACGGGCCGTCTGGTGGCCCGCCCCCACTCCATTGCTGCGCAGGCAAGTCGCCGTCGAAGGCGGGGCCGATGCCGGACGGGTTTTGCGTCAGGCAGCCCGGACGCCCGTGAGAAATTCGGCCACTTGCTGACTGAGCATCTCCGATTGCTCGGACAATTCGGTCGCTGCGGACAGAACCTGGGACGCCGAGGCACTCGATTCGGCGACAGCCCTGTTAACGCCGCTGATATTGCTCGAAACGTCCTGTGTGCCGACAGCCGCCTCCTGCACATTGCCGGCGATCTGGGCAGTGGCCGCATGCTGTTCCTCTACCGCGCCAGCGATCGAGGTCGCGATGTCACTCAACTCGGAGATGGTCGCCGACACCGAAATAATGGCCTCCGCAGAGCTGTCCGTCGCCGCTTGAATGGCTTGAATCTGTTCAGTAATTTCGGTGGTCGCGGTCGCGGTCTGGAGCGCCAGCTGCTTGACTTCCTGGGCAACGATAGCGAACCCCTTGCCGGCTTCGCCGGCGCGGGCTGCTTCGATTGTGGCATTGAGCGCCAGCAGGTTGGTCTGTTCTGCAATTCCCTGAATGATCGAGACGACATCGCCAATGCGTTGCGCGGCGGCGGCAAGGGCGTTGACTTTCTCGACTGTGCCGCCGGCTTCCGTCTCGGCACTCTGTGCCTTGTGCGACGACTCACTCGCCTGACGCCCGATTTCCTGAACCGACGCGCTCATCTCTTCCGTTGCGGTCGCCACGGTCTGGACATTGACGGTTGCCTGCTCGGCAGCCGCCGCGACAGCGACCGACTGACGGCTGGTATGTTCGGACGACTCCAGCAAGGTCTGGGCCGCCTGGGTCAGCTCGGTTGCCGCGCCGGAAACGGAGAGGACAATCTCACCGACAGCACGCTCAAAGCTATCCGCCAGATCCATCCGGCCCTGACGCGTCGCCTCAGCCTGACGGGCTTCGGCCTCAACCTGTTCGCGTTCCAGTTCCAGCTTCTCCTCGGCATTCTGCTTGAACACCAGGACGGCACCGGCCATGGCGCCGATCTCATCGCCCTTGCCAAGACCGGGAACCTCAATATCAAGCTCGCCCTGAGCCAACCGCCCCATGACCCTGGTCATGTGTGTGATTGGCGGAATGATGCTGCGGATCGTGCCATAGGCGACGCCGCCAGCCAGCACCAGGCCGGCAAATAGCAAGACCCACTGAATTGTCAGCAAGCTCGAAACCTGGCGTGCACTCTGGGCCGCATCGTCCCGCAGCAGCCTTGCCTGGTCATCAGTAATCCCGCCGGTGCGGGTTCCGTCAGGCTGGAGCGCGCCGGAAAGAATGTCCAGAAGGCGTTCGGCGCGTGGCGCCGCTTCGGAGGCCAGCATCAGGTTGGCCATATTCCACCGGTCCGAACTCCGGATACCGAACATCTGCACCGGGAGCGGCGCAAATTCATCCCGGAGCGAGACAAGCCGGGCCAGGTCTCTGGCCTGGCCCGCCGACATCAAATCCCGCGCTTCGCGCAGATCGTTCAGGCGGGCCTCATTGCGGCTCCACGAGGTGCCGAAAGCTTCGGCGAAACTCTCATCGCCCGTCAGAAGATAGGCGCGGATACTGGCAAGGCTCACCGCCAGACTCCCGCGAACATCGGCCATCATACCGAGCATTCGCGTGCGGTCGGCCCCTCCGGCCGGATTGGCCAGTTCCTCATCGATCATCGCAGTAGTCACCGCCAGCATGCTCGCAGCGAGCGGCGCAGCCTCATCGGCCAGAATGACATTGGCGGGAAACTGGCCGGGCGTATTGGCAATCGCCTCGACCTGGTCCTGGGCGATCGCAAATGCGTCCAGGACGGTCTTGAACTCCGCCCAGAGTTCAACATTGCCGGCATTGGTCCAGGATTGAGACAGACGATCCATTTCGGCGCGCTGGCGCCCGATATCGAGCCAGGCCGCAGCCCGCTGGTCTCGAAAACGGGTATCACCGGTCAACATCCAGCCGCGCAGGGCTGCAAGCGACCCATTGATATCATTGGTCAGCGCCTGGCTGGCATAGGATGTCGGCGTTCTGAGTTCGACAATACGATCATTGGTTCGCCTGATATTCCCGACATTCACGATGGTGAAGGCCACGGCGACAACGAGAATAAGCACGACAACCGCGAAACCGCCTACGAGCCTGTGCGCCAGCTTGATATTGCCCATTACCCGAACTCCCAAATTGATAAACATCAAGGCTTCAGCCCGAATGGTTAACGAAAGGCAAAGGCCTGAAGCCGGGAATATTTTTATTCCTCAGAACGGGAGCGCGCTGTTCGGGGGTCAAAGAATAGTCGCAGGGAAAACCTGCCCCGCGCCCTGGCCCGGCGCGGCCACAAGGCGGGTCGGCGCGCCATGGCGCTCTGCGCGCATTGGCGCCGGAAAGCGATCGGAGGGGGATCCAGTAATGGTGAGCCCGCCGGGGCTCGAACCCGGGACCTACTGATTAAAAGTCAGTTGCTCTACCAGCTGAGCTACAGGCTCCTCATTTGAGGAGGGCCCTACCTATAGGGCCGATTCCGGCGGGTCAATCGCGCTTTGCCTATGGATTTCAGCAATTGGGATGCGATTTTGCCATAATTGCCGGTAATATCGAATGCATGAGTGAAAAGATCAGTCTCCTGACATGTGTGATGGTGGCGTTAGCCGCCAGCGCATGCTCGTCGACCGGACAAAGCGCCGGCGGTTTTGGCCGTGAGGAAACCAGCACAGCTGTCGAGGATGCCATCGGGCTGCCGCGCGACCGGCCCGGGCCCGTCATGGTTGATGAGGGCGATGATACCGTGCCCACACCCTATGGCGGCGACGGATCGCCGCGGCGTTGCTCGACCATCGCGCGCGATGTCGCCCGGCTGACTGTCGTGCTCGGCCCCGATGTCGAGGAGGCACAGCGCCAACAGGCCGAGGAGGACACGCAGCGCGAAGGCTGGATCAGCCAGGGCGCGCAGTTCGCTTCGCAGGCACCGGAACTTGCCACGGACGGCGCCTGGGGCCTGTATCACTCCACGATTGTCGGTCTCAATCCTGTGCGCCCGGTGATCCGCTTCATCGGCGGGGCCGGCCGGATCGAGACCGATGCCCGCGAACGCCGTGAAATGGCCCAGCGCCGACGCGCCTATCTGCGCGGAATTTATGACGGTTTCGGTTGCCCGGCGGTCCAGATGCGACGCGCTTTCGAGGCCTATGGACTGGTTGACGCCTCGAACTAGGACACAGGCCCGAGCTGGCGCCAGAACATGCGCGTATCGCACGCCGCCCCGTCGGGCATCAGCGCGTAGCCAGGAATGACGCCCAGCGCTGTCCAGCCGGCGCGGTGATAGAGACGATCAGCGGGCGTGCCCGGTACCGTATCCAGAACCAGCAGGGTCTTGCCCGCCTCGCGCGCGGCTGCCTCGACCGCGTCCAGCAAGGCCGCCCCAAGCCCCTGCCGCCTGGCGCTGGAATGAACCAGCATTTTGGAGACATCACCGCGATGCGGCTGGTTGTCGGGTTGGGCCAGCACCAGCTGGACCGAGCCGGTCACACGGCCGCCCTCCCCGTCTATCGCTGCGAGCAAGATGCGTTCACCGCGCTCGACACTGGCTATAATCCCCTGCCAGAACGAGCGCGCCCGGTCACGCGAGAACGGCGCCATGAAGCCGACTGAGGCGCCGCCATTGACGATGTCGAGCAGGAGGTCGCAGAATTCATCCAGCCGGGCCGTGAGCTCCTGTGCCGTCAGGGCGCGGATGACGAGCGCGCCGCTCATGCGCTGCGCGTCGCCGCCTCGGCGACGCCCTGGTCCCATTTCGCCCGAAACTCGCGCCGGAAGGCCTCGAATTCACCCGCCGCGATGGCGGCGCGGATGCGGGCCATCAGGTGTTCGAAATAGGCGATATTGTGCCAGGAGATCAGCATGGCCGAGAGGTATTCGCCTGATTTGAAAAGGTGATTGAGATAGGCCTTGGAATAGTCCCGGCTGGCGGGGCAATCGATCTCCGGCGCCAGCGGCGTGTCATCCTCGATGAAGTCAGCGCGCTTGATATTGATCGGACCATAATCGGACCAGGCCTGGCCATGACGGCCCGAGCGGGTTGGCAGGACGCAATCGAACATGTCGACACCGCGTGCGACGGCTTCGACCAGATCGATCGGCTTGCCGACGCCCATCAGATAGCGGGGCCGCTCGACCGGCAGGTGCGGCGTGGTGAAATCGAGCACATCGCACATCTGCTCGAAGCCCTCGCCGACGGCCAGGCCGCCGATGGCATAGCCGTCAAAGCCGATTTCCTTAAGTCCTTCAGCTGATTGACGCCGCAGATCCTCGAACACCGAGCCCTGGACAATGCCGAACAAGACCTGGTCATCGCGGGTGCCAAACGCGTCTTTCGAGCGTTGCCCCCATCGCAATGAGAGCTCCAGCGAGGCCTTGGCTTCGGCGGGGGTGCAGCCGAAAGCGGTGCATTCATCGAGCTGCATCGAGATATCGGCACCGAGCAGGTCAGCCTGGATTTCGATGGAACGCTCGGGGGTTAGGTGATGCTTCGAACCATCGATATGGCTCTGGAACGTGACACCCTGCTCATTCATCTTGCGCAATTTGGACAGCGACCAGACCTGGAAACCACCGCTATCGGTCAGGATCGGACCCTGCCAGGTGGAGAATTTATGCAGTCCCCCCAGACGCTTGACCCGTTCGGCACCGGGGCGGAGCATGAGGTGATAGGTATTGCCCAAAATGATGTCGGCGCCGGTATCCCGGACCTGGTCCATATAGAGCGCCTTGACGGTGCCCGCCGTGCCGACCGGCATGAAGGCCGGGGTGCGGATATCGCCGCGCGGGGTCTTGAGCACGCCGGTGCGGGCCTTGCCGTCTGTGGCGTGGATTTCATAGGCAAAAACGCTCATCGGGCGCGCTCCAACAGGCTGGTATCCCCGTAGGAATAGAAACGGTAACCGCTTGATATCGCGTGCGCATAGGCGCGCTGCATGGTGTCGAGACCGGCCAGGGCGCTGACCAGCATGAAGAGGGTCGAACGCGGCAGGTGGAAATTGGTCAGAAGCGCATCCGTGATGCGGAAATCATAGCCCGGCGTGATGAATATCTCGGTGTCGCGGCTGCCCGCTTCGATGCGGCCGACCTCAGGGGCCAGGCTCTCCAGGGTGCGCAGCGCGGTGGTTCCGACCGCGATGACGCGGCGCCCCTGTAACCTTGCCGTATTGATGGCGTTGGCTGCCTGCTCGCTTGCCGTACACCACTCGCCATGCATGCGGTGGTCTGCCGTATCCTCGGCCTTGACGGGCAGGAAGGTGCCGGCGCCGACATGCAGGGTGACATCGCAGCGTTCGACGCCGCGCGCGGCCAGCGCGTCGAACAGGCGCCCGGTGAAATGCAGGCCGGCGGTCGGCGCAGCGACACTACCATCTTCGCGTGCGAACAAAGTCTGATAATCTTCAACGTCTGCCGCATCAACATTTCGCTTGCGAGCTATATAGGGCGGCAAAGGCGGGACGCCGGTCGCGGCAATCGCTTCATCGAGCAATGCGCCGGACAGGTCAAAGGCCAGAAGCGTGTCGCCGCCCACCCCTTTCTCGATCACGTCGGCGGAGAAGCTGCCGAATTCGATCCGGTCGCCGATCTTGAGCCGCTTGGCCGGGCGGATAAAGGCCCGCCAGCGATCCGGCCCGGCGCGCTTGTGCAGATTGATCTCGCAGCTGACATCACCGCCACCGCCGAGTTCGCGCGCGGCGCGTGTGCCCACCAGGGCGGCGGGGATGACGCGGGTATCATTGAACACCAGAAGATCACCGGCCCGCAGCAGATCCGGCAAATCGAGCACGGCCTTGTCGGCCAGCTGGCCGGCGGCATCGACATGCAGCAGCCGGGCGCTGTCGCGGGGCCGCGCCGGGCGCAAGGCAATACTGGCCTCGGGCAGGTCAAAATCGAAATCATCCACGCGCATGGGCAGGGGTCTAAAGCATTTTCAGCAAAAGTGGGAACCGGTTTTGCGGTTCGAAAATGCGACCACTTGAACCAGAGCATTTTCAGCAAAAGTGGGAACCGGTTTTGCGGTTCGAAAATGCAGCCCTCACTTCGGCCAGACACACCGCTTCGCAATCTTTGCTGTGTATGAGAGGCTGGAGACTGCCAAACGGATATTCGCCTTGCGTCATACGATTACCGCCATTCTGGCCACCGGGCTTCTGTGTGGGCTGGCCCTGCTCTTGATGCTGGCCCCGCTCTGGCGCGGCTTTGACGCCTTGCGCGAGATCTGGCCCATCCTGCTGATCATTGGCGGTATCGCCGCCGGGAGCATCCTGGCCAACCGGCATCGCGGTGCCCGCCTGCTCAGCCTGGCGGCTTTCGCGGTCATCCTGCTGCCGGGCATAGGCGAGACGTTCGACGCCTGGCGCAGCGAGCCGGTCGCCCCTTCCCCTGGCGCCTATGAGATATCCATCGGCACGCATAATCTGTGGGGCCGCAATGCCTCGCCGATGCAGGCCGCCACGCTGCTGCCGCCGCGCGCGCCGGATGTGCTGGCTCTGCAGGAAAGCTTCGGACGGGCGCGCGAGACCGGTGAGGCGCTGGTCGCGCAATATGCCCATAATGCCCGTTGCCGCTCCAACCGCCTGCTCAGCAATCTGCCGATTCTCGCATCCGGCTGTGTCGAACTCCCCCCGGCCGTGCTGGCCGCCGCGACCATCCCCTGCGACTGGGAAATGCCGCCGGCCGTTTGGGCCCGCATCCAGCTGCCCGATGGCAGCGAGGCCGTCTTCGTCTCGGTGCATCTGACCTGGCCCTTCCCCGGCGCCACCCAGGACTGTCAGCGCCGCGGCCTGAGCCGCGCCCTGGCGCACTGGCCGCAGGACCGGCTGGTGGTGATGGGTGATTTCAATGCCGCATCACCCGCCTATGCCCTCTCCCGGCTCGAACGCGATCTCGGCCTGACACGCCGCTCGATCGGCATCGCCACCTTCCCCGCCGAAGGCCGTTTCCAGCAGGCCGGCCTGGGCATACCGCCCTTCGCGCCGATGCTGCTGGGGATTGATCACATCTTCGCCGGTGAGGCCTGGCAGACGGTCAGCATCGAGGCCGGCCCGAATACGGGATCGGATCACCGGCCCTTGCTGGCAGTGCTGCGATTGCAGTCGGAAAGCGCTCAGCCGTGAGGCCCGCAATGGCGGCAATTGCTCCGGTCATGATTTAGCCTGCCCCCCCTGTTTGATCCGTCTTGATCAAACGTCATCATGACGAAGGTCAGGACCCAGTTTCAGACGCAACGCAAATAAGAGGGGCGCCAGATTTCAGGACCTCGGCGCTTTATGAACTGGGCCCTGACCTTCGTCAGGGTGACGATATTTGTTGCGCTTTTAGTTGGTTCCGCGACCAGCGATGCGCTCCCGGTTGAGCTCAGATGAGACCCGCATCAGACAGCTCAGCACCCAAGTCGGGACATGGCCGTAATCGCGGCTGGTCACGCTCCGGGTCTATAGTGCGGGGTCTGCGTAGAGCAGCCCCAATGGACCT
>NZ_JBLWTL010000011.1:0-78103 GCF_048270095.1 Maricaulis sp. | reverse complement strand
AACATGATATCCAGGCCAAAGCTCATCACATGCAGCGCCGGTTGATCGAGGCCGAAGGGCATCAGGAAAAGCGCCGCGACGCCTGCCGGCATGACCATGAAGGTAAAAACCGGCATGGCCAGAAGATTGCCGATCAGGCCGTAGCCGGCAATGCGATGAAAATGGAAGGCGGCAAAGCCCGATGTCGCGAAACCGGCGATCACACTGGTCAGGCTCAATCCGCCCAGCACCGACAGGGTGCCGCGGCCGAGGCCGAAGGGGGCTGGCGGGCGCCGCTTCTGGCGCCAGATATCGGCACAGGCGATCAGCGCGGCCACCGCCGCAAAGGACATGTGGAAGCCCGCCGCACGCACCGCCTCGGGCTGCAGGGCGAGCACGAAGATCATCGCCAGGGCCAATGTGTGCAGCGACAGCGCCCGGCGCCCGACCAGCACGCCGGTCAGCACCGCCGCCGCCATCAGGAAGGCACGCTGGGTCGGGATGGCCCCGCCCGACAGGATGAAATAGCCCGCTCCGGCCAGAAGCGCGCCGATCGCCGCCGGCCCGGCGGCATCAAAACGCCGCGCCCAGGGGGTGATGGCAGCGAGACCGAAGCGTAAAATCAGGAAAATCCCGCCCGCGAACAAGGCCATATGCATGCCCGATATCGCCAGGACATGCCCGAGACCGGCGGCGCGCAATGTGTCGCTGACATCAGGCGTGAGCCCAGAACGGTCGCCGGTCAGCAGGGCTGCCGCCATGGCGCCATTGCGGCCTGGCAGACGAGCGCGCAAATGCCCGGCGATCTGCCAGCGCCAGCGCGCGATCGCCCGCGCCGGCGCGTCCTGGTCCAGTTCAGGACCGGCTTCAAGCGGCGCAATCGCGAAACCACTGCCGACAATACCGGCGAAATAGGCGTTGAAGCGAAAATCATAACTGCCCGGAACCGGCGCGCGCCGGGGCCGTTCCAGAATGGCGAGAATGCTCACCGCCGCGCCCGGCGGCAGGTCTGGCTCCGCAGCCAGCACCCGGACCCGCCGGGCCGGGGCGCCGTCTTCGCGGGGCAGGCGGATGGAGAGGCGGGCCCGGCCGCGGCTGTTGCGCTCCACCGCTTCAAGCCAGCCGGTGACCGCCATTGGCCGCCCAAAGCTCAGCGCCACGCCGGACCCTGCACCCAGCGCGTGGCTGCGCTGCTGGGCCCGCGCCAGCCCGCCTGCCAGAGCCAGCAGCGCCAGCGCGGCCAGGCTCAGGGCCGCACCCCGGGTGATGGACCGCGCGGCCAGTAAACCGGTGATCGCCAGCACAGCCAGAGCGACAGCCCACAGGGCGGATGGCTCGGACGGCAGCGCGAAATACACGGCACAACCGGCCGAAAAACCGAGCGCGGCGATCATGGCCGGCCGCCCGGCCTGCACGAAGACCACCGCGGCGGCGGGCGGCCTCACACCATATCCGGGCCCGGGCTGTCTCACCGGCCAGATCCTCCCTGCCTAACCCCTATCGCCACCGCCGGTAATCATGCTAACAAACGATATTCTTCTTGCAGCGCAGCATGATCTCGCAGATGCAACACTTGAAAACCATGATCCGCACCCGGTTTGCTCCCTCCCCGACGGGCTTCCTTCACATTGGCGGCGCCCGCACGGCCCTGTTCAACTGGCTGTTTGCGCGCCATCATGGCGGGCAATTCCTGCTGCGTATCGAGGACACGGACCGGGCGCGCTCGACCCAGCCGGCCATTGATGCAATCCAGGACGGGCTGAGCTGGCTCGGCCTCGGCTGGGATGGCGATCTCGTCTCCCAATATAGCCGCGCCGACAGGCATGTCGAGATTGCACAACAAATGGTTGCGTCCGGTCACGCGTTTCGCTGTTATTGCGACGCCGATGAAGTTGATGCACTGCGCGCTGCGGCCTTCGATGAAGGCCGCGCCCTGCGTTCGCCATGGCGTGATCGCGATCCGGCTGATGCCCCCGAGGGCGCCCCTTTCGTCGTCCGCTTCCGCGCCAGTGATGAAGACATGCTGGTCGAAGATGCGGTCCAGGGCGAAGTGCGCTGGGCGGCCAAGGAATTCGACGACCTGGTCCTGCTGCGCAGCGATATGAGCCCGACCTATAATCTCGCTGTCGTCGTCGATGATCATGATATGGACATCACCCACATCATTCGCGGCGATGATCATCTGGTGAATGCCGGCCGTCAGGCGCAAATCTATGACGCGATGGGCTGGAAACGCCCGGTCTTCGCCCATATTCCGCTGATCCATGGGCCCGACGGCAAGAAATTGTCCAAGCGCCATGGCGCGCTGGGTGCGGAAGCCTATCGCGATATGGGCTATCTGCCCGAAGGCTTGCGCAATTATCTGCTGCGGCTGGGCTGGTCCCATGGCGACCAGGAATTCTTCACCGATAGTGAAGCCATTGCGGCCTTCGACATGGGCGGTCTCAATAAATCGCCCTCCCGGCTCGACCTGGACAAACTGTCGCACATCAATGCCCATCATATCGCCCAGGCCGATGATGCGCGCCTTTGTGAGCTCGTGACACCTTTCCTGAAAGGGCTGGACGGGCAGATCGATGATGCGGCCCTGAAGGCGGACCGCATAAGAAATGCGATGCCGGCACTCAAAACCCGCGCAGCGACGCTGGCCGAACTGGCCCAGCAGGCGTATTTCCTTGTGAAAGCGCGCCCGTTTCAGCTCGAAACCAAGCTTGCCAAACAATTGGATGAGACTGCCTGCGCGCGTCTTAACCGCCTTTTCACACGGCTCGTGGAAACCGATGCGTGGAATGATGCATCGCTCGCAAGCCTGCTCAAGCAATTCGCCGAGTCCGAAAGTGTCGGATTTGGCAAAATCGGCCAGCCGCTCCGTGCGGTCCTGACCGGTGGGGCACCCGCCCCGGACCTCGCACTCGTCATGGCCGTCCTTGGCCGCGATGAGGTGCTGGGCCGAATCAAGGATCAATTGTCGCCGGGCATCTGATGCCGGCGGCCGCCAGACAGGGAAAACATGATGGAAAGCAAGGCCAAACCGAACGGTTCCGCGACGCTCACCTATAATGGTACGAGCGTTGAGTTTCCCGTGCTCAGCGGCGAGATCGGGCCTGATGTCATCGACATCCGTTCGCTCTACCGCAAGACCGGCATGTTCACCTATGACCCGGGTTTCACCTCGACGGGCAGCTGCGAGAGCCAGATCACCTATATCGACGGCGACAAGGGCGTCCTGCTCTATCGCGGTTATCCAATCGAGCAATTGGCGAAGGGCTCGTCCTTCATCGAAGTCTGCTATCTGCTGATGCACGGCGAACTGCCGACGCCTGGCCAGTTGCAGGATTTCGACTGGACAATCCGTCGCCACTCCATGCTGCACGACCAATTCGACCAGTTCTTCCGGGGCTTCCGCCGCGACGCCCACCCAATGGCCATCATGGTCGGGACCGTCGGTGCGCTGTCAGCCTTCTATAACGACAGCACGGACGTCACCGATCCCAAGCTGCGCACGATTGCCAGCCATCGCATGATCGCCAAAATGCCGACGATCGCGGCGCGCGCGTTCAAATACGCGATCGGCCAGCCCTTCATCAGTCCACGCAATGACATGGACTATGCGGCCAATTTCCTGCGCATGTGCTTCGCCGTCCCGGCGGAAGATTATGAAGCCAATGCCGTCATGGCCCGCGCGATGGACCGGATTTTCATCCTCCATGCCGACCATGAGCAAAACGCCTCGACCTCGACCGTCCGCCTGGCCGGTTCGTCGGGCGCCAATCCCTTCGCCTGTATCGCAGCCGGGATTGCCTCGCTCTGGGGCCCTGCCCATGGCGGTGCCAATGAAGCCGCGCTCAACATGCTCGAGGAAATCGGCACTGTTGACCGCATTCCGGAATATATCGCCAAGGCCAAGGACAAGAATGATCCTTTCCGCCTGATGGGCTTTGGACACCGCGTCTATAAAAACTACGATCCACGCGCCACCGTGATGCGCGATACCTGTCATGAAGTGCTGGAGATCACCGGCCACGGCAATGACCCGCTGCTCCAGGTCGCCCTCGAGCTCGAGCGCATCGCCCTGGAAGACCCGTATTTCGTCGAGAAGAAACTCTATCCGAATATCGATTTCTATTCGGGCATCACGCTGCGCGCGATGGGCTTCCCGACCGAGATGTTCACCGTGCTGTTCGCCGTTGCGCGCACCGTCGGCTGGATCGCTCAATGGTCGGAAATGATCGAGGATCCATCCCAGAAGATCGGCCGTCCACGCCAGCTTTTCACCGGCGCCACACCGCGCGATTATGTCATGCTCAACAAGCGCGGCTGAACCACCACCGATCAATCATGAGAAAGGCCGCCCCAGTATCGGGCGGCCTTTTTTGTGGTCTGGTGTCAGGAAGTTGGCGCTGAGGACGGCGATCAGGTCCGGGGCAGGTATTGCAGCACGATTTCGGCCGCGCGATCGCTGGCCTTGCCCTCGCCGCGCATCTCGTCGGTCGCCTGGCGCAGCGCCTGGCTGATCTTCTGCCGCCGCTCCGGAGAGTCCAGCAGGCTCTGCGTCGAGGCGGCCAGCCGCGGCGGCGTACAGCGGGTCTGGACGTGCTCGAGCACGAGGTTGGAGTCCGACGCCATATTCACCAGCGTGGTATAGGGCGATTTCATCACATTGAGCATGCGGATCAGCGCCCAGGTGATCCAGCCCAGCCGGTAGGCCGCGACAGTTGGCACGCCGGTGGTCGCCAGCTCGGTGATCACCGTACCGGAACACGCCAGCGCCAGGTCAACGGCCGCGAATGCGTCGGCCTTTTCCGCTTCACTGACAATGATGATGTCGTCGGGCATGCGGGTATCAATCTGCAGACGCGCCTGCACGATGTGCGCAACCGGCTCGGCCAGCACGATGACGATTTTCAAGTCCGGCTGGCGGCGCAGGATGCGCTCGATCGCCTGCACCATCACATCATACATGCGCCGGATTTCCGCCGGCCGGCTGCCGAACAGGACCAGCATGGCCTGCGCATCCGCGGCCAGACCATGGCTGGCCCGGAAAGCGGCCCCGTCGCCGACCGTCATGCGCTCAAGCGTCGGATTACCGACAAAGGTCACAGGCAGGCCGAAATCGGTATAGAAAGGCGCATCGAAACTGACGATGGACAGCAAGTGGTCGACGGTCGCGGCGAGTGTCCTCGCGCGGCCCGGCCGGGTCGCGAAGACTTGCGGGCCGACATATTTGATCAATTTGATCGAAGGGTCGGCGGCGCGGACGCCCTGGGCAACCCGCAGCATGAAGCCCCAGCTATCGATCAGCACCACGACATCGGGCTTGCGCGCGAGAATATCGGCGACGGTAAGCGCCACGCGCTCCTTGACGCGGCGCCAGGCCAGCAGGCCGCCAATCCAGCCAATAATCGCCAGCCCGTCAATATCAACCGAGGTCTCAACGCCTTCAGCGGCCATCGCGGCGCCGCCAACCCCGGCAAAATCGAGCCCGTCCCCGCGCTCCTTGCGCAAGGATCGGATCAGGTCGGCGCCGAGCAATTCTCCGGAACGTTCGGCGGCGACGATATAGACGAGCGGCGTTGTCATTGGCCCGCCTCGCTGACCACCAGGAACATGCCGACAGCGTCGAGCGCCTCGATCACGGCCTCGCGATTGACGATCAGCGCGCCGCCCGCTTCAAGCGCAATGCCCGCCAGCCCGGCACGCTCGCAGCGCACGACGGTTTCCAGACCGATCGTTGGCAAGTCGATGCGCCGTTCCTGGATGGGTTTGGGCGTCTTGGCCAGCACACCAAAACGTTCACCGGCCTGGCCGCGCAAATGGCCGGGCAGTTCAACCAGCCGGTCGAGCATCGGATTGGTGCCCTCCTGGGCCTCGACCGCGAGAACCGTCCCGCGAGCGACCACAGCAGCCTGACCGATATCCATCTCACCCATATGACGCGCGGTGGCCAGGGCCTTGTCGATATCAGCCTGGTCGGCCTGGGACGGCGCAGTTCGTGTCAGGACACCGGCGCCGGGGGCCAGCGATTTGAGCACTTCATTGGCGCCAATCACGGTCAGGCCGGCCTGTTCGAATTCCTCGATCACCACCCGCAAGATGGCGTCATCGCCCTTGCGGCCAGCGGCCAGGGCCTTGGGCACGAGCACAAGCCCGCGCGCATCCATCTGCAGATCCTTGATGTCGGGCCGGGTCACATAACCGGCAAAACACAGCGCGTCGCAGCCCGCCGCCTTGAGCGCCTTGAGGATACCGCCAATCTGGCCGATCGATTTCTCGACGCTCTCAAACCCCTCGAACGGGTCCGTGCCGAAGCCTTTCACCCGCACGATGAACGGATTCATTCCGGCCATGGCGTGCGCGATCTCGACCGGCAAATCGCCGCCACCGGCGACCAGGCCAAGCCGGGTCCAGTGCGGTTGATCAGGCATGGGGCATACAAAGCGCGCGTTTCGACGAGGCGCGGATAAAGGCGATGATCTCCATCACATGGTCATTGTGGGAATAAAGTTCGGCGGCATCGGAGAGGCGTTCCTGGAAGGTGCCCTCCTCGGCAAACAGCAAGCGGTAGGCGGCGCGCAGATCACGCAGCGCCTCGCGCGGCATGCCCCGGCGTTTCAGCCCGACCACGTTCAGCCCCACCAGATAGGCATCATTGCCATTGACCGATCCGTAGGGGATCACATCGGCGGCGACCTTGGTCATCGCGCCGATAAAGGCGTGCCGGCCAACGCGGGTCTTCTGGACCACGCCGGACAGACCGCCAAAAATGACATGGTCACCAATCTGGGACGAGCCCGCGATCTGGGCGCCATTGGCCAGCACAACGCGGTCGCCCACGATGCAGTCATGGGCGATGTGCGAGCCGGCCATGAAATAGCAATCATTCCCGACAATCGTGCGCGCCTTGTCGAAGGCTGTCCCGGGATGCATCGTCACACCCTCGCGCATGATATTGCGCTGCCCCAGGATGAGCCATGTTTCCTCGCCCTGGTATTTGAAGTCCTGCGGCGGATGGCCCAGATGCACGCCCGGATACAGCACGCAGTCATCACCGATCTCGGTATAGCCATCGACGGTCGCGTGCGAGACCAGCCGGACGCGGTCGTGCAGGATGACATTGGGGCCGACGATGCAGAAGGGGCCGATCTCGACTCCTTCACCAATCCGGGCATCGGAGGAGACAATGGCGGTGGGGTGAATATTGGTTGCGTCCATCAGTGTGCAATTGCCTTCGCGGAAAATTCAGCCTGGACGGCCTTGTTGCCATCGGCGAAACCTTCACCGCGGAATTTGAACAGGCCATGGCGGGCAGCGGTTACGACCACATTCAGCCGCAACATCATGCCCGGACGGACCGGAAAGCGGAATTTGACCTTGTCGGCGCCGACAAAAAACACTGTGGCACTATCGGGCGACGCCTTCAGCGTCTTGTACATCAAAACCGCGCCCGTCTGGGCCATCGCCTCGATCATCAGCACACCCGGCATGACCGGATTGCCTGGAAAATGGCCGGGAAAGAAGGGTTCATTCGCGGTCACCGCCTTGATGCCGGTGATTGATTGCCCTTCGACATAATCTTCCGCGGCATCGATCAGCAAAAACGGGTAACGGTGCGGTAGAAGTTTGAGAATTTCAGTATTTTCAATGCGTTCAGACACGCGTTTACTCCCCGGTCCTGGCTTTTGCGCGGGCGCGCACCATGCGGCGAATTTCGGCGATCTCACGCATGTGTTGACGAATAGGCTGGGCGGGCGCGCCGGCATAGGTCTCGCCAGCCGGCACGTCGGCCATCACGGCTGAATTGGCACCAATGCGGGCCCCGTCGCCGATCACGACATGGTCGGACACACCCACCCGGCCACCAAACATGACGCCCCGGCCGATCCGCGTGCTGCCGGAGACGCCTGCAAAGGCTGGCATCAGGCAGGCATCACCAAGACTGACATTGTGAGCGATATGGCAAAGATTATCGATCTTGCAGCCGTCACCGATACGGGTTTCGCCGAAGACGCCGCGATCAATCGCTGAATTGGCTCCTACGGTCACATGATCCCCTATCCGCACGGTCCCCAGATGCGGCACATCGATGACGCTTCCACCCGATACTGCGACACCGAAACCGGCCTCGCCAATCACGGCACCCGCAAGAATATTGCAATGCTCACCGATATCGGCGCAGCTGATCGTGACATTGGCGCCGATCGAGGTGAAACGGCCAATCCGGCAACCCGGCCCGATAGCCGCATTGGCACCAATCGAGACCCCCTCGCCGATCGAGGCACCCGCAGCAATCACAGCGCCCGGCGCAATCCGCGCGGCCTCATGGCAGTCGGCGTCGGGATGTTGGCGGTCTGTGCCCTCAAACCCGCGCAGCGAAAACAGATGTGACCCAATACGGGAAAATGCCTGCCGCGGCGCGGGGTGGGTCAAACTCAAGGCGCCCATCTCCCCCGCCAGTCCCGCCAGATCGGGCGGCACGATGAGGAAGACCCCGCCCAGGCCGCCCCCGGCATGGGCCGTCAACGCCTTGTGCGATTCAGCATAGCTCAGCTTGCCAGACTGCGCCGCTTCGAGCGGTGCGACATCGCTGAGCATCATCGAACCGATGGCTGAATCAGAAATCGCCGCACCCGAAAGTGCGGCGATCTCTGTGATCGTTATCGGGCCAAGCCCCTGATAGAACCGCAGGTCTGCCACGGGCTTGTCCTGACTATTCTATTGTTGGGCCGCGGCCGGCGCACCTTCAGGAAGGCGAACACGATTGACCGGAACACTCGGCAGGCGCTGGTTCAGCAAGGCGATGACCGCATCGCTGATATCAACATCCGGGCTCGAGAAGACGAGGTTGGCGCGATCGACAAGGATATCGATGCCGCGCGAAGCAACCACTTCTTCAAGGATCGGGTTGAGGGCCTCATAGACCGGCTGCATGGCCTGGCGCTCGGTCTGGGCAAGCTCCTGCTCGCGGCGGCGACGCTCAAGCTCGAATTGCTGCGCCTGCTGGTTCAGGGCTTCAATGCGTTGCATCAGATCGGGACGCTGCGTGATCGCCTGCTGCGTCATGGAAGCGGTTTCGGTCGTCAGCGCTTCTGTCTGCTGCTGGATCGGTTGACCGATTGCCGTCAGCTCGGCGCGCACTTCTGCGCCGATCGCTTCAAGACGGGTACGGATATGCTGACCGACAACGCTCTCGCGCAGGACGCGCTGCTCATTGATCACAGCGATATTCTGCTGCGCCATGGCCGGGGCTGCGAGGCCCGCGAGGAAGATCGGGAGAAGGACGAAAAGTTTGAACGATTTCATTATTTAGAACCCTGTACGAGTACTGAAACGGAAGAATTCGGCTTTGTCATAATCTTCACGCATGAAGGCTTGGGCAAAGTCGAAACGAACCGGACCAAATGGTGAATCCCAGAAGATGCTGACCCCGGCTGATGCACGAAGCGCCAGATCGTCCACGGTGAAGAGTTGTCCCGTGACTTCATCGATCTGATCAGCCTCATCCAACAGACCCAGAGTACCAAACTCGGTGAACACGCTGCCGCGCACACCGTATTGCTCAGGCAGGCCGAGCGGGAAATTGACTTCCAATGAACCGATTGCATAAAGCCTGCCACCGAGCGCATCCCGGCGAACAAGCTCACCCGTGGTGTCGTCGCGAGTCACAACACGCGGTCCGATACCAGCGACTTCAAAGCCGCGGAATGAGCTGCCGCCTTTGAAGAATCGATCATTGATCCGGACTGAGTCACCGCTCCACGGCAGGATAAACCCGCTATTCATGTTGAAGCTGGCAACGACGTCGCCGAACAGGCCCTTGAAGTAGGAGCCGGAGAACTCCGTCTGGACGTAGCGAACATCACCCCCAAATCCGGCGAAATCTTGACTGAACTGAAAACGGAAACCGTTATGCGGTTCAATCGGGTCGTCCAGCCGGGACCAGTTGAGGGTATAGCCCAGAACCGAAGTCACCCGGCTGCCGGCCTGATCGCGCAGCGCCTGGGACGCCGTCGAATAGACCTGAACATCATCGGTCCGCAGGGTATAGCGCAGCTGAAGATTGGCCTGCGCCGTCACAGGGAAGCCCAGACGCAGGCTGCCGCCGGTCGATGCGGTCTGGAATGAGGCTTCGGACAGGAAGTCGGAATTGACCCGGAAAACGTCGAAACCAGCCGCCAGATTACGGTCCAGGAAACGCGGTTCGGTGAAACGGACATCGATCGTCTCCCGCGTCCCGCTAACGGACACCCGGAAGCGAAGGAACTGGCCGCGACCGCGCAGATTACGCTCCGAGATCGACAAGTCGACGAGGAAGGAATCGGTTGAGGAGAAGCCGGCCCCAAAGGCGAGTTCGCCGGTCGGCTGCTCGGTGACCTGGACGCGCACACGGGCACGGTCAGGGGCAGAGCCCGGGGTTTCCTCCAGCTCGACCTCCTCAAAGAAGCCAAGCCGCCTGATATTGTTGCGCGACCGGTCAACCAGGACCTGGTTGAAGGCATCACCCTCGACGATGTCGAGCTCGCGCCGGACGATCCGGTCGAGTGTGCGCGTATTCCCGGCAATATCGATCCGCTCGATATAGACCCGCGGCCCTTCATCGATCACGAATTCAACTTCAACGGTACGACCATCGCGATCACGCTGGGTCACCGGACGCACATTGACAAAGGCATAGCCCGCCACGCCGGCGGCAAAGGTCAGGGAATCGATACTTTGCTCGATCAGCTCGCCGCGGAAGATATCCCCTTCCCGGACGGGCAGGAGCGCGACGAGATAATCCTCATTGAGATCCTGAATTTCTGTACTCACCGAGACGGTGCCGAAGTTATAGACCTCGCCCTCATCAATCGTGATCGTGATGTAGAAGGAATCCTGGTCGGGCGTCAGCTCGGCGACGGCAGACAGCACCCGGAAGTTCGCATAGCCGCGATTCTGGTAGAACTGGCGCAGCAATTCGCGGTCATATTCCAGCCGGTCGGGATCGTAATTATCGTTCGACCCGTAAAAGCGCCACCAACGCGATTCGCGCGTCACGAGCTCGCGGCGCAGCCGATTGTCGGAAAATGATTCATTGCCGATGAAATTGATCCGGCGAACGCCGGTAACGGGACCTTCGGAAATTTCGAAAACCAGATCGACCCGGTTTTGCGGCTGTTCGATAATTTTGGGCGTCACCGTGGCGGCAAAGCGGCCAGAGCGGCGATAGACCTCAATGATCCGTTGGACATCCGACTGGGCGCGCGCCAGCGTGAAGATCGCGCGCGGCTGGGCCTGGATTTCATCGGTAATCTTGTCGTCATCAATGGCCTGATTGCCTTCAAGCACAACGCGATTAATGATCGGGTTTTCCATCACCCTGACGAGGACGATTTCGCCGCGATGCTCAATCTGGGCATCGGAGAAGAGACCGGTCGCCAACAAGGTATGGATCGACAGATTGGTCAGGCGCTCATCAGCAACCTGGCCGGGCTGGATCAGCAGATAGGACAGAACCGTGTCGACTTCGACGCGCTGATTGCCCTCGACCAGGATCTGACGGATGATCGGCAGCGCGGCTGGCGCCTCGACCGCTGCTTCCGCCGGCGCGGGATCGGGTTGTTGGGCCGATACGACCGCCGGAAGGCCAAGGGTCATCAGGGTCGCAAAGAGCACGCGCAGAACACTTACCATTGAAAATCGCCGCTTGCTGGGCCCGGTCAGAAAATCTGGCCGAGAAGATAATTCAGGTCATTCCAGGTCGCTACAAGCATCATCCCGAGGACAAGTGCAAGACCCACACGAAAACCGATCGCCTGCGCCTTCATACTCAAAGGACGCCGGGCAACCGCCTCATAGGCGTAATACACCAGATGCCCGCCGTCGAGGATCGGTATCGGCAAAAGATTCACTAAACCCAGTCCAACGGAGAGAAACCCGGCCAGATTCACAAGGTTTATCAGCAAGAGAAACAGGCTTTGGGCAGCGTCTTCACCATGCTCGACACTGGAAATTGCGGTTTGTCCGGCCGTGGTCGCAATACCCAGCGGACCGTTCAGCATGGTCGGCGGCGAACGGCCAGTCACCACATAGCTGACATACCGTCCGGTCATCGACACCACAGTCCAGGTCTGGTCCATCCCGTAGCCGATGGCCGTGAGCGGGTCGAAGCTGCGGCGCTGCGCGATACCGGTGGACTGAATGCCCAGACGCGCGATCTGGCGTTCACCGCCATAGGAATCGGCAACAATGGTCAGGGTCGGCGCCGCCTCGAGAGCGAGGGTTTCACCATCGCGCTCGACCTGGAAGATCAGCCGCTCACCGGGCCGCCAGCTCACTTCGCTGGTAATGTCGCGAAACCGGTTGACCGGCTGGGCGTTGATCGCCGTGATCCGGTCGCCCACCTGGAAACCGGCTTCCTCGGCCGACGATTCTTCTGTGAAGCCGCCAACGACCGGTTCGAGATAATTGACGCCAAGCGAGAGCGCGAGGCTGGCAAAAATCGTGATCGCCAGAATGAAATTGGCGATTGGTCCAGCGGCCGTAATGAAGGCGCGCTGCCAGATCGGTTTGAAATGATAACATTTCTCTGCGTCCGCCCCCATACGTTCCCGGATCTCGGCGAGCTTGGCCTCGTCCGGCTCGCTGGCCGCACCGGCATCGCCCAGGAATTTGACATAGCCGCCCAGCGGAAAGGCAGCGATACGCCAGACCGTCCCTTGCTTGTCCCGCCAGGAGACAAGCGTCGGGCCAAAACCCATAGAAAAGGCTTCGGCATGCACACCGCAGACCCGGCCGGCCCAATAATGCCCGAGTTCATGAATCACCACGACGATGGAGATCAGGAAGACGAAGGAGAATATGGTCAGAAATCCGCTGCCAATCAGGCTCATATCGAAGGTGTCCGCGCTCTTAGTGTTGCACTGGTGTCAATCAAGTCGCGTGCCAGTTCTCGCGACCGCGCGTCGATGGCGTAAACATCGTCGAATGAGCCGACTGTTTTGGGCATCCCGGCATCGACAAGGCTTCGGTCCAGAACCTCCTCAACGCTGGCAGCGATGTCAAGGAAGCCGATCTGCCCCTGCAGGAAAGCCGCTACGGCAATTTCATTGGCGGCGTTGAATACGGCCGGTGCCGGACCGCCCGCCGAGATGACCGCTCGCGCCAGGCGCAGTGCCGGAAAACGGACATCATCCGGAGCCTCAAAATCGAGGCGTGCAATATCGCTGAGCCGCAGCCGCTCGACCGGCGCACGCATGCGCTGTGGCCAGGCCAGAGCGCTGGCGATCGGGGTGCGCATGTCCGGTGACCCTAATTGGGCCAGAACACTGCCATCCTCGTATTCCACCATGCCGTGGACAATGGATTGCGGATGCACCACGACATCAACACGTTCCGGCGGCAGGTCAAATAGCCAGCAGGCCTCAATAATCTCGAGCCCCTTATTCATCATGGTGGCGCTGTCGATCGTGATCTTGGCGCCCATTTCCCAGGTCGGGTGCGCGAGCGCATCTCCACGCCGGGCGCTGCGCATCCGGTCGAGCGACCAGGTGCGAAACGGACCGCCGGACGCGGTCAGTGTGATGGCTCTAATCGCTTCGGGACGCTCGAAATCAAACACCTGGAAGACGGCATTATGCTCTGAATCCACTGGCAAGAGGCGCGTGCCGCAAGCCGCAGCCTCGCGCATGAAGAGCGCGCCGGCGCATACCAGGCACTCCTTGTTGGCGAAAGCGAGGGCCCGTCCCTGACGCAAGGCTGCCAGGGTGGGTTTCAGGCCTGCAGCCCCGACAATGGCCGCCATGGTCCAGTCCGCAGGCCGGCTGGCCGCCTCGACGATCGCGGCAGCGCCAATCCCGATCTCGATCTCCGGATGACCGCTCAGCGCTTCGCGCAGATCCGGTGCAGCGGCCGGATCCCCGATGGCAACAAAGCGCGCCCTGTGCTGGATCGCCAGCTTGGCAAGGGCGGCCGCATTGCGGTTCGCGGTCAGCGCCACGACTTCAAAGCGCCCCGGCTCTGCGCGCTCGATCAGATCCAGCGTCGCCAACCCCACAGACCCCGTCGCGCCGAGAACGGAAATGCGCCGCGCCGTCATCATGTCGACGCCCAGCCCAGCGGGAGAACACGTTCCGTGATGACGGCGGCGATGACCGCGAGCATCAGGGCATCAACCCGGTCCAGGACACCGCCATGGCCCGGGATAAGCGTCCCGGAATCCTTGACGTCAAAACTGCGCTTGAAGATCGACATCGACAGATCGCCGGCCACCGATGCGGTCGCGACGACCAGAGCGAATATCGCGGTCGACAGCCGGTCCAGACCGAAAACAGCGCCAGCGGCCAGGCCCGCCACGAGGCCGGCAGTCAGGCCGGCCAGAAAGCCCGACCACGTCTTGTTCGGGCTGGCCAGCGGCAGGAGCTTGGGCCCCCCAAGCCAGGTGCCGACCAGATAGGCGAAGCTGTCGGCGGCCCAGACAATCGCGAATAGCAGGATCACCGCGTGCAGACCGTGTGCCGGGTCGGCGCGCATCGCAGCGAGCAGGGCCGCGGCAAGCGAGACGTAGAGCACGCCGACGACTTCAACCGACCAGCCGCGGCGCCAGCGTTCGATGGCACTGGCCAGCGTTCCCGCAGCGCCCCAGAACACCGCGTCGGCAATGCCCACCTGCCCGGCCAGCAGGACAGTGCCCGAGGCCGTGGCGCACGCAATCGCATAGGCGACCGGCGGTGCATCGCGATCTGACATCTGGATCCATTCCCAGGCCATCGCGGCCGCAAAGGCAGCGACCCAGGCGGTAAACGGCAATCCGCCATAGGTGAGAAGACCGAGAGCGAGCGGACCGAGCACCAGTGCGGACAATACTCGCCTGCGAAAGGCAGGATCACGCCGCGCCGGCATCCAGCCCCCCATAGCGGCGATCGCGCTGCTGGAAGGCCTCGATTGCCGCCGCCAGGTGTCGGGGCTCGAAATCGGGCCACAATACGTCAAGGAAAAGCAACTCGGCATAGGCCGCCTGCCAGAGCAGGAAATTGGAAATGCGTTGTTCGCCACTGGTCCGGATCACCAGGTCGACATCGGGCAGGTCGGCCGTGTCGAGGCCGGCGCCAAACGCGTCGCTATCAATGGTTTCCGGATCGATCTCGCCCGCCTTCGCCGCCCGTGCCAGCTCCCGGCTGGCGCGGACGATTTCATCGCGGCCACCATAATTGAAGGCGATGGTCAGATGGAAATCGCGGTTATGCCGCGTGCCCTCTTCAGCGCGCTCGATGATCGCTCTCAGCTCGGCGCTCAGATTGTCGCGGCGTCCGATAATGCGCACCCGCACCCCGCGCCCGCGCAGGGTTTCCAGATCGGCCTCGACATAGCGGCGCATCAGTTCGAACAACGCCCCGACCTCATCGGCCGGCCGGTTCCAGTTTTCCGTTGAAAAGCTGAACAGGGTGAGATGGCGCACGCCCATTTCGCCGGCGGCCTCGACCACACGCCGTACAGCTTCCACGCCGCGTGCATGGCCAAATGCCCGCGGGCGGCCCCGTGCCTTCGCCCAGCGGCCATTGCCATCCATGATGATGGCGACATGCCTGGGCGCCGGACTGAGCGCAGAGACGTCCTCGCTCATGGTCTCGCTCCGCAGTGCAGGCCGATCAAACCTGCATGATCTCTTCTTGCTTGGCCTTCAGGCTCTCATCGATGCGCTTGATCGCATCGTCCGTCAACTTCTGGACATCCTCGGCAAAGGACTTCTGCTCGTCCTCGGAGAGGACACCGTCCTTTTCGAGCTTCTTGAGCCCGTCCATACCGTCACGGCGTACATTGCGCACCGCAACGCGGGCGCTTTCGGCATAATTGCCGGCCAGCTTGGCGATCTCGGCCCGGCGCTCCTCATTGAGCGGCGGGATCGGAATGCGCAACATCTGGCCTTCCATGATCGGATTGAGCCCGAGCGGTGAATTGCGAATCGCCTTGTCGACGGCCGGGGCCAGGGCGCGATCCCAGACCGAGACCGTAATCATGCGCGATTCCGGCACCGAGACTGTGGCCAGCTGGGTCAGCGGGGTTGGCGAGCCATAGGCCTCGACCCGGATCGGCTCGAGCAGGCCAGCGCTGGCGCGCCCGGTCCGCAAACCGGCAAATTCCTTGCGCAGGGCGTCAACAGCGCCGGTCATGCGGCGTTTGAGATCGTCCTCGTCATAATCGGTCGCGTCGCTCATGGCACTGCCCTTTGTTTCTTGCTATTCGCCGCCGGGTTTCTTGCTACTCGCCGCCGGTTATCTTGCTATTCGCTGCCGGCACTCTCGGAGCGCACCTTGCCGATAATCGTGCAGACACCGCGTCCGTGCAATACATCCACCAGGCCGCCGGGTTGATGGATATCGAACACCACGATCGGAATGGCGTTCTCACGCATCAGGGAGACCGCAGAAGCGTCCATCACACGTAGATCGCGCGACAGCACATCGAGATATTCCAGCTGGTCATAGCGCTCGGCATCGGGATGGGTTTTCGGGTCGGCGCTGTAGACACCATCGACCTGGGTGCCCTTGAACAGGGCGTCACAGCCCATTTCAGCCGCGCGCAGGGCGGCGGCCGTATCGGTCGTGAAATAGGGATTGCCGGTACCGGCAGCGAAAATCACCACCCGGCCCTTTTCCATATGACGCATGGCGCGGCGCCGGATATAGGGCTCGCAGACTGTGGTCATCGGAATGGCGGACTGGACGCGGGTCTGGACCCCGATGCGCTCGAGCGAGCTCTGCATGGCCAGCGCGTTCATCACGGTCGCGAGCATGCCCATATAATCAGCGGCGGTACGATCCATGCCCTTGGCGGCGCCGGACAGGCCGCGGAAGATATTGCCGCCGCCGATCACAAGACAGACCTGCACCCCGGCAGCGACCGCGTCAGCGACCTGCCCCGAGATATGGCTGGCGGTTTCAAGATCAATCCCGTTGGTGCGGGCGCCCATCAGGGCTTCACCGGACACTTTCAGGAGCACGCGGCGAAAACGCGGCGCGGTGGCGGGGCCCTGGGGCGAGGATGCAGATGAATCGGTCACAGGGCGCAGCATATACAAAGCGCCGGCGCTTGAAAGCGCCGGCGCTCTGCTATTGTCAGGCTTTGCCGGAGACGGCAGCGACTTCGGCAGCGAAATCTTCTTCCGGACGTTTCTCCACACCCTCACCGAGGGCCATGCGGATAAAGCCGGTGATTTCGATTGACGTGCCGAGTTCGGCAGCCGCGTCAGCCACCACTTTCTCGATCGTGCGATCCGGGTCCATCACGAAGGCCTGCTTCACGAGCACGACTTCCTCGAGGAATTTACGGATCCGGCCTTCGACCATCTTCTCGACAATGCTCTCGGGCTTGCCGGACTGGCGAGCCTGGGCAGCAAACACTTCGCGTTCCTTGTCGACAATCGCGGCATCGACGCCATCGACGTCTACCGAGAGCGCGACAGCCGGAGCGCCAGCAGCAATGTGCATGGCGATCTTGCGACCGAGATCATTCAACGCAGCCGCATCACCGGTCGATTTCAGACCGACGATCACGCCGAGCGCGCCCATGCCATCGACCACAGCGTTGTGGACATAGCTGGCGACAACGCCCGGATTGGCCGTCACGACCGCAGCGCGGCGCAGCGACATATTCTCGCCGATCGTTGCGATCAGATGCGTCAGATGGTCGTCGACACTGTCGCCGGACGCCATTTTGGCAGCCTTGATCGCGTCGATCTCGTCACCGGCCGTCAGGGCCAGCTTGGCAATTTCGCCAGCGGCATTCTGGAAGGCGACATTGCGCGCCACGAAATCCGTTTCGGAATTGAGCTCGATAACCGAACCGGTATGACCTTCGGTCGCCACAGCAACGAGACCTTCCGCAGCAATGCGGTCAGCTTTCTTGGCAGCCTTGGACAGGCCTTTCTTGCGCAACCAATCGATGGAGGCTTCGAGGTCGCCACCATTTTCGGTCAGCGCCTTCTTGCAATCCATCATGCCTACGCCGGTCTTCTCGCGCAGTTCCTTCACGAGAGCAGCAGTAATCGCAGCCATCGGTATCTCCTGAGTCTTGTGGTGTGATCGAGGCTTTACGCTTCGGTCTTGTCAGTGTCGGACGAAGTCGCGGCAGCCGCTTCAGGAGCCGCTTCAGGCGCAGCCGGTTCAGCGGCCGTTTCCTCGACCAGGATTTCGACCGGGGCTGCGGCTTCACCGATATCAACGCCCATCGCCATCTGGCTGTCGGTCATGCCGTCCAGGACAGCATCGGCAATCAGGTCGCAATAGAGCGAAATCGCGCGGCTGGCATCGTCATTGCCCGGGATAGGCATGTCGATCAGGTCCGGGTCGCAATTGCTGTCGAGGATGGCGATCACGGGAATGCCAAGCTTCTTGGCTTCCAGGATGGCAATGCCTTCCTTGTTGGTATCGATCACGAACATCAGGTCCGGCACGCCGCCCATGTCCTTGATACCGCCAAGCGCGCGCTCGAGCTTGTCGCGCTCGCGGGTCAGCATCAGCTGTTCTTTCTTGGTCAGACCGCCGAGGCCGCCTTCGCTGTCGAACATGCTTTCCAGCTCACGCAGGCGAGCGATGGAGAATGAGATCGTGCGCCAATTGGTCAGCGTACCGCCAAGCCAGCGGTGATTGACGTAATACTGGGCGCAGCGCTTGGCCGCCAGGGCGAGCGGCTCGGAGGCCTGACGCTTGGTGCCGACGAACAGCACGCGGCCGCCCTTGGCTGCCGTATCGCGCACTTTCACCAGGGCCTGGTGCAGCAGCGGAACGGTTTGCGACAAATCGAGAATGTGGATGTTGGAGCGTTCGCCAAAGATGAAATCTTTCATCTTCGGGTTCCAGCGGTGGGTCTGGTGACCAAAGTGACAGCCAGCTTCGAGAAGCTGACGCATGGAGAAATCAGGGAGTGCCATCGTTAAGTCCTTTTTCCGGTTGGCCTCCACGGAGCGGAGCCGTTCGACGTCGAACGGCACCGGAGCGAAAGATTTTGACGTCTTCCGAGCCCCGTGTGCGGGATGGCGCGGCTTATACGTTTGAAGCGGGCCAATAGCAAGCGGTGCAACAGCGCCCCGGCGCAGGGAGCCGCACCGGTCAGACGGTTTCGACCGAGGCGACGCCGGGAACGGCTTTCAGGGCCGCCTGCACGGCCGCGTCGGCGCAGTGCCGACCGGCCAGTTTCAGCTCCACCTCACCGCCATCGCGCAAGGGAACCAGCAGCTGTACCACCGCCCGGCGCTGGGCATCGGGACGGGTGTCGGCGCGCTCCATCCGCGCCTGGATGCCGGCCAGGGCCTGGGCGCTGTCGAGCCGGATCCGCAGACCGTCGGCGGAAAACTGCATGTCGAGCGCATCGATCCGGTCGGAGAAGAAGCCGATCTGGTCGTCGCGGGCATCAACGCGGCAATTGACCAGGATGGCGGTGCCGGCATCGAGCAAATCACGCGAGGCCTGCAACAGGTCCGCCGCGACAAAGACCTCGAACTCGCCGGTCGGGTCCGACAGGGTAACCCAGGCGAAGCGCTCACCATTCTTGTTGGATACACGCTCCTGGCGCCGCCGCACGACACCGGCGAGCCGAAGCGCCGTCGCGCCATCGGCCACGCGCGCCGGCGCGTCGGCGAAGAAGACAACCCCTCGCCCGGCCAATTGTTCGGACAGATCATCGAGCGGGTGACCCGACAGGTAAAATCCGATCGCCGCCAATTCACCATCAAGCCGCTGGGTCGCGATCCAGGGTTCGCGCTCGGGGATGACGGGACGTTCCAGGGCGCTGTCAGTATCGCCGCCACCAAACAGGCTGGCCTGGGCGCTCTCGCGCTGCTCGGCCGCGTGCTGGGCCATCGAGACAAGGATTTCCGCGGCGCCGAATACGCGCGCCCGGTCCGGATCGAGACTGTCGAAAGCGCCCGCCCGGGCCAGGTTTTCGAATGTGCGCTTGTTCACATCGCGCGGGTCGATCCGTTCGGCGAAATCATACAAATCCTTGAACGGGCCATTGGCCATCCGCTCTTCGACGATATGCTCCATAGCCGCAAAGCCGACATTGCGGATCGCGCCGAGAGCGAAACGGATCGTGCCCTCCTCGACGGTGAAATCGGCATGCGAGGCATTCACGTCCGGCGGCCGCACCTCGATCTTCATGCGGCGGATTTCCTGGAAGAAGGCCGACAGCTTGTCGGTATTGGCCCGGTCCAGCGACATCAGGCCGGCCATGAATTCGACCGGGTAATTGGCTTTCAGGTAGGCGGTGCGATAGGCGATCAGGGCATAGGCGGCGGCGTGCGATTTATTGAAGCCATAACCGGCGAACTCCGCCACCAGCTCAAAGATATAGCCCGCCTTGGCCCGGTTGACCCCACGCCCTTCAGCGCCTTCGAGGAAACGGGCTTTCTGCTTGTCCATCTCCTCCTTTTTCTTCTTGCCCATGGCCCGGCGCAGCAGGTCAGCCTCGCCAAGCGAATAGCCCGACAGGATCTGGGCGATCTGCATCACCTGTTCCTGGTAGATGATGACGCCATAGGTCTCCTGCAGCACACCCTCCAGATCGGGGTGGAGACAATCAACCTCGGCGCGGCCAAACTTGCGGTCGACATAAACGTCGATATTTTTCATCGGGCCGGGACGGTAGAGCGAGATCAGCGCGATCAGATCCTCGATCAGATCGGGTTTCATCTTTTTCAGCGTGTCGCGCATGCCGGTGGATTCCAGCTGGAACACACCGATCGCATGGCCCGAGGCCAGCAGCTCGAATGTCGGCCCGTCATCGAACTCGATCTGTTCGAGATCGGGCACGGCCTTGCCGGCCGTCTCGACATATTGCAGCGCCCGGGCGATGACGGTCAGGGTTTTCAGGCCGAGGAAATCGAACTTCACCAGACCGGCCGGCTCGACCCATTTCATATTGAACTGGGTGGCGGGAATATCGGAGCGCGGATCGCGGTAGAGCGGCACCAGCTCATTGAGTGGCCGGTCGCCAATCACGACACCAGCGGCGTGGGTCGAGGCGTTACGGAAGAAGCCCTCCAGCTTCAGCGCCACTTCCAGCAGCGCCGCCACCGACGGGTCATTGCGCTGCATTTCGCGCAGGCGCGGCTCGAGATCGAGCGCCTGGCCCAGCGTCACAGGATTGGCCGGATTTGCGGGCACCATCTTGGCCAGCCGGTCGACCATGCCGAGCGGCATTTGCAGCACCCGCCCGACATCGCGCACCACGGCGCGCGCCTGCAGCGTACCGAAGGTGATGATCTGCGCGACCCGGTCAGCGCCGTAACGCTCCTGGACGTAGTGGATCACCTCACCGCGGCGCTCCTGGCAGAAATCGATATCGAAATCGGGCATGGAGACCCGTTCCGGATTGAGGAAGCGTTCAAACAGGAGACCAAAGCGCAAAGGGTCCAGATCGGTAATGGTCAGCGAATAGGCGACCAGCGAACCGGCCCCGGAGCCCCGGCCCGGACCGACCGGAATATCGTGCTGCTTGGCCCATTGGATGAAGTCCGAAACGATCAGGAAATAGCCCGGAAAGCCCATTTCCCTGATGACGTTGAGTTCGAAATCGAGCCGCGCGCGATAATCCTCTTCCGGTGCAGCGGCCGCACCGGCGGCGAGCCGCGCGGTCAGCCCCTCATGCGCCCGGGCGATCAGCTCCTCGCCTTCATCGCGGCCGGCCTCGGTTGGAAAGCTCGGCAGGATGGGCGCATGGGTGCGAACGCGGAAGGCGCAGCGGCGCGCAATCTCGATCGTGTTGGCCAGCGCCTCGGGCAGATCGGCAAAGCGCGCATTCATCTCGTCCGGACTGGTGAGATAGTGCAGCGGCGTCACCCGGCGCCGGTCAGTGACCGAGACATAGGAACTCTGCGAGATGCACAGCAGCGCATCATGCGCCTTGTGCATCGAGGCATCCGGGAAATAGGCCTCATTGGTGGCGACCAGGGGCAGCTCGCGCGCATAGGCCTGCTCGACAAGCCAGTTCTCGGCCTCAAGCTCCTCGGCGAGGCCATGACGCTGGAGCTCAAGATAGAGCCGGTCGCCAAAAGCCGCCTGGTACTGGTCGAGCAAGGCAGCGGCGTCGGGCTTGCGGCCTGAAACGATCAGCCGGTTGAGCGCGCTGTCTGGCCCGCCGGTCAGGGCGATCAGCCCCTCGGCATGGGCCAGCACCTGCTCAAGTGGAACATGCGGTTCTTCAGTGCCGTCAACATCGAGGAAAGCGGCACTGGAGAGCGCCATCAGATTTTGGTAGCCGGCCTCGTTCTGGACCAGAAGCGCGATCGTTCCGTCAGGTGCGGCGCGCTCACCGGGATGCGGCACGGCGAGCCGGATCGAGAGCGTGCAGCCAATGATCGGCTGGATCCCCGCCCCCGCGACATATTCTGAAAATTCCAGCGCGCCGTAGAGATTATTGGTGTCGGTGAGCGCGACGGCCGGCATGTCCTGGGCGAGGCAAGCCTCGACCAGTTTGGGAATCCGGATCGCGCCCTCGAGCAAGGAATAGGGTGAGCGAACGCGCAAATGCACAAAGGCCTGTTTCGTGCTCATCGCCGCCTCTCCCGTCAACCCGATCAGATACCGGCGCGCACCCCGCGCGCCGAATCTTGAAGTCTAACGCGATCAGACCGAGCCGAGAACCGATCCCCACATGGTGATCATCCAGGTGAAGCCGAGAATGGCGGTGGCCGCCGAGATATCCTGAACCATACGACGCATCTTGAACCCCTCCGTTTGCGTGTTCATGGTTTGTTCTTTTCACGAAAAACGCAGACCGTCAAGCGGAACACCAACAAAATCCGTTTCGTTGAGGAGAATTCAGGGGCCGGTATAGGCGGTGAGTTGACCATCGGCGAAGGTCACGACCCGATCCATGCGCTCGGCGATGTCGTGATTATGGGTCGCCACCAGGGCCGCGGCGCCCTGCTCTCTCACCGTATTTCGCAAGGCCTCAAACACCGTCGAGGAGGTCGCCGGATCGAGGTTTCCGGTCGGCTCATCGGCCAGCAAGACCCGCGGTGAATTGGCCAGCGCACGGGCAATGGCGACGCGCTGCTGTTCGCCACCGGAAAGCTGGGCCGGCTGATGCGCCGCCCGCCCGGTCAGGCCGAGCATGGCCAGCAATTGGTCCGCCCGCTCGACGGCACGGCGCTGCGAGACGCCGGCAATCAATTGCGGCAGGACGATATTCTCCCGCGCATCAAACTCCGGCAGCAAATGGTGGAATTGATAGACAAAACCGACATCGCGGCGGCGCATAGCCGTGCGCAGGCGGTCCGGCATGTCGCGCGTCGGAACGCCGCCGATCAGCACCTCGCCGCTATCGGGGCGCTCCAGCAGACCCGCCGCGTGCAATAGCGAGGACTTGCCCGAACCCGATGGGCCGACCAGGCCGACGATTTCGCCGGGCATCATCACCAGATTGACGCCGCGCAGGACGTGCAACTCATCGGCCTCAGTGACATAGGTGCGCTCGATATCGCGCAATTCCAGAACCGGCTCACTCATAGCGCAGCGCCTCGACAGGATCGAGCCGGGCCGCGCGCCAGGCCGGCGGCAGCGTCACCAGCAAGGAGACCGCGAGACCGAAGAGGGAGACGAAGGCAACCTCGCCCCAGTCCAGGTCGGCGGGAATGCGGTAGAGATAATACACGCTCGGATCCCAGACCTGGGCGCCGGTGACCCAGGTGATGAAATCCTGGATCGGCCCGACATTGATCACGAACAAAATCCCCAGAATAATCCCGGCCAGCGTGCCGAGCATGCCAATACTGGCGCCAACGATCAGGAATATCCGCAAGACCGAGGCCTGGGTCGCTCCCATGGTGCGCAGGATGGCGATGTCGCGGCTCTTGTTCTTCACCAGCATGACGAGGCCGGAAATGATATTCAGCGCCGCAATCGCGATGACAATCGTCATCACCAGGCGCATCGCCGAGCGTTCAAATTGCAGGGCGTTGTAAAAGGCCGGATCCAGCCGGGTGTAATCATAGACGACCGCATTGGAGCCGATGATCGCCGCGATCGGGTCAACAAAGCTTGCCGCGAGCTCGGGGTCGTCGAGCCGGACCTGGATCATGTCGACAGCGGAACCGCGCCCGAAGAAGAGCTGGCCCTGTTCCAGCGGCATGAAGGCAATCGCGTCATCAATCGTGGAAACGCCGGCCGCCAGCAATGCCCCCACATAATAGGCCTTGCGCCGCGGTGCGACGCCGAAGGAGGTCGCAGCACCGCGCGCCGTCAGGAAGGTGACGTAATCACCGACATTGACGTTCAGCCGCCGCGCGACCCCGGTGCCCAGCACGATGACATCGCCACCATTGCGGCCCGCACCAAATTCCTCGATCGATCCATGCGTGATCCCGGTATGGCTGCGCGGATCATCGCCGCTGCTCACCACATCCAGCGCGGCCAGATCCTCCGGGCTGATCGAGAGCACTTGCAGGAAAGTCTCGTATTGATCGGTAGAGGCCATCACCTGACCCTGCACGACCGGGTCGGCGCTCTTGACGCCGGCCATCGCCTCGATCTCGGCAACGAGCGCGTCGATCCCGCCGGGCTCGATCTCGCGTGTATCGACAAAGACATGCGGCTGGAATCCCAGCAGCTGGCTGAACAATTCATTGCGGAAACCATTCATGATCGACATCACGGCGATCAGCCCGGTCACCGCCAGCGCGATCCCGGCGAAGGAAATCATGGCGATCAGGGCGACGCCGCCATTCTTGCGCTTGGTGCGCAGATAGCGCGTCGCGATCTGGAATTCATACGGGCTGAACGGCATCGCGCCGCCCGGATCGATCGGCGGGGCTTCAGCCATGGGCAAAGTCTCGTGCTGCCAGGCGCGCCACCGCATCCTCGATTGCCAATTCATGGGTTTCGCCGCTGCGGCGGATCTTGACCTCGACCTTGCCCTCTTTCAGGCCGCGCGGCCCGATCACGAGCTGGTAAGGCAGGCCAATCAGATCGGCGGTGGCGAATTTCGCCCCGGCGCGGTTGTCGGTGTCGTCATAGAGCGGGTCGAGACCGGCAGCGACCAGGCTGGCATAGGCCGCGTCCGACGCCGTATCGCAGGCCTCGTCGCCAGCGCGCATATTGATGATGCCGACATCAAACGGCGCCACGCTGTCAGGCCAGATACAGCCCTTCTCATCGTGATGCGCTTCAATGATGGCGCCAAACAGGCGCGAGACGCCAACACCGTAAGAGCCCATATGCACGGGACGGTCCTGACCATCGGGATGGGTCAGATTGGCCTTCATCGGCTCGGAATATTTGGTGCCGAAATTGAAGATATGGCCGACCTCGATACCGCGGGCCGATAATTGCCGGTCCTTGGGCACTTCCGCGAAGGCGGCGGGGTCGTGCATTTCCTCGGTCGCGGCATAGAGCGCGGTGCGCTGATCGACCAGGGGCTGCAAATCGCCATCAAAATCAACGCTCGCGCCGGGCGCGCCCATCTCGACCAGGTCGGCATGGCAGAAAACCTCGCTCTCGCCGGTTTCGGCCAAGACGATGAATTCATGCGAGAGATCGCCGCCAATCGGGCCGGTATCGGCACGCATCGGCACAGCCTTCAGGCCCAGGCGCGTGAAGGTGTTGAGATAGGCGATGAACATGCGGTTATAGGATTTGCGGGCCGCAGCCTCGTCGGTATCGAAGGAATAGGTATCCTTCATCAGGAATTCGCGCCCGCGCATGACACCGAAACGCGGCCGGATCTCGTCGCGGAATTTCCACTGGATATGATAGAGCAGTTTGGGCACGTCCTTGTAGGAGCGGCAATAACTGCGGAAGATGTCGGTAATCATCTCCTCATTGGTCGGCCCGTAGAGCATGTCGCGCTTCTTGCGGTCGGTGATGCGCAGCATCTCCTGGCCGTAATCATCATAGCGTCCGCTTTCGCGCCACAGATCGGCCGATTGCAGGGTCGGCATCAGCATTTCCACGGCGCCGGCGCGGTTCTGTTCCTCGCGCACGATCTGCTCGATCTTTTGCAGGACTTTCCAGCCCAGCGGCAACCAGGTGTAGATCCCGGCGCTCTGCTGGCGGATCATGCCGGCGCGCAGCATCAGCTGATGCGAGATAATCTCGGCGTCCGCAGGGGTTTCTTTCAGGACAGGCAGGAAAAATCGGGACAAGCGCATGAATCGGTATCCGTGTCGGAGGGCTTGAATATCATTAGAGCGGGTCTGCGGTGGATTACAAGCGGCGGCCCCGGCCCCCGCAGCATTCCAAGCTGTGGCTACCAGCGTCCGCCATGCGGGATGAGCTGTTCCAGCACGCCGCTGAGCATCAGGAAGAAATAGACGATCCAGAGCCCGGACGTGATCGCCGTCGTCCACCACAGCTTCTTCGCCAGATTGGGGCGGACGGGTGCGCCCGGCTCGCTGCCGGCCACGACATCACCCTCCTCCTGCTGGCTGGTGATACCGATCGGGAGCATGGTGAAAAGCAGGATCCACCAGATCAGGGTGAAGACCACAACGCCATTGACGATACCCACACCGCCATCGCGGATGAAGAAACGTGACAGCCATAGCAGGCCGGCCAGAGCCACCGCGCCGCGGGCGAGCCATTTCATCATCGCGCCGGCTCCTGCATCAACTCGATCAACAGGCCGCAGCTATCCTTGGGGTGGATGAAGATCACCGGCACGCCATGGGCGCCGACATAGGGCTCGCCGGTGCCAAGCACGGTCGCGCCCCTGGCCCGCATATCATCGCGCGCGGCGATGATGTCGGCCACTTCAAAGCAGAGATGGTGCTGGCCGCCCCTGGGATTGCGCTCGAGGAATTTGTGCACCGGGCTCTCCGCGCCCAGCGGTTCGAGCAATTCAATCTCGGAATTGGCCAGCTTCACGAAAGCAACGCGAACACCGAGATGCGGGAAATCCCGCGTCTCGGTCGCTTCGGTGGCGCCGTAGAGATCGGCATAGGTCTGCTTGGCGGCTTCGATATCCGGTACCGCGACCCCGACATGATTGAGACGTCCGACCTTCATTTCGCTCTCCCTAGACCGCCAAAACCATGACATCGACCATCGGCTTCTTGCCCCAGATGCCCGAGGCCGTGCGGCGGACCGCGCGGCGGATCTCTTCCTCGACCTGATCCTCGTCCTTCTTGACGCGCGGATGCAGTTTTTCGAAACACGCTTCCGCCGAGGTTTCAAGCGCATCGAGGAAATCATCAATCGAGAAATCGGCGCTCTCGGCGAGGCCGGCCTGCTTGATATCCGGACCCGAGATCAGACGCCCCTTGGCATCAACCGCAAGCGCGACAACGATATAGCCGGCTGACGCCAGGCGGCGGCGTTCGCGCATCGAGGTCGCATCCGACGGGGTGAGGAATTTGCCGTCGAGATGCAGACGCCGGGCCGGCGCTTCATCAATGATCGAGGCGGTGCCGTCGGAGCGGATCTCGACCATGTCGCCATTGCGCACGGAAACCGAGTGCGGCACTTGCAGCTGGCGCGCATAGGCAGCGTGCTCAAGCAAATGGCGACGTTCGCCATGCACCGGGATGGCCACGCTCGGCTTGGCCCAGGCATACATTTGCGCCAGCTCGCCCCGGCATGGATGGCCGGAAACATGGATCGGCCGGTCGCGCTCAGTGATAATTTCGACGCCTTTTTCGGCCAGCTGGTTCTGCAGCTCGAAAATCCCGACTTCATTGCCCGGGATCACCCGGCTGGAGAAGATCACGGTATCGCCCTTGGTCAGGGTGACATTGCGGTGATTGCCGGCGGCGATGCGCGACAGCGCTGCGCGCTCCTCGCCCTGGCTGCCGGTGCACAGATAGAGGATGCGGTTTTTCTGATAGGTGACCGCTTCTTCCTCGCTGACGAAGTCCTGGACGTGCGACAGCATGCCCACCGCCTTCGCCGCTGCGGTCATGCGATGCATGGAGCGGCCGACCAGACAGACACGGCGGCCATTGGCCTCGGCGGCCTCGATCGCCGATTGCAGACGCGCGACATTGGATGCGAAGGCAGCGATCGCCACCCTGCCCTTGTGCTCGCCGACCACCTTGATCAGCTCGTCGCGGACATCGGCTTCCGAGCCGGATTCGCCTTCGGAGAAAACATTCGTGCTGTCGCAAATCATTGCGAGCACGCCTTCTTCACCCAGCGCGGTGATGGCCTTGATATCGGTGGCTTCGCCGATCAGCGGATCAGGATCAATCTTCCAGTCACCCGTGTGAAGCACCAGGCCGGCCGGGGTACGGATCGCCAGGCCATTGGGCTCGGGAATGGAATGGGTCAATGTGATCATCTGGCAATCGAACGGGCCGACATTGAAACGGCTGTCGAGCCCGACCTCATGCAGGGTCACCGCATCGAGCAGACCATGCTCGCGCAGCCGGTCGCGGACCAGCCAGGCGGTAAAGGGTGTTGCCCAGATCGGGCAGCGCAGCTTGCGCCAGAGATGCGCCACAGCGCCCATATGGTCTTCATGGGCGTGCGTCAGCACCATACCGACGAGATCACCGCGGCGCTCCGCGATGAATTCCGGATCGGGCATGATCAAATCGACGCCGGGCGTCGAAAGATCACCAAAGGTCACACCGCAATCGACGATGATCCATTTGCGATTCTCTTCTGGCCCATAGCCGAAGAGATTGAGGTTCATGCCAATTTCGTTGGAACCGCCCAGTGGCAGAAAATACATGCTATCGGTCAATTGGCACCGCCATTGAGTTTCCAGACCTCCAGCAGGCCTCGGATGGTGAGATCGGGATCGTAATGCTCGATCGTCCGGGACGCGCCGTCGAAGAGCGAAACCACGCCGCCCGTTGCGATCACCGTCATGGGTTGGCCATACTCACACCTGAGCCGTTCGACAAGCCCGTCGATGAGATCGATATAGCCCCAGAACACGCCAGACTGCATGGCGCTGACCGTATCCTTGCCCATAACGCGGTCCGGCTTGGCAATCGCCACACGCGGCAGTTTGGCCGCCGCACCGTGCAGGGCCTGCATGGACAGGTTGATGCCGGGCGCAATAATGCCGCCCTCAAAAGCGCCATCGGCGGCGATGACATCGAAGGTCGTCGCGGTCCCGCTATCGATCACGATCAGGGCACCGGAATAGCGGGCGCGGGCGCCGAGCGCATTCACCAGGCGGTCGGCACCGGCATCCTGCGGGCGGTCGAGCCGGACCTCGATATCCAGGCGGACACCCGGTTCCCCGACAATAACCGGCTCGCATTCGCAATAGCGCCGCGCCAGATTGCGCAGATTGAACAGGGCTTGCGGCACCACGGTCGAGATTACGCAGGCATTGATATCGGAAAATTTGAAGCCGCGCAGCGCCATGAGTTGCGACAGCCAGACGGCATGCTCATCCGCCGTGCGGGTGCTCTCGGTGCCGGCGCGCCATTGTGCTCGCCAGTCCTCACCATCATGAATGCCGAACAGGATATTGGTATTACCGCAATCGATCACGAGCAGCATGTCTGGCTCTCCTATCCCGTCGCCGGGAAAAACACTTCGCCTGCGGAGATATACCTGTGTTGACCCGAGGCCAAGTCGAGCCGCAGCGCGCCGTCCGGCCCGAGATCGCCGAAAGATCCATCAAGCGTCTCATTGGCGAGGCGAACCAGGCAGCGTTCACCGAGCCCGTGTGCGCGGGCCAGCCAGTGATCGCGCACGCCCCCGAAACCGGCGCGCATCCACGTCTGGAACTCGCGGTCGAAAGCCTCGGCGAGCACAGCCAGGGCGGCTTCGCGGTCCAGCCGGCCTCCGGCCTGTCCCAGGCTGATCGCCGGCCGTTCCGTGTCGTCCGGTGCCGCGACGAGATTGATACCGACACCGATGGCAAGCCACAGCCCGCCGCCGGGCGCCGCGCCGGATTCGAGCAGGATGCCGGCGACCTTGCGGCCATCGACCAGCACATCATTGGGCCATTTCAGCCGCGTCCGTCCGGCATCGCCCAGCGCCGCGTCGCAGACCGCGGCGACCGCGAGCGCGGCAATGAAGGATAATTGCGCCGCCTGCCCCGGCGGACGGTCGAACACATAGAGGCCGCTGGCGAACAGATTACCGTCGAGACTGTGCCAGTCGCGGCCGCGCCGGCCACGGCCGGCTGTCTGGCGCTGCGCCGCTATCCAGACCGGGCCGCGCTCGCCCGCCATGGCGCGCTCGCGAGCCTCTGCATTGGTCGACCCGGTCTGTTCGAGCCATTCGATCCGGGGCGCAGGTGCGGTCAATGTCTAGAGCACGTCCAGGCCAACACTGAAGGCCCGGTAGACCATCCAGCCGAGGGCCGGCAGCAGCAGCAAGGTCGACCAACCCGCCACGCGGGTGACCCAGTAGATGCTCATCGCCGGCTGTACGAAATTCACTTCCGGCGCATCAAACCACATCACCTTGATAATGCGCAGATAATAGGCCGCGCTGACGACGCTGAAGAGGACCGCCAGAACCGCGAGGATGAGAAGGTCCGACTGGACGGCCGAGAAGACGACGAAGAATTTGCCAAAGAAGCCGACAAAGAAGGGCAGACCGCCAATCGAGAACATCAGCGCGGTCAGGGACCAGCCCAGGCCCGGATTGGTTTGCGCCAGCCCGGCCAGGTCAGAGATCTGCTCGACCATGCCCTCGCGGGTCCGCATCGACAGCATTGCGCCGAACGTGCCGACCACGGAGATCATGTAGAGCGACATGAAAACCAGCAGCGCCCAGATACCGGTCTGGCTGGCAGCGGCGATCGCGACGAGGGCGTAACCGATATTGCCAATCGAGGAATAGGCCATCAGGCGTTTGAAGTTTTGCTGCGTCAGCGCGCCAAAGGCACCGACCCCCATCGACAGGACGGCGATGATCCAGACGACATCGCGCCACTGGTCAATCATGCCCCCGAAGGGCTCCAGCAGAACGCGCGCCAGCAGCACGATGGCCGCCATTTTCGGCGCCGAGGCAAACAGGGCGGTGACCGGCGTGGGAGCGCCCTCATAAACGTCCGGCGTCCACATGTGGAAGGGCGCAGCGGAAACCTTGAAGGCGAGACCACAAATCACGAAGACCAGGCCGAAGATCAGGCCGATGGACGGCTCACCGGCGACGGCGATGGCGATCTCGTTGAAACCGGTTGACCCGCTGAAGCCATAGACCAGCGAGGCACCATACAGCAGCAGGCCGGAGGACAGTGCACCGAGGACGAAATATTTGAGGCCGGCTTCGGAGGCGCGCAGGCTGTCGCGATTGAACGCCGCCAATACGTAGAGCGCCAGTGATTGCAGCTCGACGGCCATATACATCGAGATCAGGTCATTGGCCGAAACCATCATCACCATGCCGGTGACGGCCAGCGCGACCAGAACCGGAAATTCGATCTTGGAGAGCTTCTCTGACTCCAGATAGGGCAATGCCAGAAGCAGGGCGACAGCTGCGGCCAGCGTAATCGCGACCTTGGAATATTTCGCCAGCGAGTCGAGCACGAAGGCGCCGCCAAAGGCCTGGCCATCATCGCCAGTCAGGAAAAGCGCGGCAAAACCGGCGGCGACCAGAAGCCCGATTGTCAGCAGATGGACAAGGCGCGGTGTGCCCGCCCCTTTGAGGAAAACCCCGAGCATCAACAGCGCCATGGCGCCGCCAGCCAGCATCAGTTCCGGTGTCAGGAGCGACAGGTCGTGGGAGAGCATATCCGCGGTCATGTCAGGCCTCTTACTGAGCCGGTGCGGCGAGTGCCGCATCATAATTGGAGATCAGCGCCTCGACCGAAGCGGCCGTGATATCGGTCACCAGGGTGGAGGAAACACCGAGCAAAAGCGTCATGATGATCAACGGCACGAAGATGATCCATTCCGTGCGGTTGAGATCGGTCAGCGTGTTGAGCTTTGGATTGGTGATCTCGCCGAACACAACATCGCGATAGACGGTCAGCATATAGACCGCCGACAGGATAATCCCGACAGCTGCGCCGGCACCGACCCACCAGGCGACCTGGTAGCCACCGATCATCGTCATGATTTCGCCGATGAATCCGGATGTGCCCGGCAGCCCGACATTGGCCATGGCAAACAGGCCGAAGATCGCCGCATAGACCGGCATCTTGTGCACGACCCCGCCATAAAAAGCGATTTCGCGCGTGTGCATGCGGTCATAGATCACACCGACGCACAAGAAGAGCGCCGAGGAGATAAAGCCGTGGGAGATCATCTGGAAGATGGCGCCCTGCACCCCGAGCATATTCATCGAGAACAGGCCCAGCGTCACAAAACCCATATGCGCGACCGAAGAATAGGCGATCAGCTTCTTGATGTCGGTCTGCCGGAACGCGACCAGGGAGGTATAGATGATGGCGATCAGCGAGAGCACGAAGACCATGGGCGCGAAATAGGCGCTGGCATCCGGGAACATCGGCAGCGAGAAGCGCAGGAAGCCGTAACCGCCCATTTTCAGGAGCACACCGGCCAGGATGACCGAACCGGCTGTCGGTGCCTGGACGTGGGCATCGGGCAACCAGGTATGAACCGGCCACATCGGCATCTTCACCGCGAAGGAGGCGAAGAAGGCGAGCCAGAGCCAGGTCTGGGCCTGCGGTGTGAAGGCGGTGTCGAGCAGGACGGTGATGTCGGTCGTTCCCGCTTGCAGGAACATATAGATCATCGCCACCAGCATGAGCACGGAGCCCAGCAGGGTATAGAGGAAGAATTTGAACGCGGCATAGACGCGGTTCTGACCGCCCCACACCCCGATGATCAGGAACATCGGGATCAGGCCGCCTTCGAATAACACATAGAAAACAACAAGATCGAGCGCAGTGAAGACGCCCAGGATCAGGGTTTCCAGCAGCAGGAAAGCGATCATGTAATCGGCGACGCGCTTTTCGATCGCGCCTGATGCCAGGATACAGATCGGCATCAGGAAGGCCGTCAGGACGACGAAGAGCACCGAAATGCCATCGACGCCCATGCGGTAGCCCATGCCAATTTGTTCAAGCCAGACAACCTCATGCACGAATTGGAAGCCGGAAACAGCCGGATCGAATTCGAGCAGCATCAAGCCGGCAAACAACAGGGTGACGAGGGTCGCGCCGAGGGCCACCACGCGCGAATTCTTGTCGATCAGGCCCTGGTCTTCAGGACGCGAGGCGAACCGGAAAACGGCAATGATTACAGCACCAATAGCTGGTGTGAAGGTCAGGATCGACAGGAAGGCATCGAGCTCGGAAAACATGCTATTGGCCTCCTGCGCCGGCGAGAATCCAGAGGGTCAGCCCCAGAACACCGATCAGCATCACGAATGCGTAGTGATAGACAAAGCCTGACTGGGCCTTCGCGATGCGTTTGGCGGCGGCAAACGTCATGCCGGCGACGCCGTTCGGGCCGAAGCCGTCAATGATGCGCACATCGAAGAACTTCCAGAACACATCGCCCAAGCCCTTGGCACCTCTCACGAAAATGAAATGGTAAATCTCGTCGACATACCATTTATTGTAGAGGAGCGAGTGGATCGGACCGCCACGCGCGGCAATCCGGGCGCCCATCCCGACATTGATCAGATAGGCGTATATCGCAGCCAGGAAGCCGATCAGGGTGACGACAAACGGCGCCAGGATGACCCAGACGGGCGGATGTTCGCCAGTCGCGTGAGCCTCGCCCTCGTCTGCCGCAGCATGGGTGTTGGCCGGCTGTTCGTGTGCTGCAGGCTCGCCATGAGCCACTACATCCCCATGAGCATCGGCATCACCGCCCGCGACAGCCGGTCCGTGGACCGCGCCGGGCAGGCTTTCATTCCAGAAATGCGCCGAATTGCCGCCGATGAAATCATTCTTCATCAGACCACCGGCGAAGATCGCACCGATGGCGAGCACGACGAGCGCGCCCATCATCGACCATGGCGGATCATGGGCGTGGTCGAAGGTGTGCTTGTCACCCCGGAAGGTCCCGTTGAAGGTCATGAAGATCAGGCGCCAGGAGTAGAAGCTGGTCAGAAGTGCCGCGATGACACCGACCCAGAAAGCCAGATTGCCGAAGGCAATACCTTGCTGGCCGGCCATATAGGCGCCTTCGATGATCGCATCCTTGGAGAAGAAGCCGGCAAAGCCGAGATCAGGCAGGACGCCGATACCAAGCGCCGCGAAGGGCAGACCGACGCCGGTCAGGGCAATCGTGCCGATCAGCATCATGATCCAGGTCGCGGGCATCATCTTGGTGAGCCCGCCCATTTTTCGCATGTCCTGCTCATCATGCAGCCCATGGATGACCGAACCGGATCCGAGGAAGAGCAAGGCCTTGAAGAAGGCGTGCGTGAACAGGTGGAACATGGCGGCGCCGTACAGGCCAAGCCCGGCGGCGAAGAACATATAGCCCAGCTGCGAACAGGTGGAATAGGCGATGACGCGCTTGATGTCGTTCTGGGCCAGACCGACGGTCGCTGCGAAGAAGGCGGTCAACGCCCCGATCACGGTGATGAAGGCGGAGGCATGGGGCGCCAGTTCGAAAATCGGGAAAGCGCGGCAGACCAGGAAGACCCCGGCGGTCACCATGGTGGCAGCGTGGATCAGGGCGGAGACCGGGGTCGGTCCCTCCATCGCATCGGGCAGCCAGACATGCAGGAAGAATTGCGCCGATTTACCCATCGCGCCGACAAACAGCAGGATGGCAATCAGTTCGATCGCCGGGATATCCATGCCGGCAAAGGCGAGCGTCGTCGCGGTATGGTCGCCGGCAGCCGCGAAGACATCATTGAAGCTGACCGAACCGAACACCAGGAAGATCGCCATAATGCCGATGGCAAAGCCGAAATCGCCGACCCGGTTGGTGACGAAGGCCTTGATGGCCGCGTCATTGGCGGACTTCTTCTTGTACCAGAAGCCGATCAGCAGATAGGAGGCCAGGCCCACGCCTTCCCAGCCGAAGAAGAGCTGGAGGAAATTGTCGGCCGTCACCAGGGACAGCATGGCGAAGGTAAACAGCGAAAGATAGGCGAAGAAGCGCGACCGGTGCGGGTCGTTCGCCATATAGCCCCAGGAATAGATATGGACCAGCGAGGCAACGCTGGTGACCACAACCAGCATCACCGATGACAGCGTGTCGAGCTTGATCGCCCAGCTGACATCGAAGGTGCCGACCGACATCCAGGTCGCCAGGTGAATGGTCTGGCTATTGCCGCCATAGGCGACGTCAAAGAAATTGAGGATCGACAACAGGGCCGACACCACGACAAAGCCGGTGGTGACGATCTGGGCGACGCGGTGACCGATGAAATTGCCGAACAGGCCTGCGAAGGCAGCGGCAAACAGCGGACCGAAGACGATGAGAACTGCCATAATCCCCTTAGCCCTTCATCAGATTGGCGCCCTCAACCGAGATATCGCCCCGGTTGCGGTAGTATACGACGAGAATGGCGAGACCGACGGCGGCCTCGGCGGCGGCGACGGTCAGCACGAACAGGGCAAAGACCTGTCCGGCGAGATCGCCGAGGAAGCTGGAAAACGCCACCAGATTGATATTCACCGAGAGCAGGATCAGCTCGACCGACATCAACAGGATGATGACGTTCTTGCGGTTCACGAAAATCCCGAACACGCCAATCGTGAACAGGATCGCCGCAACGGCGAGATAATGTCCCAGACCGATATCGATCATTCGCCAATCCCCTGTCCTGGTTTGATGTCGAGCATCTCGACGGCGTCTTCGCGGCGGCGGCCGACCTGGGCCGTCACGCTCTGGCGCCTGACGCCGGACTTGTGACGCAAGGTCAGCACGATGGCGCCGATCATGGCGACCAGCAGAACCAGACCGGATGTCTGGAAGAAGTAGATGTAATCATTGTAGAGAATGAGACCGAGCGCCTCGAGATTGGACATCCCTTCCGGCGTCGCGGCGGCGCGCAGCGCCTCGGCTTGCGGCGAGCTCTGCCAGGTCATCGCGATCATCACCAGCTCGCCCGCGAGGATCAGCGCGACAATGGCGCCGAGCGGGAGATAGCTCAGAAAGCCCTGTTTCAGCTCGGTGAAATTGACGTCGAGCATCATCACCACGAACAGGAAAAGCACCGCGACCGCGCCGACATAGACAACGATCAGCAGCATGGCGAGGAATTCCGCGCCAAGCAGGACAAACAGGCCCGCCGCCGAGAAGAAGGCGAGGATCAGGAACAAAACCGACCTGACCGGATTGCGCGCGATGACGACCATGAAGGCCGACGCTATCAGCACTCCGGAAAAGGCCCAGAAGGCCAGTGTTGCGAGCATGATGCCCTCTTCCGTTCTCTTGCGTCTCAGATAACGGCCGTATCAGCGATACGGCGCGTCGAGTTCCAGATTCCTGGCAATTTCCCGTTCCCAGCGATCGCCGTTCTCGAGCAGTTTTGCCTTGTCGTAATACAATTCTTCGCGCGTCTCGGCGGCAAATTCGAAATTCGGCCCTTCGACGATGGCGTCGACCGGGCAGGCTTCCTGGCAATAACCGCAATAGATGCACTTGGTCATGTCGATGTCATAGCGCGTGGTGCGGCGTGAGCCGTCCTCGCGGGGTTCCGCTTCGATAGTGATGGCCTGGGCCGGGCAGATCGCCTCGCACAGCTTGCAGGCGATGCAGCGCTCTTCGCCATTGGCATAGCGGCGCAGCGCATGCTGACCACGGAAGCGCGGGCTCAGCGGGCCCTTTTCGAAGGGGTAGTTCAGCGTCGCTTTCTTGGCGAAGAAATACTTCATGCCCAGCCCGAAGGCGGACCAGAAGTCCATCAGCAAGGCACCGCGAATGGTTTGTTCAATACGTCCCATGACGATTATCCCTGTGCCCCGAAGACGATGTAGGCGCCGACCAGTGCGACCGCGGCCAGCGAGGTCGGCAGGAAGATCTTCCAGCCCAGACGCATCAGCTGGTCATAGCGGTAACGCGGCGTCAGCGCCTTCACCATGGCAAACATGAAGAAGAAGAAGACCACCTTGATCGCAAACCAGAAGAAGAACCACAAATGCGAGACCAGGTACGGCCAGGCCGTCGTGTCCAGCTCGATCGGTGGATTCCAGCCGCCGAAGAACAGGATCGTCGTCATCGCACACATCAGGACGATGTTGAGATATTCGCCGATCATGAACAGCAGATAGGGCGTCGAGGAATATTCGGTCTGATAGCCGGCGACGAGTTCGGACTCGGCTTCGGCCAGATCAAACGGCGGACGGTTGGTCTCGGCCAGAGCGGAGATGAAGAAGATCACCGTCATCGGGATCATCACCAGGAACATCGGCCAGCCATCTTCAAACAGGGCCCGGCCAGCGAGCACATTCCAGTTCCAGAAGCCGCCCGACTGGGCCTCGACGATAACGGAGAGATTCATCGAACCGGCAAACAGCAGCACGGTGACGATGACGAAGCCGATCGAGACTTCATAGGAGACCATCTGGGCCGCCGAACGCAGCGCCGCCAGGAATGGGAATTTCGAGTTGGAGGCCCAGCCGCCAATGATGATGCCGTAAACACCCAGCGAGGACATCGCGAACAGGTAGAGCAGGCCAACATTGAGGTCGGCGATCACCCAGCCCGGTGCCACCGGCACCACGGCCCAGGTGGCGAAGGCCAGGACCAGGGTCAGCAAGGGTGCGAGAATATAGAGCGGACGATCAACGCCGGCCGGAATGACGATTTCCTTGAACACGAATTTGAAGAAATCCGCGAAAGACTGCAGCAGACCGAAAGCGCCGACCACATTGGGGCCCTTGCGCATCTGCACTGCCGCCCAGACCTTGCGATCCATCAGCAGCAGGAAGGCCAGCGCAATCAGCAACACAATGGTGAAGCCGAGGATCTGCAGCACGGCCATGCCCAGCCCGCCCCAGACGCCGAATTGGGTGATGAAATCGCTCATCGCTTACTCCGCCGCAGCTTGGGCTGGCCCGGCGGCGATGGCGGAGCATTCCGCCAGCGTCTTCGAGGCCCGCACGATCGGGTTGGTAAAGTAGAAATTCGTCACCGCGACACCGAAATCATCTGCGGCGACATCACCGGCAGCGCCGATCTTGGCGACGTCGAATTCGGCGGCATCATCGCAACCGGGGGCATAATCAATCCCGGCGAAGACGGCATGGCTAGCGAACAGCTTGCGGCGTAGTTGCGCCAGATTGTCATACGGCAAGGTCTTGGAGAGATGCTCGGACAGGGCGCGGAAAATCGCCCAGTTTTCCTTCGCATCGCCTTTCGGGAAGACGGCGCGCGAGGCGAGCTGAACCCGGCCCTCGGTATTGACGAAAATCCCGTCCTGTTCGGTCCAGGCGGCGCCGGGCAGGATGAGATCGGCGCGGTGGGCGCCGGCATCGCCATGGCTGCCGATATAGATCACGAAGGCATCGCCGAAGCTGGCCATGTCGAGCTCGTCGGCGCCCATCAGCACGATGGTATCCATCTTCGCCGATTGCAGGCCGGCAACATCATGACCGCCCTCACCCGGCACGAAGCCGAGATCGAGACCGCCGACGCGGCTGGCGGCCGTGTGCAGCACGTTGAAACCATTCCAGTCGGCGCTGACTGCACCGACCGCGGCGGCAAGTTCACCGGCAGCGCGCAGGACTTGCGCCCCGTCTGCGCCGGCCAGGGCGGCAGAGCCGAGAATGATCATCGGACGCTTGGCATCTTTCAGCGTCTTGATGAAGCCGGAACGTTTCTTCTTCAGGCCGGCCAGATCCTTGGCGGACGTGCCGACATGCTCATAGGGATAGGTCAGATCAACCGGTGCGCCGATCAGGCCGACCTGGGTGTCATTATTGAGCCAGGTCTTGCGGATGCGGGCATTGATCATCGTCGCTTCGGTGCGCGGATTGGCACCGATGACCAGGATCGCGTCGGCGTCTTCGATGCCGGCGATAGTCGTATTGAAGAGATAATCCTGGCGATTGCCGGAATTCAGCTTCGATCCATCCTGGCGGCAATCATAGGAGACGATGCCAAGCGCATCGAACAAATCCTTGGCGGCCTTCATTTCCTCGACCGGGCACAGATCACCGGCAATGGCGCCGATCTTCGAGGCGTCGCCGGAGAGTTTGCCGGCAGCGATTTTCAGCGCTTCGGGCCAGTCAATCGCGCGCAGCTTGCCGGCCTCGCGGACGTAAGGCTTGTCGAGGCGCTGACGGCCCAGACCTTCCCAGGCGTAGCGCGTCTTGTCGGAAATCCATTCCTCATTCACGCCCTCATGAACGCGCGGCAGGATGCGCAGCACGGCAGGACCGCGCGCATCGACGCGAATGTTCGAGCCGACCGCATCCATCACATCGATAGTCTCGGTCTTTTCCAGTTCCCACGGACGGGCATTGAAGGCGTAGGGTTTCGAGGTCAGCGCGCCAACCGGGCAAAGGTCGATCACATTGCCGGAGAGTTCCGAAGTGATGGCTTTTTCCAGATAGGTCGTGATCTCGGCATCTTCGCCGCGGCCAATCATGCCGATCTCCGGCACGCCGGCGATCTCGGTGACGAAACGGACGCAGCGCGTGCACTGGATGCAGCGCGTCATCTCCGTCGCAACGATCGGACCCATATATTTGTCTTCGACGGCGCGCTTGTTTTCAGGAAAGCGCGAACCCGTGCGGCCATAGGCAATCGACTGGTCCTGCAGATCGCATTCGCCGCCCTGGTCGCAGATCGGGCAATCGAGCGGGTGATTGATGAGCAGGAACTCCATCACCCCTTCGCGCGCCTTCTTGACCATCGGCGACAGCGTATTCATCGCCGGCGGCTCACCATTCGGCCCGCCGCGCATATCCTTGACCTGCATGGCGCAGGACGCAGCCGGTTTGGGTGCCCCCACCAGCTCGACCAGACACATGCGGCAATTGCCGGCGACCGACAGGCGCTCGTGATAGCAGAAACGCGGAATTTCGCGCCCGGCAGTCTCGGCGGCCTGCAACAGCGTATAGGAAGTCGGAACCTCGATTTCCTGGCCGTCAATAATGATCTTGCGGAGATCTTCGCTCATTGGATGATGCCCTATTCCGCTGCCACTTGAGACACGAAGACCGGCTTGCCGGCGCGATAATTATTGATGCGGGACTCGATTTCCGGACGGAAATGCCGGATCAGGCCCTGGACGGGCCAGGCGGCCGCATCGCCGAGGGCGCAGATCGTGTGGCCTTCGACCTGGCCAGCCACGTCGAGCAGCATGTCGATCTCGGAGATCTCGCTCTCGCCGCGCGACATGCGTTCCAGCACGCGCCACATCCAGCCAGTGCCTTCGCGGCATGGCGTACACTGGCCGCAGCTTTCATGGCGATAGAAATACGAGATCCGCGCGATGGCCTTCACCACGTCGGTCGACATGTCCATCACGATGACGGCGGCAGTGCCCAGGCCGGACTTGTGGGCCTGGAGCGCGTCGAAATCCATCAGCACGTCGTCGCAGATATGTTTCGGCAGCAATGAGACCGACGAGCCACCCGGGATGACGGCCTTGAGATTGTCCCAGCCGCCGCGAACACCGCCGGCATGGGTCTCGATCAGGGTCCGCATCGGGATCGACATCGCTTCTTCGACATTGCACGGCTTGTTCACATGGCCGGAGATCGAGAAGATCTTGGTGCCGACATTGCGCTCGCGGCCGAATGAGGCAAACCATTCAGCGCCGCGGCGCAGGATGGTGCCGGAAACCGCGATGGATTCGACATTATTGACCGTGGTCGGGCAGCCATACAGGCCCGCATTGGCCGGGAATGGCGGCTTCATGCGCGGCTGGCCTTTTTTGCCTTCCAGGCTTTCCAGCAATGCCGTCTCTTCGCCGCAGATATAGGCGCCGGCGCCGTGATGGATATAGACGTGGAAGGGCCAGCCATGGATATTCTTGTCGCCGATCAGCTTGGCCTCATAGGCCTCCTTGACCGCCTTTTCGAGCGCCAGGCGCTCGGTGACGTATTCACCGCGCAGGTAAATGTAACAGGCATGCGCCTGCATCGCGAAGGAGGCGATCAGACAGCCTTCGATCAGGAGGTGCGGATCATGGCGCATGATCTCGCGGTCCTTGCAGGTGCCCGGCTCGGATTCGTCAGCATTGACGACGAGATAATGCGGGCGCGCGCCCACTTCCTTCGGCATGAAGGACCATTTCAGACCGGTCGGGAAACCGGCGCCGCCACGGCCGCGCAGGCCCGAGGCCTTCATATTGTCGATGATCCAGCCGCCGCCCTGCTCAAGGATTTCCTTGGTGCCATTCCAGCAGCCGCGCTGCTTTGCGCCTTCAAGGCCGGCATCATGGTGTCCGAACAGATTGGTGAAGATCCGGTCCTTGTCCTGGAGAAGCGCCGTCATGATTTGGCCTCCGCTTTTCCGGTATTGGGCAATTTGATCGTCTTGGCGCGCGAACCGTCATAAAGGCTCGGATCGGTCAGCACTTTGGTGCCGTGCGGCTCGGAGGAGACGCGGTCCGATTGCGGGCCGTATTTGATCGCTTTGCCGGCGGCGAGATCGTCGAGGATCTGCTCCAGCTTGGCGGCGTCGAGGTCTTCCACGTAATGATCGCCGTCTTCATTGGCGAGCTGGAACATCGGGCCATTGGCGCAGGCGCCCATGCATTCCACTTCAACCCAGGTGAACTTGCCGTCGCCGGAAATCTCGCCGGCCTCGCCAATGCGTTTCTTGCAGACGTCGATCAGATCCTGAGAGCCACGCAGCATGCACGGTGTCGTGCCGCAGACCTGGATCAGGTTTGTCCCGACCGGGGCCAGATTATACATGGTGTAGAAGGTGACGACTTCGTAGACTCGGATATAGGGCATTTCCAGCCGGTCCGCGACAAGGCGCAGGGCCGGTTCAGACACCCAGCCCTCCTGCTTCTGGGCGATCCAGAGCAGGGGAATAACGGCCGAAGCCTTGCGGTCTTCGGGATATTTCCCAAGCCAGAACGCAATTTCCGCCTCACTCTTCGCGTTGAAGGTGAAGCTGTCCGGCTGTTGTTTCGCGAGGCGGCGTACGCTCATCGGTCGATCTCCCCGAACACCACGTCGAGCGATCCGATGATCGCCGAGACATCGGCCAGCATATGGCCCCTATTCATGAAATCCATCGCCGCGAGATGGGCAAAGCCCGGCGCGCGGATCTTGACGCGGTAGGGCTTGTTGGAGCCATCGGAGACGAGATAGACGCCAAATTCGCCCTTCGGCGCCTCGACGGCGACATAGCATTCGCCCGCTTCCACCTTGACGCCTTCGGTATAGAGCTTGAAGTGCTGGATCAGCGCTTCCATCGAGCGCTTCATCTCGGCGCGGCGCGGCGGCGAGAACTTGCTGTCGGTCGCCAGGACTTCGCCCTGGTTCTCCGGTTTTTCCAGCCAGTCACAACATTGCAGCATGATCTTCACGCTCTCGCGCATTTCTTCCATGCGGCACAGATAGCGATCATAACAATCGCCATTCTTGCCAACCGGCACGCGGAAATCGAGCTCGTCATAGACCGAATAAGGCTGTGAGCGGCGCAGATCCCAGGCCAGGCCGGACGCGCGCACCATGACGCCGGAGAAACCCCAGGCGAGCACGTCTTCCTTGGTGACAACGCCGATATCGACATTGCGCTGTTTGAAAATCCGGTTCTCGGTCAACAATGTGTCGATATCGTCGAGCTTTTCCGGGAATTGGTGGCACCAGGCGCGAATATCACTGATCAGCTGCGGCGGCAGGTCCTGATGCACGCCGCCGGGGCGGAAATAATGCGCGTGCATGCGGCTGCCCGAAGCGCGCTCATAGAAGATCATGAGCTTTTCACGCTCTTCGAAACCCCAGAGCGGCGGGGTCAGCGCGCCGACATCCATCGCCTGCGTGGTGACGTTGAGCAGATGATTGAGAACGCGGCCGATCTCGCAATACAAAACGCGGACATATTCGCCGCGCTTGGGCACGGTGATGCCAGCCAGCTTCTCGGCGGCCATGCAAAACGCATGTTCCTGATTCATCGGCGCGACATAGTCGAGCCGGTCGAAATAGCCGATACCCTGGAGATAGGTCTTGTGTTCCAGCAGTTTCTCGGTGCCGCGATGCAAGAGGCCGATATGCGGATCGACCCGCTCGACGACTTCGCCATCGAGCTCGAGCACCAGGCGCAGCACGCCGTGCGCGGCCGGGTGTTGCGGGCCGAAATTGATCGTGAAATTGCGTGGGGCGGTATTGATAGCGTCGTCAGCCATGACCTAGCCCCCCTTCCGGCCATCTTGGGCCTTCTCGTCGCCGGGAAGGATGTATTTGGCACCCTCCCACGGGCTCATGAAATCGAAATCGCGATAGGCCTGCACCAGTTCAACCGGCTCGTAGACGACGCGCTTCTGCTCGTCATCCCAGCGCACTTCGACATAGCCGGAGAGCGGAAAATCCTTGCGCAACGGATGCCCCTCGAAACCGTAATCGGTGAGGATGCGGCGCAAATCCGGGTGGTCGGAGAAGGAGATGCCATACATGTCGAAGGCTTCGCGCTCATACCAGTCGGCAACCGGGAAGAGCTCGGCCACACTGGCGACCGAGGTCTCCGCATCGGTCGCCAGCTTGACGCGGATGCGCTGGTTCTGATGCATGGAGAGCAGGTGATAGACGACATCGAAGCGATCGCTGCGCTGCGGATAATCCACGCCGCACAGATCGATCAGCGTCGTGAAACGGCAGGCCGGATCATCGCGCAGATAGCGCAGCACATCGGTGATGCGGTCGCGATGGATATGGATCGTCAGATCGCCAAAGCTGATATCCCAGCTCTTGACGGCTGAATCCTGGGCCGCTGCGATATGCTCGCCTAGCGTCGTGAGGGCTTCGCTCATCTCGTCCTCTCCTAGCGCTCGATCGAGCCTTCGCGGCGGATCTTCTTCTGCAATTGCAGAATTCCGTACACGAGGGCTTCAGCGGTGGGCGGGCAACCGGGCACATAGATGTCAACCGGCACGATGCGGTCACAGCCGCGCACGACGGCGTAGGAATAGTGGTAATACCCGCCGCCATTGGCGCAGGACCCCATCGAGATGACATAGCGCGGCTCGGGCATCTGGTCGTAGACCTTGCGCAAGGCGGGCGCCATCTTGTTGGTCAAGGTGCCGGCAACGATCATCACGTCCGACTGGCGCGGGCTGGCGCGCGGCGCGAAGCCGAAACGCTCGACATCATAGCGCGGCATCGACGCCTGCATCATTTCCACGGCGCAACAGGCCAGACCGAAGGTCATCCACATCAAGGAGCCGGTGCGCGCCCAGGTGACCAGATCATCGGCGGCGGCAACGACGAAACCCTTGTCGGCGAGCGCATCAGAGACGCCGTCGAAGAAGGGATCGTGTGCCTTCGGATCATATCCGGGAACCGCAGCGCGGCCGGCCATTCCAGCAGGTGGTGTGAGGTCTGATGTCATGGCTTCATTCCCAATCCAGCGCGCCCTTTTTCAGCTCGTAGATAAAGCCGATCGTGAGCACGGTGAGAAAGACCATCATCGACCAGAATTCAAACGCCCCCAGGCTCTCGCGCAGCGTTACCGCCCACGGGAAGAGGAAGGCCACTTCCAGGTCGAAAATGATGAACAGGATGGCGACGAGGTAGAAGCGGATGTCGAATTTCATCCGCGCATCGTCAAAGGCTTCAAAGCCGCATTCGTAAGTGGAGACTTTTTCCGGATCGGGATTCGAGGGCGCGATCACAAAGGCCGCGGCCATGAAGCCGACACCCAGTGCCGCCGCAATGCCGAAGAAAATCAAGATAGGCAGGTAATCGAGAAGCAACGCGTCCATTGCCGGGCCTCGCCAGATTGCGTCCGATACCGGGCCGGTATCCGCCGGGGTGCTCGTTGTGAGACGCCACAGGACGAATCAAAACACCGCAACAGCCCCCTGCCCGATTTGGCGCGGAAGCTAGATCGCACCGGCCTCTGGGGCAAGGGCAAATGGCGGCGTTATTTCAGTGATTGTGGCCGGATGGGCCCGCCAGGCAAGGCAGTTGCGAGCGGGTCGCAAAGAGCGGTGTGGAAAGCCGGATCCGACGGCTCCCACAATCACCGGCTCCTGACGCAGCCGCCTCAACGCAATGCGCGTTGCGCAATGCCCGCGATCCAGGCGCAAACACGGTCCGGTGCTTCCATCGGCGCCAAATGGCTGACCGCGTCAATTCGCTCGATGCTGACGCCGCGACGCCGCAACCCCGCCTGATTGACGACAGTCGAACCGCGAGGGGCCTTGAGTACATGGGCGCGGTCGCCAACTATCCGTGCCGCGCGCAGACAATCATGGCCCTGGGCCTCATAATTGGCCGCTTCCCAATTCGGATCACAGGCCAGATGCACCCCGTTTTCGTCCGCAACCAGGCCATCGGCGAGATAGTCCTCAAGCACGCCGGGAGCCCAGCTGGAAAAGGTCTTGTGGCGCCCGTAACGCCGGGCAACAGCGGCGCGATCGGGCCAGCCATTGGCCCGGCGCCGGGCCTGGTTGGCAATGCCGAAACGGCCCTTGAGCAGGTTATGCAGGGGCCAGCGCGCCACCAGATTGACGCTGAGCGGCAGGATCACCGGTTCGACCAACGCCAGCACCGGCCGGGTTGGCAAACGGGCCGCGGCGAGCAAGCTGCTGGCCGCGCCCATTGAATGCCCCGACAAAATGGCAGGAGGCTGCGGCAATTGGTCGTAGAGTTGCCGCAAGTCGTCGGCATAGACATCCCAGCTGCGATGCGTGCCCGGATCGGCCGGCAGGCGCGAACGGCCATGACCGCGCAGATCCGGCGCGATGATCTCGAAGCGGTCAGCCAGGGGCGTCAGCATCTGGTCATAGGCGCGGGCGCAAAACCCGTTGGCATGGGCAAAAACCAGCACCGGGGCGCCGGAATTGGTCCAGACCCGGGCCGACAGCACGCCATCGCTCAGTCGATAGTCTCGATATTCAGGCACAGTCATGATTCAGGCACAGTCATGCACGGCTTTCCAGCAATGGCCCTCAAGGAGCCCCCCGCGTTCAAGCATTGCGCGCACCCGGGATCAATTCGCATTGGCTGCGCCCGGCCGCATAGACGCCATACACTTGTCCCTAGTCAGCCCCGGCGGTGGCCGGCGCGCATCCAAACGCGTCGCGCATCGCCGCTCCGGCGTCCACGTCGCGCATGGCCGCGACCCCGGCGATGGCGCAGCGATCAGCGGCCGTGATGTCCTGATTGGCAATGATTTCAGCAGACAGGCGCGCCCAGTCATCATTGCCGGTGAGGATTTCCAGACCGCCATCGGCCGGCGTGTCGAACCGCAACAGACGGCCGCCCGATTGCCAGGCCGGCCAGTTCATCCAGTCCCCCTCACCCGCATTGGGATCGCCGGCATGAGCAAAGGCGCCCCAATAGGCGCCCATCGCGCTGGCGACGGCCTGCCGGCCCTCGGCATTGGCGTTGGTGAACAGGACTTTGCCGATATCGCCGTAGAGAATCGAAAAATCGTTGAACACAAAGGGCAACTCCATGCTGTGCGCCGCGCCGAGCAGGGCGCCGGTGTCGGTGAAGAGCAAGGAACCGCCTTCATCCCAGTCAAAGCGATAGGCCCAGACCTGGTCATGCCCGGCCGCGATGAGGCGATCGGCCGCGTCATCGACGCCGTCGAGCCGCCAGAGCCGGGCACCGAAATCGCCATTGGCGACATAGCGCGCCGGGTCACGCCGATTGCGGATCACTCCGAATGTCGTCTTGGTGAACTCCGGGTCGAAGGCGAGATAGAGGCGGCTCTCATCGCGATTGCTGCCGGTAATCAGGGGCACGAACTGGCGCGCCGGGTCAGCGAAGACCGCACGCATGCCGCCGACCGGCAAGGTCACACCATCTTCGATCACGCGCGGCATATCCGCCTCGCCATAGGCGGCAAAGACTTCCTCGAGCGAGGCTGCTCTCAAGGCGCTGGCCGGCGCATTGGCACCGGCGAAGCGGGCCCCGGCTTCCAGCCCGGCGATTTCATTCAGCGCGCTCGGCGGCAAGGGCTCGGTGCCTTCGGCGCGTGCCAGGGACACGCTGCGCATCGTCCCGCTCTGGGCGATCGCACGATGGAAGAGACCATCCGCCAGCGGCGAGGCCATCAGGGCCAGAACATTCTGGGCGCCGGCGCTCTCGCCGAAAATCGTCACCCGCTGCGCATCACCGCCAAAGGCCGAGATATTGTCGCGCACCCAGGCGAGGGCCGCGATCTGGTCGAGCAAGGCAAAATTCGCGGCCGCATCCTCGGCTGTCTGCGCGTCTGCGCGCAACGCAGGATTCGCGAACCAGCCGAGCGGGCCGAGCCGATACTGGATGACTGCCACGATGACATCCTGGTCGAGCGCGAGCTGCGAGCCGTCATACTGACCCGCATAACCCCATGTATTGGCCCCGCCATGGATGAAGACCATCACCGGCAGCTCGCGGTCGCGGGCATCCGCGGGGGCGTAGACATCGAGATAGAGACAATCCTCGCCGCCGATCAATTGATCCGGTTCCAGGTCGGAATCAAAGCCATTGGTGATCTGGGCGCAGCGCTCCGGCGATGTCAGCGCTTCGAACACACCTTCATGTGGCGAAACGGGGCGCGGCGCGCGCCAGCGCAAATCCCCGACCGGCGGTGCGGCGAAGGCCAGACCGCGCCACGCCTCGGCACCGCGAGCCGTGCGTGACCCAATGATCTCGCCCTGGTCGAGCACGCGGATGGTCGCGGGGTCAGATGCGGGTGGCGCGGACGGTTCGCTTGATTGGCCGCAAGCGGCGAGTCCCAAGCCCAAAATCGCTGACAGAATAATGCGCATTTCATCCCCCAAGACACAACTTCGCCAGAAAGTGCGGTGATTACCCCCCAAGGGCAAGGCGCGATTGCGCGATCGAAGCCTTGACCTTGACCTCTCGCTCCTCGACCAAGGTGATGGCGGCGGCACTGCCGCACGGATCAGGATATGGAAATCAGCATGGCATCCCGTTTCAGAGACTGGTTTCGGCTCCTGACCTGCGCTGCGCTCGGTGCGGCCGCCGCGAGCGCGGCCATGGCACAGACCAATGAGAACCCGCCGGCCCCGCGCTCTGATTATGCCGACGGTCTGATGACGCAGCCACCGCCGGTCACCGAACCGGACCGCTGGACGCGCTGCAATCCCGCCCCGGCGCCGTGTAACCATCCCCGCATTGCGCTGGTCCTCTCGGGTGGTGGCGCGCTGGGCATTGCCCATGTCGGTGTCATCCGCGCGCTCGAGCAGGCGGGTGTCCAACCTGACCTGATCGTCGGCACATCCATGGGGGCCGTGGTCGGTGGTCTCTACGCGACAGGCTATTCGGCCGACCAGCTCGAGCAGGCCGTGCTCGGGATGGACTGGCAACGCATTTTCAGCTCCGCTTCGCCGCGCCGCTCGCTCTCCTACCGCCGCCGGCGCGAGGAGGAGAATTTCCCGGCCGAACTGAGTTTCAACATTGATCGCGACGGGCTGCGCCTGCCGCGGGCCTTCATCAACGACCAGAACCTCAATCTCTCCCTGCGCAATATGGTGCTCAATCCAGGGCGCGGCTCGTTCGACGACATGCCGATTCCCTTCCGCGCGGTCGCGACCGATATCGTCACAGGCGAGCCTGTGAGCCTGGAGGAAGGCGACCTGGCGATGGCGATGCGCGCCTCAATGGCCGTGCCCGGCGTGCTGCCACCTGCGGAGATCGACGGACGGCTTCTCGTGGATGGCGGGTTGAGCAAGAATATCCCGATTGATGTCGCCCAGGCGATGGGTGCCGATATCATCATCGTCGTGGCGATGCAGGGACGCCTGATGACGGCCGGGGAATTGCGCACCGGCGTCGATCTGATGGCCCAGTCGATGACGCTGCTTGTGCGCTCCAACGAGACCGCGCAACTCGCCCTGCTCGGACCGCAAGACATCCTGATCCAGGTCGATCAGGGCACGCTGACGACAGGCGACTTTGCCCGCGGGGTCGAGTTGATCGAGGCCGGCACACTAGCCGCCAATGCCTATTTGGGACAATTGCAGGCGCTCGCGACCAATCATACCCGGCTGGTCTCGCGTCCCCTGCCCCGGATTGATGAAGTCCTGATCGAAAACACCTCCCGGCTCGACGATACCGTCCTGCTCTCCCATGTCCGCCAGACACCGGGCGAAGACCTCGATGTCGCGGGCCTGTCCGACGATCTCGCCGGGATTTACGGCCTGGGGGCGTTCGAGTGGGTCACCTATGAATTGCGCGAGAACGGTGAAAACACTGCGCTGGTGATCGATGCCGTCGCGCGCGCCGATGATGTCGCGAGAATCCGCGCCGGCATGACGCTGGAAAATGATTTCGACGGCAATGACGAATACCGTATTTCCCTGGAATACCGGTCGCCACCGATCGACCGTTTCGGCTCCGAAGTCCGGGTAGACGCCGTATTTGGTGACCGCTTCGGCCTGACCGCGGAAGTGTTCAAACTCTTCGACACCGCGCAACATCTCTTCGTGGCGCCGCGCGTCAATGTCGTCATGCGCAATGTCCCGCGTTATCGCGAGGACGGTTTCCGGACCGGCTCCTACCGCGCCAATTTCGCCGAAATACAGCTTGATGCCGGCTGGCAATTCGATTTCCCGGCGGAGATCCGCTTCGGCTATCAGCGCGGCACCGGCGAGGCGCGTCTGCATGACGGCTTTGCGACGCCTGAAACCATTGCGGTGGATATCGGTCAGTTCAATCTGTCCGCCGGGCTCGATACGCTCGACAGCGCCTTCTTCCCGACCCGGGGCGTGCGCCTGTCATCGCGCTGGTCGGTCGCTCGCGAAGCGATTGGCGCCAGCGCTGATTTCGAAACGCTTGAAGCGCACGCCATGCAGGTCTGGTCGCGCGGCCCCGATACGCTGATCGCCCAGCTCGACGCCGCCTCCAGCCTGTCAGGCACGATGCCGCTCGAATCCCTTTACCGGATCGGTGGCCTGTTCAGCCTGTCCGGCTATAAGGACGAAGAGCTGATCGGTGAAACCTATGCCCTCGGCCGGCTGGTCTATCGGCGGCGGCTGAACGGCGGCGATGCCCAGGCCTTCGGCGTCCCGATCTATGCCGGCACCTCGCTTGAGGCCGGCAATGTCTGGGCCGATCCGGATCTGGCCAGCACCTCCGACATCACCCTGGCGGGCAGCGTCTTCCTCGCGGCCGATACGGTGATGGGCCCGGTCTATCTGGCCTATGGCCGCTCCGATGCCGACCGCCAGTCTGTCTATGTCTTTGTTGGCCGTCCCTTCTAGGCGGCCCATCAGGCCAGGCCCCGGCAATAATGAAAACGGCCGCCCCGAAAGGCGGCCGTTTATGTATCGGGACGTCGATCTGGCGATTGCCCGATCAGGATGGGCGGCTGCCCGGACGGCGGGGCTTGAAGATCTTGCCTTCACCGCCCTTCGAAGCCGTACCCTTGGAGCGCTCACCACCCTTGAATTTCGGCTTTCCCCCGTCCCTCGCGGGCCCGGAGGGCTTGCCGTGGGAGGCCGGACGGCCCTCACCGCGCTTCTCGCCATCGCGCGGCCCCTTGCCGGGCTTGCCGCGCGCCGCCGGGCGGGCATCGCCCCGCTTTTCACCATCGCGGCCGGGATGGCCGGCCTTGGCCGGGCGTGCATCGCGGCGCTTGAACTCGTCACCATCACGCGCCGTACCAGCGGATGACTTGTCCCGAGGCCCCCGTCGGCCCTCAGCGCGCGCCGCCCCGTCCCGGCCGGCATAGGCTGCCGGTGCCGGGCGTCCTTCGCGGCGCTTGAAATCATCACCGGTGCGCGGCGCACCAGCCGGCTTGCCTCGCGGCGCCGCACGTTCGCCACTGCGTTTGGGCGCGTCACCATCGCGTCCGCCCGTTTGCGCCTTGAAGGCCCGCTTGACGGGCTTGGCGCGCGGTTTGCTCGGCACAGCCGCCTCCGCCTCATCACCCTCGAGCTCGACAACATGGCCGGCACCGCGCTTGGGGATATCGGTCCCGATCAGATGCTCGATCTCGCGCAGGTAATGTTTTTCACTATTGTCCACGAGCGAGATGGCGATGCCGGTCTTGCCGGCCCGCGCTGTGCGGCCGATCCGGTGGACATAGGCCTCCGGCACATTGGGCATCTCGTAATTGACGACATGGGAGACGTCATCGACATCAATGCCGCGCGCCGCGACATCGGTGGCGACGAGGATCTTGATCTTGCCGCGGCGGAAGCCGTCCAGCGCCCGCGTCCGGTCGCCCTGGGTTTTGTCGCCATGGATCGCCTTGGCATTGAGCCCGTATTTGATGAGATGCTCATGCACGCGGTCGGCGCCGCGCTTGGTGCGCGTAAACACGATGCCGCGCGTCATGTCCTGGGTCGACAGGATGTCGAGCAGGAGCGAACGCTTTGACCCGCGATTGCACAGGATGACGCGCTGATCGATCAATTCGATTGGCTGCGACTGCGCGGAGACCGAGATGTGTTTCGGATCCTTCAGGAGGTCCTTGATCAGGGCACGGATCTGTTTCGGCATGGTCGCCGAGGTCAAAACGGTCTGGCGATTGAAATTGAGCTTGGCCGAGATATCGCGCACCGCCGGGAGAAAGCCGAGATCGAGCATCTGGTCAGCTTCATCGAGCACCAGGGTACGGGTCTGGTTGAGCTTGATGGCGCCGGATTCCATGTGGTCGACCAGCCGGCCTGGCGTGGCGACGACGATGTCGACACCGCGCGACAGGGCGCGAATTTGCGGGAACGGCTTGGCACCACCCACCACCAGCGCCACGGAATAGCGCACATGGCGGCCATAGGTGCGGATCGCCTGTTCGATCTGTGCCGCCAGCTCGCGCGTCGGCGTCAGGATCAAGGCACGGCAGCATTTCGGCTCGACCGGCCCTGCCGCCGCTGCCAATCCGTTGAGGATGGGCAGAAGGAAGGCCGCGGTCTTGCCAGTCCCGGTCTGGGCAATGCCGACAAGGTCGCGCCCGGCCAGCATGTCCGGGATGAATTCGGCCTGGATCGGGGTCGGGCTTTCATAGCCCTCCGACGTCAGGGCGCGAAGGATAGGTTCGGCAAGGCCGAGTTCGGTAAATTTGGTCAAGTCGGGCACGCTTTCATAATAGGCGTCCGCCGCGGGAGCCATAGCCCACCGCGTGCGACGCCGGTTTTGCATCGAGGAAGCTTGCGTAGAACAGCCGCCATGTCGGTGTACCGCACGCGGCACGTCTGGTTTGGCTGGGATCGATACGCAGTTAATCTCGCCAACGCACACCGTCGATGAGATCGACATCATCTACGCACGGTGTGTTGAGCGCCCTCTCCCACGGATAGGCGGACGCAGCAAGTCATTTCGCAAGACCGGTGCGATGCCCGCGCGCCCTGCCACAGCCCCCTTGGCCCCCACGACACAGCGGCCCAGGCAGTCCAACAGACGTTGCATTGCCGCCATTTCCCGTTAACCTTTTTGCAGACCAGCCAAGCTGGAATATTTCGGGAGAAAGTTCATGGCGACCAACACGATGCTCCGCGCCTGCGCGCTCGGCCTTGCACTTCTGCTGGGTGCCTGCGCGACCACGGTCCCGGTCTCGGTCGTCGTCCCGGCCCGGCATCCCGAGGCCTCACTCTTGCGCGTCGTCTATGTCGATGACCTGCGGGGCCGCGGCGGCAATGCCGTACGCGACGCTCTGGAGACCGCGCTGGGACGCCATACGCTGGACGGGCAGCGTTTCTTCACCGTGGTGCGCGACCAACGGCGTGCCGATGGTCATTATGGCGGCCGCATGATCAATGACCGCCGTCAGGAAGAATATTATCAGACCACGCAATCGGTTTGCGTGCGCTCCGGCGATGACCGCTGTGCCTCCCGCGTCAATCGCGAAGTGACCTGCACGCGCTATTATATCGACCTGGCAGCCCAGATAGATCTGATCGATGCCCGCACCGGGCGCATCGTCTATTCCCGGGATCACCGCAATCGTGCCCAGGACAGCTGGTGTCCCGGTCAGGCCGCATCACGCACTTATGGCCAGCTGGAATACCAGGCCGCCCAGGGTATCGCCAGCGCCGTCCTGCTCGACGTGGCGCCGCACAATCAGCAGTTCAGGGCGGCCTTCTTCACTAATGCGGACACTGTCAGCGAGGCCAGTCGCCCCGCCTTCGAATACGCGACTGACCTGGCCCAGAATGACGCTGTCTATGACGCCTGCCAGGAATGGGGGGCGCTTGAAGGGCTGGAGCCCAACAGCGCCGGCCTGCTCCTGAATCTGGGAATTTGTTCGGAACTGGTGAGCGATACCAGCGCGGCGGAGAATTACTATTATCGGGTGATGGAACTCGACCCATCGCTGAACAACCGGGCCCAACAGGGCATTCGCCGGGCCCGGATCGCCGCAGCCGGGGTCGAGCAACTCGCCGACATCGCTGATGCCGAGCGGGACGCCTGGGACTGACCGCGCCGGCCGGCGATGGGCAGGACAACACCAGGGGCCGAAGGAATGCGTGCACGTCCGCCGTAGCCTGCGTCATGTCAGACCGCACGCCATTGTCCGCCGCTGTACACGCCTTCCCTACGGATCAGAACGCTTCGCAGGTCAGAATGACGTCACACCTGAGCGGGGCGTTTTCTCGCCCGTGTCGCTCTCGGCAAAGGAATCGATCAAAGCCATTAAAGTGCTTCCGGTCGGGTACCCCTGGGGCAATGCATCAACCGGATAGCTGGTTCCACCCTCAATTCGCGCAAGGCTTTGCGGCACGAGGACCCAGGCCTGCTGGTTCGGGCCCATGACCCGGACCTCTGCCTCAACCGGCTGGCTGGTGACGGCCTCGATATCGGCCTCAAGCTGCCTCCTGGGAGCGTTCTGGGCCGAGGCCGCCTGCGCCAGAACCGCCAGGGAAACGGTCGCAATCAGCGACACAGAAACAAGACCAAAATCACGCACCACAATCGCAGCCGATCACCTCCCCAGCCGCGCCACAACGCGAGCCGCCCCCCCCTTGGGCCGGCCCTCTTCGTATCCAGGACCATTTTCGCTCTCGAAATCCTCGAGGACAGAAAATGGCGCGAGTGACGGGACTCGAACCCGCGACCTCCGGCGTGACAGGCCGGCGCTCTAACCAACTGAGCTACACCCGCTTGGTGTTCCCGCCTCAGCGAGAGGCGTTTGTCTAAGGTTTCACTGCCGCCCGGTCAAGCGACTTTGGGCAGGGGTGAACAGCATGAATGCAGCGCCTGCCTCAAAGCCCGGCAAAATGCCGTCCGGCCCAGCGCCGCGTCACGCCCAGACAGGTGTTTATCAGTATTTCCAGATCACTATCCCCGATCACGAAGGGCGGCATCAGATAGATGATGTTGTTGAAGGGGCGCACCCAAATCCCCGATTCGACAAATTCCGCCTTCAGCGAATCGAGGTCGGGCAAGCCGGCCATCTCGATCACGCCAATCGCACCCTGCCAGCGCACATCAACGACACCGGGAATATCACGCGCCGCCGGAAGGAGCCGCGCAAACGCACGCTCAATGGCGGCGACCTGCTGCAGCCGCGGCTCGCGTTCGAACAGGTCCAGCGAGGCATTGGCCGCAGCACAGGCCGCCGGATTGCCCATATAGGTCGGCCCATGCATCAGCGCCGCCGAGGCCTGATCGCTCCAGAAGGCGTTGAATATCTGTTTCGAGGCAATCGCTGCGGCCAAAGGCAAAGTGCCGCCGGTCAGCGCCTTGGAGACTGTCATGATATCGGGCGTCACCCCGGCTTTCCCGGCCGCGAACAGGGTGCCGAGGCGGCCAAAGCCGGTCATGATCTCGTCAAAGATCAGCGGCAGGCCACGGGCATCGCAAGCTTCGCGCATGGCCTGCAGGGTTTCAGGGCTGTGGAATTTCATCCCCCCTGCCCCCTGCACCAGCGGCTCGGTCATCACACCGGCAATCTCGCCGGCTTGCGCATCGAGCAGCGCCTCGAAACGCGCCCGCGAACCGGCATCGACCGGGAGGTCGGCGATGATCTGATGTGGCAGCGAGCCGGCGAACAGCGAATGCATGCCTTCATCGGGATCGCAGACCGACATGGTGGCAATGGTGTCGCCATGATAGCCGCCGCGAAAAGCCACGAAGCGTGTACGGCCAAGAATACCCTGGTTGATCCAGTACTGGATCGCCATTTTCATCGCGATCTCGACGGAGACCGAGCCGGACTCGCAGAAAAAGACATGATTGAGATCGCCTGGCGCCAAGGCCGCCAGGCGGGCCGCCAGCCGCTCGGCGGGGTCATGGGTCAGCCCGCCGAGCATGACATGCGGCACCCGATCGAGCTGATCCTTCACCGCTTCGATGATGTGAGGGTGGCGATAGCCATGGCAAACCGTCCACCAGGAGGAGATGCCATCAATCAGCGTGCGGCCGTCAGCGAGGTGCAGGCGCACGCCCTCGGCGGATGTGACCGGCAGCGCCGCCGGTGTGGTCTTCATCTGGGTATAGGGACGCCAGAGGTGCAGGCTGGCCGGATCCGGACGTGATGTTTTCATCGGCAGGGCTTTAGCAGGCCTGGTTTCTGTGCGACAGGGCTGAGATGAAATCGACCGACGCCCGCCCCGAGCCGAGATCCGGCACCCTGCCTGCCTCTGCAACGCTTGATGCTTTTGCGAGCAGTAAACTGGCCGGGCTGGAACGCCGGCAGCTGCGCCGCAGCATTGTCGAAACCGATGGTCGGGACGCGGTGCAAGTCGAGCAGCATGGCCAATCCCTGCTCAATTTCTGCTCCAATGATTATCTCGGCCTCAGCCGCCATCCCGAAGTGATTGCCGCCGCCCAGGCCGCAACAGCCCGCCACGGCACTGGCTCGGGGGCCTCGCGCCTGGTCACGGGCGGTCACCCGCTGCTGTTCGAACTGGAAACACGGCTCGCCCGCTTCAAAGGCGCTGAGGACTGCATCGTGTTCGGCTCCGGCTATCTGGCCAATCTCGCGATAACCCCCGCCCTGCTCGGCTCCGGCGATCTGATTCTGATCGATGAACTGGCGCATGCCTGCCTGTTCGCCGGCGCGCAACTTTCACGCGCCCGGGTCGAGACTTTCCGCCACAATGATCTCAGTGACCTTTCAGCGAAGCTCGCCGAGCGACGCCCCGAGGCCCGGCGCGCCATGATCCTGACCGATGGCGTGTTCTCGATGGATGGCGATCTGGCGCCCCTGCCTGGCCTGCAGGTGCTGGCTGACCGTCATGATGCCTGGCTTCTGGTCGATGACGCCCATGGGGTCGGCGTTGTCGCTGGCGGACGCGGGTCGGCACACGCCTTTACACCGCCCGTCCAGGCCCCGCTGCAGATGGGGACCCTCTCGAAGGCGCTCGGCAGCTATGGCGGCTATCTGTGTGCTTCGCACGCCGTGTGCGAGCTGTTGCGCACCCGCGCCCGCCCACTCGTCTTCACCACTGCCCCGGCGCCGGCCAGTATCGCCGCCGCGCTCAAGGCGCTCGATCTGATCGAAAGCGAGCCGGCGCTGTGCGAACGTCCGACCCGGCTGGCGCGGCGTTTTTGCGCCGCCGCCGGCCTGCCCGAGCCCGTCTCGCCGATCGTGCCGGTGATTCTGGGCAGCGCAACCGCTGCGCTTGACGCCTCGGCACAATTGCGGGCCGAGGGTTTCCTCGTCACGGCGATCCGGCCGCCGACCGTGCCGCGTGGAACGGCGCGCCTGCGCATCACGTTTTCGGCCGCTCATGATGAGGCTGATATTGACCGTCTCGCCGGTCTGGTCGCGGCCTGGGCACCACAGCATGAGGCGGCGGAATGATGCGACGGCCCTATTTCTTCACCGGAACCGGCACCGATATCGGCAAGACCCATATTCTATGTGCGCTGTTGTCAGCCCTGCGCGCCTCAGGGCGGCCCGCACGCGTGCTCAAACCGGTCGCCTCCGGTTTCGATCCCGATGCCCTGTCCGCCACCGATACAATCCGCCTGCTGCGCGCCAACGGCCAGGAACTCAGTGCCCAGGCTGTGCAGGCGATGACGCCCTGGCGCTTCAAGGCCGCGATATCACCGGACATGGCGGCGCGGCTGGAAAAGCGCGAACTCAAACTGGCGCCACTGGTCAATTGGTGTCTCGATCATCTCGATCCGGCTGGCCCGACCCTGATCGAGGGCGCGGGCGGCGTCATGTCGCCGATTGCCGAAGACGGGCTCAATCTCGACCTGATCCGCGAACTCGATGCGCGGCCCGTCCTGGTGGCCGGCAATTATCTCGGCACGATCTCGCACACCTTGACAGCCCTGCGCGCGCTGGACGGTCGCTGCACGGTAATTATCAACGAGATGACACCCGGCCCGGTCAGCGCTGCCGAAACGGCCGACGCGATTGCGCGCCATGCCCCACGGGCGGATGTGCGCGTATTCGATGCCGCGAGCCCGGCAGACCTCACAGATATCCTGGACCAGGGATAGTCAGGGCATACGCCCAGACCCGCCCCTGGCCAACAACACGCCGCTAGTAGTCTCCGCGCGGACGATCGATCAGACTGCCGAAAAAGACCGCGTTGAGGAACATTTTCTCGGGACCGCGGAACGTGGCGCGGAAATTCGGGTTGTCGGCGAACATCACCACCGACCCCCGTCCCAGCCGCTGGGCGATCACCGCCGGCGTTCCGGCGATCTCGTCGCGCCGTCGCTGTGAGGCGTAGCCGGACAGAAGCGGGTCGGCGGCATATTCAACGACGACGGCAAATGGATCGTCTTGAGGCCGTTCCAGCACGATTTCGGTATTTCGGTGCACCGCGATGAACCGGTCCGAATAGCCGAAACCGATCGGGTGGCTGGTATCGAGATCACCGGCGAAGATCGCGCCGCCAATTACATGCTCGGCATCATCCACCGGCATGGCACCATAATCACGCCGCGCCGGGTCACCGGTCGCGGGAACCTCATCATCCCCGCCTTCATCCGTGCCGAAGAATGCCTCCTGGGCCATCTGTGCGCCCTGACGCGAAGCGATCAACACGCCGCCATCATCGCGGATCCAGTCGCGAATACGCTCCAGGTCGCCACTGGCAAAACCGGTATTATTGCCGCCGACGACAACCAGATGCGTATAGCGCGACCAGTCGAGGCCAGCGAGCTCGCTCTTGCGGCGCAGGGTGACCGGGATTTGCATACGATGGTCAAGCTGATGCCAGACTTCGCCGGCGTCATAGAGCGAGATGCCATCATCGAACAATAGCAGGATTTCCGGACGCTCGATCGGACGGAAACCATTGCGATCGCCCAGATCCGGCGTGTCGCCCGGTGTTGAGCCGGTCATGGCCGAATAAACCGGCACACCATCTTCGGCAGCGATCCGGCTGACGAGACCATGGATCTCAGCAGCGCTGGCATCCTGCCCGACCAGGGGGATGAAGGTCGTGCCCGGGCCGAATTCGATCAACCCGTCCTGGGTCGTGATCATGGCCCTCTCGGTTGCGACGCGAACACGGATATCCGCATCAAGCAGGCGATAGAGGGCCCGCGGCGCATAATAATCCGACCAGCGCAGGACATAGCCATAGCTCGAGACCGGCGGCGCACTGAAAGTGATATCGCCAGGGTGGGCCATCTCACCGAGCGACTGGGCCGACAGATTGCCTGTCAGGGCCGAGTATTCCAGGTCATAGGCCAGCGGCAGGGTCCAGCCGGAAACGTCATAGAAAACATTCTCCTCGAAACTCGTGACCCGGTCGAACAGGGCGCGGATCATCACATATTGTGGCTGTTGCATCGGCACGATGTAGGCCTCGCCGGCGCGATAGGTGCGGCCATCGGCGCGCAGGTCACGGGCCAGCGCGTGAACCGTGACATCATGGCGGTCGAGCAGGTCGAGGAAGAGATTGAGCCGGGCCGGATCGCCTTCGGCGGAGAAGACGTAGCCGCTTGTGCGGTCACGGCCGGCACTGACGGCGGCATCGGCGAAGAATTGACGCTGATAGGCCGCGATCTCGCTACGCTGGGCCAGGGCGCCGGCAATGGTCGTCAGCCCGGTGCGGAACTGGGTCCGGACATTGTCAGCATGGCTGACCAGGCCATGATCGCTTTCGATCAGACCGCCGCGCGCCGAGCCGATCTCGAACAGGATGCCGAGCGAGCCATTGACCTGGGGATAGGTCGAGCCCTTGCCGACATAGAAATTGTCAAAGCCTTCCTCGGTCGTGTAGAGGCGCGCCTCTTGATCGAGAAAGCCGATATGATGCTGGGCGATGTTGCGGGTCAGCTCGCGTGCCCGTCCCGGGATCAGCGGGTTGAGGCGACGCGGTTCGCCGGGATGAAAATAGAAGGTCGCGTCCGTCCCCATCTCGTGGAAATCAGCCGAAACCTGTGGCTTCCAGCGATGCCACTGGGTCAGCCAGGCGCGCGACTCCGGCTGGGTCTGCAAGAGCCATTGGCGATTGAGGTCGAACCAGTAGTGATTGGTGCGGGCGCTGGGCCAATTGTGCTGGGCATGGGCCGGATCTGTCACGGCAGTGTCGGAGCCAAACATTTCGACCAGGCCGGCGCGCCGGCTATGGCCATCCGGATTGAAGACCGCGGTGATGAGCACAACGCTGTCGCGCAGGGTCTGCTCGATCTCGTCTCCCTCGGCGGCGGCGAGATGGTAGAGCATCGGAATAGCCGCATCCATGCCGGACGGTTCGGCGCCATGGACGCCGTAATTCAACCAGATAATTGCCGGCCCGCTACCAGCCGCCGCCGCCGGGTCGAGCTGGGCCAGATGGGCCGCGCGGATATCCTCGATGCGGGCCTGGTTTTCCGGCGCGGTAACCACGAAGAACAGGATCGGTCGGTGTTCATGGGTGTAGCCGATCGTCTCGACCGTGATGCGGTCCGAGCCCTGCGCGATCTCGGTGAGATAGCTGACCATCTGCTCATGGCGCACCGGCCGCTCGCCCAACCCGAAGCCGAATCGGGCTTCCGGCACCGGAACCCCGGAATCATAACGCGTGTCCGCCAGCTGAAAAAAACCGATCGGCTCAGCCAGGACAGGCGAGGCCAGCCCGAGCACGAGCAGTGCAGCGATGGATCTGAAAACGGACATGAGCGGCTCCCCAAAGAACAATGTGTCCATGGCAGGCTAGCGCGTGGGGCCCGGGAGGCAAGCTGTGAAGTGTGATCAAGACGCCGCGCTGCGAGCGCTGGCGGGATGGCGGATTAACAAGGGGATTTGGGTGTGAGCCCTGCGCGGCTGTCGCTGCGGGATGGCGACCGGTCCGCCGTCGCCGGAGGTGTTGATGCTGGGGCCCGCCCAGCCGTAGCTGCGGGATGGCGAGCGGTCCGCCGTCGCCGGTGGCCTTGATGTCGGGGCTTGCCCAGCCGTAGCTGCGGGATGGCGAGCGGTCCGCCGTCGCCCTTCGGGCTATGGCGTGACAGCCTTCGCTACTCCGCAGCGAAGGCTGGTGGGCGGTGAGGGGCTCGAACCCCCGACCCTCTCGGTGTAAACGAGATGCTCTCCCAGCTGAGCTAACCGCCCTGGGACCAAGCCCGACAGCTTGTGCTGGTCAGGAGGCGCTTTTTAGTCCGGCTGTGCGGTAGGATGCAAGTCAGCTCTGCGGTGCGCCACCGGCATCACGGATCACGGCACCGATGATCAGCTCGATTTGCGACATCGTGTCGGCCGCGGGATCCTCGGCGCGGCTATTGGGCAGAGTAATGGTGACGATGCCATGCACGCTGGCCCACATGGCGCGTGCCGCACGGGCCCGCAGGGCCGGGTCAGCGAATCCCGGCACGCCCTCGATCACTGTCTCGACAATCGCAAACAGGGCGTTTTCCGACTGGGAATAATCGGGTGGACGTGGCCCGGCGCGGCGCTGGCTGGTCTGCAGAACGGCGGCCCAGCGGCGCTCATTGGCGATCACAAAATCGATATAGGCCCGCGCCAGCGCCATCAGCGGCACCATCACGTCGGTCTCGCCCGGATCGAGCTCCGCGAGCGCGGCGCTGTGATGGGCGGCGAATTCACGATGGGTTTCGCGGTTGAGGGTGCGGACCAGCGCCTCGATATCGCCGAATAGTTTGTAGATCGAACCGACACTCAGTCCGGCACGCCCGGCAATCGCCCTCGCCTGCAGCCCCGGCAATCCTGATTCGGCCAGAAGGTCGCGCGCAGCCTGCAAGGCAGCCTCGCGGTTCTGATCGGTCAACCCGGGCCGCCCACGCGGGCGGGTGGCGGGTTTGGTTTCGGGCGTGGCGGTGGCGGGATTTTTCATGGCCCGAGGCTAGCGGGGAAACAATAACGAACAATGTTCTTTTTCACTTGCCTGAATCCGATTCACATTCATTTTGTGAACATCGTTCGTTTTAAAAAGTGATCGCCATGATGCCCTATAGTTTCAACCTCAGCACCCTCGCCCGGCCCGCCTCACTGCGCCATTGGTTGCGCCTGCGTCCGGCACGCGGGGCTTTCCGGATTGGCGATGGCTGGCTCGCCGCCTATCTTTCGCTGCTGTTCGGCGTCTTGAGCCTGGGCGCTGTTCTGGCGTTCCACTTTCCGGCGCATCTCACGATCCCGGAATTGCGCGCCAATTACGACATCCCGACCCTGCGGGCCGGGCTCGGTGCGCTGATGATCCTGTCCGGACTGTGTGGCGTTTTGGGCCTGGTGCGCAAACGCCTGACCGTCGCCGGTGCCGGCCTTGCAGTCCTGGCGCTGGCGGCCCTGCTGGGTGGTGCCGACACGCCGCTGGGGCCGCTACAGGCCTCGCCATTCTATATCGGGCTGGACTGGTTTGTGCTCGGCCTGCTCTCGACCGGCCTGGTCTTCATCCTGCTTGAAAAGGCGGCGCCGCTACGCGAACACCAACCGGTCTTGCGTGAGGACTGGTCACTCGATCTGAAGCATTTTTTCGTCATGCACCTTCTGCTCGGTGCCTATCTGGCCGGCACCAATTTCCTGCTCGTACACGGGCTGGGCTGGGCCCGGTTCGAACCGGTGACGGAATTTATCTCATCCCTTCCGTTCATCGTGCAGTTCTTCGCGATCATGCTGGCCGTCGATCTGGTCGAATACGCTGTTCATCGTGCCTATCACAGTGAGGCCTTCCTGTGGCGCATCCACGCGGTGCACCACTCCTCGAAACAGATGGACTGGCTCGCCAGCTCGCGACTGCACGTGCTGGAGGCCCTGATCACCCGCACCGCGACCCTGGCCCCCGTCTTTCTGCTCGGTTTCGACCAGGCGGCCGTCAATGCCTATGCCCTGATGATCGGATTTCACGCAACTTTCATCCACGCCAATATCGACTGGGATCTGCGCTGGCTGGAGCCCGTCTTCGTGACCCCGCGCCACCATCACTGGCACCATGCCGAGGAGGTAGCCGCCCACAACAAGAATTTCGCGGTCCATTTTGCCTTCATCGACCGGATATTCGGCACGCTGCACATGCCCGAGGGTTGGCCCGAGGAATATGGCATTGGCGCCGAAGAGCCGGCCCAGAGCTACCGCGCGCACACGCTTCACCCCTTCAAGGGCCTGGTGGCGGCCTGATTCCAGGCGGGTGGGCGAGGAATGGAAAACTATTTCGCGCCCCGCCCATTTTCCCGCTTGCGTGAACCGGATTCAGCTCTACCGTTTTTTATGAACATAGTTCATTAAAGGAGATACTGATGTTCAAGACATTCATCACCATCCTGCGCGGTCGCAGTGCCCAGGCGAGAGACGAACTTGAAGACGGTCATACTGTGCTCATCCTCGAGCAGAAATTGCGCGAAGCCAGTGCCGGGCATGACCGCGCTAAACGCGCACTGGCCACCATGATCCTGCGAGAACGCAATGAGAAACGCGCCCTCGCCGGCGTCACATCGCGGATTGGCGATCTGGAGAGCCGTGTAACAGCGGCGATGAAAGCCGGCATGGATGCCTTCGCCAGCGAAGGCGCCGACGCTGTCGCAGAGCTTGAGCGCGAGCAATCAGTGCGCGAACAGACGCTCGAACGCACAGCCCTGGCCGCCCGGCGGCTGCGCCTGATGATCGAAAAAACCGACCGGCGACTGGTCGAGTTGCGGCTCGGCCTGACCACGGCCCGCTCAATGGAAGCAGAGCGCGGCGCGACCCGCGACTTGCGCGGCGATTTTGCTGGCATGGCGGCGATCGTCGAAGGTGAGGCTGTCCTAAAGCGAGCCCTGGAACGCACCGATACGACAGAAGAATTCGATATTCTCGACCAGATCGACGCCGAGTTGAATGGTGATGACCTGGTCGAGCGCATGGCCGCGAACGGGCTCGGCACGCCGTTGCAGACGCGCGGTGCTGATGTGCTGGCCCGCCTCAAGGCCTGCACTGAAGCCGGCATCAATGCCGGCCACACCCAAACGGTCTGAAGGAGATCATCATGCTGGGACAATCCAAACTCTGGGTCAGCTTCAATTATGCCTGCGTCATCGCAGCGTATGCCATGCTGGGACTGTCACTGATCCTGATGCCCGTCGACATGTCGACCAAAGGCTATGTCGGCATGGGCGTGCTGTTTCTGACCGGGTCGCTCGTCACCCTGGTCAAAACGTTGCAGGAACAGCGCATCAATGAGCAGTTTTCGTCAAAGGTGGAACGCGCACGGCAGGAAAAACTGCTCAGCGACTACGTCGCCACCGAATAGGCCAACCCGGCCGGACCATCGAGGAATGAGCGGGCCTGCAGCCTTTTGACTGCAGGCCCGCTTGTTCAATCCACCCTGACGCGATCAATACGGTCGGCGGCATAGCAACCCAGCATCTTGATCTCCCGCGTATGGGCCTCCAGTGTCGTGAGGCTGTCGCGTAATTTGGGATCGTCCAGATGCGCCTCGACATCCATGATGAACATTTCTTCCCACGGATTGCCCGCGATCGGGCGGGATTCCAGCTTCACCAGATTGATGCCATTGTCGCGAAACCCTGTCAGGGCATCGACCAGGGCACCGGGGTCGTCGCGGGTGGTGAACATCATCGAGGTCTTGCACTCGACCCCGCGCGCCGGGAGCTTGCTGTCACGCGCCAGGACGATGAAGCGCGTGATGTTCTGCTCGTGATCGCCGACCGCATGGGCAAGAATATCAAAGCCGAACAGTTTGGCGGCATCCTCGCCGCCGATGGCCGCCGCAGTATCATCCTCTTCCAGCAGGCGTTCGAGCGCCCGCGTCGTGCTGGACGACATATGGGTCTCGATTTCCGGATGACCGGCCAGATAGCGGCGCGATTGCGCCAGCGCTTGCGGATGACCGAAAACCCGGGTGATGCGGCCACTGCCGGACGCCTTGCCGATCAGGCAATGATCGACCCTGAGCATGAATTCACCGGCGATCCGGGTGCGGCCTTCGAGCAGGATGTCGAACACCTCATTGATCGAACCGGTCGTCGTATTCTCGATCGGCACGACGCCATAATCGACCTCGCCGGTCTCGACGGCACGGAAGATCGAAACGAAATCGCGCTTGGGCGACGGCACGACATTGGCATTGCGCCGGGCGAAGATTTTCTGGGCCGCGATATGGCTATAGCTGCCCGGACCGCCCAGATAGGCGACGCTGGCCTCGTTGAGATCGGCATCTCGCATGGAGTCGAAACGGGTGCGCTGAAGCTGGATCGAGTTATCGAACAGGGCATGAAAGACCTGCTCAACCAATTCCTGCGGCACGCCCTGGGCCTTGCCCCGTTCGACGGCCTCGCGGAGGACCACCTGTTCCCGCTCGCGATCACGCACCGGCAGGCCGGAGCGAACTTTCTCGTCGACGATCGCCTCAACCAGGGCTGTGCGCCGTGCGATCGCATCGACCAGCTCCCGGTCGATCTGCGTGATCGATGAGCGGATTTCATCGCGTGAAACTTGTTCAGACATGTCCTGGCCTTCTCTCAAAACGAAAAAGGCCTCCCCTTTTGGGGGAGGCCCTGGAAACTCGCTGCTTGTCGCGCGCGCTAGCCGGCCACCGCCCCCGAACGGGTTGCGTTGCTAAAATAGCCGGCAAAATAGAGCGTAGTACAAGTCATGAGATGATTGTGCGTCCCCGCCCCGTCGCCGTCAATGCCGCAGCGCCGCATTCACGCAAGTTTATTGCAGAAAAAAGGCCGGGATGATTAATCCCGGCCTTTCAATTCCACTCCGGTGTGAGCCGGTGGCAAGTTAGTGTGCGAGCTGCGCCTCTGAACCATCCGTTCCCGGATTGGCCATGCCCGCCAGGGCCGCCGCATCGGACTCGGTCCACTCGACCGGTTCGACCGGTGCGGCCAAGGCGCGAGCCAGGACTTCATCAGCGGTTTCGACCGCGATGATTTCCAGCCCGACTTTCACATTGTCCGGAATTTCAACGAGATCTTTCTCGTTTTCCTTGGGGATCAAAACGGTTTTCACGCCGCCGCGAAGGGCTGCCAGCAACTTCTCTTTCAGACCGCCGATTGGCAGGACATGGCCACGCAGGGTGATTTCACCCGTCATCGCCAGATCCTTGCGTACGGGAATTCCCGTCAGGACGGAAACTATCGCCGTCATCATGCCGATACCCGCCGACGGACCGTCCTTCGGCGTGGCGCCTTCCGGGACGTGAACATGGATATCCGTCGTGCGGAATACGGTTGGCCGGATGCCCATGGACGGCGCCCGCGACTGCACGAATGAATTCGCCGCCGAGATCGATTCCTTCATCACATCGCGCAGATTGCCGGTGACGGTCATCTTGCCGCGACCCGGCATCTTGACCGCTTCGATCTGCAACAGATCGCCGCCCGCTTCCGTCCAGGCCAGGCCGGTGACGAGGCCCACACGGTCCTCGCGCTCGGATTCACCAAAACGATATTTGCGGACACCGGCAAATTCGCCGAGATTATCCACCGTGATATCAACCCGTTCCGCCTTGCCACCTTGCAGGCGGCGTACAGATTTACGGGCGAGATTGGCAATCTCCCGTTCGAGGCTGCGCACGCCGGCTTCCTGGGCGTAATAGCGGATCAGGTCGCGCACGGCATTATCGCTCACCGACCAGTCGCTCGGCGTCAGGGCGTGATTGACCATCTGCTTGGGGATCAGGTGCCGTTTGGCGATCTCGAGCTTTTCATCTTCGGTGTAACCGGCGATGCGGATGACTTCCATCCGGTCGAGAAGCGGTTGCGGCAGGTTGAGCGTATTGGCCGTCGTCACGAACATGATGTCGGAGAGGTCGTAATCGACCTCCAGATAATGATCGTTGAACGTCGCATTCTGTTCCGGATCGAGCACTTCAAGCAGGGCCGCAGACGGGTCGCCGCGATAGTCGGCACCGAGCTTGTCGATCTCGTCGAGCAGGAAGAGCGGATTGCTCGACTTGATCTTCTTCATCGACTGGATGATCCGGCCCGGCATGGAGCCAATATAGGTGCGGCGGTGGCCACGGATCTCGGCTTCGTCACGCACGCCGCCCAACGACATGCGCACGAAATCACGGCCCGTCGCCTTGGCGATCGAGCGGCCCAGCGAGGTCTTGCCGACGCCCGGAGGCCCGACGAGGCACAGGATGGGGCCGCGCATTTTCCGGGTGCGCGCCTGCACGGCGAGATGTTCGAGAATGCGTTCCTTGACCTTTTCCAGGCCATAATGATCGGCTTCGAGCACGTCCTCGGCACGCGTCAGATCATTTTTCAGACGCTTGCGCTTGCCCCAGGGCAACGCAATGATCCAGTCGAGATAATTGCGCACGACAGTGGCTTCCGCCGACATCGGGCTCATCTGGCGCAGCTTCTTGAACTCGGCATCCGCCTTGGTGCGCGCCTCTTTCGACAGCTTGGCTTCAGCGAGACGGTCTTCCAGCTCGGCAAGCTCTTCACGGCTGTCATCGCCCTCACCCAGCTCGCGCTGGATCGCCTTCATCTGCTCGTTGAGATAATATTCGCGCTGGGTCTTTTCCATCTGCCGTTTGACACGGCTACGGATTTTCTTTTCGACCTGCAGAACCCCGATCTCACCTTCCATCAGGCCGAGGATCCGCTCGAGACGGGCGGCGGCATCGGGCTGTCCCAGCAGCGCCTGTTTCTCCTCGATCTTGACCGCCAGATGCGCGGCAATCGAATCCGACAGCTTGGCCGGATCGCTGATCTGGGCCAGCGAGGCGAGCGCCTCGGGCGGCACTTTCTTGTTCAGCTTGACGTAATCGTCGAACTTGGCGGCCACGGTGCGCATCAGCGCTTCCAGCTCGGACGGGTCACCGCTCTCCTCGACGACCGGTTCGCAGGTCGCCTCGTAGAAGTCTTCGGTATCGGTATAGCCGGTAATTTCGACGCGCACGCCGCCCTCGACCAGCACTTTCACGGTACCGTCGGGCAGTTTGAGCAATTGCAGAACCGAGGCGATTACGCCGGTGGTGTGGATCGCCGCATTGGCCGGTTCGTCATCGCCGGCCGTGCGCTGGGTCGCCAGCAGGATCTGCTTGTCGGCGCGCATGACTTCTTCCAGCGCCTTGACCGATTTTTCGCGGCCAACAAAGAGCGGAACGATCATGTGCGGGAACACGACAATGTCGCGCAACGGCAGAAGGGGAAGTGTCTTGATTGTGGACATGTATGCTCCATGCGCACCCGTTTGCCGGCGCGTCGAGACTTGACGGGTTATCATGACTCGTTTCGGCCGGACGCCGACGGGTGAAAACTAGTGGCAGCCGGGTGGCCGCCTCTTACGCCAACAGGTGGCGATGCGAGGCGGCTACGTCAAGCACCCGTGCGCTTATCGTCTTTGCGTTCAGCATAGATCAGCAATGGCTTCGCATTGCCCTCGACGACTTCGGCATTGACGACGATTTCCTCGACGCCATCCATGGATGGCAGGTCGAACATCGTCTCAAGCAGAATGCCTTCCATGATCGACCGCAGGCCGCGGGCCCCGGTCTTGCGCAGAATGGCGCGCTTGGCGATCTGCTTGAGCGCGTCCTCTGTGAAGGTCAGGCCGACGCCTTCCATGTCGAACAGGCGCTGATACTGCTTCACCAGCGCGTTCTTCGGCTCGGTCAGGATCTGCACCAGGGCGTCCTCATCGAGGTCTTCCAGGGTCGCAATCACCGGCAGACGCCCGACGAATTCCGGGATCAGGCCAAAGCGCAGCAAATCATCAGGCTCGACCATGCGCAGGATATCGCCGGTGCGGCGGACATCGGGTTCGCGCACATCGGCACCAAAGCCGATCGAGGAGCCCTGACCGCGCTGGGAGATAACCTTGTCGAGACCGGAGAAGGCCCCGCCGACCACGAACAGGATATTCGTCGTGTCGACCTGCAGGAATTCCTGCTGCGGATGTTTGCGCCCGCCCTGCGGCGGCACGGAGGCAACCGTGCCTTCCATAATTTTCAGCAAGGCCTGCTGCACGCCTTCACCCGATACGTCACGGGTGATGGATGGATTGTCGGACTTGCGCGAAATCTTGTCGATTTCATCGATATAGACGATGCCGCGCTGGGCCCGCTCGACATTGTAGTCGGCGGACTGAAGCAGTTTCAGGACGATATTCTCGACATCCTCACCGACATAGCCGGCTTCGGTCAGGGTCGTCGCATCGGCCATGGTGAAGGGCACGTCAAGAATGCGCGCCAGCGTCTGGGCCAGCAGGGTCTTGCCGCAACCGGTCGGGCCGATCAGCAGGATGTTCGATTTGGCCAGTTCGACATCGGAATTCTGGCTGGCGTGATTGAGGCGCTTGTAGTGATTATGGACCGCGACCGCGAGCACGCGCTTGGCATGCGACTGGCCGATCACATAATCATTGAGGACATCAAAGATCTCCTGGGGTGGCGGAACGCCCTCCTTGGATTTGACCAGCGATGACTTGTTCTCTTCACGGATGATATCCATGCAGAGTTCCACGCACTCATCGCAGATAAAGACCGTCGGTCCTGCGATCAGCTTGCGCACCTCATGCTGGCTCTTGCCGCAGAAGGAGCAGTACAGCGTGTTCTTGGACTCGGCGTCGCCGCCTGTGGTCTTACTCATGTCCGCTCCATTTCAAGCCCGGGCCTCTATTCGATACCCGCAATTTGTTCGGTCCTGCAACATCAAGGCCGAACTTTAGCGAAAGGTTTCCGCCTCTGCTAATTCGACCATATCGCTACAGTATGCTTCAAGCCACCCCGCAGACCGGGATCACAATCAGCTCTCCGGATTGTCCGGGTCGATCCGCTTGGCATAAACATGATCAACCAGGCCAAACTCCTTGCCCTCATCCGCAGACATGAAATTGTCGCGGTCGAGCGCCTGTTCGATCTCATCATAAGTGCGACCGGTGTGTTTCACGTAAATTTCGTTCAGGCGGCGTTTGATTTTCTGGATATCCGCTGCATGGCGCTCGATATCCGACGCCTGGCCACGGAAGCCGCCCGATGGCTGGTGCACCATGATGCGGGCATTCGGTGTCGCATAACGCATTTCCGGATGGCCGGCGGTGAGCAGAAGCGAGCCCATCGAGGCGGCCATACCCATACACATCGTCGAAACCGGGCTGCGGATATATTGCATTGTGTCATAGATCGCCAGGCCGGCCGAGACGACGCCGCCAGGTGAATTGATATAGATCGAAATCTCTTTTTTCGGGTGCTCGGATTCGAGGAAGAGAAGCTGGGCCACGATCAGGCTGGCCATGTGATCCTCGATCGGACCCGTGATGAAGATAATCCGCTCCTTGAGCAGGCGGGAGTAGATGTCGAAGGCGCGCTCGCCCCGGCTGGTCTGCTCCACCACCATCGGAACCAGATTCATCATCACATCCTCGGGATTATGCATATCAAGCTCCTTGGGCCGTTGCCCTGAATTATTTAGGGACGATTCTCGTCACGCGCGAGGGTGAACTATTGCGGGCGTTGCCGATACGCGCAAGCCGCAGGCTGCAGAGAGAGGTGCGATGCGCCGGGTAAAAAAAAGCGCCGGGGCGGAACCGCACCGGCGCTCTTTACGTCATGAGACCCGATTTGATCAGGCGTCTTTCTTCTTTGCAGCCGGCTTCTTCTTGGCAGCTGGCTTGGCCGCCGCTTTCTTTGCTGCAGGCTTGGCTTCCGCTTTCGCATCCGCTTTGGCCGCAGGCTTCTTCTTGGCCGCAGGCTTCTTCGCCGCAGTTTTCTTCTTGGCGGGCTTGGCAGCCGCCACTTCTTCATCGTCCGCGTAGAGCGCTTCCTTGGTCACCGGCACATCGGTGACGTCGGCGAGCTCGAGGATGTAGTCGACGACTTTTTCCTCATAGATAGGGGCGCGGACCTGGGCGACAGCGCCCGGGTTTTTCTGGTAGAACTCAACGACCTGACGCTCCTGACCGGGATAGCGCATGGCTTCCTGGTTGATCGCGCGGGAGAGTTCTTCCTGGGTGACGTCGAGCTTGTTGCGATTGCCGATCTCGGCCAGCACCAGACCCAGACGCACACGGCGCTCGGCGATGCCGCGATATTCGGCTTTCAACTCGTCTTCGCTCTTTTCCTTGTCGTCGTCTTCCAGGTGACCGTGTTCGATCGCATGGGCAACTTCACGCCAGATATTCTCGAATTCGGCTTCGACCATTTTCGGAGGCAGATCGAAATCATGCGCTTCGTCGAGCTGGTCGAGCACGACGCGCTTCACCTTCAGGCGCGATTGCGCAGCATGTTCGCCGGCGAACCGCTTCTTCAGCGCGTCTTTGAGACCATCGAGATCGGACAGGCCGAGACGCTTGGCCAACTCGTCGTCAATCTTGGACTCCTGGGGCGCTTCAACAGCCTTCACGGTGACGTCGAAGACAGCCTCTTTGCCGGCCAGGTGCTTGGCCTGGTATTCGGCCGGGAAGGTCACGGTAACGGTCCGCTCTTCGCCGGTCTTGGAGCCGACAAGCTGTTCTTCAAAGCCGGGAATGAAGGCGCCATCGCCCAGACCGACACGATTATCTTCGGCGGAACCGCCTTCAAAGGCGACGCCGTCAATCTTGCCGACAAAATCGATCACGACGATATCGCCATTCTCGGCCTTGGCAGCCTTGCCCTTCTTGGGAGCGAATTCGCGGCTCTCATCAGCCAGCTTGACCAGCGCTTCGTCGACTTCCGCATCGGAAACCTCGATCACCGGACGCTCGATCTTGACCTTCGACGGATCGGCTGGCTCGAAATCAGGCATGATTTCCAGGCTGATCTCGAACACGAAATCCGACTGGCCCGATGTAACGGCCTTGGCATCGCTGACAACATTCACTTCCGGCTGCGAGGCCGGGCGAAGCTTGCGCTCGTCCAGGGTCTGCTGGGTGGTGGCCGGGACGAGTTCATTGAGCAGGTCGCCCATGATTGATTCGCCGAACATGCGGCGGATATGGCTGGTCGGCACCTTGCCCGGGCGGAAGCCCTTCAGGCGGACTTCAGGACGGATCTCCTGGATTTTCGCGTCCAGGCGAGCTTGCAGGTCGTCTGCAGCAAAGACGATCTCATAGGTGCGGCTCAAGCCTTCAGCGGCTTTCTCGGTGACGTTCATGGGTTGGCCCTGGCATTGCTGTGGAGGCGGACAAATCCGCAGTCAAATTCGAGCGCGCGTTATGTCACGCCGATTCACGGTGCGCAACGCTGCGAAGCGGCTTGCCGGTGCGGATGTGTGCTGGAAGGGCCAATCGGCCCCAAAAAACACGGAATTGCGGCGCGGTTCGGACGTCCGGGCGCGCAACACTGCCGTTCTGGATGTTGGACTGTCCAGCCCGTGCCCGCGCAGCGAGCGCCGGGCGAAGACCGGAATACGGCCGGCGTCAGTCCGCCTTCGCTCGTTTTAGTGTTGGGCCTGCCCAGCCGAAGCTCGCGCAGCGAGGGTGTGATGAAAGCAGGCGAAACGTCCGAGCAAGTCCGCCTTCGCCGAAGGCTATGGCGGGACAGCCTTCGCTCGTTTTAATGTTGGGCCTGCCCAGCCGAAGCTCGCGCTGCGAGGAAGTGGTGAAAGCAGGCGAAACGTCCGAGCAAGCCCGCCTTCGCCGAAGGCTATGGCGGGACAGCCTTCGCTCGTTTTGGTGTTGGGCCTGCCCAGCCGAAGCTCGCGCAGCGAGCGAAGGCTGGTGCGGATGGAGGGACTCGAACCCCCACGTCTTGCGACACTTGGACCTAAACCAAGCGCGTCTACCAGTTCCGCCACATCCGCATGAGGTTCCTCACCTCAGCGCTCTATCTATCCCACACCACGCGATCGTCAATATCGACCCACTGCCACCAGACAGTTCACCGGCTCAGGGCCCGGCTGCATAATATATGCTTCGCCATGGTCGCCACGCGCTGCGGGCCAGATGCCCTGCCCTGGCGGGCCTGCCCACGAGCGGCACGGCGGCGTCGCGCCGAAACCGTCTCGAAACCGCCTCGCCACGCCTGCAAGGCAAGACAAAATTAACCACACATTCCGTGTGATAGAGGCGAATCTTCTGCTGTGGGGTCCGCACGAATGACAAAGACAACCAAGCCAATCGAGGCGGCTGCACCGGGTTCGGTCCCGATCCATGTCCTCCACATCGAGGACCTCAATTGCGATGCATTGCTGATCGAGCATTTCCTGCGCAACACCTATCCCGGTCCGGTCAAGCTTCACCGCGTAAAATCCCTGGCCGATGGCCGGGCCGCGCTGGGCGAAACCGCCTTCGACATCATCCTGCTCGATCTGGGTCTGCCCGATGCGACGACGATGGAAAATGATATCGCCGCGCTGCACCGTGTGAGTCCGGTGCCGCTCATCATCCTGTCCGGGTCTGACAATGCGGAAATCGTCGGCCGCACATTCGCCTCGGGCGGCGAGGACGCACTGGTCAAATCGCTGGAGAATTTCCAGACCCTCGGATCGGTGATCGTCCGTACGCTTGAGCGCGCCAGTGCCGCACGTCTGCATCAGGGCCAATTGCAGGAAATGCACGCGCTCTACCGCCAATATTTCGATTCCTGCAGCGATGCGGTTGTGATGACCACGGGAACCGGCGAACTCCTCAGCCGAAATGCTCACGCGGAACGTTTGTGGAGTGCCACAAACATCGAATCCTACGCGCGCAATTTCAGGCTCCGCCTCGATGAACCGCTGCGGTTTCCGATGATCCTGCAATTCTCCGATCCGCACCGGTTCGAGATCCACGATGCCATCATCACCCCGGTCGCACACAATGGCGCCAAGATCCTGATCTCCACTATTCGTGACACCCGGCAGTCAAACCCGGCCAGCGCTGCGCCGGACGTGGTTCAACTCCACCCGCACACAGAGATGGATGCCGACCAGCGCCAAACCGGCTGAAGCGCCGCTTGCACCAGCCTCGTCCCTGGTCCTAGCTAGGCATTTGCTGATCAGACCGCCCGGGGGGCGGCCCGTGAGGAGACGCCGGATGGATGAAGAACGCTCCGCTTTTGACTGGGAAACCCGCTTTGCTGCCGATGATACGCCTTGGGAGCGTGCCGGCCTTCACCCGGCCATGCTGGCCTGGGTCGAGGCCGGTGAGTTGCAACCTGGCGCGCGGGTTATCATTCCCGGCTGCGGCCGCTCACCGGAACTTGGGTTTCTCGCGGCGCATGGGCTCGACGTCACGGGCGCCGACCTGTCGCCCACGGCCATCGACTTCCAGCGCCGGCAGCTCGACAAAGCCGGGCATGACGCAACCCTCCTGGAGGGTGATGTCCTCGCCCACCGCCCCGACACGCCTTATGACCGGGTTTATGAGCAGACCTTCCTGTGCGCCATCCCGCCGCGCCTGCGCGTGGATTACGAACGCGCCCTGTGCGACTGGCTGAAGCCCGGCGGGCATTTGCTCGCCCTCTTCATGCAAAAAGACGTGGCTGGAGGGCCGCCTTATGGCTGCGCCCTGCCCGCCATGCATCAGCTCTTCCCGGAGGAGCGCTGGATCTGGCCCGATGATGATGCGTTCATTGCCTGGCCGCACCCGTCTTTGAAGGGCAAGCCGGAACTGGCCGGCGTCCTGGTCAGGCGCTAGGGCGCCTCTTCAGGGACGACCACGGGCGAGACCGCCATTTTGCGTGCCTTGCCATGCTTGGCCGTCATCGGTGCGCGCGTCAGCACATACAGACCGGCAAGGCAGCCCGACAGGATATTGGCAAAGGCCACGCCCCAGATCACACCCTGCGGGGCATCGAGCCAGATCGCGCCGATCAGGACACCCGGCACCATCAAACCAAGCGCGCGCCCGGCGGTGATCGCCATTCCATATCCGGGACGCCCAAGACCGTTGAAGCCAGCGCTGGCGGCAATCGTGATGCCATAGCCCGCTATCGTCAGCGGCACGATGCGCCAGTAGAAGGCTGCCGTCGCCTGGCCGGCCTCGCTCGGCAGGAAGGCGGCAGCGAGCAGGTCAGCAGATAGCCAGAGCACGACGGCGATGGTCAGGCTCCAACCTATGCAGAACAGGAAGCTGGACCGGAAAGCTTCGCGCACCCGGTCGAGCCGCGCGCCGCCGCCATTCTGACCCGTCACGGCCCCGATACAGGCCGATAGTGCGAATAGTGGCACGATGGCAAAGGCCTCGACGCGCGCTGCAACCCCGAGTGCAGCGACGGCGGCATCGCCGAAACGCGCCATGGCCAGGCCGCTCATCGCGACCGTCATGGCAATCGGATTGAACACGTTGGAAATACTGGCCGGCAAGCCAACCCGGGCGATCTCGCCCCAATGGTGCCAGACCTCGCCCAGATCGCTCCAGCCGAAATCGATCAGCTTTTCCTTGAACACGAGATACCAGCCGACCATCGCAAAGGTGAGCGCATTGGCCGCCACGGTCGCGAGTGCGGCGCCAGAGACCCCCCAGCCAAGACCGGGAAACAGGCCAAACACATCATCGAGTATGAAGATCGGATCGAGGATCAGATTGAAAATGGCTGCCGCGACCATCATCAGGCTGGGAATAATCGCATTCCCCAGCGCGCGCAGGATATTGCTCGCAACCATCGGGCCGACAATCAGCACGATTCCGCCGAACCAGACGGTCATGTAGTCGACCACATGCGGCAACATGGTCGCACTGGCGCCGAGGGCACGGAAGATGGGTTCAACAAAAACAATGCCCAACGCCGACACCGCGCCGACCGAGAGGAGTGACAGCGTCATCGCATCGGTGGCGATGCGCGGAATCGACCCGGCATCCTTGCGCCCGGCAGCCCGCGAAACGGCCGACACGGCACCGGCTCCGAGCCCGATCGAGACACTCATCACCAGCATGGTGACGGGAAAGCTCATCTGCACCGCCGCCTGTTGCGCGGTGCCGAGGGTGCCGACCCAATAGGTATCGACAATCCCCACCAGCATCATGGCGAGAATACCGAAACTCATCGGCACGATCATGCGCAGCACATGGCCGAAAACCGGCCCCTCAGTCATGTCGTGTGCTGTCCGTCCGGCCATGGTGCATCCTTATCAACGCGCAGGCGATGTTAGATAGAGATTGTCAGAGGAGTCTGCACCCGGCTGACGTCACTTCCCCGTGAATGGCAGCTATGCGGTGGGTTTGTTGAGGTCGTAGGCGGCGATGCTCGCCAGGTTGACGATATCCGTCACCGACGCCCCGAGCCGGGCTATCTGAACGGGTTTCTCAAGCCCGACCAGCATCGGACCGATCACCGTCGCCCCACCGGCCGCCTTCAACAGGCGCACCGCGATCGAGGCGGAGTGGACCGCCGGCATGATGAGGACATTGGCCGGCTCGCTCAGCCGCGAGAAAGGGTAAAGTTCGTGATGATCGGGATCGAGCGCAATGTCAGCCGCCAGCTCACCCTCATATTCGAAATCCACGCCAAGCTCGTCGAGAATGCGCACCGCGTGCTGCATCTTTTCCGAGCGTTCGCCCGGCGGATTGCCGAAGCTGGAATAGGACAGGAAAGCGAGATGCGGTGTCAGCCCGAAACGGCGCGCGGCATTGGCTGTCGCGATCGCGATCTCGGCCAGCGCCTGGGCGTCGGGAAATTCGGTGACGGAAATATCGCCAATGATCAGGGTCCGGCCGCGCGAGACGGCGGCAGCCACACCCACGGCGCGCCCGCCCTCTACCGGTTCCAGCGCCAGCTTGACGTCTCGCATCACCACATTCGAGTGGCGCGTCACGCCGGTGACCATGCCGTCAGCCTGCCCCATTTTCAGCATGCAGGCCGAGAAGACATTGCGGTCATTATTGACCAGGCGTTGCACGTCGCGGCGCAGATAGCCCTTGCGCTGCAGGCGGCCATACAGGAAATCGGCATAGTCCGAATTGTGCTCCGACAGGCGGGCATTGCAGATTTCCAGCGTGTCGGTCGGAATCCCGAGTTCGCGCATATTGGCGAGCGCGACATTCTCGCGCGCCACCAGGATCGCCTTGCCCAGCCCCTGGGACTGGAAGGCATGGGCGGCCCGGATCACCGATGGTTCCTCGCCTTCAGCAAAGACAATCGTCTTCTCCTCAGCGCGGATCGAGGCGGCAACACGTTGTTGCAACGCCGCGGTCGGGTCGAGCCGGCGCGCCAGGGTGTGGGTGTAATTGACGCCTTCCGCGAAAGGCAGCCGGGCGACACCGCTGTCGACCGCAGCCTTGGCCACGAAGGGCGGGACCCATGAGATCAGGCGCGGATCAAAGGGCGACGGGATGATGTAATCACGCCCGTATTGCAGCCGCTCACCCTTATAGGCGACGGCGACCTCGTCGGGGACATCCTCACGCGCCAGCGCCGCCAGCGCCCGGGCCGCGGCGATCTTCATCTCCTCATTGATGGTGCGGGCCCGCACATCGAGTGCACCGCGGAAGATATAGGGGAAGCCGAGGACATTATTGACCTGGTTGGGATAGTCGGAGCGGCCCGTCGCCATGATGACATCATCGCGCACGGATTTGACCGCTTCCGGAGTGATTTCCGGAGTTGGATTGGCCATCGCAAAGACAATCGGATTCGGTGCCAGACTGGCGATAATTTCCTTCGTGAAAACGCCGGCCGCCGACAGGCCGAGCAGGACATCGGCGCCCACCGCCGCTTCGGCCAGGGTGCGGGCCTCGGTCTTGACCGCGTGCTTGGCGAGGCGCTCATGCAAGCCTTCGCGACCCTCATAAACCACACCGTCGATATCAACCACGATGGTGTTTTCCGGACGCACGCCGATCGACTCGATCAGCTCCAGCACCGAGAGCCCGGCCGCCCCGGCACCGCACAGGACAACCTTGGTGTCCTCAAGCTTGCGTCCGGTGATGTCGCAGGCATTGATCAGGCCGGCCGTAGCGATAATCGCCGTGCCGTGCTGGTCATCATGAAAGACCGGGATATCGAGCATTTCGCGCAGGCGGCGTTCGATGTCGAAGCATTCCGGCGATTTGATATCTTCCAGGTTGATGCCGCCAAAAGTGTCACCAAAACCGCGAACACAGGCGATGAATTCTTCCGGGTCGGTATAGTCGATCTCGATGTCGACGGCGTCGATATCGGCGAAGCGCTTGAACAGGATCGCCTTGCCTTCCATGACCGGTTTCGAGGCCCGCGGGCCCAGATTGCCGAGGCCGAGAATGGCGGTGCCGTTGGAGACGACAGCGACCATATTGCCCTTGGACGTGTAATCGTAAACCGCATCAGGATCAGCCGCGATGGCCCGCACCGGTGCCGCCACGCCTGGCGAGTAAGCCAGTGCCAGATCGCGCTGGGTGGACATCGGCTTGGTCGCGGCAATTGCCAGCTTGCCCGGCGTTGGCTTGTTGTGAAACAGCAAGGCATCGATATCGAGCTGACTATCGGCGCTATAGGGCTTATCTGACGACATGGGACAACCTTCCTGAGGGCGTGGAGCGAACATGACCTGAGCCGCCGCCCGCGCCAAGCCCGCAACCTGTATTATCAGTCTTTCGCACTGAGACGCTTGAGCGCCAGCGCCTGGGCGCTCCGGGCGGAAAATGCCTGCAGGACGTGCGGCAACATGCCGGGGATGTCTTCGGCGGTAAGGCCAGTGCCCAGGCGCAGCCCCGCATCACCATGCAACCAGGCCGCAGCGCAAGCGGCATCGAAGGCCCCAACCGACTGCGCCATCAGGCCACCAATCAGGCCCGCAAGGACATCACCACTCCCCGCCGTGGCGAGCGCGGGGCTGGCATGGCGGTTGATGACCACGTCACGCCCCGGTGCGGCGATCACTGTATCAGCGCCCTTGAGCAGAACGACGCAGCCGGCCCGCCGCGCCGCCTCGAGCACCGCGTCGATCCGGTTGTGGGATGCCCTGAGCAGGCCGGGGAACAGACGCTCGAACTCACCGGCGTGAGGCGTGATCACATCGATCGGCTGCAGCCGTTCAAACAAGCCCTGCGGCTCGTCCTCGAATGAGCTCAGTGCATCGGCGTCCAGCACCAGCGGCGCCGGCTGGGCCAGCACCTCGCAAACTGCCCGGCGCGTCATCTCGCCAACCCCGGCCGCCG
>NZ_JBLWTL010000010.1:0-90827 GCF_048270095.1 Maricaulis sp. | reverse complement strand
ACCTGACAGGCCGATCCAAACCACCCCCGAAAAACCCCGCCAGCCGACCGCCATCACCCCAGCTCGCTCTCAGATGGAGCTAGGAATATGATCCGCTATCCAGAATCCCGGACAGTAGTGGACGAAAGTCAGGATGACTGTGAATCATGGATCTGGCTTTGGTTTGGCTACTCCGCCGCCGCCAGCACCCGACCAGCCCGATAAACCGTCCCCGGTTTCGCCCCCGTCAGCTTGCCATTCTCGATCACGACCTCGCCGGCGACGATTGTCGCGGTATAGCCGTTTGCGCCCTGCAGCAGGCGCTGGCCGCCGGCGGGGAGGTCCTGGACCATGTGGGGTGGTTCCATCTGGAGATTGTCGAGATCGATGACATTGATGTCGGCTTTCAGACCCTCGCGGATATAGCCGCGATCGGACATGCCGAGATAATCGGCCTGGGCACCGGTGAGCATGCGCACGACATGGGGCAGTGAGAGTTTTTCGCCGCGTTTGCGGTCACGCGTCCAGTGGGTGAGCATGTAGGTCGGCATCGAGGCATCGCAGACCGTGCCGACATGGGCGCCGCCGTCGGACAGGCCGTAGAGCGCCTGCGGATGCTGCATCATCTTGAGGACATTGTCGTAATTCATCTCGGTGTAATTATAGAGCGGCAGATAGATCAGCTCGTGACCGTCGCGCTCAAGCAGGGTGTCGTAGATCATCTCCATCAGCGAGACGCCCTTGGCGCGGGCCTTGGCGGCGAGTGAGCTGTCGGCGCTTTGCTCATAATCCGGCGGATTGCCGAGCTGGAAGAATTTCTCGGCGACGAAATCGATATGCTCCATCAGCATGTCGGCCAGCGGCGGCACCGAGGAGCCGGGACCGGCGAGTTTTTCGGTCTTCTCGCTGAGGATTTGCGCCTTGAACGCCGGATCTTTCATTCGCTTGACCCGCTCGGCCAGCGGCAGGTCGGCGATGGTCTTGTAGCTTGGATAGCCCATGAAAGGGTGGAAGGTGCAATTGAAGCCGAGGAAGACGCCGATAGCGCGCGGCGCCACCTGCATGCGGGCATCAACGCCCTCTTCCTTGAGGGTCTCGGTGCGCGCGATCAGCTTGAGCCATTGATCGGGCGCGAAATCGCGCTGCATCAGGGAGAAGGAGAAGGGCCGGCCCGAGGCCTTGGCATAATCGGCAATGATCGACCATTCCTCGTCGAAATCCTGTTCGCCGCGCTCGAGATTGAAATCGCTGACCGCCTGGACGACGCCGTAATCGAGACCGTTGAAGGCCTTCGCGATTCCGGTCAGTTCGGCGCGGGTGGCTTCGGATGAGGGTGTCCAGTCGCCATCGGCGCTCTTGTGGACGTCGGAGCGGCCAGTGGCGAATCCGATGGCACCCGCCTCCAGCGCTTCGCGCGTCAGGCGCTGCATCTCGGCGATATCCGCATCATTGGCCGGCTCGGAATGGATCGCCCGATCGCCCATGACATAAACACGCAAGGGGTCGTGGGGCAGCATGGCGGCGATATCGATGGTACGCGGCACGGCGGCCAGCGCGTCGAGATAATCGGGGAAGCTCTCCCAATTCCAAGTCAGGCCCTCCGCCAGCGCGGTGCCGGGGATATCCTCGACGCCTTCCATCAGCTTGATCAGCTTGTCGTGATCGGCTTCACGCACAGGCGCGAAACCAACGCCGCAATTGCCCATCACGGCCGTGGTGACACCATGATCAATCGAGGGACGCAGATCGCCGTCCCAGCTCGCCTGGCCGTCATAATGGGTGTGAACGTCGATAAAGCCCGGCGTGACGATCTGGCCCTTGGCGTCGATGGTGCGTTTCGCCTCGCCGATATCATGGCCGATGGCCGCAATACGCCCACCGGTAATGCCGATATCGGTCCACACGGCGGGTCCGCCAGTGCCGTCAAAGACCAGACCGCCCTCGATTTTCAGATCAAACATCACTTCATCTCCCCTGACGCTCAATTGGCCGCGTCGATTACATCGCTTCGTGTGCGTTACTCTTTTTCACCCGATCGAGGCCGCGGAACAAGCCCGCCAGCGCCCCGCCGGATATCAGATGCCAGATGCTCCAGGTCGCGGTCATCGCCGCGGCGCCGCCAATCCCGTCAAACTGGCTGAGCAGGATGAGCAGACCCAGCCCGCTATTCTGGATCCCGACTTCAAAAGTCAGGGCCCGCCGCCGGGCAATATCGAGGCGCAGGATCCGAGCCGAACCGGCCCCGAGCGCAAAGGCGCTGGCATTATGGATGATCGCGATTGGCACCACGGTCGCACCGGCGACGAGCAGGACATTCCAGTTCTGCTGCACCCCGACAGCTACCAGCAATACCAGCGAAAGCAGGGAGAGCGGAGACAGGAATTTGCGCATCTGCGCCGCCGTATCCGGGAATTTCGCCGCGACCAGCATGCCGACCGCCAGTGGCAGGGCCAGGAGCGAGAGGGTCTGAACCAAAAAAGGGATGACATCGACATGCAGCGTGTGCACGAGGGCAGCCGTTGGCGGGTAAAGGCTCGACCAGAACAGGATGGAGACCGGTGTCGCAATCGCCGAGCTGACGCTGGAAATCGCGGTCAACGAGACCGAATAGGCGGTATTGCCGCGCGCGAAATGGGTCAGGATATTGGAGACATTGCCGCCGGGGCAGCTGGCGACGATGATCATGCCCAGCGCCACGCTGGCCGGCGGCGAGATGACCAGGATCAGTCCCATCGTCACCAGTGGCAGGCCGAGGATCTGGGCCAGCACGCCACCTAGGATCCGCACGGGCTGGCGCCGGACGGCGTGGAAATCCTCCAGCCGCAAGGACAGCGCGACGGTAAACATCATCCCGATCAGGATCAGCGCGATGGCGCCGCGTATTTCGTCATTCAGGACAACCCTCAAGTCGTCAATCGCAACAGCTTCCATCAATACCGGCCCCGCTTCCCCGCTGATCCGGCAGTGTGCAGGGAAACGCCGGTCCGGCAATTGCTGACCTCAGCGCGCGTTACAGCCCTGTAACCTTTGGCGCGACAAAAAAGGTCGCCAAGATTGTCTGCCTCGCCTATCGTCCGTCCGCACACAGATAGAGGTCTGCACGGCAAACAAGCTTGCTGCTGCAAACGGTCGATTGGGCGACGGGATCTCAAAGGCTTCATCTGGCCTGGATGAGCGGTGTGCGATGAAAATGAATCCAGCACACCACGGTCTTTGGGGGACTGTTTCATGGGACGCAAACGATTTGACGAGATGCCCTGCGCGATCGCGCAAACCCTGAATCAAGTTGGCGATTGGTGGACATTGCTGATCGTCAGGGATGCCATGAAAGGCGCCCGCCGATTCAGTGATTTTCATGAAAGCACAGGCATCGCCAAGAATATCCTGACGGACCGGCTCAACAAGCTGGTCGAAAACAATATCATGGCGCGCGAGGAAGTCGGCGTGCGTGGTCACCGCCAGGAATATATCCTCACCCGGCGCGGCGAAGCCCTGCTCCCGATCCTGATCGCCATGCAGCAATGGGGCGATCAATGGGTCTATGGTGACGGCAATCGCCCGGTCGAGTTGATCGATATCCGTACCGGCGAGAAAATCGCGCCCCTGGCCGTTGCCAATGAGAGCGGCGCCGCGGTCACCCATCACGATATCGGTTCGGTGCCTGAGTGTGCTGCCGTAACAGAATACCGCGCAGCCAACGGCACGAGCTAGCCGGACGGCCCGGAGGCAGGGACAGCATCGACACAAGCGCCGTTCGCCGCTTATTCTGGATTGATAATCCGGGAGGGGATGTTGCATGTCCATGACCTTGAAGCGCGCAGGGCTTGTGGCGCTGGCTGCGGGACTGGCGGCCGGCCTGGCCGCGTGCGGCGGGCCCCGGGAACGCGATCTGGCCAGAGCTGACCGTAGTTATCAGAACCAGTTGATCGAACGCCTGATCGACGCCCGGCCCGGCGATGTGATTGAAATTCCCGAAGGCGTGTTTGCCTTCGACCGCTCGCTCAGCCTCACGGTTGACGGCGTCACCGTGCGGGGCCAGGGCCCTGACCGCACCATATTGACCTTCCAGGACCAGGTGCAGGGCGCCGAAGGCCTGCTGGTGACCGCCAGCGATTTCACGATTGAAAACGTCGCCATCGAGGACACGATCGGCGACGGGCTCAAGGTCAATGGCGGCGAGAATATCATTGTGCGCGGCGTCCGCGTCGAATGGACCGCCGGGCCACGGACCGAAAATGGCGCCTATGGCATATATCCGGTGCAGACGCGCGATGTGCTGGTCGAGGATTCCATCGCGATCGGTGCGTCCGATGCCGGCATTTATGTCGGCCAGTCCCGCAATGTCGTGATCCGCCGCAATCGCACCGAGCGCAATGTCGCCGGCATCGAGGTCGAAAACACGATCGGTGCCGATGTCTATGACAATGTCGCCACGGAAAATACCGGCGGCATACTGGTCTTCAACATGCCCAATCTACCCCAGCCCGGCTCCCGGACACGGGTCTTCAACAACCATATTTTCGCCAATAATACCGGCAATTTCGGCCATGCCGGGACGCCGGTCGCGAGCATCCCGGCGGGCTCGGGCATTGTCGTGAATTCCAATGATCAGGTCGAGATTTTCGACAATGATATATCCGACAACCGCACCGCCAATATCATCATCTCGAGCCTGCATTCGACGGGCTATTCCAGCTATTCGGTACAGGCAGATTTCGACCCCTATCCGGAGGGTATCTACATCCACTCCAACCGGTTTTCCGGGGGCGGCGATAATCCTGACGGGCTTGAATTGCAGGGTTTGAAACTCCTCGTCGCCGGACCGCTCGGCCGCATGCCGGACGTGTGGTGGGACGGGTATCAGGACGTGTCCAGGCAGGTCGATGGCGCGATGCCGGATGATCTGCGCATCTGTCTCGATAATGGCGAGGCCGAACTGGTCAATGCCGACGGTCCGAACGATTATGCCGCGCCGGCCATCACGACAGAACAGCACCGCTGCACCCTGCCCCGCCTTCCGGCCATCGAGCTCGCCTCGGCCCGCTGAGACGCCTGGCCATGGACCCGTGCGGCGCGGGCCTGATTGTGCGGCGCTGACCGAATTTCACCGGGCAGGCGAATTTCTCCAACCTCTTCTCTTGAGAGGCACCGCGGGCCGCGATAGAGTTGACGCCCATGGCGCGCCATCCCGGTCGCGCCAGTTCGGGGGAGAAACTTGATGACATTGACGATGATTGCAGCAGCCTTCGCCCTGCTGTCCACACCGGCCGAAACCCTGGTCGAGAACGCCTTGCATATCCAGGCGGGCGAGATGGCCTACACCACCTTTTTCGAAGCCGATGGCAGCTATACGACCGATATCGGTATCACTGGCACCTGGACCCTGGTTGATGGTGAAATGTGCGTTGTTCGCAGCACCGGCGAGAGCGGCTGCCAGCCGGTCGCCGATACGCTCGCTGTCGGCGATAGCTGGACGGGCACAAACCCGGCCACCGGCGCGACGGTGACCTATACGGTTGTGGCGCGCTAACGCATTTGCGCCGATCGCATTGCGCCGGCCCGCCCGGAAGTGTGGAACCTCGCAGGCCCGCCAGCCTGCGGGGTTTTTTTCATATCGCAGCAAACACTCTGCCAGTCTGTCACTCTGTCATTGCAGGGCTGCACCCCTGCCTGCACGGGCCAACAGGCCATGGCAGACCGCAAGACAGGGCCTGCCAGCCTGTCATCACCGGACCGGCCTGGCCGCACGATCGGGCCCGGTTGCAGACCCCGAACGGCCCGGACCGGTTCCCCTTGGATGGACGATGTCAAAGAGCAAAGCCCGACGATTATACCCGCACCGCGATGGGGGTGGACAAGCCAGCGGGCAGGTCCCGGTGCCGGCAAGGCAATGGCGCGCATCTACCGCCCTCCGCGAACGGGACACGCACCGGCGAAGCCGGACCGTGTCCCGGGGCGGTGTTTGAAAGCAATGACTCCGTGATGCAACCAATTGACTTCACAGGCGAACAGGCAACATGGTTAAAACCAGTTAATACAAAGGACAGGGAGAACAATCATGTTTAAGGAATTCAAAGACTTCGCCATGCGTGGCAATGTTGTCGATCTCGCCGTTGGTTTCATTCTCGGCGGTGCCTTCTCGACCATCGTCAAATCGCTGGTCACCGATATCCTGATGCCGATCATCGGTATGCTAATGGGCGGCGTCAATTTTTCCGGCCTCTTCATCTCGCTGAACAATGAGAGCTATGCGACCCTCGAAGCCGCTCAGGAAGCCGGTGCCGCGACGATCAATTACGGCATTTTCATCGACAATGTGATCAGCTTCATCATCGTCGCCTTCGCGCTTTTCCTCATCATCAAGGGCATCAATTCAATGAAGAAAAAGGAAGCCGCGGCTCCGGAAGCCCCCGCCGCACCATCCACGGACCAGGTTCTGCTGATGGAAATCCGCGATTTGCTCGCCAAGAAATAATCCGGCTCCGACCGGCCAGAACAAACCCCGCGGATCGCCTGATCCGCGGGGTTTTTCATGTCTGGATGCCGGTTGGTCTACTCGCCGAAACTTCCCGCAGCGCCGGGGAAGACCACCGGCGTTTCCGAGCCATCGAGCGCCACGGCCGAGACGCCGAAATAATAATTGTCGATCACCACGTTTTCGAGCGTGTATTCGGCAACTGCACCGACAAAGCGGCTATGGGTCCATTGCGGTTGATCGGTCAGGCGCCAATGGACGCGATAGCCGGCCAGATTGGCCGCTGCCGGCCCCGTCGCCAGCGTCCAGCTGAGATGCGTCGAGGGCTGGACCGCGCCTTCAATCGAGACATTGGCCGGAATCGGCGGCGCACCGGCGATCTGAGCCATGACGGCGATATTGAGCGCCGTCAACTTGGCAGCATAATCGAAATCCACGCCGTCAATCGTATCGCCATAGGGGCGGCCATCCTCGGTGCGCAAATCCTGGTGCTGGCGGTCATAATGCTCATTGGTTTCCATGATGCGCACACCGGGAATGCCGACGGCATTGAAGGGACGGTGATGGCCGCCGCGTCCGAAGCGGTCGAGGCGATAGACCATCATCACATCGAGATTGGGGATGTATTGGTCGGCGGTGCGGTCAACCATGCGCGCCAGATTGCGCGAGGGGCTGTCGACCTCGCCGCCGGTGAAGCGGCGGGCGCGGGCCTCCTCCGGCGTTTCGACATCGCGCGTGCCTTCAGAGAAGACGCGGGCGGTGGCGTTATTGGTGACGCCATTAATGCCGGAGATATTGCCGATCATGTCGTTATTGAGCACAGCCTTGATGCGCCAGCCATTCTCGAGCGCGTGGGCGGCGACGATCTGGCCGCCGAACAGACCCTGTTCCTCACCGGACAGGCCGGCATAGATGATCGAACCATCGAATTCATGCTGGCTGAGCACGCGCGCCGCCTCGATCACACCGGCCATGCCGGAGGCATTATCATTGGCGCCGGGACTGTCGGAAGTGCCGTCGAGCGGATCGGTGACGCGGCTGTCGATATCGCCAGACATCAGCACATAGCGGTCCGGATCAATGCGGCCGCGCTGGATGGCGATGACGCTGACCACGTCTGTCGGCTCGGGAATGCGGGTCTCGCCGGCAATGGTGTCAGAGACATACATGACTTCGAGACAGCCGCCGCAGTCCGCGGAAATGCGCTCAAACTCGTCATGGATCCAGCGCCGCGCCGCGCCGATGCCGCGCGTCTCACTTTGCGTCTCCGACAGGGTGTGACGCGTGCCGAAACCAACCAATGTGCGGATATCTGCCTCGATCCGGTCGGGTGAAACGGCCGCGACATAATCATGCACCGCGAGGACTTCCGAGGGCGGTGCGTGTTGCGGCGTCTGGGCCTGGGCCGTGCCGGCGATCAACAAGCCTGGCATCAGCAAGACCGTTCCGAGTAAAACCAGTTTTCGCATTGTGCATCTCCCCATTCAATTCATTGCTGCGCACAGTCTTTGCGCGTGCAGGCCCCGGGTCAAGGCGTGCCGGCGTGCGGCAATGGCGCGCTACTGCGTTTTGACGACCGGGCGCGCACGCGCCAGCGGTGCCAGTTCGGCTTTCGCTTCCACCCAGCGTGCCAGACGCGTAAAGTCGGGAATGAGAATCCGGCCATAGCCCGGCTCAATCAAAGTGTGCGCCTGCAACCGTGCCAACGCCTTGCCGCTGGAGACCCGCGAGACGCCGAGCGCGAAAGCCAGTTCGGTCTGGGTGCAGATTACGGCGTCGAAATGGCCCGATGCGCTGGCCATCTGCCAGATCAGTTTCGCCGCCCGAACCGGCAAGGAGAGGCGCCGCATATCGTCGATCAATTCGGTCGCTGCGTGCAGGCGATGGGTCACCGCACCGAGCATGATGCCCGACAATTCCGGTTCGGCGGCCAGCACACTCTCGAACGCCGCGCGGCTGATCTGGTCAATCACGGTATCGCCGAGCGCCACGGCATCATGGGTGCGCGGCAAAGCGGCGAACAGCGAGAACTCGCCAAAACACTGGCCCGGCCCCAGCACGGTGGTGACGACATAGGAGCCGCTGCGCCCCGGATTGCCGATACGCACCGCACCGGCGCGCACCATCGACAGGCCCGGCTTGATATCACCGCGGGCATGGATCAAGGCCTGGTCGCGATACCGCACTGGCGTTCCGCTTTTGCGCAATAATCCGGCCAGGCGCGGCGTCAGCAGATCGCCCAGCGAGGGCACACCAAAATCAGTGAGATCGGACACGGCAAATCCAATTGATAACTTATTGGCATTCTAATGCAGCCGGAGCCTCTACAGCAAGATGGACAGTCCCAATGCCACCCTCACCGACGGATCCGCATCATGAAACCGGAATATCTCGCCGTCCTCGCCGTCTTCTTCACCTTCGTGGTGCTGGAAATCCTGCTCACCGGTTTCTTCCGCAAGCCGGGCCAGACGCGCGATGATGTCTGGGTCGAGCTGGTCTCCGGCTTCGGGCTGATCCTGCTGATCCAGCCGATGGCGGTATTCGGCGGTGGTCTGATCGCCAGCCTGGTCGCGCCGCAGGCGCAGGGCATGCTCGCGGGCTGGCCGGTCCTGGCGCAACTGGCGCTGCTGCTGATCTTCGATGATCTGTCGCAATACTGGTGGCACCGCGCCTCGCACAGCCTGCCCTGGCTCTACAAGCTGCACCGGCCGCATCACAATGCCGAATATCTCTCGATCCGCGTCGTCTATCGCAACAACCTGTTCTATTACATGTTGATGCCGGGCCTGTGGGCCTCGGGCGCGCTGATCTATCTCGGGCTTGGCTGGGTCTATGCCGCCTATCTCGTGGTCAAGATGAGCGTCATCTTCGCCGCCCATTCCGACGTGCGCTGGGATGAGCCTCTCTATCGTATCAAATGGCTCTCCCCGCTGATGTGGGTCGTCGAGCGCACGATCTCGACCCCCGCCACCCACAGTGCCCATCACGGCAAGCATGGCGATGATGGCGTCACCCATTACAAGGGCAATTTCGGCAATCTCTTGTTCTTCTGGGACGTCTTGTTCGGCACCGCCAAGATCACACGGCGCTATCCCGACAAGCTCGGCGTCGAGAACCTGCCGCCGACCAGTGTTGGCGAGCAATTGATCTGGCCATTGATCCGCATGAAAACAGAAACGGCGCCGGTGAGCACCGACGCCGTTTCCGAACCCGAATAGGTCGCTGTCAGTCCTTACGGAACCAGCACCACTTTCCCGATTGCCTTGCGGCCGGACAGCTCGCCAAAGGCCCCGAGGAAATCGTCGAGCTTGTAGCGCCCGGCGACATGCGGCTTGATCTTGCCCGCCTCGAACATCTCGAACAGCTCGTCCATGTTCTGATAATGCGCCGCCGGATCGCGCATCGCCCATGCGCCCCAGAACACGCCGACCACCGAGGCGCCCTTGAGGAGCGGCAGGTTGAGCGGGAGTTTGGGGATTGGCCCGGCAGCAAAGCCGATCACCAGATGGCGGCCTTCCCAGGCGATGGAACGGAAGGCGGTTTCAGCGAAATCGCCGCCGACCGGATCATAGATCACGTCGACGCCCTTGCCGCCGGTGATCTCCTTGATCCGGGCGCGCAGGTCTTCGCTGGTATAATTGATGCCTTCGTCGGCACCATGGGCCTTGGCGGCTGCGAGCTTTTCGTCGCTGGAAGCGCAGGCGATGACTTTCGCGCCCATCGCCTTGCCCAGTTCGACTGTGGCCAGTCCGACACCGCCGGCCGCGCCGAGCACCAGCAAGGTCTCGCCCGGCTGGAGCTTGGCGCGTTGCTTGAGCGCGTAATAGGAGGTCGCATAGACCACCGTCAGCCCGGCACCTTCCTCGAAGGACATGCTGTCAGGGATTTTGACGACAGCTCCGGCCGGCGCGGCGACCTGCTCGGCGAAAGCGCCGGTCAGGCCATTGAAGCAGACGCGGTCGCCGATAGCGAGATTGGTGACGCCCTCGCCCAGTGCGGTGACGACACCAGCCCCTTCACCGCCCGGCACGAATGGCAAAGGCGGTTTGAACTGGTAGTCGCCGCGCACGCACAGCAGGTCGGGGAAATTGAGCCCCGCCGCCTTGACGTCGACCATCACATGCGCGTCCGGCAGGGCCGGCGTGTCGATCTCCTCGACCTTCATATCGGCTTCCGGGCCGAATTCCCGGCAATAAAGCGCGCGCATCATGCCACCTCAAACAGGCCGGCTGCACCCATGCCGCCGCCGACACACATGGTGCAGACGACATATTTGGCACCGCGGCGCTTGCCCTCGATCAGGGCGTGACCGACCATGCGCGCACCGGACATGCCATAGGGATGGCCGATCGACACCGCCCCGCCATCGACATTGAGCAATTCATCGGGAATCCCCAGCTTGTCGCGGCAATAGATGACCTGCACGGCGAAGGCCTCATTCAGCTCCCACAGCCCGATATCGCTCATTTTCAGGCCATTGGCCTTGAGGAGTTTCGGGATTGCGAAGACCGGGCCAATGCCCATTTCGTCGGGATGAGTGCCGGCCACGGCCATGCCGCGATAAATGCCGAGCGGGGCAATGCCGCGACGTTCCGCGTCTTTCGCTTCCATCATCACGGCCGCAGAGGCGCCATCGGAGAGCTGCGAGGCATTGCCGGCGGTGATGAATTTGCCTTCCTTGATGCGCATGCCATTGGCGAAGACGGGTTTCAGACCGGCGAGCGATTCCGCTGTGGTGCCGGGACGATTGCCCTCGTCCTTTTCCAGCGTCACGGAGCGGTCCTCGATTTCGCCGGTTTCCTTGTTCATCACCTTCATGATCGAGGGCAAGGGCACGATCTCGGCGTCGAAACGGCCGGCCGCTTGCGCCGCATGGGTACGGGCCTGCGACTGGGCCGCGTATTCGTCCTGGGCCTCGCGGCTGATGCCATAGCGATCGGCCACCACTTCGGCGGTTTCCAGCATCGACATGTAGAGCTCGGGCTTGTTCTCGATGATCCAGGGATCGACATCCCAATTCTTGGTCATCTTGTCGGTCTGGACCAGGGAAATGCTCTCCAGCCCGCCGCCGACGGTGACCTTCATGCCATCGGTGATGATCTGTTTGGCGGCTGTGGCAATCGCCATCATGCCGGAGGCGCACTGACGGTCCATCGACATGCCGGCGACCGTGTCAGGCAGGCCGGCGCGGATCAGGCTGTTGCGGGCGACATTGCGACCGGTCGTGCCCATCTGCATGGCACAGCCCATGACAACATCATCGATCTCATTGGGATCGACACCGGAGCGTTTGACCGCCTCGCCAATGGCATGACCGCCCAGGGTCGGGCCGGAGGTGGCATTGAAAGCGCCGCGATAGGCCTTGCCGATCGGGGTACGCGCCGTGGATACGATGACAGCTTCACGCATGGGTCTCACTCCTCATTGGTTGTTTTGTACCAGACGATCTGCTGGGTCGTGGCCAGCAGGCGCCCGTCGCGGCTCCAGATCCGCGCATGTTGGTCGTAGAAACCACGTCCGCCGCGGGCAGCATGGGTTTCGATCAGCATATAGTCGGTGCCGACAGCGGCATAATCTTCAGGCCCGGCATGGAGATAGACGGTCATCGAGACCGTCGCGACCATGCCAAATTCGCCGGTGACATGAAACAGGCGCGGCGTCGGCGTATCGGCCAGCGCCACCAGCGCCACTGCATCAAGCGGACGGGCCGGGTCGAGCCGGATCCAGGCCAGGCTGTCCGTGCGGCCATCGCCCTTGGCAAAGGGCGGGCTGCGGGTCGGCCGCATTTCCACCGTGCGTGACCAGGCCATGGGCAGGTTGGCGCGGTCGCAATCCTCCGGCGCCGGGGCGTCGGGGCGCTGGCCCTCGGTCCAGGCCACCGTCTCGCGGCGGCGCGACAAAATCCCCATCGCCCGGTTGGACGGATTTTTATCGCCCTGCGCCGTCAGCGAAGCATTCCAGAATTGCGTATTCCTGCCGCCACGATCGCAAACAACGTCCAGCGCAATCGGTCCTTCGCGGGCCCCGGCAAGGAAATCGGTCGTGATCGAGACAAGCTCCATCTCCGGACCGGCCGCCTCGATCAGCCCCTTGGCCAGTATCGCCGCGCTCCAGCCGCCATAGGGGCCGATCATATTCTTGAAATGCTCGCTCGCCCTGCCCTCGAAACGGACCTCGGGCGCATCGCCGGAGGTCCGCTTCAGAGCTGTGGTCTGGTCAAAAAGATGCACGGGTCAGCCCAGCTTTACGCCGAAATGAGCGGCAGCCTTGGCGAGGAATTTCATCGTCTGCTGACCGCCCTGCTCAAACATCTGCTGGCCGGCCGGATCGATAATGGCATCGATATTGGCGGCGACATGTTCCGGGGTTTGCTGCTCTGGCGGCAGATAGATGCCATCGGTCTCATAGACGCGTGTCGCGGCAAAACCACCCGCACCGGCGCACAATACCAGACGCGAGGGCGCGTCATCGCTGACCAGATAGACCAGGCCGGCGCTGACGCTCTCGACCGTCATCAGTTTGAGCGCTTCTTCCGGGATCAGGCCCTCGGTCATCCGTGTCGCCGCCGTCGGCGAGAGCGCATTGACGCGGATGCCGTATTTGGCGCCTTCCAGGTGCAGCACATTCATGAAGCCGACCAGGCCCATTTTGGCGGCACCGTAATTGGCCTGACCGAAATTGCCGTAAATGCCCGACGAGGACGAGGTCATCACGATGCGGCCATACTGGCGCTCGCGCATGTGATCCCAGAGCGCCTTGGTGCAGATCGCCGAGCCTGTGAGATGGACCGATGTGACCGCATTGAAGTCTGCCATATCCATCTTGGCGAAGCTCTTGTCGCGCAAAATGCCGGCATTATTGACCAGGATATCGACCTGGCCGAAGGCCTTCATCGACTCGGCGACCATGTCGGCGACTTCGTCTTCCTTTGTGACATTGGCTTTGTGCGAGATCGCCTCGCCGCCGGCGGAACGAATCTCCGCAGCGACGTCCTCGGCCGCCGAACCGGAGCCGACACCGTCGACCGATCCGCCCATATCATTGACGACCAGTTTGGCACCGCGTGAGGCCAGCGCCAGCGCGTGGGAGCGTCCAAGGCCATTGCCGCCACCGGTCACGATGGCAACGCGGCCATCAAAGCGAATTTCACTCATATCAAGTCTCCGAAAAGAGGTGTCAGGCGACGACCTGCATCGTCAGCCATTGTGCAATCAGGGCCGGTTTTTTCTCGCCCTCGATTTCGACGGTAACGCCGAAACGCAGCATCCACTGACCAGGGCTTTTCTCGACCGCATCCTCGAGCACAAAGCGGCCACGGATCTTCTTGCCGGAGCTGACCGGGGTCAGGAAGCGCACCTTGTCGAAGCCGTAATTAATGCCCATCGCCATGCCCTCAAGCACGAAAGCGATATCCATCGCCATGCGCGAGAGCATGGAGAGCGAGAGGAAGCCATGGGCAATGGTGCCGCCGAACGGGGTCTCCTTCGCGGCGCGCTCGGCGTCGAGATGGATGAATTGGTGGTCTTCGGTGACATCGGCGAACTGGTCGATGCGCGACTGGTCGAGTTCGATCCAGTCGGACAGACCGATTTCCGTGCCGACCTGGCTGGCGAGATCGGCGGGTTTAACTGTGGCCATCAGTCTATGTCTCCATCGCTCAAAAGCTGTTTTCTCAGACCTGGCTTGTCGACCTTGCCCGTGCCGCCGCGTGGCAGCGGCGCGTCGAGCCGCCAGTAATGCGCCGGACGTTTGAAGGCCGCCAGGTGCGGTTTGAGGAAGTCGTCGATCTCATCATTGTGCAGCGTCGCGCCGTCGCGCAGCAGGATTGCCGCACCAACGCGCTCGCCCAGCCGCTCATCGGGAATCCCGATCACGGCGGCCTCGACAATGTCGGGATGGCGCGCCAGTGCGCCCTCGACTTCAAGGCAGGAAATATTCTCGCCGCCGCGGATCACCATGTCCTTGAGCCGGTCCACAATCGACAGGAAACCATCCTCATCGAGCACGCCGACATCACCGGTCTTGAACCAGCGATCCTCGGTCAGCACAGCGGCCGTGGCTTCCGGCTGATTGAGATAGCCCTTGAACAGGCAAGGCGATTTGATCCAGACCTCGCCCGGCTCGCCGGTCGGTGCGGTCGAACCATCTTCATGCACGATCTTGATCTCGGTCACAGCTGGAACGGCCCGGCCGCACGAGTTCGGCCTGGCCTGGTAGTCGGCCATATTATTATACGCGCCCAGGGCATTGGTTTCGGTCAGGCCATAGCCCGAGCTCGACCAGGCCTGCGGGAAAACCTTGGCCAGCCGCTCGACATGGGCTGCAGGACGCTTGGCGCCGCCAGACCCCATATCCATCAGGCTCGTCAGCTTGGTGCCGCGGCGTTCCGCTTCCAGCGTTACCTCGTGCGACATGGTCGGCACGCCGACCACATTGGTCAATTGCTCGCGTTCGATCAGGTCGACGGCATCGCCGGCATCCCATTTGCGCATCAGCACCATTTTGCGGCCCGACAGGAGCGAGGTCATGAAGACAGCGTGTGAGCCGGTACAATGGAAGAGCGGAACCGCGACGAGCACGCCCGGCGTCTCGCCGAAGAATTCCTCGCCGCCATTGGCATGTTTCATCCCGGCGCCGATCAGCGCGTAGGACATGATCGCCGTCACCGCACCCCCATGCGAGAGGACGGCGCCTTTCGGCGCGCCGGTCGAACCGGATGTGTAGAAGATCGCGAAATCATCATCCGGCTTGATCGCCAGCTCCGGCGCCGGTTTGCCGGCACCGGCCGCAACAAGACCATCGAAACTGTCCGAACAGCCCTCAACGCCCTCACGGATACCGACCAGAGTCAGACCCAGAGGCTTGAGATGCGGCAGCATGCGCTCGGCCTGGCGCGAACCGGCAATGATCAGCTTGGCGCCGCAATCGCGCAGGCCATAACCAATCTCTTCGCTGGTCCACCAGCCATTCATTGGCACGACGACACCGCCCGCCGCAATAATGCCGAGGAAGCAGGCCATCCATTCCGGACAATTGCGCATCGCCAGCACGACCCGCGTGCCCGGCGTGACGCCGTGGCGCTCGACCAGGCCATTGGCGACGGCGACGGCCTTGCCGATCAGCTCACCATAGGTCCAGCGCTGATCCTCGAACACGACGGCAGGCTTGTCCTTGTGCTCCATCGCTGCGGCCATGAGAAAGCGCAAATCCGGCGGCGCATTGACATAGCCGCGTTGCCTGACGCCAAAATTCTCGATCTCGCCGACAGCGAACAAGGGTTCATTGGCGACAATAAACTCGATGACCTTGTCGACCTGCTCCCGTGACGGGCCCGGTTTACGATCCGTCATTCAGCCCTCCAATGCTTCGTTGACGTAGCGCTTGAGCTCCTGGCGGGCGATCACCATGCGATGGACCGCATCAGGACCATCGGCGAAGCGCAGGGTGCGAAGCGCAACCCACATCCCGGCCAGTGGCGTATCCTGGGAGACACCGGTACCGCCATGCATCTGCATCGCCTCATCGACCGTCTCCAGCGCCACGCGCGGAGCGATGACCTTGATCTGGGAGATATAGGGCGCGGCCGCGCGTGGATCGCCCTGATCCATCATCCAGGCCGCTTTCAGGCACAGGAGACGCGCCTGTTCGATCGCCATGCGGCGTTCAGCGATAATGTCCTTATTGGCACCGAGCCGGGCCAGTTTCTGGCCAAATGCGGTGCGCGAGACCGAGCGGCGGCACATCAACTCCATCGCCCGCTCCGACTGGCCGATAGCGCGCATGCAGTGATGGATGCGCCCAGGTCCAAGCCGGCCCTGGGAGATTTCAAATCCCTTGCCGCGGCCCAGAATGATCGTGTCTTTCGGCACGCGCACATTGGTGAAGCGGATATGCATATGCCCGTGCGGCGCATCGTCATGACCAAACACGGTCATCGGGCGCAGCATCTCGATACCCGGTGTGGCGGCGTCGACGAGGAATTGCGAGTGGCGGCCATGACGGCCGGCCTCCTCGCCCTCGGTCCGCGCCATCAGCACATAAACGGCACAGCGTGGATCGCCGGCACCAGAGGCCCAGTATTTCTCGCCATTGAGCACCCACTCATCGCCCTCAAGCACAGCCGAGAAAGCGATATTGGTGGCGTCGGATGAGGCGACATCGGGCTCGGTCATCAGATAGGCCGAGCGCTTCTTGCCCTCGAGCAAGTCGGCGAGCCAACGCTGTTTCTGCGCCGTCGAGCCATAGCGTTCGATGACTTCCATATTGCCGGTGTCCGGCGCGGAGCAGTTAAAGACTTCAGGCGCCAGGAAGGACCAGCCCATTTCCTCGGCGAGGTAGGCATATTCCAGTGTCGAAAGGCCATAGCCGCGATCCGAGCCGGTGAGCCAGAAATTCCACAGGCCGCGCTCGCGCGCCTTGGCTTTCAGGGTCTCGCGAATTTCGATCTGGCGATCGGTGAAGGTGAAACGGTCCCCGCCGGCGGCCTTGCCAACTTCGGCGTGATACTCGTCCTCAAGCGGCAGGATCTCGTCGCGCACCATGGCCCGAACCTGCTCGATCAGCGGCTTGACCCGCTCGGAAATCCCTAAATCCATCTCATCTCTCCCGTGAATATCTGGTTAGGTGTGCTGCGTAGGCGCTGCGAAATTCTAGACCGGTCTGCCGCGTTCACTGACCATCATACGTCGAAACTTGCGCATCCCGCCCAGCCACCGATCACGCTGGGTAGCCCGCAGGGCTTCATATTCGGCGACTTTCGGATGCGGCAGGGCCAGAAAATGCTTGTTCTCGATTGCCGCCAGCATGGCTTCGGCGACGGCTGAGGGCTCGACAATCCCGTCTGCGCCGGCAATGCCGCCATCCTCGCTTCCGCCAAGCATGTCAGTACGCACCGCCTGCGGACAGACGCAGACGACCTGCAGCCCGTCATCACCATGCGCCACAGCGAGGCTTTCCGCGAAGGCCACGGCCGCATGCTTGCTGGCGCTGTAGGACGAGGCCCCGATCTGGGCGAGCAGGCCGGCAGCGGATGCCACGAGCACAAAAATCCCGCCGCCGCGCGGTTTCATCCGCGGCCAGACCTGACGTGCACCGCGAACCGCGCCCATCACATTGACCTCGAAACTGTCGTGCCAGGCCTTGTCATCGGCCCCGGCCGCATCCCAGCTCGGTTCGTCGGTGCGCAAAATTCCGGCATTGGAGACATAGATATCGACCGGTCCGAGCCTTTCCTCGGTCTGGATCAGGAAGGCCGCAATATCAGCCTCTCTGGTGACATCAACGCGGGCACCATAGCCCGAAAACGCCTTGGCCGCCGCTTCGGCTCCCTCCAGATCGGCCAGCGCGATTTTCGCACCGCGATCATGAAAGGCCTGGGCCATGGCGAGGCCGATACCGCGGGCTCCGCCCGTGATGGCAACCACTTTTCCTGTGTAATCCATATCGACCCTCCCCGGTCTCGACCGGCTTAGTATTTGCGCAAACGCGCGAACTTGTCGGTGTGGTAATTGGCATCACCATACAGCGCTTCGGCGACGCGGACGCGCTTGATGAAGAAGCCGATATCGTATTCGTCGGTCATGCCGATCCCGCCATGCATCTGGATTGCCTCGCGGGCGGCGAGCTGGGCGACCTGGCCCAGTTTCGACTTTGCGGCCGAGACCATCATCGCGGCATGGTCGGGCGCCATATCCAGCGTCTGCAGGGCCTTGAGCACGATGGATCGGCCCAGTTCGATCTCGGTATAGAGATGCGCCGCGCGGTGCTGCAGCGCCTGATATGTGCCGATGATCTCACCGAATTGCTTGCGCTCGCGCAGATAGCCCAGCGTCTGGCCCAGGCATTCCTGCGCCGAGCCGGACATTTCCGCTGCCAGACCGGCGCGGCCGGCATCGAGCACGGCTTCCAGCGCCGTATAACCGCCATCGACATCTCCGAGCACAGCATCGGCGGTGACTTCCACGCCCTCGAGCGTGATCACGGCCGAGTTGCGGCTATCAATCATCGAGGCGCGTTCCACCGAAACGCCGGCGGCCTCGCGTGGCACCAGGAAGAGCGTTATCCCGTCCGGCTCGCCATCGCCGCCGGCCGTGCGGGCCGAGACGATCAACATGTCAGCGACATGGCCTTCGGCGACGAAGGATTTGCGCCCGTCGAGCTTGAAGCCATTGCCGGAGCGCTGCGCTGTCGTGGTCACGGTCGATGGATTATGCTTGTGGGTCTCGTCGACGGCCAGGGCGGTGAGGAAATCACCGGCGGCCAGGCGCGGCAGATATTCGGCCTTCTGGGCCTCGCTGCCAAAACGCGACAGCGCCGTGGCGCCCAGGATCGCGGTCGACAGGAAGGGCGAGGCTGTCAGGGTACGGCCCATTTCCTCGGCGATGACGCCGGCGGCGACATGACCCATGGCGACACCGCCATGTTCTTCGGGCACCAGCACGCTGGCCCAGCCCATTTCGGCCATGTCTTTCCAAGTCTTGCGGTCAAAACCGTCAGCGCTTTCGCTATCGCGCAACTGGCGCAATTGGGCGATGGGCGCCGAGGTCTTGAGATAGCCCTTGGCGGCATCCTTGAGCATGCCTTGTTCTTCGTTCAGCAGCATTGCCATGATGTGTCTCCCCCTCAGGCGCTCGGCAGGTCGAGAATGCGTTTCGAGATGATGTTGAGCTGAACCTCGGAGGTTCCGCCCTCGATGGAATTGGCCTTGGTGCGCAACCAGTGCCGCGCCACATCGCCATCGCCATCCCATTCCAGCCCGTCATGGCCCGATCCGTCCATCATCAATTCGAGGCGGCGCTTGTTGAGCTCGGTGCCGTAATATTTCAGCATGGAGGAGTTGGAGCCAACGCCCTGGCCGGACTTGGCCTCTTCGGTGACGCGCTCCAGCGTCGACAGGAAGGCGAGACCATCAATCTCGGCGCGCGCGACATCGGTGCGCAGGACAGGATCAGCCAGCTGGCCATGCTCATTCAGCCCCACTTGCTGGATGGCGACATCACCCATCGGCCGCATCGCACCGGAACCGGCACCGGTTCCGCCAATCATTTCGCGCTCGTGGGTGAGCAGGTATTTGGCAATGGTCCAGCCCTTGTTGAGCTCGCCGACCAGGTTTTTCTTCTCGGCACGGGCATCGTCAAAGAAAGTCTCGCAGAAGGGTGATTTACCCGAGATCAGCTTGATCGGCTTGGTGGTGACGCCGGGCTGGTCCATGTCGACCAGGATGAAGCTGATGCCTTCATGCTTCTTGGCCGAGAAATCGGTGCGCACCAGCACAAAGATCCAGTCAGCCTGATCGGCATAAGAGGTCCAGATCTTCTGGCCATTGACCAGATAGTGATCGCCCTTGTCCTCGCATTTGGTCATCAGGGCTGCCAGGTCGGAGCCGGCATTCGGTTCGGAATAGCCCTGGGCCCAGCGGATTTCGCCGCGGGCAATCTTCGGCAAATGCTCGAGCTTTTGATCTTCATTGCCATATTTGAGCAGCGCAGGCCCGAGCATCCAGATGCCAAAGGACATCAGCGGCGAGCGCGCCTTGATGCGCCCCATTTCCTCGCGCAGGACTTTGGCCTCGGCCTTGGACAAGCCACCGCCGCCATAGGCGACCGGCCATTCCGGCACCGTCCAGCCTTTTGACGCCATGCGATCAAGCCAGGTCTTCTGGGCCTCGAGGTCGAAAACAGCCTTGCGACCGCCCCAGACAGCGTCGTTTTCACCCTTCATCGGGCGGCGCATTTCCTCCGGGCAATTGGCTTCAAACCAGGTGCGCGTCTCGGCGCGAAATGTTTCCAGATCCGGCATGTCTCTCCCCTTGTTTGTCTTGTCGGCGTGACGTTTACGCTCACGTCAACTTGTTAGGCGTGAAATCCCCGCCATTGCCCGCCCTCGCCTGCGCGAGGTCAAGCGAATTGAGGGGCAATCTCCAGATTTTTTGCCAGGCCGAGCCGGCGCAGAACCAGCAGCATGGTCCCGTTATAGTCGACGATGCGATTCCAGATGCCCCGCTTGGGCAAATGCAGCGCGCTGCGTGGAAATTCGTGGTGATGGTCGTGCAGGGCCTCGCCGCCGGTCAGCAGCGCCAACAGATAATCGACCCATTTGGGCGTATCGAGATGGCCAAAGACATTCACGCCCAGTGTCGTGGCGTGGAACTGGATGCCACGGCCGATGATGACGCAGGCATGCAGCAGGGCGACCAGGATCAGCGAGCCGCCCGCCAGGGCGACCGCAAGATAGACCAGTCCCGGGACCAGGAAATGCATCGCCAGCGACAGCGAGATGTGAAACCGGTCGGCGAACAGGACAACCTTGTTCTCCTTCAGCCACATAGGCATGGGCCGCTCCAGATCGGCGCTGTCGCGCCACAGGATCCAGCCCATCCACGCCCAGACCTTGCTCTCGAGCGGGTTGTGCGGGTCACCGGGATTATCGGCAAACCGGTGATGCTGGGAATGATAATTGACCCAGTCCTTGAGCGAACCCTGCATCGCGAGAATGCAATTGAACATGAAAATGACCTGGGCCGGCCATTTGATCTCGCCGGCACGATGCTGCCAGATCCGGTGCAGCGGACCGATCCCCATATTGCAGAGGAAAATCGTCGCCGCCATGACGCCAAGGCCAAGCGGCGCGTACCACCAGTGCAGGGTGAGGCCTTCAAGCGCCAGACCGAGAATGATCATGGTCACCAGCAGGCCAACCCCCAGAACCGGATAGAGAATAACCGAAAAGACACTCGCCCAATTGAGCGTACCCCAAGTTCTGACAATCGTCATGGACCGCGTCACGGCAGGGCTTTCAAGCTTCATAGGGTCAAACTCATTGCTGGATTTCGGATAACGACACCATGGGGCGGGCCGCATGAAATGTCGACAACCTCACTGCAAAGGTCAAACCCTGGTTTACCGCCCATCCCCGGTTTCGGAGCCGGATAGGGCGGCAGGATGCGCCTCCACCGGCGATAGCGGCAGCTCGATATGAAAGCAGCAGCCCACCCCGGGCTCACTCTCGACCCAGATCCGGCCATCATGACGTTCGACGACCCGTTGACAGAGTGCCAGACCGATTCCGGTGCCAGGATAGGCGTCGCGCGGATGCAGCCGCTTGAACATGTCGAAAACGCGCTCGGCATAACGGGGAGCAAAGCCGATCCCGTTATCGCGGACGGTAAGGTGCCAGCGAGCCTCATCGTCGGTCCGCGTGGCGGCAATGCGCACATGCGGCGGCGCATCGCCGCGATACTTCAATGAATTGCCGATCAGGTTATTGAATAGCTGCCGCAACAGCATTTCGTCACCGCGCAAAACAACATCATTCTCGCAGGTGATGGTCGCGTCCGTTTCCGCTATCGCAAGCTCGAAGTCACTCGACACCCGCGCGACCAGGTCCGCCAACCCGACTTCTACAATTTTCATGTCGTCGTTCGATGACCGCGAATAACTGAGAAGGTCTTGAATCAACGCGCGCAAACGCTGTGCCCCGTCGACCATACGGTCGACCAGGAGATGGCCGCGTTCGTCGAGCCGGTCGGCATAGTCACGCAATAAAAGTTCGCCAAAACTATTGATCTTGCGCAGGGGCTCCTGCAGATCGTGCGAGGCAATCGAGGCGTATTGCTCCAGTTCGCGATTGGTCCGCAGCAATTCCTCCGCCTGCTCAGCCAGGCGCACTTCGTATTCCTTGCGCTCGGTGATGTCGTGACAGGATCCGGCCATGCGAACCGGCTCGCCATTCTCGTTCCAGACCGCCTGCCCGCGCGTGTGCACCCAGATGAAACTCCCATCGGGGCGGCAGCTGCGATACTCCGCCCGATATTCGCCTTCATGGGCCAGGTGGCGTTGCAGCGCGCCGAGCACCCGTTCGCGGTCGTCATCATGGATCCGCGCGGCGAACGCTTCGATTGAAAGCTCGGGCTCGGGCAAGTCCGGCGCCAGGATCCGCTTGAGCTGCTCGGACCAGTACACCACGCCGCTGCCGACATCCCAGTCCCACACCCCGACGCCGGTGCCTCGAACAGCCAGTTCATGGCGTTCCTCGCTGCGATGCCAAGCCTCCTCGACCCGCTTGCGCTCAGTAATATCCTCAATCGAGCCCGCGAAGCGTTGCGGCACACCCGCCCGGTTCCAGACCGCCTGCCCGCGGGAATGAACCCAGACATAATGCCCGTCCCGGTGACGGATACGGTGCTCGATCTGATACGGCGTTCCATGTTTGAGATGTTGCCGGATCGCAGCGGCCTGCGCCTCGCGGTCATCGGGATGCTGCAATTCTGTGAAATCGCTGACATCGGGCGTATGCTCGACCGGGTCCAGCCCGACTATTTCAAAGCAACGCGGCGCCCAATAGACCGAATCATCCGCGACATTCCACTCCCACAGCCCGACACTGGATCCGCGCACCGCGAGGTCGAACCGGGATTCCGCACGCAGGAGCGAGACGTGGTGCCCGACCAAAGCGGCGGCCGTCTCCAGAACATTTCGGTCATCATCATCGAAACGCTTTTCAACCGCTTCATCGGCTGTGACAGTCAACGTCCCGTGCAGACGGCCATCCACCAGAATGCGCGCGCCGGCATAAATCTGCGGGCCGTTGGCGGACAGACCAGGATAGGCGTCAGCCACCTCGTCGGCGATGCGCGACGCCATGACGGTCTGATTGCGATCGACGACCAGCTGGCACCAGCTACCGGCAAGCTCCGGCGCGTCACCGACCTTGTACCGACCGGTATCGTCCAGGAGATACTCAACCGAATATCGGTCCGGCGCGATCTGGCAGACCGCGACCCGGGGCAATTCGAAATGGGTTTTGACGCGCCCCAATATCTGGAGGATGGCCTGTTCGTGGTCGGAATTGCCGACTGAACTCAGGTGAACCAGATCGAGCACCGTCCGGTAGGCCTGGGCCTCACCCGCCGCGTCACCGATTTTCGTGTCTGCCACCATTAAGTTTCCGTCCGGCAATACCGCAGCCATTCACTCGAATCGCGCCTCTGGGCCGTGCAGGTTATACTGGCACTCTTTCGCATTTCCAAAGCCGCCGGCAAGATTGCGGCGATCAAATATGACTGGTTGCAGTCGGCGCAGCCGCCCTGCGCGCGGCGATTATCGGCTGGTTCGGCCGGAATTCGTCCAAAAACGGGCTTATTTATCGATGCTCGGGATGGATCCGCCCCGATTATTACGCTTCTGTAACCCATCACTTGACGTGATTCACGGCTGGGGAGGCGTTGATGAAGAACGGTATTTTTTTGGTCGCGGTTATAGCGGTCGCATGGGGGCTGGCCTTCGCATGTCCCGCTTCTGTCCGTGACCGGGTCGCCGAAGCGACCCAGCTTCCCGAAGAATTCCATCTCGAAGCTGACCGGCAAATGGCGATGTTCGTCAGCTGGGCACGCGATGACCGGGCCCGCCCGGTGGACGATCTCAACGAGCGCGATCTGTACTGACGCCGCGGCGCGCACCACTCACAGCGATACCAGCCGGGCCGGACGGCCTGAAACGAACGGACCGATTATTCCGGCTCGCCCGGCTCTGCCGCGATAGCGGCCAGCCGCGCCTCAATCATGCCTCGATAGCTCGCCTCCGGTGGCGCTTCGGCCAACAAGGCCTGCCAGGCCGCCAGCGCGGCGGCGGTCTCACCCGACTGATACCGGGCCTCGGCCATGAAGAAACGTGACCGGACATCTGTCGGCTCGAGATCAAGCGCGCGGGCAAAGGCTTCGCGCGCAGCCGGCGTCATCATGCCATTGGCCTCGAACAACAGGGCCTGCCCCAGGGACGCGAACAGGAACGCCGAATCCGGAACGATATCGATTGCCTGATCGAAGGCCTGCGCCGCCTCGTCATAGCGGCCGAGGCTGAGATAGGATTGACCCAGCACGGCCCAGCCCTGGGCATCGTCGGGATTGGCCGCCAACCGGGCCGCCAGGGCCTCGACCTGATCCAGTACGGCGCGCATCTCGTCGGACGCTTCGACCGGTTCCGGCTCGACCGCGATGACCGGCTCCGGCGTCCCGATCGCCATGTAGAGCGCCACCGCTGCGATGCCGCCCAGACCGCAGGTGATGATCGCGACCTGACGCAGCACCGGATTGGCTTTCTCGACATCGCCCCGGTCATCAGAGGCCGCCAGCAGACGGCGCTTGATATCGATTTCCGCGGCGCGCGCCTCGTCAGCGCCGATCAGGCCAAGCTCCCGGTCACGCATCAATTCTTCAAGCTGGCCGGAAAACGCGCCCAGCCCGTCCTGTTCGACCACAGCATCGCGTCGCATGAAGGGCATCACCAGGACGATGACGGTCAGGCTGGTCATTACGGCAATCAGGATCCACAGCATCACTGGCCCTCCTCATCCATCAGCGCGGCCAGCCCGGCTTCTTCTTCCGGGGTCAAGGCCTCGGGCAGCCCCCTCGCCTGGCGCCGGACATAGACGATGATCAAACCGCCGCCCGCGAGCAGGATGAAGAATGGCAGCCCCCACAAGACCAGCGTATTGGCCTGAAAGGGCGGGAGCATAAGCACGTAGTCACCATAACGTGCCTGCATATAGGCAAGGATCTCGGCATCGCTATCGCCGGCGGCGAGGCGCTCGCGAACGACGATACGCATGTCCTGCGCTAGCGAGGCGTTGGACTCGTCAATACTCTGGCTTTGGCAGACGACGCAGCGCAATTGCGTATAGAGGCCGCGGGCACGGCGTTCCATCGCCGCATCGGTATAGGCCTCGTCCGGCGATGGTGCGGCCAGGGCGACAGGCGAGAGCAACAGGGCGAGACAGGCGATCAGGGCGCGCATCATGAAGCCTCCAGCTCGCGGATCAGCGGCAGGAGGGTTTCGTCCCAGTCCTGCTGCGTGATGATACCGACATGGCGGTAGCGCACACGCCCGCTGGCATCGACCAGAAAACTCTCCGGCGCGCCGGTGATGCCCAGATCGATCGCCAGATGGCTCTCGGGATCAAGACCAACGGCCGTGTAGGGATTGCCATGCCGCGCCAGCCAGGCGGCGCCGGCCTCGGGCGTGTCGCGCCAGTCAACGCCATAAATCGGCACGATCTGCGAACGCGCGATCTGCATCAGCATCGGGTGCTCGATCGCACAGGGCGGACACCAGGAACCAAACACATTGACCAGGCTGACATGCCCGGCCAGATCACGATTGGACAGGCCTTCGGCTGAACCGGCAACCGGTGGCAAATCAAAAGCCGGCAGTGGCTCGTCGATCAATTGCGAGGGAATGGCACCCGGGTCCTCGCGCAAGCCCATGCCGAAATAGACTGCCATCACGGCGAACAGGAGCACGGGGGTGAAGGCGAGCCAGCGTCCCGTCACGGCGTCACCGCATCGGCGCCTGCGCCGGGTTTGCGCTTGGCCAGATCGCGCGATGTCAGGGCGCGCCGGCCACGATCTCCCAGCGCGAGCAACCCACCGAGTGTGAGCAGGGCCGAACCGATCCAGAGCCAGACCGCCAGCGGATAGATATAGGCATGTACCGCCCAGCCGCGCCCCTCAACCCCCTCACCGATCGTGACGTAGAGATCGCCATCAAGCCGGGCGCGGATCGCGGATTCGGTGGTCGCCATTTCGCGCACCGGATAGAAGCGCCGCTCGGCGACCATCTCGCCCAGTTCGCGACCATTGCGCGAAACCGCGAGCGTACCGGCCTGGGAGACGAAATTCTCACGGTCACTGCGCACGACATCGACCAGCTCGATCGAAAACCCGTCCAGCTCAAATGACTGGCCAGGCATCAGGAACGCGCTGGCTTCATCCTTCCAGGCACTGACGCCGGTCACCGCGAAAATCAGGACTGCGAGCCCGAAATGGGCCACGATCATGCCCCAGATCCCGGCCGGCAGGCGTCTGGCCCGCGCCCAGCTGGCCGCGAGATCGACCTCAAACAGTTTCACCCGCGACTTCAGATCGAGGAAAATCCCCAGACCGACCCAGACCGCCAGAGCTGTGCCGATAGAGCCGGCAACGGCTTCGCGTTCGGCGATCCACAACGCGATCAACCCCGCGACAAGGGCCGCGATGAAGGCCGGCGTGAGTTTTTTGGCGATCGGACCGAGCTTGCCGCGTTTCCAGGCCAGCATGCCGCTGACCGGGACCAGCAAGAACAATACCGCCATCATCGGGATAAAGGTGGCGTGGTAGAAAGGTGCGCCGATCGAAATCGTCTCGTCGGAAACCGTCGTGATGAAGAGCGGGTAGAAAGTACCGAAAAAGACCAGGGCGCAGGCTGCGGCGAGGAAGAGATTATTGACCAGAAGCGTGCTTTCGCGGCTGACCTCCGCAAACACGCCGGTCGGTTTGAGATGGCCGGCGCGCAGGCCGTACAGCACCAGGGAACCACCAATCACCAGGACCAGAATGCCAAGAATAAACACACCGCGCTCCGGATCGACCGCAAAGGCGTGGACGGAGGTAATGATACCGGAACGGACCAGGAAAGTTCCCGCCAGCGACAGCGAGAAAGTGAGCAGCGCCAGCAATATGGTCCAGGCCTTGAGCGTGTCGCGCTTTTCCATCACCCGCAGCGAATGGATGAAGGCCGTGCCCGCCAGCCAGGGCATGAGCGAGGCGTTCTCCACCGGGTCCCAGGCCCACCAGCCGCCCCAGCCCAGCTCGTAATAGGCCCAGCTGGCGCCGAGCGCGATGCCGACCGTCAGGAAGGTCCAGGCCGTCAGCGCCCAGGGCCGCACGATCCGCGCCCAGCGCGCATCAACCCGCCCCTCGATCAGGGCCGCGACCGCGAAGGAGAAGGTGATCGAAAACCCGACATAGCCGGCATAGAGCATGGGCGGATGCGAGGCGAGACCCGGGTCCTGGAGCAGAGGGTTGAGATCGGCCCCGTCAAGCGGCACCGGAAACAGCCGCGCGAAGGGGTTGGAGGTGAAGATCAGGAAGGCGAGAAAGGCCGCGGTGATCAGCGATTGTACCGAAAAGGTCAGCGTGATCAGGCGCGGCGCCACATGTTGCCCCAGCACGGCCAACGCCCCCGTATAGCCGGTCAGGATCAAGGCCCAGAGCAGCATCGAACCTTCATGATTGCCCCAGACGCCGGAGAGTTTGTAGAGGAAGGGCTTCAGCGTGTGCGAGTTCTGGGCCACCACAAGCACGGAAAAATCCGACACCACAAACAACGCTGTCAGACAGGCGAAGGCGGAAGCGACCAGCACGAACTGGGCCAGCGCGCCGGCCCGCGAAAAGCCGTGAAAAACCGGGTCGCGGACTGCCACGCCGGCAAAGCCGAGCACGGCCTGCAAGAGGGCGACAACAAAAGCGAGAATGAGGGCGGCCTGGCCGAGTTCAGCGATCATGGGTGGTTGGTCTTACGGGACGGCCGCTGCGTCAAGGGCCTCGGTGTCGCAGGGGGAGTTGCGCGCGCCATCGGGACAGCGGCCCTCACCCGGCTCGCGCAGGTAAAGGTCCGTTGCTCACCCCGGATGCACCACAATATCAAACCCCTCGTTCGGTCCCGGCGGCTCAAAATAGCGTGTGAACAGGTCAAACTCCGCATCACTGGCCTGATAGGCGTGTTCGCCCGCCTCATTTCGGCGCCGCAGCCGTGCCTTGCAGGTCGCATCGTCGAGCTCAATCAGGTGCAGCCGATGACCGGCCCCTGACTCCTCGATGATGGACCGCATCCAGTTGCGCGAAGCGAGCGTATTGGCGGGAAAGTCGAGCACGACGCTGACACCGGCGCGCAGCAGGGCTGAGACATGCGATCCGACCAGCCCACGCAGGCGGCGGGAACAGCGCACATAGTCGTCCAGGCTGGTGATTTCGCCGGGATAGAGGCCCGCCAGCCAGTCATCTTCGGCGAGCAGAATAGTGGCCGGTGCCGCGACCAGTTGGTGGCACAGGGTGGACTTTCCCGCTGCGATCTTGCCGCAGACGAGATGGAGTGTGGGTGGATTTGGCATGGGCGCTCCACGGGGTGGCGGACGCCTGCGCTCCAGAGCGCGGCAGGCATCCCTTCAGATCAAACACGAATAACCCGGCCCGCAATGCGGGACCGGGTCCGTAATTCGCTGCCCTGCGCTGGCAGGCTGAGGACGGGATGGACGCCTTGTCATGCGGTGCAGGCTATAGCGCGCACGCTGGACCGGCAAGCCATGCCCCGATCAGCGTTTGGTTCAGGCGACAACACAACCCAGCGCCGCGCCCAGATCGCCGCCGGCCCAGGCCAGACCTTCACCAATGAGAACCAGCCCCGAGCGCCGCTCGATCTCGGCAAGCGTGCTGCGATGATCGCAATAATCCGCATCGCGCGGCGTTTCCTGGTCAAACAGGAAGCCGGTGGAATTGCCCGCGGCATCGATCACCAGCTTCCAGTAGGCGGACGGGACGCTGTGCGTTTCACCGGCATTGGCCAAGCCCGGCATGTCACGCTCATAAAGCGGGCCGGTCAGGACATAGAGCTCGCGCTGCACCCAGGCGAGATCGCGTACGGCGGTTTCCAGCGCGACCCAGGCCCCCTGGTTGAGCGCCGCGCCCTGCGGCGTAATGTTCGAATAAATATTGGTCGAACGCCAGAACGGTGTGCCGGCAAAGGAGGCCAGCGGCGCCTGATGGCCCCGGTCATATCCATGCGCCCGGTTGGCGCCCTGATAATCATCGCGCGCGCCGCGGCCAGCCTCCAGCGTCTCATCCTCGGCGAGGAATTCATCGGTCCGCCAATTGCGGTTCAGGTCCGCTGATGACCCCATGGTTTCGCGCGTCACCCGATAGGCCACCCAATCAGCCAGCTTGGTGTCATCATTGGCCGAGAGTGCATAGATCTCGCGCACGACCAGATCATTGCTGATCGGCGTGCCGGCGGGACAGGCACCGCGATAACAATGGACGATATGAATGTCCTGGCCGCCGGCCGGCAGTGCGCCCGCCATGCCCGAGACTACGGCCAGGGCCGCCACTAGAAGTTTACGCAAGATCCAAGCCCCGACAACACGCCACAAGCGGTAGGCTGTTTCGCATGCGCCGGTCCAGCGACCGGCGCGGGGAGACGTGAGGATTGACCGCAGGGGTTGTAGTGACCGGCGCAGCCGTTATCACGGCAGACTGCCGCGCTGCTGCGCTGGCGGCGCGGCCGCCAAAGCCGAGCGTTCCGCCATACAAAAACACCGCCTCCATCGGCCCGGTCGGGTGATGAAAACGGTGTTGATGTAAGGCTCTAATTTGCCGGGACCGGCCGGATAAACCGACCGGTCCCGCCAGTATTATTCGACGCCAGGCGAGTAGAAGTTCACCGTCAGCGGTGCGTAAGGCACGCCGAGATGTTCCACGGACTCGCGGGTGATCTGACCAACGATCAGATTATTGGCACGCTGGTAATCTTCGAGCGCGGAGAAGGTGCGCTCATTGATGATGCCGTCAATCGGACCCGGGTCATAACCGCGATCGCGCAGGGCACGCTGGATCTGACGGATCGCTTCCGGAGTCGCATTGATTTCGCACAGCACTTCGCGCCAATCGAGATTGCCGCCGCCGGTGACGACCTGACGGACGCGGGTTTCATAAACCGCAGGCACAACGCGGGTTTCCGTACGACCGGGAACCACAACCTGCTGAACGCGAACCGACTCGTAACGAGCAGGAATGACGTCCTCGATCACCTGTTCAGGCACATCGACAACCTGACGCGGAACCTGACGGGTGACAGCCGGGATGACGTCTTCGATCACCTGTTCCGGTGTATCGACAACCTGACGGGTAACCGTCTGGGTCACGGCCGGGATGGTCTGCTCGACCACGCGGGAATAAGCATCCTCACGTGTGCCACCAGGAGAGGTCGCCGTGCCGGAATACGACGTTTCCAGAACGCTGCGCTCGACCAGTTCGGTCACAGCCGGGATGACCCGCTCTTCGACGCGCTCGGCCTGGACCAGACGACGACGGGTAACGGTCTCATATTCCGCAGGAACTTCGACGCGGCAGAGGATTTCGCCGGTTGGCAGTTCACGCAGCTCCGAGCGCGAAAAATTGCGCCGGGCAAATTCTTCGGGCGACGAGGCATCGCCTGCAGCACCAGTGCTGCGGGCCCGCTGGTAGAGCGGTGCCGATGGCTGCCAGGTGGTGTAGGCATCGCGGACCAGAACCTGTTCGGAATAATTTTCGTAAACCGCTGGCACCACAATCCGCTCGACCCGTTCGGCCTGCAGGGTAACCGTTTCGGTCACGGTACGGCGGCCGGCGTCAACAACGCGGCGTTCGGTCCGGGCCGGCTCGACAACGACGGTTTCAGTCACCGTGCGATAGGTCGCAGGAATAATCCGGCGCTCAACGCGCTCGGGTTCGATGATCACGGTGTCATACACGGTCGTGTAAGTCGCCGGGATCACCCGAAGCTCGATACGTTCCGCTTCCAGCAGCACGTTCTCGGTGACCGTTTCATAGGTCGCCGGAATCACGACCGTTTCGGTTGCTTCGGCCTGGACCAGGATCGATTCCGTCACCGGCTCGGTCGAGATCGGCACGAGAACGCGTGCGAAACACTGGCCATCGGTCAGCGCGGGTGGATAATCAGCCGAGCTATTGAGCTGGTTTTCCAGGTCGCGAATGCGCCGCTGGGCATCAGCCAGCTCACGCTCGACGGAAGCGTTGGATTGCGAAAAAGCCGGCGCTGCTGCACCGGCAAGCATCAGGCCGCTACAAATTGTAGCGGTCAAGAGTTTGAATTTAAATGTCACGGAACCCCCCTTACACGATAAAACTATAGTGTCATTATGTTAACGTTTCGGGCTGTCGTAGCAAGATAAAACTTGATTGCCTGCCCGTTCGGGCCCGGCGAACCCTGACGGCTAAGGTGTACTCCACACCCGGACCGGGAACTAAAATGCGGGGCAGAGCCCGACATCCCCGCGGCAGGCGCATGCCGGTGAACCAAAACCGCGCCCGCCTTTGATTTAATTACACCTTCCGCTGCCGGCCCAGCCACAGGATCACCAGCGCCGGCACCCAGGGCACAACGCGCTCGAACGGGTCGCCCGGCAGGCGGGCGAGTTCGGCCAGCGTCTGCATCACGCCGTCGAGCCCGGCCGGATCGACGGCACCGAGGGCGTTAAAGAACACCGTCAGCGCGAAACCGGTCGCCATGGCGGCGAGTGTGGCCCGGCCGCTTGGCTCGATGTGCATGACCCGCATGATGATGATCGGCCCGAAGGCAGCCCCCAGTGCCGCCCAGGCGAAGAGGACGCGGGCGAAGATCGTGCTCGGCAAGGCCAGGGTCATCCAGATCGCCACCAGCGCAATGGCCAGCATGACGATGCGGGATACGGTCAACTCGCTGCCCGGGAAACGGCGCGACAAGCCCATATCATGGGCGATGGCGGCGGCCGCGACGAGCAGGATGGAATCGACCGTCGACATCACCGCCGAGAGCACCGCGGCCAGCACAATCCCGGCCAGAACCGGCGGCAAGAGATCACCGGCCAGCAGATAGAATAAATCCTCGCCATTTTCCGCGCCGCCAACCAGGGCCCGCCCGGCCAGCGCCAGGACCGTCATGCCGGTGAACATGATCACGGCCCAGACGATCGCGATGGCGAAGCCGCGATAGCGCGCGGCCTCGTCCTTGATGGCCATCAGACGCGACATGAGTTGCGGCTGTCCCAGCGCACCGATACCCACGCCCCAGACGCCGAGCACGAAACCGGCCAGCATGAAGCCGGCGCGGCCACCGGAAATCTGGAGATATTGCGGCGGCGCTTCGACCGCGAGGGTCGCGAAAACCTGTGCCGGACCGCCCGCCGCGATCAGGGCCGCCACTGGCAGGGTGAGCGCGACCAGCACCATCATGAAGCCTTGCAGCATGTCCGTGACGCTGACGGCCCAGAAACCGCCGAGCAGGGAATAGATCAGGATCACCGCCGCGCCGATCATTACGGCTTCGGTCTGGTTGACGGGAAACTGGGTCTCGAAGGCGGCCGCAGCGGCACCAAACTGGGCCGCGATATAGAAGACGAAACAGAACACGATCAGGATCGAGGCCAGACCGGTGATCAGCACCCGCGTCCGGCCGGAGGTCTGTGCGGCGAGAAAATCGGTCAGCGTGACGTGGCCGCGCTCGGCGGTTTCCTCGCGCAGGCGCTTGCCGAACCAGAGCCAGACCGCGACATAGCCGCCCCAGATCCCCGGCACCATCCACAGGGCCGACAAACCGGTCGCGTAAACGAAGCCGGTAAAACCCAGCAGCACCCAGGCCGAGGAGGTCGAGGCCGCATAGGACAGGCCCGCAACCCAGGCCCCCAATCCCTGGCTGGCGACGAAGAAGTCGGATTCATTCCGGTTACGCTTGCTGGCCCAGACGCCAACCCCGATCAGAATGAAATTATAGATCACCAGCGTGATCAGCACGACGATTGTCTGTTGGTTCATAACGCCCTCCCCGGCATCGCTACGCAAAACGCAGCGCGGCGCTTTTATGACTCAGGGCCACAGGTTTATGCTGGTTTGGTCGGCGATACCAAGGCTTCGCTGCGCCACGCCGGTCCGCAACGAGAATTGACCCCGCAATGACCCAGCCTCCTGTTGAAGGCCTGACCCTGGAGCGCCGCGGTGCAGTGGCCGAACTCCTGCTCGACCGGCCGCACACCCGCAATGCCTTTACCCAGGCGATGTGGGCCGCCCTGCCCGGCCTGCTGGAAACCGCAGCGCGTGACTGCCGCGTATTGATCGTGCGCGGCGCCGGCAATGCCTTCGCCTCGGGCGCCGATATTTCCGAATTCGCCGAAGTTTACGCGACGCCCGAGCGCGCCGGAACCTACTCGCGCCAGATCGCCGCCGCGCTCGACGCCCTCGCCGCTTTCCCGCATCCGACAATCGCCATGATCCGCGGGGCCTGCGTCGGCGGCGGTTGCGCCCTGGCGCTGGCCTGTGATCTGCGCTTTGCCGATGAGAGCGCCCGCTTCGCCATTACGCCCGCCAAGATGGGGTTGATCTATCCCTTCAACGATACCAAACGCCTGGTTGATGCCGTTGGCGCGGCAATGGCCAAGGACATGTTGTTCTCGGCCCGCACGCTCGACGCCGCCGAAGCGCTGGCCTGCGGACTGGCCAGCCGCGTCACCTCGCCCTCGGGGCTGGACCGTCTGGTGAGCGATTATATGGATCAACTACTGGACATGTCGCCGCATTCGGCCGAATTCACCAAGCAGATGATTGCCCGCGTTCTCGCGGGACAGAACCAGGACAGTGAGACAACGAAAGCGTTGTTCGCCGGGGCTTTCAGCCACGCAGATTTCAACGAGGGCTATCGCGCCTTCCTGGAGAAGCGAAAGCCGGATTTCAGCGCCGTACGAGCGGCACCAGGCACAGGGATTAAAGACCAATGACCACGCTTAAAGCCAAGGATGCACCCGATCTGGGCCGTTTCGACTGGGAAGATGCCTTCCGTCTCGACGACCAGCTGACCGAGGAAGAACGCCTGGTCCGCGATGCCGCCCGTGCCTATGCCCGGGACAAGCTGCAGCCGCGCGTGATCGAAGCCTATCGCGAAGAAAAGACCGATCCGGAAATCTTCCGCGAAATGGGCGCGCTCGGCCTGCTCGGCTCGACCATTCCGGAAGCCTATGGCGGCGCCGAGCTGGGCTATGTCGCCTACGGCTTGGTGGCGCGCGAGGTTGAACGCGTCGATAGCGGCTATCGTTCGATGATGTCGGTCCAGTCCTCGCTGGTGATGTATCCGATCTATGCCTATGGCTCCGAAGAGCAACGGATGAAATACCTGCCCAAGCTCGCCAGCGGTGAATATATCGGCTGTTTCGGCCTGACCGAGCCGGATGCCGGCTCCGATCCCGGCGGCATGAAAACCCGCGCCACAAAGACCGCTGACGGCTACCGCCTCAATGGCGCGAAAATGTGGATCTCCAACTCGCCGATCGCCGATGTCTTCGTCGTCTGGGCCAAATCCGACGCCCATGACGGCAAGATCCGCGGCTTCGTGCTCGACAAGGGCATGAAAGGCCTCTCCGCCCCCAAGATCGGCGGCAAGCTCTCGCTACGCGCCTCGATCACCGGCGAGATCGTGATGGATAATGTCGAGGTGGGTGAGGACGCGCTCCTGCCCAATGTCTCCGGCCTGAAAGGCCCGTTCGGCTGTCTCAATCGCGCCCGCTATGGCATTTCCTGGGGTGTGCTCGGGGCCGCGGAATTCTGCTGGCACGCCGCGCGCCAGTACGGGCTCGACCGCCATCAATTCGGCCGCCCGCTGGCGCAGACCCAGCTCTACCAGAAAAAGCTCGCCGACATGCAGACCGAGATCGCGCTGGGCCTGCAGGCCTCCCTACGCGTTGGACGCCTGATGGATGAAGCCAAAGCGGCACCGGAAATGATCTCGATCGTCAAACGCAATAATTGCGGCAAGGCCCTCGATATCGCCCGCCAGGCCCGCGACATGCACGGCGGCAATGGCATTTCGGAAGAATTCCAGGTGATGCGCCACATGGTCAATCTGGAAACCGTCAACACCTATGAAGGCGCCCACGACGTCCACGCCCTGATCCTGGGCCGGGCCCAGACCGGTCTGCAGGCGTTTTTCTAGGGCACCAGGCGGAGCCGCCCGGTCCGGCAAGGACGGGTGCACCTGCATCCCCCGCGCCGGCGCGGGCGATCAAGAACCGGCAATGAAAACACCCGGCTCGAGGATCGAGCCGGGTGTTTTTTGTCGGTCTGGCAGCGCCTTCGGCTAGAGGCCGAACTCGGAGCATTCATGGATCGACTGGCCCCCGCCGGGTGCAATGCAGATCACGGCAGAGCATTCACCGGTGAAGTGGTTGTAATACACCCAGCACCCATCGGGCACGCCCTGGACCTGCCCGGTGCGGTAAGCCTCAAGCTCGGCCGCGCTGAGCATTCTTGGCTGGGCGACATCCTGAAACGCATCCGCTTGACCAGCACCGGCAATCGCCGATGGTCCAGCCACCATTGACAGGGCGGCAGCGACGCCGGCCACGAGTATCGATTTTCCTGAGATCATAAGATTTCCCCATTACCCATAGATTGAACTCCATCACAGTGTGCAACCTAAACGTGCGAGTCAATCGAAAGCTTGCGACTTCATGCCTGCCCCGCCTGGCCCCGAAACCTGCCGTCCGACCCGCCGTCACCCCCGTCGCCAGGCGAGCGCTTGCAGCCTTCACGCGCCGCGCGCCTGCAATCGGATCGCAAATCGCCGCAACTCCCGCTTGATAGCCCCGCCCGGGCATTCTAAACCCGCAAGTGGAGAGGTGGCCGAGTGGTCGAAGGCGCTCCCCTGCTAAGGGAGTGTACGCCAAAAGCGTACCGAGGGTTCGAATCCCTTCCTCTCCGCCACTACCCCCCGAACGAAAACGGTGTCCCGGTCAGGGTACAGACGAATTGTGCGGGCTGTGTCCGCGGGCGTATCGCGCCAGTGACCTTCGTTCCTGATCCAGACACGATCCCGCTGAAACAAGCTACGATCCCCTGTCCTCACGACGCCGAGTGGTGGCCGTCGAGGCGGCCCATGTGCGCCAGCGGTAACCCAATCAAATCATCGTGAGGCCTAAGCGCGCACGATCATCCAGCCATGCGCACCCGCGACCGCTCCCAGAACGGTGATGACGCTGGCACGAGCGGGACATGGTCCAGCTTTGCCGGTGCGTGTCCCGATTTGGGTTTACCAAAACCGGGCCTGCATTTGCGAGGTTTGGCCCAATGCCGTTGTGCCTGTCCCGGCTCGGCCGGTGCGCGCATCCCGTCGGGACACGCACCGGCAAAGCCGGACCGCGTCCCGGGGCGAGGTTTGAAATCAGTGGCGCAGCATGGCGCATCCAGATGCACCTTGTCCGCCCCTGTCCCGGCGCGGTTATAATCGCGCCAGACCCGCTCTTTGACATCGTCGATCCGTCAAGAATTCGCCCGCACCGCCCGAGCGCCCTTGCTGCCGCCCGGTGCAGCGGGTGACAGACTGGCAGAGTCGGCCATCGGCCCTGTCACGGCGTTCAGTCCTGTCCAGACAGGCCTGCCGCCCTGCAATGGCAGAATGGCAGACTGGCAGACTGGCAGACTGGCAGAGTCTTTTCAGGTGGAATTCAAAATTCCATGGCACGAGCGTTATCAGGCCAGACTGGACTGCCCGACATTCAGTGCGACAGGACTGCAATCGCGGCGTCTCAGATCCTTCGGGCGGTTTCATAGTGAAAACACCGGCTTGTCTGTGCTAGCATCACGTTTGTGAACAGATCCGGGGGCTTGCAATGAACCGACGCGACTTACTGGCCTTTGGCGGCGCGAGCGCGCTCACACTGGCGCTGCCGCGCCCGGCATCCGCGCGCACCGGCATCTCCATGATCAAGATGGTGTTTGTCGGCGATCATCATATCGGCAAGAGCAGCATGCTGGTTTCCTATACGACAAACCGGTTTCCGGTTGAGGGCATCGCCACCGGTTTCGATACCCTGACCGCCCATCTCGTCTATCAGGGCCAGCCGACGCAGCTGGAACTGACCGACACGCCCGGCGCCGAAGACTATGACCGCGTCCGTCCGCTATCCTATCCGGGTGCGGACGTGGTCGGGCTTGGCTTTTCGCTTACCGACCGCAGCAGTTTTGAGGCCGTGACCCAAAGGTGGCTGCCCGAAATTCGCCACCACCTGCCCGGGGCCCCGATCATACTGATCGGCATGAAGGCCGACCTGCGCCATGACCCGAGCTGGGTGTTCAGCGATCCGGTCCCGCGCGAGGAGTGCGAGGCCCTGGCCGCCCAGATCGGGGCCGTGGCCTATCAGGAGAACTCGGCTGTGACGCAGGCGGGGCTCGCGCAGACCTTCCAGGCACTGATGGCCGCGGCGCGTGGCGAACCGGTCGACAGGTCCCGATTGCCAACGCGCCGTCAAATTCGTCCGGGCCAGAACGCGCTGACCCCGGCGCGCCGGCCAACACCACGCCGCGGCGGCAACTGAAGCGCCCCTGCCCCGTAGACGCACCGGGAACTAGCCGGCATGCAGACGCTGCAGCCAGTTCAGCATGGCTTGCGTTGTTTCCTCCGGCATTTCCTGCTGGATCCAATGGCCACAATCGAGTGTCACGACATCCGAATTCGGCACGAAATGCGCCAGGGTTTGCGATTTTTGCACCACATCCCGATCGCCATAGATCATGAGTGCGGGCTGGTGGATGATCGGGTCCGCATCGGCCAGTATGTGCCAGTTGCGGTCGAGATTGCGGTACCAGTTGACGCTCCCCGTGAAGCCGGATCCTTCAAAAGCCTCAACGAAGACGGCCAGCTCGCTATCGGACATCAATGGATCGCCCGCGGGTGTTTCCTGCCTTGCAAGATTGATCAATGCCATCCCCGGCTCCGGCTCACCGGGCTGTTGGTTCTTGCGGAAGATATTGCGCAGGAAACGATGCGCATGGGCATCGAAGACAGCGTCTGCGACACCCGGTTTCTGGTTGAAATGGACGAAATAATTGTCAGACCCCATGAGGTCTTCAAGAAATTCGACCCAGGGTTTCTCGCCCCGGTCCATATAGGGCACGCTCAAGGCGATCACCGCCTTCACCCGCGCCGGATGCAAGAGGGTCAGCCCCCACACGACCATTGCGCCCCAGTCATGGCCAACAAAGACCGCCTCGGCGTATCCGAAGTGATCCAGCAGCCCGACGAGATCGCCGGACAATTGCGTGATGTCATAATCGGTGATGCGGGACGGGCTCGACGAATGGCCATAGCCGCGCTGGTTCGGGACGATCACATGATAGCCTGCCGCGGCAAGCGCCGGCATCTGGTGCCGCCAGGAATAGGCGTGCTCCGGCCACCCATGACACAGGATAATCGGGTTTCCGGCGTTTTCCCGGCCGGCCTCGAAGACTTCCAGCTCCACGCCATTGACCGGGATGATGACAGGTTCAGGGATGTCGGTTGGATCGAACATTGCGTTTCCTCTGTGTGGGCTCGAGGCGACGCAGGCTGCGTCCCGCCTCGATATGTTGGTGCAGCACAGAGGGGTTTATTGGTGATCATGACATTTTATGTCATATTTGTTGCGTGACCCGCACAAACTCTTATTCCCGCCTGAAACGCCTCGAGCTTCTGGCCGCCCAGCTCAAGCAGGAGGGCTTTTGCACGATCCGGGACCTCGCCGAAGCGCACCAGGTGAGCGACCGCACGATCGCGCGTGACCTTCAGTTGATGCGCGACGAGCAAGGCCTCCCCATCGAGACCGACCGGGGGCGCGGAGGTGGTATCCGGATCGCCCGGAACTGGGGCGTCGGGCGACTAAGTCTCAGCTATGCCGAGGCGGTCGATCTGCTGATCAGCATCGCGGTCGCCGAGCAGATGCAATCGCCGCTCTTTCTCGGCAATCTCGCCTCGATCAGGCGACAACTCATCGCGTCCTTTTCGTCCGACAGGCGCGAACGCGTGGAGCGGCTGAAGTCCAGAATACTGATCGGATACACGGCATCAGCGACAGTCCAGAACACCATGGGCGCGGCCGATCTGCGTGCCATTCAACCGCTCCACCAGGGCTTTCTCGACCAGACGGCCATTCGCATCCGCTACAAGGCCGAGAGCGGCAAAACGACCGCGCGCGAGATCGAGGCACATTATCTCGTGCTGAATTATCCAGTCTGGTACGTGCTGGCCTTCGACAAGCTCCGAGCGGCGTGCCGGGTCTTCCGGTGTGACCGTATTCTGGCCGCCAACGCGACCGAGACACCGTTTGATATACGGCCGCTGACGGCGTTCGAGCCGCCTGAAGGTGGATATTACGCCCTCAAATAGGGCAGATCCGGCCATGCCAGCCCGATTGGAGATTGGCCTGCCTTCCTGTCCGTCCTGCCAGAATGGCGATCGTCCCTGAACACCGGACTTGACCCCGGACCGTCAATGCGACTTATTCGCATTCACAAAATCCACAGGTTAAGGGCGAGCATATGACGATGGATCTGGTTCCAGTTTGGCTGGTGCAAGGCGGTTGGGTGATCTGGATTCTGGCCGTCGGATCGGTCATCTCGATCGCCGCGATTCTTTATGTTTTCGCGCGCCATTCCGCGGCGAAACTCCCCCTCACCCCGCGCCGGACCGAGGCCCTCCTCGCCGCCGCGCTCGGCCCTGAGGGCCATGTTGCGCGGGCGCCCTATGAAGTGCTGGCGGCAATGGCGAGCAAGCTGCGCCGCGCCGGCACGCCGCGTCAGGATATCCTCGACGAGTTGACGATTCTTGCAACCGAGCAATTGAACGAGTTGCGCACCGGCATGCGCCTGCTCGAAGTGATTGCCGGCGCGGCACCGCTGATGGGTTTGCTGGGCACGGTGCTCGGCATGATCGAGGCTTTCAAACAGCTCGAAATGGCGGGCAGCCAGATTGACCCTTCCGTCCTGTCCGGCGGGATCTGGCAGGCTTTGTTGACGACCGCTGCCGGTCTCATCGTGGCCTTGCCTGCGCTGATCGCCTGGCACCATTTTGATCGCGGCCTGGAGAATGCCCGCATCGCGATGAATGCGCTTCTGGCGCGGATTTCCAACGCCTTGCGCGCCAGCGAGCGCGCCGGTTCCGCCAATTAGGGCCGGCGCCATGATCCCCGAATCCACCACACGGCGCAAACCCGCCACCGGCCTGACGCCGCTGATTGATGTCGTCTTCATCCTGTTGATTTTCTTCATGCTTGTGGTGCAGTTCAGCGAGTATCAGCAAGTTCCGATGACGGTCGTGACGACGACAACGGGGCCCGTCCAGGACAATCAGGACAACTGGATCATCACCGCCGCCGGGGGTGGCGCCTGCCGCCTGCGCCAGGTCGAAATGTCCTGCGATGCGGCACTGGCTGCCCTGCCGGAGCGCCTGGCCAATCCGGTCGTCCTCGGCATCGCCGATACGGCGACACTGGGCGAGGCCATCGACCTTCAGACCCGCCTGATCGAGCGCGGCCATGATGTCAGTTTCGGCCTGGCTGACGCGGTGCAACAGCCATGAGTCGCGGGGCCGATTTCATCGCGCGCCATGAGACGCGCCGGCCGCCGGTTGAGGCGGCTTTGCCTTTGATTAATATCGTTTTTCTTCTGCTCATCTTTTTCCTGATGGCGGGCAGTATGCAATCGCCGATCGAAAAATCGATCATGGCACCGAGCCAGGCGGTCAGTTTCGATGATGTCGAATTTGTCCCTGCCGACTGGCTCTATCTCGCCGCTGACGGCCGTCTCGTTTTTCGCGGCGACGCGGTCGAACTCGCTGATATTGCTGGAACACTGGTCGAAGATCGTGGTGTCCTGTTCGCCGATTCCGAGACCCCTGGTGCCAGCATCAACGCGGTGTTGCGGGCCTATGAGACCGCGGGATCGCAGGGAGTTTTGCTGATCACCGCGCGCGAGACACCCGTCGATGGATAAGGTCTCCGCCCTGCTTGCCGCAGCCCTGCTGCATGTTGCCGGTTTGACGGCCGTGCTCCTGCTATCCGCCCCCGCTGGTATTGCCGGACCTCAGGGGGGTGCCGAAACGGCCGCGCCGGCGGCGATGCGTCAGGTCAATCTGGTTCGCTTCACCCCGCCCGCGCCGGCGCCGGAACCCCGGTCTCAACCGGTCGAGGCGGAGATTATGCCGGTCGATGCCGTGTCCGACACGATTCTGCCGGACGTGATCGAGCTGCGCCCCGAACCGGTCCGTCCGGCATCGCCACCGCGTCCGGAGCCGGAACCAGAGCCGGAGCCGGAGCCGGAGCCGGAACCTGAACCCACCGAAGCGGTCGAGCCCCTGCCCGAATCCGAGACGCCACCAGATCCTGCCGCCACAGCCACTGACGGCCAAAGCGAGCCGGGCACTGCGCAGCAGGACGGCCCGGCCAGCAGCGAGGCCACCAGCCAGGAGCCGTCCGCCAGACAGGGCGCGCGTTCCGGCCGCGAAGGCCGCCGCGCGGCGCGCGAGCAACGCGATTATATCCGCGCCCTGATGGCGGCGCTCGTTGAGCATCGCGTCTACCCGCCCGAACTCATGCGCGCCCATGTCGAAGGCGTTGTCCGTGTCCGCTTCACGATTGATCGGGCGGGGCATGTCCTCTCGGCCGAACTGGCGGAAACCTCCGGCCATGCCGGGCTTGACCAGGCTGCGCTGGCGGTTCTTCAGCGCGCCAGTCCGCTGCCACCCATTCCCGATTCCATGGGCCTTGAACGGCTCACCATCACCCTTCCCATCGAATTTTCACTCATCACCAACTGATTTTCCGGAGACCCCAATGACCCGAACATCCCCCGCCATCCGGCGCCCCGTCAGCTTGCGCCACACCACCACAACCAAGGCCGGCAGCCCCAAAGCCATGCTGGCACTGGGCGCATCGGCGATGCTGCTCGGCGGCCAGGCCATGGCGCAGCAGGCGGGCGAGGAAGGCACGCTTGAGCTCGACACGCTGCGGATTGAAGAGCGCACGCTCGACACCAATCCCTATGCGGAAGACGGCGCGCCCTACAAGGCCCGCATTTCCGGCGATAGCCGCCGTACCGAAACCATCGCCGAAACCCCGGCGACCATCAGCGTTCTGACCCAGACCGCGTTGCAGGAAGCGGGCACCACCGATCTGCGCGAAACCCTCGACCGTCAGCCGGGCATCACGCTGGGCACCGGCGAGAATGGCAATGCCTTCGGCGACCGTTATGTCATCCGCGGCCATGAAGCGCGCAGCGATGTCTTCGTCGACGGTTTGCGCGATCCGGGCATGACGATCCGCGAAAGCTTCGCGGTCGAGCAGATCGAGATCACCAAAGGGCCAAGCTCGACCTTCGCCGGGCGCGGCTCGACCGGCGGTGCGATCAACTCCATCACCAAACAGGCCGGCCTGGACTATGATTTCAACAATTTGGAGCTGGGCATCGGCACGGACGGCTATCGCCGTTTCACACTTGATTCCAACATGCCGCTCAGTGACACGGTCGCGCTGCGGGCCAATCTCCTGCACGCCTATGAGGAAGTGCCCGATCGCGGCCCGGCCGAGCGTGAGCGCAATGGTGCCGCACTCTCACTGGCTATCGAGGCCAGCGACACGCTGAACTTCGTCGCCGACTATTATTATCTCGACGCTTCGGGCGATGCCGATCTGGGGACCTATATCATTCCCGGTGGCGGCGCGCCGGTCGACGATATTCCGGTCTATCTGCAGAACGAGGATTTCCTCGAATCCACGGTCAATGTCTTCACCTTCCGCACCAGCTGGGACGCGACCGATAATCTGCGGATCGAGAATGCGCTGCGCTATGGCACCACGGACAACGGCTATGTCGCGACCGGCGCACGCGGCACGGATCGCGACGCGACCGATCCTTTCGCCCCCGGCGTGCCGACCATTGGTCTGAGCACCCATCAGGGCTGGCAGGAAGTGGAATATCTCGTCAACCAGGCCAATGCCTTCTGGGATACCGAATTGGCGGGCCTGTCGCACAGCTTTGTGTTCGGCGTCGAGTATTCCGATCTCAGCGTTATCAATGGCGTCTATGACATCACCAATACCGGGGCGACCAATTGCGTGACGTCCGGCCGCGGCGGTGCCCAGCCGAATTACTGCATTCTCGACGCCAATGGCGATACGGTCGCCGATCTCAACACGCTGATGGGCCGCGATATCAGCCGCGGCGACCAGGATTCAGACTATAATGTCGACACGCTCTCGCTTTACGCGATGGACACGGTCGAGCTGACCGATCAGCTTTCGCTCTTCGCCGGCGTGCGCCTCGACAGTTTCGACTACAGCAATGGGCTGACCCGGGCCGGCACCACAACCGCGTATGATTATTCTGACGAATTGTGGAATGGCCATATCGGTCTGGTCTTTGACGTCACCGACGATGCCAATATCTATCTGAGCCTCTCGACGTCGAGCAATATCAATGGCGGCGAATCCGATGTCGGCGGCAGCTGTGGTTATGGCGGGCTGTGCGGCACGCCGGACCAGGTCGTGCTGAGCGAGCCGGAAGACACCCTCAATATCGAGCTCGGCAGCAAGTGGAGCTTCTACGACGACCAGCTTTTGTTCACGGTGGCAGCCTTCCAGATCACCAAGTCCAATGTGATGGAAAATGTCGGCAGCGACTATGAGGCGCTCGGAACGCTCAACACCGGCGAAAACCAGGTCACCGGGATTGAATTCGGTCTTGTCGGCAACATAACCGACGAACTCTCCGTCCAGTTTGGCGCCGCCTTCATGTCGTCGGAAGTGACAGAATCGATCACGGCCTCCCAGATCGGCGGCACGCTGAGCAATTTTGCCGATAACAGCGCCTATCTTCAGCTGCGCTACCAGGCGACGCCGCAACTCTCCTTCGGTGGTGCCATGACCTATTCCAGCGAAATGTTCTCGGGTCAGCCCGATTCCGCTGGCGGCAGCTATGAAATCCCCGCCTATACGGTGCTCGACGCCTTCGCGACCTGGGAATTCACCGGGCAGACGAGCGTGCGGCTGAATGTCGGTAATCTCACCGACGAAAATTACTACACGGCGGCTTATCGCAGCGGTGCCTTCACCTATATCGGTGATGCCCGCAATGTCCGCCTGACCCTCGTCTCCTCCTTCTGACCCCTGGCGGGTGTCGGCCAGCGCCCCGGCGCTGGTTGACACCCGCAGCCGGCTTGCCGATGACTGGCATCATCGCGGCCCGTACCGGATTTTTGCCATGCTGATCATCATCGAAAACGTGCTCGACAAGGCTGGTGTCCAGGCCCTGCGCGACCGGCTCGACCCGGCCGACTGGGTTGATGGCAAGGCGTCGGCCGGTTCGGTCTCGCGGGCCGTGAAGCGCAATCGCCAACTCGACCAGAACAGCGATACCGCGATCGCGCTCGGCAATCACATTGTGGGCATTCTCGGCCGCCACCCGACCTTCATTTCCGCGGCCCTGCCGCAGAAAATCTACCCCCCCATGTTCAACAATTATGCCGGCGGCGGCACTTATGGCGCCCATATCGACAGCGCCATCATGCATGTCGATCGCGCCAACATGACCGTGCGCACGGATCTCTCCGCCACCCTCTTCCTGACCGAGCCCGAGGATTATGACGGCGGCGAACTGGTGATCGAAACCAGCTATGGCGCCCAGCCCGTCAAGCTCGCCGCCGGCGATCTTGTACTCTACCCGGCGACCAGCCTGCACCAGGTCACCCCGGTCACGCGCGGTGCCCGTATCAGTTCATTCTTCTGGATCCAGAGCATGGTGCAGGACGGCGCCCGGCGCGAAATGCTCTACGATCTCGACCGCACCATCCAGCAACTTCGCCAGGACCATGACGACAATGATCCCCGCCTCAACAGCCTGACCGGGATCTATCATAATCTGATGCGCCAATGGGCGGTGGTCTAGTGCCCCATTCCAGCGCCCTGCCCACCTCTCCGAGACGCAAGCAATGGCGGGAGCTGCTGCGAAAAGTGAACTTAAATCAAAGCGGTAGCCGCTCACACCGATCAGGGCCAGGCGGGGCCGGCATCACGCCCGCGCAGCGCGCCCTCGATCAAAGGCATGCGGGCTCGGGCAGGTCACACGGCGCTGGCCCGGGCGGCGCGTCCCGTCATATTGCATTTCATTCCTGCGACGCAGAGATCCGATCACGCTGAACGAACGTAACACCACCAGCTCTAACCTGTGAGATGCGGCAAGCGCGCCCATTGCCAGCAAGGCATTGACCCCTTACCAGACTGAGCTGCAACATCGCCTGCTGGAGTTTTTGATGCGCCGTTACAGTTTTTTGATTGCAGCCTTGGTGGCCTTCGCGCTGATGACCGGAATCGTCGCATTTCGTGTACTCACGGATGGCGGGCCGGAGCAGGGCCGGATGCAGCGCCCTATGGTGCCGGTCGCGGCCTACAGCGTGGCGCAATTTGAATTCGCGGACATTGTCGAAGCCCTTGGCACGGCGCGCTCCCGGGAGAGTGTGATCGTCTCGGCGCGAGTCTCCGACACCATCTCGGTGATTAATTTCGACAGTGGCCAGCAGGTTTCAGCCGGCGACATCCTGATCGAGCTGACCGATACCGAAGAGGCTGCCGGCCTGCGCGAGGCGCGCACGACCTTGCGTGAAGCCAATCGCGACCTGACGCGGGTCAATGACCTGATCGCCCGCGGCGTCGTTCCGCAACAGCGCCAGGACGAGGCGCGCGCCGCCGTCGACCGGGCCCAGGCGCGGGTCGCCTCGATCGAGGCCCAGCTGGCCGACCGCATCGTCCGCGCACCGTTTTCCGGTGTGGTGGGGCTGCGTGAAGTGAGCCTGGGTGAACTGATCCGCCCGGGTGATCCGATTACCACGCTGGATGATATCAGCGCCATCCGGCTCGATTTCACCGTGCCCGAACGCTTCCTTGCCACGATCCGTCCCGGCATGGTGATCGAGGCGACGACCAATGCCTATCCCGACCAGGTCTTCCTCGGCACAATTTCCCAGATCGACAGCCGGGTTGATCCCATCGCCCGCGCCGTCATCGTTCGCGCCGAAATCGACAATCCCGATGGCCGTATCCTGCCGGGCCAGCTGATGGTGGTCGAAGTGCGCCGCGATATCCGCAACAGCCCCGCCGTGCCGGGATCGGCGGTCACGCGCTATCTCGACGAAAGCTTCGTCTATGTGCTCGAGGAAGACGGCGAAACCGCAACCGTGCGTCAGCGGACCGTCGAGCTTGGCCTGCGCGACGGCGATGTCGTCGAGGTCACCTCAGGGCTGGTGCCCGGCGATCTGATCATCGCTGAAGGTGTGCACAGGGTGCGCGAGGGCATGCCGGTCAGCATCGCAACACGCCGCGAATACGGCAGTGGCGGCGGCGGATCCGCCAGCCCGGCAGCGGTGACCCAGCCATGACGCTCTCCGATGTCGCGGTTCGCCGTCCCGTCCTCGCCTTCGTCGCCAGCGCGATGATCGTGGTGTTTGGTATTCTGGGTCTGCGCGCCCTGCCGCTGCGCGAATTGCCCGATGTCGATCAGCCCATCGTCTCGGTCTCGGCCAGCTATCCCGGTGCCAATGCCGAAGTGGTGGAAAACCGGGTCACCCAGGTGATCGAGGATCAATTGTCCGGCATTGATGGCGTCGACATCATCACCTCATCCTCGCGCGACGGCAATGCGCGCATCTCCATCACCTTTGCCCTGAGCCGTAATATCGAGGCAGCCGCCAATGATGTGCGTGATGCAGTGTCGCGCATCGTCGATCGTCTGCCGCCCGATGTCGAGGAGATCGAAGTCCGCAAGCAGGACAGCGATGCCCGGCCCTTCCTGTGGCTGTCGCTGATGTCAGACCGGCTGACCTCGGAGGAATTGTCCGACTATGCCGACCGGGTCCTGCTCGATCGATTCAGTGTCATCGATGGCGTCGCCCAGGTCCGCATTGGTGGTCAGCGGCGCTATGCGATGCGAATCTGGCTCAATCCGCAAGCCATGGCGGCGCGCGGGATCACCGTGGCCGATATCGACACCGCGCTGCGGGCCCAGAATATTGAAGTACCCGGCGGCTCCGTCGAGACCGCCGACACCGAGATCGTGGTCCGCGTTGAACGCCTGTTTGGCAATCCGGAGAGCTTCGCCCGCCTGCCCATTCGCGCCGGCGATGCCGGCCATGTCGTGCGCCTCGGCGAGATATCCGACGTGGTGCTGGAAGCCGAAGAATCGCGCACCCTGTTCAGGGGCAATGGCCAGAACATGATCGGGCTCGGCTTTGTGCGCCAGAGCCAGGCCAATTCGGTCGATGTCGCCCAACGCATCAGCGAGCAGGCCGAACGCATCGCCGCCGGCCTGCCTGAAGGCATGCAGCTGATCAAGGCTTCCGACGACACCGTTTTCATCGAGGAATCAATCAAGGAAGTCTGGCGCACCCTGGCGGTCGCCGCGACCCTTGTCGTCTTGGTGATCTATCTCTTCCTCGGCAGTTTTCGCGCCGCCATTATCCCGGCCGCCGTGGTACCGGTCTGTCTGATCGGCGTCTTTGCCATCCTGTCGATGGCCGGATTCTCGATCAATATCCTGACCCTGCTCGGCCTGGTGCTGGCCATCGGCCTGGTGGTCGATGATTCCATCGTCGTTCTGGAAAATATCCAGCGCCGGATCGATCTCGGCGAAGGTCCGGCCCTGGCAGCCCTGCGCGGCGGACGTCAGGTCTTCTTCGCCGTCATTGCCACCACGGCCGTGCTGATCGCGGTCTTCGTGCCACTCGTCTTCCTGCCTGGCTTTATCGGCCGCCTGTTCACCGAGCTGGCGCTGACGATTGCCAGCGCCGTCATCCTCTCCTCCTTCGTGGCACTGACCCTGTCGCCGATGATGGCCTCCAAACTCCTGCGCCCGGCGCGCGAGGCGCGCGGACTGGCCAAATGGGTCAACCAGATCGTCAATGCGACCCGCGACAGCTATCGCCGCAGCCTCGAACTCGTCATCAAGATGCCCGTGCTGGTCCTGCCGGTGATTGCGGTCGCACTCGCCGGCTCTGGCGTGCTGCTCGACCGCCTGCCCTCGGAACTGACGCCGCCGGAAGATCGCGGCTCCTTCTTTGGCCGTTTCAGCGGTCCGGAAGGCGCGAGCTTTGATTATATGGCCGAGCAGGCCGGCGCCGTCGAAGACGTGATGCTGGACTATCTTGAGGCCGGCGAATTGCGCCGCGCCCTCGTCATTTCGCCCGGTTGGGGTGGTGGCGGCTATAATTCCGGTTTCGTCATCGGCACGATGGTCGATTGGGATGACCGCCGTCCGGGCGGCGAGATCCTCGATGAGATCAATGGCCGCCTTGGCCAGCTGACCGGCGTGCAGGCCTTCGCCTCGATGCGCTCCTCACTGGGCGGCGGTGGCGGCGGCGACGATATCCAGTTCGTGCTGCAGGGCCCGGAATATGAAGCCCTCGATGCCGAGGCCGAACGCCTGCTTGCCGCGATCACGGATGGCAATCCCAATCTGGTCCGGGCGCGCAAGGATTATCAGCCCAACAGCCCGCGTCTGGTGGTCGATATCGACCGCGAGCGCGCGGCCGCGCTCGATGTCTCCATCGCCGCGATTGGCCAGACCCTGCAAACCCATCTCGGCTCGCGCCGGGTCGGCCAGTTCATTGATCGCGGTGAGGCCTATAATGTGATCATGGAGAACCGGCGCGAAGACCGTTCCAGCGCCGGCGATCTGGAATCGCTCTATGTCTCCGGACGCGGCGGCCAGCTCATCCCGCTGTCCAACCTGGTCAGCGTGCGCGAAGTTGGCGAAGCCTCCTCGCGCAACCGGGTCGACCGGCAGCGCTCGATCACCGTCTCGGCCACCCTCGCCGATGGTTACACGCTGGGCGATGCCGTCGCCTGGCTCGATGAATGGTCGGCGCGTGAACTCGCACCAGGCCTGTCGACCAGCTATCTCGGCGGCGCCAAGGAATTCCTCAACGCCAATTCGGCGATGCTGTTTGCCTTCGGCATGGCGCTGTTGATTGTCTTCCTGGTGCTGGCGGCACAATTCGAGAGCCTGATCCAGCCGCTCGTCATCATGCTGACCGTGCCGCTGGCCGTGGTCGGTGGCCTGTTCGGGCTCGAACTGGTCGGATCCAGCCTCAATATCTACTCGCAAATCGGGCTGGTCATCCTGATCGGTCTGGCCGCCAAGAATGGCATTTTGATCGTCGAGTTTGCCAATCAGCTGCGCGAGGAAGGCCAGGACCTGCTCGAGGCGACGCTGGACTCCGCGACCACGCGATTCCGGCCGATCCTGATGACCGGCATCTCGACCGCGATCGGTGCCTTCCCGCTGGTGATCGCGTCTGGACCCGGCGCGGAAAGCCGCATCACCATCGGTATCGTCATCTTCACCGGCGTCACCGTGGCGACCCTCTTCACCCTCTTCGTCGTCCCGATCGCCTATGCCACGCTGGGCCGTTTCACCAAGACCCCCAACTGGATGTCGAAACAGCTCGAAGCCCAGGCGCAAGAAGCCGGCGTGGATGTGTCGGTGGTGGCGGAATAGAGCGGCGGTCAGACCAACCCCGAAAGCCCGGGTCGCCCGGGCGACATCGTCAAAACCCTTGCCGCCACAGGTGGGCCGCCCTAACGTCCTGCAATGAGCGATGGAATTTCACCCAGCCCCACGGACCCGCGCCTGCAGCCGCAGGCGCTTGATCAAGCCTCCGCCCTCGCTCCGGACTTCTATTCGGGCGCGCACTGGCTGGGGGTCGATCAGGCGGCGGTTCTCGAACCGGGTTGGCAAGTCCTGTGCCCGGCCACGGATGTGGCGCAGCCGGGCGATCATGTCGTGCGCGAGATTGGCCGCGTCCCGGTGCTGATCGTGCGCGCTGCCGACGGCGTGCTCAATGGTTTCGTCAATGTCTGCCGCCATCGTGCCGGACCACTGGCGACCTGCGACGGCAAGGGCGCGAAACGCTTGCGCTGCGCCTATCACGGCTGGACCTATGATCTGGATGGTCAATTGCGGACCGCGCCGGAAATGCAGGATGCCGCCGGTTTTGATCGCGACGGCATCCGTCTGGCGCCGATCGAGCTGCGCCAGTGGCAGGGCATGGTGTTTGCCCGCGCCGGCCGAAACGGACCGGATTTCGACACGGTCATGGCCGGCATCGACGCCCTCACCGCGCCCTGTGATCTGGCCGGCATGCGCCATCATCACAGCCGCATCTACAAGGTCGCCGCCAACTGGAAGACCTATGTCGACAATTACCTGGAGGGTTATCACCTGCCCTTCGTGCATCCCGGATTGAGCGGTGTTGTCAGCTATCCGCAATACCGCACCGAACTGGCGGACTTCTGGTCGCTGCAACGCGCACCGGTGAGCGACCCCGATGGTCTCTATGCCGAGGGAGAGGCGCTGTATTTCTTTATCTATCCCAACACGATGCTGAATATCCTGCCCGGCCGGATGCAGACCAATCGCGTCGTACCCGACGGGCCATCGCATTGCCGGATCGAGTTCGATTTCTACTACGCGCCGGGCCTTGAGGGCATGGCGAAGGCCGATGACGCCTTCTCCGACGAGATCCAGGAAGAAGACCGGCTGATTTGCGAACGTGTCCAGCACGGGCTGAATAGCGGGGCCTACAGCCCGGGGCGGCTGTCGCCCAGCCAGGAGGCCGGGGTCTGGCATTGGCAGAATTTGCTGCGCGGAGCCTATACCCGCGCCACGGGGGAATAAACTCATGAGCCATGCGACAGACGAGGTAACGCCGCCGCGCAGAATCGGCTTCTGGGGCGCCTAGTCGCTCACCGTCGGCGTGATGATCGGCTCGGGGATATTTCTCCTGCCCTCGGTGATGGCGCCCTACGGCCTGATGGGCTTCAGCGGCTGGATTCTCACGGCAGCGGGTTCCATCCTGCTCGCCCTTGTGATGAGCCGGCTGGCCCTGCGCACCACACGTTCCGGCGGCCCCTATGTCTATGCCCGTGAAGCCTTTGGGGACCTGCCCGGTTTTCTCGTCATCTGGGGATATTGGGCCTCCTACTGGATCGCCATTCCAACCGTCGCCATCGCCTTTGTCGGCTATCTCGCGGTCTTCTTTCCCGAACTCAGCCAGGCGCCAATGGCCCAGGCCGGCGTCGCCCTCGGGCTGATCTGGCTGCTTGGTCTGGTCTCCTTGCGCGGGGTGCGCGAAGCCAGTCTGGTGCAGATCGCGATGACCTTGCTCAAACTCCTGCCCATCCTGGCGATCATCGGCTTCGGCGCCGTCGCCGGCCGGGTCGAGAATCTGCCGGAACTCAATCCATCGGGCACGCCCTTCATATCGGTGCTCGCCACCACGGCATTATTGACCATGTGGGCCTTTTCCGGCCTCGAATGCGCCACCATACCGGCTGGCGATGTGCGCGATCCACAAAAGACCATCCCGCGCGCCACCATGGCCGGCACCATCACCGTTGCCATTGTCTATATCGCCTCGACCGCCGCAGTGATGATGCTGGTGCCCGCCGCTGACCTCGCCGACTCGACCTCACCCTTCGCAGACGCTGCGGCCGGACTGGGCCCCTGGGCTCCGAAAATGATCGCCGTCGGCGCCCTGATCTCGACCGCCGGCTGCCTGAACGGGCTGATCTTCATCGCCGGGCAATTGCCCATGGCCGTCGCCATCGACAAGCTCGCCCCCAAAGCCTTCGCCAAGCGCAATTCCGGCGGCGCGCCACAGCTTTCCCTGCTGGTGTCGCTGATTTTGGGTTCGGCATTATTGCTCGCGAATTTTTCGGGCAGTTTGATCGATACCTTCGAATTTCTGCTGATGATGAGCACCGTGACGGTGCTCGCCCCCTTGCTGGTCAGCGCCCTGGCCGAGCTGCGCCATTCATGGGCCTCGGCCCGCTCCTGGGCAATCATCGCCATATTGGCCACGCTCTATGCCGCCTTCGCCATTTACGGGTCAGGGCTGGACGTGATGTTCTGGGGCATGGTGCTGCTGCTGGCCGGACTGCCGGTCTATGTGCTGGGCCGTCAGCGCAAGGCCGCAACAGACACGCTCGGCTGATGCGCAGTTTGGGGACATCTACGCCATCGCGGCCGAGCGCAAGGACGCGCACGATTGTACGACCCGCCAGCTTCGTTCAATCAGGAGACCGCATGCCCCCTCACCGCCCCACACCCCCCCGCCTGCGCACAGCAGCGCTCTCGCTCGCCACCGCCGCTTTCGCGGGCATCACATTGAGCGCCGCCGCCCAGGCCGAGGACAGCTATATCTGGATCAGCCAGAGCCTGCCGCCGCTCGGGACCGTGGGCGCGCTGGATTTCCCGGAGCACCCGCTATGCCGCATCACCCTTGATCAACCCGGCCACCCGGACCACGACACCCAATGGCTCGGATGGTTTGATGGCACGGACTGCCGGGTTGAGACCGTCTCGACCGAAGCTCACAGCGAGCGGGAGTTTCTGATGCCGGCGCCTGGCCATTTCCCGTACTGGATCCCCTTGCCCGCCGGGGACCTGACCACCGCACCACCCGAAGCGCTGCTCGGCGGCCGCCGTCACGGCGAAGACCTGGTGATCTGCAGTCAGGACGGGGTCACCGGTTCGATCCGTTGGGCAACGGCGAGTGCCGGTGGGACCGCGGACCTTACCCGGTGTGCCGCCACGCCGCCGTGGGAAGAGGAGACTGCGGGTCAGATCTACGTCCTGACCGACATCATCATTCCGGTTTCCGAAGAGGTCAGGCCGATTTCCGAATAGGTCAAGCGCGGGCCGTTCAGCCCGGCTCTGCCGCTGACCACAGGAAATCCGGATGTCAGTTTTTGCGATTCCGTTCGCCATACACATCAGTTTGACTTACCAATGCCGGGTCTAGGTCGCGCGCCACTTGTGTGGCCCTGTTTTCATTGACATCAGGAGACCTTATGACCCCGAACCGCCCCGGACCCTCGCGCCTGCGTGCCATCGCGCTGTCACTCGCAACCGCCGCCCTGGGGGCCTGCGCCCTGAGTGCCGCCGCCCAGGCCCAGGACGAATATATTTGGGTCCGCCAGAGCACGGCGCCGGCCGATGCGGTAACCCCTCAGGGCCGGACGGACCGCCCCCTGTGCCGCGCCACCGATAATCGGGGCAACCAGGCCTCCCGCGGGAGCTATTTTCTCGGATGGTTCGACGGCACGAATTGCCTGGCTGACGATTCCGGACGCGAGGTTTTCCCGGCCGCTTCGACCCGGATTGAGTTTCTGGTTCCAACGCCGGGTCATTCCACGCATTGGATCGAGATGGGGGGGCGGGCCCGGCCTGACTGGCACACCGACGCGCTGTCCGGTGGCTATAGCGCGTACGGGGACCGGGAGCTGCACATCTGCAGCGTGGCCGGCGGCACCGGCTCCATGCGATGGGGAATGGGCGGGGGCGCCGGGTATAGCTATTGCGATGCCTTCACCCCGGATCACCCCGGCGGCAATCAGCCGATTTACAAGCTGGTTGGCACGATCGTCTCGATTTACGACTGAGCCGGGCTTGGCGATGAGGACGGCCTAGCTGGCCATGCGCGCCTTTTCCTCTGGACGCAGCGTCAGCACCGAAACACCGCTCGCTGTCACGGCGACCGTGTGCTCGAACTGCGCTGATAGCGAGCCATCCTTCGTCACCACTGTCCAGCCGTCGGGCTCGGTCCGCACATAGCGTCGGCCATGATTGAGCATCGGCTCGATGGTGAACACCATGCCCTCACGCAGGGCGAGACCTGTTCCAGGCTTGCCGAAATGAAGAATTTGCGGCTCCTCATGCATGTCCCGGCCAATACCGTGACCGCAATATTCGCGCACGACGGAGTAGCCATTGCGCTTGGCATGGCGCTCGATCGCCCAGCCGATATCACCCAGATGCGCGCCCGGCCTCACCGCCTCAATGCCCTTCCACATCGCATCATAGGTCGTCTTGACCAACCGGCGCGCGGCCGGTTTCACCGCGCCAACGAGATAGGTCTTGCTGGAATCCGCGATATAGCCGTTCTTCTCGAGCGTGATGTCGAAATTGACAATATCACCCTCCCGAAGGACGTCTGATTGCGAGGGAACGCCATGGCAGACCACCTGGTTTACAGAGGCGTTCAACACGAATTGATAGCCATACTGCCCCAGGCTTGCGGGCCGCGCCTCAAGGTCGTGGACAATATAATCCTCGACCAGTTCATCGACCTGCAGGGTAGACAGGCCCGCCAGAGCGGTTCGATCCAGCAGTGCGAAGACGGACGCGAGCAAGCGGCCGGACTCAGCCATCAAGGCCAGTTCCTCGGACGTTTTGGTCATGCGGCACTCTGGGTCAAAGGGTGGGTCTCAACACCGGCGGCGTGCATTTCGCGCTTCATGATTTCGGTGAAGCCGAGCGACGGATTGGCCTCACACAGCATACCGATCTTGATCCAGTAGGCGGCCTGCGCGTTGATCGAACGGCACGAGACCTTGCTCGCCCGGCGCAGCTGATCGTGCAAATCATCATCAATATTCACGATACCCATTGCGGCACCCCTCTACGATTTATATATGAACCATATACATATCGTCTCATGAAACGCCAAGACCTTGATCGCACACGTCCTCAGCTCGCAATCGCACCGCATGGCGATCATGGTCCCGGGTGATGGTACAGGGATTCAAGGACCCGAAGCGCAGCTTGAGACTCCGCCCAGGCGCCCAAACTTGCTATAGCAAGGCCAAATCATACCGGATTGCCCCCATGCCCCGCTTTACCGTCGCCGCCCTGTATAAATTCACCCCGCTGGCCGGGCTCGACGCCCTGCAGGCGACGCTCAAACAGGTCGGCGAGGCGAATGCGATCACCGGCACGATCCTGCTGGCCTCCGAAGGCATTAACGGTACCATTGCCGGCCCCGCCGCCGGGATCGCCACCATGCTTGATGCGATCCGCTCCCTGCCCGGCTGCGGCGATCTTGAACACAAGGAGAGCTGGGCGGAAGACCAGCCCTTCCTGCGCCTGAAAGTCCGGCTCAAGCGCGAAATCGTGACGATGGGCATTCCCGGCGTCGATCCCAATGCACTGGTCGGCTCCTATGTCGATCCGGGCGAGTGGAATGACCTGATCGCTTCGCCCGATGTCGTCACGATTGATACGCGCAATGATTACGAGGTGCGGATCGGCCAGTTCGAGGGCGCGGTGAACCCGCAGACGGTGAGCTTTCGCGAATTCCCCGAATGGTTCCGGCAATTCCGCCAGGGCCGTCCCAATGCCCGCGTCGCGATGTATTGCACCGGCGGCATTCGCTGCGAGAAGGCGACCAGTTTCGTCAAGGCGGAGGGGATAGACGAGGTCTTCCATCTCAAGGGCGGCATTCTGAAATATCTCGAGACCGTGCCCGCGGAGGAGAGCCTGTGGCGCGGCGAATGCTTCGTGTTTGATCGCCGCGTCGCCGTCGTGCACGGGCTGGAGCAAGGCACCCACACGCTCTGTCATGGCTGCCGCGAACCGCTCGGGCCGGAGGATCTGCGCTCGGAGAAATTCGTGCCGGGCGTCTCCTGCCCGCATTGCCATGACCGCATGACCGCTGCCGACCGTGAGCGCTTTGCCGAACGTCATCGCCAGTCACAACTGGCGGCGAAGCGCGGCGAGAAACATCTCGGACGCGTGTATCAAGACGATGCCAGCGAAAGCGAGACCAGGTGAGCGCGCGCCTCCCCATCCTCTATTCCTTCCGCCGCTGCCCCTATGCGATGCGGGCCCGGCTGGCGCTGGCCGCGAGCGAGACACAAGTCGAGCATCGCGAAGTCCTGCTGCGCGACAAGCCGGCACAAATGCTCGCCGCCTCGCCCAAGGGCACGGTGCCGGTTCTGGTCCTGCCCGACGGCCAGGTGATCGCGGAAAGCCTCGACATCATGCGCTGGGCGCTGGACCGCAATGACCCGCGTGGCTGGCTGGCGCCCGGTGAGGCGATGTTCGAGCTGGTGGCCATCAATGACGGGCCGTTCAAGGCGGCGCTGGACCGCTATAAATACCCCAACCGCTATCCCGATGAGGGCGCGCTGGAAAACCGCGCCCGCGGGCTGGAAATCCTGACCGGACTAGAGGCGCGTCTGGCGCGCTCGCCCTGTCTGTGCGGCGCGGAGATGAGCCTGGCCGATGCGGCCATCTTCCCCTTCGTGCGCCAGTTCGCGCACACCGACCGTGAGTGGTTTGCACAACAGGCCCTGCCGCATCTGCAAGCCTGGCTCGCCGCGCATCTGGCCTCGGCGATCTTTACCGGCGTGATGCAGAAATATCCGGTCTGGACGGCCGATCGCGACGCCGATGGCGAAGCGTTAAGGGTCGCTCCATAATCACGCGTGCAATTTGGCGGGCGAACAGACAGCCGCCCGGCCGCCATGTCCGCCCCGCCCAGGATCAGGAGATCACCCGTGAACCGTATCTGGATTCCACTCGCCGCCGCCCTCTGCGCCGCCGCCCCTGCCCACGCCCAGCATTGGGGTTATGACGGCCATGAAGGGCCACAGCACTGGCAGGCGATGAATCCCGACTGGGCCGTCTGCGCCGCCGGCCAGCAACAATCCCCGATCAATCTCACCAATGCCCTTCAGGCGAATTTCGCGCCCGCCATGATCGAGTGGGCCGATGAGACCGCCGGCATCGTGGTCGATAATGGTCACACCGTGCAGGTGGGCGTCGAGAATGCCGGCGGGGTGACCATCGGCGGGCGTTTCTACAACTTGCTGCAATTCCATTTCCATGCCGCCAGCGAACACAGGATCAATGGCCGCCAGGCGCCGATGGAAGTGCATTTCGTACACCAGTCCGAAGCCGGCGACCTCGCCGTGATCGGCGTGATGGTCGAGCGCGGCGATGCGCTGGCGACCCTCGACTCGGTGTGGGCCGCCATGCCTGCCGACAGCCATGCCTCGCCGGGCATTGCCGCGCGCCTGCACCTCAATGAGTTTCTGCCCGTCGACCGCGAATCCTTCCGCTATCAGGGCTCACTGACGACGCCGCCCTGCAGCGAGATCGTTTCCTGGACCGTATTGACCCATCCGGTCACGGCGACGCCGGGGCAGATCGAGACCTTCGAGACCCGCCACCCCGAGAGCTTCCGCCCGGTGCAGCCGCTCAATCGCCGCTATGTGCTCGTCACGGACGAATAGATCGCCACACTCACCGCCAGGCCGGCCCGGGATTTACGTTCGGGACCCCTGTGTCTGCACCACCTCACCGGCCGACAGGCGGCGGCCCCTCTATTTTCAGATGGAATGGCCTGGCCACGCTGTGTAGAACGGCACAACAAGCCACACCATTGCGGGACGAGAGCCATGACCACACCCAAATTGCCGCTTCATGGCGCCTGCCGATGCGGCGCGGTGCATGTCACAATCAGCGCGGCGCCCCTGATGACAGCGGCCTGTCACTGCACCGGCTGTCAGAAAATGAGCGCCAGCGCTTTCTCACTGACGGCGATGGTGCCGCCACAAGGCTTTGCCGTCACCCAAGGCCGGACCCAACGCGGCGGTCTCGGTGACGGTCAACTGGACCACCAGTTCTGCCCAAGCTGCCTGACATGGATCTTCACCCGCATCACCGGATTGGAGTATTTCGTCAATGTCCGCCCGACAATGTTTGACGATACCAGCTGGTTCACCCCCTTCATCGAGACCATGACGCAGGACAAGCTGACCTGGGCGACGACGCCGGCCCGCCACAGCTTCGAGGCCTTTCCGCCCATGGAGGACATGCCGACGCTGATGGCCGAGTTCAGCGAGACCCGCTGACAGCGCGCGCCGGCTTCAGTGCGGCTCGCCGGGCCGGTAACCACCCTCGCGGATCGACAGATCGAGTGTGCGCCATTGCTCGGCCGCGAAAAGCGGTGCCTGGTCGGCATAATGCGGCGAGCTCTCGTTCAGCGTGGCGGCGCCATACTGGATGATGGCCGAGGCGTCGAGTGAACCATCGGCGAGCCATTCCACCAGCATGATCGAGGTATCGCCGGCCGCCGCTCTCAGCTGGCCATTCTCGTCGAGATCAGGCGAGCCGGCATAGATCGCCCGCAGCACATCCGGTCCGCCGCCGATCGGGATATTGAGCTCACCGCGAACCAGCCGGTTGATCTCGCCCCATTGCGGGTCGAGCCGGCCATGATGCGCGATGAGATCGGCAGACGCTTCGCGCAAGGCCTCGACCGGATCCATCAACCAGGGATCATCGGTATGAAGGTTGCCGATACAGCGCACCGCGACCAGCACGCCCAGTGCCGCCTCGCGATTGGCGGTATCGGTCGATAAGTCCCAGCGCGCCAGAACGGCCTGCGCCCGGGCCAGATCCTGATCGGCGGAGAAATCGGCAGCCAGAAGTTCGTCGACCAGGCGCGCGACCGGTGATTGGGCCGCGTAGACCTTGTCGAACTTGATCTCCAGCAAGCTTGCACGGCTGATCCGGCCCTGTGCCCGCAAGAGGTCCAGTCCGCGCCAGGCGCGGTTGGAATAGCGTGGCTGAATGCCGAATGTGGGAGAATAGCCGGCCGCGTCGATATTGTCGGCCTGTTCGGTGGCATCAAAGGGTGTCTGATTGGCCGAGAGCAGCCAACCACTCCGCGGATCGGCATAGATCGGCATGGCGGTGAGCGGCAAATATTCATCCCAGATCAGTTCGGAGCGGTCTCCCGGCAGGTATTGCAGCCAGTCATAGCCTTCCTCGCGCACCGGCATGCGGGCATTATAGACATAGGCGATATGGCCTTCGCGATCGGCATAGACGGCGTTGAGCGAGGAGATGGCATTGATCTCCATCGCCGCCATCCAGCTGTCGAAATCCGTGGCGCGGTTCATCGCATACCATTGCTCGACCTGGCCGATTTGATCCATGCCGGAATAGCGGATGGCGTAATCACCATGATCGGTGCGCACGACCGGGCCATGACGCGACCACCACATGTCACGCGTCACCGTCCAGCGAATCGGTCCGAAAATCCCGATCGTCAGGCGCGCCGTGCTGTGCTCGAGATCGAGCCATTCGCCATCGAGCCGATAGCGATCACCTTCGGTCTCCAGCACGTAAATGTCTGACAGGTCCGGTTTATTGACCGTATGCGCCCAGCCGAGATCGGGATTGAAACCGTGCAGGATGAGCGGTGCCCCGGGGAAGGTTGCGCCGGCCATGTCCCAGCCCTCCTCGGAGTGAAGGCGGGCCTCATACCAGGCGACCGGCCCCTCGAAGGGCTGGTGCGAATTGATCAAGAGGCGCGTGGCGCCATCCGCCGAGCGCGAGGGCGCAATGGCGAAGGCGTTGGAGCCGAACGGCAGACGCTCGCCCTCGATCAGTTGAAACGCGGTCTCGCTGGAGCCCATCGACACGGTGCGCTGACGCTCATCCTCGAACAGTTCGGCCAGATCAGCGTCGAGCCCGTACATGAAGGGCGTGCGCAGGACGAAGCCGGCGACGATATCCTGTCCGCGCACCGGCAGTTCGTCGGACCATGTGTGCCGGGGGTGTTCGGCGGCATACAGGTTGAGCCCGTCGGCATAGGCTTCGACGAGCGCACGCGTCGCCGGCGACAGGTCGCTCTCATAGCGCGCCTCGACCAGTTCACGAATGCGCAGCAGCTGCACGATGTAATCCGTCGGCGCGGCGTCCGCTCCGGCATAGCGCGCCAGACGTCCACGCGCAGCCACCAGCGTGGTTTGCAAGGTCGCCCAGTCATCCTCGGCCTGGGCATAGCCGAGACCGAAGGCGGTATCGGGATCAGTGGTGCCATATATCTGCGGCACGCCAAACTCGTCGCGCACAATGCGAACCGAATAGGTTTCGGCGACCTCGAAAGCCTGCCGCGTGAAAACCTGCAGGCTGAGATATTGCGACCCCATATTGACCAAGGTGGCCGCGATCACCAGCAGAGTGACGGCCATGACAATCCGGCCCCAGAACTTCGACAGTTTCATGAGATTTCCCCTTTGGCCGCAAGTCTATCCCAGCGCGGCGCAGCCGCAAGCGCACAAAAAAGGGGCGCCCCGTCGGAGCGCCCCTTCTCATTCAATACCGCAAGGACCTACTCCCAGAAATAGGGCTGGCGGTCATGATCGCCCGTGACGGTCTCATTCATCGTCGCAGCATCATAGAGCCGCCCGTTGAGCATCACGAAATCGATCTCGTCGGTATTGCCGATATCATCGAGCGGATTGGCGCGCATGATGACCAGATCGGCGAGCTTGCCGACCTCGAGCGAACCGATATCAGCGTCGAAGCCGAGATGGCGGGCCGGCATCACCGTCGCGGCCTGCAAGGCCTCGAGCGGCGACCATCCGCCACGCGCCAGCGACCACATTTCCCAATGCGACGCCAGGCCTTCTTCCTGGCCATGAGCCCCGATTACGACATCGACCCCGGCCTGCATCAGGAGATGCGAGACCCGGGCATTGTCATCATCGACAAAGTCCGATTCCGGCGCTGTGGTGCGGCGAACATTATTGGCTTGCAGAATGGTCGGCGGCACATGCCGCGACAGGATCGGATGCAGCCAGACATCCGTCGCCTGGCGCCAGTAAGGGTCCCCGGCCAGACCGCCATAGCTGACCACCAGGGTCGGCGAATAGGCGACATGAGTCTGGGAGAACAGGCTGATAACGTCATCATAGATCATCGAAACCGGCAGGTTGTGCTCCAGCGAGGAATTGCCATCGGCGATCAGCGACATGTCCATATGATAATTGGACCCACCTTCGGGCACGACCAGCAGGTTGGCCTCCATGCCCGCAGCCACGACTTGCTGGCGCTGGTCGCGGCGTGGCTGGTTGTAGTTCTTGATCGAATGCGCGCCCTGCGCCGCGAGGCGGAAGACATGCTGCTCGGCATCATCGAGACTATTGATCTCGGCATAGACCGAGGGCGCACGGGCGCCATAGACGATCTCGCCACTGGAATAGATGCGCGGTGCCAGCAGCCGGCCGGCACGCTGGTATTCGCTGGCCGAGAAGATCTGGCTGGCGCGGCTCGACGGGTTGTGCGTCGTGGTGACGCCGAAGGCGAGATGGGCGATCTCCGACCAGTTCTGCTCGGGAATGAGATCATCCGTGCCTTGCGGACCATGCGCATGGGAATCGATGAAGCCCGGCGTGATGGTGCGCCCGGCAACATCGACCACGCGTGCGCCTTCGGGCACTTCGATGTCGGCGCCGACCGCACTGATGCGATTGCCGTCGATCAGGATCGTGCCGTTCTCGATCACGCCGCCATCTTCACCGGCCATGGTGATGATGCGCGCGCCGACCAGGGCCGTGATGCCGGTGGGTTGGTCGGCGGTGACCGTCATGGAGAGATTCACGCCTTCTGTCGGCGGAGTATAACCCTCGCCCTCGCCGGCATTCGGATTGGGACGGAAATCCTCGATCCGGGCCGAATAGAAGACCGGACCCATCGTCCAGTTGACCTGCTGACCACCATCGCTCCAGTGGAAATAGGTTCCGCCATTGCCCGACAGTTCGGAGGTCGGCAGGGCGCCGCTGGTCCGGCTGCCGCCGACCGCTTGCGGGCCGGGCAGAAGCGGGGTGACGAAGACATCGTAATTCTGCCGGAAGGCGACGTGATCGCCGGTTGGCGACACTTCATATTCCGTCACCAGCTCACCGGTGGCGTGAATACGCTCATTGGCTCCGTTCAAATCCATCGAGACCAGTGAGGCACCATCACCGCCGCGCGTGACAAACACCCGGTCATTGCGATGGGCGAATTGCGGACTCGAGCCGCTGTCCGTCACCAGCGACATGGCGCCGCCGCGTGCCGGAATGGTGTAGACGCCCGGCGCTTCGGACCATTCCGCCGCCGTCAGATAGCCGCCCGAACCTTTCTCAAACACGATGGTATTGCCATCGGGCGAGAAGCGCGGCCGGCGATAATGACCCGGCTCGGATGTGACAACCGTCTCACGGCCACCACGCGCCGAAATGGTGCGGATCGAGCCGAGCGCCTGGTCATCCCAGGTCGCGAAGACGATGGAACGGCCATCGGCCGACCAGCTCGGGAAGAGCTCGCGGCGATCACCATTATTATTGGTCAGACGGCGCGGTGCCGCATCACCCGCGGCAGCGCGCACCCAGAGCTGGCCGAGGCTTTCAAACACGATCTGGCTGCCATCGGGCGAGGCCGTGGCAAAGCGCGGCATGCGGGTTTCGAAGCTTGCCGGTGCGACTTCGACCTGCGGACGCGGTGGATCGACGATATCGCGCGTATCATTGACGGAAAACGGGATGTCGCTGACCGTGCCGCTGGCCAGGTCGACGCGATGAATCTGGCCACCGGCCCAATAGACGATGGACTGGCTGTCAGGCATCCAGTCCATATTCGGATACATGCCCGTGACGCCCCAGGTCTCCTGCATGTCCTGGTCGAGATTGCCGACCAGACGGCGTTCCTCCCCGCTGTGCAAATCCTTGATATACAGTGTCGACTGAATGCGCTCACGGCGCACGAAGGCCATATAGCGCCCGTCCGGCGATGGCGTCGGGCGCACCGCGCCGCCGGCACCGGAAACGGCCGTGGAAGTCTCGCCGGTTTCCAGGTCATAGCGCAGGATATCGAACAGATTGGTGTTGGAGTCCTGGGCATAGATGAAGCTGTTACCCGGCGTCACATTCATTGTGTAATAGACATAACGCCCATCCGGCGAAAACATCGGTTCGCCGAGTTCCTTCTGGAAGCTCTCATTGGGCCGCTCGACCAGCTGGACGCCGCCGCCGCCGAGAACATGATACATCCAGATTTCGCCCACACCGGCCGAACGCTGGGTGGTGAAATGCTTGCGCGCCGCGATATAGCGGCCATTGGGATGCCAGGTCGGATTATTGAGGAGGCGGAAGCTCTCATCGGTCAGCGCTGCGGCATCTGACCCGTCTGCATTCATGATCCAGATATTATCGCCGCCCCCGCGATCGGAAGTGAAGGCGATCTGGCTGCCATCCGGCGAGAAGCGCGGCTGGATTTCCCAGGGCATGCCGGACGCGATATTCGTCGCTTCGCCGCCGGCCACCGGGATGGTGTAAATATCGCCGAGCAGATCGAAGGCGATGGTCTGCCCGTCCGGGCTGACATCGAGGCTCATCCACGTGCCTTCTGTGACATTGAGCGGCACCTGGCGCATGTCGAGGCCGGGATTGGCGACATCCCATCCGGCGGGAGCCGCGTCGTCAGCGGCCTCGCCATCCTGCCAGGCCAGGCCAGGCGAAGTACACAGAATGGTCGATGCAGCGAGTGCCAGAAGGTATCGGCTCATATTACGCTCCCCAATGAGTCCAAAGATTATGGGGGAGAGTAGAGTGCCGCGGCCAAAGCGACAAACTAACGGTTTTGTAACGTGAGTGGGCGCCGGCCAGCGCCGCGATTGAGCCCTGCTAGTGGGCGCCACCCATACGGCCAAGACGGACCTGGTAATCCACCGCCAGCGCATATTCCGGGTCATCATCGGCATCGACCATCAACTGACCGGCACGGGTCAGAAGCTGATGGCAATCATGACTGAGATGGCGCAATTCCAGCTGTTTGCCGGCGGCATCATACTTGGCCGCGAGATCTTCGATCGCCTGCAGGGCCGACTGGTCGACAATGCGCGATTCGTTGAAGTCGACGATGACGCGCTGCGGATCGCCCGCAACATCGAAGAGCTCCATGAAACCGGTCGATGACCCGAAAAAGAGCGGACCTTCAACCTTGTAGACCTTGGCGCCGGCCTCGTTGATCTCGGTGATAGCATGGATGCGCGAGGCCGCATTCCAGGCATAGAAGAGCGCCGAGACGATCACGCCGACGATCACAGCGATCGCCAGATCGCTATACACCGTCACGCCGGTGACCAGCAGGATGATGAAGGCGTCATTGCGCGGGATACGGCGCAGCACGAGAATGCTCTGCCAGGCGAAAGTGCCGATCACGACCATGAACATCACGCCGACCAGGGCGGCGAGCGGGATCTGCTCGATCAGGCCCGAGCCGAACAGGATGAAAACAAGCAGGAAGAGCGCGGCGGAAATGCCCGACAGACGCAGGCGGCCGCCCGATTTCACATTGATCATCGACTGGCCGATCATCGCACAGCCGCCCATGCCGCCGAAAAAACCGGTGACGATATTGGCCGCGCCCTGGGCCACGCATTCGCGTGAGGCCCCGCCACGCTGGCCGGTAATCTCGCCCACCAGGTTAAGCGTCAGCAGGCTCTCGATCAGACCGATCGCGGCTAGGATGAAGGCGTAGGGCAGGATCACCTGGAGCGATTCCAGAGTGAGCGGCATTTCCGGAATGTGGAATTGCGGCAGGCCGCCCGCGATCGAGGCGAGATCGCCGACCCGCGAAACCGGGATATTGAAGCCGATCACCAGCGCCGCCACGATCCCGATCGCCACCAGCGGTGCCGGAATGGATTTGGAGATTTTTGGCCAGAACTGGATGATGCACATGGTCAGCACCACCAGTCCGAGGGTGAGGATCAGGGGCATGCCGGTCATCCAGACATGTTCGCCGCTCTCATTGATAATCTTGAACTGGTCGAGCTGGGCCAGGAAAATCACGATCGCCAGGCCATTGACGAAGCCGAGCATCACCGGGTGCGGGACCATTCGGATGAACTTGCCCAGGCGCAGAACGCCGGCCGTGACCTGGATCAGGCCCATCAACACGACGGTCGCGAACAGATATTCAATCCCGTGTGTCGCGACGAGATGCACGATAACCACGGCAAGTGCACCGGTCGCACCGGAAATCATTCCCGGACGGCCACCGAAAACGGCCGTGATCAGGCCGACGATAAAGGCGGCATAGAGCCCGGCCAGCGGCGGCACGCCAGCGACAAAGGCAAAGGCCACCGCTTCAGGTACGAGCGCCAATGCAACCGTCAGACCCGCCAGAAGCTCGATCCGGATCCGGGTTGGATTCAGGTCCGGCCCGGCACCGCGATTGAGAATGGTTGCGGACACGCGTTCCGCGAACACGGCGAGGGGAGATCGGTTCATCAGATGTATCCATTCGGTATCGGCGCGTGACCGCGCGCATGCCAGACCGGGCTTCTATGCTGCAACGCAACAAAATGCCAGTGCGGATTCTGTCCAGCGAGCCGCGCATCAAGACTCCGCTAACCACGCTTCTCAACGGAATATTGTGTTCAATGCGCTAGCTTGCCCGGATCGAATAAGGGGTTAGGCCTTGGAATATTCCAGTTCACGACGTCAGCCGCAGAGCGGACCGGCCAATGATATGACCGATAATGTCCGCCCGGCAATGGCCGATGCGGCCGCCCTCACCCGCGCCCATATGCGGGCCAAGGCCCGGGCGCCGCAACACCGCGTCAACCGCAAGGCGCTCGGTCATCTGATGCAGACGATCGATATTCTTGCCATCGCCATCATCAGTACGGCCGGCGCCTTTGCCATTTCCGGCGGCGCCGTGAACCAGGTGCCATCGGGCGAATTATTGCCGCTGGCCGCTTTCGCGGCCCTGACCCCCGCCCTGCTGCTGATGTTCAAACTCTACCGCGTCGATCCGCGCGGCATCGTCGTCTATCGCGTATTGACCGCCTTCATCGCCGTCGGGCTGAGCGGCGCGGCGATCATCGCACTGGCGCATCTGACCGCACCGCGCACCGTCGACCTGGTCGCCGGATTTGCCATCACCGCGACGGCGGCCGTCACAATCCTGCACATTATCTATGCCGGCTTCATCGAGCATTGGGCCAAGGCCGGACGGCTGGCGCGCAATGTCGTGCTGGTTGGCGCGACGCCCAATGCGCGCAAGCTGATCGCCGCAAACAAGGGCTCGGGCACGGTCAATGTCGTCGGCATTTTCGACGACCGCAAGGCACGGAGCCCGTCGCAACTCGCCGGCACACCCTATCTGGGCGATACGGATGACCTGTTCAAATGGGGCACTCTGCCCGATGTCGACCGGATCATCCTGACCGTGACGCCCAAGGCGCAAGATCGCGTGCGGATTCTGCTCGGCAAGCTGCGCGCCCTGCCGCAACCGGTCTGCCTGTTGCTCGACCTCGATCATTTCGACCCCGACACGACCAGCCTTGAAGATGTGGTCGGCGTGCAGGCGGCACGGATGAGCGGGTTTGAGGAACGCGTCGGTCACATGATCGCCAAACGCCTTCAGGATCTGGTATTCGCCTCGCTGATGTTCATGGGCCTTTTGCCGCTCATGCTGATCATCGGCATCGCCGTCCGGCTGGAAAGCCCCGGCCCGGCCATCTTCCGCCAGCAGCGCGAAGGCTTTAACGGCCGCATGATCACTGTCTACAAATTCCGGTCCATGCGACACTCGCCGGACCGCCAGACCCAGACCGTGCGCCAGGTCGAATTTGATGACCCAAGGGTCACCCGGCTTGGAGGTTTTCTGCGTCGCACCAGCCTGGATGAATTGCCGCAATTGTGGAATGTGCTCGGCGGCGAGATGTCGCTGGTCGGTCCGCGTCCGCACGCTCCGGGCATGCGCACGGGCGGCACCGAGACCTCCAAACTGGTGGCCGAATATGCCCACCGTCACCGCGTCAAGCCGGGCATTACCGGCTGGGCCCAGGTCAATGGCTCGCGTGGGCCCCTGCATTCACCGGAAGCCGCACGCGAGCGGATCCAGTGGGATGTCGATTATATTGCGCGCGCCGATTTCTGGTTCGACCTGATGATCATGCTGCGGACCCTGCCTGCCCTGCTCGGCGACAAACTCAATATTCGCTAGCGTCTGACCGGGCTGGCGCCGTCCAGTTGCGGCGAGAGCGAATGCGCGACGATGGATAGGGGTGGCCGCCTGCACGGTATGACCCGGCGAAAACGGGGCAGCCTAGCGCCGCAACAGTGATTGCGGGCGCATCCGGTTGCGGCGCCACAAATCCTGCAATGCCGTCAACATGGGCGCATCCGCCGCCGGGCTGACCGCGTCAGGATCGGCGCCGTAAACCGGATTGAACATGTTTTCGCGGTCCTCATAGAGGCGCCAGCCGCTATCCCAGCGAAACATCGCCCAGCCCGCTCCGGCCCGCTCCAGCGACGCTGCCCGCCGGCGCAGATAGCGCGGCGCATCAGGCGCCCAGCGTGCGACCCCGAACTCACCCATCATCCACCGCGCAGCGTCAGGCGGCATGAATTCAGCCTCGCCGCGGTCGAAGCCGAGATTGGCGCCGCGACCCTGGTGTGTATAGGCGCGCGGTGAGTAATCATGCAGGGCCAGCACCAGGCCCGGCGCACTGTTGAGGTCCAGCAGCCCGGCAAAACTGCTATGCCCGTAACCGTCCGGATTGATCAGGATGGGCGTGTCAGTGTCATGCTCGCGGATAACCGCGGCCAGGCGCCGGGCCAGCGCCGGCCAGTCGGCCGGGGTGCCGGCGACCTGTTGCGCCAGGAGAGCCGGGTCCCATTGATCGAGATCGCCGCCATCGGGTCCCGGCGCGGCCTGGTTGGCATTCGGCTCGACCATCAGGAGATAGCCGGCGACATTGGCGCGGTCGCGAAAACGGCTTGCCGTGCGCCGCCACATCATGTCCCAGCCATCCTGGGCCTCGGTCGAGACCCAGACATCATCATTGATCATTGAAGCGGGAAACCAGCCATCGGCGCCGCCGCGATGGAAGGTGAATTCGCTGCGCCCGGGCCCGGTGCGAAACCCGATCACGACATACAGGCCGGCCAGTTCGCAGCGCCGAACCATGTCGTTGAGATGATCCTCAACCGCCAGATCGGGCACATAGGGTGCCCATTCGGCGACCGTCCCGGGATGGGACAGGACAACCAGATTGGCACCGCTGGCAGCGAGCTCACGCAGGGATGCATCGGTGACCGGGACGCCGACCGCGCCGGAGCCGAGAAATTCCGGGCCGTCGAGTTCCGGAAAGACCCGTCTTTGCGCCAGCACAGCCCCGCGCAAATGCGGCCCGGTGTGGTTATTCCATAATTCCAGCCGATTGGTCCGGGCCCGGGCGCACCCGGGCAGACCGAGCGAAGCGAGCCCGGCAGCGGCGATGAGAGATCGGCGGCTCGGGCCGGTCACAGCGCGTAGAACCCGCTGAGCCGGTCAATCTTGCGCATCAGCTTGCCCGGCCAGTGCCGGATCGGGCCAAGCGGTGAGGATTCCGCAGCCCGGGTCAACGCCTGGCCAGCATCGCGGGTTGCGCACAGCAATGACTTGTGGGCGATACAACCGCTCGCCAGACCGACCTGAAAACTCGACAGATCGCGCTTGAACTGAAAATCGCCCGGACCGAGCTCGACTGCCAGATGTCCCTTGGCGGCCGCCGCACGCGCGGCCTCGGTGAGCAGGAGCACACCGGCGCTCAAGCGGGCGTAATCGGCGTGATAGGCCGGAAACCAGTAATGCGAGAGCCGATCGCTCTCCATCCCGATATGGACCGACACCAGCTCGTCACCGACATAGAGCGATGAACAACTGCCCGAGAAAAACTCGCCCTTGCGGCGCAGCACGGCTTTGAGGAGATCGCGGGTCCAGTCAACGGAAAACACGTTGAAAACATGGGTTGAGTCGTATTGTTGCCGTTTCCATTCGAGCATCCGGTCGAAGACTTCCGGATTGCTGTCTTCCATCACATAGCGATGGCCGCCCTCCAGCTCGTCCAGCTTGCGGCGGCGAGAGCGCAAGGTCCGCATGGCCTTGGGAACGACCTGGCCGCGGCGCGCTTCCCAGGCGTCGAATCCCTCGGAGAGATCAATCATCCATGAGCCGCAGAATTCGTCGGCATTGTCGTGGAAGACTTTCTGGCTCGCCAATGCGGAATGAAAGGCAAACAGCGGAAGGCCCGCCCGCCGCAGCACGGCTCGCAAATCGATGTCGACACCCGGTTCGACAATCAGTCCCTGCACATCACCCATCGGCCCCGCCAGCGGCCGCGCATAACCCAGCTTGCCCGTGTGCAGGGGTAGAAATCCAATGATCTGTCCCGCCTTGCGTATCACAAGCACACGCGTGTCATCGCGGGCCTCTTCGCAACATTCCGCGAATTCAAACGCGAAATACGGACTGGCCAGCGCCTCATCGGCCGCGACAAAGGCCCTCCAGGCCTGTTTCTCGGCGGGAGACAATTCACTGGGTCGTTTTGATCCAATATCCATAGACTTGATTCCGCTTGTACTTCCGGCCCCGCTGGACCGTCGCCATAGCCTTGATACCGCACCAGCCCTTATCGCGGGGTGAACGCGTGCGAAAGCCGCGACAATCACCTTTCACGCGGCACTCATCTTGCAAGCTTCGCGTTACAGGCGAGCGGAGCGTTTCATGCTTGGACGGCATCTTCTGGGATATCTTCCCGTACAACTGACCCAGGTGATTGTCGGCTTCGGCGGCGTGGCGATTTTCACACGTCTGTTATCGGCGGATGATTATGGTCAGTACGCGCTGGCGCTGGCCGCCCTCTCGCTGTTTCACATCACGACATTCACCTGGCTGGAAGCCGCGATCGCCCGTTTCCACGCCCGTGCTGAAGCGCGCCGCCGCCTCGGCGACCATCTGGCCACGGCCTATGGCCTGTTCCTGATGATGGCGCTGGCCGGCACAGTCTTGATTGTCGCGGCGCTGGTTTTTCTGCCGTTCGATGCACGTCTGAAAACCGTTCTGGCTTTCGCGGCCATGGCGCTGCTGCTGCGTGCCCTGATGCAGATCGGTCTGGTGACGCACCGCGCCGCTGGCGAGGTCGCGCGGTTCTCCGCTCTGGAGGCCGGTTATCTGATGGGCGGCTTTATCATTGGCGTCGGGATTATTTTCACGACGGACCTCGGGGCTGCCGGGATTTTCATGGGCTCGGCCATCGCCGCCGCGATCGCCCTGATCGTCGACCTGCCTGTCATGCTGCGCCGCGCCGCCAGGGGCCGGCGCCAGATCGTGCGCGCCCAGGTCTATGCCCGCTATGGCGCGCCGGTCTCGGCGTCGCTCGTGTTCGAGGAATTGCTCTCGGTGGGCGACCGATTCCTGATCGCCGCCTTCCTCGGCCAGGGCGCAGTCGGCATGTATGCGGCCGGTTACGGTCTCGCCGACCGGCTGCTCGATGTCATCTTCATCTGGTTTGGCGCCGCCGTCTGGCCGCTAACGATCAAGGCGCTGGAAAGCCAGGGCCCCGAAGCCGCCCGCGACGTGGCCGGCCGTGCGGCCGGGCTGATGGCCCTGATCGCCTTCCCCGCCGCCGCCGGGCTGGCATTGGTCGCCGTGCCGCTGACCACGATCATCATTGGTGAGAGCCTGCGCGAACAGGCCGCCCTTATCATGCCCTGGATTGCCCTGTCGGGCCTGATGAAGGGGATGATGACCTATTATTTCCACGAAGCCTTCACGTTGAAGCGCCGCACCGCCAGCATGGCGGCCATCATGGCGGGGGCGGCCGTGCTCAATCTCGGGCTCAACCTGGTCTTCATACCGATGTTTGGCATTGCCGGCGCCGCAGCCGCGACCGTGATCGCCTATTTCATTGCCCTGCTCATCTGCGCCTGGCTGGGCCGCAAACATTTCCCGCTGCCCCTGCCCTGGACTGACTGGATCAAGGCCGCTGCGGCGACCGGGATCATGGCAGCGGCTGTCTACGCGCTGCCGGTCCTCGGTTCGGCATGGTTGATGCTTGTCGCCCAGGCGATGACCGGCGCGATTGTCTATGTCGCCAGCGCGCTGGCTTTCAATATCGCGGACTGCCGCAGCTGGCTGGCCGATGCACGTGCACTGATGAAACCGGCGGGGGCCCCATCATGACCGACACAACACAGACGTCATTTAGCGAACTGGCCAATACCGCCTGGCAGCGATCCGACCGCACCGTCCTGTCCATTCTGGTGCCCTTCTATGGTGATGATCCGACGGCCCTCGCCGCCGCGCTCAACCCGTTGATCGGCGTGCGCCGCGATATCGAGATCCTTCTGCTCGATGACGGCTGTCCCGATCCGGGTCTCAACGAAGCCGTATCGCGCACAGTCCGGGCGCTGAGCGCCCCGGCCCGGCTCCTGACTGCGGCAGAAAATATTGGCCGCTCGGCCGGACGCAATCTGCTGGCCCGCCAGGCACGCGGGCGCTGGCTGCTCTATCTCGATGCCGACATGCAGCCGGGCGATGACGGCTTTCTCGATGCCTATCTCGAGCGCATCGAGCTGGATGATTTCGACGCGGCCTTCGGCGGCTATGAGACGGCCGAGCCTGAAGACCAGCGCTATCATCTGCACGCAGTTCTCGCCCGCACCAGCGACGAGAAAGACGCGGCGGCTCGCGCCCTGATCGGTCCCACCGCCTATTGCTCGAGCAATCTTCTGGTGCGCGCCAGTGTGATGCGCGGCGTGCCGTTCGACACCGGCTTCACCGGCTGGGGCTTTGAGGATGTTGACTGGGCCGTGCGTGCGGCGCGCAACCATAATCTGATCCATTTTGACAATCCGGCCAGCCATGCCGGCTTGCAGACCAGCGAATCCCTGCTGCAGAAATTCCGCGATGGCGCCGTCAATTATGCCCGGCTGCTGGAAAAGCACCCGCATCTGGCGGTGCTGCCCGGCGCCCGCGCCGCGCGCACGCTCGGCACCATCCCCTTTCAGGCCCTGTTTCGGGGTTTGTGGGCGCGGCTGGCCAATAGCCAGGGCCTGCCGGTGCGGCTGCGCACCGCGGCGCTCAAACTCTGGCGCGCCAGCTGGGCCGCGGAGGCGATCTGATGGACACGCCCTATAATCCTGGTGGAGGCCTGGTCTCCAAGCTGAACCGTCGCTGGGCGCGGCTCGCTGCGCGCGCACCGCTGAGCGTCGATCTCGACCATGCCATCGTCAGCTTCAGCTTCGATGATTTCCCGAAATCCGCCGCCTTGAGCGGTGCCGCGATCCTGGAAAACCATGGCTGGCGTGGCACTTATTACGCCTCGGCCGGCTATGCCGGGACATGCACCCATCACGGTGCCATGTTCGATGCCGGCGACCTGCAACGCCTTGTCGCGGCGGGTCATGAAATTGGCTGTCACACCCATACCCATATCGACGGCTCGCGCGTCGGCGCCGATGCGCTGCTGGCCGATATCGAACGCAATCACCAGGCCCTGCGCGCGCTCGGATATGACGGCAAGCTGGACAGTTTCGCTTATCCCTATGGCGAGACAACGCCTGCCGCCAAGCGCTTGCTGGCGAAGCGTTTCACCTCGCTGCGAGGCGTCCACGCCGCGATTAATCGCGGCATGAGCGATCGCAGCCTGCTCAAATCGGTTCCCGTCGATGGCGGAGAGGCCGGCATTGCCCGTGCGGTCGACGCGGCTGAAGGCCTGGTCGAACATCCGGGATGGCTGATCTTCTACCTGCATGATGTGCAGGACGAACCAACCCAGTGGGGCTGTACGCCCGCCCAGCTCGAAGGGGTTTGCGGCGCCGTCGAGCGCAGTGGCGCCCGCGTGCTGACGGTTGCCGCAGCGATGGCAGAGATTGGAGACCCCGCATGAGTATTTCCGTGATGATCCCGACTTTTCGCCGGCCGGAAGGCCTGCGCGTGGCTGTCCAGAGCGTGCTGGCGCAATCGCACCGGCCCGATGAAATCATCATCGTCGACAATTCGCCGGAGGCGTCCGCACGCGCGATTGCCGCCAATGCCAATGCCGTCGCGCGTTGCCCGGTCATCTATGTGCACGAGCCGCGGCCGGGCGTTTCCAATGCCCGCAATGCCGGCTTTGCCGCCGCCAGCGGTCGCTTTATCGCCCTGCTCGATGATGACGAAGTTGCCAGCGTTGACTGGCTCAAAGCCCTGATGGACACCGCCCGCACGCTCGAAGCAGACGTGGTTTTCGGTCCCTTGCGCGCCGAAGTCAGCGCACCGGCGAGCCTGCCTGGTCAGCTCGCCACGCGCCTCTATTCGCGCACCGGCCCGGCCACGGACACCCTGCTCGAGGAGCCCTTCGGCAGTGGCAATTCCCTGATTGATCGCGAGGCCTTCAACCTTCCCGATCAGCCCTTCGATCCGGCGCTCAACCAGATCGGCGGCGAGGATGACGCCTTCTTCGCCCTGCTCGCCGCGCAGGGAGCCCGCTTCGGCTGGTCGGCGCGCGCCAAGGCCGTCGAAGTGGTCGGCGAGGCGCGGACCAACTGGTCACACCTGCTCTCGCGCAGCTTCGCCTTTGGCCAGGGCGCAACGCAGAACTGCGCCCGGGCTGACGCCGTCAATCGGGCCGGGATTGCGTTCTGGATGGCTGTCGGTCTTGGCCAGATCCTGGTCTTCGCGCCGCTCGCCCTGCTGAGCCTTCCGCTGCGCCGGGCCTTTGCGGTCAAGGCGCTCGACAAGGCCGTTCAGGGCGCGGGCAAAGTGTTCTGGTTCAAAGGGCTGGAGCCCAAATTCTATGGCCAGTCCGGCACAGCCGCAGCGCAGGACGCCGAAAGCGCGGCCGCCTGACAGGCAATGGTATGAGTGCGGAGACCGGTCTGGATAGGATCCGGACCGGGCAGGCCTAAGGGCTCGCCGACCGGGCGCGTCGCTCGGCCAGTTTGGCGGAGGTTGCCACGAACAGGACCCAGCCCAGCGAGTTCTGCTGTACCAGATTGCTCTCGCTGATGCTGACCAGAAAAAGCATGGCGACAAAGGCCAGCGCCCAATAGGTTTCCGGGCCGCGGAATATCCGTCCAATCCCGCGCAGGAAGGCCTGCAGATAGACCAGGGCGGTCAGAATTACGCCGGGTATGCCGATCGCCAATGCGATCTCGATCCAGCCATTATGGGCCGTAGGCACATCCCAGTTCGTCGCCTGGCGAACCCAGAAGACCGGCCCGTTATCGGCGACCCAGAAAGCGCGATAGCCATAGCCGGTCCAGGGCACGCTGCGGATTTCCTCGATCAGGACACCCCAGATATCGGTCCGCCCCGTCAGCGTCGCGTCGCGGCCAAGCGCCTGCAGCGCCTCAACCGGTGCGACCAGCAGGATCATCCCAATGGTGATGCCGCCCGTCAGCCCCAGAAACATCATCAGGGACGCAAAGCCGAAACCGCGCCGGCACAGGGCGATCCCGACTGCGATGCCGGTTCCGAGCAGGCAGGACAAGAGGGCAGTCTTGGAAGTGGAGAGCAGAACGAGAGCAACGCACATCACCGCGCATCCCATCCAGAAAAGCCAGTGTTTTGGATCGACCCGACTGGCGGCATAGCCGCTGACAGCGCCCCAGGCCATCACTGCGCCGAGGGTGTTTTTCTCCCAGAACACACCCTTCCAGGCGCCGAAGTGAACCTCATGGTCGACACCCATTGAAGGGACAGCCAAGGCCATCATTGCACTGGCAAGCGCCAGCAAGACAAAGGTCGAGGCGATCAACAGGATCATCTCGCGCCAGCTCCAGCGCGATGCCATCCAGAGGCCGAAACAAGTGCTCATCGCCAGGGCGAAGGACCGTCTGACCGTCACGTCCGGCGCGACCGACCACAGCACCGACACAGCCATCAGACCGACCAGGAGCAGGATCAGGACATTGCCGCTCAGGGTTCGCAAGATCGGGCCCGGCCGTGCCAGCATCAGAACGAGGGTGACCGCATAGACGGGCAACCACATCAGCCGCAGAATAACCGATGTTTCCTCGCTACCGGACGGCGCAAACAGCGGCCCGATCAGGGCCTGGGAGAAGAGAAACAGACCGAGAACCGTAAATCCGGCCTCGACGACGCGCACCGAGCGCAATCCGGGCGCCTGCCGCAACACGCTCAGAAAGAGAGGTTCGCGGGCGGCGATCGGGCTCATGCTGCGCTCTGGATAGGTTCCGTCCGGTTGAGGATCAGGCCGGCCACGACACCGCCCCTCGCCTCGATCGCGGCGCGCCGCGCCAGCAAACCGGCTCCATTGGGATCGCGCGCATCGGCCACCAGGATCACGCCATCGAGATCGGCGGCCAGGTTGAGCGGTGCGGTGGACTGGCTCGGCGCATCAATGATCGCCAGATCAATCGACTGGCGCACGGCTGTCCAGTAATCGGGCGCCGCGCGCAGGGCCACGCCCTGGAGCGCACCCGGCTCAGTCTGCAACTCGGTCACGAAAAGATTGGCGACGACCGACTGGCGCGCGACGATGCGCGCCCGGCCAGTGCCGGTCTGGAGCGCCCAGAACGGGTCGCGTCCCAGCGCCGCATCAAACGCCGGGCCCTGAACACGGGCGGCGCGCGATTGCGCATTTGCGGCGAAATCGAGATCGTAGAGCCAGACACCGCGCTGCGAGCGCAAGGCCGCCAGCCGGGCCAGTTCACGTGCCACCGTGGAGGCACCGGCACCGGGTCGTGAGCCCATCACCATCAGGGCACGGCCCTGCCCGCCCGGCCGGGCGATCGGTTCAAGCTGATCAATCAGCTGGGACAATTCGGCTGTCAAATTCATGAGCGGGGTCGCGTCCGGCCTGATTCCATTGGCAATCGCATCAGATTGCGGCCAACACGGTTAACGCGCTGCTTACGCGGTGCGTTCTGCGACGCGCGCCAGGATCGGAATATCAGCCGGCAAGTCATTGGCCGGATGGCGCGGAGCCACGGCCTCGGGCTCAGGAGTGGCTGCGGGCCGGGTTTGCGGCGCAGCGCGCGTCGCGGGCATCCCGCCGGCGGCGATATAGACACGCCAATAACCGCGCATCAGCCCGGCGAACAACGCGACGCCGGCGGCCAGCACGAAGGCCGCGATCAGGCCCAGCTTCTTCATCGACTTGGCCTGCAAGGGCGGCATGGCGCGGTCAATCAGGCGGACCGCATCCGCACCGCCCAAAGTCGAGGAACGGCGGGCCGACGCGGTTGCTTCCTGGCCGGCGACGATCGCGGCGGCTTCCTCGGCGGCCACCACATTTTGTTCAAGCCGGGTAAATTCCGGCTCGAGCTGGCGCAGGCGGGCGGCCTCATCGCGATTGACGCGCAATTGCTGCTCCAGCGCGGCCAGCATGGACGCTTCGGCCCGGGCATTGGCCTCGCGGGTCGCCAGATCGGTCTCGAGCGATTGCCGGACCGGATTGGGTCCCGTGCGGCTCTGGCCGCGCCCATCCGAAGCGCCGCTGGCCAGAAAAGCCTCGATCGCCGCGATCTCGCGGTCCAGCGCAATAACGGCCGGGGCGCCGGGCTGATAACGGGCCAACAGCCTCGCGCGCTCGGACTGGCGATCGAGCAGAACCGCATCGACGCCATTTTCGACATAAAGTTCAATGTTCTCCGGAACGCTGCGAAGGCGTTCGCGTATCGCCAGGGCGCCGGCAAGTGCGGAGTCCCGGTTGGCGCTGGACGTATTGACCCGGTCGGTCAGATTGCCAACGAGCGCATCGGTGGTCTGTTGTTCAATCTCGAAATTCGACAAATCATGGCGCAACAGGAAAGCATCCCGCGCTGCCTGGGCTTCCTCGACGGCGGCATTGGCCTGTTCGCGCCGGACGGACAGGCCGCGCACACCGGTTTCGATCAGGACTTCCTCACGATAGTCCAGATAGGCGTCGATGATCGCATTCAGGACCAGGGCCGAACGCTCAGCGGTGTCCGCGGTATAGCTGGCATTGATCGCGGTTGAATTGGGTTCACGTGACAGCGAGAAGGAATTGGACATGGCGCGCAGGGCCGAAGTCCCGGCATCGCCGCCCGCACCGGTACCGAGCACCATATCCGGGCCTATTTCGGCCAGGGCCCGCCGCAGAACCGTCGCCGAGCTGAGCAACTGGCTCTCCGACTGCATCACCTGGGCGAGCGTAAACGCACCACCGGAACCGGCCGTGGCCGGCGTTGGATTGTCATCCTGGAGAATCATCAGGCTCGAGCGCGCCTCATAGCTCGGCTTGAGCATGGTCAGCGAGAGCGCCACCCCGACGGCAAACACAAGCGCGAAAATCAGGGCGATAAAACCCTTCTCCGACCATGCCAGGGCAATAACATCGAACAGGTCAAGATCACCGCGGGCACCCGAGCCAAGCCCGGTCACCCGGCCCTCGGTCGAGCCAGCAATATCCTGATCACGTGTCATGCCTCCATAAAGGCCTCGTCGCGCTTAATTTTTTCTTATCCAAACGGGTCTGAAATCAGCTCGTCAGCGAATCCGAGGGATAATTATGCGTGCGATCAGTCTGGGCCTGTGCCTTGCGGCTTCATTCGGGCTCGGTGCCTGTGCCACCCGGGCGCCTGCGCCGGCGGCTGACGCCGCGCAATGGGGCGGGCAACATTTCCTTGCCTGGCAGGATAGCGACCCGGAATACCGCTTCTTTCCGGGCGACAGCGTCGATGTCACGGTGCATTCGGCACCGGAATTGTCGAGCACGGCCGAGATCGGCCCTGATGGCCGCATCAATCTTCCCATGCTCGCGAATGTGATGGTCGCCAACAAGACCGATTACGAGATCGCGACCGTCATCGCTGACGCCTATGCACGCAATGTCCTGGTCTCGCCAATCGTCGAAGTTCGACGCGCCACACTGGGGCCGCAGAACATTATCGTCGGTGGAGAGGTCAATTCGCCCGGCCTGATCGCCCTGCCCAGCCCGATCGGGGCGCTTGAGGCGGTGATGCTGGCGGGCGGGTTTCGGGATACGGCATCGCGCGAGGTCGCGATCCTGCGCCGTGGAGCCGGCGGCGGCCTGATGCTGCGCACCGTCAATCTGCGAGACGCGCTACGCGGACGCGATGGCGCCGACGCGCTGCAGCTGCGCCGCAATGATATTGTCTTCGTGCCCCGGACCACAGTGGCCGAGATCAATGTCTTCATCGAGCAATATGTGAATTCGATCCTGCCGCTCGACCAGGCCATGTCCTACGCAATCGCCAACGCGATCAATAATAACTGACGCCTCGGGACATCCGTCCCGAACCCCGGGCCATCAGCCACGCCGGTAAACTGTCGGGGCGGTCAGCGGATGGGTTTCACCCGCCGACCCTTCAGACAGTCTGGTGGCGTGACTAGTGGCGCGTCGAGAGCCATTCGCGAGCGGCACGCTGCGCGCTGGCGACTTCAAACGTCGACATCTGGTCGGAGATTTCCTGGCGATAGTATTTCGCCGGCTCGGAGCCCATCAGGGCCGCGAGATTGAACCATTTATGGGCTTCGACATAATCGACTTCGCCGCCCTGGCCAGTTGAGTACAGAATACCCAGCTTGCACAGATCTTCGCCTGTCGGGTCGCTGGTAACGGCTTCATGCACTTGTGCGGTTTCAACGTCGGTAAACGCCATGATCATTCCCCTGTAACACCGGCGGATGCGATCCTTATGGATCTGTCATCCGCGCCACCATCCTGTCCGAATGCCTTTCGAACGAGACCGATCCTGCGCAAAGAGAATTGCTTTAAGGTTAAGAGGATTCAGGAAAAATACGCCATAAGCCTTTAAATCGGTTAGGTTTTCCTACCAAGGAATAAACGCGAAACCCGCGCGTCCAGCGCTGTCAGGCGACTCGCCCTCCTCACCTCGGGCGAAGTCGCCAGCCGCAGCAGGGTCAAAAACACGACAATCGCCGCAGAGAGCAGGCCGGCATAGGCCAGATTGACGGACCGGGCACTTGCGCGGGGGTGGCCTTCGGGTGAATCCAGCAATTGATACACCCCGTCACCCAACGCGAAATGCAGCGCCAGAAGTCGGTCGCCAGCGGTGTTCGAGATACGCACAAGATAGTCGGCTTGGTTAAGGTCGCCGATCGAGGACACGACGCGGATCGCTGTCATGACCGATGAGGCACGCCGGATCCGGGCCAGGTCACCGAGCAGGCGTGACAGCGCCGCCGCCTCGGCGCCGGAGCGTCGCTCCACTTGTCCGGCGAGCTGCCGGCTCGCCTGGCTCGGCGCCGAAAAGGCAAAATCCGCCCGCAATTCCAATGCCTGCAAGGCGCCGGAAATCTCCGCCGGTGGCAGGAGCGTCTCCACCCAGTCGCGCAATTGCGCCTCGAGCTGTGGCTGCAGGCGACCGGCTTCGCGCGCCGCCTGCAGCACCTCGGCACCGTCATGCACGACGCTGTCGGGCAGGTTGAGATCAACGAGGCCGGCTTCGAGCGCCGCCAGGGCATAGCGAACCGGATCGAAATCCTGGGCCGGAACCATGCCGGTCTCACAGCCGTCAATGCCGGGCGACGCGGCGCAAGCCTGCATGAAGAGCTGCCGCACCCCACCATACAGCCGGGTATCGCCGCCCCGGCCGACGACAAGTCCGGGCACCATGGTCAGCTCGAACTGACCGCTGCGCTGGCCGCTGAAGAAGGCATTGGCACTGTGCTCGGCGATCGACCAATGGAATTGTGCCGCATCCTGACGCGCCAGCAGGGCTGGCGGTGCAAAGACGAGTTGCGGTGGATCGAGCCGCTGTGCCGCCGCACTGCCGATCAACTCGTTATAGCCGCTCGCCAGTGTGTCGGCTCGCACCCAGGGCGGGGCAGAGATCAGGCGGGCATTGAGGGCCTCGGGCCCGGCGGGGCCCGCCAAATGTTCCAGCGCCAGCCGGTCACGCCCGATCAGGTCGGGACCAATCACCGCCCAGGCCCGGAAGCGATCAAGATCTGCGCGCCGGCGTGCATCGCCATCGAGCGCCTCGGACATGCGGTCGACCCAGTAATCCTGCGCCTCAACGCCCTCGGGCACCGAGGCCGCCAGCGCGGATTGAATGCGGGTTTCGAGATCGGCGGCCGTGCGCGTCATCGCGGCGATGCCGCCGCTTTCGATCACGACCTGGGCGCCAAACCAGGCCGAAACCGCCAGCGATGCAAGCAGCCAGGCGGGCCTGAAGCCCTTGAACAGCGCGCGCCAGAGCAACCAGACCCCGAGGCCGGGTGGCGAGGCCTCCCAGGGCGAACAGGTCTCTGCACGGCAGGCATCGGTCGCCGCCAGCCGCACGCTCTCCGCCCCGGTCAGCCCGTTGCGGGGCCGGGTTTCGATTTCAGGCGTGTCGGATCGAACCGCGTCAGAGACGTCAGCCATGGGCCTGCCCCCTTGCTTCCCCGCCGCAGCATTGAATGTCCCACCCGCAGACGCAAGCCCTTACGCGTGCAAGGCGAATTCGCGCGCCGCAAAACCTCGGTCACGGGCCTCAGACGCGCGCCTTCTGGCCGAATAGCAGATCACGCGCTATCTTGCCGTCGGCGCTGTCCTCGTCGAGCGCCCGGCGCGATTCCTGATGGAGCGCCCGGCCCGTCCTGACGGCCGGCCGCGCACCGACCCGCTCCATCCAGGCCGACAGACGTGGGAAATCAGCGAGATCCTGGCCCTGGCCTTCCGGCAGGATCCACGGCCAGATCGCCATATCGGCGATGGAATACTCGCCGGCGATATAGTCGCGCCCGTCCGAAAGCGCGCGTTCGATGACGCCATAAAGGCGGTTGACCTCGTTGGTGTAACGCTTTTTGCCATATTCCAGCTTGCTCTCATCGGGCTCGATCGCCTTGGCATAGGTACGGAAATGGTGCGCCTGACCGGCCATCGGACCCAGCCCGCCCATCTGCCAGAACAGCCATTGCTCGACTTCGGCGCGGGCGCGCGGATTGGCGGGATAGAATTGACCGGACTTGCGCCCGAGATATTGCAGGATGGCGCCGCTCTCAAAGATCGAGATCGGTTCGCCATCGGGACCATCGGGATCGATGATGGCCGGCATGCGGTTATTGGGGCTGATCTTGAGAAAGGCCGGCTCGAACTGCTCGCCGGCACCGATATTCACCGGCTTGAGATCATAGGCCAAGCCCATCTCCTCAAGGGCGATGGAGATTTTCCAGCCATTCGGGGTTGGCCAGTAATAGAGTTCGATCGGCGCGGACATGGCGGGTCTCCATCGTGACAGGTTGCGGGTATTCCTCAGGACAGGGAGATGGTGAGGAAGCCCGTGCTTTCAAGCGGGGCTGTGATCACGAGCGCGTCACTTGCTGCTGACTGCTTGGCAGGCGGGCAGCAAAGTCCTATTCCCGTCGCCACACCAGAACAGGTCCGATCATCATGTCCGCCAATGAAATCCTCTCGCGCTTCACACCGGTCTCCATGGCCCGCCAGGCCAGCGACCCGCAAGGCTTCGCAGCCGAGCTGGGACGGAGCTTTCGCGAATTCGGCTTTGCCGCCATCTCCGACCATGGTCTCGACCCGGCCCGGATTGACCGCGCCTATGCCAAAGCGGCGGAATTCTTTGCCCTGCCCGAGGCGGTGAAACAGCAATACTTCATCCCGGGCGGCGGCGGCGCGCGGGGCTATACGCCGTTCGGCAAGGAAATCGCCAAGGACGCCAAACATGTCGATCTGAAGGAATTCTGGCATGTCGGGCGCGATCTGCCGAAGGGCCATAAATACGAAGCCGATATGGCGCCGAACCTGGTTCCGGCCGAGGTCGAAGGCTGGCAGGAGAGCGTGCACGGCCTCTACCAGGATTTCGATACGCTGGGCCGGCGCGTGCTCAGCGCTATCGCGCTCGATCTCGGCCTCGCGGACAACTTCTTCGACGACACGGTGAAGGACGGCAATTCGGTGATGCGGCTCTTGCATTACCCGCCCGTCGCCGGTGATCCGGGCGGCTCGATCCGCGCCGAAGCCCACGGCGATATCAACACCATCACCCTGCTGCTCGGTGCCGAAGAGCCCGGCCTGCAGGTGAAAACACGCTCGGGGCAATGGATCGACATGAATCCGCCCGCCGGCTGTCTCGTCGTCAATATGGGCGACATGCTGGCGCGCTCGACCAATGATCTCCTGCCCTCGACCCAGCACCGCGTCATCAATCCGGTCGGCGCGCGCACCGGGCATTCACGCTATTCCATGCCCTTCTTCCTGCACTACCGGCCCGATTACATGATCGAGACCCTGCCCGGCTGCGCCAGCGCCGAGCATCCCGACAAATACCCGGACGCCATGCGGGCCAATGATTTCCTCAATCAGCGCCTGCGCGAGATTGGCCTGCTCTAGCCCTGCTCCACTGACAACGCGAGTTCGCCCCGCCTATGCCGCCGTCCGACAGTCCGATCCTCGATGACATCAAAAGTGCCGCCAGCGAGCTGATCGATCCGGTGCTGGACGCGCTGGGCGGCAATCCCTGGCCACGTCGGCTGATCAATGCCTGCAATGCGGCCTACATGATCTCGGACCGCCGGCTCGGCTCAAGCCTGCCTCTGCTCGAAGAGGCCGGCATGCAGAAGGGCACGCGGCCACTGGTCTTTGTCAGCGGCATTCATGATGTGCATGCCGGCTTCGTCTGCCGTACCGATGATGACGGCCTGCTGGTGACGTTTCGCGGTACCCTGCCGCCGGAAGACATGATTTTCTGGCGCTGGGCTGCTGACTGGCTGCACGACGCCCAGACCGTACCGATGCCGTGGACCGTCGGCGAGCGCGACTATGGCCAGGTGGCCAGCGCCTTCGGGATTGCCGTCTCAAGCCTGGCCCGGGATCTGCTCGAGACCCTGGAAACCCTCAATGCCGGTTCGGCCAGCGCTATCCGGATTACCGGCCATTCCAAGGGCGGCGCGATGGCCTGTCTGGGCGCGACACTGATCCGGGAGCAATATCCCGACCGCCGCATCGAGGTGTGCAGTTTCGCCGCGCCGATGACGGCCGACCAGGATTTCATCGATTGCTATGACAGGGACGGCCTGCTGGCACGCACCGACCGGTTCCAGAACGCGCTCGATCCGGTGCCCTACCTGCCCGGCGGCCCGGATATCCGGCAATGGCTGGACGGTGAGAAACGGCTCGACGAAGCCAAGAAGCTGATGCTGGTCGAGGACGCGATCAAGGCCCTGCCCGAATGGCCCTACCGCCAGTTCGGCCGCCTGCACTTCCTGCATGAGGAGGATGGCCGCATCCAGGATGATGAGGATGCCGAGCGCGCCGCCTGGGACGCCGTCATCAATGCCGTCGTCAAGATGCGTTTCCGCGAGATGATCGACGCCCATAGCGGCGTCCAGCGCTATCTCACCGCGCTGAGCCCGGATGAGGGTGAGGCAGAGGACTAGCCGGGGCCTGTGGCCGCTATTCCGGCGGCGCGATCCCAGCACTGGCAGGGCTGCGCCGCAATTCCTTGACGTGAATGTCCAGCTGCGGGAAAGGGAATTCGATGCCGTGGGCGTGGAAGGCCTTCCACAGGGCGATATTGACGGCGCTGCGGACATTGGAGAGCCCGTTTTCCGGATCGGTGATCCAGAAGCGCAGGTCGAAATCGACCGAGCTGGCACCATAGGCCATCAGATTGCACACCGGCGTCTTGTCAGCGATCACCCGCTCGACGCTCTGGGCCGCCTCGATGGCGACGCGCTGGACCTGTTCGATGTCGTCAGTGCCATAGCTGACGCCGAACGGGGCGTGAACGCGCACGGCGCGGTCGGATTTCGACCAGTTGATGACACCCTCGACGATGAAGCGCTCATTGGGGATCAGCATTTCCGTGCCGTCCCGGGTGCGGATCGAGACATAGCGCGACTGCATCTCGGTGACCCAGCCAAACGTGCCGTCAATCTCGAGCGCGTCCCCGGGCTTGATCGATTTGTCGGCCAGCAGGGTGAAGCCGGCGGCGAAGTTGGCGACCGTCTTTTGCAGGCCCAGGCCGACACCGATACCGACCGCACCGGAGAAGATGGCCAGCGTCGCGATATTGAAGCCGGTCAGCTGCAGCGCGATCAGCAGGGCCGCGACCGGCAGGACGAATCCGAGAACCTTGGCGATCAGCGCGCGGAAGGCCGGTGAGATCTCCTCGGCCTTTTCCAGCTGGGCATTGACGGCCCGCCCGGCCAGCGAGGCGAGCCAGAACAGGGCGGCGAAATAGATCACCGTGCGCAGGATATCGAACAGGCTGAGATCGACCGGCGCCCCCTCCGCCGTCTCGCCCAGCGGGATGGCCAGCGCCTGCAATTGAATGACGACATCATCGAGCAGGCCGAAAACATCAAGCGCCGCGACCGGCCAGATGATGTAGAAGGCGACACTCGACCAGAATCTCGAGCGAATGATCAGGGTCACGGCGCGGACCACCAGCCACGCCGACATCAGGCTCATCGCCGCGTCGATCAGCCCGTAGGGCCGCTCCAGACTGCCCAGCACGATGCGGATGGTCGCCAGCACCATCAGCAGGGCCAGCGGCGTCGCCAGTGCCAGCGCCGCCGAGAGCAGGCGCCGCGCCAGACCGCTGCGGATACGTGTGGAGGTATGATGCTCCACCAGGCGCCGCAAACGCGGCCCGAACATCAAAGCCGGAATAATCGCCGCCGCGATCAGCCCGATCTGCAACGCGATATCGAGATTGAGGATGGCCTGGAGAAACCAGTGCCAGACCGCCAGCAGGTGCTCCTGCAAGACCTCGACCGGCACGATATCGTCCAGCGCCGAGTCATCCTGTGTCTGCATCATGAGTGTTTTTCCGGGCTTCGTTGACGTAGCGATAGCATTATTGGGCCGGTGGGGGCCAGTGCGCAGATGTCCACATAGCCCGCCTCACCCGCCCTGCCGGGCACCCTCTCCTCACGGAGAGGGAAAGCTCACAGCAGTTCGCGAAATACCCGGCGCCCTTCCTTCTCCGTGAGGAGAAGGTGCCCCGGACTTGATCCGGGGCGGATGAGGCGGGCAATCCCGACGTTGGTGATTAGCGGGAGCGGTGCCAGGCCTGAGAGGCTGCGCAGGCCCGCCTCACCCGCCCTTCGGGCACCCTCTCCTCACGGAGAGGGAATTATCCCAGCAGCTTCTTCGCCAAAATCTCATTCACCGCTTGCGGGTTGGCCTTGCCCTGCATCGCCTTCATCACCTGGCCGACGAACCAGCCCATCGTCTTGGGCTTTTCCTTGACCTGGGCGGCCTGGTCGGGATTTTCGGCGATGAGCTGGTCAATCACGGCTTCGATGGCGCCGGTATCGGTGACCTGTTTCATGCCGCGCGACTCGACGATTTGCGCCGGATCACCGCCCTCATCCCACAGGATTTCGAACACATCCTTGGCGATCTTGCCGGAGATGGTGTCGTCACTGATCAGGGCGACGAGCTGACCGAGTTGCTCGGCAGAAACCGGGCTCTCGGTGATGGCGAGGCCTTCCTTGTTCAGGCGGCCGAACAGCTCATTATTGACCCAGGACGAGGCCAGCTGGGCATCGCGGCCCGCCGCGACGGCCTCGAAATAATCGGCGCGGTCCTTGTCAGCGACCAGCACGGACGCGTCGTAATCGGACAGGCCGAGATCTTTCACCAGGCGATGGCGCTTCTCGTCGGGCAATTCAGGCAGATTGCTCCTGATCTCGTCGACCCAGGACTGCTGCAGCTCCAGCGGCAACAGATCGGGATCGGGGAAGTAGCGGTAATCATGCGCTTCTTCCTTGGAGCGCATGGCGCGGGTTTCGCCGGTGCCGGCATCGAACAGACGCGTCTGCTGGATCACCGTGCCGCCATCCTCGATCAGATCGACCTGGCGCTGGGCCTCGAATTCGATCGCCTGGCGGATGAAGCGCAGGGAATTGACATTCTTGATCTCGCAACGCGTGCCGAGATGACTGAAATCACCGGTTTCGCGGAATTTCTCATAGCCGCCGGGCCGGCAGACCGAGACATTGACGTCGGCGCGCAGCTGCCCCTTTTCCATATCGCCGCCGCATGTGCCCAGATAGCGCAGGATGGAGCGCAGTTTGGAGACATAGGCCGAGGCCTCGTCGGGGGTGCGGATATGCGGTTTGGAGACGATCTCCATCAGCGCGACGCCGGAGCGGTTGAGATCGACATAGGTCGAGCTTGGATCAAGATCATGGATCGACTTGCCGGCATCCTGTTCCAGGTGCAGGCGTTCAATCCCGACCGTGAAGCGCGAGCCATCATCGCGTTCGCATTCCAGCTCGCCCTCGCCAACGATCGGGAACTCGAATTGCGAGATCTGATAACCCTGCGGCAGATCGGGATAGAAGTAATTCTTGCGGTCAAAGCGCGAGAAGAGATTGATCTGCGCGTTCAGCCCCAGCCCGGTCTTAACCGCCTGTTCGACGATGGCGTGATTGATCACCGGCAGCATGCCCGGCATCGCCGCATCGACCAGCGAGACCTGGGTATTGGGGTCGGCACCGAAAGCCGTCGAGGCGCCGGAGAAGAGCTTCGAATTGGAAACGACCTGGGCATGGACTTCAAGCCCCATCACGACGTCCCACTCGCCGGTGGACCCGGTGATGCGATAGGTGTGTTCACTCATGTCGGTCTGCCTCTTCAAAGCCTTCTCGGATGCGCGTCAACGCCATCCGGATTATCGCCCACATCCACAAGTCCGGACGAACTAGTCGTCCGCATCATCTTCATCGTCATCAAAAGGCGGCGGCGCAATTCCCGCCGCCTCATTCGCCATCGCCGCCTGCAGGCCGCGCCAGGACAGCGAGGCCAGCAGGCCGAACGCCAATATCGCCACGCCGACCGCCAGCAGGATGATCTCGACCACCAATGGCAGACCAAGCTCCAGCTTGCCGGCGACCAGCGCCGCACCCACCAGACAGACCAGCACGCCGGCATAGATCGCCGGGCGGATCAGCTTGACCCCTGCCGGTGCCGGCGCCGGGCTCATGGCGCGCGCTTGTCGGGTGCCAGCGCCACCATGGTCAGGCGGATCGCGGCATAGACCAGCGCCAGCCCGATCGGTGCCAGCGCGATGGTCCACAGGCTCGGCATCGTCCCGGCGAACATCGCGCCGACGACCGTACCGCTGGAATACACCATCGGCAGGCCGAACATCGCGCACATCAGGGCGATCACCGCGAACATGATGCGATCCATCACGCTCTTGGGCTTGGCTGCCGGTGTTTCCTCGGGCGTTCCGACAGGAATCTCGTCGCTCATCGCCCTACCACCACTTGGCCGGCTTGGCCGTAAAGCCCGCCGCATCCTCGAGCGCCGCACCGACTGTGAACATGGTCTCCTCGTCGAGCGCCTTGGTGATGATCTGCAGCCCCAGCGGCAGGCCATCCTTGTCGAGCCCGGCGGGCACCGACATGGCGGGCACACCGGCCAGATTGGCGGTCACGGTGAAGACGTCATTGAGATACATCGCGATCGGGTCATTCGACTTGGACCCCAGCGGGAAAGCCGCCGACGGCGCCGAGGGCGTCAGGATGGCATCGACTTTTTCAAACGCCTGATCGAAATCCTGCAGGATGCGCGTGCGCACTTTCAGGGCGCGCAGATAATAGGCGTCATAATAGCCGGCCGAGAGCACATAGGTGCCGATCATGATACGGCGCTGGACCTCGTTGCCAAAACCGGCGGCGCGGGTCTTCTCATAGGTCTCGGTCAGATCCTTGCCCTCGACGCGATTGCCATAGCGCATGCCGTCATAGCGAGCCAGATTGGACGAGGCCTCTGCCGGCGCGACGATGTAATAGGCCGGCAGGGCGTATTTGGTGTGCGGCAAGGAGATATCGACGATCTCGCAGCCGGCAGCCTTGAGCCATTCAATGCCCTGCTGCCAGGCTTTCTCGATTTCATCCGGCATGCCGTCGACGCGATATTCCTTGGGCACGCCAATGCGCAGGCCCTTGACCGAGCGGCCACAGGCGGCGACGAAATCGGGCACGGCATTGGGCAGGGACGTCGAATCCTTGGGATCATGGCCGGACATCGCCTGCAGCAGCATGGCGCCATCCTTGACCGTCTTGGCAAAGGGACCGGGATGATCGAGCGAGGAGGCAAAGGCAATCGCGCCCCAGCGCGATGTGCGGCCATAAGTGCCCTTCACGCCGACCGTGCCGGTGAAGCTGGCCGGCTGGCGGATCGAGCCGCCGGTATCGGTGCCGGTGGCGCCAAAGCAAAGGTCAGCCGCAACCGCCGTCGCAGAGCCACCCGAGGAACCGCCTGGCGTGAGCATCTCGCCCTTGGCGCCCTTCCAGGGATTATTGACCGGGCCGGTATTGGAGGTCTCGTTGGACGAGCCCATCGCAAATTCGTCCATCGAGGTCTTGCACAGGAAGACGCCGCCCTGATTCCACCAGGACCGGGTGACCGAGCTCTCATAGGGCGGTTTGAAACCCTTGAGGATATTCGAGGAGGCCGTCGTGGAAACGCCTTCGACCGCGAACAAATCCTTGATCGCCAGCGGCGCGCCTTCAAGCAGACCGCCCTCGCCGCGCGCCAGGCGCTCGTCGGAGGCCTTCGCCATCGCCATCGTCTTGGCTTCGTCAAACGCCGTGAAGGCATTCAACGCGCCCTGGGCCGACTGACAGGCGGCGAGTGCTTCGGTGGCCAGCTCGGTCGCGGAAACTTCGCGCGCCCGCAGCTTGGCGGTGACATCGGCAAGGGAGAGTTTGAGGAGATCGCTCATGGTCTCTATTCCACGCTCTTGGGCACAACGAAAAACCCGTCTTCACTACTGGGCGCATTGGCCAGCACCTTGTCGCGCACACCGCCATCATTGACGACATCCGCGCGCTGCGGCAGCGGGAATTTGACCGGCGTCGTCATCGGCTCGACGCCTTCGATATCGACCTCGTCGAGCTGTTCGATCCAGGCGAGAATCCCGTTCAACTCGCCGACCAGCGTGTCGATACGGTCTTTCGGTTCGGCAAGGCGTGCGAGCCGGGCAATGCGGCGCACATCATCAGCGGTGACGGACATTAAAATCAGCTCCGGATAATCGAAGCCGACTGAGTAGCAATACGCCTTCGCAGGTGCAAGAAAGCTTGACGGCAAACCACACTCGGAGCATCTCGACCCCATGGCGCTGATTGACCTTTCCGAACTCCCGCAAGGCCCGCTCCTTGCGCTCGATCCGGGCTCCAAGACGATCGGCGTCGCGTCATGCGGGGCCACGCGCGGTCTCGCCACACCGGTGGAAACCATCCAGCGCACCAAATTCACAGCGGATGCCGCGCGAATCTTCCAGCTCTATGACGAGCGCAAGGCCGTCGGTCTGGTGATCGGCCTGCCTTACAATATGGACGGCACCGAAGGCGCGAGGGCCCAGTCGAGCCGGGCGCTGGCGCGCAATCTCCTGGGGCTGCGCGATATCCCGATCATCTTCCAGGATGAGCGCCTGTCCACCTTCGAGGCGACCGAAGCGCTGATTTCCGCCGGCATGCGCAGGGATCGCCGCAAACAGGTGATCGATGCCCATGCTGCCGCCAATATATTGCGCAGTGTCCTCGACCGGCTGGAGCATATCTGAGCCATGGATCCGATCCTGACCGCCCTTTTCCCGATCTTTGGCGTCATTGCAATCGGCTGGCTCTTGCGCCGCTCCGGCCTGTTGCCGGACAATAGCTGGGGACCGGTCTCGCGCCTGGCCTATCTTGGCCTCTCCCCGGCCCTGCTCTTCACCGCCATCGCCCGCGCCGACCTCTCATCGATCACGCTCGGCCCCTTCCTGATCGCCTCGGTGCTCGGCTTCCTGGCGATGGCCGTCATCATGCTGGCACTCAAACCGGCCCTGAAAATCCCCGACCCGACCTATACCAGCGTCGTCCAGGCGGTGTGCCGCTGGAACGGGATGCTGATCCTGGCGCTCGGCATCGCGCTGTTCGGCGACCAGGGCGAAATCCTCGTCGCGCTGGTGATGGTCGTCTCCATCCCGCTGGTGAATATCGAATGCGTCGCGGCACTGGCGGTGTGGGGCGAAGGCGCCGCCCCCAATTGGCGCTCCATCCTCTACCGCATCGTCACCAATCCGCTCATCCTCGGCTCGGTTGCCGGCGGGGTGGTCAATCTCGCCCATATCCCGATGCCCGGCGCCATCACCGACACGCTGTCCCTGCTGGGCCAGGCCGCCCTGCCGCTGATCCTGCTCTCGGTCGGCGCGGGCCTCAATTTCACGACCCTGCGCGCACGGCCGCGCCTGCTGGCCCTGTCCATCTTCCTCAAGCTGATGATCGGGCCGCTGGTCTTCTACGGTGTCGGCCGCGCCATGGGCCTGGACGGCATCCCCCTCACCATCCTCCTGCTCACCGGATCCTCCCCCGGCGCCGGCTCGGCCTATGTCCTGGCCCAGCAAATGGGCGGCGACGCCCCCTATTCCGCCGGCGACATCACGGCGTCGACACTGTTCTGCTTCATCACGATCCCGTTCTGGCTCTGGCTGCTGGGGTAGACAGCCATTGCGCCAGGCGTCCGGACAGGGGCTGCTTGCCGGTCTCGCCCGATCGAACTAGGAATGAGGAATGGGCTTGCTCCGGTGAGCCGGATCTTGTCTTGGAGGGGGAATAGCATGGCTTGCAAGGGCACACTCAGTCGCCGCTCATTTCTGACGCAGGTGACCGGCGGTGTATTGGGGGCGGGTGCCGGCGCACTGATCGGCGGTAGCGCTACAGCACAAACCTATACTGGCGTATCGGACTCGGATGGCGGGGCCTATGCGGATCAGGCCGGGTATGGACGCAGCGGCGGCGCGCGCGCAGGCGGCTCCGGCTTGACCGATAGTGACAGCGGCGCCGCCGCAGATCCGGCCGGGAATGGCCGTGGATCAGGCGGCACCGGCGCACAGGGTTTTTCCGATCAGGACAGTGGTGCAATGGCGGATCCGGCCGGTCGTGGCCGGGGGGCGAGCGCCGGCACGGGCGCATCCGGCTATACCGACACCGACAGCGGAGCGGTCGCAGATCAAGCCGGTCGAGGGCGCGGACCGGCAGCCCAGCGCCCGGCTCAGCCGGACCGCCCGGTCAAAGGCGAACTCCCGGACCCAACCCTGAACCGGAGCAGGCGGCCGGAAGCGGGGGGCTGACCCGGTCGAGATTGCTGGTGGAGGGGGCTTTGGAGTTGGGGTGACTGGCGCCAATCCTCACAAGCGCAACGTTATCCTTCTCCGTGAGGAGAAGGTGGCGCGCAGCGCCGGATGAGGCGGGCAAACGCCCAGGTCGGCGATTAGCGACAGCGGCGCCAGCCCTGAAACGTCCACATCGCCCGCCTCACCCGCCCTGCCGGGCACCCTCTCCTCGCGGAGAGGGAAGTCGCACCATCGTCCAGCACAGGCTCTACGCACTTCATGCTCCGTGAGGAGAAGCTGCTGAGGTAGGCGAAAATCACAACACCCTTCCTTCTCCGTGAGGAGAAGGTGGCGCGCAGCGCCGGATGAGGCGGGCAAACGCCGCGCCTGGAGATTGGCAACAGCGGCGCCAGTCCGCAGATGTCCACATCGCCCGCCTCACCCGCCCTGCCGGGCACCCTCTCCTCGCGGAGAGGGAAGTCGCACCATCGTCCAGCAC
>NZ_JBLWTL010000009.1:0-106037 GCF_048270095.1 Maricaulis sp. | reverse complement strand
TGATGGAAGAGGTGCGCCGGACGCAGTCCGGGGCGGAGCTGGTGAGGGCCGCAAAGCGCGACCCATGAGGCCCGTCACGCGAACCCCGCGCCCAGCCGTGCAGAATACCCCTATGACACGTCCCATGGTCAAGCACGCGCGAGCGCTGCGAAAGCGCATGACGCCGCAAGAAGTCCGGCTCTGGAATCGGCTAAAGACCTGGCGGGCCGATGGCTTCGTCTTCCGGCGCCACACCCCGCTGGGCCGCTATATCGTTGATTTCGTCTGCTTCACCCCGAAACTCGTGATCGAACTTGATGGTGGCCAGCACAATCTGGACGACCACCGCGCAGCCGACGCGATCCGCGACGCCTGGCTTCAAGGCGAAGGCTTTCCCGTCCTGCGCATCTGGAACATGGATGTGCACAGGAATATGGACGGCGTGCTGATCAGCATCCGCGACGCGCTGGAGGCCGGCTTGCGCGATATGCGCCGCTGAGCGAACTCACACGGCACCGCGAGGCCGTCACCAGCTCCGACCGCTTCGCGGCCACCTCTTCCATCAAGGAAGAGGCGGGAGATAGTCGAAGCGGTCGAGGTCAAACCCCCTCCTCTTCCTTGATGGAAGAGGTGCGCCGGGCGCAGCCCGGGGCGGAGCTGGTGAGGATCGTAGAGCCCTACCCTTTAACCTTCACCGCATTCATCCGCCGCTCCAGCCGCATCGAGAACCAGCCGATGATGGCGCGCCAGAGCTCGTCCTTGAGGACGGCGCCTTCGACTTCGGTTTCCAGATTGGGATTGTCGTTGATTTCGATCACGAAAATCCCGTTCTCGTTTTGCTTCATGTCGATACCGTAAAGGCCATTGCCGATCAGATTGGCGGCTTTTTTGGCGATTTCGATCACTTCGGGCGGGGCATCGCTGACGGCCATGGTCTCGAAGCCGCCCTCGGTATATTTACCGTCGGCCTCGTGCTTGATGATCTGCCAATGGCCGCGCGCCATCTTGTACTTGCAGGCAAAGAGGGGCTCGCCATCGAGCACGCCGATGCGCCAGTCATAATCGGTCGGCATGAATTCCTGGGCGATGATCAGGGCGGTGTCGGCGAATAACTCCTTGGCGCGCCGGGCCAGTTCGGCCTCATTGGTGACCTTGTGGACCTGGCGGCTGAAGGAGCCGTCCGGTGCCTTCAGGACCACGGTGGAACCCAAACGGTCGAACAGGCCGGTCATCGGCGTGGTGGCGTCGAGGATTTCGGTCTTCGGGGCCGGCACACCGCCCTGCTCCATCAGTTCTTTCAGGAAAACCTTGTTGGTGCAGCGGATCATCGAGCGGCAATCATCGATGACGGGCATGCCCTCCTGCTCGGCGCGGCGGGCGAAGCGATAGGTGAAATTGTCGATCGCCGTCGTCGTGCGGATGAAGAGCGCATCATACTCGGCCAGGCTGGCCAGATCATTCGGGCCGATCAAATCGACCTCGACGCCCATTTTGGCGGCCACACTGGCGAGGCGCTGGACCGAGGATTTGCTCGAGGGCGGGAATTCTTCCTTCGGATCGGTCAGGATGGCCAGCGACCAGCGCGCGGCGGTGCGCTCTTTCGGCGCGACCCATTGGCGGCGTGTGTATTGGCCCAGGCAGTCGAGGAAGAATTGCCGGTCCTCATTCTTGAGGACATGCGGCGAGACCGCCCTGATTTGCTGGATCTCCTTGCCCGAGGCCGACAGTGTCACATCGAGCACCGGCGCGCGGAACCAGTCGAACAACAGCTTGGAGAATTTGGCGAGCGCCTTGTTCTGGCAATTGCCGAAGGAGATCAGGAGGTGTTTGTCCTCCGAGGCGACGCCGCCGAGATCCTTCATCAAGGCGACATTGAGATCGGGCAAAGCCTGGGCGTAAAGGCCCTTGCGGCTGAGCTCGACGACCGATTGCGCCGTCGGCACAATCCGGTGGCCGCGCGCTTCAGCCAGAAGCGAGGCGTAATAGCCCTTCGACTGATAGCTATAGCTGCGCGCCAGATTGATGATATTCGGCCGCCGGCCGGTGAAGAGCTGCGCATTGACGATATAATCGCGAATCCGCATGACCTTGTGAGGCGTTTCGTGCTGGCCGAGATCGCCAGCATGTTCAACGAGAATGAGCCAGTCGCTCACGAGCTATCGCTCTCCTGATCTGTGCGGCGCCTCAGCTTCAAATAGCAACGCCGCTTCACCGTCCTCGTAATAGGCTTCCCGTGTGCCCCGCAAGTGAAATCCTGCGCGCTGATACACGGTGATCGCCTTCGTGTTGGATTTTCGCACTTCCAGCTGGATTTTGCCACAGCCGCGCCGCGCCGTCAGATCGGTCGCGGCGGCGAGCAGGGCCTGGGCCACGCCCACGCCGCGGTGGTCGGGCGCGACGGCGATGGAATAGATGCGCGAGATGGCGCTGCCGCGGCGGAAGGCCAGGGCGAGATAGCCCGCCGGCTCGCCGCCAATCCGGGCGAGAAGGAAAAGGGTTTTGCGGGCCGCCAGCATGCGGCGCAGATTGCGGCGGGCGAAACGGTCAGCGGTGAAGCTGTCAATCTCGATGCCATCGATCACATCGAGATCATCGCGCACGGCCAGCCGCACCTCGATCACCGCCAGGGCGTCGCGGCAATCGAAACGCCAGCGCCAGGCGTCATCATGCGGCCGGGGCAGCTCGGTTCGGGGCGTCATAATTGATCCGTTCGGACGTCAGGCACGTATCATGACATCCAATGGCCATCTCGCGATAGCCGGGCGGGTATTCAATGGCAGGCTGGCGGCCAGGCAATGGCAGGCGAGCCGCTGACATGTCATCACAAAGGCGTGCGGCGGGGATACGTCGGGCCGAAACTGCCCTATCCTCAATTTCACCCAGTGCCAATAGCCGAGGAATATCATGCTGATCTCAAAACCCCATCGCTGGCAATTGCCCGAGCGCGCTGTGACCTCCAAGGCCGATTTTCTCAATCGCCGCCAGATCATGGCCACAGCCGGGGCGCTAGGCCTGGCAGGGCTGGCCGGCTGCGGGGCGGCGGAAGAATCGTCCGCCCAGACAGCCAGCGGTGGCCATCCGACATCCGGCCCCCTGCGCTTTCAGCCCACCGGCTATAATGTGGCGGATGAATCAACGCCTTACGAGGCGGTGACCGGCTATAATAATTTCTATGAATTCGGCGTCGGCAAGGATGACCCGGCCCGTTATGCCAGTGCCATGACGACCGATCCCTGGTCGATCGAAATCGAGGGCCACGCGGCCCGTACCGGCCGGTTCGCATTGGAAGATGTCGTGGATTTTTCGGCACTTGAGGAGCGCATCTACCGGTTGCGCTGCGTCGAGGCCTGGTCGATGGTCATCCCCTGGATCGGGGTGCCACTGGCCAATATCCTGCGCCAGTTCGAGCCGACCTCGGACGCCCGCTATGTCCAGTTCATCACCTACCAGGATGCCGGCGAAATGCGCGGCACCCGCACCCGCGTGCTCGACTGGCCTTACAAGGAAGGCCTGCGCATGGATGAGGCGATGAATGAACTCGCCTTCCTCGCGGTCGGTCTTTATGGCGAAGTGCTGCCCAACCAGAATGGCGCCCCGATCCGCCTCGTCGTGCCGTGGAAATATGGCTACAAGTCCATCAAATCCATCGTTAAAATTCGCTTCGTCTCGGACGAGCCGGAGACTTCGTGGAAGCAATCGGCACCGCGCGAATACGGTTTCTACTCCAACGTCAATCCAAACCGCGCCCACCCGCGCTGGAGCCAGGCTTCGGAACGGGTCATCGGTGCGGGCCCGTTTGCGCGCCGCGAGACCGAGATGTTCAATGGCTATGGCCCTGAAGTCGCCGGACTTTATGCCGGCATGGACCTGATCGAGAACCATTAGGCATGGCCAAAAGCACATTCCTGCGGGCCTTCGCGAAGGATTGGCTCAAACCCCTGACCTTCTGGGCCCTGGCCCTGCCCGGCCTGTGGCTGGCCTGGCAATGGGGGCTGTTGCTGAACGGCGCGCCGAATGATCTCGGCTTCAATCCGATCGAGAAAACCCATCGTTTTCTCGGCGATACGGCCCTGCGCATCCTGTTGATCTCGCTTGCGATCACGCCATTTCGTGATCTGACGCGCTGGCTGCCGATCATGAAAATCCGTCGCCGTATCGGCCTCGCGGCCTTCTGGTATGCCGCCGCGCATCTGGCCGCCTATCTCGGTCTCGACCTCTATCTCGCTGCCGGCATGAGCTGGACAGGCATGTGGGCCGGGCTGTGGGAGGATGTCGTCGAGCGGATCTATATCACCCTGGGCATGACGGCCTTCATCCTGCTGATCCCGCTGGCCCTGACTTCCTTCAATGTGATGGTCCGCCGCCTCGGCGCCCGGCTCTGGCAGACGCTGCATTACAGCGTCTATCCGCTCGCCGTGATCGCCTGCCTGCACTACGGCTTCATGGTGAAGGGCAATCAGCTCGGCCCCTGGATCCATGGCGGCATACTGGCCTTGCTGCTGGCCTATCGGGCCGGGGTGTGGATCAGGAGCCGGATGAAGCCGCAACCGGTCGCCAGCAGGTCCTGACGCCTGAGCGCCAGCAAGGCCACGCAGGACAGCCACACCATGCAGGCCGCGACGAAGAGCCCGCCGCCATCCTGATTGGGATCGATACCCAAAGGGGTGAAGAGGTGGAAGGATATAGCGCCCGTCATCACCGCCAGGCCGAGACCGGCGCCGAGCAGCTGCAAGCGCTTCAAACCGGGTATAAATCCGCTCAATAGCAGTGCAGAAGCAATGAGTTCCGCGGTTCCGATCACGTATTGGCTGAACAGGCCGGTGTGCGCGAACAGGCCTGCCGCCCCCCATGTCGCGGCCCAGCCATCGAGCAGGCCGAAGATCACCTGGGTCTCCGGCGCGTCGGTGAATTTATAGCGCAGCGAGTCGAGAAATATCGCCGCGATGAAAAGCGGCAGCGCGATCAGCACGATGCGTTGAACCATTTTGGCCATGAGAGCCCTCCCCGGATATTGCCAGCCTACACGCAGCCAGCGGCCGCGCGAAGCAGACTACTACTCGACCGGCGCGCATTGATCCCGTAACCATGGCGTGAACACGCTGTGAGGGAGACAGACATCATGCAAACACGTGCCGCCATCGCCTATCAGGCCGGAGCCCCGCTGGTTATCGAAACCGTTGATCTTGAAGGCCCGCGCGCCGGCGAAGTCCTGGTCGAGATCATGGCGACGGGTGTTTGCCATACCGATGCCTTCACCCTCTCGGGCGATGATCCGGAAGGCGCATTTCCAGCGATTCTGGGCCATGAAGGCGCCGGCATCGTGCGCGAGGTCGGCGCTGGCGTGACTTCGGTGAAGCCGGGCGATCACGTCATTCCGCTCTACACGCCGGAATGCCGTGAGTGCGAATATTGCCTCAATCCGAAGACCAATCTGTGTCAGAAGATCCGCTCCACCCAGGGCGCCGGCCTGATGCCCGATGGCACCAGCCGTTTCTCGATCGGCGGCAAGCCGATCCTGCACTATATGGGCTGCTCGACCTTCTCCAATTTCACCGTCCTGCCCGAAATTGCCCTCGCCAAGGTCCGCGAAGACGCCCCCTTCGACAAGATTTGCTATATCGGCTGCGGCGTGACCACGGGCGTTGGCGCGGTGGCGTTTGATGCCAAGGTCGAGCCCGGCTCGAATGTCGTCGTGTTTGGCCTTGGTGGAATCGGGCTCAATGTCATCCAGGGCGCACGCATGGTCGGCGCTGGCAAGATTATCGGCATTGATATCAATGAGGACCGGCTGGCGATCGCCAAACAGTTCGGCATGACCGATTTCATCAATCCGACAAAGGTCGAAAACCTGGTCGAGGCGATCATGGACCTGACCAATGGCGGCGCCGATTATTCCTTTGAGTGCATCGGCAATGTGAACACGATGCGCCAGGCGCTGGAATGCTGCCACAAGGGCTGGGGCGAGAGCATCATCATCGGCGTCGCTGGCGCCGGCCAGGAAATCTCCACCCGCCCCTTCCAGCTCGTCACCGGCCGCGTCTGGCGCGGCTCGGCCTTTGGCGGCGCCCGCGGCCGCACCGATGTGCCACGCATTGTCGACTGGTATATGGACGGCAAGGTCAATATCGACGACCTCATCACCCACACCATGCCGCTCGACAAGATCAATGACGCTTTCGATCTGATGCATGCCGGCAAGAGCATTCGGAGTGTGGTGGTTTACTGATGCGCTAAAAGCCCGCCGGTGGCGGGCCGTTATTCCGCCCCGGGGGCCGAACCGGCAATTGTGACGCGCGACCTTGCGCCGCGTTTGCATCGCCATCGCCGCATGCTTGTCTGCCGTGGCTGCCACAGCGAAAGACCCCGGCCATGGACTTCGACGCGCTGATGCTCTCACGGATGCAATTCGCCTTCGTGATTGCCTTCCACATTCTCTTCCCCGCCTTCACCATCGGATTGGCTGCTTTCCTGGCCGTGTGCGAGGGCCTGTGGCTGAAGACCGGGCGCGAGGTCTTCAAGCAGCTCTACCTCCACTGGGTGAAAATCTTCGCGCTCGCCTTCGCCATGGGCGTGGTGACCGGGGTGGTTATGTCCTACCAGTTCGGGACAAACTGGAGCGTCTTCTCCGACCGCACCGGCAGCGTGCTCGGGCCTTTGCTGGGCTATGAGGTCCTGACGGCTTTCTTCCTGGAAGCGAGCTTCCTCGGTGTGATGCTGTTCGGCTGGAACAAGGTCGGCCGCAAGCTCCACTTTGCCGCCACGGTCATCGTCGCCATAGGCACCTCGATTTCCGCCTTCTGGATCCTGTCGGCCAATTCCTGGATGCAGACGCCGCAGGGGTTCGATATCGACCCGGTCACCGGCAATTTCTTTGCCACCAGCTGGATGGAGGTCATCTTCAATGCCAGCTTCCCCTCGCGCTATGTCCACATGATGCTGGCCGCCTTCATCACCACGGCCGCTGTCGTGCTGGCAGCCGGGGCCTGGCAGACACTGCGCGGACACAAGAGCGAGCCGACGCGCTGGCAGATGCGCATGGCGGCGGGCACGCTGGCCGTGCTGATGCCCCTGCAGATCTGGGCCGGGCACTGGTCCGGCGAAGTGGCACACGAACACCAGCCCGCCAAGGTCGCGGCGATGGAGGGTTGGTGTGAGACGCTGGATGTGCAGGGCACGGTCCTGCTCGCCTGGCCGTCCGCCAATGAATGTGGCCGCAGCGAGATCACCATTCCGGGCACCAGCCCTTTCCTGTTCAATACCGACGAGCCCTTGCGCGCGTATTCCAGCTTTGCCGAGGATGAGCGTCCGCCGCTGTGGCTGGTCTTCTGGAGCTTCCGCATCATGGTCGGTGCCGGCCTGGCGATGCTCGGTTTTGGCGTCTGGGGCCTGATCCTGTGGTGGCGTGGCGGGCTGGACCGGCCGGGCCTGTTTCACTGGCTGGCGATACCGGGCGGCAGCCTGGGCTTCATCGCGGTCATTTCCGGCTGGGTAGTGGCCGAAGTCGGACGTCAGCCCTGGACCGTCTATGGTGCGCTGCGAACCGCCGATAGCGTCTCGCCGGTCGAGGCCGGTCAGGTCGCGCTCTCGCTTCTGATCTTCATGACGGTCTATGCCATCATCTTTACGGCCGGAACCATCTATATGGCGCGGATCGCGACACGTGGTTTTGACGATCAGCCGCCGGAAGCGGGGTCGGGCGAACGCCGCGCGCCTGGCTCGCCGCTGGGTGCTGTCGATGACCCGGCGCAAAAGCCGGCCGACACTATAGTGGCCGGATAGGAGCCGATCATGGACGCCCTCCACCTCGACCTGCCGCTGATCTGGGCCGTGCTGATTGCTGTCGCGATCATGTTGTATGTCCTGCTCGACGGCATGGATCTGGGCATCGGCATGCTCACCGCCGTCGCCAGCACTGAAGACGAACGCAATATGATGACGGCGACAATCGAGCCGGTCTGGGATGGCAATGAGACCTGGCTGGTACTGGGCGGTGGCGGCCTGTTCGCCGCCTTCCCGCTGGCCTATTCCATCCTGATGCCGGCCTTCTACCTGCCCGTCATCTTCATGCTGGCAGCCCTGATTTTCCGCGGCGTCGCCTTTGAATTCCGGCACAAGGCGGTGCGCCGGCCGACGCGGCTGTTCTGGAATGGCGCCTTCTATGGCGGCTCCTTTGCCGCCGCGCTATCGCAGGGGATTATTCTGGGCAGCTTCATCCAGGGCGTTGCCGTCGAGGGGCGGGCTTTCGCCGGCGGGCCCTTGGACTGGCTCACCCCCTTCTCCTTGATGGCCGGCTTTGGTGTCGTCGCCGGCTATGTCCTGCTCGGCGCCTGTTGGCTTGTCCTCAAGACCGAGGCCGGATTACAGGCCAAAGCCCGCCGCTGGGCCATCCTCGCCCTGGTCGCCGTGGCGATCGGATTTGCGGCCATCAGCCTGGCGACACTGTCGGTGGATCCGCGGGTCACTGAACGCTGGGGTTTTTCGATGACGCATCTTGAGCCCGGCAAACTCCTGCCCCTGGGCCTGATCCCGCTGTCGGGGTTGATATTGACCGGCTGGCTGGCGCGCGATCTGGTCAGCGGTGCCGGCAAGGCACCGGACTGGCGGCCCTATCTGCTCGCCGCCGGGATTTTCCTGTCAGGCTATCTCGGCCTCGCCGTCAGTCTCTTTCCCTGGCTCGTCCCCTTCGCCTTCACAATCCACGAGACGGCGGCCCGGGACAATGCGCTCGGCTTCATGCTGGTCGGTGCGGTGATCATGCTGCCAGTCATTCTGGCCTATACGGCGTATGTCTATTCGGTGTTCTGGGGCAAGGTGAAGCCGGGCGACGGGTATCACAGTGCGTAACTTCTTCAGCCCCACCCCGCCGCCAGAGTCTGGCGATGAACCGCCGCTCGGGCGCAAATTATTGTGGTTTTTCGGGCTTTGCCTGGCAGGCTCGGCCGCCGTTGCGATCACGGCCTATACGCTGCGCTCCCTGCTCTTTCTCTAGGCGCGCAGAGGACCGGAAAATCCTTGTCACAGCACCGGGCCCCGCACTATGATAGCGCCCTGCTATCACGGAGTCCGCCATGGGCCAGATTCTCATTCGCAATCTCGATGACGAGGTCATCGCCAAGCTCAAACTGAATGCTCAGTCGGCGAGCACCTCGCTTGAGCAATATCTGCGCGAACTGCTGACGGCCAAGGTCATGTCGGACAAACAGGCCTTCCTGGCCTTCGCCAAGGGGATGCGAGAGAGCTCGCGACCATCGGATCTCGACCCGACAGACCTGATCCGTGAGGATCGCGACCGTTGAGCGTTTTCATCCTTGATGCCAGCGTGGCAACGAAACTTTTCATTCTGGTTCCGGGTCATGAGCGGGCCGCGGCGGCGGCGGAGGCCCATGAATTCATCGCGCCGCGCCTGATCCTCACCGAGACGGCGAATGCGCTCTGGAAATACGTCAGACGTGGGGATACGACACTCGCTCAGGCTCAGGATGCCATTCGGGAGCTGGACCGCCGGCTATCCATCGTCGATGATTTCAGACTGATCATCCTGGCCCAGCGCCTCGCCTCCGAGCTGGACTATTCGATCTATGACTGCGTCTATCTGGCGACGGCGCAATCCTATCAATACCCCCTGCTCACCGCCGATAAACGTCTCGCCGCGCTCGCCGGCGAGCTTTCGCTTGATGTCGTCGATCTGGCCTCGATCCCGCTGGCGGGGTAAGACACGGGCGAAGACTCACCCCCTGCCCGGATAGCGCGCCCATGACCCTGCACATCACCGACAAGTTCGACAGCGGCAATATCGTCGTCAAGAATTCCAGCAATCCCGAAAACATCGAGCTGGAGATCCGCAAGGACAAGGATTCCGATTTCTATCAATGGTTCCATTTCCGCGTCTCCGGCGCGCGCGACGAAGATCTGGTGATGCACATCACCAATGCCGGCGGCGCGGCCTATCTCGAGGGCTGGCCGGGCTATCAGGCCTGCGCTTCCTACGACCGCGAGACCTGGTTCCGCGTCGAGACCAGCTATGCCAAGGGCGTTCTGACGCTGCAGCACACGCCCGAACTCGACACAATCTGGTTTGCCTATTTCGCGCCCTTTTCGATGGAGCGGCACCAGGATCTGATTGCGGCGGTACAGAGCTGCGAAGGCGTCACGCTGGACGTGCTTGGCGAGACGCTCGACGGGCAGACGATGGATTGCCTGACGGTCGGCGAGCCTTCGAAGAAGAAACGCACCATCTGGGTCACGGCCCGCCAGCATCCCGGCGAGACGATGGCGCAGTGGTGGATGGAGGGCTTTCTCGACCGTCTGCTCGATCCCGATGATCCGGTCGCGCGCAAGCTGCGCTCGAAGGCCGTCTTCCACATTGTGCCGAACATGAATCCGGATGGATCGAAACGCGGCCATCTGCGCACCAATGCCAAGGGCGTCAATCTCAACCGCGAATGGGACAAGGCCAGCCTGGAGAACTCACCGGAAGTCTTCCACGTCCTCAATCGCATGCGCGAGACCGGCATTGATCTGGCGCTCGACGTGCATGGCGATGAGGCCCTGCCCTACAACTTCATCGCCGGCGGCGAAGGCGCGCCGAATTTCGACCAGCGCGGCCAGGTCAATCTCGACGCCTACAAAGCCGCCCTCTGCTCAGCCAGTCCCGACTTCCAGACCAAGCATGGCTATGATGTCGATGCGCCGGGCACGGCCAATCTGTCGGTTTGCACCAATTATCTCGCCAATGAATTTGGCTGTCTGGCGATGACGCTGGAAATGCCGTTCAAGGACAATGCCGACCTGCCCGATCCGGTGCATGGCTGGTCGCCGGAGCGTTGCCGCAAGCTTGGTGCGGCCAATCTGGAAGCGATGCTGGCTCTGGTGGGTCAGTTGCGGTGAAACCGGGATGAATCCAGACCAGCAAGCGCCGACCGCGGGGCACCGCTGGCACCGTGAGAGTCTCGACATGGACACCTTCGGTCGCGACGGCCCCATCTTTAACGGCGGCGGGGAACGCGTTCGCGATGCCGGGCGAGACATCGACTTGTTGCGGTTGTCCTGCAATAGCACGCCAGATGGGTATTTCGCAGGGTCTCCGTCCCAATTCCTGCTTACACACGGGGGCCACAGCTGGATATTCGGGACCACCGAAGCCAGACAGGAAAGCGAGACAACTCGGGTCATCCGCCGATGCTATGGTATCGACACGCCGAACGCGCTGATGCGTCGGTACATGGAAGCCCGCTGGCCGAATCCCATTTCCGCCTTGCCGCGGTTCAAGGACGGTATCGCCATTCAGGAACTGGCTGCCGAAGCCCTGTGCATGTTCGGCTTCCTCGGCTCATTTCATCCGTCCTACGCCGATACCGCGGTGATTACTGTTTCGATGGACGACTTCGAACGGAATAGCCTTATCTATCTGGATGACAACGCGATCTGCAAATTCGACAGGGCTGGGCGGGCGGTCGAGGTCTTCGCCAAAGGGGACAAGCCATGAAACTCTACGTCGATGCCGATGCCTGCCCGGTGAAGGATGAAGTCCTTCGCGTCGGCGAGCGCCATGAGATCGAAATGCTGTTCGTCTGCGATGGCGGTATCCGGCGGCCCAATTCCAACTGGGCCCGGCTGGTGATTGTCGACCAGGGCACGGATGCGGCCGATAACTGGATTGCCGACGAGATCGGCCCCGGCGATGTCTGCGTGACCACGGATATCCCGCTGGCGGATCGCTGCCTGAAGGCCGGGGCCCTGGCCGTCGATCATCGCGGCAAGGCCTTCACGCCGGATAATATCGGCTCGGTCCTGGCGACGCGCAATCTGATGACCGATCTGCGCGAGACCGGCATGCAGACCAGCGGGGCGAAGCCGTTTGGCCCCAAGGATCGCTCGGCCTTTCTCAACGGGCTGGAAATCGTCATCCAGGCCGCCAAGCGCGGCAAGGCTCCACGTTAGAATAATAGAGGCTCACCATGGAATTGATCAGCTCGGTAAAGTGCTTCGGCGGCGAACAGCGCCGCTATCGCCACCGCTCCAGTGTGCTCGATTGCGAGATGACCGTTTCCGTCTACCTCCCGCCCCAGGCCGCGCAGGGCCCGGTACCGGTCGTCTGGTTCCTGGCGGGGCTGACCTGCACGGACGAGAATTTCGTCATCAAGGCCGGCGCCCAGCGCTATGCCGCCGAGCTCGGCCTCGCGATCATCTGCCCCGACACCTCGCCGCGCGGTGACGGCGTCGCCGACGATGAGGCCTATGATCTTGGCCAGGGTGCAGGCTTCTACCTCAATGCGACCCGGGCGCCCTGGGCGAAGCATTTCCGGATGTGGGATTATGTCACCACCGAATTGCCAGGCCTGGTTGGCGAGGCCTGCCCGCTCGACATGCAGCGCCAGTCCATCATGGGCCATTCCATGGGCGGGCATGGCGCGTTGACCATCGGGCTGACGCATCCCGGCCGCTTCGCCGCCATCTCGGCCTTCGCGCCGATTGTCGCGCCGATGCAAGTGCCCTGGGGGATCAAGGCTTTCACCAGCTATCTCGGCGAAGACCGCTCAAGCTGGGCCGCCCACGACGCTTGCCAGCTCCTGCGCGACAGCCAGACCGATCTGCCACCCATCCTGATCGATCAGGGCGAGGCCGATAATTTCCTCGCCGAACAATTACGCACCGACCTGCTCGAGGCGGAAATCAGGGGCCGCGACATCACCGTCAGGCGCCAGGTTGGCTATGATCATTCCTACTTCTTCATCGCCAGTTTCATCGGCGAGCATCTGGCCTGGCATGCCAAGCGGCTGGGTGGCTGATGCGAGGCTGAGGCCGAGCCGCTTGACGGCGGCAGCCAGAAGATGAGGATGGGGACAATTCGGCGCGTCGCGCCGCGAGAATGGGGAGAATTGAACCATGACCAAACTTCTGGCCGGTGTAGCCGTTGGCGCCTTGTTGGCGGCAGGTGGCTATTTTGCCTATGCAAATACCCAGCAAGATACCGTCACAGCTGACGAATCCGTGATGACCGACACGGCGCCGGTTGCGGCCGGTTCGGTTGACGATGCAGCAGAGTTTCTCGCAGAGACCGAGGCTGAAATCGCTGATTTCGGTGAATTTGCCGCCCACACGGCCTGGGTCTATGCCAATTTCATCACGACAGACACCGAGTATCTGGTCAGCCGGATGAGCGCGGAAGCCACCGAGTTGTCGGTCCAGCAAGCCGGTGCCACGGCCCGCTTTGCCGACACCGAACTGCCGCTCGACATGCGTCGCAAGATGACCATGCTGACCGCCGGCATCACCCTTCCCACCCCGGCTGGCGGCGATCACGCCCAGCGCCTGGCGGAACTGACCACGCGGATGAGTTCCGCCTATTCCACCGGCACGATCGATATTGACGACACACCCGTCACGCTGGACACGCTGGAAGTGATGATGGGTACCGAACGCGATCCCGAATTCCTCGCCATGATGTGGAATGACTGGCGCGCCGCGATCAATCCGGCCCAGATGAGCCAGGATTATGCCGAGATGGTCGAGATCGCCAATGCCGGCGCGCGCGAACTGGGTTTCTCCGACCTCGCCGAGATGTGGCTGTCCAATTACGACATGCCCGCTGACGAGATGGAGGCCGAAGTCGAGCGTCTCTGGGGCCAGGTCGAGCCCTTGTATGAACAGCTCCACTGCTATGTCCGCGACGGCCTCAACGAGACCTATGGCGATGATGTCCAGGCGACGAGCGGCCCGATCCGCGCTGACCTGCTGGGCAATATGTGGGCCCAGGGCTGGGCACCGATCAATGATATTGTCGGCATCGATAGCGGCGAAGGCGGTGGCTATGACCTGACGCAATTGCTCGAGGCGAATGATTACACGCCGCTGCAAATGGTGGAGACGGGCGAGCGCTTCTACACCTCGCTTGGCCTGGAACCACTGCCGGAAACCTTCTGGGAACGCTCCCTGATCACGCGTCCGCGCGATCGTGATGTCGTCTGCCACGCCTCGGCGTGGAATCTCGACAATGAGGAAGATATCCGGATCAAGATGTGTACCCACGTCAATGCGGAAGATTTCCGCACCGTGCACCATGAGCTGGGCCACAACTTCTACCAGCGCGCCTATCGCGGCCAGGACATGCTGTTCCGCAATGGCGCCCATGACGGCTTCCACGAAGCGATCGGCGATTTTGTCGCGCTCTCGGTGACGCCGGATTATCTGGTCCAGATCGGCCTGTTGGGCCAAGACGAAGTGCCTGACGAATCTGCCGATCTCGGCCTGATGATGGATCTGGCGCTCGACAAGATCGCCTTCCTGCCCTTCGCCGTCATGATGGATCAGTGGCGCTGGCGCGTCTTCCGCGGCGAGATCACGCCGGACCAGTACAACACCGCCTGGTGGGAATTGCGTGAGCAGTATCAGGGCCTGATGCCACCGGTTGACCGGCCGGCCGATGCCTTCGATCCGGGCGCGAAATACCACATCGCGAACAATGTGCCTTATCTGCGCTATTTCCTGAGCTATATCCTGCAATTCCAGTTCCAGCAGGCCGCTTGCGACATGGCTGGATGGGAAGGCCCGCTCAATCGTTGCACCGTTTATGGCAATGAGGAAGTCGGCCAGCGCTTCAACGAGATGATGGAAATGGGCGCTTCGCAGCCCTGGCCCGACGCGCTGGAGGCCTTCACCGGCACCCGCGAAATGGATGGCTCGGCGATCATCGCCTATTTCCAGCCACTGATGACGCATCTGCAGGAACAGAATGCTGACAGCAGCTGCGGCTGGGAATAGTCTTCCGGCGCATGGAATACGGAAAAGGGCGGCTCTCGGGCCGCCCTTTTTCTACGCCCTACCCGCCCAGAAATACCCGCTCCACAACCCACCAGAGAGCCACCAGCGCGATCAGCGCCGAGGCCGCCTTGGCCAGCAGCGGATACCCGTTCGCATCCCGAAACCGGTGCAGGGCGAACCACATCGCCAGGATGATGGTCAGCTGCCCGGCCTCAACGCCGAGATTGAAGCTGAGCAGGCTCGGCAGCAACTGGCCCTGCGGCAGACCCAGCCCGACCAGCACACCGGCAAAGCCAAGCCCGTGAAACAAGCCAAAACCGAACACGACCAGCGGCCGCCAGCGCTGCATATCCCTGAACACCAGATTCTCGATCGCGACGAAGGCGATGGACAGCGCGATGACAGGTTCGACGATATGGGCTGGCAGCGTGATGACGCCCAGCACCGCCAGGGCCAGCGTCAGCGTATGGGCCAGAGTGAAGGCCGAGATCTGCCAGACCAGCGGTTTCAGCCGCGATGACGCGAAAAAGAGCGCCAGAACGAACAGGATATGGTCGAGGCCCTTCGGCAGGATGTGCTCGAATCCGAGCCGCAAATACAGGCCGATCACATCCCAGACTGTCTGTTCGCCGATTGCATCCATCATGGCATTTCGCCTCCACCCGCACAGTGTGACGCTAGGCAGGCCGATCGGGACTGGCAAGACCGGTTCTGCGACGCATCGCCCCCGGGCGCATGCTTGCCCCCGCCCCCGCTTATCCCCTACACCTCTAGGCAGAAACCGGCGTGCGAGTCGCGCCTGACAGGCTTCGGAAAACCGGGGCCAGGGGATGATGATGGCTGACAAGTTTGCGTCCAGTGTCGACGTGTCCGGCGAGGACATTCACTGGGATATGAAGGACAAGATGTCCTATGCCGGTTATCTCGGCCTCGACACCTTGCTGGACTCGCAACACCCGCGATCCTCCGAGCATGACGAAATGCTCTTCATCCTGATCCACCAGGTTGGCGAATTGTGGATGAAGCTGATCCTGCACGAGACTGCCGGCGCCGTCGCGCATCTGCGCAAGGACGAGATCGGTCCGGCGCTGAAAATGTTTACGCGTGTGGCGCGAATTCAGGAGCAATTGATCGCCGCCTGGGATGTGCTCGCCACGATGACGCCGGCCGATTATCTCGCTTTCCGTGACAGTCTCGGCCAGAGCTCGGGTTTCCAGTCCTACCAGTATCGCACGATGGAATTCCGCCTTGGCAACAAGAATGCCGAGCTGGCGCGGGTGCATAAATCCAATCCGCAGGCCTGGGAGATGGTCACCGGCGCGCTGGAAGCGCCGAGCCTGTGGGATGAGACGCTGCGGCTTCTCGCCCGGCGCGGCTACGCCATTCCCGCCGAAAAGATCGAGCGCGACTGGACCGAGCCCTACGAGCCCTGCAAGGGGGTGGAAGATGTCTGGCGCGAGATTTATCGCGACAGCAAAACCCATTGGGAAGCCTATGAGCTGGGCGAGAAACTGGTCGATCTCGAGCATAAATTCCAGCAATGGCGCTTCAATCACATGAAGACCGTTGAGCGCATTATCGGCTATCGCCGCGGCACGGGCGGCACCGCCGGGGTCGGCTATCTGGTGAAGGCGCTCGATCTGCGGTTTTTCCCGGAGATCTGGACCGTGCGGACCTCGCTCTAGATCGTCATGGCAAAGCAAAAAATGGCAAAAATCTGGGATATTTCACAAACCCTTCGCCCTGGCCTGCCGGTCTGGCCGGGCGACACGGCGTTTGCGATCGACGAGACCTGGGCCATCGGGCCGGGCTGCCCGGTCAAGGTCTCCCGCCTGACACTCTCCACCCATAGCGGCGCCCATGCCGATGCGCCCTCGCATTACGACACGGCCGGGATTGATGCTGCCAGCGTCGATCTGGCACCCTATCTGGGACCCTGCCGCCTCGTCACCGCTGGCTGGACCGGCGAGCATGTGGTGATGGATGATCTCGACTGGCCCCTGATCGAGGGTGAGCAGCGCGTGCTGATCCGCACCTATCAGACCTTCCCGCATGCGGTGTGGGACGATAATTTCCGGGCCCTGCACGCCGATGTGATCGAGCGGCTGGCCAAGGCCGGTTGCCGCCTGATCGGGGTGGATGCCGCCTCGCTCGATCCGCAGACCTCCAAGACCATGGACGCTCACCATGCCGTGCAGCGCCATGACATGCGTATCCTCGAAGGCCTGGTCTTCGACACCGTGCCCGACGGGCGTTATGAATTGATGGCCCTGCCACTGAAAATCGCCGGTGCCGATGCCGCGCCGGTGCGGGCCGTGCTGCGGGAGCTGGGCTGATGGATCTGGATACTATCCGCGCGATGGACGCCGCCGATCCGCTGCGCGAGTTCCGCGAGCGCTTCGAGCTGCCCGAGGGCGTGGTCTATCTCGACGGCAATTCGCTCGGTGCCCTGCCCAGAGTGACCGCCGCGCGGATGACCGATGTTGTCAGCCGCGAATGGGGCCAGGATCTGATACGCTCCTGGAATTCCAATCACTGGATCGAGGCGCCGCGGCGTCTGGGCAGCAAGATCGCCCGCCTGATCGGGGCGAAGGACCATGAAGTCGTCGCCGCCGATTCCACCTCGATCAATGTTTTCAAGGCGCTCAGCGCGGCCGTGCAATTGCGACCCGGCCGCTCCATCATCCTGTCGGAGACCGGAAACTTCCCGACCGATGCCTATATGATGCAAGGTCTGGCGCATTTCAGCGGTGGCCGTCTGACGCAAAAACTCCTGCCTGCCGACGAGATCCCTGCGGCACTCGACGACCAGGTCGCCGTGCTTTTGCTGACCCAGACCCATTACAAGACCGGCCGCCTGCACGACATGGCCGCCCTGACGCGCGCTGCCCACGCGGCCGGTGCGTTGGTGATCTGGGATCTCAGCCATAGTGCCGGCGCCCTGCCCGTCGACCTCAATGGCTGCGAGGCCGATTTTGCGGTTGGCTGCGGCTATAAATATCTCAATGGCGGCCCCGGCGCGCCGGCCTTCCTGTTCTGCGCCGAACGCCATCATGCCCACGTCTTCCCGGCCCTGTCGGGCTGGTTCGGCCATGCCGCGCCCTTTGCTTTCGACGATGCTTATGAGCCGGGCGCCGGAATTGACCGTTTCCAGTGCGGCACGCCGGGTATTCTCGGCATGGCGGCGCTGGAATGCGGGCTCGACCTGATGCTGGAGGCCGACATGGCAGCGATCCGGCTCAAATCCCAGGCCTTGGGCGATTTGTTCATCGCCCTGATCGAAGCCCGGCTGACCAGGTTCGAGCTTGCCAGCCCGCGCGACGCGGCGCGGCGCGGCAGCCAGGTCTCGATCTGTCACAAACACGGTTATGCCATCATGCAGGCGCTGATCGAGCGCGGCGTTATCGGTGATTTCCGGGCACCGGATATTTTGCGTTTCGGCTTCACGCCACTCTATACCCGTTATGAGGATGTCTGGCTGGCGATCGAGGCGCTGGCGGAGATCATGCAGACCGGGGAATGGCGCGAGGAGCGTTTCGCAACCCGTTCCGCCGTCACCTGACCGGCTTCAAGGGGATTGTCGACGATGAAAATTGCCTGCATTGGCGGCGGCCCCGCCGGTCTCTATTTCGCCATCTCGATGAAGCTGCGCGATCCCGATTGCATCATCGATGTCTATGAGCGCAACAAGCCTGGCGACACCTTTGGCTGGGGCGTCGTCTTCTCCGATCAGACGATGGAAAATCTCGGCCGCAATGATCCACCCAGCGCCCGCGCCATTGGTGCCAGCCTGGCGCATTGGGATGATATCGACGTCGTCATCAAGGGCGTCACCGAGACCTCGACCGGCCACGGGTTTTGCGGCATTGGCCGACAGAAACTCCTGAGCCTGCTGCAGGACCGTGCGCGCGAACTGGGTGTCGGGCTGCATTTCGAGGCCGAGATCGGCGATGATCTCTCGTCCTTTGCCGATGCCGACATGATCGTCGCCTCGGACGGGCTGAATTCAAAGATCCGCACCCGTTTTGCCGATCGGTTCAAGCCGGATATCGAGCTGCGCCGCAATAAATTCGTCTGGCTGGGCACCCATAAAGTGTTTGACGCCTTCACCTTTATCTTTGTCGAGACACCGCATGGCTGGGTCTGGGCCCATGCCTATCGCTTCGACGACAACACATCGACTTTCATCGTCGAATGCGCTCCGGAAACCTGGGAGGGGCTGGGCTTCGGCGAGATGGACCAGGATGAATGCTGCCGCGCCAGCGAAGCCCTGTTCGCGCCCTGGCTGGACGGCCATGAGCTGATGTCCAATGCGCGCCATCTGCGCGGCTCGGCCTGGCTGAATTTCCCGCGCGTGCTGTGTGAGAACTGGGTGCATGACAATATCGTCCTGCTCGGGGATGCCGCCCATACGGCGCATTTCTCGATCGGCTCCGGCACCAAGCTGGCGCTTGAAGACGCGATCATGCTCGCCGATGTCCTCACCAGCACCGACAAGCCGGTCGCAGAGGGGTTGGAGGACTATCAGGCGGTGCGCACCGTCGAGGTGCTCAAATTGCAGAGCGCGGCGCGCAATTCGACCGAATGGTTTGAACATCTCGATCGCTATATCGGCTTCGAGCCCAAGCAGTTTGCCTATTCGCTGCTGACCCGTTCACAGCGCATCAGCCACGAGAATCTGCGCCTGCGCGATCCCGATTGGCTCGCGGGCGTGGAGAGCTGGTTCACCGGTCAGGCGACGGGCGGCGCGAAGTCCGATGCCTGCCCGCCCATGTTTGCGCCGTTTGAACTGCGCGGCATGCGGCTGGAAAACCGCGTCGTGGTTTCGCCCATGTGCATGTATTCCGCCGAAGATGGTCTGCCGGGCCCTTTCCACAGCGTGCATTACGGTGCCCGCGCCCTGGGCGGCGCCGGCCTCGTCTATAGCGAAATGACCGATGTCAGCCGTGATGGCCGCATCTCGCCGGGCTGTGCCGGGCTTTATACCGACGAACATGTGAGCGCCTGGCGCGCGATCACTGATTTCGCGCATTCGCAAAGTCACGCCAAGATGGCGGTCCAGCTGGCCCATGCCGGCCGCAAGGGCTCGACGCGCCTGGCCTGGGAAGGCAATAGCAAACCGCTCGAAAGCGGCAATTGGCCGTTGCTCGCGCCCTCGCCGCTGGCCTGGAGCGAGACAAACCAGACACCCCGGGCAATGGACCGCGCTGATATGGATGCGGTTCTGGCCGATTTCGTCGCCGCGACGCATCGCGCGCTCAAAGCCGGGTTCGACATGGTCGAGCTGCATTGTGCCCACGGTTATCTGCTCTCCAGCTTCCTCACACCCGTCTCCAATCAGCGCAGCGATGAGTATGGCGGCCCGGTCGCCAACCGCCTGCGCTTTCCGCTCGAGGTTTTTGCGGCCATGCGCGCTGTCTGGCCATCAAACATGCCGATGGCCGTCCGGCTCTCGGCAACGGACTGGATGGGCGATGACGGCTTGTCCGAGGCCGACAGCCTGGCGATTGCATGGGCCTTCCGCGAGGCCGGCGCTGATCTGATCGATGTCTCGGCGGGCCAGACAACACCGCTGGCGCGCCCGGTCTATGGGCGCATGTTCCAGACGCCGTTTTCCGACCGCATCCGCAATCAGCTCGGCTGCGCCACCATGGCGGTCGGCAATATTTACGAGACCGATCACGTCAATTCCATTCTCGCCGCCGGCCGTGCCGATCTGGTCGCGCTGGCCCGCCCGCATCTGATCGATCCGATGTGGACATTGCGGGCCGCCGCCGAGCTCGGCTATGACGGTGTCCATATCCCGCCGCAATACGAGGCCGGTTTTGACCAATTGACGCGCAATCTCGCGCGCGCCGCAGAAGGGACCCCCACCCCATGAGCACTCTGACAGGACATCGCGCCGTCATCACCGGCGGCGGAACCGGTATTGGACTGGCCTGCGCCAGAAGCCTCGCGGCCCAGGGCGCGCAAATCATCATCATGGGCCGCGATCTGGTCCGGCTGGAAAAGGCGGCGCAGACCATTGACGGCGCCGAGGCTATCCAGCTCGACGTGACCGATGCGGCCAGTGTCGAAGCAGCCTTCACCAAGGCGGCATCAGGCGGCGTGATCGATATCCTGGTCAATAATGCCGGGATTGTCGGCGCGGCTGCCTTCCACCGCACCTCGATGGAGGAATGGCAGCGCATCCAGGCGGTCAATGTCGAGGGACTGGTGCGCTGCACCCAGGCCGTGATCGGGCCGATGCTGAAACTGGCCTATGGCCGCATCGTCAATATCGCTTCGATCGCCGGCCTGCGCGGCGGCGCCTATATCGCGCCGTATGTCGCCTCGAAACATGCCGTGGTCGGGCTGACCAAATCGCTCTCCATCGAATATGCCGGCACCGCCATGACCTTCAACGCGGTCTGCCCGGGCTATGTCGAAACCGCGATCGTGGATAATTCGGTCGCCAATATTATGGCCAAGACGGGCCGGTCGCGCGAAGACGCCTTGTCTGAACTGACCAAGACCAATCCACAGGGCCGTCTCATCCAGCCCGACGAAGTCGCCGAAACGGTGACCTGGCTGTGTTCACCGCTCAGCGGATCCGTGTCAGGACAGGCGATTACCATCTCCGGCGGCGCAATTTAACCATACCGGCTTTTTCAGCCAAACGCGGCTTTCCGCTGATCCCGGGCGATGAACCGCCCGGGATCAGCGATAATCCAGCCTGTCCGGCTCAGCCGAACTCGATCATATGCCCGATGGCCGGGTCACCGCCGCTTTCGGCCAGCGTCTTGATCACCGCCTGCGCCGCCACAAAGCCGTGGCCGGTCTTGACCGTCATCCAGACGGGATCGGCGCTGGAGAGCTGGGCGAAGAAGGCTTCCTGTGCGTGATTGAAACGCGCATTGAATTCGTCCGGCCCCCACTCCTTGTTCCGCTTGGCGATCTGTTCCGGTGCGAAGAAGAATTTCGGCGCCGGCCCGGGCATGTCGACCGGCTTGGAATGGGGAGCATTATGGGCGGCACCCACAACGCAATCATGCGTCAGCGACGGATCGAAATGATGATGGATCCGCGCCCGCAAGGCCGCGTCACCGGCGAAATCGACATAGACAGTCGGGATTGAGGTATCCAGCGTCTCGATATCATCATAGAGCTTCGTCGTCTCATAACAGCCAAGCCCGCCCACAAAATCCGCATTGCGCGGTGAGGTCAGCGCGGCCAGTTTCACCCGGTCCTCACTGAGCAGGCAGAAGGCGGTGCCATAGGCCGTCTTGCTCGACGCACTGGAGAGCAATAATTGCTGGGCCCCGAACCAGTCATTGTCCTCAAGGTAGTCGGCCAGCATGAAGGCGGTGACGAAGAGCGGCCGGAACAGGGCCTGCAAATCCTCGCGGTCGGCGCGGTAGACAGCGTCCTCGCTGCAGCGGGAATATTGGTTATAGGCCGAGACCAGATCGAGCCGGTGGTCGGCGATGTCATAGAAACCGCGCGGCGAGATCCGGCCGGGGCGCATCACCACGTGGCTTGCAATAGGGTAATAGCCATAAAAGCGTTCACCTACGGCAATCCCGGGGGTGGTGGACGCGATGACATCGGCAAAGCCCCAGACCGGCATGTGTCCGAAGCCCGCCTCACCGGTCGGGAAGAAGTTCCAATACTGCATCGCATCGCCAAATGCGGCATAGGTGATATTATTCGTCGTCAGGGAGAAGCTCTTGATTTCGAGCAATATCTCACCTTTTTCCAACGCGCCTTGCTGATGCTCTCGCATCTCGGTGCGTCCGAGATCGGACTTGTCGGTGAACAGGCGGGAAATGGTGATCGGAGCGTTCATGATGACCTAGCGGGTTGAAATGACGGTTGAACCCAGTCTCTACCAGATTGCCGCGAGAGGCTAACGGGAATTTGGGCGGGAGCCCCCTGACCGTTGGGAGAGTAGACGCTGCGCGCGCACCGTCGTAGGTCTTGGGGGTATCACTCCGGAATCACGGGTGTAACGGGGATGGCCGCGCCTGGTGCTGGCCGGCAAGACAGGGATTAATCTCGATGGATCCGAAGACCTATACACCGACCCATTATCTCTGGTCCTTCGCCGATGGCATTGGCACGATCACCTTCAATCGTCCCGAACGCAAAAACCCGCTGACCTTTGAAAGCTATGCCGAACTGCGCGACATGTTCCGCGCCCTCGTCTACGTCAAATCGGTCAAGGCAATCATCATCACCGGCGCTGGCGGGAATTTCTGCTCTGGCGGCGATGTCCATGAAATCATTGGGCCATTGGTCGGGATGGAAATGCCGGAATTGCTCGACTTCACCCGCATGACCGGTGATCTCGTCAAGGCGATGCGCGATTGCCCGCAGCCGATCATCGCCGCAATTGACGGCGTCTGTGTCGGTGCCGGCGCGATCATGGCGATGGCCTCGGACCTGCGCATTGCCACGCCGGAAGCGAAATGTGCCTTTCTTTTCAATCGGGTTGGCCTTGCTGGCTGCGATATGGGCGCCTGCGCCATGCTGCCGCGCATTATCGGCCAGGGCCGCGCCTCCGAACTTCTCTATCTCGGCCGCTCCATGTCGGCGGATGAAGGCGAAAAATGGGGCTTTTACAATCGCCTGACCGCCGCCGATGAATTGCTGCCTGCGGCCAGGGACTGGGCTGCCCGGATCGCTGCCGGTCCGAATTTCGGCAACGCGATGACCAAGAACCAGCTCAATACCGAATGGGATATGAGCCTGCACACCGCCATCGAGGCCGAGGCCCAGGCCCAGGCAATCTGCATGCAAACCAAGGACTTCGAGCGCGCCTACACCGCTTTTGTCGGCAAGCAGAAACCCGTTTTCGAGGGCAATTGAATGGCCGATATCAGCTATCTCAACTGGCCTTTCCTCGATGATAGCCATCGCGATCTGGCGCGACAGGCTGGTAGCTGGGCCCAGGCGCAATTCGGCGATCACGGCTTTGCCGAGCATCAAGATGTCGATGCCGATTGCCGCACAATCCGGCATCAGCTCGGACAAGCCGGGCTGACACGCTATTGCGTCCCGGCGGCCTATGGCGGCGCGACCGAGACGCTCGATGTGCGCTCGCTTTGCCTGATGCGCGAACATCTCGCCTATCGCTGCGGCCTGGCCGATTTCGTGTTTGCAATGCAGGGCTTGGGATCCGGTGCCATTTCGCTGTTCGGCAGCGACGCCCAGAAACAGACCTGGTTGCCCGGTGTCGCCAACGGTGATTTGTGCGCCGCCTTCGCCCTGACCGAACCAGAGGCCGGTTCTGATGTCGCCGCGATCGCCACCACGGCCACACCCGACGGCGATGGCTGGCGCCTGAACGGCGAAAAGACCTTTATTTCCAATGGCGGCATCGCCGATTTCTACGTCGTCTTCGCCCGGACCGGCGAAGCGGCAGGCGCGCGCGGCCTCAGCGCTTTCATCCTCGACGCCAAGGCACCGGGCCTGAAGATCGCCGAGCGTATCGAGACCATCGCCCCCCACCCCCTCGCCCGCCTCGTCTTCGAGGATTGTCATCTGCCCGGCAATAGCCTGATCGGCACATCCGGGGCGGGCTTCAAGATCGCAATGGCGACACTCGACGTGTTTCGTTCGACCGTCGGGGCCGCCTCGCTTGGCTTTGCCCGCCGGGCGCTGGACGAGGCCACCGGCCGCGCCACGACGCGCAAGCTGTTCGGGGCGACACTGGCTGACCAGCAAGGCGTGCAGACGCAATTGGCGGAGATGGCTCTGGATATCGATGCCAGCGCGCTGTTGATCTACCGTGCTGGTTGGACCAAGGACACCGGCGCAGCCCGGATCACCCGCGAAGCGGCGATGGCCAAACTCCACGCCACGGAATCGGCCCAGAAGGCGATCGATACAGCGGTGCAATTATTCGGTGGGCTCGGCGTTACAAAGGGGTCGGTTCCAGAAGCGCTCTACCGTGAAATCCGCGCCTTGCGCATCTATGAGGGCGCCTCGGAAGTGCAAAAACTCGTGATTGCCCGTCAGCATCTTTCGGAGTGGAAATAATGGTCTTTCGCGTTGATCGCCGCGTGCGCTTTGCCGATGTCGATGCGGCCGGGATTGTGTTCTATCCGCGCTATTTCGAGATGATCAATGCCTGTGTCGAGGACTGGTTCGAGACCGGGCTGGAGCACGGCTTCGACGCCATGATCGTCAAGGGCAATCATGCGGTCCCGCTGGCCCATATCGATGTGGAGTTCAAGGCCCCGAGCCGTCTCGACGACGAACTGGCCTTCAAACTGGTCGTCACCGAAGTCGGGCGCAGCTCCTTCAAGCTCACGATCAAGGCCTGGCATGAGAATGAGGTCCGGATGATTGCCAAGCTGGTCTTGGTCTATATCGACATGGGCAAGCATGTCCCGGTCCGGATTCCGGAGATCATGCGCGCGCGCATGCTCACTTTCGAGGAGGTCAAGTGATGCAAATCCTGCTTCCAGACGGCTGGCCGCGCCCGAAGGGCTATTCCAATGGTATCGCCGTCACAGGGCGTCAGATCTATGTCGCCGGACAGATTGGCTGGGATGAGCATGGCGTCATCGTCTCGGATGATTTCGCGGCCCAGTTCGAGAAAGTCCTTGAGAACACGCTCGCGGTCCTGGGTGAAGCCGGTGCCGGCCCTGAGCATATCGTTCGCATGACCGGCTATATCACCAGCCGGGATGAGTATATCGCCGCCGAATCCAGGATTGGCGGCATCTGGAAGGCATTGATCGGGCGCAATTATCCGACCATGGCCTTCGTCATCGTTGCAGGGCTGATCGAGCCGGGGGCGAAGGTCGAGATCGAGACCACCGCGGTGGTCCCGCTCTAGCGCCAGGCGCCAGAAGTCGGACACGTCGGGGAGGACGTCATGACGATGCAGACCAGTGGGCATATCGACAGCTTTACGCGCGAGCACTTGCCCGCTGCGTCGGATTGGCCGGAATTCTGTTTCGACAGCCCCGCACTGGCCTATCCAGACCGCTTGAACTGCGCGGCGGAACTGCTTGATCCCAATATTGAAAACAACCGCGGTGACAAGGTCGCGATCTATTCGGCTGGGCGCAATATCAGCTGGGCAGACCTGCGCCGCGAAGCGGCCCAGATCGCGCATGTCCTGGTACAGGATATGGGCCTGGTACCGGGCAATCGTGTCCTGCTGCACGGCCCCAATTCGATCGAGCTCATCGCCAGCTGGTATGGCACCATCCTCGCTGGCGGGGTGGCTGTGATGACCATGCCCATGCTGCGCGCCGGCGAGATCGCCAAGGTGATCGCCAAGGGCAAGGTGAGCTATGCGCTGTGTGACGCGGCGCTGGCGCAGCCGGTGCGGGAGGCCGCCGAGCTTCAGCCCGGATTGGATGCCCTGCTCACCTGGGGTCAGGACGGACAGCTGGCGCGGGCCATGGCTGGAAAACCCGGCACATTCACCGCCGCCGATACCGCGCGCGACGATATCGCCCTGCTGGCCTTCACTTCCGGGACCACCGGTGAGCCAAAAGCCTGCGCCCATTTCCATTCCAGCGTCCTGGCGATGGCGGACAGTTTCGCTGCCAGCGTCTTGCAGCCGGAAGCCGACGAGATCTATCTCGGCACGCCGCCCTTTGCCTTCACCTTCGGCCTGGGCGCCTGTGTGGTATTTCCCGCTCGCGCCGGACTTGCCACCGCCCTGCCCGAACGGCCGGGGTTCGAGGCCTTGTGCGAGACCATCGAGCGCTTCGGCGTGACCACACTGTTCACGGCGCCGACAGGCTACCGGGCCCTGATGGGCTTGTGGGAGCGCTTCGACCTGTCCAGCCTGCGCAAGGGTATTTCGGCGGGCGAGCATTTACCCGCCTCGACCTCGAACGCCTTTGAAGCCCTGAGTGGTATCCGGCTGATTGACGGGATCGGTGCGACGGAGATGATCCATATCTTCATTTCAGCGGCCGGTCCCGATATCCGGCCCGGCGCCACCGGCAGGCCTGTGCCCGGCTATCAGGCCCGGGTCGTGGATGAGGCGGGAGACGCTGTGGCAGATGGCGAGATCGGACGGCTGGCCGTCAAGGGGCCCACAGGCTGCCTCTATCTCGACGACAAGCGCCAGAAAACCTATGTGCAGAAGGGCTGGAACATCACCGGCGATCTCTATCGCCGCGATGAAGACGGCTATTTCTGGTATGTCTCGCGCGCCGATGATCTGATCGTCTCGTCGGGCTATAATATTGCCGGCCCGGAAGTGGAGCAGGCCCTCATGCTGCATGATGCGGTGCTGGAATGCGCTGTGGTCGGCGCGGCTGACACCGAACGCGGCACGATCGTCAAGGCCTTCATCGTGCTGGCCGAGGGTCATGACGCGCACGATGATCTGGTCACCCTGTTGCAGGATCACGTCAAAGCCAGCATCGCGCCCTATAAATATCCGCGCGCCATCGAATTTATCGCCGCCCTGCCCAAGACCCAGACCGGGAAGATTCAACGTTTCAAACTTCGCTAGCTTGGTATTAGGGTCGATCCGAATCCTGGGGTTGAGAAGGAAGTCCGCGATGCGCCAATTCTACGTCTTCATCAAATGCGAGCTGGGCCACACCTATGATGTCGCCGCGTCGCTGGTGGACAAGCTCGACGAAGCCCCGATGGTCCACTCCATCTCCGGCGCCTTCGACCTTCTGGCGCATTTCGGGATCGAGGATGATGGCGATATCGGGCGTTTCGTGAACGAGAAAGTCCAGACCATTCCGGGCATCAAGGACACGCAGACCATTATCTGCTTCAACGCATTCACGCGCGATCGCGGCCTCGGCTGACGCCCGGCCTGCTTGCGCCCATCCGGCGGATTTCTCATGCATTTTGGTGTCTTCGACCTGTTCAAGATCGGCGTCGGCCCGTCCAGCTCGCACACGGTTGGCCCGATGCTGGCCGCACGACAATTTGTCGAGCGCGTGATCGGCTCTCATGGCGAGGCCAGCATTGCCCGTCTGGAGGCCGAGCTCTATGGCTCGCTTGCCCTGACCGGCCTGGGTCACGGCACTGACAAGGCCGTTCTGCTGGGACTGGAAGGCTGCGACCCCTCACGCGTCGATCCGGCCGAGATCCCGCAGCGCCTGGAGCGCATTCGCGCCGAGCATCGCCTCACCCTGCCCGGCGGCCGCGCGATCGAATTCTCCGAGCGGCGCGATCTGCAATTTCGCGGCGATGTTCGCCTGCCATTTCATTCCAACGCCATGAAATTTCGCGCCCTTGCCAGCGATGAGAGCGTCTTGCTGGAAGAGATCTGGTACTCAATCGGCGGCGGCTTCGTCATCGACGAGCACGAAGCCGGGCGAAATTCCGCCGCAGATGTCAAGGAAGGCGAGCCCTACCCGTTCAATTCCGGCGCCGAATTGCTGGCCATTGGTGAGCGGGAAAACCTGTCGATTTTCCGCATCATGCTCGCCAATGAGTGCGCGTTTCGCACCGAGGCGGAGGTCCATGACGGGATTGAGACCATCTGGCGCACCATGGAATCCTGCATTGATCGCGGCCTGCGCGAGGACGGGATTTTGCCTGGCGGACTGAAGGTCAAACGCCGGGCGCCCAAGCTTTACCGCGATCTGTTAATTGAACAGACCGATCCAGCCGATGATCCGCTCGTCGCGATGGACTGGATCAATTTATGGGCAATGGCGGTCAATGAGGAAAATGCCGCCGGGGGGCGCGTCGTCACCGCACCGACCAATGGCGCAGCGGGCATCATCCCTGCCGTCGCTCGGTATTTCGACCGCTACCACCGCAACCCGTCCGATGATGAAGCCCTGCAGCGCTTCTTCCTGACGGCTGCGGCTATCGGGGCGCTCTACAAGAAAAACGCCTCCATCTCCGGCGCTGAAGCCGGTTGCCAGGGCGAGGTCGGCGTTGCCTGTTCGATGGCCGCCGGGGCGCTTGCAGCCGCGATGGGCGCCAATAATAATCAGATCGAGGATGCTGCCGAGATCGGCATGGAGCATAATCTCGGCCTGACCTGCGACCCCGTCGGTGGACTGGTGCAAATCCCGTGTATCGAACGCAATGCGATCGGCGCGATCAAGGCGATCGATGCGGCACGCCTGGCCCTGCGCGCGACCTCCGCCGACATGAAGGTCTCGCTCGACCAGGTGATCGAGACCATGCGTCAGACCGGTGTCGACATGCAGGAAAAATACAAGGAGACCAGCCAGGGCGGTCTCGCCGTCAATGTGGTGGAATGCTGATCGGGCTGGAAACGCCGTCGCGCAGGATCTCGAGCTCGGCCGCTGTGGCAGCATCAAAGCTGGCAAACAGCCAGTTCGCCACTGTGCATTTCGAATTGCCCTCGCTCACAATGAGCGAGCGCCCCGAGATCGCGGTAACCTGGTCGCCCAATCGCACCCCCGCTCTGGCGGCCGGGGTATCGTCGAACAACCGCACCACCCGGACGTCTTCACCGATGAAGGCCAGCCCATAACCGGCCTCCGCAGTGGCGGGGGCTGCATTGTCTCGGTTTGAGAGCAGGAATTGTCCGTCCGGATAGTCCAGCGTTACGATATGTGAGGCGAGAATGCCGGCCCCCACCAGGGTCGGCGGAACACTCCGGGTCGCTGCGCGCACGGCCCCCAGACTTTCGCGATCGAACCTGAATTCCGAAAGCGTAAACCGCGTCAGCGTGGTGGCCTCGCCCAGACCGCCGGCGGATTCGCCTTCATAACCAGTGCCGGTGACCGCGCTACCGGCGCTGATCACCCCCTGAACCGACATCGCCTCGGCCACAGGGCCAAACAGCGCCACTTCAGCGCTGCTGCCGGTATCGAACAGAGCCTTGTCCGAGACATCGCCGACCGCATAATCGACAATTGGCGCATGCGGATAGCCAAAGTCATACAGGCGCGCGGACACCACTGGATCGAGCGCCGGCAAAGCCGCCAGGCTGGCCGCGACGTGCAGCTGACCCGCCTCGGTATCAACCCGCCAGACGCTGCCGGGAAAAAGCTCCGAGCCGAGAATACCGGGCCCGACAATACAGGCCCCCATATCGAGGCTACTGAAGTCATGGATCAGGACCGGGATGTCGTGAAACACAACCGTTCCGATCTGCAGCGTGTCGAGGATGGCGAAATCCATGGTTACTTCAGTGCCATTGGCATCCCGCCCGGTATTTTGCGCCACAATTTCCAGACCCAGCGTATCGGCAAATTCGCGTGAGAGAATGGTCGGCGAACCGGTATCAAGAATGAACTCGCCGGTCGCGCCATTGGCCGCGGCGCCGATGAAGAGCTTGCCGCCGCGCAGCTCCAGAGGGATCGCGGTGACAGGCTCTGCACGGTCAATCATCAAGGGAGCGGACAAGAGGCGGGAGAAGTCTGACTCCTGCGCCATAGCCGGCACGATGTTCGTCAAGCTCGCCACCAACAGACCGAACAAAGTCATCCTTCGCATAGTCGCATTCCCCTGGCGCTATCGAGGCCGGACGTGCGGCCCGGATGCCGGTTGATACCGCGAAGACACTAGCATATCGGTCATCATTGACCAGTGAGGGTCAGGCGAGGTGTACCAACCAGTCGGCGCGGCTCACCCTCGAGTGAGCCGCTCCGGCAGGGTTTGGATATCAGGCCGCTTCGTGCTTGAGCACGTGATCAGAGACCGAGTATTTGGCCTCGGTCTGCCCGGCGACGAGCTCAAGGGATACGCCTGGCGCCAGTTCGATCAAAACCAGACCATCCGGCGTGACATCAAACACACCCAGCGTCGTGATGATGCGGTCGACGCAGGCCTGGCCGGTCAGTGGCAGCGAACAGGCCTTGAGGAGCTTGGATTCACCGGCCTTGTTGGCGTGATCCATGATCACGACGACGCGCTTCACACCGGCGACCAGATCCATCGCTCCGCCCATGCCCTTCACGAGCTTGCCGGGGATCATCCAATTGGCGATATCGCCGGTCTCCGACACTTCCATCGCGCCCAGGATCGACAAATCGATATGGCCGCCGCGGATCATGGCGAAACTGTCGGCGGACGAGAAATAGCTCGTGCGGCGCAGCTCTGTGATGGTTTGCTTGCCGGCATTGATCAGATCGGCATCGACCGCGTCATCATAGGGGAATGGGCCCATGCCCAGCATCCCGTTTTCCGACTGCAGGGTGACGTCGATGTTTTCCGGAATGTAATTGGCAACCAGGGTCGGAATGCCGATGCCCAGATTGACATAAAAACCGTCTTCCAGCTCCTGGGCGGCGCGGCGCGCCATTTCATCACGTGACCAGGCCATTATGCGGTCTCCCTTTGACGTACGGTGCGTTGTTCAATCCGCTTCTCGAACTCACCTACAAACAGGCGCTGCACGAAAATACCCGGTGTGTGGATCTGGTCGGGGTCAAGCGAACCGAGCTCGACGATTTCCTCGACCTCGGCGATCGTCACTTTGCCGGCAGTCGCCATCATCGGATTGAAATTGCGGGCCGTCTTGCGGAAGACGAGATTGCCTTGCGGGTCGGCCTTCCAGGCCTTGATGATCGAGACATCGGCCGTCAACCCGGTTTCGAGGATATAGCTCTCGCCGCCAAATTTGCGCGCTTCCTTGCCTTCAGCGATCAGCGTGCCGACGCCGGTCTTGGTGTAGAAGCCGGGAATCCCGGCACCGCCGGCACGGATGCGCTCGGCCAATGTGCCTTGCGGATTGAATTCCAGCTCCAGCTCACCGGCCAGGTATTGTCGTTCGAATTCCTTGTTTTCCCCGACATAGGAGGAGATCATTTTCTTGATCCGCTTGGCGTCGAGCAGGACACCGAGGCCGAAACCGTCAACGCCGCAATTATTCGAGATCACTGTCAGATCCTTGACGCCGGCGGCGAGTAGCGCAGCGATCGAATTCTCCGGAATGCCACAGAGGCCGAAACCTCCGGACATCACCGTCATTCCGTCGAATGCCAAACCGTCCAGCGCAGACTTGGCGTCGGGAAATACCTTTTTCATCGGGACCTCAGTCGAAAGTTGATGTTCGGTTCATGTTTATATCGCAGGCGCAGCAAAATACTAGCCGCCTGAATCCGGTTCGGGAATTGTCTGACGTCGTGCATCAATCTCGATCGCCAGGGCGCCGCCAAAGAAAACGGCATAGGCCGACCAGTAAATCCACAGCAGGAAAACGACAAGCGCGCCCATCGACCCGTAAATCCCGAAATCGAGCACCCGGCTGACATAGATGGAAAACCCTTTCGACAGGCTCAACCACAGTCCGCACGACACCGCCGCCGCGATGAGTGACGGGCCCCAGGCGATGGCATATTCGCTGCGGCGCATCGTCATGTGATAGAGCAATGTCAGCGCCGCGAACATGGTCAGGCCGGTCGCCGACCACTCATTGATCACCGAGCGTATATCGAGCGGCTCCAGTCCAAGCGCCTCGAATAATTGCCGCATGAAGACCGGAATCACCAGCACCGCCAGATTCGCCGCCGTGATCAGCGCGCCGCCGATCAGCAGGGAGGTGATGGCGAGAAAGTTGAAATGGATCACATTGCGGATATCGCGATCCTCAGCGAGATGATTGAGACCGGCGATCAGCGCCTTGGCCCCGCGCGCCGCCGCAAACAGGGCAATCAACAGGGCCACGGCACCATTGAATGACAGCGCCGTGATCGGGGCTTCGGTGATGCGGCCGATCTGGCCCATGACAAACTCTTGCGCGCCTGCCGGCATGATCTCGGCGAAGCGTGCGATCTGGGCTTCGGCCTCAGCCGTCGAGAAGGCGAGGCCGTAGATCGAAATGCCCAAGGCGATAGTCGGAAAGAGTGCGAGCATGCCGAAGAAGGAGACGCCGCCGGCAAACAGCATGACATCGCGCGCCATGGAACGGCTGATGGCGGCAATGATGATCTCCAGCCAGGGCGGGAGATCGATTTTGATCTTCAACAAGCGCTTGATTGATTGCAGCATGATGGCAGGAATAGGTCCGGTTCGAAGGGTAGCGATGCCTAATACGCCAAGATGGCGTTTTGCGCACCCTTGCAGTGAGGAGACTTCATGTCATTCGCCAAAGCCGCCGATCTCTTGCGCCTGGCGCGTATGGCCAGCGGTCATGTCGGCATTACGCTGAGCGATATCGAGGCCGAGTTCGGCGTTGTGCGCCGCACCGCCCAGCGCATGACGGACGCCCTCGCCCAGACTTTCCCCGATACCGAGGACTATATTGATTCCGAGGGTCGCAAGCGTTGGCGGGTGCCGCGGCGCCGGGTTGCGGAATTTTTCGCCCCGACGCCGGACGAAATCGCGACACTGGAACTGGCTTGCGCCACGCTTGAGCATCAAGGATTGCCCACGGAAGCGGAACGGCTGCGTTCCTTGCGCGAAACCATCAAGATCCTGACGCCCGACAAGCGCCATGCCCGGCTCGAGGCCGATGAGGAGGCCCTGCTGGAGGCCATGGGGCATGCGGCCCGGCCCGGTCCGCGCCCGGCCAGCGATCCGGTCGTCGATGCCGCGATTGCCGAAGCCCTCAAAGGCCCGTTCGCGCTGGACATTCTCTACCGAGGGCGTCAGGACACCGCTGCCATGCAGCGCCGTGTCGAGCCCTATGGCCTGCTCCTCGGGGCCCGCCGCTATCTCGTCGCCCGCGATCCGTCCAAGCCCGATGGACATTTGCGGCACTATCGGGTCGAGGATATCGAACGCGCCAGCATCACCGAGAACTGGTTTGCCCGCGATGAAGGCTTCGATCTGGAGGCCTATGCCCGACAGGCCTTTGGCGTATTCCAGAGCCAGGCCGAATTCGGTGAGGTCATCTGGAAATTTACCGCCCGAGCCGCGCCGCACGCGGCCCGCTTCCGCTTTCATCCCGACCAGACCAGCGAAGTACAGCCCGACGGCTCCCTGCTGGTCCGGTTCTTCGCCTCTGGCTATCTTGAAATGTGCTGGCATCTCTATGCCTGGGGCGATCAGGTCGAGGTCTTGGCTCCGCCTGCCCTTGCAGAGATGGTTGCCGGTCACAGGCGGGGCGATTTTCCGGGTTTTCCCTAGCGCCTCAGCGCACGGCGATGCGCACCGATTCCGATGGCAGCCAGGACGGCATGGAATGCCCGTCTGACGCTGACATCGCCAGCCGATAGCCCTTGTGCAGATAGCGGCAGACCGACCGCAAATCCTCGACATGGAGGCAGCTGATATCATCGCCGGGCTGTTGCATGCGGAAATAGCCGTCACGAAAACGGTGTGGTGCCATTGAACGCAGTGCGCCACCGGCGCCTTCGACATATGCGTTGATTGCGATTGCCATGATTGATCTCCATCCGATTGGCTCGTTGGACATCATCATGGATCGCGCAGGCGACAAAAACAGTCACCCCATTTGCCGGGCCCTGTTCATAGCGATCGATGGAGCAAAAAATGAGACGCCGGTCGTTGGGGGCGACCGGCGTCTCGGGGTATTCGTATCGCTACGAAGAGAAGCGGACTTGCGAGGGACAAGGGTGTCCGCTGATCTCGAGGTTGAGAATGCCGGTCAGGGCCTGAACCCGGCATGAACGCATTCAGTCATCTTCATGACCGGAAAAAACTCGCGACACTTCAACTGCTTACCGCCCAGTCATTGAGAATGGCGTCGCGGTCTGCACCGGGTTTGGACGCTGCGCCCTGCACCGCACCCGGGGTGCGCGAGAAGCGCGGCGCCGGGGCGGCCTGGCGCACGCCGTCGATCTCCACATAGACGCCGCGCTCCGCCATGTGAGGATGGTCCGGGGACTCTTCGTAGTTCAGGACCGGCGCAAAACAGACATCTGTGCCTTCCAGCAGGGCGCACCATTCATCCCGCGTCTTGCCAAGGAAAACCTCCGCCAGGCGCGCCTTCGCTGTCGCCCAGTCCTCGCTGGTCCAGCTGGGCGGCATTGAGGCCGGATCGATCCCGAGCTTGTCCATCAATTGCGCGTAGAATTGCGGCTCCAGCGGGCCGATCGAGACATGACCGCCATCGGCGCAGGCATAGACGCCGTAAAAATGCGCACCGCCGTCCAGGAGATTCTCGCCGCGCCTTGTATTCCACAACCCCATCGCGGCAAGCTGGTGCTGCGACGCCATCAGCGAGGTGGCCCCGTCGACGATCGCCGCATCGACCACCTGGCCCTCGCCTGTAGCGCGCGCATGCAACAGGCCCGCCAGGACGCCGAAAGCGAGATACATCGCGCCACCACCGAAATCGCCGACCAGATTAAGCGGCGGCACGGGCGTGTCCGGCGTGCCGATGGCGCCGAGCGCACCGGTCAGGGAGATGTAATTGATGTCATGGCCGGCCGCCTGGGCGAGCGGGCCGGTCTGCCCCCACCCCGTCATGCGGCCATAAACCAGGGCCGGATTGAGACCGAGTGCGGCGTCCGGGCCCAGGCCCAGGCGTTCCATCACGCCGGGACGGAAACCCTCGATCAGGATATCCGCCTTGCCGATCAGATCCCGGCAGATCGCCAGATCGGCCTCATCTTTCATATTCAGCGAAATCGACCGGCGGCCGCGGGCCAAGACTTCACTGGCACCGCCGCCGTGAGCGCCGGGCCGGTCGATGCGTACGACATCGGCGCCCATATCGGCCAGCATCATGGCACAAAAGGGTGCCGGGCCCAGGCCAACAAATTCCAGTACTTTAACCCCTTTTAGAGGTCCTTGCGCTTTCATGGGAGCTTCCTTGCGAATCGGCAGTTTCGAAAGCGTGGCACTTGTGACAAACTCAAGAAACACCCAATCATCGGTGTCTGCGGCAGGGGGGCGCATGGGGCGCGAATTGAACGTCCTGTTATTCGGGCATCCCGACCGTGTGGACGGTCTGGGGCAAGCGCTCGAATCCTTCGCTCTCAGCACCCGGACTATCCGCGGCGACAGCCCGGCCGCCCGCAATCCACGCCATTGGGCCTGTAGCGTCATCCTTGCCGAGAGCGACCGCGATGTCGCAGACGGTCTGGCCGCGCTGCAAAGTTTCGCACCCGGTCGCCGCCCGGTGATTGTGGTCCATCCGGACACGCTGTCCGGCAATGACGCTATTGATTCCTGGATACGCGAACCAACCCTGCCGGTTCAGATCGCGGCCCGCGTCCGAGCCCTCACCCGGCTGCATGCGATGGAAGAAGTGGCCAAACGCCGCACGGCCGTCACCGCGCTTTATGGCGATCGCGGCCGCAGTCTCGACCCGGTCGATCCAATGCCCTGCGTTCTGTATGTCGGCGATGCCTCACCACGTTTCATGGCGCTCCAGCACGTCCTCAAAGGCGCGGATGCCGAAGTGATTGGCGCATTCTCATCCTATTCCGCCTTCGATTATTTGCATGAACGTCCCTTCGACGCCGTGGTGCTCAATGCCGCAGGCAAGCGCGATGTTGCATTTACCATTTCCTCGGCCATGCGGCGCAATGCCCGCCTCTACCATACGCCGGTGTTGTTGATGGACACCGAGGACGACCCGCAAAGCGCTGAAGAGGCCTATGCGCGCGGTGTGTCCGACATCATTTCCCCAACCACGGGCGACGCCGAAATGCGCGACCGTATTCTCGCCCTGGCTGCCGAACGCCGACGTCGCCGCCGGGCGAAGGCCGCACTGGAAGCGTGCCGCGAGCCACGGACCCTGGATATCGAGACCGGCCTCTTCCACGCCGCTTTTGTGACATCACACCTGCAGGACCTCATCCACGCGGTCAGCCGTGATGAGATTTCGCTGTCCGTGCTGGCCCTGAAAGTCGTCTCCCCCCTGGCCGGTGATACAGGCGATACCAGCGCCACCGAAAAGGCCAAGCGCCAATTCGCCGCCATGCTGCGCCATCTTCTGCGGACCGAGGATGCCGCGGCCCGGATCGGCCCCGACACGTTTTTGGCCATCCTGCCCTTCACCGATGCGGCCGGGATTGATTGCGTCGCCAAACGCGTCGCCGCGATCGCCGATTGCACCGCATTCGAGAGCGAGGATCCGCTACAGCCCTTCCGGCTCAGCGTTCTTTCAGCCTCCGTCGAGCTACGCCCGGACGAAGCCGCCGAAGACCTGATCGAGCGAGCGGTCGCCAAATTGCGGCGTCATGATCCACTGGCCGCGCTGGCCTAACCGGCGGACGCGCCCTGGCTGGCGGCTCTCACAGCGATATCGGCAAGCGGCCCCATCGCCCGCTCGATGGCGCGCAGGCGATCATCCGGAGCGTCCCATTCAGCCCGCAGGACCAGCTTGTGGTCGGGGCGAACCTTGAAAAGGCCCTGGTTTTTCGAGATATGCTCGACCAGTGCGACCGGATCGATGAATGTGTCGCCACGGAAATGGATCACGGCGCCCTTCGGCCCGGCATCGACTTTCTCCACCCCGGCCCGCTTGCACAGCGTCTTCACCGCGACGACCCGCAGCAGGGTCTCGACCTCTGACGGCAAGGGTCCGAAACGGTCGATCAGTTCGGCAGCAAAGCTTTCGCGGTCGGTCTTGCTGTCGAGGGAGGACAGGCGGCGATAGAGCTGCAGCCGAACGTCCAGGTCCGACACGTAATAATCAGGGATGAGCACGGCGCCGCCGGCATTGATTTGCGGCGTCCACTCGCCCTCATCATGCTCCTCGCCGCCTTCGCGCAGTGAGGCCACGGCCTCTTCGAGCATGGACTGGTAGAGCTCGACCCCGACATCCTTGATATGGCCGGATTGTTCCTCGCCGAGCAGATTGCCGCCGCCGCGCAGATCGAGATCGTGGGAGGCCAGCGTGAAACCGGCACCGAGCGCGTCGAGGGAATGCAGGACTTTCAAACGCTTCTCCGCGCCGTCGGAGAGTTTCTGTCGTGCCGGCGTGGTCATATAGGCATAGGCGCGCGTCTTGGAGCGCCCGACCCGGCCGCGCAGCTGGTAAAGCTGGGACAGGCCAAAACGGTCAGCACGGTGAATGATCAGCGTGTTGGCGGTCGGGATGTCGATCCCGGACTCAATAATCGTCGTCGAGAGCAGGACGTCATACTGCCCTTCATAAAAGGCGGTCATGATGTCTTCCAGCTGCGTCGCCGCCATCTGGCCATGGGCCGCCACAAAGGAGACCTCCGGCACGGATTCGCGCAGGAAGGTGATGATCTCCTCAAGATCACTGATCCGCGGCACGACGAAGAAGGCCTGGCCGCCACGATATTTCTCGCGCAGCAAGGCCTCGCGGATCGTGACCGTATCGAAGGGCGCGATATAGGTGCGCACGGCCAGCCGGTCGACCGGCGGTGTTGCGATGATGGAGAGATCGCGAATTCCGGTCAGGGCGAGCTGAAGCGTGCGCGGAATCGGCGTCGCCGTCAGGGTCAGGACATGCACGTCGGCGCGCAATTCCTTGAGCCTTTCCTTGTGCTTGACCCCGAAATGCTGCTCCTCGTCGACGATCAGAAGGCCGAGATCGGCGAATTTCACCGTCTTGGCCAGCAGGGCATGGGTGCCGATCACGATCTCGACCTTGCCGTCGCGCAATTCATCCTTGGTCGCATTGGCCTGTTTGGTGCCGACCAGACGCGATAATTGCCGCACCTTGACCGGCCAGCCCCGGAACCGATCCACAAAGGTCTTGAAGTGCTGACGCACCAATAGCGTCGTCGGCGCCACAACAGCGACCTGGCGGCCACTCATCGCGACGACAAAGGCGGCGCGCAAGGCCACTTCGGTCTTGCCAAATCCGACATCGCCGCAGATCAACCGATCCATCGGACGGCCGCGCGCCAGATCGCCAAGCACATCCTCGACGGCATTGAGCTGGTCATCAGTCTCGGCAAAGGGAAAGGCGGTGCAGAACTCGTCCCAGCTGCCATGCTCCGGCACGATCGGATCTGCGGTGCGGGCCAGGCGTTTGGCGGCGATCTTTATGAGCGCATCGGCCATGTCGCGCAGGCGTTTCTTGGCCTTCGCCTTGCGCGCCTGCCAGGCAACGCCGCCGAGCTTGTCGAGCTGGGCCGTATCGCTGTCGGCGCCATAGCGCGACAGGAGTTCGATATTCTCGACCGGTAGATAAAGTTTCGCCGCGCCGGAATATTCCAGCTCGAGGCAATCATGCGGTGCGTCCTGCACCGGCAGGGTTTTCAGGCCAATAAAACGGCCCAGCCCGTGATCGGCATGGATCACCAGATCGCCGGGCGACAAGGCACCGGCCTCGACAATGATGTCGGAGGATTTGCGCCGCCGCCTCGGCCGCGCCAGACGGTCGCCGAGAATATCCTGTTCGGAGAGGATGGCGATGGTCTCGGTCTCGAACCCGCGCTCGACCGGCAGGATGGCGCGCAGCACGGTTTTCGCCGGCGCCTTGGCGACCTCGTCCCAATGTTCGACGGCAATGATCTTGCCGACGCCATGATCATTGAGGACCGAGGCCAGGCGATCGGATGCGCCCGCACTCCATGAGGCGAGCACGACGCGCTTGCCCGATTTGACCAGCGTCTGGACATGCCGGGCCGCGGCGTCGAACACATTGGTATTTTCGGCAGCTCGTTCGGCGGCGAAGATCCGGCCCTGCTTGCCACCGACATCGATGGTTTGCGGGCCGGCCTCATTGAAGGCGGTGAAGCGGCGGACCGTGCGGCCGCTCAGGGTTTTCGCCCATTCGGCCTTCGCGAAATAGAGCTGGCTGGGCGGCAAGGCGCGATAAGTCGGCGCAGACAGGCTCGACTGGTGCGCCGTCTTGCTCGCTTCCTGGCGGGCATCGAAATAATCGGTGACCTGTTTGGCGCGTTCGGCAAAGGCATCATCGGCGAGATGATCAATCGCGATCAGGGCGGTGTCGGGCAGATAATCGAACGGCGTCGCCAGAGTGTCATGGAAGAGCGGCAACCAGTGTTCGACACCCGCTGGACGCGAGCCGGCGCTGACCGCCTCATAGATCGGATCCCCACCCTTGGCGGCCCCGAAACTGCGCACAAAGGCGGCGCGGAAATGCGAAATGCTGGCTTCATCCAGCAAGACCTCACTGACCGGATTGAATTCGATCGCGTTCAACTGGCGCAGGGACCGCTGCGTTTCCGGGTCGAACGAGCGGATTGATTCCAGCGTATCGCCAAAGAAGTCCAGCCGCACCGGTTCCGGTGCGCCGGGCGGATAGACATCGATGACGCCGCCGCGGACCGCATAATCACCTGGCTCCATGACCGTGGCGGCGCGGGCATAGCCATTGATGGTAAAGTGCTGTTTGAGGATCTCGACATCCACCCGATTGCCGGGCCGCGCGATGATCCCGGCCAGGGCCAGCACGTCCTTGGGCGGACAGCGCTGGGCCATCGCATTGACGGTGGTGACGATCAGGCAGGTGTCCGGCAAATCCCCCGAGGCCAGCCGCGCCAGCGTCGCCGCCCGGCGCGCCGCAACACGCGGCGATGGCGAGATTCGGTCATAGGGCTGACAATCCCAGGCCGGCAGGCGCAGGATTTCCAGACCGGGCGCGAAAAACCCCAGTTCAGCGACAAAAGCCGCCGCCCGGCTGTCATCGCGCGCAATGAAGACATTGACGCCGCGCCGCAGCCGCGCCGTATCGGCGAAGACCAACGCGTCGAGGCCTTCAGGGGCGCCGCAAACGGTGGCGGGTCCCTGAACCCGGGCAATCATCTCAATTTCGGACATATCGCCTGTTTTCAGCTTTGGGTTGGCGTCGGTATGCGGTGGGATTCAGACTTTGGGACCGTCGCCAAAGGCGGCATCGCGATCGACTCGGAAAGATTTCAGGGCATCCATCACCGGCGTGTCGAAGGCCGCTGGCGTTGGCGCGCTGCCGATCACCCAGCTGTAAATATCGGCATCCAGTTGATCGAGCAGGCGGTCGAAATCGCCGACATCGGTTTCCGACATCGTGCCCAGAGCTTGGTCAGCATAGCGGCCCAGGATCAGGTCGGCTTCCTTGAAGCCGCGCCGCCAGGCCCGGATGCGCAGTTTTTTGCGGCGATTCTCGAGTGTTTCGGTCATGGTGGCGGATATAGTCCGCGAATGAGGCCGCGTCGACCAGTGGCAGATGCAGATGTTGGCGCTAGAGTGAAAAATAATGCGACCCGAGATTCTCTTCCCCCTCTTCCAGGACGTGATCGCCCTGCCCGGCATCGGCCCGCGACTGGCGGCGCTGCTGTCGAAGGCTGCGGGACCGCGCGTCAAGGACGTCCTGTTCCAGCTGCCCACTGGCCTGGTTGATCGCAGCCAGACCACCACCATCGCCGAGGCACCCGACGGACAGATCATCACCCTGACTGCCAAGGTCGAGGAGCATTTTCCCAGCGCCCGCCAGGGCAAGCCCTACAAGGTGCGCCTGTTCGACGGCACCGCCTTTCTCCACCTGGTCTATTTTCATGCCCGCCGCGAATACCTTCAAAAACTCCTGCCCGTCGGGGAAACACGTATTGTATCGGGTCGCGCCGAACGTTTCGGGTCGGAAATCCAGATCGTGCATCCCGATCTGGTCATGAGCGAGGATGAAGCGGCCGAGACCGCCCTGCTCGAACCGGTCTACCCGCTCACTGCCGGGCTGACGGCCAAGGTGATGCGCAAGGCGGCAACCGGGGCGCTGAGCCTGCTGCCCGTATTGCCCGAATGGCAGGATGAAGACTTGTGCGTGGAGCATGGCTGGCCTGATTTCAAGGGCGCGATGGACGAGGCGCATCACCCCCAAACCGCCGCAGACCTCGAGCCCTTGCATCCGGCGCGCGAACGCCTGGCCTTCGACGAACTGCTCGCCCATCAGCTGGCGCTGCAATTGGCGCGGGCGCGGCGCAAGGCTCAGCCCGGGCGCCAGCTCGATGGCGACGGCCGCAAGGTGGACGCCGTACTGCAAAACGCCCCGTTCAAGCCGACCGGAGCCCAGGCACGGGCCTATGAGGAAATCCGCGCCGACATGGCCCTGCCCTCCCGCATGACCCGGATGCTGCATGGCGATGTCGGCGCCGGCAAAACATTTGTCGCCGCCCTTGCCGCTGCGAAGGCTGCGGAGTCCGGCACCCAGACCGCCATCATGGCCCCAACCGAGATCCTCGCCCGCCAGCACGCCAAGACGCTGACGGCATTGCTCGGTCCGGCCGGTTTGAGCGTGGCGATCCTTACCGGGCGCGACAAGGGCAAGGCGCGCGCTGAAATCCTCGAGCAGATGCGCAGCGGGTCGGTCAATGTCGTCTGCGGCACCCATGCCCTGTTCCAGGACGGGGTCGAGTTCGCCGATCTCGCCCTGGTCGTGATTGATGAGCAGCACCGTTTTGGTGTCTCGGACCGGATGCGGCTGACCGCCAAGGGGCACCGCCCCGATACGCTGGTGATGACTGCGACACCGATCCCGCGCACGCTGGCGCTGGCGGTCCATGGTGATCTCGACGTCTCCAGGCTCGACGAAAAGCCGGCCGGACGGATCCCGCCCGATACGCGCCTTGTGCCGATGGAGCGCCTCGACGACGTCATCGAAGGCGTGCGCCGCGCGATATCAAAGGGCGACCGGGTGTATTGGGTCTGCCCGCTGGTCGAGGAATCCGAGCTTTCCGAGCTTTCCGCCGCCGAGGATCGCTGGCGGCACTTGCGCGCGGCACTCGGTGATGAGCGCGTCGGGCTGATCCATGGCCGCATGAAAGCCGCTGAGAAAGAAAGCGTCGCAACAGCCTTCCGCGAGGGCGAGATGGATGTGCTTGTGGCGACGACGGTGATCGAGGTCGGGGTCGATGCACCGGACGCTACGGTCATGATTATCGAACACGCCGAGCGCTTCGGACTGGCGCAATTGCACCAGTTGCGCGGCCGGGTCGGACGCGGCGAGAAGCCTTCTTCCTGCCTGTTGCTTTACAAGGGCCCGATCGGCGAAACCGCCAAGGCGCGCCTTGAAATGATGCGCGAAACCGATGATGGCTTTGTCATCGCCGAGGAGGACTGGCGCCTGCGCGGGGCCGGCGATCCACTCGGCTTGCGTCAGAGCGGTCTGCCTGATTTCGCCCTGGCGCGGCTGGAAGCCCATGGCCACCTCATCGCCCTGGCCAATGACACCGCCAAACTGGCCGTGCACCGCGACACCGAATTGACGACACCGCGCGGTGAAGCGCTGCGCATTCTGCTCTATCTGTTCGAGCAGGATCGCGGCATCAGGCTGCTTAAATCCGGCTAGGGCGCGTCCACAGGCGCCACCGTCACGTCCGGCGGCAGGGTGTCGCGGACGCTCTTGGGCAGTTTGTCGGCCGTGACCATGCCAAAGGAAATGATCAGCTTGGCCGCCTCCTCGACCGACATGTCGACATGGATCGTATTGGCGCGCGGCGTGTAAAGCAGGAATCCGGAGGTTGGATTGGGCGTTGTCGGCACAAAGAGCCCGATCACATCATCGCCGATCACCTCCTGCATCGCTCCGCGCCCTTCGGCCGAGACGAAGGCGACGACATAGAGCCCCTTCATCGGGTACTCGATCAGCACGACTTCCTTGAAGGAATTGGTCTTGCCGGAGAAGACCGTTTCAACGATCTGCTTGAGCGCGCCATAGACATGACGCACCAGCGGCACACCATCGACCAGCCGCTCGCCCATTGAAATCAGGGTGCGGCCGAACAGATTGGCGGCGAGCGCGCCGACCATGGTCAGCAAGACGACCGCAATCACGACGCCCAGGCCGGGAATGGTGTAATCACCCGGCAGATAATTTTCCGGATTATAGCGCGCCGGGATCAGCGGCTTGACGACATTGTCGACAAACCCGACGAAGCTGATGATCAGGAAGAGCGTGACACCAAGCGGGGTCGCAATGGCAATCCCGGTCAGAAAACTATTGCGAAGCCATCGAAACATTGTGTTCGTGCACCCAATCTGCGCGGTTCACGCGCCCGGCCGCCCGGCCCTCAGACAGGGTCACAATACGTGAAGCGCCCGACCGCGCCAACCGGTTGCACACCCGCGATACGACAGGGATGATAGGGCGTCGTTTTGATGGAGTTATTGTGAGTGTGAACCTGATCGCCCGGCATGCTTTCCTGCTCGCCTGCCTCGTCCTGGCCGCGCTGCTCCTGGTGGCTGCCTGGGTCTTGCGCGACCAGGTGTATCGCACCTTCCAGGATCCAGGTGTTCCGTTTCAGACCTACACCCCGCCTGAGGGCGCCGACTATGCCGAAACTTCCGGCTGGTATGTCCGTCACGCCTTCACCAATGACGATGAACCGGCCGTCTTCTTCGTCCATCCCACGACCTATTCCGGCGGCGGCAACTGGAATGGCCAGCTCGACAAAGCCAGCTCGGTTGAAGCAATCACAGAGATTGTACTGCCCAATTATGCCGCGCCCTTTGGCAATGCCGGTGCCCTCTACGCGCCGCGCTACCGGCAGGCCTCGCTCTATGCCTTCATGAATAATCGCGAAGACAGCGTGCGCGCCCGCCTGTTTGCCTATCAGGATATCCAGCGCGCCTTCGATGCCTTCACCGCACAGATCGGCGATAGCCGCCCGATTATTCTGGCCGGTTACGGCCAGGGCGGACTCGATGTGCTCGGCCTGTTACTGGATCGTTTTGCCGGAAATACTGACCTGCAGACCCGGCTGGTGGCCGCCTATGTCATCGAATCGCCGGTACCGCTCGACCTGTTTTCCGGACCGCTCAACGCGATTGCGCCCTGCATCACGCCGGAAGATGTGCGCTGCGTCTATGCCTTCACCTCGGCCATGGCCTCCGAAGAGGGCCGGATCCATATCATCACCGAACGCGCCATGAGCTGGACGCCCGATGGCCAGCTCGACTTTGTCGATGGACGCGGCTTGCTATGCGTCAATCCGCTCTTGTCAGCTGTCAGCAATGAATATGCCTCGGCGCGCCTGCATCGCGGCGGCGTCGCCGCTGAAGGGCTCGACCCGGACGCCGTACCCGCTCCGATCCCGGCCCAGACCGGCGCCCAGTGCGCCGATGGCGTACTGTTTTTCGAGCAGCCGCGTTCGCGGGCGCTGCATCGTCCGCGCCGCCTGGTCGAGGACTACAGGCTACCGCCCTTCAATCTCTTCTACGAGGATTTGCGCTTCGACGTCGCACGTCGAAGCCTGAACCTGGCGACCATCCTGCAGGATGAACGCCAATGGGCGCCGACCCTCGATGCGCCAGAAGCCATCGAGGACGCACCGGTGATCGCCATCCCGGACCGGCGCCGCTTCTGACGGGTTTGAACTAGACGCGCTTGGCGATGGCGTCGAATTCCAGCAGGGTTTTCAGCAGGCCTTCAAACTCATGCAACGGCACCATATTGGGCCCGTCCGACGGCGCATTGTCCGGATCGGGATGGGTCTCCATGAAGACAGCGGCGACGCCAATGGCGACGGCAGCGCGCGCCAGGGTCGGAACGAATTCGCGCTGACCACCCGAAGTCGCGCCCTGTCCGCCGGGCTGCTGCACCGAATGGGTCGCGTCGAACACGACCGGCGCGCCGAAACTGGCCATGATCGGCAGCGAGCGCATGTCGCTGACCAATGTATTATAACCGAAGCTGACGCCGCGCTCGCAGGCCATCACATTGGGATTGCCGGCGGCGGCAATCTTCTCGAGCACATTCTTCATGTCCCAGGGGGCGAGGAACTGGCCTTTTTTGACATTGATCACCTTGCCGGTCTGGGCGGCGGCGACCAGAAGATCGGTCTGACGGCACAGGAAGGCCGGGATTTGCAGCACATCGACGGCCTGGGCGGCGATCACCGCGTGCTCGGCGGTGTGAATGTCGGTCAGGACCGGCAGGCCAATGCTCTCGCGGATCTCGGCGAACACCGGCAGGGACGCTTCGAGCCCCATGCCGCGCTGGCTGCTGAGACTGGTGCGGTTGGCCTTGTCGAACGAGGTTTTGTAGATCAGCCCGATATCGAGCCGGTCAGAAATGGCGCGCAATTCCGACGCCACTTCCAACCCGTGCTGACGGCTTTCCAGTTGGCAAGGGCCGGCAATAATGGTGAGCTTGCGGGCATTGCCGATCTCGATCGGATCGCGGCCGGGTCTGGGCAGGGAGATGACGGCATTGAGCTGGCTCACGAAGAATTCCTCTTGCAGGGTGCGAACCGCGCGGGTCCGGCCGATGTGATTTCTGGCAGGCGTGACTGATCCGGTATCTGGTGCGCCACGTACCCAATTCAACCCGTTATCTGTCCACAGGGCTCTCATGGCAACCAATTCCGCCACCGGCGCCGCGCTCGTCTGGTTTCGCCGCGACCTGCGCCTCGCTGATAACCCCGCGCTGCACGCCGCCATCCAGACCGGACGGCCACTCATACTGGTCTTCATCGACCAGCGTGATCGCACCCTGGGCACGGCCCCCGGAGAGGCCGCCGACTGGTGGCTTCAGGGCTCACTGGCCAGCCTGGCACGGGACATTAAAGCGCGAGGCGGCCGCCTGACGCTGCTGCGCGGCGACCCGGCAGACCTTATCCCGTCGCTGGCGCGCGAACACGGCATCGCGGAAGCGTTCTGGAATCGCTCCGGCGAGCCGGCCATTGATGACCGCGACCGCAGCGTCGCCGCCGCACTGCAGACGGCCGGCACCAAACCGCACGCCTTTGCCGGCACGACGCTGATCAACCCCGACACCCTGCTGACCGGCTCGAGCACGCCCTATAAGGTTTTCGGGGCCTTCTGGCGTGCCGCGCTCCGCGATCTGGGCCCCCGACCTGCCCTGCCCGCACCGGAGCATTTGCCCATGGCTGCCCCGCTCCCGACGGGGGCGGCGCTGGAAGACTGGGGTTTGCGCCCGGCGAAGCCTGACTGGGCCACCGGCCTTGATGCCCAATGGAAACCCGGCGAAGCCGGCGCCAAGGAGCGGCTGGACCGTTTCCTCGATGCGGCGCTGAACTCCTATGCCGACGGCCGCGATCGGCCAGACAAGCCCGGCACATCAATGCTCTCGCCTCATCTGGGTTTCGGGGAAATCTCCCCGCGGCAGGTCTGGCACAGCGTGCAGGCACGGCAGGCCGCGGGCGCCGGCTTCCAGGCCACCGAGCGCTTTCTGGCCGAGATTGGCTGGCGCGAATTTGCCTATTATCTCCTGCACCATTTCGACGATCTGCGGACGGTCAATTTCAACCGCAATTTCGATCATTTTTCCTGGCGCAGCGATGCCGCCGGGCTTGCGGCCTGGCAAGCCGGGCAGACCGGCATACCCATGGTCGATGCCGGCATGCGGCAATTATGGACGACGGGCTGGATGCACAACCGGGTGCGGATGGTGTGCGCGTCCTTCCTGGTGAAGCATTTGCGCTGCGACTGGCGCGACGGCATGGCCTGGTTTGAACATACGCTGGTCGATGCCGACCGGGCCGTGAATGCGGCCAGCTGGCAGTGGGTCGCCGGTTCAGGTGCCGATGCTGCGCCCTATTTCCGCATTTTCAATCCGGTCCGCCAGGGCGAGCGCTTCGATCCGGACGGGCGCTATGTGCAGCAATGGGTACCGGAACTGGCAGGCCTGCCCGTGCGCTGGATCCATCAACCCTGGAAAGCCCCCGCGGGCATCCGCCAGGCGGCCGGCCTGAAACTGGGCGGTGATTATCCATTCCCGGTCTGTGATCTGGCAGCCGGACGGGACGCCGCCCTTGCAGCCTATAAGGATATGAAAGCGACCGTTCCGGATCAGCCGCCCGGCTAGAGCAAAACATATCGGACCGATTGCCCGTCGACCTCAAACTCGCAACCGATCCACTCGCCGTCCGTATCATACCAGAGGTCAACACTGAGGCTTCCGGTCATCCGGACCCCACGCGCCTCGACCAAACCGCGGCCCGTGAGAATTTCACGGCGGCCCAGTTCGGTGATCGTGACTGCCATCGGCTCGCCGGTTTCGGTGTTGAGGATTTGCTCCGTGCCTGGCTGATAACCCCGCCAGTGACTGGAGGGGATGAGATCGGTGAAGGCGCTGTCACGGCCCAGGTCGATCGTGTATTCGCGGCCATTGCGCAATGTCTCACCGGCCAATGAAATCAGGTCGTCTCCCTCCCAGGCTTCCTCAATGCTCTGCTCATAGCGGAACACGGTCAGCGGGCCGAACCGGACGGTCAGCTCGATCTCGGTATCCACCCTGAGCTCTCCGTCGGGCGTCCGCGTGAAGCTGACGCGATGCTCGCCGAAGGGCGTTCCATTGCGCAACACCTGGAAATGGATATCAGCCGGCTCGGGCTGGTTTGCTGCATAGGCTATGTCGATGGCGAACAACGCCGCGCAAAAGCCTGCTATCCTGAACACTTCGAATAATGATCTCATACTGTATCTACGCCCCGCTCGCGCCGCCGGATCACAATGACCGCCACCCCATCTGCGCCTCCGAATTGCGCAGAGCGGACGATGGTCAATCCAGGGACAGACGCCATGATTGAAACACCCCGCCAGCCCCGGCCGCGTCCCGCCGGTCCGCAGGCGTGTGGCAGACTTGAGAAATCAAGGTTCCCGTTACCATCCAAAGCTCTATAATATAGCCCAAAGCTCTATAACCCGGATTTCCGAAACGAAAAGGGGCTCCCAGTGCCCGCATGGCCCGCCACATGACCGACCCGCTTATGACTGCCGCCGATGCCCTGACCCGCCTGGGTCAGCCCGGAACAATATTCATCGACGCCAGCTGGACTTATGATGGCGGACCGGTGGTTGAGAGCGAAGGGTTTATTCCCGGCGCGCTGGCTTTCGATATCGATACCGTCAAGGACAAACGCTCCTCCCTGCCGCACATGCTGCCGGAGCCGGACGTGTTTGCACGCCATGTCGAAACCCTCGGAATCGGCAATGATAGCGAGCTGATCGTCTATGACCGCATCGGCCTTTTCAGCTCTCCGCGGGTCTGGTGGACCTTCCGGGTGATGGGCCATGACAATGTCCGCGTCATGGCCGGCGGCCTGCCGGCCTGGATCGCGGCAGGCGGTCCGGTCGAGGATCAACCCGGCGCCGAAGCCGAAGTGCCCGGCGTCTACACGCCCAGCTATCGGCGCGAACTGGTCGCGACCGTAACCGACGTCAAGATCGCCAGCCGCAACGCCTCGCATCAGATCCTCGATGCGCGCTCGCTCAGCCGTTTTGCCGGTCTGGAACCGGAACGCCGCGCCGGGATGCGCAGCGGCCATATACCCGGCTCGACCAGCCTGCCATATGAGAACCTGTTCGATGACGATAATCAGCTGCTCGAGATCGATGACGATCTGGCCTATGATATCGGTCTCGATCCCGATCTGCCACTGATTGCCAGCTGCGGCTCCGGTGTGACCGCGTGCATCCTCGCCCTGGCGCTGGAACGCGCCGGACGGACCTCGGCGGTCTATGACGGGTCCTGGTCGGAATGGGGGTCGCGCACGGACACGCCGATCGTCAAGGGCGGCGGGCGCAGACCACGATGAAGGACGAGACCCGGCTCACCCGTCTGGGACGTCCCCATGACAAGCGCGGCCTGGTCAATCCGGGGGTCGAGCGCGGCTCGACGATTCTCGCGCCCTCGGCAGCACAACTCTATGATTTCCCGCCGGGCATGCCGCATTATGGCCGCGTCGGACTGGAAACCCAGAGCGCCCTGCGCGACGCCCTGAGCGGACTGCAGGGCGGAGCCGGCTGCGCCCTCACCTCTTCGGGCCTGCTGGCCAACACGCTCGCCATCATGACCGTGGTCGAGGCCGGCGGCACTGTGCTGGCCGCCGATTGCATTTACGGTCCGGTGCGCAGCTTCCTGCTCAACACCCTGCCGCGCTATGGTGTCACGGCGAAGTTTTTCGCGCCGCGCATGGGTGCTGAAATTGCCGACCTGATCACGTCCGATACCCAGGCTATCGTGCTGGAATCGCCCGGCTCGCTGACCATGGAATTGCAGGACATTCCGGCAATTACCAAAGTGGCCCGTGACAAGGGCGTGGCGACGATTATCGATGACACCTGGTCGGCCGGACTGACGATGAAACCCCTCGCCCTGGGCGTCGACCTCGCAGCGCAATCGCTGACCAAATATGTCGGCGGCCATTCCGACCTGCTGATGGGTGCTGTGATTGCGCGCGACGACGCCATGGCCCGGCGGCTGCAGACGACCGAGCGCGCCTTTGGCATCCACACCGCGCCTGACGACGCCTATCTCGCCCTGCGGGGCTTTCGCACCATGGCACTGCGCATGCAACGCAGCGAGGCGACCAGCCTCGTCCTTGCCGATTGGCTCGCCGCGCACAGCGAGACTGGCGCCATCCGCCATCCGGTGCGCAACGACCATCCTGACCACGCCATCTTCAAACGTGACTTCACGGGCGGTTGTGGCCTGTTTGCGGTCGAGTTCCCCGGCTGGGATGTGGCAAAGAGCGAGCGCTTCCTCGATGCGCTTGAGATTTTCGGTCTCGGCTTTTCGTGGGGCGGCTTTGAAAGCCTCGCCATCCATTGCGATCCCCAACTCAAGCGGACCGCCACGGCCCACAGGCATGAGGGCGCCCTGATCCGTTTTTCCTGTGGCCTGGAGGCACCGGAAGATCTGATCGCGGACCTGGAAAAGGGTTTCGCGGCGATCAGTTGAGGCACACGGCGAAAGCCCAAACCCTCCAGCCGGCCAAGCAGGGCACCCGTACAAGCGGTGCCTTTCCGCCACTCCCCCCGACGTCATCAGTTCCACTGCCTTGCTCACCGCATTCGGGGTTGACGCCTCAGATGTTATAACGTTTCTTCTGCTCCGTTACACTATAACATTTCGGCAAGGATTGAAGTCATGGCAGGTAACTGGTTGAGCACCGCGTCCGGCATCGCATTGGCCGCGGCATTGGCGGCAGGCGCATCCGCGCAGGACGCTCCCACCCGGGAGGACGTAATCGTCGTCACAGGGACGGCGATCGAGGCTCGTAGCGGAGAGACACTGCAGTCCGTTGATGTGATCAGCCTGAACGATGTCGTCGACTCCTTCGACGGATCGCTGGGAGCATCACTGGCGGCCCTGCCCGGGATCTCCACGACCTCCTTCGGACCAGCCGTGGGCCGGCCGATCATCCGCGGCATGGGCGGCGACCGTGTCCGGATCCTCAACAATGGCGTCGGCCTCGTCGATGCGTCCGGCGTCAGCGTGGACCATGCCACCACCACCGAAGTCCTTGACGCGGAGCAGATCGTAATCCTGCGCGGCCCGGCGGCGATCGCTTATGGCGGTGGCGCAATCGGGGGCGTGATCAATGTGATCGACGGGCGCATCCCGACCAGCCCTGTTGATGGCCTGTTCGAGGGCCAGGCCTATGCCGGGTATTCCTCGGTCGACAGCGGCCATCAGGAAGCCGCGCGAATCCGTACCGGCGTTGGCCCTTTCGTCTTTCAGCTTGAGGCCTCGCACCGCGAAGCCGGCGATTTCGACATTCCCGGTTATGCAGAATCGGCACGGCTGCGTGCGCTTGAAGAGGCTGAACACGACGAGCATGAGCACGAGGAGGATGAGCACGAGGACGAGGAAGTCACCGGCACTGTTCCAAACTCCGGCCTGACCTTTGACACCCTCGGCGCCGGGGCCTCGTTGATCGGTGATTGGGGTTTCCTGGGCATATCGGTGCGCAGCTATGACGCCGAATATGGTCTGCCGGCCCATGACCACCATCACGACGAAGACGAGGATGAGCACGAAGACGAGCACGAGGAAGGCGATCCGAAAATCGCGATGGAACAGACGCGCTGGGACATTCGCGGCCAGTTCAACTTCGATCTGGGCCCGTTCGATCACCTCGATATTTCGTCGGGCATTGCGGACTATCAACATGTCGAGCTGGAGCCGGGTGGCGAAATCGGGACCCTGTTCGAAAGCGATGGCTGGGAAGCCCGTGCGGCCCTCGTCAATGGTCACAGCGAAAGCCGTTGGAACGGCTCGGTCGGAATCCAGATGCTGGAAACCAACCTCGCAGCCTCGGGCGAAGAAGCCTTCATTCCGCCGGTCAGTACGCATGATGTCGGCATCTTCGCGGCCCAACGCTATGACCTCGATGGTTATGGATTTGACATGGGTGCGCGGGTGGAGCGGCGTGAACTGGATACTGCGATCGGAACAGACCGCAGTTTCGACACCGTCAGCGTGGCCGCCGGCGCGTTTATCCGGCCAGCCGACGGCCTGTTTCTCGGCCTCTCGCTCGCACGGACCGAGCGCGCACCAAACGATGCCGAGCTTTACTCCGACGGCCTGCATGCGGCGACGGGCACGGTCGAAATCGGCGAATCCACGCTCGGCAAGGAAACGGGATGGGCGCTGGACGGCACCGCCCGGTGGAGCGGCGGCGCTTGGCGGATGGAGGCAGGAGCCTTCTATTCGCGCTTCAGCGACTTCATTTACCTGGCCCCGACTGGCCTGGAAGATCCCGTTGAGGAAGCCCCGATCTATCGCTATCTGCAGGACGACGCCACGCTGTGGGGCGGCGAGTTCTATGCCGAACGCGATCTCACCGTGATCGGCCCCTGGGCGCTGGTTGGCGATTTCAGCCTGGAGTATGTGCAGGGCGAAACGGACAGTTTCGGCCCCCTTCCCCGCATGCCGCCGCTGTCCACCACGATCGGTGCGGAGTTACAGCGTGAAATCATTGATTTGCGCGGTGAGATTGTCTGGGCAGCTGACCAGGATGACGCAGCCGATTCCGAGCTTCCAACCGATGGCTATACAATGGTCAACCTGTCCGCAGTCGCGCATCCATTCGGATCCGACACCCGGTTGATTGTTGAGGCGAGAAACATCACCGATGAGGAAGGGCGTTTGCACACCTCGCAATTGAAGGACACGATCCCGCTCCCGGGACGTTCCTTCCGGATCGCGATCCTCCAGCGGTTCTGATGACTGGCCGGTGATCACTCCGCCTTCAGGGGCGCGAGTGGTCACCGATCCCGCCGCCGATCCCGCCGCCGACCGCGCATGCGAGGCCGCGACGAACCAAAAATCTGAAAATGGTGCCCCCGACAGGAATCGAACCTGTAACCGTCCGCTTAGAAGGCGGGTGCTCTATCCGGTTGAGCTACGGAGGCGACGCGGCCGACGGCCCGTCCGGTCAGTGTGACCAGGGCTGTTTGCGGTTCGTGGCGAAATTATCGGAATAGGATTTGACGTAGCGCTTGGCTTTCTGCGGCGTCGTCACCTGATAGGGGATGCCCTGCTGGCGCGCATAAGCGACAGCGGCTTCCTGGCTGTCGAAACTCAGACGCACCTGGGCGCGCATGTCCGTGCTCGAGGTCCAGCCCATCAGCGGGTCCGACCGCTCGGCCATTTCCGGCGTGAATTCGAGAAACCAGTGTTTGGAGAGAGCCCGGCCCGATTGCATTGCATTGCGGGCTGGCTGGTAAATCTTCGCAAACATGCGGTTCTCCCCATCATGCTGCGGCCCTGCCTGTTGCGGGCCTTGTAAATGGTCGGGGCGGCAAGATTCGAACTTGCGACCCTCTGGTCCCAAACCAGATGCGCTACCAGGCTGCGCTACGCCCCGAGAGCGTCCTTATGAAAGCGCTTTTGCGGTTAGGCAAGTCTACTGTGCTTCTGAATCTGATTCAGGTGCAGCAACACCCTCTTCTGATGTGGTTTCAAGGGGCTCGACAAGCTCCGCTTCAACCTCGAGCGAACCGAAACTCTCATCGCGCAGGATCGCGCCGGGGCGAATCCCCAGCTCGGCCGCCCGCCCGCCGGCGATTTCAAGCACGGCAGCGACATCGAAATCCGACGCCAGGCTGCGATGCGAACCGGGTTGGGCATTGGCGATCAGTTTCACCACCACGCCGTCTTCGCGGATGAAGAGAAGATCGAGGCTGATCAGCGTATTTTCCATCCACATCGAGGCCCGGCGTGGCGGCATATAGACGAACAGCATCGCCGCATCGGGATCAAGCTGCTCGCGCCCCATAAGGCCGCGCTCCATCTGTTCCGGGGTCGTGGCGATTTCGGCCATGAAGACGTGTTGCGTCTCGCCGGTGTCGAGGGTCAGCGCTTCAGGACCGCCAAACGCGACCGGTGGCAGCGCCAGACCGGCGTCCTGGCCATTATCGGACGCTGGCGCGGCTTGAGTGGTAGCAGCCATTTCGGCCGGCACGGCATCGTCCTGCGCCCAGGCGGGCGCGGCGAAGATCAGGGCGGAGATCAGGATCAGGTTTTTCATGACGGCAAGCTAGCCAAGCCAGAGCCGCGGCGCAATCACGCCGCACCGTCCGCAACAGGCGGTATTCACCCGGTCTAGCCAGCCCCGCCGGCACGGATTTCCGCGGCCAGCGCTCCCTTGGGGCCCTCTACGCAGCGGATTTCCAGCGTTTCACCCGGCTGGACATCTTCCAGACCGGCGCGCCGCAAAGTCGCGGCGTGCAGGAATATATCGCCATCAACCGCGTCGCAGGTGACGAAACCATAGCCGCGCAGGGCATCGAACCATTTGACCACTGCCGCGTGGAAGGGGGTGTTCAGGACGGCATGGGGATGAAAGCGGCGCGGCCGGATCTCGGCCCCATCATCGCCGCCGGTCATTTCGAGGATTTCGACGGCTTGCCGGCCCTTCTCCCCTGTCACAGCGTGGCAGACCACTTTCGCATCGGGCAGTGCCGGACCGTGGCCGTATCGACGCAGACAACTGGCATGGATGAGAATATCGCCGGATCCGTCACTGGCATCAATGAAGCCGTAACCCCGGGCCGGATCGTACCATTTTATGCGCCCCTCAAGGCGGACAAGCACGGTGTCTTCAATCACGTCATGCGCCAGAACCATCACATCACTCGCTTTAACAACCCTACATGAACGTTTTTACACAAATTCATTCATGAAGAGAAGTCTAATCGGGCAATTGGTTGCGTAAACGATCCGCAATATCTTGCCCCTGCGCGGCAATGGCATAAGCGAACCCACTACATATTGTGGGCTGAGCCCGCAGAACCCGCAACCGAATGCGTCTTTTCTGTGACATTCGCCGGCTGCACTTTTCGCCTATCAGGCGAGTCTGTGACGGAAAAAATGAACGGATTCGGCACCAAAGCATCGCCGCCGGAGCGTGTCAGCGGCGTTCACACACCTCGAAACGAATCAATCGGCGCTGTCGGTCCCGGACTCGATCGCGAGCCGGAGCCGATCCGACTCGGCGAGCCGCTCGATCGCCGGCTGGCTGCGATAGATCGCGCTATTGGAGCCATGCTCGGAACATTCAACGGATTCCACCCAGCACCGCCCCTGCGTCGCTTCACGCACAATCGCATCGGCACGCCGGAAAGTAAGCTCGGCCATCCGCTCGCAACTCGTCCCCTCAACGACCCGGACGCGGGCAATACCGCGTGTTCCGAGCGCTTCCAGCGCCGGTCGTTCCGGATCATCGCGCGCGACCAGCAGGGTGTGGTCGAACATGTCGTGAAGCCAGTCGCGGATCAGCCCGAAACCGCCGCGCCCGAAATCGAGCACCCAGCCGCGCGCATCCAGCTGTTCAGCGGCGAACACGAAATGAAACCCGAAGGAATAGCCGTGCAGGAGGTGGCAATCGCTGTCGGCGGCCCATTGCCGCGAGCAGCAGGACAGTCCGCGATCATTGCCATAGGTCTTGGTTGAAAGATGGGCCATGCCCGGCTCTCCCTGCCTGACGGCCTCGTCGAGACCATTACCGATATGTCTGTACCCGATACACCATTCCGGTCCCCGGAAGGGGTGATTTTGCACACATTATCGGGTGGAAGATCGCGTGGTAGGCCCTAGGGGAGTTGAACCCCTCTTTCCAGGTTGAAAACCTAGCGTCCTAACCGATAGACGAAGGGCCCAACGCGATGAGGGCCGTCTAATACGTAAGCCCGGGGCGTGTGGCAAGACGTTGATGTGAAAAAACTTCAGCGAATTGCTGTTGCCATGTCCTCAAGCTGGAACTGGGCCCGGTTTCGGCCGTTCCATTGATCAAGTTTAACACGCCCTGCCACATGCCAGCGGCGTTCATCCGCGGCCAGCAGCGCCTCACCGATGGGTCCGTCGGCCGTGCGGAAGGAAATCCCCTGCAGGGTCGCGCCGCCGCTATCGGTCAGGGTGAAGCGGACATGATCCTTGCCGACGCGCTGGGAAAAACTCACGCGCAGGTCGGACAGCGCGAATCGGGGCTCTGAATTGCCCTGTCCGAACGGGCCGGCGGCCTGGAAACTGCCGGCCAGTTCCGGCGAGACCCCGGCCGCGGTCAAAAGCCCGTCGAGCCGCAACGCCATCGCATCGGTCGCGGCGGCCAGTTCCGGAGCCAATCGCTCGTCGAGAAAGGCCACCAGTTCGTGAATGCGTTCGGCATCGACCGTCAGACCGCCGGCCATGGCATGGCCACCGCCGGAAATCAGCAGGCCGGCCTGGCGCGCCGCCGAAATGGCACCGCCGAGATTGACGCCCGCGACTGAACGCCCCGATCCCTTGCCGAGGACGGGCGAGACGCCGGTATCGAGCCCGATAATGATCACAGGCTTACCATAGCGTTCCTTGACCCGGCCGGCGACGACGCCAATCACGCCGGCATGCCAGCCCTCGCCGGAGGCCACGAGAATGGCACGGTCCTGGCCCTGGCGTTCAATCTGCGCCAGCGCCTCTTCCATCACTTCGGCTTCAATGGCGCGGCGTTCGGTATTGAGCGCATCGAGTTCGGCCGCGATCCCGGCGGCCTCGTCCTCGTCATCGGTGGCGAGCAGCCGCGCGCCCAGATCAGAACGGCCGACACGGCCGCCGGCATTGATTCGCGGGCCAAGCAGAAAGCCGGCATGATAGGTGGTAGCGCTGTCTTCCTTGATGCCGGCCACAAGGGCGAGCTGTCTCAGACCCGGATTGTGCCAGCTGCCCATCGCCTTGAGCCCCTGGGCGGTCAGGGCACGATTAATGCTGGTCAGCGAGACCACGTCGCAAATCGTGCCCAGCGCTGCCAGATCAAGCCATTGCATGAGATCGGGTTCAGGCGCGTCTTCAAAACGGCCACGCCGGCGCCCTTCCCGGTTCAGCGCGACGAGAAAGATGAAGGTCACCCCGGCCGCGGCCAGATGTCCGCAGCCGGACGTGTCGTCGGGCCTGTTTGGATTGACCAGGGCGGCCGTTGGCGGCAAATCCCCGTCCATCAAATGGTGGTCGATCACGATGACATCGAGACCGATCTCGCGGGCGTGCTCGAGCGGGGCATGAGAGGTCGCGCCACAATCGAGCGTGATGACCAGCTCGGCGCCCTGCCCGCGAAGACTGTCGAACGCCGCCGCGCTGGGCCCATAGCCTTCCGCGACACGATCGGGAACATAGAGCATCGCCTCATGGCCCACTGCGCGCAGCCAGCGTCGAAGCTGGGCAGACGAGGTTGCACCATCGACATCATAGTCGGCAAACACGGCGAGTGACCGGCCGGCATCAAGTGCGTCCCAGACGAGACTGGCGGCGCGGTCCATGTCCTGGAAATCCGACGGATCGGGGAAGCTGTCCTTGAGGCGCGGACGCAGGAATTGAGCCGCCGCGCCGGGGTCGACGCCGCGCCCCGACAGCACACGGGCCAGACTGTCAGAGATCTGCTGCTGGCGCGCGATGGCCGCGATATCGGGCTCATTGACCGGCCGCGCAATCCAGCGTCGTCCGGTCAGTGATTTTTCAACGCCGAGATAGGCGGCGGGCACGTCCTCGCGAGGATCAGTCTCCAGGCTCATACCGTCCGCACCCCTCCGGCCCGATCAGGTCTGCTCAGGCCTCTGGCCGGGCGCTGCGAACGCGGCGCACCGAATGGTCAGCCGAATCCAGCACCAGTGTATGCGTGTGGACCATGCCGTCGGCATGACGCACGGCATCAACCAGATCTCCCTGGGTCACGCCCGCTGCCACGAACAGGCATTGGCCGGACGCCAGCTCATCGAGCTCATATTTGCGGTCGAGATCGGTCACGCCGATGCGGCGCGCGCGCTCACGCTCATCATCGGTGCGGAAAAAGAGGCGGGCCTGCATCTGGCCACCGATACAGCGCAGCGCCGACGCGGCCAGCACGCCCTCGGGCGCACCGCCGCGTCCGATATACATATCGACTCCGGTGCCCAGTCCAGCCGCGCCCATAATGCCGGCGACATCGCCATCGCTGATCAGCCGCACCCGGCCGCCAACGGATTTGACGCCATCGATAATGTATTGATGACGCTCGCGCTCGAGCACACACACCGTGATTTCGGACGGCGAGACACCCTTGGCGCGGGCCAGGTTGACGACATTGTCCTGCGGCGACGCGTCGAGATCGATGACGCCGGCCGGCAAGCCAGGCCCGATCGCGATCTTGTCCATATAGGTGTCGGGCGCATTGAGCAGACCGCCGCGCGGGCTGAATGAGACGACGACGAGCGCATTATTCATGCCCCAGGCGGTCAGCGTCGTGCCTTCGAGCGGATCGAGGGCGATATCAATCTCCGGCCCGGTCCCCGTGCCGACTTCCTCACCAATAAACAGCATGGGTGCTTCGTCGCGCTCACCCTCACCGATCACGATACGGCCGCGCATCGGCATCGCATTGAGGCCGGTACGCAAGGCATCAACCGCAGCCTGGTCCGCCGATTCCTTTTCACCACGGCCAATCCAGGCCGAAGCGGCAATCGCCGCCGATTCAGCGGCATTGACCGCCATCAGGGCCAGATCGCTCAGGGCGCGCGTGTCACTCATGCTCATTCTCCTGTGGGGCGCCGGCTCGTCGCGGCGCATGGATGGTCTACAGACTGGAAACTGGATTATTGCGGCGGCGTGGTGCGGGTGCGGCCCTCGGCGACAAAATCATCAACGGCGCGGCGTCCCTCGGCCTCGATCACAGCGATCTCGGCGGCCTGCTGCGCGCGACGGCGCAACACTTCGGCGGCCGCCTGGTCGAGCTGGTCGGCGCCCCGGACCGCCATGCTGTCGGCAGCCACCGCCGGCGGTGCCTTGCGGCCCTCGACATCATGCACCAGCCGATCGCGCACCCAGTCCGGCGTCGAACTCTGGTCGGCCAGCGGCTCGAAGCTCGAACAGGCCCCCAGTAGGAGGCACACTGTCACAACCGGCAAAACCGCCAAGCGAAGGGGCGAAGTCATGCTATCTCCTGACGCTGGACGCGTGTATGGCTTTCTATACGCTCATCATCTCCTGAGTCACCACTCGAACACAAGGAATCGGCATGACCCACGGCTCCGGCAGCGACGACAAGGCCGATACCACCCATCCCTGGGCCAATCTGACGGCGGCAGAACTCGACGCGCTCGACACGGTATCACGCAATCTGATGCAGGCCTCGCTGCAGTCGCAAAAGCTGATGTCCAATGTGATGCAAAAGGCGCTCGAGGGCGAGGCGGTGATGCCGCAGGCCGATCCCTTCCATTCGGCGCCGGAATTCAAGGAAGTCTGGCAACATATCGTCACCCAGCCGGATCTGATGATGAAAGCCCAGGCCGAACTGGCCAAGGGCTATCTCGATCTGTGGAGTAATACGACGCGGCGGGTGATGGACAAGCCGGTCGAACCGACCATCAAGCCGGAACCGGGCGACAAGCGCTGGCGCAGTGATGACTGGACGGAGAACCCGGTTTTCGACGCGATCAAGCAATCCTATCTGATGAACCAGCATTTCATGATGGGGCTGGTCCAGGGCGTAGAGGGCGTTGATGAACGCACCAAGCGCAAGGTGGAATTCCTCACCAAACAGATGACCGATGCCCTGTCGCCGACCAATTTTGCCCTGACCAATCCGGACGTGTTGCGCGAGACGATGCGAACCCATGGCGCCAATCTGACGCAAGGTCTGGAAAACCTGGTCGAGGATCTGCAGGCGGGGGGCGGTGGCCGTCTTGCCCTGCGCCAGACCGATATGGAGGGGTTCCGCGTCGGCATCGACCTGGCCACCACGCCCGGCAAGGTCGTGTTCCAGAACGAGATCATCGAGCTGATCCAGTATGCGCCGACCACCGAAACGGTGAAGGCACGCCCGCTTCTGATCGCGCCGCCCTGGATCAATAAATTCTACATTCTCGACCTGCGCGAAAAGAATTCCATGATCCGCTGGCTGACCCAGCAGGGCTTCACCGTCTTCCTCATCTCCTGGGTCAATCCGGGCAAGGAATTGAAGGACAAGACCTTCGAGGACTATATGCATCAAGGCCTGTTGGCCGCGATTGATGCCATCGAGGACGCAACCGGCGAAACCTCGGTCAATACGGTGGGCTATTGCGTCGGCGGAACCCTGCTCGCCTCGACCCTGGCCTGGCTGGAGGCGAATGGAACGCCGGAACGGATCGCCTCGGCGACCTTCTTCGCGGCCCAGACCGATTTCGAACTGGCCGGCGAACTCCTGCTCTTCGTTGACGATGTCTGGATCGAGGAAATCGAACGCCTGATGGACGCCCAGGGCGGCGTGCTCGACGGACGGACCATGGCGGATACCTTCAACCTGCTGCGATCAAATGATCTGGTCTGGTCCTTCGTCGTCAATAATTACCTGCTCGGTCGCCAGCCGCAGGCCTTCGACCTCCTGTTCTGGAATGCCGACCAGACCCGCATGCCCAAGGCGTTGCATCTCTGGTATCTCAAGAACATGTATCGCGACAACAAGCTGGCCAAGGGCGAGCTGGATTTCAACGGCGTCAAGCTCGCACTCGGCTCGGTCCAGACGCCGGTCTATATGCAAGCCTCTCGCGACGACCATATCGCGCCCTACCCGTCGGTCTATCGCGGCGCCAAGCTCTTCGGTGGCCCGGTGCGCTACATGATGGCCGGATCCGGTCATATCGCCGGCGTGATCAATCATCCCGACGCGCACAAGTATCAATACTGGAGCAATGAGGCCCTGCCCGACACGGTCGAGCAATGGCTCGATGGCGCGACAGAAACCCCCGGCTCCTGGTGGCTCGACTGGCGCGACTGGCTGTACGAGCGCTCCGGCAAGGATGTGGCAGCCCGACAGCCAGGGAGTGGCAAGCTAGCGGTCATCCGGGACGCGCCCGGCAATAATGTAATGGTCAGGAGCGATGCGAAGGACGAGGTAAGGACTGAGGGAGCGGCGCCGGAACCGACACCCGCGAAGCCGAAACCGGCTGCAAAAGCCAAATCCGCTGCAAAAGCCAAACCCTCAGCCAAGCGCAAGCCGGCGACCAAGAGGCCCGTCAAAGCCCGGACCAAGACACCCAGCGCCTCATCCTGATCTCCGTCGGGGCCAGACCGGCCCTGTCTGGTCGGACCCCGGCCCGGACCACAAACAAAAAACGGGCGGCTCCCATAAGGAACCGCCCGTAATTCTTGTAGCCGATAATCGGGTGACCGATTAGCGCTTCGAGAACTGGAAGCTACGACGGGCTTTCGCGCGGCCGTATTTCTTGCGCTCGACGACGCGGCTGTCACGGGTCATGAAGCCACCGGCTTTCAGGACGCCACGCAGGCCGGGTTCAAAGGCGGTCAGCGCCTTGGAGATACCGTGACGCACGGCACCGGCCTGGCCGGACAAACCGCCGCCCTTGACGGTGGCGATAACGTCAAACTCATTGACGCGTTCGGCACATTCCAGCGGCTGCTGCAGCAACATGCGCAGAACCGGACGGGCAAAATAGGTTTCCTGGTCGCGGCCATTGACCGTGATCTTGCCGGAACCGCGCTTGATCCACACACGGGCAATCGCGTTCTTGCGCTTGCCGGTCGCGTAGGCACGGCCGAGGGCGTCGATCTGGGGTTCGACAGGAGCGGTTTCAGCTTCAACCTGGACGGCATCGGCTGCTTTCATGACGACCTTCAGGTCGTCGAGCGAGCGGGCTTCTTCAGACATATCAGCCTCTCGAATTCTTGGAGTTCATGGATTTGAAATCGATCAGCTCGGGCTGTTGGGCCTCATGCTTGTGATCGGTCCCGGCATAAACACGCAGCTTGGAGAATTGCTGACGCGCGAGCGGGCTATCCTTGGGAAGCATGCGCTTGATCGCATTTTGCAGAACGCGCTCGGGAAAACGGCCGTCGAGCAGTTTGGCCGGGCTCGTTTCCTTGATGCCGCCCGGGTGACCGGTATGGCGATAATAGCGCTTGTCTTCACGCTTCTTGCCGGTGAAGACGCACTTCTCGGCATTGACGATGATGACGTGGTCACCGGTATCGGTGTGCGGGGTGAAATCCGGGCGATGCTTGCCACGAAGACGGGTTGCAACAAAAGCGGCAAGACGGCCGACAACGACCCCCTCCGCATCAATCACGATCCACTTGTGGACGACATCCGCGGGCTTTGCGGAAAAGGTTTTCATAATTATCCTGCCTCATGCCTGCTGGCGTGGGTTTGGTTTCGAGCGCGCGGTGTAGGGCGGGATTTTCGCCCGGTCAAGCGGCACACGAATTTCCGCTGCGTTTTTATACAGCTAGGAATGCGGTTATATAATACCGCATCTGGCTGTGATCGTCATCTTCCCGTCGTGATGCGCTTGTATTAGCAAAGCATTCCTGAGCGACCCGGAGCCACGTCATGACCCTCACCCGCCGGCTTTTCCTGCGCAATTCAATCGCCACATCAGCGGCATTCACCGGGCTGGCAAGTTTGGCAGGATGTCAGTCACGCGACATTGGCGGCTATATCAACCAGGTCACGGGCTACGGCCCGCTCAGGGCGGATCCGGCGGAGCTCTTCGATTTGCCCCGTGGCTTCTCCTATCAGGTGCTCTCCACGGTCGGCGACGAGATGACCGACGGTCTTCTCGCCCCCGGCGATTATGACGGCATGGGTTGTTTCGCCCGCGATGACGGCCGCATCGTGCTGGTGCGCAATCATGAGCTCAACCCGGGACAGGTCGAGGTCTCCCCGTTCGGCCCGGTCAATGAGCGCCTTGACCGGATTGATCGCACGCGTGTTCATGACTGGACCGCCGATGGCTTGCCCAATCTGGGTGGCACCAGCCACCTCGTGCTCGATCCGCAGACACTGGCCGTCGAGGAAGAATATCTCTCCCTGGTCGGGACCTATAATAATTGCGCCGGTGGGGTGACACCCTGGGGCAGCTGGATCACCTGCGAGGAGACCACGGTCGGAATCGGCGATGCTGCCCGGGTCGAACACGGCTATTGTTTTGAAGTCCCCGCGTCCGCAACAGGTTTGGTCGCCCCCGTCCCGCTCAAGGCAATGGGCCGTTTTCGCCATGAGGCCGTGGCGATCGATCCCGATACCGGTGTCGTCTATGAGACCGAAGACGAATATGACGGGTCCTGCTTCTACCGCTTCCTGCCGGATGTCCCCGGCGAGCTGAGCCAGGGCGGCCGGCTGCAGGCGCTGGCGGTCCGCGGCCGCCCCGGGCTCGATGTTCGCAACTGGGCCGAGTCCGGCCCGGATGTGGCTGTAGGCGACTGGATTGAGGTTGAATGGGTTGATCTCGACGATGTCGAATCACCCAATGCCGATCTGTGGATCCGCGCCGTTGCCGCCGGCGCAGCCCACTTCAGCCGTTGCGAGGGCCTGTATTGGGGCGATGGCGAATGCTATTTCACCAGCACTGATGGCGGACCGGCCCATATCGGCCAGATCTGGCGCTACCAGCCCAGCCCGCTTGAAGGCCAGCCCGGCGAGAGCGCCCACCCCGCACGCCTGCAACTTTTCGTCGAAAGCGATGACCCGCAAATCATGGAGAAATGCGACAATGTCTGCGTCGCACCCTGGGGCGATCTGATCGTGCTGGAAGACGGCAGTGACGACCAATACATCCGCGGCGTGACGCCTGCCGGTCAGATGTATACGATTGGCCGCAACGCAGCCTCCGGCCCGGACGGCAATAAGAGTGAGATTACCGGTCCATGTTTCAGTCCCGATGGTTCAACCCTGTTCTTCAACATTCAGCGCTATCCCGGCCGCACCTTCGCGGTGCGCGGCCCGTGGGGCGATCGCTCCTTGTAGCGGCGGCGCTCAGCGCACTGGCCGCGTGTGGCCCGACGCCAGAGGAGGCCATCGAGGAGGCCGCCGCACTCGAGGCCAGCAATCGCGAAGTCCTTGTCACCGCGGCCTTTGTCAGGGCCCAAGGCGGCGCGGCGGCCCTCGCGTTCCTGCCCAATCCCGACGCCGCCTCGCTCGGCCTGATTGTCTCCGCGCCGCGTGAGGGCGGGCTCGACCTGTACGATGCCGATGGCGAGCTTCGCACCCGCCATGCCGGTGTGCGGCTCTCTGGCCTGGCGACAGCGCCCGGCTTTCAGCTGCGCGGCGAAAACCTGCCTCTGATCTTCGGGGCCTCCGCCGACGCCAACGCCGTCCTGGGCTATGCCGTCGTCACCGACGGTATTCGCGTTCTCGACCTGCCACTGGCCGAGACTACGCCATCCGACGGTGTGGCCGGTCTCTGCCTGCACCGTGAGGGCGCCGGCTATGTCGATCTGGTGATTCTGGGCAATGGCGCGAGCGCCCAGATCTGGCGGATCCGTGATGCCGGCGAGGATGTCCTGCACGTCGAGCAGCGCCAGAGCTTCGCACTCACCGCTCCGGCCCGCCAATGCGCCACGCTCGATGGCGACATCTATTTTGCCAGCCCGGCCAGCGGCATCACCCGCATCGGGCCGGACGGCGTCATCGAGGCGGAGAACAATCAATCGGTGGTCAGCCTTGCGGTTGGCGATTTCAACGGTTCCCGCCTTGTGCTGGCGACCGACGGGTCGACCGGCCAGGTTCATACATTTTATGCTCTGGATCTGATGCCGGCCTCTGAATTGACAATCATCGACGGTCTGAGCACGCCGGGGATCGACCAGCCATCGGCCATCGCGATCACACCGGTTTCCTATGGCTTCACGGCCTATATCTCGGGAATGATTGCCGTCTTTGATCAGGAAGATCAGCGCATCAAGGTCATCTCCCACGATGCGGCCAGCCGGGCTCTCGTCAGCGCAGACTGATCGCGCCGCCAAGCAATCCCGCGAGGGTGAATAATACACGCCTTCAGGGCCTGTCCGGATTGGACAGGCCCTTTTGCATGGTATGCCCTACATGGCGCGGCGGGCCGTCCAGGTGGCGATGAGCGTGGCAATGAAAAGCAGAATTGCGCCGCCCTGATGCGCCAGAGACAGGCCGAGCGGCACGACCGCCAGAAGCGCCGCAATGCCGAGTCCGATCTGCGCAATCACCAGGGCTGGCAAGATGACCATGAAAGGTTTGAGGGCCACACGCGGTTCACGCCAGATCGCAATCGCGAAGCCCATCACGGCCAGCGCGACGACATAACCCGTCCAGCGATGGTTCATCTGCACTGCCGCATGGCTCTCGAACACCGCCTGCATGAAAGGCAATCCAGCGAGATAGTCCTCTGGCACCAATTGGCCATTCATCAACGGCCAGGTGTTGTAGATGCGTCCGGCATCGAGGCCGGCAACGAATGCCCCCAGCATGATCTGGACGAAAACCAGAACCAGCAGCGCGGCTGCCGCGCCAACCAGCCTGCCCTGGCGCACGGGTGGCGGGCCCGTGCGCGCCGTCAATCCAAACCAGACGCTGGCGCCGAGGATCAGGAAGGCCATCCCCAGGTGCACAGCCAGCCTGTACTGGCTCACATCCAGCCGGTCGACCAAGCCGCTGGCGACCATCCACCAGCCGATACCGCCTTGCAGCGCGCCGAGGCCCAGCAGTGCCAGAAGACGGGGTTTGAGATGGGCGCTGATCGAGCCGCGTAGCCAGAACACCAGCAGGGGCAGGCCATAAACCAGACCGATCATGCGGCCGAGCTGGCGATGCGCCCATTCCCACCAGAAGATGGTTTCATAATCGCCCAGCGTCATGGCGGAATTCTGCTCCTGGAATTCCGTCGTTTGCTGGTAGAGGCGGAAGGAGGCTTCCCAATCGGCTGTGGTCAAGGGCGGGATGGCGCCGGAGATCGGCTTCCATTCGGTAATTGACAGGCCGCTATCGGTAAGGCGCGTCGCCCCGCCGACAAGGATCATGGCGCAGACCATAAGGGCAACGATGAAAAGCCAGTTCGAGACGGCCTGGCTGGACGTGGAGCGATAGGGCATGGGGCCTCCTGCAATGGAAGGCTTGGTAACGCATCACGCGCCGGGAACAAGACGAAATGGCGGCGGTTTGATGTCGCAGGGCCCGCTCGGCCAGCTTACCGGTCAGCCGGGACACGGAAACCGTCAGACTGGGCAGTGGTTAGGCCAGGAAATGGTCGGAACGGCGAGATTCGAACTCGCGACCCCTCGCCCCCCAGGCGAGTGCGCTACCGGACTGCGCTACGCTCCGACTTTCCTTGAACAGGCGGGCCAAAGCCAGCCTCAACGGGGAAGCCGGTTATAGGCACAGCTCCCGGCCTCCGCAACAGCGCGTTCAGCGCAAAGGCAGGACGGGACTATCGCGGTTCAAGGACAGATTTCAGCCTGGCCCGGGCCGCTTCCAGCTCGCGCAGAACATCGGTAATCTTGCGCTCCGGGTCGCCCGGTGCGAGCGGCGGGCGGGTCGGGAGGTCGAGCGCTTCGCGATCCGCGGCGTCGACCGCGACCGGTTCACGCGGCACACCAGGTGCGACCGGATCCAGCAGCGCAGCGACGCCATTATCGGCAATGAATTTGCGCGCGCCCTTGATGGTGAAACCGTCTTCATACAAAAGACGCTTGATCCCGCGCAGCAGCGCCAGGTCCGCGGGCCGGTAGAAGCGACGCCCGCCTGCCCGCTTGAGCGGACTGACTTGCGGAAATTTGCTTTCCCAGAATCGCAAGACGTGCGCCGGCACTTCAAGCTCTTCAGCGGCCTCGCCAATGGTCCGGAACGCGTCCGGAGATTTCTCTGTGACCGACATATCTGTCTCGCGCCGGCCTTCGGCTCAAACCGTGACTAGTCTTTCGACAGAGCCGAATCGACGCGCTCCTTGAGCACCTGGGAAGGCTTGAAGACCAGGACACGCCGGGCTTCGATCGGCACTTCAATTCCCGTCTTCGGATTCCGCCCGACCCGGCCACGCTTGTCACGCAACAGGAAAGAGCCAAACGACGAGAGTTTTACCGAATGTCCCGATGCCAGTGTGTCCGACATCAAAGCGAGTACTGACTGGACCAGGTCCGCCGATTCCTGCCGGGACAAACCGACTTCCCGGTAGACGGCCTCAGCCAGATCGGCACGCGTTAAAGTTTTATCTGACATAGTAATCCCCAAATCAGAGTCCCGAGTTAAGCCCGCATTGGCTTGCGGGTCAACGCCAAGGTCTTGGTTAGGCGTGTGAAACCTGTAATAATTGATATCACACCCGCGCCAGCACAGCACCCCAGGTGAATCCGCCGCCCAGCGCTTCCATCAAAACCAGGTCGCCAGGCTTGATGCGACCGTCCTGAACCGCGCGATCAAAAGCCAGCGGGACAGAGGCGGCCGAGGTGTTGCCGTGATCGGCAACGGTGGAGATGACCTTGTGGGTCGGAATAGACAAGCGCCGGGCCACGCCTTCCAGGATGCGCTGATTGGCCTGGTGCGGGACGAACCAGTCGATGTCGGCAATCCGGATGCCGGTCCGCGTTGCAATCGTGCTCATGGACTCAGCGATATTGGTGACCGCATGGCGGAAAACCTGATTGCCGAGCATACGCAAATGCCCGACCGTACCTGTCGAGGACGGACCGCCATCAACGTGGAGCAAATCCTTGAAGCGGCCGTCTGACCGCAAATAAGTTGCCAGTATGCCTGGCTCGGCGGCGGCATCGGCGCCGGGCTCGTGCGCCTGCAGCACCATGGCGCCTGCGCCATCACCGAACAGCACGCAAGTCGAGCGATCGGTCCAGTCGAGAATCCGCGACATGGTCTCCGCGCCGACCACCAGAAGATTGCGGGCCTGGCCGCGCGCGATGAAATTATCGGCGATGGTCAGCCCGTAGATGAAGCCGGAACAGACAGCCTGGACATCAAAGGCAGCGCCGCCACTGACACCGAGGCGGGCCTGGAGCAAGGTCGCGGTTGAGGGGAAGGTGAAGTCCGGTGTCGTGGTCGCGACGATAATCAGATCGATATCGTCCGGGGTCAGCCCGGCCTGTTCAATCGCCCGGCGGGACGCGATCTCGGCCAGATCGCAGGTTGTCTCGTCATCAGCTGCGATATGACGCTGACGGATGCCCGTGCGCTCTCGGATCCAGCTATCGCTGGTGTCCACCATGTTGGAGAGCTCGTCATTGGATAAAATCCGGTCCGGCAAATAGGAGCCCAACCCGGCAATACGTGCTCTAAATTCACTCATGACGCCGCAGCGATATCCTGTTCTTCGAAGCTGGCAAACCTGTCCAGATTCTTGCGAATCTGGCTCATGAAATCGCTCTTCGCCATCACCTGGGCGAGGCCGAGCGCCGAGGCAAAACCTTCGCCATCGGCGCCACCATGGCTTTTGACCACGATACCCTTGAGGCCGAGCAATACCCCGCCATTGATATAGCGCGGATCCATCCGGCGCTTGAGCCGGTCGAGCGCACCCAGGGCCAGCAGACCCGCAGCCAGCTTGGCAAAGAAGGAACTTGTGAGCGCCTCGCGCACCCAGCCAGCGACCAGTCGGGCTGTACCTTCAGCGGTCTTGAGCGCGATATTCCCGGTGAAACCGTCGGTGACGACGACATCGATAATGCCGGCGCTGATATCATTGCCTTCGATAAAGCCCTGATAGGCCATGTCGAGGCCGGAATTGCGGATCAGCCCGTCGGCTTCGCGAACGATGTCGTTCCCCTTGAGCTCTTCCTGGCCAACATTCAAAAGGCCGACGCTCGGATGCTCACCGCCAAATACGGCGCGGTGATAGGCCTCGCCCATAATGGCGAATTCAACCAGTTGGGTCGCTCCGCACTGCACATTGGCGCCAACATCGAGCACGACAGTATGCCCTTTGGGCGTCGGCCAATTGGCGGAAATGGCCGGGCGATGAATGCCCTTTTTCATCCGCAGGATAACTTTGGAAATCGCCATCAACGCACCGGTATTGCCGGATGAAACGACGGCATGGGCCTCACCGGCCTTGACGCTCTGGATCGCGTTCCACATTGACGACCCGCGCGCCCGGCGCACGGCCTCGGCGGGCTTGTCGGTCATCTGGACCAGGGTATCTGAATGGCGTAATTCGCAGACAGCGGCCACCTTGGGATGCTTCAACAGCAAGGGTCCAAGCGCCGCTTCATCGCCGTGGAGCAAATAACGGGTCTGGCGCTCAGGCCAGCGCTTGAGTGCGTACCCGATTCCCTCGACCACAGCCTTGGGACCCAGATCGCCACCCATGGCGTCTACGGAAATGATAATTTCAGCGTTCATAGACAAACAAATCTGTCCCAAACGACGGCTTCGGCCGCCGGACGATGGCGGAACTTAGCCGATGACCGATGAGATGCAACACGTGAACTCGGTTGTCACGGAGACAGCAAAGCCGGCAATTCACCGCTTGCCAGCGCCTGCCCGCCTGTTTCATCAAGGGCGGCGACCACTGTCCGGACATAGCGCGCCAATGCTGTGGCCCGTGGATCAACGGTTTCGCCCGCCAGCAGGTTTCGTGACAGGGCCAGCTCCAGCGCCGCCGGATCCGCGTCGTCCAGGGCGCTGGCATAGCTCTGCGCCCGGCCATAAAACCCCTCGGCCATGAAGCGAACCTTCTTGCCGACGCCGGAATCACCGACACCCAGCTCGCGCATGGCGATATCGAAATCCTCGAACATCGTGTCGAACACGATCTGGCTGACAACCCGCCCGGCCTCACCGCCATCCCGGCGCAAGGTCCGGATCGCCAGCGCCGCGTGCAGCAGGATCAGCTCCAACCGTCCCTCGAGCGTATCGGGCACGCCCGCTTCGCCATACAGGGCCGGCTGCCGGGCCGCCTGCAGGAGGGCACGGTAGAGCGCCGTTCCGATCGCCTTTTCAGGCCTCGGCCTGAACCAGTTCCGCCACATGTGATCGGGGCTCCCTAATCTTCGCGCTTGAAGCTAAGCTGCACCTTGTTTAGGTCAAGGTTGGCATACAGACCGCCCGTGCGGTCTCGAGGAGTGTTTCATGAGCCGTCGCGTTCGCCTGTCCATACTGATTGCCGCCTGCGCCCTGGGCGCTTCGGCATGCAATCCGATCCTTCGTTCCCATGGCTATCGCTACACGCTCGGCCAGGAACCCTCGATCATGCCCGACGAGGACTCGCGCGATTCGGTCATGCAACGGCTGGGCAATCCATCGATGCGCGGGACGTTCGACGAGAACACCTGGTTCTACGTCTCGGCAACACGCGAATCCCTGGCCTATCTGCGCCCCGTAACGCGCGACCGCCGCATCGTCGCCATCCGCTTCAATGACGAGACCGGCGTCGTGACCGATGTCGTGGAATACACGCTCGAAGACGGGCGCATGGTTGATTATGTCAGCCGTGAAACCCCGACCCGGGGCCGTGAGCTGAGCCTGCTCGAGCAATTGCTCGGTAATATCGGCCGCCTGCCCGGCCAGCAGTTCGGCGGCGAGGAAAACCTCCCCGGCGGCGCTGGCGGACCCCGCCGCAACCAGTAAGCGCTTCAGAGCCAGACATGAAAAAAGCCCCGGTCCTACGACCGGGGCTTTTCTCTGTGTGATGATGAGCGCGTGGGCAGGACGCAAGGCGCCCTGCCCGGATCCGCTCTAGCGGGCCAGGAAGGCCAGCAGCAAGAGTGCCACGATATTCGTGATCTTGATCATCGGATTGACCGCAGGACCGGCTGTATCCTTGTAAGGATCGCCGACCGTGTCACCGGTAATGGCCGCCTTGTGGGCTTCGGAGCCCTTGCCGCCATGATTACCGTCTTCGATGTATTTCTTGGCATTATCCCAGGCACCGCCGCCGACAGTCATCGAGACTGCAACGAAGAGACCATTGACGATCACACCCATCAGCATGGCGCCGACAGCTGCAAGCGCCTGTTCCTGTCCGGCGAGCGCGTCGATCGCAAAGTAGAGCACGATCGGCGAGAGCACTGGCAGGAGGGACGGCACGATCATTTCCCGGATCGCGGCCTTGGTGAGAATATCAACGGCGCGGCCATAATCGGGCTTTGCCTTGTATTCCATGATCCCGGGAATTTCCGCGAACTGGCGACGGACCTCGGTGACAACCGCACCTGCAGCCCGGCCAACCGCCATCATTGACATGCCGCCGAACAGGTAAGGCAAAAGCCCACCGAACAGGAGGCCGACGATGACATAGGGGTTTTTCAGGGAGAAGTCGGGTGCGAGGTGGAGCAGGTGTTCCACATCGGTCGTGTAGGCCGCGAACAGCACCAGGGCACCAAGACCGGCGGAACCAATGGCATAGCCCTTGGTCACGGCCTTGGTGGTATTGCCGACCGCATCAAGCGTATCGGTGGTGTTGCGCACGCTTTCATCAAGCCCGGACATTTCGGCGATACCGCCGGCATTGTCCGTAACGGGACCGAAGGCATCGAGCGCCACGATCACACCGGCCAGAGCCAGCATGGTGGTGACCGAGATCGCAATGCCGAACAGGCCTGCCAGCGAATAGGTCGCAATGATACCGGCGATGATGATCAAGGCCGGGATCGCGGTGGCTTCAAGCGAAACCGCCAGACCCTGGATGACATTGGTGCCATGTCCGGAAACCGAGGCTTCCGCCACCGAACGGACCGGGCGATATTCCGTGCCGGTATAGTATTCGGTGATCCAGATAATCGCACCCGTGACCGCCAGACCGACGAGACCGGAGAAGAACAGGTTCTGCCCCGTGATCATCAGGCCGGACACCTCGGCGATATCGCCCATGCCGTTCGGCAGGAAGTAGGATGTGACCAGCCACAGGCCGCCCACTGACAGCACGCCCGCGGCGATCAAACCCTTGTAGAGCGCGCCCATCACATTGGTGCCCTTGCCCAGACGGACGAAGAAGGTGCCGATGATCGAGGTGACGATGCAGATCGCTGCAATGGCGAGCGGGTAGAGCATCATGGTCACACCGAGCGCGCCGGTGAAGAAGATCGAGGCCAGAACCATGGTCGCGACGATGGTCACAGCATAGGTTTCGAACAGATCCGCTGCCATACCGGCACAGTCGCCAACATTGTCGCCGACATTGTCGGCAATGGTCGCTGGATTGCGTGGATCGTCTTCAGGGATACCCGCTTCAATCTTGCCGACCATGTCGCCGCCAACATCCGCACCCTTGGTGAAGATACCGCCGCCGAGACGCGCAAAGATCGAGATCAGCGACGCACCGAAACCGAGCGCGACGAGCGAATCAACGACCATGCGGTCAGCCGATTCAAAGCCCATCAGATTGGTCAGGATCCAGAAATAACCGGCCACACCCAGCAGGGCGAGACCCGCCACCAACATGCCGGTGATCGCACCGGAACGGAAAGCGATGTCCAGACCTGCCGCCAGGCTTTTGCTCGCTGCGTGGGTCGTGCGCACATTGGCACGAACCGAGATCAGCATGCCGATAAAGCCGGCCGCGCCGGACAGGATGGCACCAACAAAAAAGCCGGCAGAAACCTGCCAGCCAAGGAAAAATGCGATCAGGATGCCGACGGCGACGCCGACCATGGCGATCGTGGTGTACTGGCGTTTGAGATAGGCGTTAGCGCCTTCCTGGATGGCCGATGCAATTTCCTGCATCTTCTCTGTTCCGGCACTCTCCTTCATCAAACGTTGTGTCTGAACGACACCGTAGATGAGCGCGAGAATGGCCGCTGCAATTGCTAGTAAAAGCATGTTCATGGCAGGTAGCCCCGTTTTTATTTCTGCGGATTGGTCGAGGAAGGAAACGGGGAAAGCACGAACGTGAGAATCACGTCGACCTATTTCATACCTCCCCGATAGGCCGGACTATGCCCAAAGCCTTCGAGCGGCGCAACACGCCTTGTGGAGAGATTGAAATGCGGGCGGCCGGACCCGTCCGGCAGGGGTATTAGCGCCGCAGCATACGGGTGTCTTCGCCGCTCAACCGGATCTCGGCGATCGCCGACGCACCATAATATTCGCGCAACACGGCGGTCCAGACCTGGGTCGCCAGATCACGGTTGAGACCGGAGCCCTCAGCGTTGGACAGCGACATTCGCGAGGCCGCGCGGACCATCGCATCAAGGGCAAAATGGGTGCGCTCCTGCATCGTCCAGACATTCTGGCCATCGCCGGCGCGCACGTGCACGCGCACATAGGCATAGCCAGTCAGCCGACCATTGAGCGAGAGGGGGGCAACAACGGCGGGAAGCGTGAAGACGCGAGGGTCTTCCAGCATCTCATCCTCGACCGCGGTTTCCTCGTCGGCTGGCGTCGCCGGCAGATGGAAGAGCGTCAGAAAGCGGTTCACCGGCCCGGAATTGTCGGATCCGCCTCCACCACCGCCGCCACTCGCCAGCGCTGTAGACGCGAAACAGGCAGACAGGACTATCGCCAGGAAAATACGCATGATCACCTCACCTTGAGTGGCAATCATGCCAGAGCGGCGTCAAAAATGCGTAAATCCGCCCGCGCCTGTCTCCAGGGGCTCGCCATCCTCGCCGAGCAGCGCGACCCCCGCCCCGTCCGCGACCAATCCGACCCGGGTCAGGACCAGGCCGGTCTCGCGGCCAAGACGCTCGATAGAGGCCCGGCAGTCCTGCCGCGCGCAGAACAGTAATTCATAATCATCACCGCCCGTCACCAGCGTCACCAGGCTGGCGCCGGGGGCTTCCTGCAGCCAGCGGCGCGACTGGGGCGAAAGCGGAATCTGCCCCGCCTGCAGCTCCAGCCGGACCCCGCTCACGGCAGCGATATGGCCCGCATCCGCGATCAACCCGTCAGAGACATCAAGACAGGCCGAGGCCAGACCGCGCAGCGCGACGCCAAGCTCCAGACGCGGGCTTGGCCGCCGGGAGCGCTCCAGCAGCACCGGGTCTGCGGCCAACGCGCCGCGAGATATTTCCAGTCCCAGCCTGGCATCGCCAATCGTGCCGGAGACCCAGACATCATCACCGGCCCGCGCACCGCGGCGCAGCAGGGCGGAACCGCCGGGAACTTGCCCCAGCAGGGTCAGACTGATCGTGAATGGGCCAGGGCCTGACGTGGTGTCGCCGCCCAACAGGGCCAGGCCGAACCTGTCCTGGGCGCTGGCCAGGCCATCGACGAATCCGTCGCGCCAGGCCTGGGTCACGCCGGCGGGCCAGGCAATCGAGCTGAGATATCCGAGCGGTTCAGCCCCCATCGCCGCGAGATCAGACAGATTGCTCCGCAACGCGCGTTCGGCGGCGACCTCCGGCGGATCGGTCTCAAGGAAATGCACGCCCGCCACCAGCATGTCACTGGCCACCACGATCTGGCAGCCGGGAGCAGGCGTCAGTACGGCCGCGTCATCGGTGAGGTCAAGCGCCGCCGGATGGCCGCGGGCGAGCGGGGCCAGACGCGTTCGAATGAAACCGAACTCGCCGCCGCCCGCCATTGCTCAGAGCTCGCCGGGGCGAGCCTGGCGCGCGCACTTGTCGAGCGCGGCATTGACGAATTTCGGCTCGGAACCCTCGAAGAAGGCATGCGCGACATCGACATACTCGTCGATGACGACGCGCGCCGGGACATCGGCTTTTTCGAACAATTCATAGCCGCCCGAGCGCAGAATGGCGCGCACGGTCGCGTCCAGACGCTCAAGGCGCCAGCCATCGGCCAGCAATGCATTGATCGCCAGATCAACGGTGGCCTGTTTGGTGACTACGCCCGCAACAAGGGCGTCGAAGAAGTCTTCGTCGGCTTCGACAAAATCAGCGCCCTCGCCCTCATGTCCGAAGCGGTGCTCGCGAAACTCGGCGATCACATCGGCCGCGCCGCGCCCGGAGATTTCCATCTGGTACAGGGCCTGGACGGCGGCAAGCCGGGCCGCCCGGCGCAAGCGTGCGCGGTTGTCCGACGGGGTCTCATTGTTCTGCGCGCTCATGGAGCTCTCCTGAACCGGTCTCTCAGCGCGATCAGTGCGAGGCAGGCCCCGGCCACATCTGCGCCCTTATCCTTGTCGATCGCCCGCTTGAGCGCCTGGTCACGATTTTCAACTGTCAGAATACCATTGCCCACCGCGACGCCGCGCAGGGAGATATCCATCAGGCCGCGCGCCGATTCGCTGCAGACATAGTCATAATGCGTCGTCTCACCACGAATAACGCAGCCCAGCGCGACATATCCGTCAAAACCGGCTTCGCCAAGCACGGCCTGCGTGATCGCGCCGGGAATTTCCAGCGCGCCGGGCACTTCGACGATCTCGAAGCTGGCGCCGGCCTTGGTCAGCGCCTGGCTGGCGCCGGTGACGAGGGCATCTGCGATATCGCGATAGAAGCTGGCGGCAATGATCAGGATACGAGGCTGGCTCATCACAGAGTCTCCGGGAAATGGCGCTGTTCGCTGACACTGAGCCCATAACCTTCAAGGCCGACTATGGTTTGCGGCTTGGTCGTCAACAGGATCATATCGCGCACGCCAAGATCGAGCAGGATTTGGGCGCCCACGCCATATTCACGCAGCCGCCGGGCATGGCGCTCATTTTCCGGGAGTGCCGGATGCGCGCCCAGCCGCTCGACGATCGCCGTGTGGCTGGTCTCGCGGATCAACACCATCACGCCAGGCCCGTCATGACGCGACAGCGACCGGATCCCCGCCTCGACGAGCCCGCCGCGGCCACCGCCATCATTGAGCACGTCATCAACAAAGCTGACCTTGTGCATGCGCACCATGGTCGGCGCGTCGGCCGAGGGCTGGCCCTTGACCAGGGCAACATGCTCGGAGCCATCAAGCGTGTTGCGGAACACGACCAGTTTGAACGGCCCGCCCCACTCGCTTTTGAACTCGGTTTCAAGGCGGCGTTCGATGAAGCGGTCATGCTTGCGGCGATAGGCGATCAGATCCGCAATGGTACCGATCTTGAGACCGTGCAATTGCGCAAAGGCGACCAGGTCAGGCAGTCGCGCCATCGTGCCGTCTTCATTCATGATTTCGCAGATCACGCCGGCCGATCCGGCGCCGGCAAGGCGTGCGACATCGAGTGAGGCTTCGGTATGGCCGGCCCGAACCAGCACGCCGCCATCACGGGCGACGAGCGGGAAGACATGGCCCGGCGTCGCAATATCATCGGCGCCCAGCGCCGGATCGGTGGCAACCTGGATGGTGCGCGCACGATCATGCGCCGATATGCCCGTGGTGACACCTTCGCGAGCCTCAATTGAGATTGTGAAGGCCGTCTGGTGACGCGAACGGTTATCCGACGCCATCAGCGTCAGGCCGAGCGTGTCGCAACGCTCCTGGCTCATCGCGAGGCAAATCAGGCCGCGGCCATGCTTGGCCATGAAATTGATCGCATCGGGTGTCGCAAACTTGGCCGGAATGACCAGATCGCCTTCATTCTCGCGATCTTCGGCATCGACCAGGATGAACATGCGCCCATTGCGCGCATCCTCGATCACATCCTCGATCGGAGACAGGGGGATATCACTCACGCGGAAGCCTCCGGAAATTCGCTCAGACGGGCGGCGTAGCGCGCCATGAGGTCAACCTCAAGGTTGACGCGCGCCCCGGTGCGCAGCTGACCCAGTGTCGTCGCACTGGCCGTATGGGGGATAATCATCACTTCAAAACTGTCGGCCGTGACCGCATTGACCGTCAGCGAGACGCCATCGATCGTGATCGAGCCCTTGCGGGCAATGAAGCGATTGAGGGAAATTGGCGGCGTCACTGTAAAGACAATCCAGCTGCCCTCCTCGCGGCGGCCCCGGACTTCGCCGACACCGTCGACATGCCCGGTGACGAGATGACCACCCAGCTCATCACCGATCTTCAGTGCGCGCTCGAGATTGACCATGCTGCCGATTGCCCATTCGCCCAGCGTCGTCAGGCGCAATGTCTCCGGCGAGACCTCGACCGCATACCAGCCACCCGAGGCCGCAGGCCCCTTCTCGACGACAGTCAGGCAAGCGCCAGCATGGGCGATGGATGCACCAAGCTCGATTCCGTCAGGCGCGTAAGGCCCCTCGACCTCAAACCGTTTGACGGCCTCGCCGCTGATCGCTCGGATGCGCCCAAGCGCCGTGACAATTCCGGTAAACATCAGGAAATCCGCTCATAGCTTTCGTGCAAATCAAGCCCGCGCTCGACCAGGCTCACGCGTTGGAATGTGGGCGCAGCGCCCAGCCGCTCAAGGCCCAGAGCTGCGATTGCCCCCAACCCGTCACCGCCCAGCACGACCGGCGCGCGAAACCATTCGATGCGGTCAACCAGACCAGCCTGCAGGGCCGACGCGGCAATCGCACTGCCCGCTTCAATCATCACGCTGGCATATCCCGTCATGGCGGCGCCCAGATCGCGATCCCGGAAGAGGCGCACCCGGCGCGAGGTTTCGCCATGTACAGCTGCCGTGACGGGCGTACGGCCCGCCGTGTCCATGATCAGGATATCGGGCTGAACCGGCTGGGTGACACCCTCAGGCCGCGCGGTCAATTGCGGGTCGTCGGCGAGGATCGTCCCGATACCGGTCAGGATCGCTGCGTGGGCGGCGCGCATTCGGTGAACCTCAGCACGGCTTTCAGGCCCGGTAATCCACTGCGACACCCCGTTGGCGAGGGCGATGCGGCCATCGAGTGAGGTGGCGAGTTTGAGGGTGACACGCGCTCGATCGCTCGCGCTCATTCGGGCGCGTCTTCCGAATCCGGATGCCCGGGCGCGAGGTCTTCATCGGTGATGAATTCACGGAAATCCTGGACCTTGTGAAAGTCCTTATAGACCGAGGCGTAGCGGACATAGGCGACGGCATCGAGGTTTTTCAGGGCTTCCATCACCATTTCGCCGACCTTGTCGGAGGTGACGTCGCTCTCGCCGGTCGATTCCAGGCGCCGGACAATGCCGGAGATCATCTGCTCGATGCGCTCCGGTTCGATATTACGCTTCTGCATCGCCAGATGGATGGAGCGGTTGAGCTTTTCGCGGTCGAACTGGACCCGCCGTCCGGACTTTTTCAACACAGTCAGCTCGCGCAATTGCACACGCTCAAACGTGGTGAAACGGGCCGAGCACGCCGGACATTGCCGGCGACGGCGGATGGCATTCCCGTCCTCGGCCGGACGGGAATCCTTCACTTGGGTGTCTAGATGACCGCAAAATGGACAACGCATGGCGCTACCTTAGGCCAATTCGGGATAGATGGGGAAGCGGGCCGTGAGCGCTTTCACCTCTTCACGCACCTGGCTCTCCACTTCGGCATCGCCCTCAGGGCTTGCCACCAGGGAATCGAGCACCCGTACAATCATCTCGCCAACCTGGCGGAATTCGGTCTCGCCAAAGCCGCGCGTGGTTGCTGCCGGGGAACCGACACGAAGACCGGAGGTCACTGTCGGCTTTTCCGGATCGAAGGGCACGCCATTCTTGTTACAAGTCATGTAGGCGCGCTCGAGGGCCTGTTCGGCGAGATTGCCCTTGAGACCTTTGGGACGCAAATCGATCAGCGCCAGATGGCTGTCCGTGCCGCCCGAGACGATGGCGTATCCACCCTCGGTGACCGCCTGGGCCATCGCCTGGCAATTGGTGATCACATTACGCGCATAGGTCTTGAATTCCGGCTGCAGGGCTTCACCAAAGGCCACTGCCTTTCCGGCGATGACGTGCATCAGCGGGCCACCCTGCATGCCGGGAAAGATCGCCGAGTTGAACTTCTTGCCGAGCTCGAGATCATTCGAGAGAATCATGCCGCCGCGCGGGCCGCGCAAGGTCTTGTGCGTGGTGGTCGTGCACACATGGGCGTGCGGCGTCGGGCTGGGAATGGCACCGCCAGCGACCAGGCCGGCAATATGCGCCATATCGACCATCAGATAGGCACCCACCTCGTCCGCAATGCGGCGGAATTCGACGAAATCGATCTCGCGCGGATAAGCCGACCCGCCGGCGATAATCATCTGGGGCTGCAGCTCATTGGCCTGTTTGCGCAACGCATCATAATCGATGCGGGCATCATCCTCGCGCACGCCATAGGCATGGGCTTCGAACCATTTGCCCGACATATTCGGCCGTGCGCCATGGGTAAGATGGCCGCCGGCGCTCAGCGAGAGTCCGAGGATCTTGTCGCCCGGCTTGAGCAGCGCCAGGAAAACGCCCTGATTGGCCTGGCTGCCCGAACTGGGCTGGACATTGGCGTACTGGACATCGAACAGCGCCTTGGCGCGCTCGATCGCCAGGGTTTCGACCACATCGACATGCTCGCAGCCACCGTAATAGCGTTTACCCGGATAGCCTTCGGCGTATTTATTGGTCAGCGGCGAGCCCTGGGCCTCAAGAACGGCCCGCGAAACAATGTTTTCCGACGCGATCAGTTCGATCTGGCTTTGCTGGCGAAGGATTTCCGCGTGGATCGCGTGGGCGACCTCGCGATCGGAATCGACCACCGACTGGGTGAAAAACCGATTCCCTGCATCGGGTGTCGCATTAGCTTCCGGCATGATCTGTCCTCTTCAACGCACACAGGCTTGGCGGAGTGATAAGGCCGGTCCGCGCCACAAACAAGCGTCGAGTTGCCGCGGCGACACATCGAAACTCAGAACAGGCAACTGGATTGGCGCGTATTACGATCCACTGGCAAAACAAAACCTGATTACCGCTATTTATGGATTATTGCTTGAACTGCTGAACAGTTCAAAATACAAATCAAGAGATAATCATTGAACCGGTGCTGCTCCCCCCGAATATGTCAAAGAAATTCGAAAGGCCCAAAGAATGTCAGAAGAAAACATCATGCTCGTCGATCAGGAAGAATTGCTGCGGATGACCACCGATGTCGTGGCTTCCTACCTGTCCCACAATTCGATGCCGGCCGATAATGTGCCCGACCTGATCCGTTCGGTCCATACCGCGATGAAAGAAGTGTCCGGTATTGAATTGAAACAGGAAACGAAATCCAAGCCGGCCGTGTCGGTGGCAAAATCCATCAGCGACGATTACATTGTCTGTCTCGAAGATGGCAAGAAACTGAAAATGCTGAAGCGTTATTTGCGCTCGCAATACAACATGTCGCCAGACGATTATCGTCGCAAATGGAATCTGCCTTCCGATTATCCAATGGTCGCGCCGGCCTATTCCCGCAAACGCTCGCAGTTTGCAAAGGATATCGGGCTGGGACGCGGCAAGAAGGACGCATAAGGCGCCCACTCAGCTCACGATCAGACGGAAATACCACGGCCAGGCTTTTTGCCTGGCCGTTTTTCGTCCGGGCCCTCGGCGGCGGTCTTGCTCATCTTCCAGGCCAGTTTGGACAGGGCCAGTTGATCGATTTCAGCCCTGGTGGTGCGCACCGGAACCTGGAACACAACCTCCTCGCCCGTCGCCGCGTCGACCGCGGCAACCCGGACACTGGCGCCAACCTGCTGGATTTCGATGTAGATCTCGCGACCACTCATCGAGCCACCGGCATCAGCCCTTCACCGCCACGTCCTGCTGCGACGCCCGCTGCCAGACATCCCGCAACGCCTCGATCAGGGCGTCGAACATGGCATCCGTATGCAGCGGTGTCGGTGTCAGGCGCAGGCGCTCAGTGCCCTTGGGAACTGTCGGGTAATTGATCGGCTGGACATAAATGCCGTGGTCGTCGAGCAGCCTGTCAGTCATCCGCTTGCACAGAACCGGATCGCCGACATGAACCGGGACGATATGGGTGACCGACGGCATGACCGGGAAGCCGGCCTCAGCGAGGCGAACCTTCAGGGTCGCAGCACGCTCCTGGTGCTTCTCGCGCAGTTCATGCGCCGATTTGAGGTATTCGACACTGGCGCGCGCACCAGCGGCCAGAGCCGGGGGCAGCGCGGTGGTGAAGATGAAGCCCGAAGCCAGCGAGCGGATCGCATCGATAACGATCTCATTGGCCGCCACATAGCCACCCATGACACCATAGGCCTTGCCCAGCGTGCCTTCGATGATGTCGATCCGGTGCATCAGACCTTCACGTTCCGCGATCCCGCCGCCCCGCAGACCGTAGAGGCCGACCGCGTGAACTTCATCGATATAGGTCAGGGCGTTGTATTTGTCGGCAAGATCACAGACCGCCTTGATCGGGCCGATATCACCATCCATCGAATAGACCGATTCAAAGGCGATCAGTTTCGGCGCGTCCTTGGGGGCTGCAGCCAGCAATTCTTCCAGATGCGCAACATCATTATGGCGCCAGACATGCTTCTCGCAGCGCGCGCCTTTCACACCGGCGATCATCGAGGCGTGATTGAGTTCGTCAGAGAAAATGATCAGGCCTGGCAGGATCTTGCCCAGGGTGGAAAGCGTCGCCTCGTTGGAGATATAGCCCGAGGTGAAGAGCAGCGCCGCATCCTTGTTGTGCAGATCGGCGAGCGAGCGTTCCAGCTCGACATGATAATGCGTGGTGCCGGAAATATTGCGGGTTCCGCCGGCGCCGGAACCGACATCATCAATGGCTTTTTTCATCGACTCCACGACGCAGGGCAATTGACCCATGCCGAGATAATCATTGGAGCACCAGACGGTGACATCCTTGACCTGCCCGTCCGGAGCCCGCCAGCGCGCAACGGGGAATTCACCCTTGCGGCGGAGCAGATCGGCGAAGACACGGTAGCGGCCCTCGGCCTTTACGCGGCGTACGGCCGCCTCAAACGCGTTCTGGTAATCCATGCCGGCCTCATTAACGGTCTGCTGCGTCTATTCAAGTTTGAATCGACGTATAGACCGTTAAGGCGCGCGCTGCGAATGGGCGAAGCGCCGCACCCGGCAAAAAATCACAGTCGGCGGGAAATGGGCTACATGCGGAAGCGGATATGGTCGGCCCAGAAGCGCTCGATACGGGTCAATGCCGTATTCACCGCCGGCAGGCTGCCATTATCCACACCGCCAACCGCGCCCAGTGAGGCACCCTGGCGATCAAACAGTGCCGACAGCTTGGCCCGCACGGCATTTCCGCTATCCGTCAGGGACACCTTGACCGCACGGCGATCAACCGCCGAACGTTCATGGCGGATATAGCCGGCATCCACGAGCTTCTTCAGATTATAGGAGACGTTGGACCCGAGATAATGACCCCGCGTGCGCAGCTCGCCGGCGGTCAATTCCTGATCACCGATATTGAACAGCAACAGCGCCTGAACGCTGTTGAGATTGTCCATGCTGTCGCGATCCAGCTCGTCCTTCACAACATCGAGCAATTGCCGGTGCAGGCGTTCAACCAGCTGCAGCAATTCGAGATATTGTGTGTTCGTTTCCGGAATCGGGGCCAGATTTTCTGCCAATGCCATTATCACCACTCCACCTGATCGTTCTGATCTTTGGCGGCAGCCTAACAGCAACAGGCTAAAGAGCGTTTAATCCGCCTTCCAGCTTCCGTTAAGCATCTTGTAGATGGCCGAAAAGTCGAGATCCTGCCCGCCCAGATTGCCGAACATCGCGTAGAGCGCTTCGGCCTGGGCCCCCAGAGGCGTTGAGGCGCCTGACGCCTGGGCCGCGTCCTGGGCCAGTTTGAGATCCTTCAGCATCATCGCGGTCGCAAAGCCCGGCTTGTAGTCCTTGTTGGCCGGCGTCGTCGGGACCGGCCCCGCGACCGGACAATAACTCGTCATCGACCAGGACTGGCCGGAAGCCCTGGAGGAAATGTCGAAGAATTTCTGCTGGTCGAGCCCCAGCTTCTCGGCGAGCGCAAACGCTTCACACGTCCCGATCATCGTAATGCCCAGCAGCATGTTGTTGCAGATCTTGGCGGCCTGGCCGGAGCCGATCTCGCCCGCATGCAGGATCGCCTTGCCCATGGCCTGGAGGATGGGTTCAGCGACGGCGAAATCGGCCTCGGCTCCCCCCACCATGAAGGTCAGCGTCCCGGCCGCGGCCGCAGCGACGCCGCCGGAGACCGGCGCATCGACGAAGCGGAAGCCCTGCTCAACCGCGGCCTTGCCGACGAAGCGGGCGCTGTCGACGTCCACCGTCGAGCAATCGAGGAAGAGCGTGCCGGGTGCGGCATTGGGGAAGACTTCACTGGCGTAGACAGCGCGCACATGCTTGCCCGCGGGCAGCATGGTGACGACGGCCGCGGCGCCGGACACAGCATCGGCGGTTGATTTGGCTGCCGTGGCGCCGTTTTCGACCGCGTGTGCCAGCGCTGCAGCGCTGAGATCGAAGGCATGGACCTCATGGCCGGCCTTGACGAGATTGGCTGCCATGCCCGAGCCCATATTGCCCAGGCCGATGAATGCGATGATCGCCATGTGAACTCTCCCGAATTGTGTTGCTGCACTCGCTGGGCGCCAAGCCTCAGTCGAGGAAAGTCATTTCATGGGTGTCGTCAAGCGGCGCGAATGCCGCAGCGATGGCCAGGTCATCGACTTCGACCAAGCTGGCCGGCGACCAGACTGGCGCATTATCCTTGTCGATGATGACAGCGCGCACACCCTCGTAGAAATCCGTCCCGGTCAGACACCAGGCGCTCAGGCGCAAATCCTGGCGCATCACGCCCTCAAAGCTCAGGTCCGCACCGGCGCGCAAGCCTGCCAGGGTGAGTTTGAGCGCCGTCGGTGATTTTCCGGCGAGGATTTTGAGCTGTTTGGTCGACCAGGCATCACCGGCGCCCGTCATCCGTTCGATCATCGCCTCAACGTTGTCGCCAGCGAAGGCGGCATCAATCAGCGTCCGTGTCAGAGCCAGGTCGCTGTCACCGGGATCGCCGGAGAACTCCTCCAGCAGGACTTCCAATGCATCCTCCCCGGTGAGGTCGGCGTTTTCCAGCGCCGCAATCAGGGCCTCGTTTTGTGCCGAGGGGCAGTAATGCGTGGCCAGGCCGGCGGCGATGCAATCAGGCGCCTTCAGGCGCGCACCGGTCAGGCCCATCCAGGTTCCGATCTCGCCACCCAGACGTGGCAGGAACCAGGCGCCGCCGACATCGGGATGAAAGCCGATGCCCGTCTCCGGCATGGCAAACATCGTCCTGTCGCCTGCAACCCGGTGAGAGCCATGTACCGACACCCCGACGCCGCCGCCCATCACGATCCCGTCGATCAGCGCGATATAGGGTTTGGGATAGTGGTGGATCAGGGTGTTGAGCCGGTATTCATCGCGCCAGAACAGCCAGGCGTCGTCATTACCGGCCTTGCCACTATCGTGAAGCTTGAGGATATCGCCGCCGGCGCAAAACCCCTTCTCCCCGGCCCCGTCGACCACAATGGCTTGCACGGCATCGTCTTCAGCCCAGGCCTGAAGCGCCTCGATCATCGACAGGCACATGCCATGGGTCAGCGCATTGAGCGCCTTGGGACGGTTTAGGGTGATGCGACCGATATGGCCGGTCTTGCGGGCGATGATTTCGGGTTCTTCGGGCATTCGATCAATCCTCGTCCTCAATACAGAAAATTCCAGTCACTTGCTCACCGGTCAAACCGAACGCCATGTCAAAGGTCGAGGCCGAGATTGGATCCCAGCCGGCAACAGTTTGCTGGCCTTCCAGATTTGCAACCAAACTGCAATTCGTAAAAGCCCTCGCATCCTCCGCGAAGTGCTCGAAAAATAACCGGGCCTTGCGCTCAACCAGACCCTCACGCAGACGGGCTCTAATAGGTGCGTAGGCTAGTCCAGATTTCGCAAAATTGTGAGCCCGGAGTTCTGCGGCTTTACGCGATATCTCCTGCCAACCTTTCCCGATTGGCCGCCCGCAGGCGGCCTCGCCCAGCAAGGCCATGCGGGGGAGAAGGCTATCGAGGCGGTGTCGCGATGAACGGGTCGAGTGGTCACGCGCCACAATCCAGGAGAGCCAACCCTTGTGGCCCTCATCCAGCACCTCTAGCTCCTGCGTCATGACAGCCTCGGCTCGCTCAAATCATGACAAGGGATGGCGTTTGCCCGCGCCACCGTCAACAGGGCTTTGTCTCTCGATGCCAGTTCTCCGCCAGATTCAATGGCGAGGGCGAGATAGGCGGTGTCGAACAGGCTCAATCCGACCGAACGTGCGAATGCTGTGAGTTCATAGATATGCCCGGACACTCGTGGCGGCAGAATAGTGACACGCAAATCGTGGAGTTCGCGTAGCGCGGCGGCGAGATCGAGGCTCCCCCGCACCGCCCAGAGGCGCAGGACATTGCCGGTCTCCCAAGCGAACACATCGGGCGCGATCAATCGATAGCGCCGGAGTTGGGCCAGAAACTTGTCACTGCACGGGCCCCCTTGGGTTTTCAGCACCCAGCCGAGAGCAGCGGACGCATCAACGACAAGCGGGCCTAGCTCCGCCACGCCTCAGCCCTGAGCTCTTCCCAGCTGAGCCCGTCAAGCTCTGGACAGGGCAGCTGCGTCTCCCGAAACGCCTTCAGCTTGGCCACCAGCTCTTCACCGGACAGCTTCTTATCGACATAGGGTTCCTCCCGCGACAACACGGCAATGCGCTTGCCATAGCGGGTAATCACGAAGGGCCCCTCGCCGCGCTCGACGGCATCGAGCAGCGAAGACAGCCGCGTCTTGGCTTCCAGAACACCGACTTCAATCATGCCTCACCTCTGACCATAAACATGGTCAGAATAGCAAATTACACGCCTCGCGTCATTCGAAAAACTCGCGCACGACCCATTCATCCTCGACCCATTCCGGCTCGAATGAGGCGAAGACCAGGCCGACCCAGCCAAAGCGGGCATCCTGGGCGCGGGCGGCGAGTTCAGCGTCCTGTTGCAAGGGCACCCAGCAGACCAGATCACCGGGCTGCAGCGGCTGTTTCGGCGCGAATGTGGTGCGAGAAATAACAACGAAACCGCCATCTTCCGATGCCACTCTCAGGGTCAGTTCTGCGCAGCCATCGCCTTCAGCGCGCAGTCCATCGCCCGCGACCGATTCCATCACCATGGCGAGCATGGGATGTTCAGGCACGATCAAGGTGTCGTGCTCGGCACAGGCATGTTCAAAAGCCTCCATCGAGGAAGCGAATTTCCGTTGGGGGACGTCTTCGGTCATGCCGGCTCCTGCTCTTCGCCTTGTCGCATTTTCGAACCGCAAAACCGGTTCCCACTTTTGCTGAAAATGCTCCTAGCGCATCAAATCCTTGGCGATGATCACCCGCATGATCTCATTGGTGCCTTCCAGGATCTGGTGCACCCGCAAATCGCGCACGATGCGCTCGAGCGGGTAATCCTTGAGATAGCCATAGCCGCCATGCAGCTGCAGCGCCTGGTTGGCGATATCGAAACAGGCATCGGTCGCAAAGCGCTTGGCCATGGCGCAATATTTCGCGGCTGACGGGTCCCCGGCATCCACCGAGGCCGCAGCGCGGTAGAGCATCAGGCGCGAGGCCTCCAGCTCGGTTGCCATATCAGCCAGCTTGAATTGCGACACCTGGAACTGGCCGATGGCGCGTCCGAATTGCTGCCGCGTCGAGACATAGTCCAGCGCCAGGTCGATCGCCTCGCTGGCACCGCCGAGCGAACAGGCACCGATATTGATGCGGCCGCCATTGAGCCCCTTCATCGCCAGGGTGAAGCCCATGCCCTCATCGGCCAGGCGATTGGCGACGGGAACGCGGCAGTCGGCAAAATTGACGATCCGGGTCGGCTGGGCATTCCAGCCCATCTTCTTTTCATTGGCACCGAAGGTGAGCCCCGGCGTGTCCTTTTCGACCAGTATGGTGGAAATACCCTTGGGTCCATCACCGCCGGTGCGGCACATCACAACATAATAATCCGACGTCCCGGCGCCGGAGATGAAGGCCTTGGCACCGTTGAGGATGTAGTGATCACCATCGCGCACGGCCTTGGTACGCAGGCTGGCGGCGTCGGAGCCGGCGCCCGGCTCGGTCAGGCAATAGGAGGCAATCTTGTCCATCGACATCATGTCGGGCAGGAAGCGCTGGCGCTGTTCCTCGGTGCCCCAGCTATCGATCATCCAGGCGCACATATTGTGGATCGAGAGGAAGGCCGCCGTTGCGACACATCCGCGCGATAATTGTTCGAAGATCAAACAGGCATCGAGGCGTGACAGGTTCGAGCCGCCAACATCCTCGCGCGTATAGATACCGGCAAAGCCCATTTCGGCGGCAGCGCGCAGGGCATCGACCGGGAAATGCTTGTCCTCATCCCACTTCGCCGCATTGGGCTTGAGGCGGTCATTGGAGAAATTGCGGGCGGCGTCCTGAATCAGTATCTGATCTTCAGTGAGAGCGAAGTGCACAGCGGGCTTCCTGTCGGCTATGAGTGTTTGTCATGGCGTATCGCGCAAGTGCCAGCGCCGCAAGTTCGTGCCGCAAGTTTGAGATGTTTGACCAGCCAAGGACAATGCCATGGGCCTCTTCCCCGCCACCCGCCTTCGCCGCCTGCGCCAGCATGACTGGACGCGCCGCCTGGTGCAGGAGAACGCCCTCACCAGCAACGACCTGATCTGGTCGGTCGTCATCACCGACCAGGACACACCCGAACCGATTGCGGCCATGCCCGGCGTTGAGCGCCTGACGCTGAAAGGCCTCGCCAGGGCCGCGAAGGAAGCTCAAGCACTCGGAATACCGGCGCTGGCCATCTTCCCGCATATCGATCCGGCAAAGAAGGATGAGGATGGCGCCGAGGCGGTCAATCGCGACGGGCTGATCCCCAACGCGATTCGCACCATCAAGGAGGCCGCGCCCAATCTCGGCGTGATCTGCGATGTTGCGCTCGATCCCTTCACCACGCATGGCCATGACGGCGTGCTCGATGGCGAGACGATTGATAATGATGCCACCATTGAGCGCCTGATCGAGCAGGCGCTGGTGCAGGCGGAAGCCGGCTGCGATGTTTGCGCCCCGTCCGACATGATGGATGGCCGTATCGGCGCCATCCGCGAGGCTCTCGAATTCGAGGGCCATTACAATACGATGATCCTCTCCTACGCCGCCAAATACGCCTCCGGGTTTTACGGCCCCTATCGCGAGGCGATCGGCTCGGCCGCAGCGCTGAAGGGCGACAAGAAGACCTATCAGATGAATCCCGGCAATGCGGCGGAAGCCCTGCGCGAGGTCGAGCTCGATATTGCCGAGGGTGCCGACATGGTGATGGTCAAGCCGGGCCTGCCCTATCTCGATATCGTGCGCCTGCTCGCCGATAATTTCGACATCCCCGTCTTCGCTTTCCAGGTCTCCGGCGAGTACGCCATGATCGAGGCGGCCGCCGCAAACGGCTGGATCGATGGCGAACGCTGCATGCTGGAGAGCCTGCTGGCCTTCAAGCGCGCCGGGGCGTCGGGGATTGTGACGTATTATGCGCGGCGGGCGGCGATGGCGCTGGGGGCATAGCTCATGACCAAGCCCCCCTCCCGCGAATCCCTCACTGCCCAGGCGATGCACGCCATCGATGCCGCCACCGGCGCCGTGATCCCGCCGATCCATCCGGCGACAACCTTTGCCCGCGATGCCGACAACCAGCTGATCGGCGAGACGGATTATCGCCGCCCGGCGGGGCCGAATGAATTCCAGGCGGCGCGGGTGCTGGCGATGCTGGAAGGCGCGCCGGAAGCCAAGCTATTTGCCTCCGGCATGGCGGCGATTGCCGCCGTGGTGGAGAGCGTGCCGACGGGCGGCCATGTCGTGGCGCAGAGCGAGATGTATTACGGCGCCAAGGCCTTGTTGCAGCGCACAGCCGCCAAGGGCCGGATCACGCTTGATCTGGTCACGCCCGGCGATACCGACGCGCTGAAAGCCGCCTGCAAGCCCGGCACGGATCTGGTCTGGATTGAAAGCCCGGCCAACCCGTCCTGGGCCGTTGTCGACATCGCTGCCAGCGCGCAGATTGCCCATGCGGCCGGTGCCACACTGGCCGTTGATTCGACCTGTGCCCCGCCGTGCACCACCCAGGCCCTGGCCCTGGGCGCCGATATCGTGATGCATTCGGCGACCAAATATCTCAATGGCCATTCCGATGTGCTGGCTGGCGTATTGGCGACGCGCGAGCTGAATGATCGCTGGGCCGAGATCACCGAGATCCACACCCGCACCGGCGCCATCCCCGGCGCCTTCGAGACCTGGCTGATGCTGCGCGGCTTGCGCACGCTCTGGGTCCGCTTTGAGCGCCAGAGCGAGACGGCATTATTCCTCGCCGAAAAGCTGACCGGCCACCCGGCTCTCAGCGCGGTGCTCTATCCGGGCCTGCCCAGCCATCCGGGCCATGCCATCGCCGCACGCCAGATGACGGGCGGTTTTGGCGGCCTGTTCTCCCTGCGGCTCAAGGGCGGGCATGAAGCAGCCCGCAAGCTGGCCTCACGCACCAGGCTCTTCATCCAGGCCACGTCGGTGGGCGGCGTCGAGAGCCTGATCGAGCATCGCAAACCGATTGAAGGCCCGGCCAGCCCGACGCCGAACGATCTGGTGCGCGTCTCGGTCGGGCTGGAACGCGCCGAGGATTTGCTGGCGGATCTGGAAGGCGCGCTGGCCGACGCCTCCACCTAGAGATACACCCTTGACGCGCCCATGACTGGAGCGCAAGCTTTCAATGTATTGCCAGCGGAGGCTCGCATGTTGTCACAACTGGGCCTGAAGAAGACCTGTCCGGCCTGCGCCGTCGATCTCCCCGGCAGGGAAATCGCGACGGCCAATACCGGCGGCCACTTCAATTGCCCGCATTGCGGCAGCCGGCTGCGCTGGGCCATCGGCCCGGGCCTGCTAATCAGCCTGGGCCTTGCCCTGGTGAGCATTCCCGTAGCGATGCACGTGTCGACGCACTGGCCCCTGCCCGCTTTTCTCGCCGGACTGGCCGGGCTGATCACCGCCTGTGCCTGGCTCGCCTTGCGCGCCATGAATCCCGCGCTCGTGCGACCGGCCGAAACCCAGGGCTGACCCAAAGGTCAACGCCACATCTTGAGAGCGTCCCGTAGCATTCCACTACATGTTGATGATTTATGCTTGCACCCAGATCAGTATCGGGCGTAACGTCAGGCCTATGTTGTGGTTCAAGTGCGTAGTTTTCCAATAAACACCCTGGGGAGAATCTCATGTCACTGGACAAAATCATCTGGGCCATCTCGGCCCTTGTCGCGATTGCTTTCGCATTCTTCACTTTTGAAATGGCAGGCCTCGTCCTCGCCATACTCGGCCTCGCCTGCGGCTTCTTCATCAAGGGCGACCATCGCCGCGCCGTCATCCTGGCCGCCATCTTCCTCGCCGTCGGCGGTGCCAGCGCGCTGGGACCAATCCCGGCGGTCGGTGCCTATCTGACCGCGATCTTCAGTAATTACGGCGCCGTGCTCTCGGCGGCATCCCTGATGGTGATTGTGATGGCCACCGCGGAACGCCTCATTCCCGGCATGTCGAGCGAATAGCCGCCGACACCGTCAATCCCATGACGATGAAGAGCTTCGGGCCCTGGTCCGGAGCTCTTTTCATTCGCCCGGCCCCTTGACCGGGTCGTCGCCCAAACCTAGCGTGCCCCCTCATCCAATCGGAGCGTTTATGCGCCTCATACTTGAGTCCTGATACAGCCCGCTGATGCAGCGGGCTGGTTTGAAAACCCCACTCCGCCCGGCCATGCCGGCGCGGATCGCTTTTCTATTTCAGGAACAGACCATTGAAAAACAACAGAATTATTCTACTTCGTCCCGCCACGCTGGACGATGTCGAGCCCCTCACCGCCCTCTCCTACCGGACGATCCGGGTCAAATATCCCGACGTGATCGGGGCCATTATGGTGGAGGGCTACATCGCCTCGGGCGCGGTGCCGCAATACTATACCGACCGCAATGCCTTTACGCGCGTCGCCGTGGCTGATGGCGAGGTGATCGGCGCCTGCGCCCTGCGCGGCAATACGGTCGATCTGATGATGGTGACAATTGATCGCCATCGCAGCGGCGTCGGTTCAGCCCTCCTGTCCGAGGCGGAGACCATGCTGTTCGCGGATCATGAGGTGATCAGCCTCGAAAGCTTCCGGGATAACCGGCAAGCGATCGACTTCTACACCAAGCATGGCTGGGTGATGCAGGAGAGCTTCACCGACCCCGATTACGGGATCGCGATGGTGCGCATGACCAAGCAGCGAAACGACTAGATTGAGGGGCCCGGCGTCACTGCGAGGTGGCGCCGGGTCATTTCCCGTCAGGGCGATTAATCGCCAAGTGTGATCGCCGGCAGGGACCATTTGAACTGAATCGCACAGCCGCGCAGGACGAAGGCAAGCACGGCGGAGCCGATTGTCACCCAGCTGGGATCGAGGCCGAGCGCCATGCCCGCCACGAAGGCGGCCGCGCCAGCCAGGGCCGCGAGCGCATAGATATCCTCGCGCAGGACCAGCGGCACATCATTGACGATGATATCGCGCAACAACCCGCCAAAGGCGGCGCTCATCACCCCGGTCAGGAGCGCAATCGTCCAGTGGGCACCGGCATCAAGGCCCGCACGGGCGCCCAGGACACAGAACACCGCCAAGCCGATCGCATCAGCCCAGATCAGGACGATGCGACGTGTCGCCAGCCATTGCGCACCGGGGGCCAGGAAATAGCCCAGCAAGGCGCCGCCCAGCGCGATCCAGAGATATTTGGGCTCAACGATCCAGTAGACCGGCAATTCACCCAATAATACGTCCCGCAAAGTCCCGCCGCCCATGCCGGCGACGGCCCCGAGGATCGCGGCACCAAATGGATCAAGCGATTTGCGCGCCGCCAGCATGCCGCCGGAAAAAGCGAAGAAGCCGATCCCGGCAAAATCGAGGATCAGGAAGATCGAGCCGACATTCATGGCGTTGCGGTCTGCTGCGCGCGCATCAGCTCGCGCCGGGCCTGCTCGAACACCAGCAGATCGGCGAGATCCCGCGCCCGCCAGGCGGCGGCCATCAAAATCCCGACCGCGATGGCCCACAGTCCCAAAATAGCGATCACCGACTCGATCTGGCTGAAACCCAGCCGGTCCCAGATATCCCGGTCGATCTCGTTGATCCCGATGGTCGCACCGACCGGCAGGGTCACCAACAGCAAGGCGTAGGTCCGGAACGACCGGTCCACCCGGCTGGCATTCAACTCGGCATAGGTCGTGAGAAAATCGATCTGGGCTTCGCTCAGGCCACCGAGCAGTCCGAGACCGATCTTCCAGTGGCCCGCCCTGTTGAGCGGCGTCAGATGGTCATTGCCGAAATGGTGGAGCCCACGCCGGGTGAAGCCGGCCACCAGCAACAGCCGCCAGGTCGCGAACCCCTTCGTCAACCGTTTCCAGACCTCCATCGCCATCGGATCTGTGCGGATCAGGCCGTTTGCGTCCGTTTTGCTCGTTGGTGTCATCTCTTCGCCCTTCATGGCCGCGGCACACCGGGCACTTCCGGCACGCCCGGCACGGTCAGATAGACCGCCACCGCAGTCAGCGCTACGATCAGCACCGCCCAGACGGCAGCATTGATATAAACCGAGCGCTTGGCCGAGCGGCGTTCCAGCCAGGTGCGCGGACGCACACCCTTGAAGAAAAAGACCAGCAAGGCCGCCAGATTGACGCTGACGATATTGATCATCAGCAAGAGCCCGGCGCGGCCGGCGAGCGCCCACTCACCGGAACCGGCAAACAAGCCGGTCGATGCCGCCGGTGGCAAAAGCGCGACGGCAACCATGACCCCGACCAGGGTCGAGGGCAGGCCGGCCACGATGGACAGCGCGGCGGCAGCACCGGAGGCCAGCGCCAGGGCCGTCGAATCCAGCCCGACAATCGTGCGATTGGTCAGTTCGGCCGAGCCGAGATTGACGTCGAAGACGAGACCGATAACGACCGAGATTGCCATGCCGAGGAAAAGCCCCGACAGCGCCGTGCGGGTCGCCTTGCTCATCAGTTCGAAATCACCCAGGGCGGATCCGAGTGCGAAGGCCAGAATCGGCCCGAGCAGCGGCGCAATCACCATCGCGCCGATCACGGCGGCGACATTGTCGGCGGCCAGCCCGAATACCACCACGATGGTGGAGAGCATGGTCAGAATCAGAAAATCGCGATCAAGCTTGGTGCCGGCCTGGATGTCCTGATAGATCTCCTCGCGCAGCGCGACCGTGCGGATTTTCTTCTTCGCCTCGGGATCGGGTTCGGCCTCAAGCTTCGGCAGGCTGGCCTCGACCGGCAAGACCACCAGGCGCCAGCCCTCCTGATGCTCCAGCATGGTGGAAATCGTGTCGAGGGCCTTCTGGCCGTCGCCTTCACTGAACACCATACGCATCAGCCGCCGTCCGCCGCTATCGACATCGGTCAGGCTGCAATCGAGCGGATTGGTCGCGAGCACGGCCTGATGCACAGGCCCGACCCGGTCGCCATCGTCCATGCTGAGTTCAAACAGACGCATGGCGTCAGCCCTTTCCCGGGAAATCGAGACGGAAAATCAGGCTCGACGTGTCCCAGCGGCTGCCGCCCGCGTCCTGGATTTCGGCGTAGAATTGATCGACCATGCCGGTCACCGGGAGTTCAGCGCCATTACGGCCCGCCTCATCGAGCGTGATGCGCAAATCCTTGCGCATCCAGTCAACGGCAAAGCCATAATCGAATTTGCCTGCGACCATCGTCTCCCAGCGGTTTTCCATCTGCCAGGACTGGGCCGCCCCCTTGGAAATCGCACCGATCACCTTGGCCGGATCCAGCCCCGCACGCTTGGCGAAATTAAGACCTTCCGACAGGCCCTGGACAATGCCGGCGATGCAGATCTGATTGACCATTTTGGCCAATTGTCCCGAACCGGCCGGGCCAATCAGCGAGGCCGCCTTGGCATAGGCATCCATCACAGGTTCAGCGCGCGCGAAATCGGCCTCGCTGCCGCCACACATAATGGTCAATTGCCCGTTCTCGGCGCCGGCCTGGCCACCCGATACCGGCGCATCGACAAAGCCGATGCCGGCGGCACGCGCCTGCTCATCAAGCTCGCGCGCCAGTTCCGCGGACGCAGTCGTATGATCCACCAGAATGGCGCCGCGCTGCATGGCCGGAATCACCTGCCCGGCGACAATGCGCACATCGGGATCATCGCCGAGGCAGAAGAAGACGAAATCCGCGCCTGCGACGGCCGCCTGCGGTGTCGTTGCGGCCTGTCCTGAATGGCGCTGCGCCCAGGCGTCCGCCTTGGCAGCAGTCCGGTTCCAGACACTGACCTCATGCCCGGCCTTCACCAGATGGCCCGCCATCGGAAAGCCCATCACGCCAAGACCCAAAAATGCGCACCGTGCCATTGACCACTCCCAATTCGACTGTCCCCTTGCTAGTCTCCCGCGCACAGGGGAGCAAGTCATCATGATCAAATCCGTATTGCGCATCGGCGGCATCGCTGCCGGCCTTCTTGTCGCGGCGATCGCCGTCTTTGCGCTGGTCTTCGCCAACCGGCTCTACGCCTCGCTGCCACAGACCAGCGGCACGCTTGAACTGGCGGGACTGGACGCCCCCACCGACATCGTGCGCGACCGCTATGGTGTGCCCCATATTTTTGCCGGCAATTCCCACGACGCCTATTTCGCCCTCGGCACGGCGCACGCCCAGGACCGGATGTGGCAGATGGAGATCACCCGCCGGGCGATTCGCGGCCGGCTCGCCGAAATTCTCGGACCCGATGCGCTGGATACCGACATTTTCTTCCGGACCATGGGACTGGCCCGTGTCGCCGAGGAAACGGTCGGCAATCTGCCCGACGACGTGCAGCTCGCGCTGCAGGCCTACAGCGATGGCGTCAACGCCGTCATCACCGCGCCGGGCTATGTCGCCCCACCGGAATACCAGATCCTGATGGTCGCGCCGGAGCCCTGGACCCCTGCCGATACCGTCACCGTCTTCAAGGCGATCGCGCTTGACCTGTTTGGCAATGCCTTCCAGGAACCGGCCCGCACCGCGCTCGAAGCCGCGCTGGGCGCCGAGCGCACCGAGGAATTCATTGGCCGCTACCCCGCCGATGCGCCGCGTTCGCTGAGCATGGCCGATCTCGGCCTGACGGATGCGTCCGCACCTGCGGCAATCGAGAGCCCGCCGCCCGCCATTGGCCCGGAAGACCCGGGCCGCGACGGCTCCAATAACTGGGTCCTCGCCGCGAGCCGCACCACGACCGGTGCCCCGATCCTGGCGAATGACCCGCATCTGGGCCTGCGGGCGCCGGATATCTGGTATCTGGCCCGCGTGACCACGCCGCAAGGCTCAACCGTGGGCGCCACCCTGCCCGGCACGCCCTTCGTGACGCTGGGACGCAATGACCATATCGCCTGGGGCTTCACCAATACCGGGCCCGATGTCGGTGACCTGCATCCGGTGACCCAGGCCGATGTGACCGGGACGCGCGATGAGACCATCGAGGTCCGTTTTGGCGACGATGTCACCATCACGCGCCGCGAAACCGCAACCGGCCCGGTGCTCGACCCTGAGCATTTCGACTATGCCCTGCCCGAAGGTGCCGATTTCTTCGCCCTGCAATGGATGCTGGACGAAGCTGATGACGGCACGCCCGGCGTCGGCATGGCGATCGCCGGCGGTCGCGGCTGGGATGATTTCGTGGATGCGGTCCGCAGTTTCGTCGCGCCGCAGCAAAGCATGGTGTTTGCCGCCACCGATGGCGATATCGGCTTCTACGCCCCGGCCCGGATCCCGGTTCGTGACGCCGCCGGCGCGTGGGTCTCGACCATTCCCTTCGATGAACTGCCGCACACGCGCAATCCCGGGCGCGGCTTCATCGCCACCGCCAACAACATGATTGTCCCGGACAATTACCCTCACTACCTGTCGAGCGAATGGTATGGCGTCAGCCGCATTCGCCGGATTTATCACGGTATTGAAGCGCAGCCGCGCCACGATCTCGACAGCCTGCAGGCGCTGCAAGTCGATACGGTCTCCGACATGGCACTGCGCATCCTGCCGGTCCTGCTGGGCGCGGAACCCCTGACGACGGCCGGGCAGGACGCCCTCGCCCTGTTGCAGGACTGGGATGCCGACATGGCCGTCGACCGGCCCGAACCGCTGATCTATTCAGCCTGGATGGTGGAGCTGCAACGGCGCGTCTATGCCGACGAACTCGGGACGCAATTCAATCGCTGGTATGCCGACCGCCGGGTCTTCATGATGGATGTCCTGACCGGCGATCTGAGCCATTGGTGCGACGATACGCTGACCGGGGATGTCGAGACCTGCCATGATCTGCTCGGCGCCTCGCTCGACGATGCCATCGCCAATACGGTGGCCTCCCAGGGGCGCGATATCGCATCCTGGCAATGGGGTGATGTGCATTTTGCGCGCAGCGACCACACGCCGTTTTCCAGCTTCCCGATCCTGAAGGACTGGTTCACCATCACCACTCCGGTGCCCGGCGACGGATCGACGGTCAATGTCGCGCCCTTCTCCTTCCGCCAGCCCGGCTATGCCGTGACCCACGGCGCGTCCTACCGCTCGCTGTATGATTTGTCGGATCTGGATAATTCACGCTTCATGATCACCACCGGCCAGTCGGGCAATGTGCTGTCGCGCCATTATGCCGATCTGGCGCCGCTTTGGGGCCGGGGCGAGTATTTCCAGGTGCGTACCGACTGGACGCCGGACACGATGCCGGACGGTGCCCGGCGGCTGCGGCTTCAGCCCGCCTCGCCGTAACCGCCGCGCACGAAGACCAGCGAAGCTACGGTCCGCGGCGTATCAAGGGCGATCACCTCGCCGATGATGATGTCGTGGTCCCCGCCGGCATGGACGGCATGCTGGCGGCAGACCAGCCGCGCGACGGCGCCGTCAATCATGGGCGCGACATCGCCGGTCCAGCTTGCACCGCACAGAGCGAGATCCGCTTCCTGGGCGCAGGCCTCGGCCATTTCGCGCTGATCATGGGCGAGGATATTGATCACGTAGTCGCGGGCATTGCGCAGCAGGTCATAGCGGTGCGTCGAGCGTTCGATCGACCACAGCACCAGCGGCGGATCGAGCGAGACCGAGGCAAAGGAATTGACGGTCATGCCCAGGGCCGCGCCGCCGGAATAGGTCGACACAATGGTCACCCCGGTCGGGTAACACCCCAGTGCGTCACGGAATGCGCGGTTATCAATCAAGGTCTTCCCTTCGCAATCCGGCTCGAAACCTGCCCTTAACGTTAACGGTCTACAGGAGTTGGGTGAGATTAAACAAGGTGGGTAGACATGGCGGCGAATGACAGGCCGATCATCATCAAGAAGATCACCAAGGTCGCAGGCGGACACCATGGCGGCGCCTGGAAGGTCGCCTATGCCGATTTCGTGACCGCGATGATGGCCTTCTTCCTGCTGATGTGGCTGATCAACACCACCACACCGGAACAAAAACGCGGCATTGCCGACTATTTCGCCCCGGCCAGCGTCAGCCCCTCGACCTCCGGTTCCGGCCAGCCCTTCGGCGGCACCACGCCCGGCCAGGACGGCGTGCAGGGCAATGGCGATGCGTCCATGGTGCGCCGACTGGCGCCAACCGTGCCCCAGGACAGCGATGACAGTGAACAGGCCACACCGGCCTCGACGTCGGAATCCACCGACTCGCCGGATGTAACCCAGTCCGCCATGGCGCAGGCGCAACAGCGCCGCGAGGACGCCATGTTCCAGAGCGCGGCGATGTCCTTGCGCCAGGCGATGCAGTCCATGCCGGAACTGGCCGAACTGTCCAACCATGTCATCATGGATATCACCCCGGAAGGATTGCGGATCCAGCTGATCGACCAGGAGGGCCGGCCGATGTTCGCGCCGGGTGCTGCCGAACCCAATCCGCGGGCCGTCACCCTGCTCAACGCCATCGCCGGCATCGCGGAACGCCTGCCCAACCGGCTTTCCATCTCCGGACATACGGATTCGGGGCCAACCGGCAGCGGCAATTATACCAACTGGAACCTCTCGGCTGACCGCGCCAATGCGGCACGGGGCGTCGTCCAGGAAGCCGGTATCAGCGATGACCGCATCTATGAAGTGCGCGGCAAGGCCGGCTCTGAGCCGCTCTATCCCGATGACCCCTTCATGCCCGGCAATCGCCGCATCTCGATCGTCCTGCTGCGCGAAGCGCCAATCCTGCCGGCCGGTCACGAACTCTGATCCCTGAGGCAGTCTTCTGCATGCGGATGGTAGCGGCTTGCACCAAAAGGGCTTCGCAAGCGCGCGGGGCATATGCTAGCCTTGCATCAGGGCCAGATCGGGCCCGATGCTTCCTGAATCGAAAATATGCCGGAAATAACGTCTGTAGATGATTGGCAGATGTGGGCCGTATTGGGCGGCCTGTGCATCGCCATCGTTTTCTATTGCTGGGAACGCTTCGCCATTGAAATGGTGTCCGCGGCAATCGTCGCGATCCTGCTGGTTTTCTTCCATATTTTCCCGCTCGAAAGCGATAATCCCACGGTCAGCGTCCTGTTGGCCGGCTTCGCCAACCCGGCCTTGATCACCATCATGGCGCTGCTGATCGTCGGCCAGGGCATTTTCCAGACCGGCGCGATGGAAGGCCCGACCCAGGCCCTGCTGCGCTCCTTCGATCAATACCCCAAGGCGACGCTGCTGGGCATGTTCGCCTTCGTCTTCGTGATCAGCGCCTTCATCAACAACACGCCGGTCGTGGTGATGTTCGTGCCGATCCTTGGCGCCATCGCCAAGCGGATGGAGCAAAGCCCGTCCAAACTCATGATCCCGCTGAGCTATATCTGCATATTCGCCGGCATGACGACGCTGATCGGTTCCTCGACCAATCTCCTGGTGGCCGATTCGCTGATGTCGACATCGGGCATCCATCTCGGCTTTTTCGCGCCGACCGCGCCCGGCCTCTTTCTCGCCGCGATCGGCATCGTCTACGTGATGTTTATCCTGCCCAGACTCCTGCCAGACCATTCCTCCATGGAAGAGGAACTGGCCGGTGCGGGGGGCCGCCAATTCATCGCCCAGCTCGACGTCACCAGCGATCACCCCCTGGTCGGCAAAAAGCCGGTCGCCGGCATGTTCGTCGACCTGCCCGACATGACGGTGCGGATGATCCAGCGCGGCGAGCACGCCCTGCTGCCACCCTTCGACCAGATTGAATTGCGGACCGGAGATCTGGTCATCGTCGCGACAACCCGCCAGACCCTGACCGCGCTATTGTCGAAGAATGCCGACTTCATGCGCGGCCTGCTGCAGACGGCCGGTCCAGGCGATGAGCCCAGCCCGGGCGATCAATTGAAAATGACCGAGGCCGTCGTCGCGCCCGGTTCGCGCCTGATCGGCCGCACCATTGCCCAGATCGGCTTTCGCCATTCCACCGGCTGTGTCGTGCTGGGGATTCAGCGCCGCAGCCGCATGATCCGCTCGCGCATGGGCGAGATCCGGCTCGAAGCCGGTGATACCCTGCTGTTGTTCGGGACCTCCAATTCGATGCGCTCCATGCGGGCCGATCGCGACCTCTTGTTGATGGAATGGTCCTCGACCGCCCTGGCCGACCCGCGCCGCGCCAATATTGCGCGGGCGATTTTCGCTGGCGTCGTCCTGTTTGCCGCGACCGGCGCCATGCCGATTGCGGTCGCCTCCTTCCTCGGCGCCGTCGCGATGATCGCCGGTGGCTGCCTCAATACACGCCAGGCGGCGCGCGCTGTGGACATGCGGGTCTATCTTCTGATCGGTTCGGCCATCGCGCTGGGCACGGCGATGCAGGCCACCGGCGCGGCTGACCTGCTGGCGCTGGGCGTCGTTTCAGCCTTCTCGCCCTTCGGTCCGGTGGTGCTGATGTCGGCCATGTTCATTCTGGTCGCCATCCTGACCAATGTCCTGTCCAACAGCGCCACCGCCATCCTGTTTACACCGATCGCCATCGGCGCCGCCAATCAGATGGGGCTGGACCCGACCCTGTTCGCGATGACCGTCCTGCTGGCCGCCAATACCTCCTTCGCAACGCCGATCGGCTATCAGACCAATCTGCTGGTGATGGGGCCCGGACATTACCGCTTCGTCGACTATCTGCGCGCCGGCACGCCACTTATCCTCTTGTTTTGGGTCGGATATACGGCCTATATTGCCCTGCATTTCGCGCTCGGTGGGGCTTGAGCGCGCTTCTGGCAGTGAGCTGAACACCTGACCTGAATCAACCCAAGGCGAGAACGTGACCCACCCGTTTGCCACCCAGCAAATCCCCTTCTTCCTGACCACCTCCGCGCCCTGCCCCTATTTGCCGGACCGGATGGAGCGCAAGGTGTTCACGCGCATCGAGGTCGGCGAGGGCCCGGCCCTCAATGACGCCCTCACCCATGCCGGGTTTCGCCGCAGCCAGGCGGTGCTCTATCGCCCCGCCTGTGAGAAATGCGATGCCTGCCGCTCCTCGCGCATTGATGTCGGGCATTTCAACTGGAAGCGGCGCTGGCGGAAAATCCTGTCACGCAACAGCGATTTGCGGGTCTCCACGGACGCGGTTGGCGCCACGCTTGAGCAATATGAACTGCTCGACCGCTATCTCGACAGCCGCCATCACGACGGCGATATGGCGGGCATGTCGTTCAGCGAATACGTGATGATGGTCGAGGATGGTGCCCAGCGCACGCATGTCACCGAATATCGCGATCGTGAGGGCGACCTGATCGCGGCCGTCCTCACAGACGTGCTGCGTGACGGAATTTCGATGATCTACAGCTTCTTCGAACCGGAGGCAGAGCGCCGCAGCCTGGGCGCCTATATGATCCTCGACGCGATCCGCCAGGCAGAACTCGCCGGCCTGCCCTTCGTCTATCTGGGCTATTGGGTACGCGGCAGCCGCAAAATGGCGTACAAGGCCGAATTCCAGCCCCTGCAAGTGCTGACCCCCGCCGGGTGGCAGCCGCATGCCGAGCTGGAATTCGACGATGAGGACGACATAGACTGCAATCCGCGACACGACTGACGCGCTCTTGGGGGAGACCAGCATGGATCGACGCACATTTCTCAGCGGTGCGAGTATCGCCGCGGCCACGGTAGCCACGGCTTGCGGTGACAGCACGTCAAGCAACACCCAATCCGGGTCACCGGCTTCACCCGCCATTCTGCGCGGCGTCAAGCAATTGCGCATGGTCACGACCTGGCCAGCCAATTTCCCCGGCCTCGGTACCGCAGCCAATAATGTTGCCGCCTTCGCCAATGCCGCCTCGGGCGGCTCGCTCGACGTTCGCGTCTATGCCGCCGGCGAATTGGTCAGCGCTTTCGAGGCCTTCGATGCGGTCTCCGAAGGCACGGCCGACATGTATCACGGCGCCGAATATTACTGGCAGGGCAAGTCGCAAGCCTTCAATTTCTTCACCGCCGTGCCGATGGGCATGACGGCTTCGGAAATCATGGGCTGGGTCGAGTTTGGCGGCGGTCAGGCCCTGTGGGACGAGCTGTCGGCCCAGTTCAACATCAAGCCCTTCCAGGCCGGCAATTCCGGTCATCAGATGGCGGGCTGGTTCAAGCGCGAGATCAACACGCTGGAGGATTTCCGCGGCCTGCGCATGCGCATGCCCGGCCTGGGCGGATCAGTCTTGCGCGAACTGGGCGCGGCGGCCGTTACCCTGTCAGGCGGCGAGATCTATCCGGCGCTGCAATCGGGCGCCATCGACGCGACCGAATGGGTCGGCCCCTGGAATGACCTTGCCTTCGGCTTCTATCGCGAAGCGCCCTATTATTATGGCCCGGGCTTCCACGAACCCGGTTCGAGCCTGGCGGTCGGGATTAATCTCGATGTCTGGAATGGCCTCGACGCGGACCACAAGGCAATCCTGAAACAGGCCTGCTGGGCGGCGAATAATCAGTGTCTCGCCGAATTCCAGTATCAAAACGCCCTCGCCCTCGATGTTCTGGTCAATCAGCATGGCGTGCAATTGCGCGCCTTCAGCGACGCGATCTGGGACCGGATCGGCACGATTTCCGAACAGGTTGTCGCCGATACCGGCAATAGCGATGCGATGACACGGCGGGTCTATGACAGCTATCTCGGCGCCCGCAATTCGATGCGCAGCTGGGACCGGATTTCCGAAATGCCCTATATGGCGCAGCGCGAACGCGTGCTGGGCGGCTAGGCATGATGCGGGCGGGCGATAGACTCATCCTGACCCTGGGGGCCCTGGTGCTGGCGCTGACCCTGGTCGATATCCTCACGGGCGGCGGCGTCGCCGCATGGTCCGCCGATCATCTGGCCAGCAGCGCCCATACTGCCGGAAGCGGGCTGGGCCTGCTGGGCCGGATCGGCTGGCCGCTTCTGCTGATCCCGCTCCTGGCCGCGCTGGCGGGCCGTTTCATGGCCCTGCCCGGCGCCCTGACCGGCGGCCTGCGCCGCGCGATCAGCCTCATCGACACGGTCAGTTCCAGCATTGGCGGGGCCGCGCGCTGGTTTGCCCTGGGCCTGGTGATTGCCACCGCGACTGTCGTCGTGCAGCGCTATGTGTTCGGCTATGCCTCGACCAAGCTGGCCGAGAGCGTGATCTATATGCACGCCTTCCTCTTCCTGTTCGCCTCGGCCTCGACCCTGCTGGCCAATGGCCATGTCCGCGTTGATATTTTCTACGCCAAGATGGATGAGCGCGGCAAAGCCTGGGTCGATCTGATCGGCACCTATCTGGCGCTGATCCCGATGAATATCCTCATTCTGTGGACCTCGACCGGCTATATGAATTCCACCTGGCGTATCCTGGAACGCTCGCGCGAGGCCGACGGCCTGCCGCTCGTCTTTGCCCTGAAAACCGCCATTCCCCTGTTCGCGGTGCTGATGATTTTGCAAGGCATCTCCATGGCCGCGCGCGCTGCGCTGACGATTGCCGGCGACAAGGCGCCGGACACGCCGGCCAATGCCAGTGCCGGGGAGTTGTGAGATGAGCCTCTTCATCGAAGCCCTGCCCTTCTTGATGTTCCTGGCCGCCTTTGCCGCCCTGCTGCGCGGGTATCCGGTCGCCTTCACCCTGGCCGGTGTGGCGCTGGGCTTTGCCCTGCTCGGCCTGGCGCTGGACCTGTTTGACCCGGTGCATTTGCGCGCCTTCCCGCAGCGCATTTACGGCAATCTGATGGAGGTCGACCGCTCCATCCTCGTTGCCGTGCCGCTCTTCGTCTTCATGGGCGTGATGCTGGAAAAATCGCGCATCGCCGAGGAATTGCTCGAAGCCATGGGCGCCCTGTTCGGCAGTATGCGGGGCGGTCTGGGTATTTCGGTGATCATTGTCGGCGCCCTGCTGGCCGCCTCGACCGGGATTGTCGGCGCCACCGTGGTGACGATGGGGCTTTTGTCGCTGCCAACCATGCTCAAGCGCGGCTATTCGCCGGAGCTTGCCGCCGGATCGATTGCCGCCTCCGGCACGCTGGGCCAGATCATCCCGCCCTCCATCGTACTGGTCCTGCTCGGCGACCAGATCTCCAATGCCTATCAGGAAGCGCAACGCTCGCAGGGTATTTTCTCGCCCGACATCGTCTCCGTCGGCGATCTCTTCGCCGGCGCGCTGATCCCGGGCATTTTGCTGGTCGGGATGTATATTCTCTACCAGGTCGGCATCGCCATCTTCCGCCCCAAGGACGCGCCCGCCGCTCCGGCCAGCGAAGGCGCCACTGATTGGGGCCAGCTCCTGCACGCCCTGCTGCCGCCGCTGGCGCTGATGACTGCCGTACTCGGCTCGATCCTGACCGGGGTCGCCACGCCAACGGAAGCCGCCGGTGTCGGCGCGGTCGGCGCGACCTTCATTGCAGGAGCCCGCAATGCCGGCGCCGCGAAAAACCCGTTGGCAGGGCAATTGGTCGCCTTTGCCGGCCTGGCCGCGCTGCTCGGCCTGTTTGCCCTGGTGTTGTTGGCCAATATCGGCGGCGAACGACGGCTCTATGTCGCCGATCTCGGGCCCGCCGCCACACTGCTCGCCTTCGTGCTGGTCGTCATCACCGTGATCGGTGCCGCGCTCAGCCTTGTGCGCCTGAAACGCTCCGGCGTGCTCGATGATGTCATGGCCTCAACCGCCAATATCTCGGCCATGGTCTTCGTCATCCTGATCGGCGCCGCCCTGTTCTCGCTCATCTTCCGCGAGCTTGGCGGCGATGTGGTGGTCCAGCACGCCCTCGCCGCCGTGCCCGGCGGCAAGTATGGCGCGCTGGCCGTGGTGATGCTGGTGATGTTCCTGCTCGGCTTCTTCCTCGACTTCATCGAGATCACCTTCGTGGTCGTGCCGATCGTCGCGCCCATCCTGCTGATGATGGGCATCGACCCGGTCTGGCTGGGCGTGCTGATGGCGATGAATCTCCAGACCAGCTTCCTCACCCCGCCCTTCGGCTTCGCCCTCTTCTACCTGCGCGGCGTCGCCCCGCCGACGGTGACAACCGCCGCGATCTATCGCGGCGCCATCCCGTTCGTGATTATCCAGATCCTGGCGATCGGGGCGGTGGTGTTATTGCCATGGCTGGCGACGGGATTGCCGGAATGGCTTTACGGGTAAAGGGGGGGGGGCTGTTCCTAGATGGAGGAGGTCCCACCGAAGGCGGTAGAGCTGGTAAGGATATTGGAGCTCGATCCAGCCGGCACTACGACTGAGCGCGTCGTCAGATAATATTTCTAGTTCAGAGGAAAAGTGTGACAGGCCGCTTGAGCAACAGATTAAGTATTAAGCGTTCTTTATGTGAATTCCACGGATAAGCTATAAACTGCGACGCTTGTGGCGTCAATTGTTTCAATGAGTTGGTGTGGCGTGTAAACTATTGTTGAGCCCAGCCACACAGGAGGGGGGCAGGCGACGAAAAATATGCAAAATTTAGTGCTCACTCAACACCAGCATAATGTATATTATATTGGCTTAGCCCCTTCAGCTATCTTACAACACTCTTAGAAAAATGGCGTGCAGGGCTATTGAAGATGGGCTGGATAGTAGTTTTTCTTATCTGGATGGGCGTCTTGGGAGAGCGAGGGCACAAGCTACGCGCTGAGAAGAAACGCGAACAGCTTGAAGCGAAGTGGCAACGCCAAGCTGCCCGGGACGAGCTCCGGCGCGCGCGCCGAGACGTGCGCCGGGACATGCTCGAATGGGATGATGATCGGGCGCGACGCGCCCGAAAGAAATTTTCCATGACGTCACCACCATTCAATCGACGGTGGAAGTGGGACGTCCAAATTACAGTTCCGAATGCGGACGAGTTATCAAGAGACAGATTGATTAAGTTTGAGAATTTCGGCGATGCTGGCCATGTAGTTAAATTGACAGCGGACCTTTTTAAAGATGGGAAATCGCTTTGTCCAATGGTGGTTGAAGACATATCAATTCCGCCAAAGTCGTCATACACACCAAATTTACTAAAAGATTTGAAATTACTGGATCAATTAGAGCCGGATAACCCAGATCACACATCGAAATTAATACGGCTGTTGAATTTCGAACCGCAATGCATTTATCCGCTCAAGCGCCCTAATCTCAGGCGCCCAATAATGCTCACGACCTTTGCTGCGCAATTCCTAAACTTTCGCGAAAGTGAGCGGTTAAACGTACCGAAGCAATCACATCTAACCCTGCGCAACGCGCGAGCTACTCATATCGTTGCACTTGTTGCTTCTACGGCCATGACGGTCGACATGCTCGCGAACGGATCGGGTCCTGAATTTCTCCGGGAGGGCAACTGGGTGTCTATTGCCGCGTCAGCATCGGGGAATATTTGCATGACTGCATTCACTCTTTTGCTTCCCGCGCTAGCTGTAAGGACGATTGGGCCATCTCCCGCGGTATGGACGTACCGGATCGTAACTTGGTGTTTCGCAGCCGCAGCTTCGATAATCGTCGCCAACCAGTTGGTGCGCGCCGCCGGTTTTTGACTACAACCCGGGCAAATGGGAGTGCTACCCTACCCCGCTAGAATGGAGGCTATGGACCAAGCCGATTTGACGCCGACACTCCCCGGCCCGCTGAAGCGTCACACAAATAACCTTCCGCTCCTTGAAGCCGTCACTTCGCAACGTTCAAAATTCATCTGACGCTGTTGCCTCCGATCGCGAGAGGTCCATCCTGCGCATCCATTCGCCCGTTTGTGGTCCCGAGCGAGCCGCCACCAAGCGCTCACTCTCCCCCCTCTAATTCGGTGGGAACGCCCGCGCCCACTCTTGGCGAATCCAGCCGACGCGCTAGTATGCCTCACCGTCACCGCGCACAGGATCACCACGCCCCATGACCCCGATCCGCAAAATTGCCCTCGAGCGGGGCTTCATTATCGTTCTGGCGCTGGTGATCTCCTGGATCTTCCTGTGGATGATCCGCGATTATCTCGCTGCGCTCTTCCTGGCCGCCGTGCTGACCCTCTTCCTGCAGACGCCGCAGGACTGGCTCAGCGGCAAGCTGGGCGGACGCAAGGGGATTGCTGCCGGCCTGCTCGTCACCGGCTCGGTGCTGGCTTTTATCATCCCCGCCTCCATCCTGCTCGGCGTCGTGGCAGAGCAGGCGATCGAGGTCACCACCATGGTGACGCCCTGGGTGCAGGAACAGGTGACGCTGATCCGGACAAACGGACTCGACAGCCTGCCCGCCTGGCTGCCCTTCCGCGACGAAATGATCCAGTATCAGGCCACAATCGCGACCCAGATCGGATCGCTGGCCGGATCGGTCGGGCGCATCCTGGTCTCGAGCCTTCGCGCCGGTAGGGGCGGCGTGCTGATCGCGGCGCTCAATCTCTTCATCCTGCTCTATGCCCTCTTCTTCTTCCTGCTGACCCGACGCGAACCCGGCCGCCAGGCCCTCGCCCTGATCCCGATGGTGCGCAAGG